>CAVQKX010000001.1:0-1697054 GCA_963713195.1 uncultured Alphaproteobacteria bacterium
CGCACAATCGACGGGAAGGCACGCACGATTATTGCTGGAGAGCGGCGGCATCCCCAAACAAAAACGGGAGGCGACTTGCCTCCCGTTCTTCGGCGGTTGCTTTTAGGATCGGCTATCCGCCCAGTCCGAAGCTGATGCTCGCATAGGGGCCATGGAAGCCAATATCTTCCGTGCGGCGGACGTCGATGCCGCCGTCCATCGCACCAAAGAAGAAGTCGGCCTTATAACCGAAGCTGACTTTGGCGCTGGGATACTTCACCGAGAAACCGGCGAAGGCTCCGATGTTGGGCACGACGATACCGTGAGAGCGCGTGCGGTCGGGCGTGGCGGGGCGCTGATAGGTAATCGGCAGGCTCGTATCGGGAGCGAAACTGGAATGGAACCGCCCCGTGGTTTGATGATGTATTTTCGTTTTCTGGCGACCGAACAAAAGCGCCGCGTTCACGCCCCAGTCGAGGGTCAATTCACCGCTTTCGGAATTGCCGATAACCGGCTCGGACGCATTCCAGGATATCGACGGCCCCAGGCCGCTGAAGCTGCGGCTCGCCAAAAGGAGCCCGCAAAACTGTGGAACGGTTGATAGACGTACTGCTGCGTCCTCTGAAGGCTGTAGTGGCTGCTGCCGTAGGTATAAGACGTGTGGAATGTGCCGATGCGCGTATTGAAGTGCCAATCGGGATTTTCCTTGAGCTTGATCCGCGAATTCGAGGTGAATTGCGCAAAGCGGACGCCGACATCCAGAATTGACGACCCGCCGTGGCCGAATAGCCCTATTCCCAAATCCTTGCCGGCCTGGAAATCGAGGAGCGTGTGGCTCTCGCTCTGTTTGGCATTTACATCGACGAACCGTGGAGAGAGCGGATATTTTACATAGTAGTTCGTAAAGTCGCGAACCCTGCCGTTCCTGCTGCGGTGGATTCTTAGATATCCCGTATAGGCAGCCGGATCGCTTTGCTGGTGGACGCGTTTGGAATTGCCCGATCGCCCGTAACGGACGGAGGCGGAGAACGTCCAATCCGAACCTGTGGGCTGGAATATCAGCGAAACGCTTTCATCCACACCGTAGCGCGGCGTCTTCTCTGATTCTTGCGGGGGCAAGAGGTTTGAGGGCGTTAGTGCCGCGAACGGTGGGGCATAGGCCTCCTGGCCGTTTTCCCATCGGCTCAATTGACCACCGAGCTCGATCCAGACCGTGGGACGATCATTGTCTTCAGCTTTAGCGATGGGCACGCCGGCGACATAACCTATCAGCGCCAGCATCGAGGCTTCTGTCAGGAGTTTCCACCGGAAGCCGAGGTTTTCGTTTTTCTGAATCAGTTCGCTCATTGGTGTTTCCCCCTCACCAGTTCTTCGTGACGCGCACGCCGAACAGGCGCGGATCGGTCAGGAACACGTTTGTTGTCAGGCCGCTGTCGTCGCTGTTCAGGAACGTGCCGGTGATATCTGTGACATCGAAAACGTTCTTGACGTAACCCATCACCTGCCAACCCTCCTGACTCGTCAGGATCAGTGCGAAATTGACGTTGGTGTAGCCGCGCAGGCGATCATAGGGATTGTCGTTGAAGACGCGGGCCCATGAATAATCCTGCCAGTAATAGTCGGCATGAAGCGTGCCCGCCCAATCCGCTGTCAGCGGTATGGTATAATCGCCCGACATGGAGATGGTGAACGGCGGCGCGTTGGGGAGTTCGTTGCCGCCGAGATCCTTCGCCCACCCTTCACCGTTGTTGATCCCCGGTTGATGCGGGTCGAAGCCGGCATAGGGGCCTGGATCCTGCCCTCCAAAAGATGGACCGTTATAGTCTGTTGGATAAACCGGATTGAGCTTGTACGGATTCAGTGTAACCGGGTCCCAGCCGTGGTTGTAAGCGTTGTCGCACGCGCCGGGTATGCTCCGGGTGCCATTCGTTTGTGCCACTGGAGGGTTGACCTCCAGGATCGCAGCAACGACGGCCACTGGAAGAATACAGTTCGATGCCTGGGTCACGAAAGGCTTCACCACCATCCAGTCGGGGTGATTGGCCACATCGGCGCGATCCATCAAGTCGATGGAGCTTTGGCCGTTATCGATCCGTGTGTTTTCATAACCGCCCGCAAATTTAAATCTGAGGCCCGGCATCGGCTCATATGTTGCCTCTACTTCGGCACCTTTCACCGTGGCATCGAAATTGTCGTTGATCGCCGTGCGGTCAACGATGCGTGATATCTGGTAGTTCTTATAGTCGTAGAAGAAGATGTTTCCGTTGAAGGTCAGCGCGCCGTCCAGCAGCGTATTCTTGGTACCAAGTTCGTAGGCATTGACGAATTCCGGTTCGAAAGTCAGCGGATGAATCGGACTTGGATTCCTGTACCGCCATCATTGAATAACAAGAGTTGCGCGCCGGGCGGATTGGCGCCACCGGCTTTATAGCCATGCGCGAACGACACATAGACAAGAGTCTGCTCGGTGAAATCGAGTTTCGGCGTCCAGTTCGTGGCAAATCGCCCAGTGAATTCTTTCCAAGTCTGGTCGACGATACCTGTGATTGCATAACCATATCCCGTGACGAGAAGCTCGCTCGGTATGTCAACGAAGTGTTTCTGATCATCGGTCCAACGCAGACCGCCCGTTAGCTTCAGGTCAGGCGTGACGTTGTAATATGCTTCGCCAAAACCAGCGTAAGAATTCAGTATATAAGGATTTTGACTGAGAAAGTAGTTGTGACCTGCATTGTCAAGGTTACTCAACGGATTGGGATCTATATAAACGCATCCCTGTCCGTCTCCCTCAATGGTTCTTATGGGGTTCGGGATTGACGGATCGCGAACGTGCTTCCCGCCAAGAATGCAATACGAATTGTCCGAAACGCCAGGATTCCAGGGCGGCGTAGGAACGCTATAATTTGGATCGGCTGCCGCGGCAAACGACGCCAAAGTGAGAGAATTTATGAAAACGTAATAGTTCTCTTCTGTTTCATAGTGAAGATAGTTGCCGCCAACGCTGAAATTCAGCGGCCCACCAAAGTTCGAGGCTAAACGAAACTCCTGACTCAGCTGCCAGGAATGCTCGTCGTTCAAATCCTGCGCGACAAGTCGGTCACTGCAACCCAGTTGCGGATCGCAATACGTCCCGACGGCGGCACAAGCGGTTAGATTGTTGTTGATTTCGCCAAAATCTGATGTCGCTCCGGTGCAAGGTTGATACACCGCTGTGCAACTTCCCAGAATTTTGGTGCAGATGCCGTTGTTTGGATCAGCCGGAGAAGTAGAATTGCTTAGTCCGTCCGCTATGAAAGCGCCGGGTCTCGTATTGAACCGATTGTAGTCTTCGGTGGACCAAAGAAAGTCGCGGTTGTATCCGGTCTGTGATGCGAATGTCAGCGAAGGCGTGATGTTATAGTCCACGGTAACTTCCGCCGTGTCGTTCTTGGCCTTGTATTGCGGATCAATCGTCGATTCGATGACGCGCAGATCGGTCGATTGGGAGGTGTTGGCATAAGGGTTGAACGGAAAATGAGCGGCCATCACCGGTACGCCCAATTGGCCAAAGGGCTCGTAATAGGCGAGCGTCAATCCGTTCGGCACTTCGAACGCATCGGGCGAATACAGGGATGTGGGTGCGCAGCCTTGGCTCAAATAGGGCTGGCCTCCGTAGGCCAAGGTATCGTTATCGGGCACCGGCACACCAGCCACTTCGGTCTTGGTCGGATCGGTCTTGCAGAGCTGTTTGGCCGTGCGCATACGGTCGTCATTTTCGGAGAAATGTTCCCAGACGACGTCGGCCTTCAGGTTCTCAATCGGCTTCCACGCTACCGAAACACGGCTCGACCAAAGGTCCCGGCCATCGATGGGATTGCCGGTGATTCCGTTCGTCGAATAGCCGTTGCGCTTGGTCCATTCGCCCGCTACGCGCAGATCGAGACGATCATCGACCAGCGGAAGGTTGATCATGCCTTCGAAGCGGCGGTTCTTGTAGTTGCCGATGTCGCCGGAGGCCTGTGCCTCGAACTGATCGGTTGGCTTCGCAGTAATGAGGTTTACCACGCCTGCCGTTGCATTGCGGCCGTAGAGCGTGCCTTGCGGACCGCGCAGCACTTCGGCCTGGCTGAGATCGAAGAATTCCTGCTCGAAGAAATGATTGCGGATGAACGGAATATCGTTCAGCGCGACCGCCACTGCCGGGTCGGTTGTCACCGAGATCGCCTGTGTGCCGATGCCGCGAATTTGGATGCTGTAGCCGGAAAAATTCGTTTTGGTGAAGGTCAGGTTCGGCACCTGCTTCACGAGGTCGGGGCCACCAGCGGTTTGTGTGGCGGTGAGCTGTTCCTGGCTTAGCGCCGTGATCGCAATTGGGATGCTCTGCACATCCGCGCCGCCGAGTTTGGACGAGGTGACCGTGACGGTTTCCACAGCGCGAGACGGTGAGGCTTGCGCGAGTTGAAGGGGTTCGACGAGAGGTATCTCCTCGCGGGAAGATTGCGCGCGTATGATGGCGACGACGCCGGAAGAATCCTTGTTGGCGGAAAAGCCGGTTCCTTTGAGGATGCGGCTGAGCGCTTCGGGGGCCGGCATGTCGCCCTTCAGGCCGCGCGAGTGGATGCCCTTTACCGCTGCATTGGGCACCATGATGGGAACGCCCGCCTGCTCGGAATACGCATCCAAAGCGACTTCGAGGCTTCCGCTCGGGATGTCGAAGTTCTGCGCCTGTGCAGCCGTGCCGATCGCAGCAATCGCGGTCCCGGCCAGCAAAAGATTTAAGACTCGATTTTTAGGCACTCTGCCCCCCTTGGATAAATTGGATCGCGCGAAACTCAGCGCGCGATGATCGTTTCGTTTCCCCGTCTGGTGACGTGCAATCCGAATGTCTTCTGCGTGACGCGGACGAATGCGGCAATATCGTTTGTCGGCAGAGCGCCGTTGAATGTTTGCGCAGCGGCATAAGCGTCGCCAACCGTAAGTTTTTCGCGATTGTAGCGGTTGAATTCCGCCGCAGCTTCGGCGAGCGTCGCGTGATGGAAGGTAAGCATGTCGTGGCGCCAACTGAGCCCAGACTGCACAACGTCCGCCTTCTTCCGCGTGAGCGAGAGGCCCTTGGCCGTGGCTATGGCGACATCACCCGGTTCAAGGATTGCAGGCCTGGTATTGCTCTTGCCCGGGCCATCAAGTCGCGCACGGCCTTCGACAAGCGTAACTTCAACGGAGTCGGATTTCCGCCGCACAGCGAACTTCGTTCCCAGATCGGTGATGCGATGGCCGCCGGCCATGACGATGAAGGGCCGTGCGCTGTTGTGCACGATTTGAAAATAGGCTTCGCCCTTGTCGAGCCACGCACGGCGCTGCTGGCCGGAAACCCCGATGCGCACAACACTGTCGGTATTGAGTTCGACCGTCGAACCATCGGCGAGTTTAAGCGTTTCGCGGCCGCCGACCGTGGTGGAATAGGTCTGAACATCTCCCCTCGGCGTAAATTGCTGAATAGCAACACCGACTGCAGCGAGTAAAACCAGACTGGCAACGGCGCGGACCAGCAATGGACTCGTGCGGGCATTTGCACTCCAGAACCGGGGCTTCGGGCCACGCAGCGCAACCATACGGTCGGTGCGATTCCAGGCCGCCTCCAGTCGCAGAAATTCAACTGCGTGAGAGGGAGATAGCGCGAGCCAAGCCTCCAGTTCCGATTGCCGCGCGGCGTTCCAATTGTCCGACGAGCGGCGCTCGACCAGCAATTCCGCTGCCTTGGCGCGAATGGTCTTCGTGACTTCGGAAGGATGATTGCTCATTTTCGCTTCCTCAGATCCGTCGTTTCACCGTAGAGGATGTCGGCCAGCGCACAGATCCCGTCGGCCAGGTATTGCTTGACGGTTTCTTCGCCGACGCCCATGCGCGCAGCGATTTCCCGGCGGGACAGACCTTCAATCTGCCTGAGAACGAATGCTTCGCGAAAGCGCGGCCGAAGGCGCGCAAGAGCGTTCTCAAGACGGCGCAATTCGGCACGAGCAATGGCGCTGCGCTCCGGGCCAGGCTCCTCGACGGCCAGGCCCAACAAATCCATATCCGACATGATTTCGATGGGCACGATGCGTTCGCGGCGAACGCGATCGATAATTAAATGGCGCGCGGTGGCGAAGACGAAGGCTTTGGCGTTTTCAGGCGTCTCGTTCTTCGCAAATTCATAGACGCGCACATAAACGTCGTGCAGCAGGTCCGGCACTTCGTCGGCGTTGCGCCAGTTGTGATACAGGAACTGAATCAATGCGGCCTCCAGCGGAAGCACCTCGCCGACAAACCATGCCGCCACGCCCAGCGCTTTCGGAGACCCAGATCCCACTGCGCTTGCGCCTCGACAATCGATGTCCGAAATGTCCGCCATCCCCTCCGGCCTCTGCCTGAACGAGCAGGAAGCTCAGGACTACACTCTCGAAGACGATTGGCTTCCAGAGGCGGGGGGCGCGGGAATGGGAGAAATTTTGTTGCGAAAAAGGCGTTGGGCCCGTCTTTCACTCGCGAACGTGCCGACTGCATGGGAAGGGCGCGCCCGCCAAAACGAGACGTCGTGATAGGCAAAACACTACGACGCATCGGCCTCCGTGCGAGCAATGCATTCGGAATCTGGCGGTCAGCGCACGGAGACAATCGCCGAATTCATTCAATGACTCAGGGAAGGCGATGAGATCGAATATTATCGCGGCTGGGAATTTGTCGGGCTGGCCGGAACAGGAAGCTCTTGGCGGAGGTGGAGACCTTTTTCGCGCGCGGCGCGATGGAAGCGGACATAAACCTCCTGCCAGATGTCTTCCAGGTCGCTCGGATCCTCCCAGTTGTGGCGAAGGTCACGACCCGTATCCAAAAATTCGACCATTCCCCTGCGCACCCGCTGCTAGAGGGCCGGCTTATCCAGCCTATGCCGGGTACGGCGAAACGGAGCAGCGATGGTGAGGCTGGGGTAGCAAAAATTTTGGGAGGTGGCGGCGGGGCATGTGTTGCTGGATGCTCGAAGGAAAAGGCGGCAGATTGCTCTGCCGCCTATGCTCTTGCCGTCCGCCACGAAACTATCCACCCAGGCCGAGGCGGATGTTAGCGAACGGACCGTAGAAGCTGCGATCATAAAATTATCGGGATTTCGGATGGTGCCTCGACGCCCGCGCAAATAGCGCAATTTTCTTGCTACCGGTTAGTAGCGACCGCCTCACACATGCAAATCACAGCCAAAAGGTGACTTGCTACGAGGAGCCGGCTACTGAGGCTTTCCTATTCCGATATTCTTCGGTCATTCGGCATAGACCCAGCGTTGCCGGAATCCTGGCCAGCCTATCTCCAAGGTTCGCGGCCACTGCTCAGGGGCGCTTGCAGTTTTCACCGCCTCTCATTGTGCCCGAATTCGGGGATCTGGCGGTCGGTAGGCTAGATTATTGGTTGGTTGAGCCAATTCAAACGACTTGAGCAGGCCGGAAACGACTTGCGGCGGATCACTACGCCGCCTCGCTGTTGTCCGAGATGCAAACACCTACCCGCCAAGCCCGATACTGATAGTGGCGAACGGTCCGTAGAATTTCTCGTCTTCGGTCTTGCGCGTATCGACGCCGCCATCCATCGCGCCGAAGAAGAAATCGGCGCGGTAACCGGCGCTGAGTTTGAAGTTCTGGATTTGATAGGTGAGCCCGGCAAAGGCGCCGATATTAGGGACGGTCACCATTCGCGAACGCGTAGAATCGTGTCCGGGATCGGGATACGTCGGAACGGCCACAATATTGTAGTATGCCCCATGGTGATATCTGGCGGTGGACTGGTGGTGGGTCTTGGCTTTCTGCCGTCCGAACAGAAGCGCTGCATTCACGCCCCAATCGAACACGACCTCGCCATCGCTTGAATCGCCAATGACCGGTGCAGAACCATTCCATGACAACGAGGGGCCGACACCATGGAAGCTCCGCGTCGCGGACGCGGACGCCTTATGAATGTGGTAATAAGCGCTCGAGACGCCAGGGAAACGGTATGGAGGAATGAGCGTAAAATACTTTAGCTTAATCTTTGCGTCGGGATCCGACGCGAAGCTTGTCGATGACCGTGCATCGAACTGTGCAAACCGCACCCCGGCATTAAAGACAGACGAACTTCCCGCGCCGAACATGCCAAGGCCGACATCCTTACCAACCTGAAAATCGAGGATCGCATGGCTTTCGCTGCTATCCTTCCTGGCATCGATGAACTGAAACACGTGTTGATAGATCGGAGAGGAGCCGGGTGCGGTGGCGTGGTTTATCGGCCCCGTGCCAATCGATTGCTGATGCAGATGCTGATGGGCTTCGGAACGGCCGAAACGAATGGCGGCCGAGAAATTCCAATTCGAGTGCTCCGGCTGAAGCGTGATCCTGCCCTCGCCACCGAAGGCACTGCGCGGCAGATGGCCGACGCTTAAGGGATCGACGGTTTCCGGATCGGGGCGTTTCTCGCTGAAGAGAAACGGCGGCGCATATTTTTCTTCGCTCGTATCCACCCGCTGAAGCGATCCACCGAGCTCGATCCAGACGGTGGGACGGTCTTCATCCTCCGCCGCTGCTGCCGCACTTGCCGTACCTATCAGGACAAGCGTTGATACGGTGCTTAGAAGCCGCCACAGAAATTGCTTGTTGCGGCCCGAAGTGTTTGTCAGTTCGCTCATGGTTTCCCCCTCACCAGTTCTTCGTCACGCGGAGGCCGATCAGTTTGGGATCGGTCAAGAACACGTTTGTCGTTAGGCCGCTGTCGTCGCTGTTGAGAAACGTGCCGGTGATCGCCGTCGTGTTGAAGACATTCTTGTCATAGAGCATCACCTGCCAGCCGTTCTGGCTCGTCAGGATCAGCGTGAGATTGACGTTGGTATAGCCGCGCAGACGGTCATAAGGCCTGTCGTTGAAGATACGGGCCCAGGAATAGTCCTGCCAATAATAATCGCCGCGCAACGTGCCCGCCCAATCGGATGATAGCGGAATGGTGTATTGCGCGCCTGACACGACACGGTGAATGGCGGCGAGTTCGGCAGTTCGTTGCCGGAAAGATCCTTGTCGAAGCCCTCGCCATTGTTGATGTCGGGCTGATTCGGATCGAAGCCCGGATAATCCGGCTTGGTAGGATCTTGAACGCTGGTGTACGCGGCTGCCGTAATCGGATCGAGGTGTTCTCCGTAGGAGATACTGCACAGCAGACTGACGGGGTGGGTAGAAGAGGAGCCAATGCTTTGGTCCCCGCCATACTCCAAACTGGCCGCGACGACATACCGTGGAAGAATGCAATTGGAGGCCTGCGAGACCCAGGGTTTGACCACGATCCAGTCGGGATGATTGGCGGAGTCCGTCCGATCCATCAGATCGACAGACTTCTCTCCCTTTGCAACCGCGGTATCTTCCCAACCGCCTGCGAAATTGAGGCGGAAGCCAGGGAACGGCTCCCAGGTCGATTCGATTTCCGCGCCTTTCACATGCGCATCGAAATTGTCGTTGATCGAGGTGCGATCGACGATGCGGGAGATCTGATAGTTCTCGTAGTTGTAATAGAACGCGTCGAAATTGAGCGTCAGCGCGCCATCAAGCAACGTGTTCTTCGAACCGATCTCGAACGCGTCTACAAATTCTGGTTTGAACGTAAGCGGGTGAATGGGATTGCTCGTTTGGCCAAACCCTTCCGCATGTGTCAGGAGGATCGCGCCAGGAGGATTTGCACCGCCGGCTTTATAGCCATGCGCATAAGACCCATAGACGAGTGTCTGATCGGTGAAATCGAGTTTCGGCGTCCAGTTGACTGCCGCGCGCCCGTGAATTGATCCCATTGCTGATCCACCGCGCCCAAAACGGGGTAGCCAGATCCCCCAACAAGCAATTCGCTCGGGATCTCGACGAAGTGCTTCTGGTCTTCCGTCCAGCGCAAGCCGGCGATCAATTTCAGATCGTCGAACACATTGTAATAGACCTCGCCGAACGCAGCATAGGAATTGAGCGTGTAGGGATTCTGGTTGAGGAAATAGTTGTGTCCCTGGTTGTCGAGATGCTCCAGATCGTGGGGATCCATATATTGGCAAGGCATGTCGCCTTCCAACTGCAAGGCGTTGGGGCTTCCGATGTTGGTATCTTGCGGGCCACCCAGGAGGCAGTTCGAATTGTCCGAAACGCCCGGAACGTAGGGCTGGTCTTGCGTTGGGAAAGGCCCGCCGTGCCGCCAGGTGTATGTCGCCAGGGACAGCGAATTGATGAAGACGTAATAGTTTTCTTCGGTTTCATAGTGCAGATAGTTGCCGCCTGCGCTGAAATTGAACGGGCCACTGAAATGCGAAGCGATGCGGAATTCCTGGCTCAACTGCCAGGCCTTCTCCGTTGAAAGATCCTCCGCCACAAGTCTGTCGCTGCACCCAAGCTGCGGATCGCAGAAGGTTCCGATCGCCGTACATAGCGGCGCGGTCGCAATGTCCCCGGGCGAAGCACCGGTACAAGGCTGATAGAGAGCCGTGCAATCAAAGGCGATCTGGCTGCAAATTCCGTGGTTGGGGTCGACCGGCGAGGTGCTGCCCAGTTTGCCACCAGCCACGAAGGCGCCCGGATTTGTGTTGAACCGATTATAGTCTTCCGCCGACCACAGGAAGTCGTTGTTGAATCCGGTCTGCGATGTGAATGTCAGCTCCGGCGTGAGCTGCATAATCCGCATTCAACTCGACTGTATCGTTTTTCACCTTGTAGATCGGATCGAGCGCGGTTTCGATGACGCGCAGGTTCTTCGACTGCACGGTGCTCGCGTAGGGATCGAATAGGAGACCCTGATTGACCGGAACCTCAACGATCGAAAGCGGCGAAAAGTAGGGCAGCGAGATACCGTTGGGGACTTGAAACGCATCGCTGGAATAAAGGCCGGTGGGCAGGCAGCCCTGGCTCAGATAGCGATCAGGCTGATACGCGGCGAACGCCATAATAGCCATTGCGGACCAGCTGGCCGTTGATGTCATGCGGCGTGGGATCGGTCTTGCACAGCTGTTTGGCGGTGCGCATGCGATCGTCATTTTCGGAGAAATGCTCCCACATCGCCGTGATTTGCAGGCGTTCGATGGGCTTCAGCCCCAGCGTGACGCGGCCGGACCACAAATCGCGGCCGTCGATGCGCTCATTGTCGAGCGCGTTGAAGGAATAGCCTTGGCGCTTCGTCCACTCGCCCGCGATGCGCAAGTCGACGCGATCATCGATGACCGGAATATTGATCATGCCTTCGAAGCGGCGCTGGTGGTAATTGCCAAGTTCTCCGCTCGCCATTGCTTCGAACTGATCGGTCGGTTTGGCGGTGATGAGGTTCACCACGCCGGCAGTGGCGTTGCGGCCATAAAGCGTGCCTTGCGGGCCGCGCAGAACTTCGGCCTGGCCGAGATCGTAGAATTCCTGCTCGAAGAAGTGATTGCGGATGAATGGAATGTCGTTCAACGCCACTGCCACCGCCGGATCGGTCGTCACCGAAATCGCCTGGGTGCCGATGCCGCGGATCTGGATGTTGTAGCCGGTGAAATTCGTCTTCGAGAAGGTCAGGTTCGGCACCTGCTTCACGAGATCGGGGCCGCCGGCGGTCTGCGTCGCGGTGAGTTGCTCCTGACTGAGCGCGGTGATCGAAATCGGAATGCTCTGCACATCGGCGCCGCCGAGCTTCGAGGAGGTGACGGTCACGGTTTCCACGGCAGACCGAACGGGCGAAGCTTGAGCCAACTGTAGCGGCTGTATATCGAATGAAGTGCTGCTGCGTTCATCGGGGACAACTGCAATCATGCCCGATGGGTCTCGGCGCGCCACAAAACCTGTTCCGCGCAGGATTTTGGCAAGCGCGGTATCGGGAGATAAATTCCCTTTCGCGCCTGCTGTAGAAACACCTCTGAGCGCATCGGACATCACGATAAGCGCCACGCCGGATTGAGAACGATAGCTGTCGAGCGCGGTCTTGAGATCGCCTTTGGGAACATCGAAATCCTGGGCCAAGGCAGACGTCACAATCGCCGCGAGACTGACGCCGAAAAGCCATTGAAATGCTCTGCGATTCTTCTTCGGCATTTTCCCCTCCTCAAATGCTCACGTCGTGTCAACGCGAAATAACGATTTCTCTTTTGTTCGATTGGACCCGCAGACCCAGAAAATTACGCGCGACCCGCGCAAACGCGTCGACACCGTTGGTCGGAATTGACGCATCGAGCCTCAATCTAGCGAGGCTTGCATCGGCAATGATGACCCGGCGCTGGTTATAGCGATTGAGTTCAGCCGCCACTTCCATCAGCGGCGTGTTGCTGAAGACAAGCATGTTTTGCCGCCACGCAATTTCGTTCTGAAGCGCACGTTCCGGCTTGGCTAACACGGTCACGCTGTGAGGCGTTGCTGTGGCGATTTCACCAGGTTTCAACACGGCGATGTCTCGGCCTTTGGCCGCCTCGGAGCCTTTGATGGCGGCCTTACCTTCGAACAGACTGACCGTGAAATTCTCGCCTTCCGTATGAACAAGGAATTTCGTGCCCAGATCCTCTACGCGCTTGCCCGCGACGACGACGGAGAACGGATGCTGCGCGTCGTGGACGATCTGGAAATATGCTTCCCCGTCATCAAGCCAGGCTTCGCGTTGCGAGCGCGCCAAACGCAATTTGGAACTGGTGTTCAGTTCTATCTGAGAGCCATCAGCAAGGGTCAGAACGCGCCGTTCGCCAAGTGCGGTCAAGAATGTGGTCTGATCCAAGCCGTCAAAAAATTCAAAGAACACGCCGCAAGCCACACAAATGACGGCTACGATGGCTGCTATACTCGCCACAAACGGCCAACGTGTGTGCGAAGCTGCAATCGGCGTTGGGTTTCCGGGCCGCTTGAACGCAGTCAAACGCTCTGTTCGCTCCCAGACAGCCTTGGCGCGCAAGAACGCAATCCGATGCGAAGGCGAAACAGCCATCCAGCGATCGAATTCAGCCTGCTGTTCGTCGTTCCAATTCCAGAACGCGCGTTGTTGCACCCAGCGCGCGGCCTCCATTCGTGCCTTCTGGGCGGGCGTGAGTTCTTCGTTATGGTCGCTCATGCCTGCGTGTCCGTACCCGCAGGCAGTTCGGTGAGAAGAATGTTCGTGAGCGCGTTGATGCCCGCCGTCAGATGGTCTGCGACAGTCGATTCTGCGATGCCCAGCCGCTCGGCGATCTGTCGTCCGGTCAGACCTTCAATCCGGCCCAGGATCACCACTTCGCGGCGACGCGGGGGCAGACGATCGATTGCGGCACGCAAAACCCGCAGTTCATCGCGGGCGAGAAGGGTTCGTTCCGGCCCCGGCGTATCGAGCGCAACGCCCAGCTCTTCGAGGTCGGCCACAGCTTCGATGGGTACGACCTGTTCACGCCGTGCGCGATCGACAATGAGGTTGCGCGCGACGGTAAACACGAAGGGGCGCACAGGCTTTGGCCGCCTCTCCTTCGCCGTTTCGTAGACACGCAGATAAACTTCCTGACACAGGTCTTCGACCTCGGCGACGTTTTGCCAGCTGCGACGCAGGAATTGCATCAGATCCGCCTCCAGCGGCAGCACTTCGCGGATGAACCACTCTTCGAGATCAGCAGCTGGCACGAGCGAAACCCCGCGCCTTTCAACAGCGCCTTCGCGATCCGAATGATGAAATCCAGCCATCCCGGCCAGTGCCCGCCCTTTGAGGGTTGTCCGATGGTTACATCTTGAACAACGAAGGGCGCCAGGGAAGTTACGTGTCGAAAGCGCGGAAATTTTATTGCTGGACGACCGGACTGGGCGCAGATCTAGTTTTCAGACCCAATTCGTCTGCCTGACCGATATGTCGGGGATCTGTCGGTCAGCTGTCGATGAAGTTCGACTGCCAAAATATTTCAATGGCTTGGGCCAGATGCGAATTCGTAATTGAGCCGCGTCTGGGAATTTGTCTGGGACTTCGACCAATAGATCACTTTATTGGAGTATTTCTCAGGCATAGAAACCCGAGAAAAACTTAGTTCTTTATGGACCGCGTTGGTTTTCGTCCTAAGCAATTTCAATGAGTTACAAACTTTTGCGTGCCTCTTGCGTGCTGCGGTAATTCGATTCGAATTGTGACGCCGGGATCTCCAAAACGACCGCTACGAATGCGCTCCGAAGGGCTGTCCCAGCGAATAGCCTTAGCTTGCTTGCAACCTACCCCCCCAGATGCGGTGATGGGCCTGACCGAGCGGTGGCGAGGTTGGTGGCTGTCCCCAATGATGATGATCTCAGCGGGGTCCAGCGATGTGGCCCCAAGCATCGGAAGAGGAGACAGCCATGGAGTATTATGCAGGGATCGATGTGTCGTTGGAAGCATCGAGTGTGTGCGTGGTGGATGGAAGTGGCAGGATCTTGCGCGAAGCGAAGGTGGCCAGCGAGCCGGATGCGTTGGCGTTGTTCTTCAGGGAACTGAACTGCGCGGTGACGCGGATCGGGATAGAAGCCTGTCCGCTGTCGCAGTGGCTGCACGCCGGCTTGTCGGCGGCAGGCTTTGCGGTGGTGCTGCTGGAGGTGCGTCACGTCAAGGCGGCGATCTCTGCGATGGGGGTGAAGACCCACCGCAACGATGCACGCGGGATTGCCCAACTGCTGGGGATGGGTTGGTACCGGCCGGTGCATTGCAAGTCGCAGCCTTCGCAGGATGTGCGCGCCCTTCTGACGGCGCGCAAGCAATTGCTGGTTAAGGCGATCGATGTGGAGCTGTGCCTGCGCGGGCTGTTGCGCGGCTATGGCTTGAAGATGGGGGTGACCACGGCCCCGCGCTTTGCGGGCCGCGTTCGCGAACTCAGCGCCGGCCATCCGGTACTCGAACCGTTGGGCGAGACGATGCTGCGGGCGCGCGATGTCCTGCGCAGGGAGATCGCCGTGCTGCATCGCCAGTTGTTGACGATCGCACGGACCGACGGTGTTTGCCGGCATCTGATGACGGTACCCGGCGTGGGCGCCTTGACGGCACTGACCTTCAAGACTGCGGTCGACGATCCCACACGCTTTACCTCGTCGAAGCGGTTGGGCGCGCATTTTGGCCTGACGCCGCGGAAGTACCAGTCCGGCACCATTGACGTCACCGGCTCCATTACCAAGGCAGGTGACGCCATGGTGCGCAGCGCGCTCTACGAAGCGGCCCATTCCATGCTCACCCGCGTGAAGAGCTTCTCCAGTTTGAAGCGTTGGGCGATGGCGATCGCCAAACGCCGAGGTATGGGGCGCGCCACCGTGGCTTTGGCCAGGAAGCTCGCCATCGTGCTGCATCGCATGTGGATCAACGGCACCGACTTCCGCTTCGGCAAGGAGCAGGCCGCAACCGCATAAGCAATCGGGCAACGCGCGGAGTCTGTTGCCCGTCCCCTCTCCCGTCGCCGGGAGCGCGAAGCCGGTGAAGCCGCAGTATTGGGTGTGCCATCCTTCATCGGAACAGCACGTCATCCTAGATAGGCTCCCGACTTCCTCCCATCGCATCATGTGGCGGCCGCGTGCCGACCACGTACGGAAGCCTGATACCGGCGGCGAGAGAACAGGACAGAGCCTTGACTCCTCACGGCCCATTACGGAAGACCAATGCTGATCGTGGCAAACGGGCCATGAAAACCAACATTTGCTGTGCTTCGCGTGTCTATTCCGACGTCCCTTGCGGCGAAAAAGAAGTCCGCTCGGTAACCGGCACTGACTTTTGCATTTTGAATGCGATAGGAAAGGCCCGCGAAGCCTCCGATGTTGGGCACCGTGACCATGCGAGAGCGCGAATGAGTGACCAACGGGTGGACGGCAACCGTTGGTAGAGCTGCAAGTCCACGACCGAAGTAGTGGTTGATGGTGGAGTGATGACTCGATTCTGCTTTTTGGCGTCCGAACAAAACAGCCGCATTCATCCCCCAGTCCAGCGCCAGTTGCCCGTCATCGACTGTTCCCAGAAGACCTGTGGTATTTTTCAGCGACAAGGATGGCCCCAGCACGCGCAGACTGTCGGTGCGATCCACGAAAGAATGCGATCGCTGAAATTCCTGACCAATCTCATATTTGCCAATGGATGTGTACTGGTGGAAGGTCGCGCTTGGTTGGGCATACGAGTGCGCGTTTGATTTGGCATTCATCTGCGCATATCTGGCGCCAAAGTTTATCGTCGAATCCGTGCCGCGACCAAGCAGGCCGACGCCTATGTCTTTTCCTACCTGAAAGTCTACGATTGCGTGCGTTTCGCTGTTCCTGGCATAGCCGATCGCATAAACGTCTCAACTCGGCGTGACGATCGTTGTCACTCCAAAAGCCGGGTTATGCTTTAACCCCTCAGGGCCAATTATGGTCGCGTTTCCCACGGCGCGCCGCGTGGTCTGCGTGCGGCCATATCGTGCGGACGCAGTGAACACCCAATCCGAACCATTGGGCTGGAATGAAATGCCCCCTTCTGCGCCATAAGTCCGACCTAGCGCATTTTCGAGCGATACAAGAGATGTAAGGCCAGCGTTTCTGGTAGCAGGATCCAACAGCGGCACGAAGGGCTCGCCCTTGCCGGTAACGCTTTCGAAATGCCATCCACCCTCGATCCAGACGGTAGGCCGACCATTGTCTGCCGCCTGCACGTTTTCACCATAAGCGGCAAGCACGAATGCCGAAGCGGTTGTCAGAAGAGTTTTACGAATTCTCGCGGCCGCGTTGGTCGTGTTGCAGAGTTCATTCATTGTGCAATCCCCCCTTACCAGTTCTTTGTGATGCGAACACCGAACAGACGCGGATCGGTGAGGAACACGTTTGTCGTCAGCCCGCTATCGTCGCTGTTCAGGAAGGTGCCGGTTATGGCCGTCGTATCGAAGACGTTCTTTATGTAGCCCGTAGCTTGCCAACCGTTCTGGCTGGTGAGGATCAAGGCCACGTTGACGGTCTTGTACCCGTGCAGGCGATCATAAGGATCGTTGTTGATGACGCGGGCCCACGAAGAAGCCTGCCAATAGAAATCGCCGTGCAGCGTCGCCGCCCAATCCTGCGTCACCGGCATCGAATATTCCGCCGTGAACGAGGTCGTGAAGTGCGGAGCGTTCGGCAATTCGTTGCCGCTCAGATCTTTGGCAAAGCCCTCGCCATTGTTCGGAGCCGGACCATAGTCGATACCATTCGAGACGTTCTGCCCGGTGTAGGGATGTCCCTGGGTGCCCGCGAGCGGATCGAACCCGGCATATGAGCCAGGCGGAATCGGCCGGCCCTGTATCGTCTCACCTGTCGGATAAGCCGTGTATTGCGTGTTGGTAACCGGATCGAAGTGGTCGTTGTAGGCGACCCCGCAGGCGTTGGGTATTCCATATGCGCTCCCGGAACTTAAAAGGAAGGCAATGACATAGGAAGGCAAAACACAATTCGATGCCTGCGTCACGAACGGTTTGACCAGAACCCAATCCTGATTTCCTGCTGTGCGATCCATCAGGTCGATGGCCTTTGAGCCGTCGGCAAGGCGCGTTTGTTCGTATCCACCCGCGAAAGTGAATTTCAGGCCCGGCAACGGCTCCCAGGTGGTTTCGAGTTCCGCGCCCTTGATGGTCGCATCGAAATTCAGATTGATCGACGTGCGGTCGACAATCTCCGAAATCTGGTAACCTTTATAGTCGTAGAAAAAGATATCGCCATTGAGCGTCAATGCACCGTCCAGCAACGTGTTCTTCGTACCGAGTTCATAGGCATTGATGAATTCGGGTGCGAAGGTCAGAGGATGCGCAATACTCGGGACGTCGCCGAATTGGAATCGGGTGAACAATGCCCCCGGTGGATTGGCGCCGCCCGCTTTGTAACCATGGCCGAAGGTGGCGTAGACAAGGGTCTGATCGGTGAAATCCAGTTTCGGCGTCCAGTTGGCGGCGAAGCGGCCGGTCCATTCCTTCCAGCCCTGGTCCACGACATCGGTAATGGCATAACCATATCCCTGCGTGAGCAGCGCGCTCGGGATATCCACGAAATGCTTCTGGTCATCCGTCCAGCGCAACCCGCCGGTCAGTTTGAGGTCATCCAGGATGTTGTAATAAACCTCGCCGAAACCGGCATATGAATTGAGCACATACGGATTCTGGCTCAGGAAATAATTGTGTCCCTGATAATCCAGATCATCAATTGGACTCGGGTCGATCCAACCGCAACCTCCGGCTCCGCCCGGATTTGCAGGATCGAGCGGCGTCCTGCCTATGATTTGTTGCCCGTTCGGATTCGTCGGCGTGTAATCATAGTTAAACTTGGCGCAGTACACCGTGAGCGTATTGAAGAAGACGAGGTAGTTTTCCTCCGTCTCGTAATGCATGAAATTTCCGCCGACGCTGAAGTTGAGCGGGCCGCTGAAATTGGAGGCCAACCGGAATTCCTGATTGAGCTGCCAGGCATGCTCCTCGACCAGATCTTCGGCGACCATGCGGTCGCTGCAACCCAGCTGCGGATCGCAGAAATAACCGGTTGCCACGGCCGCGGCGGGATCGGCGCAGTTGTTGCCGCCGAGGCTTAGCGTACCATCGCCGCACACATAATTGCCGTCAGGCGACGTCAGCGTGCCGGTCGCAAAAAAGCCAGCACCTCCCCCATCGGGATTGTAACCAAAAATGCCCGGCCGCGTGTTGAAACGATTGTAGTCTTCCGATGACCATAGGAAATCATTGTTGTAGCCGGTGCTCGACGTGAATGAGAGAGCCGGTGAAACGGCGTAATCGACATTGAGTTGCAGAACATTGTTTTTGGCCCGATAGGCGGGATCGAGAGCTGATTCTATAACGCGCAGGTCGGTGGATTGTGTGACGCTCGCATAGGGATCACCTGGACCAGCAGCTATGCTAACCGGGCTGGCATACGCCTGACCGAATCCCACGCCAATCAGTCCGCCATAGTATGGCAGCGCCAATCCGTTCGGGACCTGGAAAGCCTGAGGGCTGTAAAGTGAAACGGGCGAGCAGCCTTGAGCCAGGTAGGCCACCCCGATTGCGCCACCCGCTCCGTCTACCGTTGAAACACCGTTGATTGTCTCCGGTCCGTCGTCACGCTTGCAAAGCTGTTTGCTCGAGCGAATACGGTCATCATTTTCCTGGAAATGCTCCCACACAAAATCGGCGGTGAGCTTTTCGGTCAACTTGTACCTGACGCTCGCGCGGCCGGACCACAGATCGCGGCCATCAATCGGCTTGTCGGTGAGCGCATTGAAGGAATAACCGTCACGCTTTGTCCATTCACCTGCCAGGCGAATGTCAAACCGATCATCCACGATAGGCAGATTGATCATGCCTTCAAAGCGGCGGTTCTTGTAGTTGCCGATGTCTGCCGATGCCATCGCTTCGAACTGATCGGTAGGCCTGGCGGAAGTGAGATTCACCACGCCTGCTGTCGCATTGCGCCCGTAAAGCGTGCCTTGCGGGCCGCGCAGAACTTCGACTTGGCTTACGTCGTAGAACTCCTGTTCGAAGAAGTGATTTCGTATAAACGGCATGTCGTTGAAGGCGACCGCTACCGCCGGGTCGGTGGTGACCGAGATCGCCTGCGTGCCGATGCCCCTGATCTGGATGCTGTAACCGCTGAAATTCGTCTTGGTGAAGGTCATGTTCGGAACCTGCTTGATCAGGTCCGGACCACCCGTCGTCTGAGTGGCGGTGAGCTGTTCCTGGCTCAGTGCCGTGATCGCAATCGGAATGCTTTGAACATCGGCGCCGCCCAATTTGGATGACGTCACAGTCACCGTCTCGACAGCGCTGCGCTGTGGGGGAGCGGCTTGTGCAAGCTGGAAAGATTGATCGATGGACTGGCTGCTTTGTGAATTCCCGCGGATGATGCTGATAGCGCCGCTTGTATCCCTCTTCGGCATGAAGCCTGTGCCAACCAGGATGCGCGAAAGCGCGGCACTTGAAGCGAGATCGCCGCGCACCCCGCCCGTCTTCACGCCCTTCACCGCATCGGTCGAGACCATCAGCGTTACGCCGGATTGTGCGGAATAAAGGCTCAGCGCGAGTTCGAGATCGCCCGCCGGAACGTCGAAATCTTCCGCGCCTGCACCAGTGATCGCGGCGAGCGACGACAGCCCAATTGCGAACGCGGATTTCCTGAAAGTCTGCATATGCCCCCCCTTGATTCAATTGCGTGCGACGCACCGCTGGATATTCATCGCGAAATCACGATTTCTTCGTTCTTCCGTTCGACGTGAAGGCCGAACAAATTGCGAGCCATGCGAACGAACTGTTCCGGATCGCCCGCGGACAACGTGCCAGTGACTGCAAGCCGGCCGATATCCGGGGTCGCAATCACGACCTTCTGGCTGTTGTAACGGTTGAGTTCTTCGGCGGCTTGCGCGAGCGGGCGCTGATAGAACACCAGTACACCGCGTCGCCAGGTGAGTTGCAGGCTCATTTCTGCGGTAGCCACCCGCTTCACCGAAGTTTTGTCGGCGTTCGCCAGAAGGACCTCGCCCCTGGAAAGCGAAACGGCCGTCGCCGATGCGCCTTGCTGCGTTGGGGAAACACTGACCTCGCCATCGAGGACGGAGACCTTCGTGAAACCAGCATTGCGCCGGATTACGAATTTCGTTCCGATATCGGTCACGCGCCGGTTGCCGACCATGACATCGAATGGGCGATGAGGATTGTGTGTGACCTGGAAATAGGCCTCGCCCTTTTCGAGCCAGACTTCTCTCCGGTTGGGTGTACTCAACAGGCGTAGCGCCGTATCGGTGTTGAGTTCGATCAGTGTGCCATCGGCGAGCTTGATCGTTTCATGGCCGCCCACGCTCGTGACATAACGCTCGCCTTGGGGGCGGCTCTCGAACTGGGTGAACGCCACAAAGCCAGCCGCTGCAATCAGGATTACGGCCGCTGCACGGATGAAAAGAGGAATGACTTTCCCGAAACCTTCGAAAACTGCCTTCACGCGTGCAGGCTTGCGCAGCGCGGCGAGCCGCTCGGTCCGCGACCAGGCGGCGTCGAGCCGCCAATAGGCGAGCAGATGCGCCGGCGATTGCGCTAGCCATTGATCCAATTCCGCCTGATCTGCTTCGCTCCAATCATTGGAAACGCGTTGCTGCATCAACCAATCGGCGGCGCAGATGCGAATTTCCTCGGGGGCGTTCTCGCTCATGAGCGCGGCGCCTTTCCGTCGGGATCGCCATAAAGAACGTCGGCGAGCGCACGAACCCCCATGTTGAGGTGCCACTTCACCGTCTGCTCGGCGATACCCATACGGATGGCGATTTCACGCCGGGAAAGCCCTTCGACTTGACGCAGGAGAATGGCTTCCCGCGCGCGGGCAGGCAGCTGCTCAAGTGCCTTTTGCATGTGACGCAGTTCTTCACGCGCCAAAAGGCTTTGATCGGGTGCCGGGGTTTCGGACGCAACGCTAAGCGCCTCGATACTCTCGACGGTTTCTAAAGGAATGACCTTCTCACGGCGGACACGATCCACCAGCAGGTTATGCGCAGTCTGGAACACAAAGGGGCGCGTGACGCGGGGAAGTTCGCGCCGCGCGGAATCATAGACCCGCAGATAAACTTCCTGCAGAAGGTCGTCGACATCGGCTTTGCCACGGCGGTTGTGGCGCAAATACTTGGTCAACGCTGCCTCCAGCGGCAAGACTTCGCGGACAAACCAGGCGTGCAGCTCCGAAGCGTGCGTGGTCACGGCTTGACCTCGCCCGGCGGTATTTTCACGAATGGATTCCGGTGTATTGGCCATCCCCCGCCAGCTTCCGCTCCTCGAGGGTTCATGTTTAGTCACACATATTGGGACGCAGCCAAGCCGCAAAAGGGTTGGCCGCCAAGTCAATTCATTTCACGCAAGAATATTTCGTGCAGCCGGAGATTCTTATTTGGCCCCGGGGCGCAATATCTTGTTGCGCACGCCCTGTTGAGCTCGCCCGCCAACCTCCTAAATGGGAGGAAACAAAATGCGCTTACGGCGAAAATGTAGAGCGGCGCACGCTATGCGATAGTGAAAGCCGCACAACGCAATGGCGGCGGGCCGTTGCCCGCCGCCATCTTCAGAAATAGCTGCAACGGTGAAATCAGCCGCCAAGGCCTATACTGATCGTGGCATAGGGCCCGTGAAAGCCCACGTCGATGGTGTTACGTGTCTCCAGCCCACCATCCCTCGCCCCGAAAAAGAAGTCGGCACGATACCCGGCGCTGATCTTTGCGTTGGGGAAGCGGTAGGAAAGTCCGGCAAAGCCGCCGACGTTGGGAATTGTGACCATGCGCGAACGCGTGCGTGTCACTGGCGCATATATGTTGACCGCTTGTATTGTTCCTCCACCAGGCCCGTTAAAGTACGTGACGGTCGAATGGTGACTGATCTTGGCCTTTTGACGCCCAAACAAAATAGCCGCGTTCACACCCCAATCAAGCGCAATCTGTCCTCCATCGACGGTCCCGAGCAGACCGGTGATGTTTTTCATCGACAGAGAAGGTCCCACCGCGCGCAGATTGTCGGTGCGCTCTACAATGGCCGCTGAAACGTGGTTAGCAGTTTTGACGTAATATTTGTGAGCAGAATTCGGAACCAAAATCTCCTTGTACGAATGTCGCATCGGGATGGTCATAAGAGTGCGCTTTCGATTTAGCATTCATCTGTGCATATCTGGCACCAAAACTTATGATCGTATCGGTGCCATGCCCAAACAGGCCAATACCAATATCTTTTCCCACCTGAAAATCGGCAATTGCATGAGCTTCGCCGTTCGAGGAATAATTAACCGCATATGCATCGAGAGTTGGCGTGACGAGAAGATTTGTGAAGTGACCGGATTGAAATATGATCTTCATCATCGGCGGACCAACGATGGTCTTCAAGACTTGCACGCGCCGCGTAGTTTGAGAACGGCCATATCTTGCAGAGACTGTGAGGATCCAATCCGAGGTGGTCGGTTGGAATGAAATGCTTCCCTCGGCTCCATATGTGCGGCCAAGTTCATTTTCTATTGCAGGGAGAGAGGGTAAACCCGTGGTTCCGGCGTAAGCATCCAGTGGCGGCACAAAGGCTTCGGCTTCTCCAGTGACACTCTCAAAATGCCAACCACCTTCGATCCACACAGTGGGCCGGCCTTTGTCGTCGGCCTGTGCTGTTTGCGAAATGAAAGCATAAGCTGCAAGAACGAGTGCAGATGTCGTCGCGAGAAGCATCTCGCGGATTTTTGTTGCGCTCGCTGTGTTGTGAAGTTCACTCATTGCAATCCCCCCTTACCAGTTTTTCGTGACGCGAACACCGAACAGACGAGGATCGGTGAGAAAGACGTTGGTCGTTAGGCCCGTGTCGTCGCTGTTCAGGAAATCGCCGGTGATGGCGGTTGTGTCGAAGACATTTTTGACATATGCGGTGGCTTGCCAACCGTTCTGGCTTGTTAAGATCAGTGCGATATTCACATTCGTGTAACCGTGCAAACGATCATATGGGTTGTCGTTGAAGACGCGAGCCCAGGAATTCGCTTGCCAATAGAAATCGCTGTGAAGCGTGGCAGCCCAGTCTTGGGTGATTGGAATCGAATATTCCGCTGTGAATGAGGTCGTGAAATGCGGCGCGTTGGGCAGTTCGTTGCCGCTCAAATCCTTGACGAAACCCGCGCCGTTGTTCGGCGCTGGGCCATAGTCGATACCATTCCAACTGTTTTGTCCGGTGTACGGATGCCCCTGCGTACCCGCTAGCGGATCGAAGCCCCCATACGACCCCGGCATAATCGGATCACCGGATCCAATTTGATTCGTAGGGTTCAGTGTATAGGTCGCGTTGGTAACAGGATCGAAGTGGCTATTGTAGGCGATATTGCAAGCATACTGAAGTCCAACGCCCTGTTCTGCTGCGAGGATATAGCTCACAACATAGGTCGGTAGCAGGCAATTCGACGCTTGCGTCACAAAGGGCTTAACGAGGATCCAATCCGTATGGCCTGCCGTACGATCTATCAAGTCGATAGCCTGCGAGCCATCATTGAGACGCGTTTTCTCATATCCCCCAGAGAAAGAGACCTTCAGACCAGGCAAAGGTTCCCAAGTTGCTTCGAGTTCGGCGCCTTTGACGGTTGCATCGAAATTCAGGTTGATCGACGTGCGGTCAACGATCTCTGAAATCTGATAGCCTTTGTAGTCGTAATAGAAAAAGTTGCCATTGAGCGTCAGCGCGCCGTCCAGCAACGTGTTCTTTGTGCCGAGTTCATAGGCGTTGATGAATTCCGGCTTGAAAGTCAGCGGATGGGTAATGCTCGCGACGTCACCAAATCCAGTAAAGCTGAGAAATAAAGCGCCGGGCGGATTGGCGCCGCCTGCCTTGTAGCCATGGCCGAATGTTGCATATATAAGCGTCTGATCTGTGAAATCTACCTTGGGCGTCCAGTTGGTGGCGAAGCGGCCCGTCCACTCCTTCCATTCTTGATCCACAACGTTGGTGACGGCGTAGCCGTAGCCCTGCGCAAGTATTGCGCTGGGGATATCAACGAAGTGCTTCCGATCATCCGTCCAGCGCAAGCCACCGGTCAGCTTGAGATCATTGAAGACATTATAATAGCCCTCACCAAATCCGGCATAGGAATTGAGCGCGTACGGATTTTGGCTGAGGAAGTAATTGTGCCCTTGATAATCCAAGTGATCGATGGGACCCGGATCCATCCAACCGCAGGATACTCCCCCCACACCGGGATTGGCCGGATCGAGGGGATGGTGGACAGAGTTTTGATCGCCCTGTGCCACACATTGCGATTGAAGTGGATTGGTAGGATCCCAAACTGGATTAATTTGGGCGTTCCATAGCGTGAGCGTATTGATGAAGACGAGGTAATTTTCCTCCGTCTCGTAATGCATGAAATTTCCGCCAACGCTGAAATTGAGCGGGCCGCCGAAATGCGAGGCGAGACGAAATTCCTGATTGAGTTGCCAGGCATGTTCTTCGCTCAAGTCTTCAGCAACGAGACGGTTACTGCAGCCCAATTGGGGATCGCAGAAATATCCGCTAGCGATACCGCTGCTTCCATCCGCACAGTGACTGCCGCCGACACTTAGCGAACCATCGTCGCAGACGTAGTTCCCGTCCGGTTGAGTGAGATTGCCATAATTTGCGGGAGCATAAATGAATATGCCTGGTTGGGTGGCGAAACGATTATAGTCTTCTGTCGACCAGAGAAAATCGTTGTTGTATCCGGTGTTCGACGTGAAGGTCAGAGACGGCTTGACGACATAGTCCCCGTTGAACTGGAAAACATTGTTCTTGGCCCGATAAGCGGGATCGAGAGCAAACTCGATAACGCGAAGATCCGTTGATTGGACCGTACTGGCGTAAGCATCGCGGCGACCATTTATAGGAGTTCCGGCACACAGCTGTTGGGCAGCGCAGGTAAGGCCGCCGAAATAGGGCAGGGACAGCGAATTCGGAGCCTGAAAAGCCTCCGGGCTGTAGAGTGAAACGGGCAAACAACCTTGACTCAGGTATACAGCGCCGTAGTCGCCAAGATCGGTCTTGGTTGAAACGCCATCGATGGCTCCTGGCCCGTTGTCGCGCTTGCAAAGCTGTTTGGCCGAACGAATGCGATCATCGTTTTCCTGGAAATGCTCCCAGACAAAATCGGCCGTGAGCTTTTCCGTCGGTTTAAACCTGACGCTTGCGCGGCCGGACCACAAATCGCGGCCATCGATAGGCTTGTCCGTAAGCGAATTGAAAGAATATCCATTCCGCTTTGTCCATTCACCCGCGAGGCGAACGTCCAACCGGTCATCGACGATCGGCAGGTTGAGCATGCCCTCGAAGCGACGGTTCTTATAGTTGCCGATGTCGGCGGAGGCCATAGCCTCGAACTGATCGGTCGGCTTGGCCGATGTAAGGTTCACCACACCTGCCGTCGCATTGCGCCCATAAAGCGTACCTTGCGGCCCACGCAGCACTTCGACCTGTGCAACGTCGTAGAATTCCTGTTCGAAGAAATGATTTCTGATGAACGGCATATCGTTAAACGCGACCGCGACCGCCGGATCGGTTGTCACAGAGATCGCCTGCGTGCCGATGCCCCGTATCTGGATGCTGTAGCCGCTGAAATTCGTTTTGGTGAATGTCATGTTCGGGACCTGTTTGATCAGGTCCGGTCCGCCTGCCGTCTGGGTGGCGGTGAGCTGTTCTTGCGACAATGCAGTAATGGCAATGGGAATGCTCTGCACATCCGCGCCACCAAGTTTCGAGGAGGTGACCGTTACCGTTTCGACAGCATTGCGGGTTGGCGAAGCGGCTTGTGCAAGCTGAATGCTGCTGAGCTGGCCTTCGAAATTCTCACTATGTTCCGATGCGGCGCGTACGATGGCGATCGACGTTCCCGCACGGCGCGCTGTAAAGCCAGTACCTGAGAGAAGCCTGGAGAGTGCCGATTCCGAGGACATCTCGCCCGAAACTCCCTTCGTTCGGATACCCTGCAAGGCCTGACTGGAAACAGCGACTTCAACACCGGACTGGATAGTATACGCATCCAATGCGGCCGCTAATGTTCCATCTGGAATATTGAATGTGCCTGCCATGGCCTGGTGGCCCGCCAACGAAGAGGCGAACGCCGCCGATGCCAATAAACAAACGCGTAGATTCCTGCCCATTGCTTCCCCCTTGCGTGCCGCTTTCGCGACTTGCATTACCGTGACAGAACGATGCTTCCATTCTTTCGATCGACCTTGAGGTCGAAGATTTCGCGCGCGCTCGCCGCGAAGTTTTCGGCGCTTGAAAAGCGAAATGTACCGTTGATTGTGAAGTTCGCGGCGCGTCGGTCGGCGACAATGAGTTCGGTGCCGCCATATCTGTTGAATTCGGCAACAGCGTCTGCAAGCGGTGTATTGTGAAAGACGATCAACCCATGCTGCCAAGCGAGGCCGTCGGACAATTCGCGGTTTGATTTCTTGATAACATGCGTCGCCTGAGCCGTTGCGGTCGCAACATCTCCCGGTGATAGAACCACCGGATTCTGTTGTGAGCGGCCCGAGATAGCCTCTAGACGCGCCTCCCCTTCCACCAACGCTACGCGCAGGGAATCGGCGGTGGTTCTCACGAGAAATTTCGTGCCCAGGTCTGTGATTTTGTGACCAGCGGCCGTCACAACAAAGGGCCGCGATGCGTCGTGTTTGATCTCAAAGAGCACTTCGCCACGCACAAGCTCGACGGAGCGGCGTTGCGGCCCAATATCCAACAGAACAGCGGTGTCCGTGTTGAGTTCGATCTGCGAACCATCCGCTAGTGTCAGCTTTTCCTGACCGCCTCTGGGAGTTTCGATAAGCTGGCGCTGAGGAGCGAGCAGATAGTTGCCGGCAAGAAGCCCCAGGACCACAAAAGAACCCAAAGCACCCGTGACACGCACCCATCGGAAGCCCTTCGAAGCACCACGGCTGACGGGGGCCCGCATTGGGGGCCTCAATGCAGCAAGCCGGTTGGTCCGACGCCAGGTTGCGTCCATTCGCAAATAGGCGACGCGATGAGACAACGATTGTGAAAGCCATCCATCGAGTTCGGCGCGGCGTTCAACAGTCCAGCCCTCAGTGTTGTGGCTATCCGCCACCCACTCTGCTGCCTTGTCTTCAATGGCCATTGCGTCCGTGACGCTGGCAAAGCCCTCGGGGATCATGAGGGTCTCCGTACGTTGGACTGTTCGCCATAAAGTGCGTTGGCCAATATCCGCAGAGCTTCCTTGACATGATAACGGACGGTTACCTCTGCCAGCCCCATACGGGTCGCGATCTCACGATGCGAAAGCCCCTCAACCTGCCGCATGACGAATGCTTCGCGGCAGCGTGGCGGCAGCTTATCCAAAGCAACCTGCAGACGCCGCAGTTCGTCTCTGGCGATGATGGTGCTGTCCGGACTCGGTTCGTCGATTGCCGTCCCCAGAGCTTCGACATCAGCTACAACCTCGAACGGGACCACCTGTTCGTGACGCATCTTCGTGATAAGGAGATTGCGCGCCGCCGCAAACACGAAAGACTTCGCGGAGGCAGGTATTTCTTTGAGCGCGGCTTCATAGACGCGCACATATATGTCCTGCCGGATATCGGCGATGTCGCTCTTGTTGCGCCAGTTGTTTTGCAAGAACTGCATCAAGGCCGCCTCCAGTGGCAGGACCTCGCGCTCGAACCATGCATCTACTTCAGGCGCAGTAATCACCGCCCCCTGAACGCGTGGGTCGCCATCGCCAAGACCTAATTCCGTTTTCTCGGGCATCCCCCGCAGCTTCCTGCGTTTCGAGGGGTTAGGGTATCTTCCTGCCTGTGAAGACTGACGAGCCGCTCAAACTGATAGGGTCAATTGAAAGAATTTTTGCCGCCACGCAATAAAAGAACAAAGACCGAAACGGTGGCGATCACTCATCTGTCGTCTGAGTTCGGGCGGTCGGCGCACAGGGATGTCATTCGTAGACATCGGCTTTGGGCCATAAGGACAGCATCGGTGGCTCGTATTTGGATGAGTCGAGACAATTAATCGAAGTGGTCAGGTTATCGATACCCGTTCAAATTGAAAAAGAACGCGCGGTCGTCTCCCGCCTTACAACACAAAATCAAGTCGACTCCCGATTCTTCGTGATGTGCAAAGCGCCGCGCCCGGCCAAAGCCGCATTTGGGAAAAGTTCGATCCAACTCGTATAACTGCTGGCCTGGCATAAGGCCCCAAATTACAATTCGCTCGCGACTGCGCGCGGTATCGCTGGCACGATATCCGTGCCGCCTTCATCACACATGTTGCGATCACGAGCGGCGGGGTTGCCGCCCAATCGCTCGCGTCACGCCGACTATTCGACGACGCTCGCCTATATCCATGTTACCGATGAAGTGAAGCGTGCAGCTGCCAACCGCGCGGCCATTCGGCCCGCGCTGGAATCGCTGCCGGCGCAAAGTCCCAGACAAAAGTCCCAGACAGCGAAAAAACGGCGTTTTCGGAAATCGCGTAAGCCCTTGAAGAAGAATGGCGCAGTGCTCAGTCCATTACTCATTTTGCTCCGTTGCCTCCGACGCTTGAGAGCATGGGCCGGGACCATCCAACATGGACCGGGCCTGAGTAAATAATCTTACAATCATTGGCAGTAAGGCTCGGATCAAAGGCCCATGCTGACATTCAGATAGGGTCCATAGAAGCCGCGATTGGATTTTCCTGTGGCATCCTGGCCGCCATCCATCGCGCCGAAGAACTCGTCCACCCGATAGCCGAAATTGATCTTCGCATTGCGGTATCGAGCCGAGGCGCCCACATAGCCGCCGAGGTTTGGAACCACAACGGTTTTCGTGCGTGAGACGGCTGTCGCGGTGTCATAGACATAGGTGCAACTGATGCCGGCGAAGCCATTGAAGCCGGGGCATTTCTTGTACATATGCGTCTGGCGGATGTTTACCTTTTGCTGGCCGACGAGTGCAGCGACATTCACGCCCCAATCGAAGCTGATCTCGCCTTCATCTTCGTTGCCCCAAACCGGCTCGCTTGCATCCCAAGCGATTTCCGGTCCGATGCCGCGGAAGGTGCGATGCTCGTCGGTCGTTGCATCATAGACGTTCCCGTATTTGAGGGCGGTCTGGCCGAAGGCCAGTGGTGACGGAAAATTGTAATGCGGATCGGAGTTCAGCTCGGCGCGAACGCCGGTGGTGAACTGCGCCATCCGCACGCCCGCGCTGAGAACACCCTTTCCGTCTTGGCTGAAAAGGCCAATCCCAATGTCCTTGCCGAGAGTGAAATCCAGCATCATGTGCTGCTCACTTTCCCTGGCTTGTGAATCGACGAATTCGGGATCGTATGCAGCAAACGGGCACGCGCGATTTGAACCAAAAACCTGCAGATCTTCGCAACTGGCCGTCTTGGGCAAATCGAAATACTGCGTAATGAATGTCGGAAGGACCACCTGATCGGACGTTCTCACGGGCAGGCTTTTGTGCAGATTCTCTTTACGCGAAGATCGGCCATAGCGAACGCCGGCCTTGAGAAGCCAATCGGAATCTTCGGGCTGGATGCTGATACTGCCTTCCCAGTCGAAAGATGCGCCGGGCGCCTTTTGTGTCATCGTGGGGTTCGGCAAACCGGCTGGCATTGCCGAAGCGAAGGCCGGATTGAATTTTTCCCAATCGGCATCGAGCTGGGTGAAATTCCCACCCACAGTGATCCAGGTGGTCGGATGCTTACCTGCGATGCTTCCGAAGATATCTCCGCCCGAGTCCCCTCCATCGAAATGCTTGGTGACGCGCACACCGAACAGACGTGGGTCGGTGAGGAAAACATTGGTGGTCAATCCCGAGTCGTCGCTGTTCAGGAAGGTGCCGGTGATTGCCGTGACATCGAGCAAGTTCTTCACGTAGCCCATGACCTGCCAACCAGACGTATCTGTCAGTATCAGCGCCAGGTTCAGGGTTGAATAGCCATTAAGCTTGTCGTTGACGGCATTGAACACGCGCGACCAGGAGTGCGACTGCCAATAGTAATCGCTGTGAAGGGTGGCGGCCCAATCGGGAGACAACGGCACGGTGTAATCGGCTGTCAGCGAAACCGTGTAATTTGGGGCGTTCGGCAATTCGTTGCCGCTCAAATTCTTGTAGAAACCCTGGCCATTGTTCGGCGAAGCGCCATAGTCGACGCCATTATATGTGTTCTGCCCCGTGTAGGGATGGCCCGGCGTTCCTGCCAGAGGATCGAACCCAGGGTAATCCGTAACAAGAATCGCGCCTCCGTTATCCGTTACCGTTGGGCTGGACGTGTAGCCCGCGCGAGTTACGGGATCTTGATAGAGGTTGTAGGAGGTGGCGCACGCCTCCGGCAGCAACAGCTGATTGATATCGGGCCTAAGCATCATCGCTATGACGTAGTTCGGCAGGATGCAGTTCGACGCCTGTGTCGGGAAAGGCTTGACGAGGTGCCAATTGGGATTTCCGGCCGTGCGATCCAGCAGATCGATCGCTTGCGAGCCATCTGCAAGCCTGGTCTTTTCGTATCCGCCGGCAAAACCGAATTTAAGTCCGGGCATCGGTTCCCAGGTCGCTTGGATTTCCGCGCCCTTGACGGTGGTATCGAAGTTCAAATTCACCGCCGAACGATCGACGATGTAGGATATCTGATAGCCCTTGTAATTGTAGAAGAAGACATTCGCATTCAACGTCAAGCCACCATCCAAAGCCGTGTTCTTGGTGCCCAACTCAAACGCATCGTTAAATTCCGGTTTGAACGTCGCAGGATGGGCGGGATTGCTTATCTCCCCTTCATTAAGCACCAGCAGCACAGCGCCCGGCGGATTGGCGCCGCCCGCCTTATAACCGTGCGCATAGGAAGCATAGAACATCGACTGATCTGTGAAAGGAATTTGCGGCGTCCAGTTCGCGACGAAACGGCCGGTGAATTCCTTCCACGCCTGATCGAGCACGCCGGTTACCGGATAGCCGTACCCTCGCGTCAGCAATTCGCTGGGTATTTCGACAAAATGCTTCTGATCGTCCGTCCAGCGCAGTCCGCCAGTGAGTTTCACGTCCTTCGTGATGTTGTAATACGCTTCTCCAAACATGGCGTAAGAATTCAGATTGTATGGGTTCTGGCTCAGGAAGTAATTGTGACCCTGATTGTCCAAACTCGTGATCGGGTTGGGATCGATATAGCCCAGGCAATCTTCCGCGCTCGTCGGAACCTGCGGGTCAGCATACTGATGACCGTATGGCGAGCATTGCTCGTTGGACGACACAAACGGTATCCATGGGTGATGCCGTCCATTGAGGCCGTCACTCGCGGCATACATCGTGAGCGTGTTGAAAAAGACGTAATAGTTTTCTTCGGTTTCATAGTGCAGATAATTGCCGCCGGCGCTGAAATTGAACGGGCCATCGAGATTGGACGTGAGCCGCAATTCCTGGCTGAACTGCCAGGAATGTTCTTCCGATAAATCTTCACCGACGAGCCGGTTGCTGCAGCCCAACTGTGGATCGCAGAAATAGCCGGTTGGGATGCCATCGGGATGACTGGCATTGGGATCGCCGTGGCCGGCAGCAATACATCCCTCACCCATTGCAACTGATCCGTCGGTGCAACGATAGTTGCCGTCCGGTGTGACCAGGGGATAGTCGGGCGGGCCGGATCCATACAGGTCTGTGGCAGAGAAGATTCCGGGCTGCGTGTTGAACCGGTTGTAATCCTCCGTTGACCAGAGAAAGTCGTGGTTGTAGCCGCTTGCTGAATTGATGGTCAGGCGAGGCGCGATGCGCCACTCCGCGTTGAGTTCCAGCGTATCGTTCTTTGCCCGGTATGCAGGGTTCAGTGTCGATTCGATGTTCCGCAAATTGGTGGACTGCGTGGTACTGGCATACGGGTCGCGAGGCCCGCCTTCGAACCCGTTGATCAGCGGATTGCCGATTGCCAATCCGAAACCCGCACCGACAAACCCGCCGTAATATGGCAATGACAACGCATTCGGAACGCCATACGCGTCCGGGCTGTACATGGATGTGGGCAGGCAACCTTGGCCAAGGAATTCCACGCCAAATTGCCCATTGGAGCCGGTGGCGGTGGATTGTCCAAGAATTTCGGAGGGCCCGTTGTCGCGTTTGCAGAGCTGCTTGGAGCTGCGAAGCCGGTCGTCGTTTTCCGAGAAATGCTCCCACACGAAATCCGCCGTCACGCTCTCGATCGGTTTCCAGCGCAATGAAGCGCGGCCCGACCACAGATCGCGGCCGTCTATGGGCGAATCCGTCAGGCTGTTGAAGCTGTAACCGTCGCGCTTTGTCCATTCGCCGGCAAAGCGCAGGTCCAGCTTATCGCCGACGACAGGCAAATTCAGCATGGCCTCGAAGCGGCGGTTCTTGTAGTTGCCGATGTCGGCGGAGGCCATCGCTTCGAATTGGTCGGTCGGCTTGGCGGAGGTGACGTTGACGACGCCTGCCGTGGCATTGCGCCCGTAGAGTGTGCCTTGCGGCCCGCGCAACACCTCCACCTGGGCGACGTCGTAAAATTCCTGTTCGAAGAAATGATTGCGAATGAACGGCGTATCGTTGAGCGCCACCGCCACGGCCGGATCGGTGGTGACGGAAATTGCCTGGGTGCCGATGCCGCGAATCTGGATCGAATATCCGGTGAAGTTCGTTTTGGTGAAGGTAAGGTTGGGCACTTCCTTGATAAGATCGGGTCCGCCGGCGACCTGGCGCGAGGTTAATTCTTCCTGGCTGAGCGCAGTGATTGCAATGGGAATGGACTGCACATCCGCGCCGCCGAGTTTCGACGAGGTGACCGTGACGGTTTCGACCGTGCGCGCGCGGCGCGCCCGCCTGCGCAAGCTGGGGCAGAGCGAAGTTTTCGACCTGGATGCCGGAGGAGCGTTCGCGGTCTCGTTTGACGACGATGCCCGCCTGTTTCATCGCGGCGGCCGATAAAACCTGTGCCGGAGAGGATGCGCACCAGCGCATCATCGGCGGACAGATCGCCCTTCACCCCTTGCGTGCGCACATTGCGCACCGCATCGCCGGAATAGATAAGCTGTACGCCGCTTTGCTTGGCGTAGGCATTCAGCGCCGCGTTCAGATCGCCACCCGGTACATCGAATCCGCGCGCGCCCGCCCGGTGGCGCAGATGGCCGCGATAAAGGCGAGCGCCGTGCTGTTCTTGAAATATTGCTTTTGTTTTTCCACTTTATCCCCCCGGTTTGCGGCGCTGCGGCGTGTCGAATTGGCTGGCTATTGGGAAATCACGGTTTCGTCTCCGTGGCGGTCCACTTTCACGCCGAGAAGATTACGAACGAGATGGGCGAAAGCATCCACATTGTCGGCCTCGAACGTGCCGCCGATGGTGAGGCGGGCGGCTTTCGGATCGGTGATGCGGATTTTCGCGGTGTTGTAGCGGTTGAATTCCGCTGCGGCTTCGGCAAGCGTTGCGTGCGTGAACACAATCACACCGCGCCGCCAACCAAGCTCATTGACCAACGCCGTTTCCGGTTTGCGTTCGATGACCAGCGCGTGATCCCTTTCCTTTCACCACATCGCCGGGCGAAAGCAGGATGGGGTGAGCAATGGTGCCGTCGGGCGCATCCAATTGCGCGCGGCCTTCGACAAGCGCCACTTCGAAACGGCGCTCGTCGCGTCGCACGAACGAATTTCGTTCCGATGTCGGTGATGCGGCGATTGCCTGCCAGAACCGTGAACGGACGGTTCGCATCGTGCTTAACCTGGAAGAACGCTTCGCCTTTTTCCAGGATGACGCTGCGTTCGCGCTTGGATAGCCGAACGCGCAGCGAGGTATTGGTGTTGAGTTCGATCTTCGAACCGTCGGATAGCGCAACCACCTCGCGCCCGCCGACGCCCGTCGCATAGGCCGTTTCGCGAGGGCTGGACGTGAAAACCAATGCCGCCGTTCCAACCCCAACAAGAAGCGCCAATGCCGCGGCCGTTCGCGCGAAGATGGGAGGTAAACGCGGTGCCCACTCCTCTTTCGCGGCGTCGCCCGCAGGCGTGCGTAGAACATGCAGACGCTGCGCGCGATCCCACGCGCTTTTCACGCGCCAGTAGGCCATCCGATGCGCTGGTGGATTCGGAAAGCCACTGTTCGAGCTGCGTTTCGTCTGCCGCGCTCCAGCCATTGCGGTCAGCGTGCTCCAGCCAATCGGCGGCGCGGTCCTTGATCGCGCGCGCGTCCGGAAGATCGGGGAAAATCTCGGTGCTCATGACTCCGCTCCCTGCGCCCCGCCATAAAGCCGGTCGGCTAGCGCGCTCATGCCGTTTTTGAGATAGGAGGCGACGGTGTGCTCGGATAGGCCGAGCCGCAGTGCGATCTCCGCGCGCGACAGACCATCGATGCGCCGCATCATCACCACCTTGCGGCACTGCGGCGGCAGGCGGTCGATTGCTTCCTGCAACCGGCGCAGTTCGTCGCGTGCGGCGATGGTCTGTTCCGGGTTGGGTGTTTCTGCGGCAAGGCCCATCGCCTCGAAATCGGCCACCACCTCGATCGGCACCACATTGCTGTGCCGCACGCGGCTGATCAGAAGGTTGCGCGCCGTGGTGAAGACGAAAGCCTTGGGATGTTCGGGAAGCTTTTGGTTTGCCGCCTCATAGACCCGCACATAGACATCGTGCAGCAAGATCTTCTGCCGCGCTTGCATCGCGCCAATTCTGACGAAGATATTGCATCAGCGTCGCCTCAAGCGGCCAAACTTCACGCATGAACCAAGCTTCCAGCGCAGACGTGGTCACGCCCTCGCCTCCACGCAGAATGCCTGCGCTGTCACGACCTGGTTCCGGTTGGTCTGGCATCACCGCCAGTTATCCCTTCGAAGGGGGTATCCCTCGATTGCCCTATTGAGACGCTTGATCACCCCAAACGAGGGTAGCGCGGCGGAGAAATATTTTCAGGGTGAGGAGGGTTATAAAATTTCAAGCGGCGGGAAAAGAAAAAGGCGGCAGATTGCTCCGCCGCCTTGGAAAAGATAGTGCATTCGGCCTATCCGCCGAGATGCGGTGATGGGCCTGACCGAGCGATGGCGAGGAAGGCGGCTGTCTCCGATGATGTTTCAACGGGGTCCAGCGATGTGGCCCCAAGCATCGGAAGAGGAGACAGCCATGGAGTATTATGCAGGGATCGATGTGTCGTTGGAAGCATCGAGTGTGTGCGTGGTGGATGGGAGCGGCCGGATCTTGCGCGAAGCGAAGGTGGCGAGCGAACCGGATGCGTTGGTGCTGTTCTTCAGAGAACTGGGCTGCGAGGTGACGCGGATCGGGATAGAGGCCTGTCCGCTGTCGCAGTGGCTGCATGCCGGCTTGACGGCGGCAGGCTTTGCGGTGGTGCTGCTGGAGGTGCGTCACGTCAAGGCGGCGATCTCTGCGATGGCGGTGAAGACCGACCGCAACGACGCACGCGGGATTGCACAGTTGCTGCGGATGGGTTGGTACCGGCCGGTGCATTGCAAGTCGCAGCCTTCGCAGGATGTGCGCGCCCTTCTGACGGCGCGCAAGCAATTGCTGATCAAGGCGATCGATGTGGAGCTGTGCCTTCGCGGGCTGTTGCGCGGCTATGGATTGAAGATGGGGGTGACCACGGCCCCGCGCTTTGCGGATCGCGTTCGCGAACTCACCGCCGGCCATCCGGTGCTCGAACCGCTGGGCGAGACGATGTTGAGGGCGCGCGATGTGCTGCGCAGGGAGATCGCGGTGCTGCACCGCCAGTTGCTGGCGATCGCACGCACCGACCATGTTTGCCGCCATCTGATGACGGTGCCAGGTGTTGGCGCCTTGACGGCACTGACCTTCAAGACCGGTGTCGACGATCCCACACGCTTCACCTCGTCGAAGCGGTTGGGCGCGCACTTCGGGCTGACGCCGCGGAAGTACCAATCCGGCACCATCGACGTCACCGGCCGCATCACCAAGGCGGGTGACGCCATGGTGCGAAGCGCTCTCTACGAAGCAGCGCATTCCATGCTCACCCGGGTGAAGAGCTTCTCCAGTCTGAAGCGCTGGGCGATGGCGGTCGCCAAACGCCGCGGCCTGGGGCGTGCTACCGTGGCCTTGGCCAGGAAGCTCGCCATCGTCCTGCACCGCATGTGGATCGACGGCACAGACTTCCGCTTCGGCAAAGAGGAACTCGTAACCGCATAAGCAATCGGGCAAGCCACGGAGTCTGTTGCCCGCCCCTTCTCCCGTCGCCGGGAGCGCGAAGCCGGTGAAGCCGCAGTATCGGGTGTGCCATCCCTCATCGGATCAGCACGTCGTCCGAGATAGGCTCCCGACTTCCTCCTATCGCATCATGTGGCGGCAAAGACCGACCACGTACGGAAGCCTGATACCGGCGGCGAGATTGCAGGACGGAGCCTTGACTCCTCATGGCCCATTACGGAAGCCGATGCTGATGCTGGCAAAAGGGCCATAGAAATCGCGGCCATATGTCTTGCGGGCGTCGATGCCGCCGTCCATCGCGCCGAAGAAGAAATCAGCCTTGTAACCAAAGCTGACTTTGGCAGCATCATATTTGAACGAAAGGCCAGCAAAGCCACCAATGTTGGGCACGATGGCAGAGCGCGAGCGAGTTCGCGCAGGGGGCGTGTGTCGATACACAGTTACCAGTGCCGGATTATAACCAAAAAAGTTATCGATGTAGGTTCCGTAAGCTCCATCGTTGTAACGAACGGTCTCGTGATGCTGCGTTCGCGCTTTTTGCCGCCCAAAAAGAAGGGCTGCATTCACGCCCCAATCAAAGTCCAATTCAGCGCTGTCATCGTGGCCTGCAACGGGCAGCGATGCATTCCACGACAGCTCGAGGCCCAGGCCGCGGAAGCTGCGATCGGCGACAAATCCCGCTGCGTTGCTGTGATAAGGCTGTGCGAGACCGTGAAGCTTGTAGGAATAGAAGTAGAAATTCTTGAGCTGAAATCGCCAGTCCGGATCGGACTTCAAGCTGACATTCGATTTGTCTGTGAATTGCGCGAACCGGACGCCCATGTTGACGACGGATGTGCCGCGCCCGCCAAAAAGGCCGAGACCGACATCCTTACCCGCCTGGAAATCGGCAATCGCGTGCTGCTCGCTGTTGCGAGCGGTCGTATCCGCAAACCGAGCCGACTTTGCCTGCCGCGTCGCATGGATAAGCGAAGGGTTTGAAGCATACAGATAGTAGTAACGCGGCTCCTCGAAGGCGTTCTGCTGTCGAACGTGCCTGTTTATGGACGAGCGGCCATAACGGATTGCGGCGGAGAGTACCCAGCCCGAATTGGCCGGCTCAAACGAGACTTTGCCATATCCATCGAGGCCATAGAGCGGTGGTTTTTCGAACTTCTGCGACGGCGAGAAATCCGGCGTCCGCATGGAGGTGAAATCTGGCGAAAACGGTTCGAATCCATCGTTCAGGCGGCTTAACTGACTGCCCAACTCGATCCACACAGTCGGACGATCTCTGTCTTCGGCGCTCGCGACGCTGATCGAGGCGACATAGCCGGTCAACGCAACTGCGGAGACCGTGGCCAGCAAGTGTTTCCGCAATATCTCGCGATTGCCGTCGTTTCTGATTCAATTCGCTCATTGGTAATCCCCCTCACCAGTTCTTCGTAACGCGCACGCCGAAGAGGCGCGGATCGGTCAGGAACACGTTGGTGGTCAAACCGCTATCGTCACTGTTCAGGAACGTGCCTGTGATATCGGTGACATCGAACACGTTCTTGACATAGCCCATCACCTGCCAGCCGTCCTGGCTGGTCAGGATTAGTGCGAGGTTGACGCTGGTGTAACCACGCAGGCGATCATAAGGATTGTCGTTGAAGACCCGCGCCCAGGAATAATCCTGCCAATAGTAATCGGCGTGCAGCGTGCCCGCCCAATCCGATGTCAGCGGGACGGTATAATCGCCGGACAGCGACACCGTGAACGGCGGTGCATTCGGCAATTCGTTGCCGCTGAGATTCTTGGAAAAACCTTCGCCTTCATTCGGCGCGCTTGCGGGATTGAACCCGGGATAGGGACCGGGATCATTAAAATCGAGTCCATGTTGATGATAATCCGTCGGGAAAACGGGCGGCCCATCGGTCTTGAAAGGCAAGTCGGTGACAGGATCCAAGCCTTCCTGATAGGCCGTAGAGCAAGCCCCACCGATGCTTGCGGTGCCGTTTGCTTGGCTGCCGGGCGGATATGCTTTGAGGATGGCGGCAACGACATACACGGGCAGGATACAGTTCGATGCCTGGGTCACGAAAGGTTTCACGACCATCCAATCGGGATGATCGGCCAGATCGGCGCGATCCATCAGATCGACAGAACTTTGACCGTTGTTGATGCGGGTGTTTTCGTAACCTCCCGCGAACTTAAACCGCAGGCCCGGAATCGGCTCATAGGTTGCTTCCACCTCTGCGCCTCTAACCGTCGCATCGAAATTGTCGTTTATCGCGGTACGATCCACGATGCGCGAAATCTGATAGCCCTTGTAATCGTAGTAGAAGACGTTGCCGTTGAACGTTAGCGCGCCGTCAAGCAGCGTGTTCTTGGTACCGAGTTCATAGGCATTGATGAATTCGGGCTTGAACGTCAGCGGGTGAATTGGAGTAGAGACGCCAGCCGGATCTCCTGATCCACTTCCAAGAAACACCAGCAACTGAGCGCCCGGTGGATTGGCGCCGCCGGCCTTATAGCCATGCGCAAAGGATGCGTAGAGCAGCGTCTGATCCGTGAAATCCAGTTTCGGCGTCCAATTGGCGGCGAAGCGGCCGGTAAACTCCTGCCAATCCTGATCGACGACACCGTGATGGGATAGCCGTAACCGGCTACGAGAAGCTCGCTCGGGATGTCCACGAAATGCTTCTGATCGTCCGTCCAGCGCAAACCACCGGTCAGCTTAAGATCGGGCGCGACGTTGTAATAGGCTTCACCAAAGCCCGCGTAGGAATTCAGCGCGTAGGGATTTTGGCTCAGGAAATAATTATGGCCTTGATTGTTGAGGCTGGTGAGCGGGTTGGGATCGATATACTGACACGCCATTCCGCCTTCGGTCGCCAGTTGGAAATTGGCGGGATTGTTGTGGATTAAAAACCACCAAGCCACCATTGATGCAATTCGAATTGTCAGAGACGCCGGGAACCCATGGCAGTGTTTGATCAGGGGATGCGCCTTGGCGGGCCCAGGTATATGAGGCCAGGGTTAGCGTGTTGATGAAGACGTAATAATTTTCTTCCGTCTCATAGTGCATATAATTGCCGCCAACACTGAAATTGAACGGTCCGCTGAAATTGGATGCCAAGCGAAATTCCTGATTGAGTTGCCAGGCGTGTTCGCTGTTCAAATCCTGTGCGACGAGGCGGTCACTGCAGCCAAGTTGCGGATCGCAGAAGGTTCCATATGCCACGCAGGCTCCGCTGCCGGCTGGGGCACAGGGTTGCAAAGAGCGCGGTACAATCTCCAAATGATTCCGCCGCAAACGCCTTTGTTGGGATCGGCTGGCGTAGTGCTGCCGAGACCGCCATCTGCGAGAAATGCGCCCGGCCGGGTGTTGAATCGGTTGTAGTCTTCCGTAGACCACAGGAAATCCTGATTGTATCCGCTCTGCGAGGTGAAGGTGAGCGCGGGCGTGACGGCGTAATCGACGCTCAATTCAAACGTGTCGTTCTTCGCCTTGTAAACCGGATCGAGCGTTGTTTCGATGAGGCGCAAGATTGGTCGACTGCGTGGCGCTGGCATAAGGATCGAAGATGTGAACCGGGATTCCTTCGAAAGCCAGCGGCGCGTAATACGGCAGGACATCGCCATTGGGCACCTGGAACGCATCCGGCGAATAAAGAGACGTGGGCACGCATCCCTGACTCAGATAGGGCTGGCCATTGTAGGCGACGGTTATCCCGGGCGTCGGCACGGGCACGCCGCCAACTTCGGTGGGTGTGGTGGATCGTTTTGCAAAGCTGTTTCGCCGTACGCATGCGATCATCGTTTTCCTGAGAAATGCTCCCAGACGAACGTTGCCTGCACATCTTGCGATGGTTTCCATCCGATGCTGAGGCGGCCAGACCACAGATCGCGACCGTCTATGGGATTGCCAGTGAGTGCGTTGGTTGAATAGCCATCGCGCTTGGTCCATTCGCCGGCCAGGCGCACATCGAGGCGGTCATCGACGAGCGGCAGATTGATCATGCCTTCAAAGCGGCGATTCTTATAATTGCCGATATCGCCGGAGGCCTGCGCCTCGAACTGATCGGTTGGCTTGGCAGAGATCAGGTTGACGACGCCTGCGGTTGCGTTGCGGCCATAAAGCGTACCTTGAGGACCGCGTAGAACTTCGGCCTGACTGAGATCGTAGAATTCCTGTTCGAAAAAATGATTGCGAATGAAGGGCATATCGTTGAACGCGACAGCCACTGCGGGATCGGTGGTGACGGAGACGGCTTGCGTACCGATGCCGCGAATCTGGATAGAGTAGCCACTGAAATTTGTCTTCGTGAATGTCAGATTGGGGACCTGCTTCACGAGATCCGGTCCGCCGGCGGTTTGGGTGGCGGTAAGTTGTTCCTGGCTGAGCGCGGTAATCGCAATCGGAATGCTTTGCACATCGGCGCCGCCGAGTTTAGACGATGTGACCGTCACCGTTTCCACCGCCGCCCGGGCGGGTGCTGCCTGCGCAAGCTGCATCGGCGCGATGAGTTCGCTGCGTGGGCCCTGATCTTTCAGGATTTCGATCTGGCCGGAGGATGTGCGATTGGCGATGAAGCCCGTACCTTTGAGGAGGCGGGCCAAGGCTTCGGACGCGGGCATTTCGCCTTTCACGCCGTTCGTCTTCACGTTGTTAACGGCGTCGCTTGAAACCACCAGCACTCCGGATTGTGCGGCATAGACATTGAGCGCCGATTTCAAGTCACTGCGTACAATGTCGAAGGATTCCGCGGATGCGCCTTGCGCCATCGCAAGGCCAACGCTGATCAGCAGGCTTGCGGAACTCAGAAGTTTCGTTTTCGTCACGATATTGCCCCCTCTTGCGGCGGCTCTTTCCCGCCCGAATGATCTCGCCGTCTAGCGTTGTATGATCGTTTCGTTCTTGCGTTCCTCGACCTTGAGGCCGAAGAGATTTCTCGCCAGCCGCGCAAATTCCTCGCGGTCGTTCACGCGGATGGCGCCGTTGAGTTTGAATTTCTTGTGACCGACGTCGCCGATCACGATCCTGGCGGTGTTGTAACGGTTGAATTCGTCCGCCGCGTCGGCAAGCGAGGTGTCGTCGAAGATCAGAAGACCCTTGCGCCATGCGATGCTTTCGAAAAGCAACCGCTCCGGCTTCTTTTCCAATGTCACCGAACGCCCGGTGGCCACGGCCACGTCGCCGGGTTTCAGGATCAGCGGCTCTCCATCACGGGCGCGTTCCGGCTCAAGGCTCGCTTTGCCTTCGATCAGTGTGACTTCGAGATTCTGTCCGTGCGCTTTCATTGTGAATTTTGTGCCCAGATCTGTCACGCGATGGCCGGCAGCAACCACAGTGAAAATGTGATTGGCGTCATGATGAACGCGGAAGAATGCTTCGCCGCGGATCAGCTTTACGCGGCGCTGGTTCTCGCCAGTGCCGATCTCCACTTGCGTATCGGTGTTCAGTTCGATCTGCGAACCGTCAAGCAGAGTGAGAACCTTTCGGCCGCCGATAGGCGTGGAGAACGTCTGGGTTTCAGGCCGGCCGAAATAAAGCGCGCTGCCCACAGCGAATACGGCAAGCAGGCCCGCCGCGGCTGTGATGCGGAAAGTGGAACGCCACGGGTGTTTGCGCCCGGGTTGTTGCGCGCGGTGCGCGCCAAAACCAAAGGGCCGCAGATCTTCGAACAGATCAGTTCGTATCCAGCTTGCCTCCACGCGCCAGAACGCCGTCTGGTGTGCCGGCGATTGGGCAAGCCAGGCTTCGAAGTCCGCCTGTTTTTCTTCTGTCCAGCCGTCGAGTTCGTCGCGCGAGATCAGCCAGTCGACGGCCTGGGCCTCCACCGTCTTCGCATCGGCATAAAGATCGGCAGCAGATGTCACGGGCCACCCTCCGTCCGTTGGCCGTAATACATCTCGGCCAGCAGCCGCGCGGCATCGGTGAGGTGGCGGTTGACCGTGTTCTCCGAAATGCCCATGCGCAGTGCGATCTGCGCGCGCGACAATTTTTCGACCCGCTTCAGGATCACTGCCTCGCGGCAACGCGGCGGCAATTGCTCCAGTGCGGTGCGCAAGCGGCGCAATTCATCACGGGCGATAGCATTGCGGTCCGGCCCCGGTTCCTCGCTCGCCACTTCCATGGCTTCAAGGTCGGGTACGCCTTCGATCGGTACGATACGGTTGCGGCGCAGGCGGTCGATCACCAGGTTGCGCGCGATCGCGAAAACGAAAGGCCGCGCCGATTGCGGAAGCTGCCTGCTCGCGCTCTCGAAGACACGGACGTAAATGTCCTGTCGCAGATCCGCGATGTCCTCGCCCGCGCGCCATGCTGTCCGCAAATATTGCACTAGCGACGCCTCCAACGGCAGCACCTCGCGCACAAACCAGGCTTTCAGTTCGTGCGTGCTCACGCCCGCACCCTCTGGATGTGGTTCGCCAAGTTTGGGTTTGGTGTCTGATGTTTCGACCATTCCCTCATCCACCGAGGGTTCGTTGCCCAAGGCTATATCTATTCCCACGAACCAAGCGGCTAAACCCGCCAGTCGATTTCCGCGATTACAGAGGCGGAAGTCCGGGTTTACAAAAATGGCGGAATAATTTTATTGCGCGAACCGTCAAACATGGTTTCAGGGTCCGGCGAACCCGAGGAGGCTCTGGATCAAATTCCCCGTACGGCTTTTGCGGCCGCCGCCTGCAGGAGGTAGAGGCGGAATGTCCTTCGCAAGATGTGAATCCATTAGTCGAGCACCTTCTCAAGCGCCGTCAATTTGGCGTAACCGCTGACGAATAGGATACGCAGGACGGGTTGCTTTGCGCGCGTATGCGTTGCGAGCTGCCTGACAAAGCCAGCATTGAGCACTCGGCGATATGAAAAGGGGGCCAGTGCGCTCCAGCATTTTGAGACAAGCGGCCGCTGGACTCACAGATAGCTTGTGCCAATCTTGGGGGCCGAAGTAGCATGACCGCTAACTCCAAAATACGCCGGGGTAATGTACCGGACGCTGCACTTCTGAAGGCGTCAGGAAGCTGGCATCGATGATTTAGGGCGGGAATATGGCGAGGCCGATGATAAGCGGGATAAGACGGAGCATACCGCTGAACGTGGTCTGGCTGCCGACGTAGCCAGACCAGCCTTTCCAAGCGCGCTCGAAATTTGGTTACGCGCATCCTCGCCCGCTATGGGGATTCTTCGCGCGGACGGCGGGTAGAATGCCGCTCTATAAAGCGCGTGTGGATCAGGATTGTATCCGAAGTTGGTGTTCTCATGCAGGCAATGCTTTGAAATTCCGTAAGCCAATAAATCGGCGATTTCCAAGCCTGCCACGCCAGCTTCTTTGTCTGCGAAATCCATTGTAGGTCGCACGTTCACGCCATTTTCGTTAAATATCGAGAGGTCGGCTTCGTACAACATATCCTCCGACGCGCGCGTGGAATGCTCAATGAGCATCAACGTACTGGAGTATGAGTCTCTATGCCTCATGTTCTGTATGTTCTGTCACCAATCTTGCCGCTATCGAATTGCATCAGGATGTGTCGAGCGGCGATTAGCGTCCGGCTCTTCAACGCCGAATTCCCTGCCTTGCGACTAAGCTCAGGGTCCATCGCAGCAGTTTCCGGCGCGAACTTTATCGTCCGCGTCACCCCTGGTGTTACCCAGATCCAGTTTTTGATGGAACTAGCTTCTAAGTGATGGCGCGCTCGAAGAGATTCGAACTCCTGACCCCCAAATTCGTAGTCTGGTGCTCTATCCAGCTGAGCTACGAGCGCGTTCGCGAAGGCCGCAGAACCTATTGATCGGGCATCGCGAAGGCAAGCCTTGCGGCCGGGCCCGGCACAGGTCTTTTGGCCGCGCCCGAAGGCCGCCCGTCGGCCCAGGGGCACCGCTTGGCGTTTGCTTCCCGGAAAGGCTGTCGGCGATTTCAGGTGCCGCTCGGCGCGGGATACATATATAAGTGCGGCCGCGGGCTCCCCGGGGCCCGGCTTCCACGACCGATCGCCATTCTCCGGCTCCATTTCCGCCCTTGCCAAGTCCTGCGCCCACACGGATTTTCCCCAACATGCCGCATTTCGTACCCTTGTCCGGGACTGTCCCCTTGGTTAACACTCAGGGTCAGGCCGCCTTCGGGATTCGACTTGTGCGGGCGTGGGGCATTGGCGGAACGATCCGTTCGTGAAAAGACGCTAACCGCTTGAACGGAGTGCAAAAATGAGGGGAATCTGGGGCGCGAAGGCAGGCTCGGGCCTGAAGCCTGTGGCGGGCGCGGTGGCGCTTGCGGCGGCTCTTGCTCTCTCCGGTTGCTCCAGCCTCGACGATGCGGTGTTCGGCGGAACCTCCGATGCGGGCTCCGGCGTGCCGTCCGATCCGTCCGAAGACGCCCGCCGCCCGACAATTCGGCGCCTGCGCCGATGGCGGCAGCCCCGGCGCCCAGCGAAGCCGGAACGATGCCTCCGGTCGATAGCGGCCAGCCGTCTTATCCGACAGCATCTTCGGCGCCGCTATGCGTCTTCTTCGTCAGAGCTGTCCTATCCGTCGTCCGGCGGAAACCTGCCCGGAACGATGCCCGCCGTTGCCGATTACGGCACGCCCGCACCCGTTGCGGAAACGCAGGCCACGCCGACCAACGGCGTTTCGATCACGCCGGTCAACATCGAGCCCGGCACCGACACCGGCACCCAGGTAAGCCAGACGGTGCAGCAATTGCGCAGCCAGCTTTCCGATATCGAACAGCGCCTTTCTTCGGGCGCGCAACGCCTCACCGATCTGCGCACGGCGAACGGTTCTTCGGCGACCACCTATCAGGAATCCAAGGCGCAGATCATGACGCGCCTGCAACTCGGCACCACGCGCGGCAATCCCGAACTCGTCGCGCAATGGAACACCGCGCAAACCGCGCTCGATCAGCTTTCGGCCAACATCAACACGCTGAACGCAGTGGGCACCGATGTGACGACCAGTTCGTCATCCGCCCATTTCATTCTCGATCAGATCGTGGCGACATTTAATGTTTCGGGCGCGGTGGATGAAGATCATCGCCAGCTCGCCGTGCTGGAAGATGAAACCAACCAGACGATCATCCTGATCGACCGCCTGCTGAAAAGCGTGGCCGACGATATCCAGCGCCAGACCGCCTATGTCGCCAACGAGCGCGCCAACCTCACCACGCTCGCCAACGGCATCAAGAACGGCGAACTCTACAGCAACGACATGGCGCCCGATGATGGGTGCGGCCCAGCCGATGAACGGCGGCGGCTCCTATTCCGGCGGCGCGATTGCCGTGGTGCGCGTCAGCGGCGGCAATTTCCAGCAGTCGCTTTATTCCTCGCTGAACCAGGCGCTCGCCTCGCGTCCCAATTCGAATTTCGAGATCGTGGCCGTTTCGCCCACCCGCGGCACCTCCAACGCCGTGCAGATCGCGCAAACCACCACCAAGCGCCGCGCGCAGGAAGTGTTGCGCGCGATGACCGATATGGGCGTGCCCGCCTCGCGGATGCAGATTTCATCGTCCACCGATCCGGGCCTGTCGGCAGGCGAAGTGCGCGTTTATCAGCGCTGATCATTTTCACTTTATACAATTCGTCATCGCCCGGTTTATCCCGGGCGGCCCGTTTTCCTCCGTCACTTCAAAAAACTGAGGTCCGCCCGGATCGCGCGAAAAGCGCGATCCGGAGGATGACGGCGTTCTGGCGCCATCGCCGAACGCATCGATGTACCGGCAATCGCTGTTTCCCGCGGCCTTTAACGCCTGCGCGCACCGCATTCGAATGCGCGCAATAAAGCCAGAAACTCCTTCACCTGGGGAATGTGTCTTTGTAACTCCGCGCGCCCCCAAGCGTTTCCGCCGCATAAACCCCGCGCGCAATCGCGCGCGCCACGCAATCTGCCGCCATATGCCCCAGCCGCAAAACCTCATAGGGCCGAAACGCGCCGCCGATTTCTTTTGCGCCCGTCGAAACCGCGAACACGATATCGCCATCGAACGGCGTGTGGACGGGCCTGAGCGCACGCGCAAATCCGTCATGCGCCATGATCGCGATGCGCTTCAGCTCCACGCGCGAAAGCACCGCATCGGTCGCCACAATCGCAAGCGTGGTGTTTTCGCCCACGCGCGCGCCCTTCATGTCCGGCGGCAGATCGAGATCGATATCGGGCAATGGTCCGCGCGGTTTGTATCCACCGAACTCCGCGCCTTGTTCAAAGGGAAACGCCCAGAAAATATCGGTGCCCGGCACCAGCGCCGAACCCACCGCGTTCACCGCGAGCAATGCGCCCACCGTGATCCCGTTCGCCGTCACGGCGGATGCGCTGCCAAGCCCGCCCTTCAATCCGCCGCACACTGCGCCATATCCCGCACCCGCATTGCCGAGTGCAAAATCCTGCGATGCGGAAATCGCGGCTGCGCGGCCGAGCGCGCGATAGGGCGCGACTTCGCCCCAATTCTTGTCGCCGCCATTGTTGAGATCGAACAAGATCGCCGATGGCGTGATCGGCACCAGCGGCGCACCGGGCCCGATGGCAAACCCGCGCCCTTGCGTGGAAAGCCAACCCATCACGCCGCCCGCCGCATCGAGCCCGAACACCGAGCCGCCCGAAAGCACCAGCGCATCGACAGGCGGCGCCAGCATCACCGGATCGAGCCCTTCGATATCGCGCGATCCCGGCGCGCCACCGCGCACATCGGCAGCGGCCACAAACGGCGCATCCGCCAGCAACACCGTGACACCCGTGCGCGCCGCTGCATCATGCGCCTCGCCCACGCGCAATCCCGCGACATCGGTTATGAGATTTCTGGGACCCGGCTTTGCCATGGCAAGATATTAGCGCGGTTTACAATCGAGCCGAAACTCAATCTGTTATGGGTGTCATCCCCGGCTGACCCCGGCATTGAGCCGGGGGAAGGGAAGGGGACCCACGAATTCAAACGAGACCGGCCCACAAAATGAAATTCGCAAAAACCTTCCTTCTCCTTGCCCTGCTCGCGAGCGTCCCCGCGCAAGCGTTCGAAAAGCCCGCGCAGAAACACATGATCGCGGCGGCAAGCCCTTATGCGCACGCAAGCCGGTCTCGAAATCCTGCGCGCGGGCGGAAGTGCGGTCGATGCGGCCATCGCCACGCAGATGGTGCTCACGCTTGTGGAGCCCGAATCCTCCGGCATCGGCGGCGGCGCGTTCATGCTGCTCTATGACAAAAAGACCAACCGCGTGACGAGCTTCGATGGCCGCGAAACCGCGCCCGCTTCCGCCACGCCCACAATGTTCCTCGATGCCGGCGGCAAACCGCGCGCCCATTTCGATGCGGTGCCCGGCGGATTGTCGGTCGGCATTCCCGGCGACATCGCGATGTTCGAAATGGCGCACAAGAAATACGGCAAGCTTCCCTGGGCAAGGCTTTTCAAGCCCGCGATCAGGCTTTCCGAAAAAGGTTTCAAGGTCAGCGCAAAACTCGCCGCCGAAATCCGCGAATTTCCGCAAATGGCGCAGATGCCCGATATCAAGGCCTATCTTTATCACAAGGATGGCACGCCGCTGAACGAAGGCGAGATCGTCAAGAATCCCGAACTCGCCAAAACGCTGCGGATTATCGCCAAAGGCGGCGCGAAAGCCTTCTATTCCGGCCCGATCGCGCAGGCGATCGTCGACAAGGTGAACACCGCCCCCGTCAACCGCACCACGATGACGCTTGCCGATCTCGCAGGCTATCGCGCCGTCGAACGCGAACCCGTCTGCGGCGCTTATCGCGATTACAAGCTGTGCTCGATGGGTCCGCCGAGTTCGGGCGGCATCGCGATCCTGCAAATCCTCGGAATGCTGGAACGCTTCAACGAAACGCAATTGAAGCCCAATTCGCTATCCGAAGTGCATCTGTCATCTGAAGCAAGCCGTCTCGCCTTCGCCGACCGCGCCAAATATCTGGGCGATCCCGATGTCATCAGCGTGCCCATCGCAGGGCTCATCGACCGCGGCTATCTGCAAAGCCGCTCGAAGCTGATCGACGAGAAACACGACATGGGCCAGGCCGAAGCCGGCACGCCGCCCAACAAGCGCGCCGATTATGCCCCGCAACGCACGCCGCAATTGCCCGGCACCAGCCATTTCTCCATCGTCGATGATTCCGGCCAGGTCGTTTCCATGACCACCACCATCGAATTCGTCTTCGGCTCCGAGATGATGGCCAACGGTTTCTTCCTCAACAACGAGCTCACCGATTTCTCGTTTGAAGCCGAACGTGACGGCAAACCCGTGGCCAACGCGCCCGGTCCCGGCAAACGCCCGATGAGCGCCATGTCGCCCACCATCGTCTTCAAACCCGATGGAAGTTTCTGGATCGCCACCGGCTCACCCGGCGGCCCGGTGATCATCCCTTATGTCGCCGAGTCGTTGATCGCCTTGATCGACGGCCACATGACGCCGCAACAGGCAGCAGGCGAACCGCATCATGCCAACATGAACGGCCCCACGATCCTCGAACAGGACACGCCGCTCGCAGCCCTCGCACCCGATCTCACCGCCATGGGCCACACCATCCGCTTCGCGCCGTTGGAAAGCGGCCTGCACATCATCGAGAAAACCAAATACGGCTATATCGGCGGTGCCGATGTGCGACGGCCGGGGAATGTGCGTGGGGATTAAGGTAGATAAGCATGTCGAACGTCATTCCCGATTTTTCAAAAAGGGCGTATCTTTTGCCACCGCGATAATTGCTGTCGCGCTTTTTCAAATGGGAGGATAGCTATGTCGAAAATTGGCGGAATTATCGCCTCGGCTGCTGCGTTGGGGCTTATGGCGGGAGCCATGGCTGCACATGCTGCGCCCGCTGGCGCGGTTAAGAATGTTGTTCTCGTCCATGGCGCATTTGTGGATGGTTCGGGCTGGGACGGCGTCTACAAAATTCTCAAGAAAGACGGATACAATGTGAGCATCGTCCAAAACTCGACAACGTCGCTCGCCGATGACGTCGCCGCCACGAAACGCGTTTTGGCCACGCTCGACGGGTCTGCAATTCTGGTCGGCCATTCCTATGGCGGCGCGGTCATCACGGAAGCCGGCACCGATCCAAGGGTAAGTGCGCTCGTCTACATCACGGCCTTTGCGCCGGATAAAGGCGAATCCGTTTCGAAACTGATCGCCAATCCTCCAAAAGGGGCGCCGGTTCCGCCGATCCTTGCGCCGCAGGAGGGTTATCTGACGCTCGATAAAACGAAGTTCGCCGCGGCCTTCGCCGCAGACGTGGATCCCGGCGAGGCAGCGTTCATGGCCAACTCGCAGGTGCCATGGGGCGTCAACGCCCTTAACGGTACGATCACCGACCCTGCGTGGAAACACAAGCTGAGCTGGTATCTGACTGTCGCCGACGACAAGATGATTCCGCTTCCTGCCCAACAGATGATGGCAAGGCGCGCGGGCGCGGAAATCAGCGAAACCCCCGGCAGCCATGCGATCTATGTTTCCAATCCCGGCGTTGTGGCCGCGCTGATCGAAAAGGCTGCGCAAACGGCACCGATGTGATCGCATAGGTCTGTCGCCAAATAGCACGATGCAATTACAGACCCCGGAGCGATGCTTCGGGGTCTTTTTACAGATCGGGTCGCGGCAGCTAGCGCAACGCCACCGCAAACAACCGCTGAAACGCAAACAGCGTCTTGCCATCGGCGCGCTTCGGGTAAGCCTCGCGCAACCGCGCGCGATAGATTTCCGAAAATGCCTCGCGCTCGCTCCCCGCCAGCGCCTGCACAAACGGCCGCAAGCCCGTGGCGCTCACCCAGTCGAACACCGGATCGTCGCCTTCCAGCACATGCAGATATGTCGTCTCCCAGAGATCGACCGACCGCACCAATGGCGAGAGAATATCGTAATAGGCCTCGACCGATAGAACGCTTGCTTCGCGCACATGGCCGAGCTTCGAGGCCCATGCCCCGCTTGCGGCCACTTCGCGCATCAGGGCATGCGACGGTGCCGAGAAATTGTTCGGCACCTGAAACGCGAATGTGCCGCCCGCTTTCACGAATTGCATCAGACGCGGCAACAGGGCTGCATGGTCGGGCAGCCATTGATAGGTCGCATTGGAAAACACCACATCGTAAGGCGCATCCGCCGCCCATTGCGCGAGATCGGCGCTGAACCCAGTTTGCGCGCACGCCCGAGGCGCGCGCCTGTTGCAGCATCTCTTGCGATGAATCCACGCCATCCAAATGTGCGTTCGGCCAGCGCGCCGCGAGCAGCGCGGTCGAATTGCCCGGCCCACAACCGAGATCGGCAACGCGCGCGGGCGTTGCGTCCGGCACGCGCGCCAGCAAATCCGCGGCAGGGCGCGTGCGCTCGTCGGCGAAGGAGAGATATTTCTCGGGGTTCCAACTCATGAGTTTCTATCCGGAATGAAGACGCAGAATTTCGTGCCGCCAGCCCCGGTCTGCCCGAGCGTCACGTCGCCGCCATGGCCGCGCGCCAGATCGCGCGCGATGGAAAGGCCCAGGCCCGATCCGCCGGGTTTGGCAGCGGTTGCGAAAGGCTGAAACAGTTTTTCGCGCATCGCGGGCGGAATGCCGGGCCCGGTGTCGCAAATCTCGATCTTCATGCCGCCCGCTTCGCGCGCCGCATGAACCGCAATCGCGCCCGCTTTGCAGGCCTGCAAAGCCTCTGCCGCATTGCGCACAAGGTTGAGCAGAATCCGGTGCAGATGTTCGCCATCCGCATCCACCTTCAGCGCCGGATCGACCTTGTTCTCGAACGACAGCATCGTCGCCATCCGCACTGCTTCGCCCACATCGTCCACCACGGGCGCGAGCAGAACGGCTTTGCGTTCGGGCGGGCGTTCTTCGGCGCGGCCATAGCGCAGCGTGTTGGTGGCGAGCGCCACCGCGCGATCGAGCGATGCCACCAGCCGCGGCGTCAACCGTTTCACCACCGGATCGTCAATCGCCGTCAACCGTTCCGATGCCAGTTGCGCGCTCGACAAGATGTTGCGCAGGTCGTGCTGGATTTTCGCAACCGCGCTGCCGAGTGCGGCCAGCCGCGTCTTCTGCTGCAGCGAGCCATAGATATCGCGCTGCATCGCCGCCAGCTCGCGTTCCGCGATCCCGATCTCGTCGCGCCGCGCGCTCGCCGCCACAATGCGGCCCGCATCTTCCGGGTTCTCGCGAAAGCGCACCATCGCGTTGGTGATCCTCGCCATCGGCCGCACCAGCACGAAATACAGGCTCAGGAAAACCAGCACCGCCGCCACGATGGAGATCAGCAATCCCACCAGCAGCGTGCGTTCGGAATAAACGAGCAGCGCATCGCGGATCGGCGCCTCGCCCACGATCACTTCCACTGTCTCTGCGCGCGGAATATGCGTCGCCGAAATGATGCGCAGCATCCGGTCGCCGCCTTCGAACAGGCAGTTGGCCGCTTCCACGATTTCGTTCCACAGACCGGGGCGCGAAAGATCGATGGTGCGGTCCAGCGTTTCGGGCATGCCCTGCACGAGAAACAGTTCGCGCTGCTCGCGCCGCTTCAGCATCACCGCATCGGCGCCCGCCCGCATCAGCAATTGCCGGCGCAGCGCGGGCGAAAACTGTTCGCCGCCGATTTCGGTGAACGGCAGGATCGCGATCTCGGCGGATTCGATATGGGTGTTCAGAAGTTCGCGGTGATAGCGCGCAATCGTCGGCACCGAGATCACCGCCTCGCTGATCAACACATAAAAGAGCGTGAGCAACAGCAACCGCCCGGAGAGGCTATGCACCACCAGCCCCAGAGCGCCTGCCACTCGCGCGCGCCAGGAGGGTGGGCGAAGCATGCGGGGCCAAGGAAACAGGCAAGCGGGCAAGAAAGAAAGCGTTCTTCCTGCCCACATGCGCCCCCTGCCGGATAGCGCATGGCTGCCCACTGGACTGTCCCGCCCGGAGGTTGACAGCCTTGCTCCCCCTCACCTAGAAACCGCCCTCTTTCGAAGGCCAGACCCCATGAAGCGCCCCTTTCAGCCCAGCAAGATCGTCCGCGCCCGCCGTCATGGATTCCGCGCCCGCATGGCAACCGCTGGCGGCCGCAAGGTTCTGGCCCGCCGCCGCGCCCACGGCCGCAAGAAGCTCTCGGCCTAAATCATCTTATCCCATTGAATCGGCTCAAGAAACGCGCCGATTTCCTGCGCGCCCAGAAAGGTGTCCGCCAGGTCCGCCCCGCTGTCACGGTCGAACTTTGCCGCTCGCCCGAACCGGCCGGCCCCCGTGTCGGCTTCACCGCCACCAAGAAGCTTGGCAACGCGGTGGTCCGCAACCGGGCAAAGCGCAGGCTTCGGGCTGCGGCGCAGGCGCTTCTTCCCCTTTATGCCTTGCCGGGCCATGACTATGTTCTGGTCGCCCGCGCGGCCACCCTGACCCGCGATTACGAAGGCCTTCTGGAAGACCTGAAGGCCGCAATCTCCCAGGCTCATGAGCGGCTTGGCCGAAAGGATCAAGTTTCCTGATGGCATTCGCCCGAACGCTCGCCATTCAGATCCTGTCCGCGCCCATCCGCGCCTATCGCGCGGTCATCTCGCCCATGCTGCCGCCAAGCTGCCGGTTCGAGCCCACCTGTTCGGCCTATGCGCTGGAGGCGATCCGCATTCACGGCCCCTTCAAGGGCCCACTCCTCGCCGCGCGCCGCATCGCGCGGTGCCATCCCATCACCTGGCTCGGCGGCTCATCGGGTTTCGATCCCGTGCCGCCCCATCTTTCTCACAAGCATCTGCACGAACACCCATAAGAGTCCCATGAACGAAAATCGCAATCTGCATCACCGCCGTCATTCTGTGCGCCGCCGTGATCTTCGGCTGGCAATATTTCGTGGCGGCCCCGCAGATGAAGGCGGAGAAGGCGCGCCAGGCCGCCGTCACCCATCAGGAAAAACAGACACCCGAACTCGGGCCTGAAGCCGAATGCGCCGGGCATCCCCACCCATCTGGCGCGCGAAGCCGCGTTGAAGGAAAGCGGCGCCCGCGTCGCCATCGACACGCCGACGGTGGATGGCTCGCTGCGCCTGAAAGGCGCGCGCTTCGACGATCTGCGTTTGAAGAAATATCGCGAAACCGTCGATCCCAAATCGCCGGAGATCGTGCTGCTCGCTCCGCAATCCACCGATTATCCCTATTACGCCGTGTTCGGCTGGGTCGCCCCGCCCGGCAGCCAAGATGCCCGTGCCGGATGACAACACGCAGTGGACGCTTGCAAGCGGCGGCAAGCTCACCCCCGATCATCCGATCACGCTTCGAATGGAACAACGGCCACGGCCTGATCTTCACCCGCACCGTCACGGTCGATGACGCAATACATGTTCAACGTGTCGGACAGCGTGAAGAACACCGGCGCTGCCGCCGCCACGCTTTATCCTTATGCCTATGTCGCGCGCGACGGCCTGCCCAAGACCACGCATTTCTGGGTGCTGCACGAAGGCTTCGTCGGCTATGCGGGCGGCAGCGCGAAATACACCAAATACGATGCGCTCAAACCCGATGCGCCGACGCAGACTTTCGATTCCACCGGCGGCTGGATCGGCATCACCGACAAATACTGGATGGCCTCCGTCATCCCGCCGCAAAACGAAAAGTTCAACGCCTCCTACACCATCTCGCAGGCGAAGGATGTCACCGCCTATCAGTCCGATTACCGCCTCGATGCGCGCAAGCTTGCGCCCGGCGCGAGCCTGACCGTCCGCCACCAGCTTTTCGCCGGCGCCAAAGTGGTCAAGACGCTGCGCGATTACGAAAGCAAATATGGCATCGCCGGTTTCGATTATGCGATCGACTGGGGCTGGTTCTTCTTCATCACGCGCCCGATGTTCCTGGTGCTGGACGAATTCTACAAGCTCGTCGGCAATTTCGGCATCGCCATTCTGCTGCTCACCGTCTCTGTGAAGCTGCTGTTCTTCCCGCTGGCCAATGCCTCCTACCGCTCGATGAGCCGGATGAAGAAGCTGCAGCCCGAAGTCGAAAAAGTCCGCACCCGTTTCGCGGACGACAAGGTGCGCCAGCAGCAGGAGATGATGGAGCTTTACAAGCGCGAGAAGGTGAACCCCGTCTCGGGCTGCCTGCCCATGCTGATCCAGATTCCGGTGTTCTTCTCGCTGTACAAGGTGCTGTTCGTCACCATCGAGATGCGCCACGCCCCGTTCTTCGGCTGGATCAGGGATCTCTCCGCGCCCGATCCCACCTCGATCATCAACCTGTTCGGCTTGCTGCCCTACAGCGTGCCGCATTTCATTCCGGCGATCCTCTCCATCGGCATCTGGCCGATCCTGATGGGCGCAACCCAATTCGTGCAAACGAAACTGAACCCCGCGCCCGCCGATCCGGTGCAGGCCAAGATGTTCCTCTTCATGCCGCTGATTTTCATGTTCATGCTGTCGACGTTCCCCGCAGGCCTCGTCATCTACTGGACGTGGAACAACCTGCTATCGATCCTGCAGCAGATCGTCATGATGAAACGGACGGGGACGCCGATCCAGATTTTCGAGGATTTCAAATCTTCTCGCACGAAGACGGCGGCGGGGGAGTAGAAAGTTAACAACGCCAGAGAAATTTGCACCGATTCCGATAGGCCATCGGACTGCAGTACTTCCGAATCGTGCGTTTATTCTTAGCGATCAACTGGGACAAGTCATTGCGTGCCGGCGAATCAATTAGTCTCTACGTGTATGAAATCGTCAGTTGACGGTGCAGGATCAGTAGACGTCTCGAGCCTAGCCAGATTGAACGATACAATATCTTGTTGAGAAAAAAGTGGCCCGACGCGCTTGCGCAGATCCGTGATCTAAATTCATTGTGGCATGCAGTGATCAATCTGTAATGCGTAACCAATCAGAGCAATCAAGATAAGATAATGTCCAACTCGCTTCGTTGACGCATCGAGATCGATATTATAAAGCGACCATCTCCATGAGTCAATCGCGTCTTCAGTATGTAATCCGATTATCGTAGAACCAGGGGCAATTGGCTGTCCATGTGGCGTGTTGAGAAGATATTAAGAATTCCGTAACTGCGTTCCATGCGTCTGCAATTCTCGAGGATGGAACTCAAAATTTATTAAATATGCTCTTTCAGGACGATTCCGCTTTACGCTGCCAACGCTTCTTGATAAGCTGGATCTTCGTCGGGTTAAGCGCTTGATACAGTCCGAAATCAATGCTATGTGTTTACTTAGGCCGCGTCTTTCAAAAGACTTGTCAATTTCGTGAGAAGAATTGCAAGTCAGGTTGAATCTGCGCGTCCCAACAAACTTCGTATTAATTCAGATCATCGGCAGTCCACGCAGCGGACCTATCAAATGGCCGACTACTTCGTGACAGAATCGTCCTGGAAGTTACAAACTCGGATCGAGAATTGTCGATCCGTGAATGACGGAACTGGTAAATGTTCCGTCGCGTAGTAATTACGAATGACTTCGGACTGCCGTAGACAATTGAGATTAGCGGCAACAGATCGCTCAATAAATATCGTCTTCGACGCAAGATCGTATCTGTGAGAAGCCCCAACGAGGATTGCGATCTACGTCGAAACGAGCGCTTTCGAGCCATCTTTCCTTTAGTCTTCTTTAAATATCTTTGTGGGATGCTCGATAGTACGTTCCATTTGCTATCCACCCGACCATGTTGCGAGTTGCTGTTGAAGTCGCACCACGACTTGAGATAGCGCCGCGCCTGGGCCGCTTCTATGAATAGGTTTTTACAAGATTCCCGAAGCGTTCCATTCATCTCTTCCACTGCAAGTTAGAAGCACATTTCAGCCTTGAAATAGGCTTGCAATCCTAGATATAATTCCTATACTTCTCCCATAAAAGGAGAGAAGTCATGTCGCTGAACCACCACCCTCACCCTGCCCGCCACCCGTGGCGAAGCCGAGCTGGAAGCCCAGCTTGCCCTGATGACCGCCGCCGTCGCCCGCTGTTTCGAGCGGATGGAGGGCGAGGATCGCACCCAATACGGGACGCTCCGGCGCGACGAGATCGGCAATGCCGAGCGCCTGCTCGCGCTTTCGAGCGGGATCGGCCTTGCGCTGGCCAAGATCAAAGGCAAATTCGAGCATGAGATCAAGGTGGTGCGGGGGCCGGATGCCCGCACCGAGGCAGCCCGCGCGCTGAAGGCGACGGGCAGACCCCTCCCCACCTCTCCGGCAAAGTGAGGTTCAATTGGGCAAGCGGACCGACGGCCAAAGAGGCGCCCCCTTCGGCAACACCAACCGGCTGATCCATGGCCGCTATGCGGCCGCGCGGATCGCGCGGCGCAAGGAGATCATGGGCCTCGTCCGTCAGGGCCGGTTTGTGCTGCAACAGGTGCTCGCGGCGCATGCCCTCGAAACGGCCTGCCCAGCCGCGCCCGAACCGTGTAAGCACTCGCCCCATGAGCGATACGATCCCAGAAGATCCAGAGATAAAGATCGATCCCGAGACGGCGCGGAAGTTTTTCGCAGGCCCTTGCGATTTCATCTGGGGCGCATCGAGCGCGGACAATCTGCCGCCGGTTTCGCTGCCGGAGATGGCCTTTGTCGGCCGCTCCAATGTCGGCAAATCCTCGCTCATCAATGCGCTGACGGGGCGCAACGCGCTGGCGCGCGTTTCCAAAACGCCGGGGCGCACGCGCGAGATCAATTTCTTCCGCCTCAACGCGCGCCTGATCCTGGCGGACCTTCCGGGCTATGGATATGCCAAAGCCTCCAAGGCGCTCACCGCCGAATGGCAGAAACTGATCTTCGCTTATCTGCGCGGCCGCGCGAGCCTTGCCCGCGTGGTGCTTCTGATCGATGCCCGCCGTGGCGTGGGCGAGATCGACCACGAGGTGATGAAGCTCTTGGACAAGGCCGCCGTCTCCTATCTCATCGTGCTTACCAAGCTCGATCAGCTCAACGCGGCCGAGCGCGAAACGGTTGTGGAAAGCACCATGGTCCAATCGCGCAGGCATGTTGCCGCCTATCCTGGGCTGGAGGCCACCTCCGCCCTGAAAGCCCAAGGTTTGGAAGGGCTTCGCGCCCATCTGGTGGCGCTGGCGGCCCCCTGACTTTGCCGCTATAACGCCCGCGCTTTTCGAAGGCCCTCCCCCTCATGGCGATGCAGGACGACACCATCCAGGACCGCAACCTGCGGGTGATGGCGCGCTGGCGTTCGACCGCGCGCGTGCTGGTGGAGGCCCTCCCCTACATCCTGAAATACGACAACAAGATCATCATCGTGAAATATGGCGGCCACGCCATGGAAGGCGGCGTCAGCGAACATTTCGCCCAAGACATCGTGCTGATGAAGCAGACGGGCATCGACCCCGTGGTCGTCCATGGCGGCGGCCCGCAGATCGGCTCCATGCTCAAGAAGCTCAACATCGCATCGAGCTTCGTGGACGGGTTGCGCGTCACCGATGCAGCCGCCGTCGAAGTGGTCGAGATGGTGCTCACCGGCTCCATCAACAAGCAGATCGTCAGCGGCATCAATGCCGCCGGCGGCAAGGCGGTGGGGCTTTCGGGCAAGGACGGCAATCTCGTCATCGCCCAAAAAGCTCGATCATGTGAGCAAGGGCGAGAAGGTGGATCTGGGTTTCGTCGGCCAGCCCGAGAAAGTGAGCCCGCAGATTCTGCGCACCATCATCGCATCCGACCTCATCCCCGTGATCGCGCCTATCGGCGCGGGCACCAAGGGCGAAACCTTCAACATCAATGCCGATACGGTTGCGGGCGCGGTTGCCGGAGCGATGGCCGCCGAACGCCTGATCCTTCTCACCGATGTCGAAGGCGTGCTCGATCGCGAGCGCAAGCTGATCCCCAAACTCTCGGTGGCGGACGCGCGCGCACTGATCGCCGATGGCACGATCTCCGGCGGCATGATCCCCAAGATCGAAACCGCCATCGATGCCGTGGAATCCGGCGTGAAGGCCGCCGTCATCCTCGATGGCCGCATTCCCCATGTGCTGATGCTCGAACTTTTCACCGAGCACGGCGCCGGCACCATGATAACGGCGGAATGAGGGGCCCGCGCGCAGCCGCGATTTTTCTTTTTTTCGCCGCCCTCGTTCGCGGCGGCGCCGGCAGCCGCAAGCCTCAAGCTCTGCAATCGCACGAGCTATGTTCTCTACGCGGCAACGGCCAACGCCGCCAAGCCGAACATGATTACGCAAGGCTGGACGCGCGTTGTCACCCGGCGCGTGCGCGCAGGCGATTTCCAAACCGCTGAAATCGCCGCCCTATTATCTCTATGCGCAATCCTCGCGCTCCCATTCCGGCCCGCCGCGCGCCTGGGGCGGCGGAACGAAACTCTGCGTCGGCCACGGCACCTTCAGCTTCACCACGCCCGCACTCGCCCGCTGCACGCGAGGATAACGCCTTCGCCGTTCCGTTCACCGAACTCGCCACCAAAGGCAAATCCGATTTCACCGAAACCCTGACCGAGAAACCATCGCTCGTAACGCTCGACCAGGCCCGCATCGCCGGCCTGCAACGCCTGCTCGCCGACAACGGCTACAAGATCGTCAGCATCGACGGCAACGACGACAAGGTCACCGAAACCGCGCTGAACGATTTCCGCCGCAAGGCCAAGCTCTCCCGCAAAGCCAATGACGACGCGCTGTTTCAGGCACTGGAGAAAGCGGCTGGCGCGATCACCGCGCCTGCGGGTTATTCGGTGTGCAACACGACACCCGAATCCCTGTGGGCCGCCATCGGCCTCAAGACCGGGAAAGATTGGATCAGCCGCGGCTGGTGGAAAGTGCCGCCCGCCAACTGCGCCACCCTCATCAGCGAGCCGCTTGCCAACCGACCGCATCTATCTGTTGGCCGACCTGCCGGGCAAGAAGCCCCTGGCGACAGGACACATGAAATTCTGCGTCACCGACATCGCCTTCGAGATTCAGGGAAAGAACGATTGCAGGAAACGCGGCATGCGCGAAGTGGGATTTGCCGAAACAAATGTGAAAGGCGAGCAGGGCTTCGTCGCGCGGGTGGGGCCGAAAGGGCTGATCCCTACACCGCCACGTCGAAATAACTCAAGATGCCAGCGCATCTCGTCATCACTGAGCGGAAAGCGAACCCCCTCGCGCGCAGGCAGCAATTCGTCGGTCGGCAATTTCATCACAAAACGCTGAATGCGGAAGGCCACCCTCATGCTGAGCTTGGCGCGCCACGCAAGCGCGGTCACCGGCTTGGCCGAACGGAACGCCAGAATTTTGCGAACGGTCTCCAGCGGCACCTGCGCCAATATGGCAAGCGCTGCCGTCACAACTTCGCGCCTGCCCGCTTCGGCCGCCGCATCGACAAACCCATCATCCAGCTTGCCCGCCCGCCGCGCCTGCTCGACCTCATCGGCTGCCCGATCATCCTCACTTGCATGAGCATCGTTGCCCGTATCGATGCGGTGGCGAAGCTGATGGTTCAGATGATCGCGCGTCTCTGGATCGAGGCGCTGGCGAGCTGCTCAACACCTCGATCAGCGCCATGCCGACGAAGGAAGCAATACGCCGGATAGCGCGCTGGGAAAGGTCAACACGCATCACCAGCGGCTGGTGCCAGGCGCGGATATTCTCGGCCTGCTCGATGATCTTGTTCAGCGTCTCCTCGCGCACCTGCGCGTCAGGATTGGCCAGCAACGCCGCCACCGCAGGCACTTCAAGCGAGGTGACAATCGCATCCGCCACATTCACGCTGAGGAATTTGCGCTTGGCGATGGCGGCAAGCGCTTCATTTGCCTTGGCCGTGGCAATCACTTCCATCAGATCGGCATCGGAAAGCAGCGGCGAATATTCGAGGATCGGGGCCGAAACAATCATCTCCAGATCGAACGCCAGTTTGCGGATAACCTTCTTGGGCACGCAATCGAGCGACTTGATCTCTTCGGCCAGGATCGCGCGCACCCGCGGCAGCTGGTCGTTCGCCAGCTTCTCCAGCGTCTCGAGCGTGAGCGCGCGCAGCTTCTCGCTTTCCTCCTGCGCAAGGTCGGGCATCAGCCGGCCGATCTTGCGGGCAAGTTCGGCGCGCACTTCATCGTCGGCATCATCAGCCAGCAGGCGGTTGGCATGGGCAGGCGTGCCGAGATTGCCCGCAACCGCCCGGCGGATGGCGGCCGCCCCTTTGGAGGCGAGGTAATAAAGCACCTCCGCCCCGGCATCGCTGCGCGTGGCCAGTTCGTGCTGCGCGGATTTCTCCCGCTCTTCCAGGATGCCAAGCACCTGGTCGCGCGAGAGCTTTTCCGGCAATTGTCCTTCGGGCTTCGCGCCCTTGGCCGCCATGCTGTCCTCCGGTTCGAGAGGGAGTTTGGCCGCCCGGTCTTAAGGTTCCTTGAAGGGATTTGGTTACCAGTGCCCCTGCCTTGCGGGGTTCAGGCCCAATCCCCCATGTTCCGCCGCCATGCCGCCCGCCACTCACCTCGACCGACCTGATTTCCGCCACATCCGCGCCTGGATTTTCGATCTGGACAACACCCTCTACCGGGCGGATTCCAACCTTTTCGCTCAGATCGATAGCCGCATGCAGGCCTACGTCCAGCGCCTCCTGAAAGTGGATGCCGAGGAGGCGCGCCGCATCCAGAAAGCCTATTACCGCGACCACGGCACCACGCTCACCGGCCTCATCAAACTGCACGATGCCGACCCGGAAGATTTTCTGCTCGATGTGCACGACATAGATCTGGCTGCCATCAAGGCGGATATGGCTTTGACCGAGGCCATCGCGGCGCTGCCCGGCAAGCGCTTTGTCTTCACCAATGGCTGCCGCCATCATGCGGAGCGCATTCTCGCGCGCACCGGCCTGACCGACTGCTTCGAGGAAATCTGGGATATCCGAACAGTGGCGTTTTCGCCCAAGCCCCTTCGGCAAGCCTATGATCGCATCCTCGTCCATTCCGGCGTAAATCCGGCCGAGGCCGCCATGTTCGAGGATATCGCCCGCAACCTTGTGCCCGCGCATGCGCTGGGCATGACGACGGTGTGGGTGAAGAACAATTCGCACTGGTCGAAACAAGGGCCGGAATTCCCTGTCGCCGGACCTGAAAATATCGACTATGAAACCCAAGACCTCGCCCATTTCTTGAAGACGATCAGGACCGCAACATGACTTCGCTTACCGACGCCGAACACATCATCGACGCTGCCTGGGAAAATCGCGATAGCCTTTCCTTCGCCACGCGCGGACCCGTGCGCGATGCGGTAGATGCCGCACTCGATGCACTCGATTCCGGCAAGGCGCGCGTTGCGGAAAAATTCCAGGGCGAGTGGCATGTGAACCAATGGCTGAAGAAAGCCGTGCTTCTGTCCTTCCGCCTCACCGACATGAAGCCTATCGAAGGCGCACCGGGCGGCGCTGTCTGGTGGGACAAGGTCAATTCCAAATTCACCGGCTGGAACGAAGCGCGGTTTCGCGAAGCGGGCTTCCGCGCCGTTCCCGGCGCAATCGTGCGCCGCTCTGCCTTTATCGATAAGGGCGTCGTGCTGATGCCGAGTTTCGTCAATCTCGGCGCCCATGTCGGCGAAGGCACGATGGTCGATACCTGGACGACGGTTGGCTCTTGCGCGCAGATCGGCAAGCATTGTCATCTCTCCGGCGGTGTCGGCATAGGGGGCGTGCTTGAACCGTTGCAAGCGGGGCCCGTTATCATTGAAGACAATTGCTTCATCGGTGCGCGTGCCGAAGTCGCGGAAGGCGTGATCGTCGGCGAAGGCTCTGTGCTCTCCATGGGCGTCTATCTCGGCCAATCGACCAAGATCGTGGATCGCGCGACGGGCGAAATTTTCTATGGCCGCGTGCCGCCTTATTCGGTGGTCGTTTCCGGCACGATGGGCGGCGGCAACGGCCAGCCTTCGCTTTACTGCGCGGTGATCGTGAAAAGGGTGGATGAGCGCACGCGTTCGAAGACATCGATCAACGAACTGCTGCGCGACTAGACAATCATGCCCATCGACGCCACCGCACTCTCGCAGGCTCTGATCCGTTGCTCCTCGGTGACGCCAGATGATGGTGGCGCGCTTGGTGTGTTGGAGGGGACTCTCGCGCCGCTGGGTTTCACCTTTAATCGCTTGCGCTTTGAGACACCCGATACGGCGCCGGTCGAAAATCTCTTCGCCCGGGTCGGAGTGGATGCACCGCATTTCTGTTTTGCCGGGCATACCGATGTGGTGCCGGTGGGCGATGCCGCGCAATGGAAGCACAATCCGTTCGGGGCGCAGATTGCCGATGGCGTGCTCTATGGCCGCGGCGCTGCCGACATGAAGACGGCCATCGCCGCTTTCGTGAGCGCTGCGGAACGCCATCTTGCGAAGGGCAAACTCAAGGGTTCGATCAGCCTGCTCATCACCGGTGATGAAGAAGGCATCGCAATCAACGGCACGCGCAAAGTACTGGCGTGGCTTTCGGAACAGAGCGTGCGGATAGACCATTGCATCGTCGGCGAGCCGACCTCTTCGGTGCAATCCGGCGACACGCTGAAGATCGGACGCAGGGGCTCGATCAATTTTCGTGTGGTGGTGCGCGGCATTCAGGGCCATGTGGGTTATCCGCACCGCGCGCTCAATCCCATTCCTATCCTTGCAGCGCTGGTGAACCGGCTTTCCGGCGAGCCGCTCGACAACGGAACACCGCATTTCGAGGCATCGACGCTCGCTTTTACCAGTATCGATGTCGGCAATGACGCGACCAACGTGATCCCGTCGGAGGCATCGGCCCGTTTCAATATTCGCTTCAATGACCTGCACACGCCCGACACGCTTAAATATCGCATCGAAACCGCGGCAAAAGATGTGGCGCACGCGATGGGCGGCGAGATTTCCGTGACCGCACAGACAAGCGGGGTTGCCTTTCTCACCCAACCCGGATCGTTCACCGAATTGGTTGCGAACGCGGTTGAGAAAGTGACGGGCAAGAGGCCCGAATTCTCCACGACCGGCGGCACATCCGATGCGCGCTTTATCAAGGAGCATTGCCCGGTGGTTGAGTTGGGGCTTTCGGGCACGACCATGCACAAGATCGACGAGTGCATGCCGGTGGCGGAGATCGCGCGGCTCACCGATATCTATGAATCCGTGCTTGACCATTATTTCGCCAACCCTCCCAAATGAGTGAAGCCAGTATCGGCGTGTTCGATTCCGGCATGGGCGGGCTGACCGTGATGCGGGCGCTGACCGCGCGGTTGCCGGGGGAAAGCTTTCTTTATCTGGGCGATACCGCGCGGCTGCCATACGGCACCAAGAGCGCGGAGACGGTGAAGCGTTATGCCATTCAGGCATCGCGGGCGCTGATGGCGCGCGGTGTGAAGATGGTTGTCGTCGCGTGCAACACCGCATCCGTTGCGTTGCCCGCATTGCAGGAAGCGCTCGATCCGTTGCCGGTGATCGGCGTGATCGAACCGGGTGCTGCGGCAGCGCTTGCGGCGGCGCCCGACGGGCCGATTGCGGTGATTGCCACCGAAGGCACGGTGAAGGGTGGCGCTTATGTGCGTGCCATACAGGCCCGCAAGCCGACGCCGGTTGTGCAGCAGGCTTGTCCGCTGTTCGTGCCGATGGCGGAAGAAGGTTTGACGGATGGGCCGATTGCCGAGGCAATCGTACATCGCTATCTCGATCCGCTTCTGGCGACGGTGCCGAAGCCCAAATGTCTGCTGCTTGGCTGTACGCATTATCCGGTAGCTGAAATCGGCGATCTCGCGCGTGGCCGGAGACATTGCGCTGGTGGACAGCGCGGCGACGACGGCGATTGCCGTTGAGAATTTGCTGCGAGAGAAGCAGCTCATGGCAAATGGAGGCAACACCGTTTCGCGAAAATTTCTGGCGACGGATGCGCCCGACAGGTTTGCGCGGGTTGGCGAGATATTCTTGGGGCAAGCGATCGATCCGGGCGATGTGGAACTGATCGATCTTCAATAATCCACCCGCACCAGATAAAGCCCGTCGGCAGGTGCAACGGGACCGCAGGCCGCGCGATCCTTTGCAGCCAGCGCACGCGCCATCTCGCGCACCTGCCACTTGCCCTCGCCCACCAGTTTCAACGAGCCAACAATCGAGCGCACCTGATGGTGCAGGAAAGATCGCGCCGATGCCGAAATCTGAATCTCGTCGGCGAGGCGGCGCACATCGAGAACATCCAGCGTCTTCACCGGCGAATTGGCCTGGCATTCGGCGGCGCGGAAGGTTGTGAAATCGTGTTTGCCGATCAGTGCCTGCGCGGAGGCGTTCATCGCTTCGGCATCGAGATCGCGCGATATGTGCCAGGCGTGGCCACGTTCAAGTACCAAAGGCGCCCTGCGGCAGACGATACGATAGAGATAATGACGCGACTTTGCGGAGAAGCGTGCGCTGAAATCCGCATCCGCGATGGACGCTTCGAGGACGGCAACTGTCGCGGGTCTCAGATGATGGTTCAGCGCATCGCGCACCTTGTCGGGTGCGAATTCCTTTTCGAGATCGAAATGGGCGACCTGACCGAAGGCGTGTACGCCGGCATCGGTGCGGCCCGCGCCATGAACGGTGACGGTTTCGCCGGAAAGTTTCTGGATTGCTTCTTCCAGCGCGCCCTGCACGGAGGGGCCGTTTTCCTGACGCTGCCAGCCGGAGAACGGGCCGCCGTCATATTCGATTGTGAGGCGGTAGCGCATTACACGAGCTTCGTGCCGCGCGGAAGCGAGAAGCCGCGCAACAGGTCTTCGGCATTCATCGGTCCGCGGCCTGCGCGTTGCAGGCGGATCAGTTTTAGTGCGCCATTGCCGCAAGCGATGGTGAGCTTGTCGTCCAGCATTTCGCCGGGCGTGCCGCTTCCTTTTGTGGGTTCGGCGTAAAGGATTTTCAGGCGTTCGCCATTTGCTTCCGTCCACGCGCCGGGCACGGGTGACAATCCACGGACATGACAATCGATTTCGCTTGCGGATTTCTTCCAGTCGATTCTGGTTTCTTCTTTCAGAATCTTTTTGGCGTAGGTCGGTTCGCCCTGTTGCGGCTGGGCCTCGATGCTGCCGCGGTCGAGTGCTGCAAGCGCACGCACCATCAGGTCGGCGCCGAGATGGGAAAGTTCGTCGTGCAAGTCGCCATAGGTTTTGCGCCCGATGGCAATGCGTTCGGCCATCAGCACCGGGCCGGTGTCGAGACCTTCTTCCATGCGCATCGCCATGACGCCGGTTTCGCTGTCGCCTGCCATGATGGCGCGCTGGATGGGGGCGGCACCGCGCCAGCGCGGGAGCAATGAGCCGTGGAGGTTGAAGCAGCCGAGACGCGGTGCATCGAGGATCGGTTTGGGAAGAAGCAATCCGTAAGCCACCACCACGGCAGCATCGAGATTGAGGGCGGCGAAAGCGCTTTGCTCGCTTTCGCCTTTCAGCGAAACGGGATCGCGGATTTCGATGTTGTGCGCCTGGGCGAGTTTGGCGACGGGGGATATTTCGCTTGCGAGCCCGCGCCCCTTTGGGCGTGGAGGCTGCGTATAAACGGCCGCGATCTCATGGCCCTGTGCGATCAAAGCGCCAAGCGTGGGCACGGCGAAATCCGGCGTGCCCATGAAGGCGAGGCGCATAACCCTACCCTGCGTCTTTCAGCCGTTTGGCTTTTGTCAGTTTGCGCAAGGCGATGGAGCGCTTGAGCTTGGAGAGGTGATCCAAAAACAAAACGCCATCGAGATGGTCCATCTCATGTTGCAGGCAGCAGGCGAGCAGGCCATCGGCTTCCAGCGTTTGCACCTTGCCATCGCGATCCTGATATTCGGCGCAAATCTTGGCGGGGCGTTCCACATCGTCCCAGATTTCGGGAACCGAGAGGCAGCCTTCTTCGGCCTTCGCCATTTCTTCCGAGGCCCAGAGGATCTTCGGATTGATGAAGACCATCGGTTCGCGCCCGCCATTGGCCTGCGCGATATCCATCACCAGCATGCGCTTGGGCACGCCGACCTGCACCGCGGCCAGCCCAATGCCATCGGCGGCATACATGGAATCGAGCAGGTCGTCGGCCAGCTTGCGAATCTCATCGTCCACCTTGGCGATGGGTTCGGAGACCGCTTTCAGGCGCGGATCGGGCGCGGTAAGGATGGGGCGTATCGTCATGGGCTGGAAATAAGGTCGCCGCACCTTCCGGTCAAGATAAACGCTGGAAAGCGGCCTGAAACGCTATGGAAATTGGTTTTATCGCGCTTGCCGTTGCCGTCGTGGCCGCCGCCCTGATTCTGGTTCTGGCGCGGAAACCTGCGGCCCCGCCGCCGCCCCCACTGGACCCACGGCTGGACACGCTTCTGGCCGCCCAGGGCTCGCTGGACGGGCAGTTCCGCCAGACGCTCGAAAGCCAAAGCCTGCTGCAGAAGGCGCTTTCGGAGCGGATGGACGCGCTGAACCAGCGCCTGGGCGAAAGCCTCAATGCGAGCGCGGAGAAGACAGCCGAAAGCCTTGGCGGCATCCAGACGCGGCTCACCGTGATCGACGAGGCGCAGAAGAATATCACCGCGCTTTCGGGGCAGGTCGTCTCTCTGCAGGAAGTGCTTTCCAACAAACAGTCGCGCGGCGCGTTCGGGCAGGCGCAGATGGAAGAGATCGTGCGCGATGGCCTGCCGCCGACGCTTTATGAATTCCAGGCGACGCTTTCCAACGGCACCCGGCCCGATTGCATCATCCGCCTGCCAAACAGCCCCGGCGTGCTGGTGATCGATTCCAAATTTCCGCTGGAATGCTTCACCGCCTTGCGCGGCGAAGGCGACCGCAAGGCAGGCGAAGCGCGCGTGCGTTCCGATCTCGCCAAGCATGTGAAGGATATTTCGGAGAAATATCTCATTCCCGGCGAGGTGCAGAATCCGGCGATCATGTTTGTGCCATCGGAATCCATCTATGCGGAATTGCATGACGGATTTTCCGATGTGATCCAGCGGGCACATCGCGCGGGCGTGATGGTGGTATCGCCGAACATCCTGATGCTTGCCATCAACACCGTGCAGACCGTGGTGAAGGACGCCAAGATGCGCGAAGAGGCGCACCGCATCCAGCAGGAGGTGGGCCTGTTGATGAACGATGTTCGGCTATTAGGCGATCGCGTGCAGAAGCTGCGTACTCACTTTGACAGTGCGAGCAAGGATATTGAGCAAATTGAAACCTCAATGCGCAGGATCGATACCCGCGCACAAGCCATCGCGAAGGTCGAGCTTTCCGCGCCCGAGGATACGAAGGCGTTGCCGCGGGATTAGCCTCGCAGGCCATCCACGCAAGCACTTCGGCGCACAGGAAATCCGCTCTCGCCACCATGCGTCTGATTTCGGCGTGGCGCGCGGCATGGGCACGGGAGAACGCGCCGTGTTTCAGCCGGTTGCTGTTGCCCGGCTGGCCGCCGCGTTTGCGGGCTTCAGCCATTCGAACCTTCGAAATCCGGTGGGGGTGGGGGTAGCGCAACCTGCTGCCCGGCCTGCACATTTTGCGGCACGCGGGCGCGGCGCTGCGCGGGCGACGGCTTCAGCTGCCGCGTGACCGAGATGTTGTGATCGAATTTGCTGCCCTGGATCTGGGCGAGCGTGCGGCCGATCTTGGCGCTCGCCTTCAGCAGCGCAACCGCGTTCTGATATTCCGAATGGCGCCGGTGGCCATATTCATCCTCGCGGCGCGGGATAGTGCGCGCGGCCTCGAAACATTCGGTGATCGCGAGCGTCACCTGTTCCAGATTGTCTTCGAGCGCCGAAATCCCGCGCGAAGGGTTTTGCGTTTTCTGCACGTCTGCTTCTGTTTGAACCATGTGGTTCTCCTTTCGAAGAATCGCATGGCCCAAACATTTTCCCTTTGCAAATGAACAAGGCGGGGGCAGCGTTACGCTGGTGGGGGTTAAACCATTGTTGCAAAACGATTTGAAATAATCGTGTTATTTTCAGAGCGCGTTTTCGGATTGGCGCTCGAGAGTTTTCGCCATCACCTTCACGCCTTCCTCCATCTGCGCGGAGATATAGGGCGCCATCGCATCGGGAAGGACATCGGTGAGCCAGACAAAGCGGCAGCCGCCCTTGCCATCGGGGAACACCTGCGCCGAGGCGCCATGATATTCGAGCCGGTCGCTGGGGATCGTGTAGACGAGGCGGCGGTGATCGTCATCTATGCTGACGAGGACTTCGCGCGCGACCGAACCGTTGGCGAATGTCACCACGCGCGCACCGGGCTGGCGTTCGAGCGCGGTGAGAAAGCCGGGTGCGATGCGTTCGTGAACGGCATAGAAATCGCGCAGCGCATCCCACACATCTTCGATTGCCGTGTTGAGGTGAAATTCCTTGCGTATGGTGGCCATGGCCTTCTCCCTTGATCCAGGCTGGAGCATGGCGCGGGACACAGGCCCGGTCTGGCCGGATTCGGACGTGATCGATTTGGCGAAATCGGGCTATCCTTTCGCCGACCGCGATCTCAACGAGCCCCAGATGGACAAAGCAAATTCCGCCTATAGCGAATTGACCGCCATGTTCGCGCATATCGCCCATCTGGGCGCGGCGGAGAAAACACTGGAATGGGAAAGCCGCACCATGATGCCGGCGGGTGGGGCCGAGACGCGCGCGAAAGTGATGTCTGCGCTCAGCACCGTGATCGGGGATACGATGGCGGCACCGCGTTTGGGCGAACTGCTTGATCGCGCGGAAGGCGAAGAGACGGACGGTTTGAGCGAATGGGAAGCGGCCAATCTGCGCGAGATGCGCAGGCTGTGGCGGCAGGACACGATTGTGCCGACGCCATTGCGCGCGGAGATAGCCGCCAAATCCTCCCTGACGCAGCAGATCTGGCAGGACGCGCGGGCTGCAAACGATTTCAAAAGCTTTCTCGCGCCGCTCTCCGAACTGATCGCGTTGCAGCGCGAAGTGGCCGGGATCAAGGCCGATGCGTTTGGTCTTTCGCCTTACGATGCGCTGCTGGACGAATATGAACCGGGGGCGCGCACGGCCACCATCGATCCGCTGTTCGCCGATCTTTCGGCGTTCCTGCCGCCGCTGATGCACAGGATCATGGAACGGCAGGCGGCGGAACCGGAAACGCTTGAGTTGCCCGGACCGTTTGCCACCGAAAAGCAGCACGCCTTCAACGAAAAACTCGCGCGCCAGATCGGCTTTGATTTTGCCCATGGGCGGATCGACCCCACCGCGCATCCCTTCATGAGCGGCATTCCCGGCGATGTGCGGATCACCACGCGCTATCACGAAGACGACGTGCTGTCGGCCATCATGGCGACCGTGCATGAAACAGGGCACGCCATGTATAAATCCGGCTTGCCCGCGCAATGGGCGTTTCAGCCCGTCGGGCTTGCGCGCGGATTTGGATTGCATGAAAGCCAGTCGCTGCTGTTCGAAATGCAGGCGGGACGATCCGGGCCGTTCGTTTCCTATCTCACCCCGCTGCTGCGCGCGCATTTCGGTGGTGAGGGTGCAGCGTGGAGCGATGAAAACATCCTGCGGGTTTATCGCCGTGTGCGCCCGAGCCTGATCCGCGTCGAGGCCGATGAGGTGACCTACCCGATCCATGTGATCCTGCGCTATCGGCTGGAGCAGAAACTGTTGAGCGGCGATCTGAAACCTGCCGATTTGCCAACGGCATGGAACGCCGCCTATCGCGAAATGCTGGGCATCGTGCCGCCGAACGACACGATGGGCTGTCTTCAGGATGTGCATTGGTCGGCCGGATTGTTCGGCTATTTCCCGACTTACACGCTGGGCGCGCTGGCGGCGGCGCAATTGTTTGCACAGGCCAAAAAGGATGATCCGCGAATACTGCCGCAACTGGGCGTGGGCGATTTCAAGCCGTTGCTGGAATGGACGCGGGCGAACATCCATTGCGTCGCGAGCCTTCATGCGACCAGCGATGAAGTGTTGCAGCGCGCGACCGGAAAGCCGTTATCGGCGGATGCATTCAAGGCGCATTTGAAAGAGCGTTATCTGGAAGTGAGCGCCTAAAGCGGGCGCCTTGCGCGGAAGGCGGCGCTGAGCGTGCCCTCATCGAGATAATCGAGTTCGCCGCCCACAGGAACGCCATGGGCAAGGCGCGTGACCTTCACGCCCTTGGGCTCCAGCGCATCCATCAGGTAATGCGCGGTCGTTTGGCCTTCGACGGTTGCGTTCATCGCAAGGATCACTTCGTCGACGCCTTCGACCACGCGCGCCATCAATTGCGGCACATTGAGGCGTTCGGGCGTGATGCCATCGAGCGCCGAAAGCGCGCCGCCCAGCACATGATATTTGCCGCGAAAAACGCCCGCGCGTTCCAGCGCCCACAGATCGGCCACATCTTCCACCACGCAGAGGATATGCGCATCGCGCCTGGGATCGCGACACAGCGAACACGGAGAGGTGGTATCGAGATTGCCGCAGACTTCGCAGGTGGAGATCGCATCGGCAGCATCGCGCAAGGCGGCGTTGAGCGGTTCGAGCAGGGCTTCGCGTTTCTTGAGCAGCGCCAACGCCGCCCGGCGCGCGGAACGCGGGCCGAGACCCGGCAGCTTTGCGAGCAACTGGATCAGGCGTTCGATTTCAGGGCCGGCGGGAAGCGATGCCATGCTTCAGCTTGCGCGATCTTTTCCTCCCCCGCAAGCGGGGGAGGAAAAAACAAATGTGACGGTAATCATTGGCCGAACATTCCGCCGAGCCCGGCGGGCAATCCCATATCGCGGCTCATGCGCTGCATTTCTTCGGCGAGCGCGCGTTCGAGCTTGGCTTTGGCATCGGCGTGGGCCGCGAGAATGAGGTCTTCGACCATTGTCTTGTCTTCGGGCTTCAGCAGCGACGGATCGAGGTCAAGCCGCTTGAGATCGGATTTGCCGCTAAGCGCGAGCTTCACCATGCCGCCGCCGGACTGGCCTTCGACTTCGATGCACTCCACCGCCTTTTGCATCTCGGCGGCTTTCGACTGCATGTCCTTTGCCTGTTTGAAGAGATCGGCGAGGTTCATGTCGCGTCTTCTTCGGTGGGGCTCGCAATATCTTCTTCGGCGAGATCGCGCACGGCGATGATTTCGGCCCCCGGAAAACGATCGAGCACGGCGCGCACCAACGGCTGCTGCCTCACCGCATCGAAGGTGGCATCGCGCGCCATGCGCCTGGCTTCGGCAAGCGTGGGCGCGCCGCCTTCGCGACCCACAGTAACAACCCAACGAACTCCAGTTTTTTCCTTGAGAAATTGAGACAGATCACCGGCCAACGAAGGAAGAGCTTTATCAGAGGGACGAAACTCGATTTTGCCTTGCTCAAGATGAATCAAATGCATGTTGTGTTGCAGACCAATCCGCAACTTCGATGTCGGCTCAGTAAGGGCGATTATATCTTCAAGCGAACTGATGGTAGGATTTGTCTGCGCGTTCGCGGTCGGCTCGGGCGCTCGTTGTGCGCTTGCCCCACCATCGCCGGCGCGAACCGTCGCTTGCGCGCGCACATTTCCGCCGGACGGTGGCGATGACGCTGCGCCGCGCGAGGGCGAAGGCGCGCCTCCGCCATCCATCACATCGCGCACCAGCTTGTCGGTCGGCGGAAGATCGGCTGCATAACTCAAACGGATCAGCGCCATTTCGGCGGCGGCTATCGGGCGCGTGGCATCGCGAACTTCGAACAGGCCCTTCAGCAGCATCTGCCAGGCGCGCGTGAGCGATGGCACGCTGAGTTTGCCCGCCATCTCCGCCGCGCGTTTGGCCTCCGCGCTGCCGCCGTCGAAAAAGCCTTCGGCGCCGGGGGCAACCTTGATGCGGGTGAGGAAATGGGTGGTTTCGAGCAGATCCTGCATGATCGCGAGCGGATCGGCGCCGCGATCATAGAGCTCGCGCAGATCGGCGAGTGCCACGGCGATCTGTCCGCCAAGGGTTTTCTCGAACAGGTCGAGGATGCGGCCGCGATCGGCCAGCCCCAGCATGGCGCGGACGGATTCTGCGTTGATCGTGCCTTCTTCATGGGCGATGGCCTGATCGAGCAGCGAAAGGCCATCGCGCACCGAACCTTCGGCGGCGCGCGCGATCAGCGCCAGCGCGCCATCCTCGATGCTGACCTTTTCCTTTTCGGCGATGCCTTTGAGGTGGGCTGCCAGTTCCTGGGTTTCGATGCGGCGCAGATCGAAACGCTGGCAGCGCGAGAGCACCGTGACCGGCACTTTGCGGATTTCGGTGGTGGCGAAGATGAACTTCACATGCGGCGGCGGTTCTTCGAGCGTCTTCAAGCAGGCCGTTGAAGGCCTGCTTCGACAGCATGTGCACTTCGTCGATGATGTAGACCTTGTAGCGCGCGCTGGCGGGCGCATAACGCACGCCCTCGATGATCTCGCGGATATCGTCGATGCCGGTGCGCGACGCCGCGTCCATCTCCTGCACGTCGACATGGCGGCTTTCGGCGATGGCCACGCACGGCTCGCAGACGCCGCAAGGGTGGATGGTGGGCTCTTTGCGCGTGCCATCCGGCCCGATGCAATTGAGCGCGCGCGCGATGATGCGGGCGGTGGTTGTTTTGCCGACGCCGCGCACGCCCGTCAGCATGAAGGCATGGGCGATGCGGCCCGTGGCGAAGGCGTTGGAGAGCGTCTTGACCAGGGCTTCCTGGCCGATCAGGCCGGTGAAATCCGAGGGGCGGTATTTGCGGGCCAATACGCGATAGGCCTCCGCCTTTTGCGGCGGGGCATCGAGGCCGAGGGAAGTGGTGTTTTCATCCATTGTCAGAGATTACCGCAGATTATGTCAGCTTCTCCAACACAAATACGCTGTCATCCCGGCCAAGCGGCGAAGCCGCGCAGAGGCGGGACCCATGGAGCGGGTTGCACGATAGGTCCCGGCTCTGCGCGATGCTGACGCACCGCTTGGCCGGGATGACATGCTTTTTTTGCTCGATTTGTTGAAAGGTGAGAGCCCGGCTGCGACCCGTAGCGGATTCGTTACGGCTGCTTTCTTCCGAACCTGACCGGATTGGCGACTGCTGCGTCCACCGCCGGACTCCCGGGCGGGGATATAAAGCCGGTCCGCCGGAATTGCAAGTCGCTCGATGAAGCAGGTTTAACGGGATTTGGGATTGACCTTCCCGTTTTGTGGATTAAATCCCACCCGTCCGCGGGGAACCTATTCCCCCCGCACATGAGGACCCAATGCCCAGCGAAAGCCCAAGTCGATTGTGTCTGCCGTCCGGACGGCTGTGAGCTGAGGCAACCGGCTCACGCCCGCCCGAGGCGGCCGGTCAAGGATGTGAGCCATGATTCAAGAACTTCTCGCCCGCAAAGGTGAGTTTTCCGATTTCGCCCGCCGCCTGAAGCGCGAGCGCATTCCCGACATCGTCGATCTCTTCAACACCAAGACGGTGGAAGAGACCGCGAAGATTCTCGCAGACCTGCCCGACGAGCAGGCCGTCGGCGTGTTCGATCGAGCCGGGGCTCGATTATCCCGGCGAATTGATCGCGGCGATCCCGCGCCCCAAGGCCGCGCGCATTCTCACCGGCATGTCGTCGGACCGGGCGGCGGAAGTTTTCCGCCAGCTGGAAGAGCCCGGCCGCACGGCGCTGTTCAAGCTGCTCGATGCCGATACCAAGGCCTCGCTCAACCGCGTGCTGCGCTATCCGATGCACAGCGCAGGTTCGATCATGACGACCGAATTCGTCAGCGTGCCCGCCGATTGGACGGTGGCGCAGACGCTGGACCATGTGCGCCGCGTCGAGCGCAGCCGCGAGACGGTGTATGCGATCTATATTCTCGATCCCGTGCTGCACACGCTTGTGCAATCGGTGAGCTTGCGCCGCCTGATCGCGGCGGAGCCGGAAGCAGGCGTGCTGTCGGCGGCGCCCGAAACCCATCCGCTCACCGTTTCGCCGCTGACCGACCGCGAAGAGGCCGCGCAGCTTATTTCCAAATACGATCTGCTGGCCGTGCCGGTGGTGGAAGACGGGCAGGTGATCGGCATCGTCACGGTAGACGACATGATCGACGCGATCCTGCAGGAGAGCGCCGAGGACGTTCAGAAATTCGGCGGCATGGAGGCGATCGACGAGCCTTACATGCAGATCGGTTTCGGCCGCATGATCCGCAAGCGCGCGCGGCTGGCTTTGCGCGCTGTTCCTGAGCGAGATGCTGACGGCAAGCGCCATGCAGCATTTCTCCGACGAATTGCAGCGGGCGATTGTGCTGACGCTGTTCATTCCGCTCATCATGAGTTCGGGCGGCAATTCGGGATCGCAGGCGACATCGCTTCTGATCCGCGCGCTTGCCTTGCAGGAAGTGCGCTTGCGCGACTGGTGGCGCGTGGCGCTGCGCGAAATCCCGACCGGCTTTGTGCTGGGCGCGATCCTGGGCGTTGTCGGCGTGGTGCGCATCGTGGTGTGGCAGAAGATGGGCATCTATGATTACGGCCCGCACTGGGTGCTGGTCGCCATCACCATCGGCACCGCGCTGGTGGGGATCGTGTTGTTCGGATCGCTATCGGGCTCGATGCTGCCGTTCATCCTGAAACGGTTCGGCTTCGATCCGGCAAGCGCATCGGCGCCCTTCGTCGCCACCTTGGTGGATGTGACGGGGCTGGTGATCTATTTCTCGGTGGCATTGGCGATCTTGCATGGGACGCTGCTTTAGACTAAGCGGCATGTTCCAAGTCGACGATGCGCCGGGAGGCAGCGTTATCGTGATGGTCGTGCCCTTGCCGACGACGCTCTGGATTTCGAGCGTGCCGTCATGCACTTTCATCAGCTCCATCGAGATCGGGATTCCCAGACCCGCGCCCTCATATCTGCGTGCGAGGCTGCTATCGACCTGGCCGAACCGTTCGAGCACTTTCGGCATGTCTTCTTCTGCAATCCCTATTCCCGTATCGATGATCTGCACATAAAGACCTGCGGCACCGACGCCCGCCCTTGCGATCACCGTGCCGCCCGGCGGCGTGAACTTGATAGCGTTGGACAACAAGATTCAGGACCACCTGATAAATCCTGCGGCGGCCGGCATGCACTGCGGGAAGATTGACCGGGCACTCGTCGATGAGGCGCAACTGCCCTATTGCGGCAAGTTCTGAAACGGTCTGGAAGGCTTCGCCAACAACATCGCGCAACGAAAACACCGTTTCCTGCAGCTCGATCTGCCCCGCCTGAAGTCGCGTCAGATCGAGAATCTCGTTGATCAGTTCCAGCAGATGCACCCCGCTTTTGTGGATGTCGCCTGCATAGTCGCGATAGCGCGCGCTCCCCAGCGGGCCGAATGTTTCCGATTGCAGGATATCCGAGAAACCCAGAATGGCGTTCAACGGCGTGCGCAGTTCGTGACTCATGGCGGTCAGAAATGGTCTTCGCGACGTTTGCGGCGGACGCCGCGACAAGTGCCTGGTTGAGATCGCGCGTCGTCGCTTCGAGATTGCGCTGGGTCGCTTCGAGCACCGCGATATGGGCGTGGAGGCGGTCTGCCTCGCCCTTGCGGCGATAGGCCAGGTGATTGTCGATTTGCGCGGCAACAAGACCAAGGCCCATGACAAGCAACGCGACCGCAGCCACCGCCACGGCCATTTCATTCGGCGCCATCAATCCGCTGTTATACAAGATCGCGGGATCGGGAATGATCGTGACCGCGCTCATGCCGACGAAATGCACGCCGCAAATCGCGAGCGTCCAGAACAATGCACCCAGCATGCGGCCACGGATGTTGCGGATGGTGATCGCCGCCAGCGCGCCCGATATCACGAACACCACGCCGATGATGACGGAGGCAGCGACATAGTCGCCATCCCAATGCAGGCGGAACGCACCTTGAAGGCCGGTCATGCCGGTGTAATGCACAGCGCTTATCGCCAATCCGCCGATGCTGCCGCTCAGGAGCGCCGATTTCGGCCGCAAATTTTGGGCGAAACCCAGCGTGGAAAACGCGAGTGTGGAAAGGACAATCGCCAGGACCACCGAAGCAATCGTCAGCGGCAGATCGAAGCCAAGCGGCACGATGCTGCGAAAGGCGAGCATGCCCACGAAATGCGTGGTCCAAATTCCGGCGCCGAAGACAACGCCGGCAGCCAGTATCCAGGCATTGCGCATTTGATCGGGGGCGAGCCGCGCGCGCATCAGCAAATTCATCGCCGTCCAGGACGCGAACAGGCAGAGAAGACAGGCGAGCGCGACAAGCCCCAAGTCGTGATCTTCGGTCAGGCAGCCCAGCACATGCAGCATCTTGCTGTCACAATAAGGCCCGCGCAGTAAACGCCGCATGAAATATCAACTGACAACAGCGTCAGTGCATGGCTTGCCTATCCCGGCCGGATCGCTAGTTTTTGGGCAAAAGAGGGTGCTGCATGATTCCGTTCACCGGAAATCCGCTCGACCGGGCGAGCGAAAAACGTCCCGATGCCAACTGGATCGAGGCCAAGCGCCGCGATCCGACCACGCTGATCCTGCCGATGTGGCGGTTGCAGCCGTTCCTGCGCGGGCCCGATAGTGCGCCTGCGCCGCTGGAGCTTGGGTTGATGCGGCCTGGGTTTGGCGGATTCGCTTGCCGCGCCCGATGCGCCCTGGATTTTTCTGGGGCTGGAAGGGCGCAACGCGATGTTCGCGCTCGACATCAGTGCGGCGAACGATCCGGGCAATGCGGGGCCACTTGTAGGGTCTTGGGCATTTTCGCGAAGCGCGCGGTGCGGCGATGCTGATGGATGGCGCGACGCCGCCATCATGGGCCAGGCCAAAGCGATGATCGACTGGCATCAGCGCCATCGCTTCTGCGCGCGCTGCGGAACCCCGACCACGGTGGCGGATGCGGGTTACAAACGCCTCTGCCCCAATTGCAGCGCCGAACATTTTCCGCGCACCGATCCGGTTGTCATCATGCTGGCGACGCATGGCGACGCGTGCCTTGTGGGACGCGGCAAGCAATTTCCGCGCGGCATGTTTTCCGCGCTCGCGGGTTTCATCGAGCCGGGCGAAACGATCGAAGAAGCGGTGCGCCGCGAATTGATGGAAGAAGTGGGCGTGAAGACGGGCAAGGTGACCTATTATGCCACGCAGCCCTGGCCGTTTCCCTCCTCGCTGATGATCGGCTGCTTCGCGGAAGCGGAGAGCCGCGACTTCAAGGTGGACGAAAACGAAATCGCCGAAGCCCGCTGGCTGGAACGCGATCTCGCGCGGCAATTGCTCGGCGGCAATACGGTCGACGGATTGTGGGTGCCGCCGCAAATCGCGATTGCGCATCATCTGATCCTTAAGGCCTGCGCGCATCGGCGCGAAGCCGGGGTGGGTCTTTTTCGATGCGAAAAGTTCACACCGCTCGTTGAGACATCCCCACCCGCCATCGCTATGCGATGTCGACCTCCCCGCGTTGGGGGAGGTAAGAGTTAGTTGCGCCGCAGGGCGCGTATTCCGATTTCAATTTCCAGCCGCCGAGTCGTCGGCGAGTTTCGCGGCGCCAGGAGAAGGAATTCGGCGCGATGTCCGAAAAAATTTCGCGCAGTGTTGCGCCGCTCGCATCGGCGCCCATCTGCACGATGTCCTTGCCGTCGCGATGGGCGGTGAAGGTTTCGTGGATCTGGGTCACCGGGTTGAAAAAGTGCACGCGCCATATGCCCCTTGCGGGATCGAAGATGCGCAAGGTTGTGGCGCAGCGATTGTTTTTGGCTGCGATACCGTTGCGGCGCTCGCCGCGCGAAGGCACGACCAGCACATCCTGCAAGCGCACGCCCCTCCAGCACCCATCCGAAATGCCATTCGCCATTGGTAACGCGGCGCGCGCCGTCGCCTTCGAGATCGAAGACTTCCATATCCCACGATCCGATGAGCGGCGCATAGATCGCGTTGCCGCTCATTACGATATCGTGGTGCGGCCCGCGCGCGCCGAGCGCGATCAGCATTTCACGTCCGTCCATCACGCGTCTCCTTTGCGGCTCGCGCGCACACAAACGCATCGGCCTGTCACGGCCCGTTCGATGTGCCAGTCGTGTTCGCGGTGAGCGCAAAGCGCGGCTTACGGACAGACGCCCGCAAAGCCCGCTTATGCCCGGAGAATCCCGGCGCTCGTAAAGGAAACGGTTAAGCGAAATCTAGGTTCCCGCCCCAGATAAGGGCGGTTCCATGGCGGGCCTTGTTATGCGGCCTGTGGCACATAATGCAGCAGAATGAGGTCTGTCTTGTTGCACGCCACAATTGCATAGGCGCGGCCCCGATCATCGCAAAATTCCACCAGCACGGTCTTTTCATCGAGCGGCTCGACCACAGTGCCGACCTGGCCACGCGCCAAATTGTCGGCCGGCCTATCTGACAAAAGGGCCACCACGTCATATGTTCCGGGTTGATTTGTCTTCGCGGTCATCACATCACCCAACAGGTCACGAAGCGTAACCGGTCCTCGCCGGTTCGGATCATCCATATGGTTCTTACCACAGCCTGCCGCCCCTATCGCGCGACAGGAATATCGATGCGCCAACGGCTGCCGAAAATATCTTCGCCCATCGCTGCGGCTTCGCATGCGGCGAGGGATTCCATCATAGCATCCCTTAACCATCCGGCATCCGCGCGGCCGATGCCCAACGCTTCGCGAAAGACGCGCGCTTTGTGACGCCCGCGCGGGTGACCGGGGTTCTGGCAGTAACCTTCCAGCTTGCGAAGATCGAGAACAGGACGATCGACGTGCGGAGGCTTGACCATTCTAGGGCATGTTCTGGCGGAAGGAATGGGCCTTGTAGACGCCGAGCACGGTGAGTTTGCTGGTGAAGAACTGCAATTCTTCCAGTGCCAGGCGCACCGAACGATCTTCGGGATGGCCTTCGATATCGGCATAGAATTGGGTGGCGTTGAACGAACCGCCGAGCTGATAGGATTCGAGCTTGGTCATGTTCACGCCGTTGGTCGCGAAACCGCCCATCGCTTTGTAAAGCGCGGCCGGTACATTTCGCACGCGGAACACAAATGTCGTCACCACCGGGCGCGCCATCGTGAGGCGCATCATCGGGTTCGCGCGCCATGATGAGGAAGCGCGTCATGTTGTGGGCTTCGTCTTCGATATCGGCTTTCAGGATGTCGAGACCATAAGTCTCGCCCGCGAGCGACGAGGCGACGGCGGCAAGCGAACGGTCTTTGGTTTCGGCGACATAGCGGGCCGAACCCGCGGTATCGTGCCAGTTCTGCGCGATCCATTTCATGTCGCGGATGATCTTGCGGCATTGGCCGAGTGCGGGGGCCTGGCTCATCACGGTGCGGATGTCTTCGAGCTTCGCGCCCTTCACGCCCAGCAACTGATGGCGGATGCGCAGGAAATGTTCGCCGACGATATAGAGGCCCGCTTCGGGCAGCAGGTGATGGATATCGGCGATGCGGCCGTGCAGCGAATTCTCCACCGGAATGATGCAGAGATCGGTATCGCCGGCGCGCACCGCTTCCACCGCGTCCTCGAAAGTGGGCTTGGGGATCGCCTGCACATGCGGCAGCGCCTCGCGCGCGGCGAGATTGGCATAAGCGCCCGGCTCCCCCTGGAAAGCCACGCGTTTGGCGCTTTCGATCAATGTCCCGCTCATTTGTGCCCCAGCAATTTGCGCGCCTTTTCCAGATCGGCGGGAGTATCGACACTGAGCGGCACGCTGTCCACGCGCGCAACCCTGATCGTCATCCCCGCTTCGAGTGCGCGCAATTGCTCCAGCTTCTCGCGCAATTCAAGCGGCGATGGCGGCAGCGCCACGAAACGGGCAAGGCTCGCGCGCCGAAAGGCATAGATGCCGATGTGATGAAAGAGCGGGCCATCGCCCGAAGGTGCTGCCGCCCGGGTGAAATAGAGCGCGCGGCCGGAAAGGCCATCGGCGTCCCACGCCACCACGGGTTTGACGACGCCTGGATTGGTGCGATCCGCCGGATCGTCGATCTCGGCGGCCAGCGTTGCGATATCGGCATCGCCCAAGGCATCGGCCACGATGCGGATCTGCGATGGATCGAGTGCCGGCAAATCGCCCTGCAAATTCACGATGACATCGTGTTTGCCGCCCGGATCGAACGCCTTGAGGGCCTGAAACACGCGGTCGGAACCCGAAGGCAGATCGGGATCGGTGAGGATGCCTTCGCCGCCCGCCTTCTCGATGGCCTCCACGATTTCCGGCTCGCCTGCCGCCACCAGCACGGGGCCGATATTGGCCGCCACGGCCTGACGCCAGACGCAGACGATCATGGGCACCCCGCCTATGAGGGCCAACGGCTTGCCGGGCAGCCTTGTGGAGGCCATCCGGGCCGGGATCACCACTATCGGGTTGGTCGGGGGGCTCATTTTCGGTTTCCGCCAAATCCTTCCGCTACTTATGCGACGCTTCGCCGCGAGAAATGCGCACCGCGCGGCGGCTAATGTCGGCCCGATTTTCGGGTGGGCACCTTATGGATTCCTGGGAGTGGAACAAGATCGCGGGCGCAGTCCTTGGCACGCTGATCTTTGTCATGGCCGTCAAGATCGCAACAGAGGCGATCTACGATGTCGAGCCGCCTGCGAAGCCCGGCTATGTGGTCGAGGGCGTGGAAGAGACACCGGCTGCCGGTGCGGCGGCGGCGCCTGTCGAGGAAGCCGTGCCGGATTGGGGCACGGTGCTGGCCAGCGCCGATGTGAAGGCGGGCGCGGAAATCTCCAAGCGCTGCGAACAATGCCACGACATTTCCAAGGGCGGACCCAACAAGATCGGCCCCGAATTGTGGGGCGTGGAATTCCGTCCGCGCGCTTCGGAAGCCGGCTTCTCCTATTCCGCCGCCATGAAGGCCAAGGGCGGCACATGGACCTATGACGAGATTTTCCGCTTCCTGAAATCGCCGGGAAGCTATGTTCCAGGCACCAAGATGAGCTTCGCGGGCCTCAAGAGCGCGCAGGATCGCATCAACCTGATTGCCTATCTGCGGACGGAAACCGATTCGCCGCCGCCGATCCCGGCACCGGGTGCCGCCAAACCGGCGGAAGCGCCTGCTGCTGCGCCTGCGGGAGCAGCACCTGCTGCACCGGCTGCTGCTACACCGGCCACGCCTGCGCCGAAATCGCATTGATTTGATGTTTCACCCTCCCCTTGAGGGAGGGTCGAACAAATCTGGAGCGCAGCGGAAGATTTTTCGGGGAGGGGTCGACGGTGCGACGCCTGGACCCCTCCCCGAAATTTGCTGACGCAAATTGTCGTTTACCCTCCCTCAAGGGGAGGGTAAGCAAAGAATTGCGCTATGAGCACACGCCGGAAAACCCTGTTGTTCGTCGTGCCGGTGAACTGGGCGCCCCTCTGGGAAGGCCAGATCGCAGGCCTCGATCCCTCGCTGAAAATCGCGGTGCATGGCCGCGACGAATATGCGCCCGACGCGGTGGATTACGCGTTGAGCTTTCGCCCGCCGCCGGGGCTTTTCAAATCGCTGCCGAATCTGAAAGCGGTGTTCTCGCTGGGCGCGGGCGTGGACGGTTTCCTGCTCGATACCGATTATCCCCGCCAAGTGCCGCTGGTGCGCTTCGTCAACAAATGGCTGTCGCTGGAGATGGCGCAATACACGGTGCTGCACACGCTGATGCATCACCGCCAGCAACGCGCATTCGATGGCTTCCAGCGCGCGCGCCAATGGCGGCAGGGAATCCCGCAACGCAAGACCGCCGACACGCGCGTGGGCATTCTGGGCCTTGGCGAAATCGGCCAGCTCGCGGGCGAACGGTTGCGCGACCTGGGATTTCCGGTTGCGGGATGGAGCCGCACGAAGAAAAACATCCAGGGTATCGAAAGCTTCGCGGGAGACGGCGAACTGAACCCGTTTCTCGCGCGCACCGATATTCTGACCTGCCTGCTGCCGCTGACGCCGGAGACGCGCGGCATCCTGAATGCCGATGCATTCGCCGCGATGCCGGTTGGTGCCGCCGTCATCAATGCAGCGCGCGGCGGACATCTGGTGGAACGTGACCTGATTATGGCGCTGGATTCCAATCAGCTTTCGGGGGCGACACTCGACGTGTTCGAAACCGAGCCGCTGCCGGAGGACAATCCGCTATGGGCGCATCCGAAAGTGACCGTGACCCCGCATGTGGCGGGCCTGACCAACCCGAAAGAAGCCGCCGATTTCGTGATCGCCGCCATGGCGAAGGCGGAGCGCGGAGAAAAGCTTGAAAACGTGGTGGATTTCGCGCGGGGGTATTGAAAGTGTCCGCCTGTTTGTCGGCATACGAATGTATGTACATTTGTGCGGTAAGGGGGTATGCTCGCGATGAAGATAGCAGGGTTCGATTGGGATGACGGCAATCGGGACAAATGCCGCAAGCACGGCGTTACGGTTCAGGAAATCGAGGCGTTGCTGCGAGGCGATCCGCCACTTTCGGGCGATGTGGGCCATTCCGACTCGGGAGATCGCTTCGTCGCGGTCGATTGCACGCCAGCGGGCCGCGCATTGTTCGTCGTCTTCACGCTTCGATTAAGCGCGGGCCAATTCATCATACGCCCCGTGAGTGCCCGCTATATGCATCGCAAGGAGTTGGAGGCACATGGAAAGAAAAGCACCCCGCCCTAGAAAGGTGCCCCGGCTCAGGAGTGACGCAGAGGCCGAAGCCTTCCTGGAACAAGACTTGTCGAACCTCGATTTCTCCCAGTTCAAGAGAGCCGGCTTTGAATTCGAGACTAAATCCGCCCGCATCAATATGCGTGTGCCCGAGCGGCTGCTCGATGCGGTCAAGAAACGGGCAAGTGCCAGAAAAATACCTTATCAGCGGTTTATCCGGGAGACCCTGGAACGGGCCGTCGCGTCGAAACGCTCATAGCCGTTTCACGCTCGTCACTTCGCTTCCCGATTTGCGATGCGGTTGATCGCTTCGGCGAGGCGCTCGATGGTTACGTTCATGGAAAAGGCATTGGCGTGAATCATGCGCGCGCCATCGAGCATGATGCCGACATGGCCTTTCCAGAAAACCAGATCGCCGCGTTGCGGACGCGATAAATCCTCCACTATCTTGCCCAAGGCATTTTCCTGCATGTCGCTGTCGCGCGGCGCAAGGATGCCTGCGGGTTGCAGCGCGGTTTGCACGAGGCCCGAACAATCCATTCCGGCGGATGTTTTTCCGCCCCAGACATAAGGCGTGTTTGCGAAACGCTCGGCGATGGCGACCCAATCGGGCTGCCTGTCGTCCAGCGGCACGAGATGTTCGGCATAGACGAAACCGCGCGGTGCGATGTGTGCGAAGCGGCTCTCGTGGCCCGTCACATGCACCATCGCGTTCATCGGCAACAGATCGAGTGCGGGGCGCTTCACATCGGGTGCTGGCAAAAGGGGGGTCGATGTCGCGATGACCCGATGCGTCGGCCCAACGGGATCGATCAGCGATTCCTCGCGGAGATAGCCGACATATTCATCGAGCGCGCATTGCACCCAGGCCCAGCCATCGCGGCGCTCGTAAACCGTAACCGCTTCGCCGAACAGAACTTCGCTTGCCATGCCCGCTGTGGAGGACGGCCCTGCGCGCAACGCCGTGCGGCCGATCGAAAGGATTTGCGATTGGCCATCGACAAAAGCCTTGGCATCGACGCGGCCGCGCAAGCTGCTTGCCGCAATGTCGCCGCGTGCGGGTGTGATGCGGGAATCGAAGCTCATGCGTAGCGCGATTTCAGCAGCGCATAGAGCGCACGCGCAGTGTTGGCTTCCGCGCCCTTGCGGCGGCCGGGGCGCGGGCGATCGATCCAGCCGGGGATATCGAGATGCATCCAGCTTTTCGATTTCTCGACAAACCGATTCAGAAACAACGCCGCCGTGATCGCGCCCGCCAGATTGTAGTTCGGATTGTTGGTGAGATCGGCGATGTCGCTGCCGAGCGCGGATTCATAACCGCGCCACAGGGGCAACCGCCACACATTGTCGTTCACCTCTTTTCCGCAAGCCGCGAAATCGGTAGCGAGCGTTTCATCATCGGTAAAGAACGGCGGCAATTCCATGCCGGTGGCGCTGCGTGCGGCACCTGTGAGAGTGGCCAGATCGATCAGCAGTTCGGGCTTTTCATCATCGGCGAGCGCCAGCGCATCGGCAAGAACAAGCCTGCCTTCGGCATCGGTGTTGCCGATTTCCACCGTGAGCCCCTTGCGGCTGGGAAACACATCGCCGGGGCGATAGGCACGCGCGGAAACCGAATTCTCCACCGCCGGGATCAGCACGCGCAGGCGCAAATTCAACTTCGCATCCATAATCATGTGCGCCAGGCCGAGCACGGTGGCGGCACCGCCCATATCCTTTTTCATCGTGAGCATCGCCGACGATGGCTTGAGATCGAGCCCGCCGCTATCGAAACACACGCCTTTGCCGACGAGGGTAACCTTCGCTCCGTTCGCCGGCCCCCATGTAATGTCGATCAGGCGCGGCGCGCGATCGGAGCCCTGCCCCACCGCCAAGATCAGCGGGAAATTCTGCTTGCGCAGCGCCTCGCCCTCGATCACCGAAATCTTCGCGCCGTGCTTTTTCGCAAGCTCTTTTGCGGCGGCGGCGAGTTCGGCCGGGCCCATATCGTTGGCGGGCGTGTTGATGAGATCGCGGGCGAGGAAAATGCCTTCGGCGATGCGGCTTGCTTCGGCGGCATCGCTATTTTTCGGCGGCACGAGTTTTGGTGCTTCGCGTTTGGTCTTGCGGTAGCGCGAGAAATTATAAGTGCCGAGCGCCCAGGCGATCAGCGCGTTGGTGCCGCCCACGTCATCGGGCACATCGCCCAGCGCATAAGTGCCGGTGGGAAGGTTTTCGGAGAAGGCGGCGAGAGCGAGCGTATCCCCACCCTTGCCGAGGCCGAGCACGGCCGCGGCAAGCCTGCCCGACGCATCCGGGATCAGGCGCAACTCGCCTTCTTTCGCGGCAAAGCCGGATTGCTTGAGCCATTGGGCTTCGCGTTTGGGACGGCGGGCGAGGAATTTTGCAAAACCCGCCGCGGTTACCGCGTGCAGCGGCACTGCACCCTTTGCGCGCGCGGCAAAACTGTCATGCATGAAGAGGCCTTATGTTGTATCGCTCGGGACTTTAGAAATCCTCATGCGCCGCCGCAAGGAGAGGGATCATGGCCTACACGCTTGTCATCGGAACGAAGGATTGGTCGAGCTGGAGCCTGCGCCCCTATCTGGCGCTGCGCGCGGTGGATGCGCCCTTCGCCGAGGTGTTGATCCGGCTGCGCCACGACACCACCGCGCCTGAGGTACGCAAACATTCGCCATCGGGGCGCGTGCCGCTGCTGAGGATCGAGGAAAACGGGCAGGCCTGGAGCGTGTGGGACAGCCTTGCGATCTGCGAGACCCTGGCCGAGCGCCACCCGCAAGCCAAACTCTGGCCGGACGATGCGCGGACACGCGCCGAGGCACGCGCGGTTTCGGCCGAGATGCATTCCGGGTTTCCCGGATCTGCGCGACCAGCTGGGAATGGATTTCGTGCGCAAACTTCCCATGCCGGAATTGCGCGTGGCAACGAAAGACCAGATCGCGCGCATCCTGAAAATATGGACCGATGCGCTTGCAGCCCATGGAGGTCCGTTTCTGTTCGGGCATTTCTCCATCGCCGATTGCATGTATGCGCCGGTGTGTTCGCGCTTTCGCACCTATGGCGTCGCAATGCCCGCGCCCGTGCAGGCCTATGTCGAGCGCATGTTCGCGCTTCCCGCGATGGTGGATTGGGGCAAAGCCGCGCAGGCCGAGGTGGATGAAGGTTTTGCCTGAAGCGTATCAGTGCGCGAGTTTCCCACGCTCGCGGTAAAACTTTTCCGCGCCGGGATGCAGCGGTGCAGGCAGATCGCGCGCGGCATTGTTCAGCGCAATACGGCCCGTGCTCTGGTTGGCCTGCAGCAATTGCGCGTTGCCCGGATCGAACAGCGCGCGCGCGATCTGATAGATCAGCGATTGCGGCTGGGAATCGTTGACGATCCACACGGCACGGCTTTTCACCGTTTCGATCCTGCCGACGCCCGGATAGGTGTTGGCGGGTATCGCGTCGCTTGCAAGCGCAGGCGATGCTTTCAGCAATCGCGCGCGGCCTTCGCCATCGATGGGCGCAAGCGTTGCCAGCCCGCGCGCAACGAGGCTTTGCACCAGCGGTACCGGCGTGCCGCCCACGAAGAAGAAGGCATCGAGTTCCTTCTTCTCCATCTTCTGGGCCGCGATATCGGGCGCATCGAAACTCGCTTTAAGATTTCGTTCACGAATGCGGTAAGCGGCAAGGATCGCGCGCGCCGTTATAAGTGTACCGGAACTTTCCGCCCCCAGCGCGACGCGCTTGTTCTTTAGCCCCGCGACCCCGCAATCCTGGCCGAGACGGCGACGACCAGATGAACATCTTCGGGGAACAGTGCGGCTATGACCCGGAGGTGTTCGGCCGGCCCCTGCTTCCTGAAGGCGCCCGTGCCTTTCACGGCCTCGGTCACGACATCGGATTGGGCAAGGCCCGAACTGGCGGCCCCGCTCTCCACGGCCGCCACATTGGCCGCCGTGCCTTCGCTGGTGCGGGCGGTCGCGATCAGCCCGGCGGGCCCGCAAAGCATTGATTTGTCACACCTTTGCGCGCCCATCGGGTGGCTGACGAGGCCCGCGATGGCCTCGCCCGCCGGGAAATAGGTTCCGCCCGTCGGGCCGGTGGAAATCTGGAACGCGATGCGCGGCACCAGGGGCTGGGCCACGCCCAGACCGGCAAAACACAGGCAGAGCGCAAGACCGGCGCCCGCTGCCGCTATCGCTGCGACGCGTGGCTTCATGGGGCCATTCCAACCCTCGATTGCGACAGGATTTGGACCCTGCGGGCGGGGCGCGCAACCCCTTGAGAATTCGTTCCGTATGCTTAAAGGTTTGTTGACTGGGCACGCAGCATGATCGGCCCTGCTCTGCTGAAGGGAAAAAAGATCATGCGTTCCTTGCGTTCCGGTGTTGCCACGGCCGCCATCGTCGCGATGTGGTCGAGTGCCGCTTTCGGATTCAACCTGTTCGGATCCGACGAGCCGGAGCAAAAACCCAAGCCCGCTCCGCAGGCGCAAGCGCAACCACAACCGCCGCAGCAGAACGCGGACGATCAGGCCGCAACGCCTTCGCTCGCCAAAACGCTCGCGGCCAATCTCGACATGGAAATCGACAAGGCGAAAACGCAACGCGCACTCGGCGATAACACCGGCGCCGCACATGCGCTGGCGCAGATGATGCTGGTCGCCCCCGACGATGCGCGCGTGGTCGGCGAATATGGCAAGGTGCTTGTGTCGCTTGGCCGTTCGGAAGATGCGGTCGCCTTTCTCAAGCGCGCGCTCGAACTGAGCCCGAACGACTGGACGCTTTATTCCGCCATCGGCGCTGCCTTCGATCAGAAAAACGATTTCGACAGCGCGCGCACCGCCTATCAGCGCGGGTTACAGCTGAAGCCCGGCGAGCCGGCGCTGCTGAACAATTACGCGATGTCGCGCATGCTGGCGGGAGACCTTCCGGGCGCGCAGGCCCTGATCGCCCAGGCCCAGACCGCCGGCAACGATCCCAAGATCGCGCACAACGCAGCCCTGATGGCCAATCTCAGAGGCCCAAGCGCACCTGCTCATCCGATTGCGGAATCCGTTGTGACGCCAGTGGCGGCACCGAAGCCGGTGGCCACGCTCGCACCAAGGCCGGTCGCTCCAATCGTGCAGGCGCAGCCGAAGCCGGTTGAGACGGCGGTCCTTCCGCCGCCCGCACCGATCAAACCCGCCCCCGTCAAAGTTGAGCCTGTGAAGGCCGCATCTCTTCCTGCCGCACCCAAAACAGAGTCGGTGAAGGCAGCAGTCGTGGTGAAACCGCAGCCTGTTAAAGCGGCATCTCTTCCTGCCACGCCCAAGGCAGAACCGGTGAAGGAAGCAGTTGTCGCAAAGCCCGAACCTGTTAAAGCCGCATCCCTTCCTGCCGCGCCCAAGGCGGAGCCGATGAAGGAAGCGATCGTGACAAAGCCCGAGCCCTTGAAAGCAGCACCGGCTCCTATTGCCGCCACGCCCGAACCGGTGAAGACCGCTTCTATTGCCGTCAGTGAAAAGCCGACCATCGTGAAAACCGAAACCGGCCGCGTGATGATGCAGGCCGTGCCGAAGGATTCCGAAGCGGGCCCGGTAAAGACGGCAGATACGGCAAAGCCGGAAACGGCCAGTGCCGGAACGGCGACTGCCGCTCCCCGCGCGCTCGCATCGGCGGCCCCGACCGAAGCCCCCCGCGTTACGCCGGATCTGCGCGCCGCCTCGGATTGATATTCAGCAGCTATCCACGCCTTCGCCTCCCCTTGCGGGGAGGTTGACGCGCGAGCGCCCGGAAGCAAGCTGTCAGGCGAAGGCCTGAACGCCGCTTCAAGCGATGGCGTTTGGTGTGGGAGAGACGCGTCCGCAATGACGCCGCCGCCGGTCAGTGATGCAGCGTGTGCATCACCTTCATGATCGCCGGGCCCATGATGACGACGAACAGGCACGGCAGGAAGAACAGGATCATCGGCACGGTGAGTTTTGCGGGAAGGGCGGCTGCCTTCTTTTCGGCATTGGCCATGCGCTGCTCGCGATTTTCCTGGGCAGTAACGCGCAACGCCTGGCCCATCGGCGTGCCGTAATGTTCGGCCTGGTTGAGGGCCGTGGCGACGGCCTTCACGCCGGCATGGCCGGTGCGCCGCGCCAGATTGTCGAAGGCCTGGCTGCGTTCGGGAAGATAGGAGAGTTCGGCGGTGGTGAGCCCAAGCTCCTCGGCGAGTTCGGCCGAGGACTGGCCGATCTCGGAGGCCACACGGGTGAAGGTCGCCTCGATCGACATGCCCGATTCCACGCAGATCAGCATCAGGTCGAGCCCATCGGGGAACGCCTGCATGATCGACTGCTGGCGCTTCGAAATGATGTTGGAGAGATAGAGGTCGGGCAGATAGTAGCCCACGATGCCCACGCCGAGCGCGGCGCAGAATTTGGTCAGGCCGGGCCATGTGACGTGGCTGATGGCGAAGAAATAGACCAGCGCCAGGAGGAACACGACGAACGGCATCACGAAACGGAAAAACAGAAACGCGATCAGCGGCGCCTGTCCGCGATAGCCCGCGCGCGCGAGCTTGTCGCGCGTGTTGGGCGATTCCAGCATACTGGCGAGATTGAAACGCTCCAGCGTCTGCTTCATGAAGCCTACGGGTTCGGTGCGCAGGCTCGCGCGCTTCTGGAGAGCGGCATGATGGCGCGCACGCAACTCCTCGCGCCGTACCGACACGGTTTTTAGCCGCTTGGTCAGCGCCGAACGCTCCATCAGCGGCAGGCCGAGCGTGGCGATGGTGGCAAACACCACGATCGCGGCCGCAGCCGTCGCAAGGAAATTCCGATCGAAGAATATGTCCAGGAAGCCGACGCTCAACATGGGTTTCGCTTCCTCAATGTTTGAAGCTGATCATTTTTTTCATCACCGCGACGCCGATCGACATCCATATCCCGCAACCCGCGAGCATCACGTTGCCCATGCGTTCCGTGAACAGCACTTTTATGTAGTCGGGCGTGGTGAGGTAGACGAGCGTGGCCACGACCACCGGCAGCGAGCCGATGATGCCTGCCGATGCCTTGGCCTCGGACGACATCGCCTTGATCTTGCCTTCGAGCCGCTTTCTGTCGCGCAGAACGGCTGCAAGATTGGACAACGCCTCGGAAAGATTGCCGCCCGACTTCAATTGAATGGCCATCACGATGGCGAAGAAGCTCACTTCGGGGGTCGGCATGTTGTCGTACATGCGCTTGAGGCCCTGATCGAGCGTGACGCCGACTTTCAGGCCTTCGATCAGCATGCGGAATTCGGAACCGACGGGATCGGGCGATTCCTTGGCCACGATCTTGAGCGCCTCGTTGACGGGAAGACCCGACCGCACGGACCGCACGATGACATCGATGGCGTTGGCGAATTCCTGCGTGAATTTCTTCATGCGGCGCTTGGCGAGGAAGCTCACCACCCAGCGGGGCAGGCCAAAGCCTGCGCCGAAGCCCGCACCCACCACCGCAAGCAAGGGGTAGCCCATGATGTAACAGAAGAAAACGGTTCCCAGACCGACGAGGCCGCTCATGATCCAGAACGTGCGCGGCGCGATGGAAAGGCCTGCGCGCGTGAGGCGGCGGCGCAAGCGTGGGGCGCTCTTTGCGCTTTTCCTGCTGCTTCTCGATTTCCTTGAGAAGAGCGGTGACGTTTTTGCGGCGCTGGCCGGTATCGGCCTGCCGCGAAGGGCGGCGAAACGGCCAGTGGCCTGTACCTTGGCGACGGCAGCCACGCGCGTGCGCGTCTTGCCGCTCATGCCGCCGGCGAATGCCCAACCGGCACCACCCACGGCACCAAAAATGAGAAGTGCCGTCAGCCCGTAGAGTAAGACTTCGCTCATTGCCGCAAAGCTCCTTACACCTGGCAGGCGTCGAGCGCCTCGGCGAGTTCGCGCTCCAACCCGAAATACCGCGCGCGTTCCCAGAAGGACGGACGCACGATGCCGGTTCCGGCATGGCGGCCGCGCATCTTGCCGGTCTCGTCTTCGCCCAGGATTTCGTAGGTCAGCAGATCCTGCGTGATGACGACGTCGCCTTCGGTGCCGATCACCTCGGTGATTCTGGTGATGCGGCGCGACCCATCGCGCAGGCGTTCGGCCTGCACGATCACGTCGATCGATCCAACGATCATTTCGCGGATGGTCTTGGTGGGAAGCTGGAAGCCGCCCATCGTGATCATCGCTTCCAGACGCGACATGGCTTCGCGAGGGGAGTTGCTGTGCAGCGTTCCCATCGAGCCGTCATGGCCGGTGTTCATGGCTTGCAGAAGGTCGAACGCTTCGGGTCCGCGCACTTCGCCGACGATGATGCGTTCGGGACGCATACGAAGGCAGTTTCTGACCAGATCGCGCATGGTGATCTGGCCCTGGCCTTCGAGGTTGGGGGGCCGCGTTTCGAGACGCACGACATGGGGCTGCTGCAATTGCAGTTCGGCGGCGTCTTCGGCCGTGATGATGCGCTCTTCGGAATCGATATAGGCGGTAAGACAGTTGAGCAGCGTGGTCTTGCCCGAGCCCGTGCCGCCGGAGATCAGCACGTTGCAGCGCGACCGGCCGATGACGCCGAGCACGCGCGCGCCCGCCGGATTGATCGAACCGAAACGCACGAGATCTTCGAGCGTCAGCTTGTCCTTTTTGAACTTACGAATGGTGAGCGTGGGGCCGTCCAGCGAGAGCGGCGGGGCGATCACGTTCACACGAGAACCGTCGAGCAGGCGCGCGTCGCATATCGGCGAGCTTTCGTCGACGCGGCGGCCGACCTGGCTGACGATGCGCTGGCAGATATTCATCAGCTGCGCGTTGTCGCGGAAGCGGATGGGCGTGAGCTGCACTTTGCCCGCGACTTCGATGAAGACGCGGCCTGCACCATTGACCATGATGTCGGCGATATCGTCGCGCGCGAGCAGCGGTTCGAGCGGGCCGTAGCCCAGCACGTCGTTGCAGATGTCCTGGAGCAGGTGTTCCTGCTCGGCGATGGACATCACCACCGCCTTGATCGAGATGATCTCGTTGACGATGTCGCGGATTTCTTCGCGCGCGGAATCCGGATCGAGCTGCGCCAGCTGCGCGAGGTCGATGGTATCGATCAGCGCGTTGAAGATCGTCGTCTTGATTTGATAATAGTCTTCGCCGCGGCTCGTTTCCGGCGCGGGACGCGCGACCGGGGCGGAAGGCGCTGGCGCTTTTTGCGCGGTCTTTGGTGGCGGCGCGCTCATCGCCTGCGGTTCCGTACGCGCCGGGAATTCGAGGTCGGAGCCTTGCGTCGCCGCGCGTGGCGGTTCGGATGCCGCGGGCGCTTTGGGCGGCGGCGGAGAGTCCTGGACTACGGTGCGTTTGCCGAACATGATCAGGCCTGCTTGCGCCCTTTGAGGAAGCCGTCGAGGAACGGCAGCACGCTTTTTGGCACTTCAACCGGGGAGGCGCGCCCGGTTACCAATTCGGCCAGGCGGCGGATGGATTCGCTTGCGGGATTTTTGGGCTGCACTTCGAGCAGCATCTGGCCGTTGTTGGCGGCCTGCCCGAAAAGGAGGGGATCAAACGGGATCACCAGCGCGGGCGTCATGCCGACCGAGTCTGCGAAATCCTTGGCCGGAATTTCAGGGCGCTTGGGAATGCCGACCTGGTTGAGCACCAGCTTTGGCGGCGCATCGTTGGGGCGCTGCTGCTTGAGCAGGTCGATCATGCTCTTGGCGGTGCGCAGGCCCGCGAGATCCGGCGTCGCCACGATCACGATATCGTCGGAGGCGAGCAGCGTTTCCTTCATCCAGCGCGTCCACAGATGCGGCAGATCCACGATCACGCAGGGCGTGGTCTGGCGCACCGCGTCGATCACCGATTCGAAGGCCGAATGTGGCGCATCGTAATCGCGTTCGAGCATGGCAGGCGCGGTGAACAGCGACAGGTGATCGCTCGCCTTGTGCAGCAGGCGGTCGAGCAGCACGTCGTCGAGGCGTTCGGGCGCCGTCAGCGCATCGGCGACGCCCTGGTTGGTATCCTCGTTGAAGTTGAGGCCCATGGTGCCGAACGGCAGGTCGAGGTCGATGATCGTGGTGTTGATCTTGAGCATCTCCGCCACGCACCAGCCGACATTGTGGGCGATGGTGGAAGACCCGGCACCGCCGCGGGCGCCGACGAAGCTGACCACGCGGCCGATGGGATCGGCCTTGGGATCGAGATAGAGGCCCGAAATGACTTCGGTCAGATGCAGTGGATTGAGCGGCGCCACGAGGTATTCGCTGGCGCCCCTGCGGATCAATTCGCGATAAAGCTCCACATCGTTGACGCGGCCGACCACGATGACCTTGGTCTCGGAATCGCAGACCTGGGCCAGACGGTCGAGTTCGGCCAGCGCTTCAGTGCCCTGAAGCCGGGTTTCGACGACGAGAAGATTGGGCGTTACCTGGCCCTGATAGTGCTCGATGGCGGCGGTGAGGCCACCCAGTTGCACCGTCAGATGGGCCTTCGACAGGCGGCGGTCGCCGCCTGCGCGCTGCAGGGCAGCACCCGTGTCGGGAAACTCGCAGAAGGCGTGGATCGAAATGCGCGGCACGGGCCGTTCGTGCGGAGCCGCACCGAACGCCTCTTCGCCGTTACCCTGGCTTTTATCCGGCGTCATCACCATTACCCTCTCCAATTATTGAACTTGCGAAACATTGGCCGTCTGGTCTGCCGACTTGGTGGCAGCGGTCGTGTCGCCCTTTTCGTACTTGCCGACGACCGTGGTGCGCCGCGTCGCATCGGACGGACCGATGGGGCGCGGGCCGATCAGATCGCGCGGATCGGCGACCATGGCGGCGAGATTTTGCTGCGTGGCGCAACCGAAATTCGGCGACGGCAGATTGGAGGATGTTTCCGATTCATCCTTCGACCAGTCGCCGCACGATTCGGTGTGCGCGACATAGGCCACATAGCCGATCTCGACGCGGCTATCGCCGCCGGCCACATCATGCGTGCCGACGAGAATGCGCGAACGCTGCACGCCGAGATTGGCCAGACGTTCGCCGAAGAAGCGGATCGCTTCCGGCGCGCCGGGACCCGAAGGCGCCGAAATCGAAATCGAGCCGTTGCCGCGCGTTTGATACTCGCCGACGAAGGCATCGAATTTCGAGGCATCCTCGTTGGACAAGCCGTCGCCCGCGAACGACACGCGCAACGTGCGCATATCGGGGGCCACGGTAATCGGATGATTGGCCTCGGGATCGGCATAGCTGCCGCTCGCCGTTCATGGGAGCAGCACAGCTTCCCGCGAGCAGGACGGCGGCAAGAGAGCCCAGGCACATCAACTTGTTGATCTTGGTCATGGCTCTGATCCTCACTGAACGATGTAGCCAACAGGGCCGTTGGAAGCGGACCGGACCTGATCGGGCGTCCGGTGATAGACGGCATTCAGGCGGCCGAGCAGGATCGTTTCCACATCTGCGGGCGGCACGAAGCCATCGGTGGGAGCGGCGAGCTGCTTGATGCCCGTGGGATCGACCAGATAGGCGCTGACCAGGATCACGAGTTCGGTTTCGTTGTTCTGGTAATCGCGGCTTCTGAACAGCGCACCGAGCACCGGCATCTGGCCGAGACCGGGGAAGCGGTCGATCTCCTGCTTGGTGGTGTGCTGCATCAGTCCCGCGATGGCGAAGCTGCCGCCGGAAGGCACCTCGATCGTGGTTTCGGCGCGGCGCACATTCAGCGCAGGGATCGTCAATCCGGCAGTGGTGGTGCTGGTGCCATCGGTGTTCGTGATCGTGCCGCCGCCCAATGTGAACGCGCCGGTGTTGGTCAACTCGCTGACCTCGGTGGAGATCTGCAGCGAGATGCGGTTCTCGGCCAACACGACCGGCGTGAAGGCAAGCCCGACACCGAACTGTTTGAAGGTCACCGTCACGTTGCCGTCGCGGTCGCGCGAGGCAGGCACCGGGAATTCGCCGCCGGCGAGGAATTTCGCGGTTTCACCCGAGACCGCGGTCAGATTGGGTTCGGCCAGCGTGTGGATCAGGCCGACATCCTCGAAAGCCTTGAACGAGCCCTGCACATTGTTGGGATGAATGGTGCAGGCACCGCCAAGGCGGGTTGATGCGCCGATGGCGCAAACCTGTCCGGCCTGTCCGCCCGCCAGATCGTTCAGCGCACGGCCCGCAAGCCCGAAGGGATTGGAGATCGACAACGCAATCGGCACGCCATTGGCAATGGCCGCAGCCGCCAGATCGACGCCGAATTGCTTGGCCACCTGGCGCTGCATTTCGGCGACCCGCACCTTGAGCATGACCTGCTCGTTGGCGGAGATCTTGAGCATGTTGACGACCTTGTCGGCGCCGCCGGCATAACGGCCGGCCAGATCCGAGGCGCGCGTCGCATCCTGGGCGCTGGTGACCGTGCCGCTCAGCACGACGCTGCCGTTGATCGAGGAAAGGCGGATATTGGCTTCCGGCATTTCGTTGTGCAGGACGCTTTGCAGATCCGCGGTATCGCGCTCGACACGAATGTCGAGCGAAAGGATCTGATGTCCGGCGCTGTCGAAGAAGAAGGCATTGGTTTGCCCCGCCTTCATCGCCAGCAGGAAGATGCGGCGCGGAGAGCGCACCACGGCGTCCACGATCTCCGGATTGGAGACGAGCACGTCGCGCGCATCGGCGTTCAGCTCGATGATCGCGGCCTTGTCCAGTGCCAGATTCATCTTCTGGCTGACGGTCTGACCGGCGCGCGTGGCGATGGAGATGACCTTGGTTTCCTTCGGCGTGGGTTTCGGGTGCCGCAAGCGCCACCGCGAATGTCCCGCTCAACCATGCGGCGCCCAGAAGAACGCCTGCAATTATGCCCCTACGCATGGCCCCTTACTCCTTGCTCTGGATCGCTGCGTCTGCACGCATGACCCCGTAACGAATGATCTGCACGTCCCCGCTGCCGCTCAAGGATTTCATATCGTCCTTCTCGGCGACGTCCGGGGTCTGGCTCGACAGCGAGCGCAAAGCGAGCGAAAGCGTGCCGCTGGCCGATGCGCGCGCGATCAGCTTGGCCTGCTCCGGCGACAATTCCAGGGTCGCCGTCTTGCCGACGACAAAATTCTGGTCCTTGTCTTCCTTCGAGGTCTGATCGACGGAAAGCACGCGGACGTTTTCGAGAATGGTCGTGGCGCGGTAGCGGCGCGGGCTCTCGGACACGATGTCGGTCTTCATCACGTCGACGCGATCGTTGGGAAGAATGAAACCGCCCGCTCCCGTTTCCACCGTGATGCCGACGGAGACCGCGCGCATGCCCGGCGTGAGCGTCGCGGCCATGAAGCCCGCGCTATCGGATTGCACGACCTTGGTGCCGGTCAGCGGTTCGCCCGAAACCAGCGGCGCGCGCACGACGGCCTTCTCTGCATATTTGGCGACGTCGGGTGCGCCCTCATGCGTGATGAAGGTGGCATCGACAGAAGACTTCGGCCATTCCTGCCAGCGCACCATCGCAGGCAAAAGCTTGGTGCCCGGCTGCAGTGCGGACGCGGCCACAAGAACTTCCGTGGTCTGGACCTTGGGGGGCGCGATGGCAGCGACGACCTTGGGCGTTCCGCCGCCCAGAAGCGCGCGCATCAGGAAGATGGCGGCAATGGCCGCGAAGGCTGCGCAACCGACAACTATGAGACGGCGTCTATCCATGGGGAGGCTCCTTTGAACTGAATTGGAGCACGCCACCCTTTAGAAATTACTTAATAAGGCGCTGCGAAATCGTCAGACGTGGGTTGCCACGAGACGAAATACTTCCGTCTGCGGAAGAATCAGGAAAAGACCCGCGGCAAGAGCCACGCCATAAGGCACGCCCTGCTTGGGATCATGAAGTCTTAACAACCATTCCTGGCGCGCAAGAAAGGAAGGCAAAGGAAATTTTCTTATCGCAAGAATGCCGAGCGACAGCGCGCCGCCGAGTACGCAGGCGACAAGCGCATAGTCGGGAAGATCGTGAAAGCCCAGCCACAGCGCCACGCAGGCGAACAATTTGGCATCGCCGCCGCCGATATAACCGAGCGCAAACAACGTGAAGCCGGCAGCGAGCCCGGCGAGCCCGGCAAGCAGGTGCCAGCCTATCGCGGACGCCGAAACGCCTGAGACAAGGACGAAACCGGCAAAGGCGAGAATAAGGCCGATCTGAATAAAATTCGGAATCGTGAAGCTCGCCACATCCCAGCCCGCCGCCAGCAGGAGAAGCGCGATCAGGGGCACCAGGGGAAGAAAGGCGACAAGCATGGCGCAAAGATCGACCGAAAATCTGAAGATGCGCTTAAGCACAAAAGCAAACGGCCGCCCGAAAGGGCGGCCGCTGCGTATTCGACGACGTAACAACTCGCGTCGTGGCTTAGCTGGCCAGCTTGGTCGAAACAGTCTGGAACTTGGAGCTCAAGCCCGTACCGATCGTGGTCAGAACGCCGATGATGACAACCGAGATGAGCGCAGCGATCAGGCCGTATTCGATGGCCGTCGCGCCGGATTCGTCGCGGACGAAACGAGAAAGAAGATTGGTCATGAAAACCTCCACTTGAGTGACACCCTAGAAATCCACCGAACGGTCTCTCTCCCGTTCAAGATCATGGACATCTGCAGGTTACGCGAGGTGGATTAATGCGGATTTAAACGCTTTTTCGCATCTGCGGCGATTCTGTCCCGGAGCGACACAAAAGAGGCCGGTTGGAACCAAAGCCGTATTTAATACTCGGCGATTGTTTACCAAGCGGATCGATTCGCACCTTTTAGCTGCGCAGACCCAGGGGAATACCGCAGATCTGGAGCAGCGCGACGACCACGACAAGCACGAGGATGGCCGTAAGGCCGAATTCGGCATTCTCCACGACAGAACGCGGGGGATTGGGAGCGGGAACACGCGACCTCATGGATTCTCCATTCTTTTGCGACGACATTCTTGCGTCATCTGCGCGCCGAAGGAACTGGCGCGGGTTCTCGCGGAAGCTAAAGGCTGCGAATTAACGGCTGCTTAAGTCGAATGCCCTGCCCGCACGATTGCAGTTGGCGCGACAACCTCTCGGCCCGGCAAGGAAGAATCTTTTGATTTAAGCGTTCCTTTACGCCGCGCCTTTATTCTCGCCCGCATGATCGCATCACGAGGAACCTCCATGCGCCGCGCCCTTGCAAGCCTGATCGCCGTCACAGCCCTCACAGGTGCTGCCCACGCCGCCGATATCGCGGTTCCCATGGACGAAGTGCGCATCATCGCCTTCAAGCAGCCCATCTCCACCGTTTATATGGGCAATCCCACCATCGCCGACATCACCACCATCGACGCGCAGCACATCTTCGTGCTCGGAAAATCGTTCGGCGAGACCAACATGATCGCGCTGGGCCGCGACGGGCGTCCGATAGCCAACGACCACGTTACCGTGTTCGGCCGCCGCATGGGTTCGGTGACATTGCAGAAGGGCGGACAGCAATACACCTATAGCTGCACCGCCGCCCAATGCACGCCCGCGCCTGTCGTCGGCGACGTGAGCGAGTTCCACAATTCGATCCATCAGGAAGTCGCCGCCCATTCCGACGCGCTCCTGAAAGCCGCCGACGCGGGCAAATAAGACAGGCCTGCCAGGTTTTCTTTACCCGGGTGAGGAGGACGCGATGTCCGGCCGGGCTTCGAGCGGATATGTGAACAGCATCCGGCATACGTTTCCGGCGCATATTCCGCTTTATGTCTGCACGATCTTCTCCCTTACGGTCATCACCGCGATTCTCGCGGCTTACGACGCCACGCCGAGATTTGCTGCCGGGTGGGCCATTCTCGCGATATTCCTGATCTTCATCGGCGCCGTCACCGCTTTCGCAATGCTGAGGGAAGTGTTGCTGCTTGCGCGGGAGGGTTTCTCCGGCAATGCCGTTCAAAGCATAGGCGTGCGCCTCGCCGCACGCTTTCACGAAAAAGACCGCATCGGCAACATATTCCATTCCGTTGTTTCGCTGTTCCCATTGCTGATGGGATTCACGGTGCTGAAGGGCGCAATCGCATTCATCCATCCGTTTGCCTGGGATATGAGGCTCAGCGAACTGGATGCAGCCATCGGCTTCGGTACGCATCCCTGGCAATTGCTGCAGCCGTTTCTCGGCTATGCGCCAATCACCATTTTTCTGTCCTGCGTATATTACCTATGGTTTCCCGTTTTGTTCACAAGCCTCGCCGGACAGGCTTTCTCGAGACACGGTACTGTTTTGCGGATGCAGTTCCTGATCGCCTTCACATTGGCGTTCTTCGTATCGGGCTGCATATTGGCCTTGATTTTCTCGTCGGCCGGGCCTTGCTACTACGCGCATCTGCATTTGGGCGGCGATCCCTATGCGGCACAACTTCTCTATTTGCGCAGCATAGGGCCGGAACGATCTTCCTTCCGTCATCGTGCAAAACGCGTTGTGGAAGGATTTTGCCACCGGCTCTTTCGAGGAAGGCATTTCCGCGATGCCCAGCATGCATGTGACGGTCGCTGTCCTGATCGGGCTGCTCGGATGGCGCAAGGGCGGGCTTTCTGGCTTCGTCCTTCCCGCATTCGCGGTGTTGGTGACGTTGGGGTCTGTGCATCTGGCATGGCATTACGCCTGCGACAGCATCGCCGGCTTGGGAACGGCGCTGCTATTTTGGTATGCGGCGGGCAGGATCGTCGAAGCCTGGAATCGATATCTCGCGCAATACGCGCAAGCCGGCCGGATATTCCATCAGCCCGCAACACTGTCAGGTACGGAAACGTGAAAGCCGCATCCTTGCGGATCGCGTGACGTATTTTCCGGCGGCGTTCAATAAATTCCCGGCAGGATCCGGCGCGTTCGCCGCGCGTAATCCGCATACTCCGGAAATGCCGCGGAGAGAACTTTCTCCTCGCAGGACATTCTGTAGAGCTGAAAGCTCACCTGCACGGCAAACAGAAAAACGGCGAAGGGCGAGATATATTGAAGGACGGCGCCCGCGATGGCGATCTGCTCGCCCAGATAAAGCGGGTGGCGCACCAGCCGATAGGGACCGCCCGTCACCAGCCGGCGGGCCTCTGCCACCAGGCTGACCGATCGCCCGAGGAAGAAAACGGCATAGGCGGAAAACGCCGAACCGCAAAGCACGAAAATCAGCGACGCGCTCATCAGCAGGCCCGATGCCTGTTCCGTGGAGAAGAGCAGAAGGCCAAGCGCCAGATATGTTCCGGCGATGGCGGCGATACGGGGCATCACGCCCAGGGCACGCGCAATCGGCGGCGGACGCAACGCCACGCAAACGACAAAGACAAGCGCCACGGCAAGAACGCTGATGTCCGAAAGGATGGTGACGACCTTTATGTAGTCGAGATGTGCAGTATCCAGATGGCCGAACGCGGAAAGCAGCGACTGCCCCCTGCCGATCGCGCCGATGGCATAGAGCAGGATCAACGGCGTTCCGGCCAAAAGATCGTAAGCCTTTGTCCCTCGCCACGATGCGACGGAAACAGCAAAGGAACCCGGAAGTCCTGGGAAAGACGCCATGACAAAAACTAGCCGACGAATATTAATATTTGCGCGCAATGCCCCAAGCGGCGTTGCCCTGCCAAAACGAGGTGACCTTCCCTCCTTCCCAGCGGGAAGAAGGGAACAAGGTCTACAGCGACAGACGCAGGTCGGTGATCTGCAACGCGATCTGGTTCATGGCGGCTTTGATTTCGTCGCCAGTCGTGACTTCGTAATATTTGCCGTCCGATGCGCAGTTCTTGAGGATCGTTCCGTTTCCGGACGTACCCGCGAACTTCACGAAGACCGTGTAGATCGTGATGTCCGGATCGTCCTTCAACGCCGTACAGGCAGCCGTCATGCGGCCGTCGGTGCCGGTATCCTCGTTGCTTCCGTCCCCGCTCCAGCGATCCTGGGTGTTCATGCCGTCGCTGAGCAGGACGATGAACTTCTTGCCTCCGACGGGAAAGGCAGGCGGGCTCCACGGCAAGCCGTCCGTCAATGTCTGCCAGCCGAGCGCCAGACCGATGGTCTGGTTGGTCGAACCGCCGACGGACATGTTGGTGACCTGTGTGCTCAGGTCGCTCCAGCTGTAGCCGAGCGTCGTGAGTGCGCTGCCGGGACAGGCAGTGGTGTTTTCCGGCGGGAAATTCGAACTCGCGCCGGATGGTGTTCCGACGCCGATGTCGTAATCCTGGGCGCGGTCCTCGATGCAGCCGGTCCAGGTCGAATGGGCATTCGAAATCCAGGTGTGCGTGTAAGGCGCGCCGGGCTGGTTGACGCAGGTATTGGTGGTTGACGGATTGCGGCCGCTTCCCGTCGTCGACGTACACGTCGTGGTGGGCAGGCCGTTATAGGCGGTTACAGTCGCGCTGCTGCAGTTGTAACTCGTCTGATTGCCGCTGCTGTTCACCACCTGGGTGCAGGTGGTCTGCTTGGTTTTTGTGCCGACGCTGTTGTAGCAGCCGTTCCAGTAGTGGCTGGGGCGGCCGGCATTGTATTTGCCGCTGTCCTGTCCCGGGCAGATATAACCGACATAATTCACGGTCTTTACCGCCCAATATGTGCCATTGGTGGCCGGCGATTTGTTGAGGTTGCTGGATTTCGACGAGGTGTAATAGCTGCCGTTGTAATTGACCACATCGCCCTTGGCGTAGGTCGTCGCCGAACTCCACGTTGGAGCGCTCACCGTCGGAATGACGGTGACGGCGGATGCGCCGTTCGCCGGGCCCGACGTGCAGCCATATCCGTAAGGCGATACGGTTTTGCCATAGGGGCAAGGTGAGCCCGGACCGATATCGGTGCCCGGCATCGAACTCGGCGGCGCCAATTCCCAATCGGTCCAGGTCAGCCAGGTATCGTTCACATGGCTGGTGCCGATTTTCACCGCCTTGCTGAACGGCACGATGGAAACCTGCACGTCGCCGTCTTCGCTGGCGGCCGATTGCAGGATGTTGAGCACGTTGTGCGTTGCGTCTTTCAGAGAGTCGATCTTCTTGTTGCCGTCGGCGTCGGTTTCCGACATCGAGCCGGTGTTGTCGAGCACGAGGGCAACCCACAATTTGGTTTGACCCCAGGTGACTTCCGATTTCGCGGCCACCTTCATGGTATCGACATTGACAAGGCCCATCAGCGTCGTGGGCATCTCGACGTTCGTCGTCAATTCGATCTTCTGGCCATCGCGCACGACGCTCACGGCCGCCGGCGTGCCGTAGGACGCTTTGTCGGCGGTATAATTCTGCTGGAAATACAGATTGGCGAGCTTGTTCATGTCGTCGAGGCTCATGCCGGGATGACTGCCGATGGCAAGGCCGGCAGCATCCAGTGCCGTTCCCATGCGCGCCCGCGTGATCATCGCGCGCGACATGTCGAGACCGACACCTGCGCCCAGACAGATCGGAATCAGCGCCAGACCGAAGATCATCGCGACGTTGCCGCGCGTGGCCTCCGAAAAGGCCCGCATGCGGGCAGATACACGGCTCAAGAAAGTGCCGATACGCATCCCCAGCTCCAGTTCTTTCAATGCGTGCCGCATTATCCGCGTGCCGGTGTAAAGATTCGCTTGCTTTCCACCTGTCTGGTTAGCGCAACGTTACGTTAACCACTGCAACTTGCCCGGCCGTAAACCTTGATGAAGAAATCGTTGCCGTTCTTCAGGGCATTCGCCTCAAATCTTAATGCGAATCCGCCGCGGTAACGCTTCCTTCAGTACGGTACAGCGTTCTCCTTCGCTTTGGGCTCCGCGCGCGGTAGGTACGGTTTCCAAATAGGGCGCGGGTTATCGCGGAAATAAAGCGATGTTGGTGCTGGGTGCATTCACTACACGTCTGACGCGGCTGCGTGCGCGCATGCGCAGGCAGGCCCGCAGCGGGTCGGCAGCGGTCGAATTCGCCATGCTGGCCTTTCCGTTTTTCCTGTTGTTGTTCGGAATTATCGAAATCGGCGTGATGTTCTTCGCCCAGTCCACACTGACCAACGCCACCGAAGATGCTGCGCGCGCTGGTGCGCACCGGCCAGTTGCAGGGGGCATTGACCTCGGCCGACCTGACGCAGGCCGTGTGCAAGGGCATCGCCACATCGGCGGACGGTTCGGGCCCGCCCGGCCTGATGAGCTGGCAGACCTGTATCGACACGCTGAAGGTCGATATGCGCGTGTTCAACAATTTCTCGGGCTCTGCCTATCCCAATGTGATCACGGCCAACGGCAATCTCGACACCGCGAACATGAAAGTCGATCCCGCCGAGGCCTGCCAGGTCGCGCTGTTCCGCGCTTATTACCCGTGGCATGTGCTGACGCCGTTCCTGGCGCCGCTGATATCGAACATGCCGAGCGGAACCGATGTGCTGCTGGGGGCCGCCACCGCATTCCGTACCGAGCCCTATCCGGAAGCCGGCCGCGAGGCGACCACCCAATGCTGAAGATCCTGACCGCATTCCGGCGCGCCGAAAGCGGCATAGCCGCGGTGGAATTCGCCCTTGTCGCGCCCATCATGATCATGATGTTCTTTGCGACTGTCGAAGTCTGCAATGCCCTCAACGCGCATCAGAAGGTAACCTCGGTTGCGTCGACCGCGGCCGATCTCGTGGCCCAGGCAACGCAGGTTTCGCAATCCGATCTGGGCGACGTGTTTGCCGCGTCGGCCAGCATCATGACGCCGTTTCCCGACAACGCGAAAATCATCGTCACCAGTCTCGCCGGCACGGGCACCAAGAATCTCGGCAAAGTGGTGTGGAGCAAAGGCAGCACCGGCTCGGATGGCACCGTCACGCCCGCCCATAGCGTCGGCAGCAACATCTCGATCGGCACCGCAACGGCCGATCCGTCGGCCAGCGCCGATGTCGATGGCCTGCTGCCGGCCAATTGCGACAGCGCCAACGAGTGCACCGTGATTTTCGTCGAGGTGAGCTACACCTACACCTCGCCCTACGGCAAGTTCATCGTCGGCGCACCAGAACATGACCGACACATTCTATACCAAGCCGCGCCGCGTGATTTCGGTCGCCTGCACCGATTGCGGAAACTGAAACTTCAGCCTCGCTTGCGCGGACGCATCAATCCTTCCTGTGCGACCGAAGCCACAAGCGTTCCCTCGCGCGTGTAGATCGCGCCGCGGTTGAAGCCGCGCGCGCCCGATGCGCTGGGCGCATCCTGGGCATAGAGCAGCCATTCGTCGGCGCGGAACGGGCGGTGGAACCACATCGCGTGATCGATGCTTGCCATCTGCACCGAACGGTCGAACCAGCCGATGCCATGGGGGCGCGTGGCGGTGTCGAGCAGCGTCATGTCGGAGGCATAGGCGAGCAGGCATTGGTGCAGCGAAAGATCGTCGGGCAATTTTCCCGTGGCGCGGAACCACACCATCTGTTTGGGCGCGCGCTTGGCGGGCTTGAAGAATTCCACCGGCTCGACATGGCGCATCTCGATGGGGCGCGGCCGGGTGAACCACTCGCGGTCTTCTTCGGGCACCTGCGCCACAGCCTTGGCGCGCATCTCCGCTTCGGTCGGCAATGATTCGGGATCGGGCGCATCGGGCATCTCGAATTGATGCTCGTAGCCTTCTTCCGCCACCTGAAACGACGCCGCCAATGTGAAGATTTGGTGACCGTGCTGGATCGCAACCACACGCCGCGAGGTGAAGCTCGCGCCGTCGCGGCTGCTGATCCACCTCGTAGAGGATCGGCACTTTGGGATCGCCCGCGCGCAGAAAATAAGCGTGCAGCGAATGGCAAACGCGGCCTTCCACCGTGCGATAGGCCGCGACAAGCGCCTGCCCCAGCACCTGCCCGCCGAACACGCGCTGCATCCGGTCCTTGGGCGAAACGCCGCGGAAAATATTGACCTCGATGGGCTCCAGATCGAGCAGGCCGAGGACTTCGTCGATGGGTGTCGGTGTGGAAACTGTCATATTGCTCACATAAAGCGAGGCTCCAACGCGCGCAAGACGAAACGCTGCATCCTGCCGATGCAAGCCGCCGTCGAAACGCCCGACGCGAAAGGTTTCAGGAGCTTCATGGCAAATCTGCTTCTCGCCCGCGCCGCCCACCAGCGCCCCGCCACCACGCGGCGCGGCGCGATGGAACGTCTTTTCACGCTGATGTTCCAGGGCTTTGTCTATAACCAGATCTGGGAAGACCCCGCCGTCGATCTCGAAGCCCTCGAACTTCAGCCCCATCACAGGCTCATCACCATCGCCTCGGGCGGCTGCAACATCCTCAACTATCTGGCGGCAGACCCGGCAAGGATCGTTGCCGTCGATCTCAACCGCAACCACATCGCGCTGACACGCCTGAAGATCGCGGCATTGGCAAACCTTTCCTCGCACGAGGAGTTCTTCCGGTTCTTCGGCGCCGCCAACGACACGGCCAATCGCAAACTCTATGACGATGTGCTGCGGTCAAAACTCGATCCCGAAACGCGAAGCCATTGGGAAAAGCATGTGCCGTTCAAAGGCCCGCGCATCGACATGTTCGCGCGCGATCTTTACCGCTACAGCCTCCTGGGCCGCTTCATCGGCATCCTGCACACGCTTGCGCGGCTGCAGGGAAAAAAGCTCGGGCCTTTACTGGATTCGCGCACGCTCGCCGAACAGCGCGCGGCGTTCGAGCGGATCGTGGCGCCGCTGTTCGATCACAAGGCGATCCGGTTGCTCTCGAAATCTCCGCTGTCGCTTTACGCGCTCGGCATTCCGCCCGCGCAATATGACGAACTCGTTTCTTCCTCCAACGGCAATCCCATCGCGGTGCTGCGCGAACGCGTGGAACGGCTTGCCTGCGATTTTCCGATCCGGGAAAATTATTTCGCCTGGCAGGCGTTCGGCCGCGGCTACGATATCGAGCACCGCTGCGGCGTGCCGGATTATCTGCGCAAGGAGACTTACGAGTCCATCCGTACACGGACGGATAGGATCGAAACCCATCACGCCTCCCTCACCGATTTCCTGAAAGGCCAGGATGCGCGCGTGCTTCACCGCTATGTGCTGCTCGACGCGCAGGACTGGATGACACCAGGGCAATTGGCGGCGCTGTGGGCGGAGATCGACCGCACCGCGCACGAAACCGATGCCCGCGTGATCTTCCGCACGGCGGGCGTGGAGTCGCCGCTGCCGCGTAAAGCTGCCGGAAAGCCTGCTGTCGCCCTGGCGCTACCTTGAAGAGGAGAGCCGCGGCTGGCACAGGCCGGGATCGTTCCTCGATCTATGGCGGGTTTCACGTCTATGTCCGCCGGGGTGCAGCCTGAACGCCGCTCCGACCGCCGCCGAATCAGCAGGCCACGGCTCGCTGATGGACCGGGTCTACCGCAATCAGCGATACGTCTATGACCTCACGCGGAAATATTACCTCTTCGGCCGCGACCGGCTGATCCGCGAACTCGCCCTCAAGCCGGGAGAGACCCTGGCTGAGATCGGCTGCGGGACCGCACGCAATCTGGTGGCCATCGCCCGGCAATATCCCGGCAATAAACTCTTTGGGCTCGATGCCTCTTCCGAGATGCTCAGATCGGCGCAAGCCTCTGTTGCCCGGGCCGGGTTTTCCGAACGGGTCGGGCTTGCCCACGGCTATGCGGAAAACCTGACGCCCGGCCTGCTGGGTCTCGACAAGCCATTGGATCACATCGTATTTTCCTATAGCCTGTCGATGATCCCGGATTGGCGGGGCGCTCTTTCCGCGGCGTGCGGGGCGCTGGCGCCGACACGGCCTAGTCCACATGGTGGATTTCGGTGACCTGACCGGGCTGCCGGGGCCTGTTGCCCGCCTGCTCCGGGGATGGCTGAGGCAATTTCATGTTGCGCCGCGCGCAGGGCTTCTGAAGGCCTGCGAAGCCGCCCCGCCCGACGCCCGACCGAAGGCTCAACATATTGCCGGGCCGCTACGCTTTTCTGCTGACGGCGGGACGGGGCGACCCTGTTTTTCGGATGCCCGAGAATGTTGCAACCCGGTCACAGCCCTAGGTTAAATCGGCTGGATTTTCCGCTAAAGTGCGGGACATCATGGACAATCAAGGGAGACTTTCGGCACGTTCGCCGTTATATGTCACGTCAGTCCGGACAAAGGCGGGGGATTTCTGTCCGCCTATTTTCTTAAAAGCGAGGGTAAAATAAATGAAACTCCGTTTGATCGCCTTGGCAGGTGTTGCAGCACTTGCCCTCTCGAGCCCCGGCTTCCGCCGGCACCGAGACAGGCTGGTACTTCACCCTCGGTGCAGGCTGGGACCAACTCCAGGATGTGAAGGTCAAGGTTGATGGCATCGAAGGTGCCGTGCCCTTCAACAACAGCGCAGTCGTTGCTGGTGGCGTCGGCTACAAGCTCGATTCCATTCCGATCCGCATCGAAGGCGAACTGAGCTACGACTCGCATGGCATCAAGGGCGATACCTTCACTGAAGCGTTCGACGAAGTTGGCCTCGACGGTTCGGCGTGTACGCGGTTCGGCGTCGGTCCGCTCGGCAATGGTCAATGCGATCTACGACGTTCCGCTGACCCATTCTCTCGACCTGTCGCTCGGCGCCGGTATCGGCGTGGGCAGCGTGCGTTCCGACGTTCGCGAAACATCTTCGGGCTTCGAATCTCGCGAAGGGCGACCACACGGGCTTCATGTGGCAAGCCATCGGCGGTCTGTCGTGGCAGGTTGCCGACCAGTGGGATCTGTTCGCCGAATATCGCTTCCGTCAGGCGAATGTGGATGCGAGCTACGGCAACGATTTCGATGCCGATGTGCATGTCTCGAACCTGAACGAACACATCATCATGGCCGGCGTACGGTTCTATATCGGACAGGAAGCGCCTCCGCCTCCTCCGCCGCCGCCTCCCCCGCCGCCGCCTCCTCCGCCTCCGCCGCCGCCTCCTCCGCCGCCGGTCAAGACGTTCATCGTCTTCTTCGACTTCGACAAGTCGGACCTGACGACGGAAGCGCAGCAGGTTGTTTCCGAAGCGGTGAAGACGGCAAAAGCCAACAACATCGTGAAGGTGGTGATCACGGGCCATACCGATACGGTCGGTTCGCACCGCTACAACCAGGGCCTCTCCGAGCGCCGTTCGGATTCGGTGAAGAGCGCGATGGTCAGCCAGGGCATGGACGGCGCGTCGATCGCCACGTCCGGCAAGTCCTTCGACGATCCGCTCGTGCCGACCGGCCCGGGCGTCCGCGAGCCGCAGAACCGGCGCGCGGTCATCGAACTGGGCGATGGCTCGGGCAACTAAGCCCGGCTAACGCCGAAAAAGCTAAAGGGCGGGCCGCGAGGCCCGCCCTTTTCGTTTGTGCATTTGGGTTACATTGCCTGCCCGGAGCAGCGACGCTCCATTTCGAATTGCCCCATGTCGTCATCGCCCGCTTCATGCGGGCGACCCGTTTTGTTTTTGCGAGAGAAGAAAATTAGATCCCCCGGACAAGCCGGGGGATGACGCCATGAGAGTATTTCGATTTAAGAATGGCGCGGGCGCATCAAGCCTTGCGCAGCAATAGCGCCTGTGGGGGCTCTAATTCCCCGGATAGGTCACTTGCGCCGTGCCTTCGGGCTTTTTCCAGATCGGGCTCTGGTCGCCGTCGCCACCCTGGAGGGCCGTGCCGCCAAACTCCACGGGCTTGGGCGTGGGCACGATATCCGGCACGGGGCCCGCGCCTTTAAGGCCCATCGCGACGCGGATATTGCAGGAATCGAACGGGCTCGATTCCTGTACCTGCACGCCCGACACGAACATCGTAAGCGTGGGCTTCTGCGGCATCAGCGCGGCGGCGAACACGATCTGGGCGGCGGCGCAATAGCCCTGATTGTCGTGAATGCTGCGCATCGAGGAATCGTTGGCGAGCCGCGTCTTGAACGCGTGATATTCCTTCTCGCCGTTGCGCGCGCCGTAGAAGCGCTTGAACATCTTCATCAGGTCGCCATCGGAGCGGCGAAGCTCGGTGCCGAAACCTGTCTGGAAAGCGTTGAAATTCTCGATGGCGTGGCAGGTCAGCGCCGCCACCATCAATTGCTGCTGGATGGCGCTTGCCTGGATGGCGGTGACTTCGTTGTCCTTGGCGCAGCGCGGTGCGGCAAAAGCCTGACCGGCATACATCGCCTGGCTTCCCGCAAGCACCCATGCGAGCGCGCGGGCGCCCGTCCTGAACGTCCGTCCCATTCGTCAGCCCGTTATATATGCTACGCCCGACAAGCATAGCATGGGCGGCGGCGACTGCGAGACCCGCCGCTCGCGGAACCTTTGGAACCTTGGGGAATCGAGATGGGTGCGCTTTCGCATATTCGCGTGCTGGACCTCTCCCGTGTGCTCGCAGGGCCTTGGGCCACGCAGATTCTTGGCGATCTGGGGGCCGAGATCATCAAGATCGAAAAGCCCGGCGAAGGCGACGAGACGCGACATTTCGGCCCGCCCTTCCTGACAGCGCCGGACGGCGCCAAGGCCGACGCGGCCTATTTCCTTTCCGCCAACCGCAACAAGAAATCGGTGGCGATCGATCTTGCCGCACCCCGAAGGTGCGGCATTGGTGAAGCGGCTGGCGCGGCGCGCCCATGTGGTGGTGGAGAATTTCAAGACCGGCAAGCCTTGCGAAATACGGCCTCGATTACCAAAGCCTCTCGGCCGAAAATCCCGCGCTGATCTATTGCTCGCTCACCGGCTTCGGCCACGATGGTCCGTACAAGGACAAAGCGGGCTACGATTATCTCGTGCAGGGCATGGCGGGCCTGATGAGCATCACCGGCCAGCCCGACGGCACGCCCGGCGCCGAACCGATGAAGGTGGGAGTGGCGGTCTCCGATCTGCTGACGGGGCTCTACACCACCATCGCGATCCTCGCCGCCATCGTGCATCAGGGCCAGACAGGCGAGGGCCAGGAAATCGACATGGCGCTGTTCGATTGCCAGGCGGCGGCACTTGCGAACCAGGCCTCGAATTATCTCGCGGGCAATATGGTGCCGACGCGGCTGGGCAACGCGCATCCCAACATCGTGCCCTATCAGGTGTTCGCGACGGCGGATGGTTTCATCATCCTGGCGGTGGCGAACGATGCGCAGTTCCGGCGCTTTGCGAAAGCGGCAGGAGCGGATCATCTGGCGGAGGATGCGCGCTTCAAGACCAATGCGGATCGCGTGGCCCATCGCGATGCGCTCATCACTCTGATGAAACCGATCTTCGCCGCGCGGACAACGAACGAATGGATCACGCTGCTGGAAGCGGCCAACGTTCCCTGCGGGCCCATCAACCGGGTGGATCAGGTGTTCGCCGATCCGCAGGCCATCGCGCGCGGCCTCACCATTTCGATGGCGCACGCAACCGGCCCGCTCGATCTCGTCGCCAGCCCGCTGAAACTCTCAAAGACACCGCCGGATTATCGCCTGCCGCCGCCGCTTCTGGGCGAACACACCGATGATGTGTTGCGCAATATGCTGGGGCTGGATGCGGGCGCGCTCGAAGCACTGCGCAAAAAGGGCGTGGTCGCTTAGGATCGCCCGCAGCCTTCGCGCATTTCCTTCCGATGACCTACGAACTCCACTATTGGCCGACGATACAGGGACGTATGCCTATCCCGAACGAACCCGAAAGCTCGAAAAGAAATTGCCGGCGCTGATGCAGCTGCGCGATCGCGTGGCGGCACGGCCCAATATCGCGATCTACCTGAAATCCGAACGCCGCATCCCGTTTACCCGCGAAGGCATTTTCCGCCATTACCCAGAGCTGGATGGCTGAACGCCGCCGAAATTAAACATGTCGGCGAACGTGATTTGCGCAACGAAGCGGCAAGGCAGAGCGTTGACGTTATGTTCGTCTAAAGGCCGCACGCCATGCGCGCGCACCGGGCATTGCCGCTTCTCTTCGCCACCGCCTTCGCCGGCGTTCCCGGCACGGCCCATTGCCAGGCGGATCAGGCGATGGGCTGGCAGGACCAGCGGTATCTCGCCCTTCAGGCGCCCGGCCGTTCCATGTCCATGCTGCGCCAGCTTGACCGCAACCACGATATCGGCCGCCACGAAAGCGGCGCCGAAGTCCGGCTGGGCAGCACCGGCGTGACCATCCGCGAGGGCCGTGCCTATCTTTTCCGCGCCCGGAGCGACGATTTTCCCATCGCCCAGTTCGCGGGCGCCATGGACGGCAAGGGTTTCCACCTCATCATGTCCTGGCCTCCCTGATAGGGGCTCCCCCGAGGGGGCCGCCATGACGGAATGGGGGCCAAAGCGCACTTTTCTCAAGGGTCCGCATACAGTATGTGTCCGCGCCCCGGCATGGAGCCGGGCTGGAGAAAGATTATGTCGTACAAAGTCGCCGTCGTCGGTGCGACCGGCAATGTGGGCCGGGAGATGCTGAACGTGCTGGCCGAACGCCAGTTTCCCGCAAGCGAAGTCGTGGCGCTGGCCTCGACGCGCTCCATCGGCACGGAAGTCTCGTTCGGCGACAAGACGCTGAAGGTCAAGGCGCTCGACTATTACGACTTCACGGGTACCGACATCTGCCTGATGAGCGCGGGCGGCACCATTTCCAAGGAATGGTCGCCGAAGATCGCGGCCCAGGGCGCCATCGTGATCGACAATTCGAGCGCCTGGCGCATGGACCGCGACGTGCCGCTGGTGGTGCCGGAAGTGAATGTGGCAGCACTCGACCAGATCAAGAAAGGCATCATCGCCAATCCCAACTGCTCGACCGCGCAACTCGTCGTCGCGCTGAAGCCGCTGCACGATGTGGCGACCATCAAGCGCGTGGTGGTTTCGACCTATCAATCGGTTTCGGGCGCGGGCAAGGAAGGGATGGACGAACTGTTCACCCAGACGCGCGCGGTGTTCGTCGCCGATCCCATCGAACAGGGAAAGTTCACCAAGCAGATCGCATTCAACGTGATCCCGCATATCGACGTGTTCATCGATTCCGGCTTCACGAAGGAAGAATGGAAGATGATGGTCGAGACGCAGAAGATCCTCGATCAGTCCATCCAGCTTGTGGCGACCTGCGTGCGCGTGCCGGTGTTCGTGGGCCATTCGGAAAGCGTGAACATCGAATTCGAAAAGCCGCTCACCGCTTCGGACGCGCGCAACATCCTGCGCGAGGCGCCGGGCGTGCTCGTCGTCGACAAGCGCGAGGATGGCGGCTACGCGACGCCGGTGGAATGCGCGGGCGAAGACGCAACCTTCGTGAGCCGCATCCGCAAGGATCCCACGGTGGAGAACGGGCTTGTGATGTGGATCGTCTCGGACAATCTGCGCAAGGGTGCGGCACTGAACGCCGTGCAGATCGCCGAATGCCTGATCAACCGGAAGATGCTTAAAAAGGCTGCTTGACCGGACGTACCATATTTGGTACGTCCACGCATGATCGTGCAAAAGCGCCTTATCGCTGTGTTCTATCGGACACCTCGAGGCAGCGAGCCTGTACGAGAATGGCTATGGTCGCTGGATGACGACGCTCGAAAACGGATCGGCGAAGATTTGCAGACGATTGAATTCGGCTGGCCCATCGGATTGCCGCTGTGCCGCCCGATGGGCAAAGGGCTCTATGAACTCAGGTGCGTCCTGAAGGACAGGATCGCCCGCATTTTCTTCCTGCCTTCGGATGACAGAGTAATTGTGCTGCACGCCTTCATCAAGAAAAGCCAAGCCACGCCAAAATGCGAGATCGATCTGGCCAGAACCCGCTCAACGCGATTGGGAGAAAAATGGATGACACGCAAGAAAAATCCCCGCGAAGGGAGCACGTTCGAAAGTTTCCTTGCCGAGGCAGGCATCCTCGAAGAAACGCACGCACATGCGATGAAGAAGGTCATCGCGTGGCAACTTTCCGAGATCATGCGCAAGCAGAAAGTGTCAAAGGCCGTGATGGCCAAGCGCATGAAGACGAGCCGGGCGGCGCTGGACCGGCTGCTAGACCCCGAGAACAATTCGGTGACGCTGCTGACCATGAATAAGGCGGCGAGCGCGCTCGGCAAGCGGCTTTCGATCAGCCTCGACGACGCGGCATGACGCCGGAAGCCTTTGCCAAATTGGTCGAACGCTTCTCGGCCGCCGCAACCGCGGGCGATGGCGCGGCACTCTCCGAATGCTTCACGCCGGACGGCACCTATTTCGATTACATCTACGGCCCGCACAAAGGCCGCGCCTCCATCGCGGACATGCTGGAGAATCTGTTTCATCGCGATGCGGCGGAATATGACTGGACGTTTTACGATCCCGTCGTGAACGGCGACATCGGCTATGCCCATTCGCTTTCGACCTTCGTTTCCAAAGTGCCCGCCTATCAGGGCCGCGAGATCGTGATCGATGGCATGAGCCGCTTCGTGCTGAAGGATGGGCTGATCGCGCGAATATCATGAGAGCGTGAACGGCGGCGTGGCCCATGCGCAATTGGGGCTTGAGCCTGCAACGCATGGCCAAGGTGATGGCGCGCTGGGCCGGGTGGTTGCGGGCGCGGCCCGATGTGGAGGCCTATCGGGCCGCGGTTCGCGCCAGATACGCCGCAAAAACCTGACATTGTGCCGCTTGGCGAAGGCGCGGCCCGCCCGCTACTCTCCGGCCCGTTTTCAAAGGGGATTTCCATGACCGCCATCCGCCCGCGCCGCAGCGTGCTCTACATGCCGGGATCGAACGCGCGCGCGCTCGAAAAGGCGCAGACGCTTGCCCGCCGATGCGCTGATCCTCGACCTGGAAGATGCGGTCGCCCCCGATGCGAAGGATGTGGCGCGCCAGCAGGTGGCCGATGCGGTGAAGGCGCGCGGCTTCGGCAAGCGCGAGATCATCATCCGCATCAACGGACTCGCGACGCCGTGGGGTGAAGACGATCTGAAGGCGGCGGTGGAAGCCGGACCCGACGCCATTCTGGTGCCGAAGATTTCGCGGCCCGAGGAATTGCACGCGATCGATGCGAAGATCGGCCATGCGAGCAAAGTGCGCGTCTGGGCGATGGTGGAGACACCGCTTGCGATCCTCAACATCGCAGCCGTCGCGGCTGCCGGCGGCAGGCTTTCCTGCTTTGTGATGGGCACCAACGATCTCATCAAGGAAGTGCGCGGTTCGCACACGCAGGACCGTTTGAATCTTTCCGCGGCACTGGGCCTTTCGGTACTGGCGGGCCGGGCCAACGGACTTGCCGTGATCGACGGCGTTTACAACGACATCCAGAACACGGACGGCTTTGCCGATATCTGCCGGCAGGGCCGCGCCTTCGGCTTTGACGGCAAGACACTGATCCACCCGAGCCAGGTCGAAACCTGCAACGAAATCTTCGCGCCATCGGCGGCCGAAATCGAGGCCGCGCGCAAGGTGCTGGCCGCATTCGAATTGCCGGAGAACAAGGGCAAGGGCGCGATCAAGGTGGATGGCCGCATGGTCGAACTGCTCCATGCCGAAATCGCGCGCCAGACGGTGGCCCTTTCCGATGCGATCGCGGAGCTGGGTTCTTGAGTAAATTGCCTTTCGTAGGAAACCGCCGAATTGTCATCCCGGCCAAGCGATGCGCCAGCATCGCGCCGAGCCGGGACCTATCGTGCGGCGGCTCCATGGGTCCCGGCTCTCGCTACGCTCGGCCGGGATGACAATGTTTTTTGAACATTGACGGATTGAATGCAGGAACGGACCTATTTCGTCTACATGCTCGCAAGCAAGCCTTATGGAACACTTTACACTGGCGTGACCAACGATCTGATCCGGCGGGTCTGGGAGCATCGCGAAGGTGTCATTGCGGGATTCACCACGAAATATGGCATCAAGATGCTTGTCTGGCATGAACGGCACGGCGATATTCGCGAAGCGATTGCGCGCGAGAAGCGATTGAAGCGCTGGCGGCGGGACTGGAAGATAAGCCTGATCGAAGAGGACAATCCGCGTTGGGTCGATCTCTACCCAGGACTGGTTCGCAGATAGGTCCCGGATCGGCCCGAAGAGGGCCGTCCGGGATGACAAAAGGGGATAGGCGGCAAGATGAAAACGAATTCGGGAAACTTCTTCGAGGATTTCAAGCTCGGCCAGACGCTGCATCATGCAACACCGCGCACGCTGACCGAAGGCGACCGCGCGCTTTATACTGCGCTCTATGGTTCGCGTTTCGCGCTGCAATCGGGCGATGCGTTCGCCAATCACCTGGGCTTCCACAAGAGCCCGATCGACGATCTTCTGGTGTTCCATACCGTGTTCGGCAAATCGGTGCCGGATATTTCGCTCAATGCGGTGGCCAATCTGGGTTACGCGGAGGGACGCTTCCTGAAGCCCGTCTATCCGGGCGAAACGCTGACTGCGGTTTCCGAAGTGATCGGGCTCAAGGAGAATTCCAACAAGCAGACGGGCGTGGTTTATGTCCGCACGCGCGGGCTCAACGAGAAAGACGAAATGGTGCTCAGCTATGTGCGCTGGGTGATGGTGCGAAAGCGCGATCCGGAAGCCCCCACCGAAACGCTGGTGCCCAAGCTCGCCGATAGCGTTGCGGCAGGCGATCTGCACGCGGCCCCCCACACCGATTACGCCACGCTGTTCAACACCCAGCTTTCGGGAAGCCACCATCGCTGGGACGATTATGAGCCCGGCGAAAAGATCGACCATGTGGACGGCATGACGGTGGAAGAAGCCGAACATATGCTGGCGACGCGGCTCTACCAGAACACCGCGAAGGTGCATTTCAACCAGTTCACCGAAAGCAAGGGCCGCTTCGGCAAGCGGCTGATCTATGGCGGCCATGTGATTTCGCTGGCGCGCGCGCTTTCGTTCAACGGGCTTGCCAATGCGGTTTCGATTGCCGCGATCAATGCGGGCCGCCATGTGGCGCCGCTGTTTTCGGGCGACACGGTTTTTGCGTGGAGCGAGGTGCTCGACAGGGCGGAAATCCCGCATCGCCGCGATGTGGGCGCGCTTCGCCTGCGCCTGGTCGCGACCAAGAATCTTCCTTGCGGCGAATTTCCCGACAAGGACGACAAGGGCGGTTACGCCGAAAACGTGATCCTCGATTTCGATTACTGGGCGCTTCTGCCGCGCAATCTCTGATGGCGCTTCTGGAGCGTTACCGCGCGCTTGTTTCGGCAAAGTCCTTGAAGCCGGACGCCGAACAACTTGCGGCCGCCCAGAAACTCGATGCGCTGGCGCGCGCGCTCAAAACAGGCACCGGCTGGTCGCTGTTCGGGAAACGCCAGACGCCACGCGGCCTCTATATCTGGGGCGATGTGGGGCGCGGCAAATCCATGCTGATGGATTTGTTTTTCGAAATCGCGCGCGTGCCCAGCCAAAACGCGGGTGCATTTCAACGCCTTCATGGTTGAGACCCATGCGCGCATCCACGCCGAGCGCCAGAAGGGGGAGAGCGACGATCCCATCGTGCCGGTGGCGCGCATCATCGCCAATGAAGCCCGGCTTCTTTGCTTCGATGAATTTCAGGTCACCGACATTGCCGATGCGATGATCCTGGGCCGCCTGTTCGAACATCTGTTTGCGCTGGGCGTGGTGATCGTGGCCACGTCGAACATTCCGCCGGAGAAGCTTTATGAAGGCGGCCTCAACCGCCAGCTTTTCCTGCCCTTCATCGCGCTGATCCAGCAGAAGCTCGATGTGATCAATCTGGATGGCGCCATCGATTATCGCCTGCAACGCATGGCGGGGATGAAGGTCTATCTCACGCCGCTGGGGCCCGATGCCGACCGCGCGATGGATGAAGACTGGCGCAAGCTGACCGATGAAGACCGCGGCGAGCAGATGGAACTGACCGTTCTGGGCCGCAAGCTCGTGGTGCCGCAAGCCGCCCGCGGCGTGGCGCGCTTTTCGTTCGACGATCTGTGCCGCGCGGCCCTTGGCGCTGCAGATTATCTTGCCATCGCGCATGCCTTTCGCACCGTGCTGATCGACAATATTCCCGTCATGGGGTCGAGAGATGCGCAACGAAGCGCGCCGCTTCGTGCTTCTGATCGACACGCTTTATGACGAGGGTGTGAAACTCATCTGTTCGGCGGCGGCCCCGCCGGAAAGCCTCTATACCGATGGTGACGGCGCCGAAGCCTTCCGCCGCACCGCCTCGCGGCTGGCGGAAATGCAGAGCGCGGAATATCTAAGCCACGGACACAAAATCGAAATGCCGACAGCCGATATAGACTGATGCGCGATCTTTTCGCCATGGCCGGGTTCATTCTGCTGCTGATGCTGGTCTTCGGCTATCGCGAACGCATCCTCGATGTGCTGCGCCGCTTCGACAGGCGAAATGCCGAACGCCAGATCGAGCAGATGCAGGAACGCAGCGATCCCACGGCCCATTTCCGCCACACGATGAAACTGGCCGACGAACAGGTGGAAGAGATCGGCGAAATCGAGACGATCGATCCACGCACCGCAATGGCTCTGACGCGCTATGTCTTCCAGGGCGAAACATTCGCCACGCGCAGCGAAGCGGAAAAGGCGCGCGCCGAAGCCGTGGGCCAGATCGCGCGCGGCTTCTATGCCGAATTGCCCAAGGCGCTGGCCGCGCGCGGCAACGGCAAACTGGGGCGCGGAATAACTCCCCACACCCGTCATCCCCGGCTCGTCCGGGGGATGACGGCATGGTGATGTTTCTTTCGAAGGAAAAACTCTAAGCCGCCTCGCCTTTGAGCAATCGCGGCAGCTTGCCGAGCTCGCCGCCCGCGTGGCGCATGAAAAGCGGCGCAACGGGCCGATCTGATCGACGATGCCAAGCCCCAGATCGCGCACGCGCGCAGCGGCGCGATGTCGTTGGAGAACAGGCGGTTCAGCCCATCGGTCGCCGCCGCCAGCATGAAGGAATCGAAACGGCGCCAGCGCTCATAGCGTTTCAGAACATCGAGCGCGCCGATATCAGGCCCAGCCGCGCCGCATCGAGCACGCTTTCGGCCAGGGCCGCCGCATCCTTCAGCCCGAGATTGAGGCCCTGGCCCGCGATGGGATGAATGCCATGGGCGCAATCGCCCGCAAGTGCAAAGCGCGGGCGCACAAAGCTGCGCGCCAGATGGAATTTCAGCGGATAGGACCAGCGCGGGCCCGCCGCTTTCGTGGCGCCCAGATGTGCGCCGAAGCGGCGCGAAAGTTCGGCCTCGAATTCCGATCTCGTCGAGTTTCAGAATCTTCGGCGCGATGGTTTCGCTTTCCGTCCACACCAGCGAAGACCGATTGCCCGTCATCGGCAATATCGCAAACGGACCGGAGGGAGGAAATGTTCATAGGCCACGCCATTGTGCGGGCGTCTCATGTTCAACAGTCGCGACGATGCCGGTCTGCGGATAGGACCAGCCGATCGACATTGATGCCCTGCGCCTCGCGCATCGCGAAGTCGCGGCCATCGGCGGCAACCGCCAGCGCGCGCGCACGCTTTCGCCATTCGACAACCGCGCGACGATCGCCGCCGCCTTCGTGCTCGAGCGCCGTCATCGCGGCGGGCGAGATCAGCGTCGATGTTCGGGCTTGCGTCGCGCTGCTTTGTAGAGGCGGCGCGGATATGGCGGTTCTCGACGATGCGGCCCAGCGGCTCGCCGATCTCGCGATGATCGAAATGCAGCGAGAAGGGCGAGGCCGCGCGGTCGAGCTTGCCGTCGGTGACCAGGATGTCGTTGATGGGTTGGGCATGGGCATCCAGATCGCTCCCACACGCCGAGCGCCTGATACATCCGCACCCAGGCATAGGCGAGCGCGCTCACCCGGCCGTCGAATTTGGCATCGCAGCGCCGCGGCCGGCGCGGCGTCGGCCACCGCCACCTTCATTCCGCCCTGCGCCAGCGCCAGAGCCAGCGTAAGGCCGACCATGCCCCCGCCGCCCACGATCACATCGGTTTCGCGCTGCGTTCATGGGCTCAGCCTATCTCCTGCCGCGCGCCGCGCGCAAGTATGCGTCAAAAAATAGGCAGGCAAATCGAAATTGCCTAATAATGTGGCGATAAAGGCCGCCGCGAAATCCCAGCCGAAACAATTCTATTATTTTTCAATACCTTATCGTCTCGCTGCACTGCGGCACGGTTCTTGATGAAGCGTTAAGGCCCCGGGCGTTCGCCGGCGCGGGCATCAAACGGAAGGACAGCAGATGAAGCTCATCACGGCGATCATCAAACCCTTCAAGCTCGACGAAGTGCGGGAGCCGCTCTCCGCGCTGGGCGTCCAGGGCATGACGGTGACGGAAGTCAAAGGCTACGGGCGGCAGAAGGGGCATACGGAAATCTATCGCGGCGCGGAATACGCCGTGAGCTTCCTGCCCAAGCTCAAAATCGAAGTGGCGGTGAAGAGCGAGATGCGCAAGGCGGTGATCGACGCGATCATCGCCAAGGCCAAGACCGGCCAGATCGGCGACGGAAAGATCTTCGTCACGCCGCTCGATCAGGTCGTGCGCATCCGCACCGGCGAAACCGACGGCGACGCGCTCTAAGCGCGCGTCAAAAACCACATCGCATAGAAGGGGATTCAAAAATGAAAATCGACTGGGTTGAAAAAATTGGGGCTGGGGGCGCTCGGCAACAGCAGGCGCGCTCGCCTTGAGCGCGGGGTCCGCGTTTGCGGCTGCCGCGCCCAAGGATCCGCTGAACGCGGCGACACCGCCTGGATGCTCACCTCCAGCGCGCTGGTGCTGATGATGACCATTCCGGGCCTGGGCCTGTTCTATGGCGGCATGGTGCGCAAGAAGAACGTGCTGGCGACGCTGGCGCAAAGCTTCGGCGCCACCTGCCTCATCACCGTGCTGTGGATGATCATCGGCTATTCGCATCGCCTTCACGCACCAATCCGATGCCGGCACCAACCAGTTCATCGGCGGCTTCAACTATCTGTTCCTCGCGCCGATGGGCCTGAACGCGTGTCAACGCGCTGGCCGGCACGATTCCCGAATCGGTCTACATGTTCTTCCAGATGACCTTCGCGATCATCACGCCCGCGCTGATCGCCGGCGCGCTGGCCGACCGCATGAAGTTCTCGGCCTTCATGTGGTTCATGGGCGCTGTGGCTGATCTTCGTCTATTGCCCGATCGCCCATTGGGTGTGGGGCGGCGGCTGGCTGGGCACGATGGGCGCGCTCGACTATGCCGGCGGCACGGTCGTGCATCTGAACGCCGGTACCGCGGCGCTCGTCACCTGCCTCGTGCTGGGCACGCGCATAGGGCTACGGCACCGAGAACATGGCGCCGCACAACCTCGTGCTCTCGCGTCATCGGCGCCTCGCCTTCTGTGGGTCGGCTGGTTCGGCTTCAACGCCGGTTCCGCCGTCACCTCCGGCTTCAATGCCGGCATGGCGGCGGCAGCCACCCAGATCGCGACCGCTGCGGCTTCGCTGGGCTGGATGGTCGCCGAATGGATCATCGCCAAGAAGCCTTCGGTGCTTGGCATGATCTCCGGCGCGGTGGCGGGTCTTGTGGCGATCACGCCGGCTTCGGGCTTCGTCGATCCGATGGGCGCGCTCATCATCGGCATCGCGGCGGGCATGGTCTGCTACATCTCGGCGGTGCACATGAAGAAGCTGTTCGGCTACGACGACTTGCTCGACGCCTGGGGCGTGCATGGCGTGGGCGGTGCGCTGGGCGCGATCATGACCGGCATGTTCGCCTCCAACGCGATCAACAGCGTCGGCAAGGGCTGGCTGATCGACGGCAACGCCCATCAGATGGTGATCCAGTTCTACGATGTGGCCGCGACCTTCGTTTACTGCGGCATCGTCACCTTCATCATCCTCAAGGTGATCGATCTGGTGATCGGCCTGCGCGTCTCCAAGGAAGTCGAAGTCGAGGGTCTCGACATCAACCTCCACGGCGAAACCGTGCACGGCTAAAAAGGCTTCGGGTTTCTCCCGGCAACTGGGGCGCTCCTCGCGGGGCGCCCCTTTTGTTTTTGTGCTACGATTCGAGCGCCGAGATTTGAGACGAGTACCGCGTGCTGCCCGGACGATTAGCCGAACTGCCGCCATCTTCCTTCGCGCAGTTGGCAACCCTTCTGGACGCGCACAAGCCGGGCAAGCCGCCGGTGAGCCTGGCGGTGGGCGATCCGCAAAGCGTGCCGCCCGCTTTCGTGGCCGAGGCGATTGCGAAATCCGCGAGCGGCTTTGGGCAATATCCGCCCGGTCAACGGCACGGCGGACTGGCGTGAGGCGGCGGCGGGCTGGCTGCGCCGCCGGTTCCATCTTCCCGCCGAAGCAATCGATCCCGAGCATTCATCTGCTGCCGCTCAACGGCACCCGCGAAGGATTGTTCCTCGCGCCGCAAATCCTGACGCCGGAAAAGAAGGCGGGCGGGCGGCCCGTCATCCTGATCCCCAATCCGTTCTACCAATGCTATGCGGCGGCAGCACTCGCCGCTGGCGCGCGAAGCGGTATTCGTGCCCGCAACCGAACAGACGGGATTTCTTCCCGATTTCGCGGGCCTTCCGAAAGATGTGCTGGAACGCACGGTGGCCGCGTATTTCTGTTCGCCCTCCAATCCCGAAGGCGCATGCGCAAGTGCCGATTATTGGCAGACATTGTTCGCGCTTGCGGACAGATATGATTTCACCGTGTTCGCGGACGAGTGCTACGCCGACATCTATTTCGATCACCCGCCAACCACCGCGCTCGACACGCGCTTCCAGCAGAGCGGCAATTTCAATCGCCTGCTCACCTTCCATTCGCTCTCGAAACGCTCCGGCCTTCCGGGCCTGCGTTCGGGCATCGTGGCGGGCGATTCCGGGCTGATGAAAAAGTTTCGCTACCTGCGCAACACGGCGGGCCCGCAAGTGCCGACGCCCTTGCTCGCGGCATCGGCGGCAGCCTGGCGCGACGAGGATCATGTCGATCGCCAACCGCGCGACCTATGCCGCGCGGTTTGACGTGGCCAGGCGCATTCTCGGCAACCGCACCGGATTTCGGATGCCGCAGGGCGGGTTCTTCCTCTGGCTCGATGTGGGCAATGGGGAAGACGCGGCCCTCAAGCTGTGGCGCGAGGCGGGCATCCGCACCCTGCCCGGCGCCTATATGGGCCGCGAGACCGTTCCCGGAAAAACCCAGTCAAACCCTGGGTTCCGCTACCTCCGGGTGGCGCTCGTTAGCGATTTGGTAACCATTGAGGCCGCACTCGAGAGAGTGGCCGAAACTTTGAGCGGGAGCCTATGAGCCGCAGCCGATCCATGGGCGTTTATCAGCCCCGCGCCCGCAAGATGGCATTTGCCGATGCGATGGCCGAAGCCCGCCTCACCGTGATGCGCGCGCTGCGCACAGCCATGATCCGCAGCGCGGGCGCGGCGCTCTTTCTTTTCGCCATCACCGGCATCATCGCGCTTGCAAGCTACAATTCCGCCGACCCGAGTTTCGACAACGCGACCGCGCGCGAGGCAAGCAATCTGCTCGGCCGCTATGGCGCGATCGAGGCCGATCTTCTTCTGCAATTGTTCGGGCTCGCGGCACTCGCCTTTCTCGCGGCCCCCGCGATCTGGGGCGCGCGCACCGCGATGGGCCGCATCATGCCCTACACGCTGTGGCGCGCACTCGCCTGGCCGTTCGGCACCTTGCTGCTGGCCGCGGGCCTCGGCGTGATGCCGACCGTTTCGTCTTTGCCTGCGGGCGCGGGTGGATTGATCGGACTGGGCGCGGCACAGCTTTCGCGCCTGATGGCGACAAGCTGGGATATGAGCTGGCTTGCAACCGTGGTGCCGCTTGTTCTGCTCGCCATCGGTTTGCCGCTTGCGTTCCTTGCCACGGGTTTGCGGTTCATGCCGCTGGCGCATGGGATGATGAATGTCCCGGCGTTTCTCGTTTTCGCGGGCGGACATGCGCGCAATTTGCGCCTGCCCACCGGCTTCGTTCCCAAATTCGGCCGCAAGGAAATGGGCGAACAGATCGAGCCCAGTTTCGGCGATGACGGCGACGACGAAGACGATCAGGAAGAAGACGAGGACGACGAGGAAGAGGAAGACGCGGAGGACGAAGACGAATTCGACCTGCGCGAAAAACCCAGCGCGCGCGAACGTTCGATCCGCGTCAAGCGCGAGGAACGCAAAACTCCGCCGCAAACCGCCAAGCGCGCCCACCAGCCTGCGCTCAATCTTTGCAGCGACGAATATGAACTGCCCTCGCTCGGCCTTCTGACCGAGCCCGTGCATGTGAGCGACCAGAACACGCTTTCCGACGATGCGCTGGAAGAAAACGCCCGCATGCTGGAAAGCCGTGCTGGTCGATTTCGGCGTGCGCGGCCGCATCAATGCGGTGCGCCCCGGACCCGTTGTGACGCTTTATGAATTCGAGCCCGCAGCCGGCGTGAAATCCTCCCGCGTGATCTCGCTGGCAGACGACGTGGCGCGCTCGATGTCGGCGGTGGCCGCGCGTATCGCGGTGATACCGGGGCGTAACGTCATCGGTATCGAATTTCCCAACCACACGCGCGAAACCGTTTACCTGCGCGAACTTCTGGCGAGCAACGATTTCGAAAAGGCGCGCGCGCCGCTCACGCTCGCACTCGGCAAGACCATCGGCGGCGAGCCGGTGATGGCCGATCTCGCCAAGATGCCCCATCTTGCTGATCGCGGGCACCACCGGTTCGGGCAAGTCTGTCGGCCTCAACACGATGATCCTGTCGCTGCTTTATCGCATGTCGCCGGAGCATTGCCGCCTGATCATGATCGATCCGAAGATGCTCGAACTTTCCGTCTATGACGGCATTCCGCATCTGCTCGCGCCCGTCGTCACCGATCCGAAGAAGGCCATCGTCGCGCTCAAATGGGCGGTGCGCGAGATGGAAGACCGCTATCGCAAGATGTCCAAGCTCGGCGTGCGCGGTATCGAAGCGTTCAACGAGCGCGTGAAGAAGGCGAAAGAAAAAGGCGAAAGCCTAAAGCGCACCGTGCAGACGGGCTTCGACCGCGAAACCGGCAAGCCGATGTACGAAGACGAAACGCTCGACATGGAACCGATGTCGTTCATCGTGGTGGTGGTCGACGAAGTGGCCGACCTGATGATGGTATCCGGCAAGGAAATCGAAGGTGCGGTCCAGCGCCTCGCGCAGATGGCGCGCGCGGCGGGCATTCATCTGATCGCAGCCACCCAGCGCCCATCGGTGGATGTGATCACCGGCACGATCAAGGCGAACTTCCCCACCCGCATCTCGTTCCAGGTGACGAGCAAGATCGACAGCCGCACCATCCTTGGCGAACAGGGCGCCGAACAATTGCTCGGCCAGGGCGACATGCTGCACATGATGGCCGGCGGCCGTATCCGCCGCATTCACGGGCCCTTCGTGAGCGATCACGAAGTGGAAGACGTGGTGAAATTCCTCAAGACGCAGGGCGCGCCCGAATATCTCGAAGCCGTCACCGAAGAACCGGATGAGGAGAGCGACGATCCTTACGCGCTCTACGGCAACAGCGGCGGCAACGGCGACTCGGGCGACGATCTTTACGACCGCGCGCTCGCCATCGTCGCGCGCGAACGCAAGGGCACCACAAGCTATATCCAGCGCCGCCTGCAGATCGGCTACAATCGCGCCGCCCGCATCATCGAGCGCATGGAACAGGAAAGCGTGCTCTCGAAGCCCAACCACAAGGGCGTGCGGGAGATATTGCTGCCCGATCACGACGAGGATTGAACCTTACCTCCCCCCACGGGGAGGTAAGGGTTCTATGCGGCTTTCAATTTCGCTTCGTAATACGCCGCCAGTTTCTCAAGCTCGCCCGAGCAATCGCCTTCAAAGCATGTGCCGTGCATCACCGCCAGTCGTTTGGGCTTCAGGTCCTTCAGCGCGCGGATGGTGGGCGCGGTAGCAGGTGTAAGCGCGCTTGCGTGAAAGCCTTCTTCGGCTGCGACTGCGGCTTCCACGATGCTGGTCGCGCCGATCGCCGGGCCATCGCCAACTTGCGTGAACAAATCGCCCGAGAACAAAGTCCCCGTCGTTTCCTCGAACATCAATCCCGATTCCCAGGCGTGCGGCACATGCGGCGTATCGATATAGCGCACGCGTTTGCCGCCCAGATCGATCACTTCGCCGTTCTGCAACGCGCGCGGCGGGCGGTCGGCCAGATCGTTGAGCGAGACCATGCAGGCGATCATGCCATGAGCCACTTGCGCGTTGGGAGCCGCCGCCAGCCACTGGTTCATCGAGCCGCATTCATCGGATTCCACATGCCCGAACGAAATCCATCTGAGCTTATCGAGCGGGACGATGCGCGCGGCGGCCTGCGAGACCAGCGGAAAAATTCCGCGTCCGCCGCAATGAAACAGCAACGGCTCGCTGGCCGCGATCAGATATTGGTTGAAGGTGAAACCCACCGGCGGCACTTCGGCCACAAAGGTCGAAAGCCGGAATATCCCTTCGGCGATTTCGTCGACTCTGGTTTGCATCGTAACCCTGGTTTTGCGGAACATTGCCGCTATAGCACAAAACCACCCCTCCCAAACGGCGGACAAACCGCATAAGCTTCGCAAAACCAAGAGGGGCTCAATGTCCTATATCGACAAATCGCTGGGCGATGGCGAACGGCTCGTCGCGCTCGCCCGCTTTCACTGGTGGTACAGCGTCAAGGCGTGGCTGGCGCTGATCTTCCTGTTCTGGTGCATCGTCGGCATCGTGATCTTCGTGCGCATGATGCTGCGCCAATGGACGACCGAGATCGGCATAACAACACATCGCTTCGTGGAGAAGACGGGCTGGCTCACGCTCAACACCGCCGAGATCGCGCTGCCCAACATCGAGGGCGTGAAGGTGACGCAAGGCGTGTGGGGCAAATTGCTCGGCTATGGCCAGATCCGCATCGAAGGCACCGGCATCGATGCCATCGAACTCCCCGACATCGCCGATCCCATAGGCTTCCGCCGCGCCATCGAATCCGCGAAGGAAGGTTCGGGGATGTTCCGCCGTTGATGCGTGTCGGACTGCCGCTTTCATCGCCCTTTTGCGGACACAATAAGCCGCTCTGTTCGAGACCTGCGTGCTCGATTAAAACCGCGCGGCTTTCAAGCAGGATAGCGTGATGTCGAAACTGTTGAGCGGCTTTGTTCTGGGTGCCGCATTGCTGTTGCCGTTCGCGGCACAAGCGGGCGATGCCGCCAAGGGCAAGGCCTATTTCGCGCGCTGCGCGATGTGCCATTCCAATGCCAGGAGCGCGCCAAACCGGATCGGGCCGAACCTCTTTGGCGTGGTGGGCCGCAAGGCGGCTTCCGTGCAGGGCTTCTTTTATTCGGGCGCGATGAAGCACTCGAACATCACCTGGACCCCGGAAAAGCTGAAAGCCTATGTCGCCCATCCGCAAACCGTGGTGCCCGGCAACCGCATGGCGTTCGCGGGCGTGGCCAATCCGGGCCAGGTGGACGATCTGGTGGCCTATCTGGCGACCCTGAAATAGCCGATCTGCGGCGGAATGACGCATCCGCGCGGTTATGCTGCGCCGCGAAGGTAAATGCCGCGGCAATGCTTCGTTGACAGGGCCAAGGCGTCTTGCCTAGTTTTTGCGCCGCACAACAGACGGCCCGGGCGCCACCCTTATCGGCGCCGCAAGTGGGATAGGGCCGCTCAAGCGGGAAGGCATTCTACAACGATGAAGGTACTGGTCCCCGTCAAGCGGGTGATCGACTACAACGTCAAGGTTCGCGTCAAAGCGGACCAGACCGGGGTCGATCTCGCCAACGTGAAAATGTCCATGAACCCCTTCGACGAAATCAGCGTCGAGGAAGCGGTTCGGCTCAAGGAAAAAGGCAAGGCGACCGAAGTGATCGCCGTGTCCATCGGGCCCGCAGCAGGCAAGCGAAACCATCCGCACCGCGCTCGCCATGGGCGCCGATCGCGGCATCCTGGTGAAGACCGATGGCGATGTGGAACCGCTGGCCGTCGCCAAGATTTTGAAAGCGATTGTCGATGCCGAAGGCCCAAGCCTTGTGATCCTGGGCAAGCAGGCCATCGACGACGATTCCAACCAGACCGGCCAGATGCTGGCAGCCCTTCTCGGCTGGCCGCAGGGCACCTTCGCGCACAAGCTCGAACTCGGCGATGCAAACGCCCAGATCGAACGCGAAATCGACGGCGGCCTGCAGACCGTCGAAGTGAAGCTGCCCGCGATCATGACCGTGGACCTGCGCCTCAACGAGCCGCGCTATGCCTCGCTTCCGAACATCATGAAGGCGAAGAAGAAGCCGATCGATGAAAAGAGCCCGGCCGATTACGGCGTGGATGTCACCCCGCGCCTCAAGGTGCTGAAGGTTTCCGAACCGCCCAAGCGCCAGGCCGGCGTGAAGGTGAAGACGGTCGCCGAACTTCTCGACAAGCTCAAGAACGAAGCGGGGGTGATCTAAATGGCTTCGCTCGTCATTGCCGAACACGACAACAAGAATCTGAAAGACGCGACCGCGAAAACGGTGGCGGCAGCCGCACAGGTTTCGACGCCCGTGCATGTGCTCGTCGCCGGTTCCGATGCCGGTGCTGTTGCCGAAGCAGCCGCCAAGCTCGCGGGCGTGGAGAAGGTGATCCTCGCCGACGATCCGCTTTACGCAAAGCTCGTTGCCGAGCCGATGGAAAAGCTGATCCTTTCGCTTGCGGGCAATTATGACGCGATCCTCGCGCCCGCCACCACCAACGGCAAGAATTTCATGCCGCGCGTGGCAGCCAAGCTCGACGTGCCGCAGATCTCGGAAATCCTCGCCGTCGAAAGCGCCGACACGTTCCGCCGCCCGATCTATGCGGGCAACGCGATTGCGACCGTGCAGGCAGCGCCCGGCAAGAAGGTCATCACCGTGCGCACCACCACCTTCAAGCCGGTGGACGCGACGGGCTCGGCCACCATCGAGAAGATCGGCAGCGCGGGCGATCCGGGCATTTCGAAATTCGTGGGCGAAGAGCTTTCGAAATCCGAACGCCCCGAACTCACCTCGGCCAAGATCGTGATCTCCGGCGGCCGCGGCATGCAGTCGGGCGACAATTTCCACATGCTCGACAAGATCGCCGACAAGCTGCACGCAGCCGTCGGCGCATCGCGCGCGGCGGTCGATGCGGGCTTCGTGCCCAACGATTATCAGGTCGGCCAGACCGGCAAGGTCGTGGCGCCCGATCTCTACATCGCGGTCGGCATTTCCGGCGCGATCCAGCATCTGGCGGGCATGAAGGACTCCAAGGTCATCGCCGCCATCAACAAGGACGAAGAAGCCCCGATCTTCCAGGTCGCCGATTACGGCCTTGTGGCCGATCTTTTCAAGGCGGTCCCGGAAATGGAGGAAGAACTTACGAAATTGGGCTATTAATCCACTCTCGGTAAGGACATCCCGGAACCCGCATGAGCATCGAACGCGTAGGAGTTATCGGCGCAGGCCAGATGGGCAACGGTATCGCCCATGTCCTGTCGCTTGCGGGTTTCGACGTCGTCCTGGAAGACATCAACCCGGAGGCTGTCGACAAAGGCATCCAGCGCATCGAGCGCAACATGCAGCGTCAGGCGGCGCGCGGGCTGATCAAGGCTGGAGGAAGTGGGGCCCGCCATGGCGCGCATCCACAAGAGCCAGAGCCTCGACGACATGCGCGACCGCGACCTCATCATCGAGGCGGCGACCGAAGACGAACCGACCAAGCGCAAGATCTTCCAGGAACTCTGCACCGCGCATCTCGGACAAGACGCTGCTCGCCACCAACACCTCGTCGATCTCGGTGACGCGGCTGGCCGCGGCCACCGACCGGCCCGAACATTTCATCGGCCTGCATTTCATGAATCCGGTGCCGATGATGCAGCTCGTGGAAGTGATCCGCGGCATCGCCACCGACGATTCGACCTTCCAGGCAGCGCTCGAAGTCGTGCGCCGCGTCGGCAAGACTGCGGCCTATGCCGAAGATTTCCCCGCCTTCATCGTCAACCGCATCCTGCTGCCGATGATCAACGAGGCGGTCTACACGCTCTATGAAGGCGTGGGGAACGTCGAAGCCATCGACACCGCGATGCGGCTGGGCGCCAACCATCCGATGGGCCCGCTGCAACTGGCGGATTTCATCGGGCTGGATACCTGCCTGTCGGTGATGCAGGTGCTCTACGAAGGCCTCGCGGATTCCAAATACCGCCCCTGCCCGCTGCTGGTGAAATATGTCGAAGCCGGCTGGCTCGGCCAGAAGACCGGCCGCGGCTTCTACGATTATCGCGGCGAGAAGCCGGTTCCGACGCGCTAACGCGCTTCAGCCACTAGGATTGCGGTTAGTGTGGCTTGCAATAAGGCAATGCAAGGGTCGCATTCGCCCATTCGAGTTCGCTCATCGGCCAAGCATCGACAGAAAATACGCCCGCACCGGTCATATCGAGATCGAAAATAAACTGCTTGTCGAGCAGTATCCGGCGGGCTTCCGCTGTATCGACAGGCTTGCCGGTTGCCGGGAAACTTAAAGAAGGCCCGCGCGGGCCGTTCATGGCAATAGCCTCCCCATTGTCGAGTATCATCGGCAGATCGTTCAGAAATCGAGCATCCCCCTCCACGATTTTTCCGGATTGCAGAGCGTTTCCATTCCGGAGCAGGCTATCGACCCGAATCCTGAGACGGATGATGCGGTCGCAATATCGCTCGGCATCCTCCGCCAATCGGCAATCGTGACTTTCGGCTCCTACAATGGTGCCAATCACTATCGACGGATCCCAGCATAGTATCTGCTCTCTCGTGAGAGGCATGTTCGCCTGCGCGGAGACGATCCAGCCAAACGAAAGAAAAACGACCGATAGCTTCGACTTTTTCATTTTGCCCGGTTTCCGCCTCGCCCAGATATATGTCGAAACAGGCTGCTTGGGCCAGAAGCCCGGCGGATTCGACGATTATCGCGCCGAGAAGCCGGTTCCGACGTAATACCCCTTCTACCTCCCCCTACGCGGGGAGGTCGGGCGCGTGCATCGGCATGCGACCGGGTGGGGGCCGCGGTGGTGAAATCCGGAACACCGTCTTCGTTGAAGCATCCCCCCGCCCGCCATCGCTTCGCGATGTCGACCGCCCCGCGTGGGGGGCGGTAAGATGAAATTGCAAACACCACGATCCTTCCATGACCCATCCCGACGGCCTGCCCCTGCCGCAGCGCTATTGGGCCATCGTCACCATCGCGCTCGGCATCACCATGGCGGTGATGGACGGCGCATCGCCAATGTGGCGCTGCCCACCATCGCGCGCGATCTGCACACCGATGCCGCGTTCTCGATCTGGATCGTCAACGGCTATCAGCTTGCGATCATGATTTCGCTTCTGCCGCTGGCCGCACTTGGCGAGATCGTCGGGCCACGCACAGTCTATCTCGCGGGCATGGCGCTGTTCACGCTGGCCTCGCTCGCCTGCGCCTTCTCGCACGACGCTCGCCGAACTTGCCGCCGCGCGCGTGGTGCAGGGATTTGGCGCTGCCGGCATCATGGCGTGAACACGGCGCTGCTGCGCTTTATCTATCCGCACAAGTTGCTGGGGCGCGGCATCGGCATCAACGCGTTGGTGGTGGCGGTGTCGGCGGCGGTCGGGCCGACGATTGCCGCCGCCATTCTGTCGGTTGCGAACTGGCCGTGGCTGTTTGCCGTCAACGTGCCCATCGGCATCGCGGCGCTCATCACCGGCTGGAGTAGCCTGCCGCAATTCGCCGCTCGGCAAGCACCGCTTCGATTATCGAGCGCGCTCTCAGCGCGGTCACTTTCGGCATTCTTATCGGCAGCATCGATGCGCTCGGCCATGGCGAAGCGTTTCCGCTGTTCGTGGCTGAAATGCGTGTGCGACGTTCGCCATCGGCTATCTGGCTGGTGAAGCGCCAGCTTTCGATGCCCTCGCCGCTGCTGCCGCATCGATCTGTTGCGCATTCCGATTTTCGCGCTCTCGGTCGGCACTTCGGTCTGTTCCTTCGCCGCGCAGATGCTGGCGCTGGTTTCGCTGCCGTTTCTCTTGCAGCTCGAACTGCATTTCCGCGCCGTCGAAACCGGCCTCCTCATCACGCCCTGGGCGATGGCGATCGGCATCGCCGCCCCCATCGCGGGCAGGCTCGCGGACCGCTATTCGGCGGGCATTCTGTGGCGGCGTCGGATTGCTGGTGTTTGCGGCGGGCCTTCTGTCGCTCGCCTTCCTGCCGCCGAACCCGACGCATTTCGACATCGTGTGGCGCATGGCGCTGGCGGGCATCGGCTTCGGCTTTTTCCAGTCGCCCAACAACCGCGCCATGATCGGCGCCGCCCCGCGCGAACGCAGCGGCGGCGCCAGCGGCATGCTCGGCACCGCGCGCCTGCTCGGCCAGACGACAGGCGCCGCCATCGTGGCGCTGCTGTTCTCGCGCCTGCCCCACGGCGCGCCCACCGTCTCGCTCATCCTCGCCACGGGGTTCGCACTCGTCGCCGCCGGCGTGAGCTTCGCGCGCCTCTACGATCCAGGCTCCAATCCGCAGTTGCGTGCCCCCAACCCCGAAGCAGATCCGGCAATGCATGCGAGCGTGTTGCGCAGGGAAAACGACTTACCCTCCCCTTGAGGGAGGGTCGAAAAATCCGTTTGGATTTTTCGGGGAGGGGTCCGCGTTGCAGCGTTGACCCCTCCCCGAAAATTCTCCGCTACGCTCCGAATTATCGACCCTCCCTCAAGGGGAGGGTAAAAAATGTGCCAGTATGGTGTGAAGAAATCGGATCGCGCATTCCATGAAACTTGTTCGGACAGGGATTGTGGGCCTGTGCATCGCGGCCCTTGCGGCCTGCGCAACCTATGCGCCGGATGGCGCGAAACTTCCCGATGCGCCGCGTTTTCTCTTCTGGTCGGAAAAGGAGCAACCGCTCGGCTACCGCTTTATCGAGCGCATCTTTCCCAACGCGCATCGTCGCAAAGGGCGATCACGTTTCGCCGCTGCCGCTGCATCCGATGAAATACGATGTGCGCTACAAATACAAAGGCGAGATCTGGAGCACCGACCGCTTCATGAAGAACAACCGCGTGGCGGGCCTGATCGTGTTGAAGGACGGCAAGGTCGCGCTCGAACGCTACGCGATGGGGCTCACCTCGACGGACAGATGGGAATCCTTCTCCGTCACCAAATCGATCACCTCCACATTGATTGGCGCCGCAATCGAAGACGGCTCCATCAAAAGCCTGGACGACGATGTGACCGACTACATTCCCGAACTCAAGGGCAGCGCCTATGAAGGCGTGACGATCCGCGATCTCATCACCATGACGTCGGGCGTGAAATGGCGCGAGGTCTATACCGATCCCGATTCCGATGTCGCGCAATTCTCGCAGCTGATCTATGGCGTCGGCACCAAGCCGGAACTGCGTTATCTCGCGCGCCTGCCGCGCGCCCACAAGCCGGGCACCGTGTTCAACTACAACACCGGCGAGATGTCGCTTGCGGGCTTCCTTGTCGGCCGCGCCACGGGCGAACATCTTGCCGATTACCTCTCGGAAAAAATCTGGACGAAGATCGGCGCGGGCCGCGATGCGGTGTGGATGATCGACCGGCGCGGCGAAGAGATCGGCGGCTGCTGCATTTCCATGACGTTGCGCGACTATGGCCCGCTTCGGCCAGTTCATTCTCGAAGGCGGCAAAGGCGTGTTGCCGAAAGGCTGGGTCGCCGACGCCACGCGCAAACACATAGACAGCGACAACGGCAAACTCGGCTACGGTTACATGTGGTGGATCTTGCCGAACGGCACTTACGCCGCCCTCGGCTTCTTCGGCCAGACGATCTACATCGACCCAAAAACATGACATCGTGATCGTCACCAACAGCGCATGGCGCCAGGCAGCCGATCTCGAAAGCCTTCGACGTGTTGAACGCCTATATCGCGGCTGTGACGAAAACGCTTTCACCCTCCCCTTGACGGAGGTCGAACAAATCTGGAGCGCAGCGGAAGATTTCGGGGAGGGGTCCAGCTCTGCATGACCCCCCCCAAATTTGCACGCAAATTTCGACCCTCCCTCAAGGGGAGGGTGAAACGCTCGTCAACTTCTCGAAATAGGCAATCGCCTCGGGCGCGTCCCATTCGGCGGGACCGGTGGCGCGCGCGATCTCGCGGCCATGCGGATCGATCAGCAGCGTGGTCGGCAGGCCGGGCGTGCGCACCGCCGCCATCAACTTCATGCCCGGATCGGCAAAGGCGGGAAGCTCGGCCGCCTTGTGGTCGATCAGGAATTGGCCCGCGATCTTGTCGGCATTGCGCTCGACATCGACCGTCACCACCGAGAGCTTCGTGGACGGCATCTGGCGCTGGAGGTTGGCGAGCGCGGGCAGTTCCTTCACGCAAGGCCCGCACCAGCTCGCCCACAGATTGAGCAGCACATAGCGGCCCCGGTATTTGGAAAGCGCAAGCTTCCGTCCGCCCATATCGGTAAACGCCACATCGGGCGCGAGGCTCGGCTTTTCCGCCGGTTTCAGCTCGGTAAGCGCCGCTGGCCGCTTGGGCGTTCCATTGCCCTGCGGGATCACATATAGAACCAAAGCCGCGCCCGCGACGAGAGCAAGGAGGGCGGCACAAGCAATGAGCAAACGCGAACGGGTCATGTCGGTTAACCTGAAGTATCATGAGCGCGAACAAGATGTGGGGCGGCCGTTTCGCAAATGGCCCCTCGGCCATCATGGAGGAGATCAATGCCTCCATCGGTTTCGACAAGCGGCTGGCGAAGGAAGACCTCGCCGGATCGCGCGCCCATGCAAGGATGCTGGCCGCCACCGGCATTATTTCCAAAACCGACGGCGACGCAATTCTGAACGGCCTGGACGAGATCGGCAAAGAGATCGAAGCCGGAACCTTCGCCTTCAAACGTGAATTCGAAGACATTCATCTGAACATCGAGGCGCGCCTTGGCGAAATCGCGGGCGAGGCGGCGGGGAGGCTTCACACCGCGCGTTCCCGCAACGACCAGGTGGCGACCGATTTCCGCCTCTGGGTGCGCACGGCTTGCGATCATGCCGAAGGCGGATTGCTTGCCCTCCAGCACGCGCTGCTGGCGCAGGCCGAGGCCCATGCCGAAACCATCATGCCCGGCTTCACGCACATGCAGCCCGCGCAGCCGGTGACCTTCGGCCATCATTGCCTGGCCTATGTCGAAATGCTCGCGCGCGATCGCGGACGTTTTGCCGGGGCGCGCGCGCGCATGAACGAATCTCCGCTGGGTGCGGCAGCACTCGCCGGCACGCCCTTCGCAATCGACCGCAAGGCGACGGCGAAGGAGCTTGGCTTCGCGCACCCGATGCGCAATTCGCTCGATGCGGTTTCGGCGCGCGATTTCGCATTGGAATTCCTCGCGGCCGCTTCGATCTCAGCCACCCATCTCTCGCGGCTGGCCGAAGAGATCGTGCTGTGGGCGACACCTTCGTTCGGCTTCGTGAAACTGTCGGATGCGTTCACCACCGGCTCCTCCATCATGCCGCAGAAGCGCAATCCCGATGCCGCCGAACTGGTGCGCGCCAAGATCGGCCGCATCCTCGGAAGCTTCGTGGCACTCACCACCGTGATGAAGGGCCTCGCACTCGCCTACGCGAAGGATCTGCAGGAAGATAAGGAAGCGGTGTTCGCCGCCGCCGACGCGCTCGATCTTTCGCTGGCGGCGATGGCAGGCATGGTCGCCGACCTGAAGCCGCAACCGGCCGCGATGCGCAAAGCCGCCGAAGCAGGCTATCCCACCGCCACCGATCTGGCGGACTGGGTGGTGCGCAATCTGAAGAAGCCGTTCCGCGAAGCCCACCACATTGCCGGCAGCATCGTGAAACGCGCAGAAGACAAAGGTGTGCCGCTCGATCAACTGCCGCTCGCCGAAATGCAGGCCGTCGAACCCGGCATCACCAGGGATGTTCTGCCGCAGCTTTCGCTGGAAGCCTCGCTTAATGCCCGCACAAGCGAAGGCGGCACCGCACCCATCCGCGTGCGCGAACAGGTGGCGTTCTGGAAGGAGCGGTTGAAATGAGATTTCTTCTCGCGATCCTGCTTGCATTCGGCATTTCCGCCTGCGGCGTGAAAAGCGATCTTGTCAAACCGGACAGCAAGCCGACGCCCAAGGATCAACGCGATCCTTCGCGCCCGCCAAACCCCATCGGACAATGAACCATTTCGACTACAAAGACGGCGTGCTCCACGCCGAAGACGTGAACTTGGCCGGCCTCGCCCGCGAAGTCGGCACGCCGTTCTATTGCTATTCCACCGCAACGCTCGAACGCCATTACCGCGTGTTCGCGGCAGCCCTGCCGAAAGGCACGCTCGTCGCGTTTTCCGCGAAAGCCAACGGCAATATCGCGGTGCTGAAAACGCTCGGCGACCTCGGCGCGGGCGCCGACATCGTTTCGGGCGGCGAACTGGCCAAGGCGCGCGCGGCGGGCATTCCGGCCAACCGCATCGTGTTTTCGGGCGTCGGCAAGACGCGCGCCGAAATGAAGCTCGCGCTGGGCGAAGGCATCCACCAGTTCAACATCGAGAGCGAACCCGAACTCGAAGCGTTGAACGAAGTGGCACTCTCGCTCAACACGCGCGCGCCCATCACCATCCGCATCAACCCGAATGTGGATGCGAAAACCCACGCCAAGATCACCACCGGCACATCCGAATCCAAATTCGGCATCCCGTGGGCGCGCGCACGCGACGCCTATGCGCTCGCGGCCCGGCTCAAAGGCATCGAGATCGTCGGCGTCGATGTGCATATCGGCAGCCAGATCACCGAGCTTTCGCCGTTTGAAACGGCGTTTGCGCGCGTGGTGGAAATGGTGGGGGTGTTGCGCGCCGATGGGCATGCGATTTCGCGCATCGATCTCGGCGGCGGATTGGGCGTGCCCTATCGCCACAACAACGAACCGCCGCCCGATCCGGCTGCTTACGGCGCGATGGTGGCGAAGGTTACACGCGATGTCGGCGCACAGCTGATCTTCGAACCGGGCCGTTTGATCGCGGCCAATGCGGGCGTGCTGGTTTCCGAAGTGCTCTATGTGAAACGCGGCGAGGCCAAACAGTTCCTTATCCTCGATGCGGGAATGAACGACCTGATCCGGCCGGCGCTTTACGATGCCCATCACGACATCGTGTCCGTTTCCGGGACAGTTCCCGGCGCGCCACATGAAACTTACGATGTGGTGGGCCCGGTCTGCGAGACCTCCGATCTTTTCGCGGCCGCGCGCTCTTTGCCGCGGCTGAAATCGGGCGATCTCGTGGCGATCCTTTCCGCCGGCGCCTATGGCGCGGTGATGTCTTCGGCCTACAATGCGCGGCCGCCTGCACCCGAAGTTCTCGTGAAGGGCGACAGGTGGAGTATTGTCCGGCCGCGGCCGAGTTATGAAGCGCTGATTGAGCAAGAACGCCTCCCCGACTGGCTCCGCTAACCGCATCGAGCGGCGGATCGCGCTTGCGCGCGCAAACCTGTTGTGGGAGCGCGTGTGGAGCGGCCTCTGGCCCGCAAGCGGCATCGCGGCCGCGTTCTGTGCCGCCGCCCTGTTCGGTCTCTTCACCATCATTCCCGGCTGGCTGCACGCATTGCTGCTGGCGCTTGCGCTGTTCGCGCTGGCGCTCGCCCTTTACGCGGGCTTCTCCCATTTCATCTTCCCGCGCTGGAGCGAAGGCGCACGCCGCCTCGAACTGGACAACGCGCTTGCCCATCGCCCGGTCAGCGAAAGCAGGGATGCGCTCGCGGCAGGCAAGGGCGATGTCTATGCCGAAGAATTGTGGGCCGCCCATATGCGCCGCGTGCTGGCCGCTTTCGGCACGCTGAAGCTGAACCCGCCCAAACCCGGATTGCAGCAGCGCGATCCATATCGCTTGCGCTTCGCAGCCCTGGCACTCCTGATCGGCGCATTTTTCGTGGCGGGTGGCGACTGGAGCAACCGCCTTATCGCATCGCTCGCGCCGCACACCTTCGGCGCCGCATCGATCCCCACGATCGACGCCTGGATCGATCCGCCCGCCTATACGGGCGAGCCGCCCGTCTATCTCGCGCAGAACGCAACCGTCACCGCGCCGGAAAATTCTCTGGTGCATCTGCGCGTGCACAATTCGGGCACGCGCCCGCGCGCCAGCGTCTACCCTGCGCAGGACGCGCGCTTTGCGGGACAAGGCGGCGAATATTCCGCGGCCGTGAAACTCGGCCGGTCATCCGAATTGTCCGTGCGGGCCGGCGGGCTTCGCATCGGCGCGTGGCGCATCAAGATCGTGCCCGACCTGCCGCCCGTCATCGCGTTTGCCAATCCGCCGAGCAAGACGCCGCAGAACGCGCTCAAACTTTCCTTTACGGCGGGCGATGATTACGGCGTGGTCGCCGCGCGCGCGATCATCACGCCGGTGGGCCGCAAGGCAAAACCGCTGCCTGTCGATTTGCCGCTAACCGACACCTCGGCCAAAACACTCTCGCAGACCGTGTTCCGCGATCTTACCGATCACCCTTACGCCGGGCTCGAAGTGAACATCGTGCTGGAAGCGCGCGACGCGGCGGGCAATCGCGGCCTGAGCAAGCCCGCGAAATTCAAATTGCCCGCGCGCCTCTTCACCAATCCGCTGGCGCGCGCGCTGATCGAACAGCGCCAGATCCTCGCAAGCGGCGAAGACAAGACGCAGGACAAGGTGGCCGACGCGCTGGACGCGCTCACCATCGCGCCGGAACATTTCTACAACGGCAAATCGGGCGTCTATCTCGCGATGCGCGCGGCGCGCTGGGCCGCGAAAACCGCCAGCCGCCCGGAAGAATTCCAGCGCGCCGAAGACCTGATGTGGCAGACGGCACTTTCCCTCGAGCAGGGCGGGCTGATGCTCGCCGCCGCCGAATTGCGCCGCCTGCAACAGGCCCTCACCGAAGCGCTCGCCCGCGGCGCACCGCAGGATGAGATCGATGCGCTGCTCCAGCGTTATCGCGAGGCGCTGCAACGCTACATGCGCTTCATGGCGCAGAACGCCCAGCCGGGAAGTCCCGGCCAAACGCCGCCGAACGCAAAAGTCCTGAGCCAGGACGATCTCGAAACACTGCTCAAGGCGATCCAGCAACTTGCACAAACCGGCGCGCGCGATCAGGCGGCCCAGATGCTCGCCATGCTGCAGAACATGCTCGAAAACATGCAGATGACGGCGGGCGCAAGCGGCGGCGGCAAAGGGCAATCGCCGCAGGACAAGGCGATGACCGATGCCATCGGCAAGCTCGGCGACCTGATGGGCAAGCAGCGCGCGCTGCTCGACAAGACATTGCGCCAGCAGGAAGGCGCAGGTGACCCGAAAGACGGCGGCGAAAAGGGGCTGGCAAAAAAACAGGGCGAATTGCGCGACGCATTGAAGGAAATCGAAAAAGGATTGGGCGGACAGAACCCGAAGCCCGACAATCTCGGCCGCGCCGGAAACTCAATGGGCAACGCGCAGAACCAGCTGGGCGGCAAGGATCTCGACAGCGCCTCGGGCAGCCAGAAGAACGCGCTCGATGCGTTGCGCAGCGGCGCCGATCAACTGGCCAAGGCGCTGATGAACCGTTCGGGCCAGGGCATGCCGGGCGCGCAAGGCCCGGAAGATCCGCTCGGCCGCGAACAGGGCGGCACGGGCACGATGTTCGGCAACAACGTCAAGGTGCCCGACCAGATGACGCTCGAACGCGCCCGCTCGATCCTGAAAGAACTCCGCCGCCGCGCCGCCGAACGCGGCAGGCCGAAAGAAGAACTCGATTACATCGACCGGTTGCTGAAGGAATTCTGATTATTCGTCCGAGAAAGGCCGTTGCCGTGCAGGATGCTGGATAGTGAGAACGACAAGCTCATCGCGTCCTTCATCCATCCAGTAATAAACGAGATACGGGTATTTTCGCGTGACGACTTGCGAACCCCGGTTTCCGTCTGTGCGTGACCGAGCCCGGGGAATTCGAGAAGAATTCGCATGGTCTCCAATATCGCGGATCGAACGCGGGAAGCGGCGGCCGGATTTTGGTCCCGCAGATAGCGCGATATTTCTCTGATGTCGAGTCCGGCCCGGGGCGTAAGCCTGAGCTTCATGCGTCGAAACTGCGGAACGCTGCTTCCACCTGTTCATCCGTCATGAACTCTCTGCGTCGAGCCTGGGAGAGCCCCTCAAGAACGGCAGGAAGATGTGCCGGATCTATTTCTTCCGGTTCGCCGTCATCCTCCAGGAGGCGCAAAATTTCCCTTGCCACCTTATCCTGCTCGTCGGAGGACAGGTGGCGGATGGCTTCAAAAGCCTCGTCGAGCAACTTCGTCATGAGACGATAATAGACCCGCGCGCGATCGGGCTCAATCCACCCGTGCGATATAGGGCAGGCCGCGATGATGGCCCGCGTCGTCCATCCCGTATCCGATCAGGAAACCGTCGAGTCCAGTGAAGGCCGCATAATCGGAACGCGCTTCGGCTTCGGGCCGCCCGCGATCCACCATCACGGCGGAGGTCACCGACACGGCGCCTTGTTCGCTCAGCAATTCGCGCGCCTTGGCGAGCGTGCGGCCGCGATCGAGAATGCCATCGAGCAACAGAATGTTTTGGCCGCGCACGCGCGCCGATGGCCCGATCATCACGGAGATTTCGCGCGCGCCTTCTCGCGCAGCCCGCATAGGATCGCAGCCAGAAGAATTCGGCCGGAAGATTGAGCCCGCGCCGCGAAAGCGCGCGCAGCAGATCGGCCGCGAACACAAAGCCGCCCACCAGCACCACCGCCGCCATGTCGGGCTTCACCCGCGCCGACACGATGTCATCGGCCAGCATCGCCATGCGCTGAAAGATTTCGGTCTCGCTGACGAGAACCTGATGCTCCGCGCTCACATTCAGCCTTTGACGAATTTCAGGTCGACATGGCGCGCGCCCGACGGCGGGCTCGGCACCCGCGCCGAAAAGGTCGCGGTCTTTCCGGGCGCCAGGCTTTTGGCATCGGCATCGATCTTCCAGTCGAAGAGATCGCGGCGCGCATCGTCGGTGAGTGCTGCGCTGATCCTGGGGATCGCCATCTCATGCGTGGTGATGTTCACCACCTTGCCCTTGATGTGCAGGATCGGCATGTCGTCTTCGCTGGTCACGCGATAGCTCACATCCTGAAAGGCGAGCCCCACCGTGTTCACATCCAGGCCCACGCCCGCATAGAAGGTTCCCGTCTGCGGCCACATCGCGACGATGCCCTGACGAAACTGCATGGCGCCCCAACACAGGATCGCCAGCACCGCGATAAGCGCTGCCCAACCCGCAAGCGCGCCGGCCCGCCAGCCGGCGGGCACCAGCCTTGCGGCTTTCGATCGCGGCCGGCGCGCGTTCGGGCAGCGCGCAACGGTTCGGAGGCCATTGAGATGTTCGGCGGAAAGGCTCGCCGGCGCTTCCACCATCGGCGGCAGCGATTTCGTCGCCTTCCGGCGCGGGCGCGGGCTGGTGCCAGGTATGGCTGCATTTGGCGCAACGCACCTTGCGGCCCGCGGGGATGAATTTGGCCGCGTCGGCCTCATAACGTGTCGCACAATTGGGGCAGGTTAAGATCATGGTAACCGTAAGTCGGGTGGTCCTGAAAATAGGCAGAGCAAAGCCTGCCCCGCAAGCAAAGCACAGCGTTGGTTACGATCATGGTAACCGTGGGGCCCGCCAGCTATTTTCCGAATCATGGTTCGCTTCGAAAATGTCGGGATGAGGTATGGCGCGGGGCCCGAAGTGCTCCGAGACATCTCTTTTCGCCTGGAGCCCGGCTCCTTCACCTTCCTCACCGGGCTGTCGGGGGCGGGCAAGACGACCCTGCTCAAGCTGATCTTCCTGGCCGAGCCCCCTTCGCGCGGGCCTTATCTCCTTGTTCGGAAACGATCTTGCGACCGCCCGGCGCGCCGATTTCCCGCCCATCCGGCGGCGGATCGGGGTGGTGTTTCAGGATTTCCGCCTGTTCGACCACCTTTCGGCCTTCGACAATGTGGCCATGCCGCTCAAGCTCGCCGGCCGCAAGGAGGGCCAATATGCCCAGGATGTGGAGGAGCTTCTCTCCTGGGTCGGCCTCGGCGACCGGATGGATGCCCCGCCCCACACCCTTTCGGGCGGCGAGCAGCAGCGCGTGGCGATTGCGCGCGCCGTGGTCGCCCGGCCCGACCTGCTGGTGGCCGACGAACCCACCGGCAACGTCGATCCTGAAATGGGCGCCCGCCTGATCCGCCTCTTCGCCGAATTGAACCGGCTGGGCACCACCGTTCTGATCGCCACCCATGACCGCGCGCTGATCGAGCGCGTGAAGGCGCGCGAGATGCGGCTGGTGGATGGACGGCTGGTCGAAATGCGGGCGACGCGGCCATGACCACCGCCCAGCTTCGTATCCTGCCGCGCGACCAGACGGCAGGCCCGCTCGACCTGATGATCGGCGTGATGGCGTTTCTTGCAGCTCTTGCGCTTGGCGCATCGCTGGTGGCCGACCGCGCGGCGCAAGGCTGGCGCTCGGGCCTTGCGGGACAATTGACCGTGCAGATCCTGCCGCCGCTCACCGGCCCTGCCGAAGACGCGCTCGAAAGAGAATCGCAAGCCGCGATCCGCATCCTTCAATCCACGCCCGGCATCGCCGTCGTCACGCCGGTCAGCCGCGCCGATGCGCTGAAACTCGTGGAGCCGTGGCTGGGCGCAGATGCGATCATTGCCGATTTGCCGCTGCCGCGCCTGATCGACGCCAAGATCGTACCCGGTGCGGAAGTGGACGTGCCGTCCTTGCGCAAAAACCTTAAAGCCGCCGTGCCCGATGCGATGCTCGACGATCACAGCCAATGGATCGAACGCCTCAAGGGCCTTGCCAACACGGTGATATGGTCCGGGTACGGAATATTGCTGCTGATCGCGGTGGCCACTGCCGCAGCCGTGACGTTTGCGACGCGCGCAGGCCTGCAGGCTCATCGCGAGATCGTGGAATTGCTGCACCAGATGGGCGCGCACCCGGGCTTCATTTCCAGAGCGTTCGAGCGGTACTATTTCCTCTCCGCACTTGCCGCATCTGCGATTGGCGCAGGCATTGCTGCTGTCGTGTTCGTGGCGGCGGGCGGATTGGAAATGGCGGGCTATGAAGCCGTGCCCTTCCTGCCGCCCATGTCGCTCAAACCGCTGGAAGCGTTGTGGCTGATTGCGGTGCCTGCCGGATCGAGCCTGATCGCCTGGGCGACAGCGCGGATTTCCGTCATGGCAGCTTTGCGGAAAATCTACTGAATGCGCGCGCTTTTCTCGCTCATCGTGCTTGGCGCCATTGCCTATGTCGCGGGCCTTTTCCTGTTCGTGGACGATGTGAGCAAACCGCCGCCCGAGCCGCACAAGGCCGATGCCATCGTGGCATTGACCGGCGGGGAATTGCGCGTGGATCGCGCAGCCGCCCTGCTCGAACAGGGATTGGGCAAGCGGCTTCTCATCAGCGGTGTCGATCTTTCCGCGACCAAGGCCGACATCAAGCGCCTCGCCCATGGCAGGGGGCGTTTCGATTGCTGCGCCGATCTGGGCTTTGTCGCCGCCGACACTCGCGGCAACGCACAGGAAACCGCCGACTGGGTGCTGACCCACGATTACAGAAGCCTGATCGTGGTGACCGCCAATTACCACATGCCGCGCACGCTCACGGAATTCACCGCCGCCATGCCGGGTGTCGCGCTCCAGCCCTATCCCGTGAAGCCGGAAGATATCGACTTCGTGCACTGGTGGCGCAATCCGCACACCTTGCGGCTGCTCAACGGCGAATATGCGAAATATCTGGCGAGCGTGGCGATGAACACGGTCATCAATCCGCTGTTGCGCAAACTCGATCACGAAACGAATCCCGCATGACGATCCTTGTGCTGATCCGCTCGGCGATTTTCTTTTTGTGGTTCGCCACTGCATCCACCGTACTGGGGCTTTCCTATGTGCCGCTGCTGATCCTGCCTTCGGTCGCGATGCGCCGGGCGGCATGGATCTGGTGTCAGGCCGTGATCTGGGGCCTGAAGGTTTTCGCAGGCGTGCGCTACGAAGTGCGCGGCGACTGCCCGCGCGAGGCTCTGCTGGCCGCCTCCAAGCATATGAGCATGTGGGACACCATCGCGCTCTATGTGTTGCTCGACAGACCGGCCATGGTTTTCAAACGCGAACTCGGATTGATCCCGTTCTATGGCTGGTATGTGCGCAAGGCGCAGATGATCGCCATCGACCGCGAAGGCAAGGCAAGCGCGCTGCGCAAAATGTCGAACGATGCCAAAGCCATTCTCGCGCAACGCCGCAATGTGCTGATCTTCCCCGAAGGCACCCGCAAGAAACCGGGCGCACCACCCGACTACAAACCCGGCGTCGCGGGACTTTATGGTCAACTCGGCGTGCCGTGCCTGCCCATCGCACTCAATTCCGGCCTGTTCTGGACCGGCCCCGGCGGCTTCCTGAAAAAACCCGGCACCATCGTGGTCGAATTCCTGCCGCTGATCCCGCCGGGCCTGAAGCGCGCCGAGTTCATGGAAACGATGCAGACGCGCATCGAAACAGCGACAGCGAAACTGATCGCCGAAGGTCGCGCAGAACTCACGGCCAAAGGTTTATCTATCTGATGAATTTTCTTACCGCCCCCCACGCGGGGCGGTCGGCGACTCTGAGCGACAGCGAAGAGTCGGCGGGCGGGGGCTGTCTCCACGAACTCTATGCAGAAGAAGAGTGGCCTGCTTCGAGCGCGAAATTCGTTTCGCAGACCTTCCTTGTTGAAGCATCCCGCCGCGCTTCGCGCATCGACCTCCCCGCGTTGGGGAGGTAAGGCTATACAATAAGAACAATAAGAGAACGAACATTGCCTTAAGGCCCGTTCCGCATTATATTTCTGTTCCAGGGTTCTTGCCCCGGCGGGCGGGTACCCCACCCCTCCCCCATCGCAAAAAACCCAAAAACAAATAGCTGTAGGAAGGCCTTGGCGGGATACCAGATATGACCGAAATCTCCCGCCAGATCTGGGACATGAAATACCGGCTGAAAGCGCCGGACGGTACGCCGCTCGAAAAAGACGTAGCCGAAAGCTGGTCGCGCGTGGCCCGCGCCGCGGCACAGGCCGAGACGCAAGATAGTCGTCAGGAATGGGCGCAGAGTTTCGGCGAGGCATTGGCCGGCCACCGCTTCCTGCCTGCGGGCCGCATCCTTGCCGGCGCCGGCACAGACCGAAGCGTGACCCTGTTCAACTGTTTCGTGATGGGCCGCATCGCAGATTCAATGGATGGCATCTTCTCGCATCTGCGCGAGGCGGCGCTGACGCTGCAACAGGGCGGCGGCATCGGTTACGATTTCTCGAGCCTGCGCCCCAAAGGTGCGCCGGTTGCGGGTGTGGCCGCGGATGCTTCCGGCCCCGTATCGTTCATGGACGTGTGGGATGCGATGTGCCGCACCATCATGAGCGCGGGCAGCCGCCGCGGCGCGATGATGGCGACACTTTCCTGCGATCACCCCGACATCGAACTCTTCATAGACGCAAAGCGGCAAGCGGGCCGCCTTTCGATGTTCAACCTCTCGGTGCTCGCAACCGATCCCTTCATGGATGCGGTGAAGGCGGATTCGAACTGGGATCTCAAATTCGACGGCAAGATTTACAAGACTTTGCGCGCCCGCGAATTGTGGGACCGCATCATGCGCGCGACCTATGACGCCGCCGAACCCGGCGTGATCTTCATCGACCGCATCAACCACGAAAACAACCTTGCCTATTGCGAAACGATTTCCGCGACCAATCCTTGCGCCGAACAGCCGTTGCCGCCTTATGGTGCGTGCCTCTTGGGTTCGATCAATCTCGCCAGGCTGGTGACAAATCCGTTTGACGACAACGCGGCACTCGATGAAGCAGAGCTTGCGCGTCTTACCCGCACCGCCGTGCGCATGCTCGACAACGTGATCGACATTTCGCGCTTTCCGCTGGAGGCGCAGCGCGCCGAGGCGGTGGCAAAGCGGCGTATCGGGTTGGGCGTCACGGGACTGGCGGATGCGCTGATCTTCTGTCGCGTGCGCTATGGATCGCCGGAAAGCCTTGTGCTGATTGACCGCTGGCTTTCGGTGTTGAGCCACGCGGCTTATGAAGCCTCTGCCGATATTGCGGCAGAGAAAGGTGCGTTTCCGCTGTTCGACGCGCAGGAATTCCTTTCGCGGCCCTTCGTGCAGCGATTGCCGCAGAACATTCGCGAGAAGATTGCGGCGCACGGCATTCGCAACGGGCTCATCACCTCCATCGCACCGACCGGGACGATCTCGTTGTTCGCCGACAATGTGTCGAGCGGCATCGAGCCCGTGTTCGCGTGGAGCTTCACCCGCCAGGTGCTGCGCGGCGACGGCACGCGCAGCGAAGAGAAGGTGAGCGATTATGCCTGGCGCGCCTTCCGCGCGCGCTTTGGCGAGGATGCTGCCCTGCCGGATTATTTCGTGAGCGCGCAGGAGCTTTCGCCCGACGATCATCTTGCCGTTCAGGCCGCAGCGCAGAAACACATCGACAGTTCGATTTCGAAAACCATCAACGTGCCGGAGGGCATTTCGTTCGAGGCGTTCAAGGATGTGTACCTGAAAGCCTATGAAACGGGCTGCAAGGGCTGCACCACCTATCGCCCCAACGCGATCACCGGGGCAGTGCTGCAAGCGGTGGTGGAAGCCGGACCTGCAGAGGAATCCGATCAGCCGAGCCTGCCGCTTCCCCTGCCGCGCGGCGATGTCGTCTACATGACGCGGCCGCTGGATCGCCCCGAATTGCTCACGGGGCAAACCTACAAAATCAAATGGCTGGATCTGGATCATGCGTTCTACATCACCATCAACGATATCGAGCAGGATGGGCGCAGGCGTCCCTTCGAGATCTTCATCAACTCGAAGAACATGGAGGCCTATGCCTGGACGGTGGCGCTGACCCGCATGGTGAGTGCGGTGTTCCGGCGCGGCGGAGATGTTTCGTTCGTGGTCGATGAGTTGAAGGCCGTGTTCGATCCGCGCGGCGGGCAATGGATGGGCGGGCGTTATGTGCCCTCGCTTCTGGCCGCCATCGGCGAGGTGATCGAGCGCCATCTGGTGGCGACCGGCTTCATGAGCCCGCGCGAGACCGTGGTGCCGCGGCAAGAACGCCGGGCGGTGGCTGTTGCCGCCGAAGGGGCGCCCGCGCGCTATTGTCCGCGCTGTTCCTCGCCCAGTTTTGTGAAGATCGAGGGATGCGACACTTGCCTCTCTTGCGGCTACTCGCGCTGCGGGTAAACGAAGCCCGATGCGCTATTCCAGCCGCTTCTTCCTTTATGCCCCATTCTGCCTCTTCGTCATCCTGGCGGTGGCGGTGGGCGTGCAATGGTGGCGCGAGGCCGGCGCATGGACCAAGCAGATCGACGCGCTGAACGGCCATGAAATCAGTCCCGGTGTGACGCTGCATTTTTCGTCGCGCCAGATCGCAGGCTTCCCGTTCCGCGTCGATACGATTTTCAAGGATTTCCGCCTCTCCTTCGCAGGCCCGCGCGCCTTCCAGTGGCAGACGGAAAATTTCGCGCTGCATCGCCTGAGCTATGGCAGCGGCAAGACGGTATTCGAAGCGGGCGGCAAGCAAACCTTCTCGTGGATCGGAAGCGATACCAGGCCGGGCCATTTCGCATTCCTGCCCGGCAGCATCCGCGCCGACGCCATTACCGCCAACGGCAAGCTGACGCGTTTCGATCTCGTGCTCGTGGCATTCGATTCGCCCAGGGTCACGGCAGGCCGCATCGAAGTGCACCTGCGCCACGATCCTAAAGCCGATGCGCTCGATCTTGTGGCGTTCGCGGAGAGCCTTTCCCTGCCGCAGCAAAAGCCACTCCTCTACGCCAAGATGGATTCGCGTATCACCATGGCGCAATTCCTCAAGGGCCTGATGTCTGGCGATGCAGATTGGCGCACGGCCCTTGAAGCCTGGCGCGGCGGCGAGGGACGCATCGAACTCATCGATGTGCAATCCAAAGAGAAATATGCCGCCACCGATACGACGGGCCGCATGATGATCGATGGCCAGCACCAGCTCGCCGGCACATTGGCGAAAGAGATGTTCGGCCTTTCGAAACTCGGCACCGCGCCGCTTTATTGAGGCTTCTTGTTGCGGCCGAAATTCGGCACCGCGCTATCCTGACCCGCATCGACGATGCTGCGCCTGATGGCGCGCGTGCGCGTGAAGAGGTTGAACAGCGCATCCCCATCGCCCCAGCGGATCGCACGCTGCAACGCGCTCAAATCCTCGCTGAAGCGCCCCAGCACTTCGAGCACCGCATCGCGATTGTTGAGAAACACATCGCGCCACATGGTCGGATCGGACGCCGCGATACGCGTGAAATCGCGAAAGCCGCCTGCGGAATATTTGATCACTTCGCTCTCGGTCACCGCTTCCAGATCGTCTGCCGTGCCCACGATATTGTAGGCGATCAGATGCGGAACATGGCTCGTGATGGCAAGTACCAGATCGTGATGCTTTGGGTCCATCACATCGACATTGCTGCCGCAACGCTGCCAGAATTCCTTGAGCTTCTCGATTGCCTGCGGATCGGTGCCGGGCGGCGGCGTCAGAATGCACCAGCGGTTGTCGAACAATTCGGCAAACCCCGCCTCGGGCCCGGATTGTTCGGTACCCGCAATCGGATGCGCCGGAATGAAATGCACGCCTTCGGGGATGTGCGGTCCGACATCGCGCACCACCGCGGTTTTCACCGAACCAACATCGGTGACGATCGCGCCGGGCTTCAGTGCGCCTGCGATCTCCTTGGCAATCGCGCCGAAGCTGCCGACCGGCGTTGCTAGGACCACGAGATCGGCATCACGCACCGCCGAAACGGGATCGCCATGCAGCGAATCCGCAAAGCCAACCTTCTTCGCGGCGTCCAGCGTTTCCGGGCGGCGCGCATATCCCGCGATGTGGGCTGCGAGCCCGGCGCGGCGCATCGCGTGCGCCATCGACGAGCCGATCAGGCCCACGCCAAGCAATGCCACTTTGGCAAAAAGCGGTTTGGAACCGGTATTCATTTGGCACTCATGAATTCGGCCAAAGTTTTCACCACCGACCGGTTGGCTTCTTCGGTTCCAACCGTCAGCCGCAGGCATTGCGGCAAACCGTAATTGCCGACAGCCCGCAAGATCAATCCGCGAGAAGATAGAAACGCGTCGGCGGCATCCGCCGTCTTTTTATCCGCAAAATGGATCAGCATGAAATTTCCCACGCTGTCATCCACACGCAGGCCCAGCTTGCGGATTTCTTCCGTCAGCCAGGCAAGCCAACGCGCATTATGCTCCACCGACTTGTCGATGTGGGCGCGATCTCTCACCGCCGCCGCCGCCGCAAGTTGCTGGGGCATGGAAACATTGAACGGCCCGCGAATCCGGTTCAGCACATCGGCGACCTTGGCCGGGCAATAGGCCCAGCCGACACGCAATCCTCCAAGCCCAAGCTTGGAGAAGGTGCGCGTCATCACGACATTGTTGAAGTTCGCCACCATCTCGATGCCGGATTCATAATCGTTCCGGCGAACATATTCCGCATATGCCGCATCGATTACCAGCAGGATGTCGGGGCGCAATCCCGCATGCAGGCGGCGCACTTCGCTGTGCGGCAGATAGGTGCCTGTGGGGTTGTTCGGATTGGCGAGATAGACGATCCGCGTTCTGGGCGTCACCGCGGCCAGTATCGCATCCACATCGGCCCGCAGATCCTTCTCCGGCACGATCACCGGCACCGCGCTGTTGGCCAATGTGATGATTTTGTAAATCACAAAGGCATGCTCGGTGAAGATCACCTCGTCGCCGGCCCTGAGATAGGCATTTCCCAGCATCTTCAGCAATTCGTCCGAACCATCGCCGCCGCAAACGATGCGCGCAGGGTCCAGCCCGAAGGTCGCGCCGATCGCCTCGCGCAGAACCCGCGCGCTTCCTTCCGGATAGTGTTCAAGGTTATTCCGGGCCTCGGCATAGGCGGCAACCGCAGCCGGGCTCGGACCCAGGGGATTTTCGTTGGCGGAAAGCTTGTGGACCTTTGCCGCGCCCGGCGCGCTCGCCCGGCCGCCGACATAGGGCGCGATGTCCAGGACACCGGGCTTGGGCATGGGCTCTGCGGGCGGCGAAGGCATGGTTTTCTGGCTCTTTTTCGGGGGCGCATTCATAAGGCGGGGGACGGCAAAAGCAAAGTTCTGCCCGCTATTCGTTGACAGGGGGGCAACGCGGCCTTAGCAAACGGCGCTCCGGTGGGTTATCGGCAAGCGAGTGAGCGATGGCGGAAACCGCCAATCCGAAATTCCTGCGTCCCGTGCTGGCGCCCGATGTCGATCCGGGGCACGCCATCACCTTTGGCTCGGACAGGCCGCTGCTGCTGGATGCCGGGCGCGAGCTAAGTCCGTTCACCGTCGCCTACATGACCTATGGAATGCTCAACGAAGCACGCTCCAATGCCGTGCTTGTCTGTCATGCGCTGACGCTCGATCAATTTGCGGCGAGCCCGAACCCGGTGACCGGCAAGCCCGGCTGGTGGAGCACGCTGATCGGACCGGGCAAATCCATCGACACCGATCGCTTCTTCGTCGTCTGCGCCAATGTGGTCGGCGGCTGCATGGGAACCACCGGTCCCGCCGAAATCGATCCCGACGACCGGCAAGCCTTTCGGGCTTTCGTTTCCGCGTCGTCACCATCAAGGACATGGTGCGGGCCCAAGCCATGCTGCTCGACGCGCTGGGCATCGACAAGGTGCTTTGCGTTATCGGCGGCTCGATGGGCGGAATGCAGGTGCTGCAATGGGTGGCGAGCTATCCCGAACGCGTGATCTCGGCAATTCCCATGGCGACTGCCGCCAACCACTCCGCGCAGAACATCGCGTTTCCACGAAGTCGGCCGGCAGGCGATCATGGCCGATCCGAACTGGAACGGCGGGGCCTATCAGCTCGAGGGCATCCAGCCGTCCAAGGGGCTGGCGGTCGCGCGCATGGCCGCCCACATCACCTATCTTTCCGAAACCGCGCTGCAGCGGAAGTTCGGGCGCAATCTGCAGAACCGCAATGCGATCTCGTTCGGCTTCGGCCCGGATTTCCAGATCGAATCGTATCTGCATCATCAGGGCATGACCTTCGTCGACAGGTTCGATGCCAATTCCTATCTCTACATCACCCGCGCGATGGATTATTTCGATCTCGCGGCAGATTATGGCGGCGTTCTGGCGGAAGCGTTTCGCGGAAGCGAAGACGCGCTTCTGCATCGTGTCGTTCACCAGCGATTGGCTGTTTCCGACGGTGGAGAACAAACACATCGCCCATGCGCTGAATGCGGCCGCCGCCAATGTGAGCTTCGTGGAAATCGCAACCGACCGCGGCCATGATGCTTTCCTGCTCGATGAGCCGGAAATGTTTGCAACCGTGCGCGGCTTCCTCAATTCCGTCGCCGCCAGCCACGGCGTGAAATGACGAACCCGCTGCGCCCCGACCTTGTGGCCATTGCGGAGGCGATACCGAGAAACGCGCGCGTGCTCGATATCGGCTGCGGCGACGGCGCGCTGCTCGAACATCTGGCCGAGACCAAGAATGTGGATGGGCGCGGGCTCGAACTTTCGCAGCAGAATGTGAACGCCTGCGTGACGCGCGGGCTTTCGGTGGTGCAGGGAGATGCCGATACCGATCTGGGCGATTATCCTGCGCAGATCTTCGACGTCGTCATTCTGAGCCAGACCATCCAGGCGACGCGTTCACCGAAGACCGTGCTGTCACAGCTTTTGCGCATCGGCAAGCTGACAGCCGTATCGTTCCCGAATTTCGGGCATTGGCGCGTGCGGCTTTCGCTGCTCGCAAACGGGCGGATGCCGCAGACCAAGGCCCTCGGCTATTCCTGGCACGAGACGCCAAACATCCACCTTTGCACCATCGCAGATTTCGTGGCGCTGACCGAAGAAGCCGGTGGCGTGGTCGAAAGCGCGCTTGCGCTTCGCGAAGACGGTCATACCCAGGCGATGCAGGCCCATGCCTGGGGCCCGAACCTGTTTGCCGAGGGCGCGATCTTCTTTCTCAGGTCGAAGAGCGCGTCCCCGGCATAGGGATTCAGTGCACGGCTGCCGTTGCGCTGCCGCCGATGATCTTCAGGGCGGCTTCGTAGTGCGACATGCCGGCCTTGTAGAAGCCCTTCATGCAATAGTCAGAGCCCGTCTTCTGCTCTTGCGTGGCAGAGTCGTAGGCCGAGCCTTGCTGATGGGTGGCAAGCGCGTCCTTCACCTGCTTGGACATCTTCATGCAGTTGAGCGATGTGGCCGCTTCGTTCGCCGTGGCGCTGGTGCCATACGCGGCAATACCACCTGCAACAAGAATGGCGGCTGCAATTTTGGAAATAGACATGGACTCCCTCCGTCTTTACTCGCGGTTTCCGGCAATTGCGCCGGCACGAATGGAGATAGTCGCAACTGCGCTAAAGGGAAGGGCACAATAGCGTGATTGAGTCACTTCGCCGTGAGGCGCGACTGCGCAATGTGCGCGAAGCAATGCGCAGCGGGGATGTCGCAAGCCTTGCGTTCAGCGCACGCCTTCCATGCGCAAAACTTATCGCTTCACACCAGTGTGAACGCTGCTGCGCGCGCCAAAAAGCTTAACAAAAGAAAACGGCACCGGCCCGCGTACGCCCGCGAACCGATGCCGCCAGAAGGGCCGTAGGATGCCCGTCATGCCTGTGCCGACACTGTCGGATGTGGTCTAGCGGTTGCGGCTGTCATCAGCCTGTAGGGCGGGTGAATTGTCGGTAACGCTTCAGGCGCGCGCGAGCAGACTCTTGCGATCCGAAACCAGCACCGGTGTCGCCGCGAACAGGGACTTGGAGGAATCCACCAGATGCACGCCCGCAAACCGCGGCCACAAGACCTGCCCCACGCGTTCCCAGCCATTGCCCGTCCCGATGAAGCGGCGCGTTTTCATCGGCGGAAAATAGAGCGCGCTTTCCCAGCGCTGCGGCGCGAACATGGATTCGCGCAACAGCATCTCCAGTTGTCCGCGCAGATAGGGGCGGCCATAGGCGAAGGGCGAGCGTTCGGCCTGCGCCCAAAGGCTGGCGCGGTTGGGCACCACGAGAAGAAGCCGGCCTTCGGGCGCCATCACCCGCCAGACCTGGCGCATCAGCGGGCGAACCAATTCCGCGCTTTCAAGACCATGAACCATCACGACCATGTCGAAGGTCTCATCGGCGAAAGGCAATGAGAGTTCTTCGCCCAGGACGCAGAGCGAGCGGCCGGACGGCCACGCCACCACGCCCTGTTGCGCGGGCATGAATGCCACAACGCGCTCGGCCTCGCCGAGAAAGCTGCGCAGATAGGGAACGGCAAACCCGAATCCCAGCACATTGCCCGGGCTGCGGGCGGGCGACATCATGCGCAGGCGGCGATGGATCATCCGCCTTGCGATATGACCCACCGGGCTCTCATAGAAATCGGCGAGCTTGCGCGCGTTCAGATGCATGGGCCCTGGCCTTATCCGTTCCCTTGCCAATACACCGCCGGTCCATGCGTTGTTAAGCTGCGCCGGCAAAGGAGACCCCAATGAGCCTCACCGTCACCCTGGTTCCCTGCCTGAAAGACAATTACGCCTACCTGCTGGCCGACCGGGAAGCCGGGCTGTGCGCGGTGGTGGACCCCTCCGAACCCGAGCCGGTAAAGGCCGCGCTTGCCAAGGCTGGCCTCAAACTCACCCATATCCTCAACACCCATCATCATTGGGATCACACCGGCGGCAACCAGGCGTTGAAAGCCGAACTGGGTGCAAAAGTGATCGGCCCCGGCAAGGATCGCGACCGCATCCCCGGCATCGATGAAGGCGTGAGCGAGGATGCGCCCTGGGCATTCGGCCCGCACACCGCGCGCATCCTCGAAGTGCCGGCGCACACCAAGGGCGCCATCACCTTCGTCTTCGGCGACATCGCGTTCACCGGCGACACGTTGTTCGCGATGGGATGCGGCCGCCTGTTCGAAGGCGATCCGCCGACGATGTGGGCGAGCCTTTCCAAACTGATGCAGCTGCCCGACGCGACGAAGATCTATTGCGGCCACGAATACACGCTGAGCAACGGCCGCTTCGCGCTCACGCTCGAACCGGGCAACACCGATCTTCAGGCGCGCATGCGCGAAGTCGAAGCCGCGCGCGGCCGCAACGAACCCACCGTTCCCTCGACAATGGGCCTGGAGAAAAAGACCAATCCGTTCCTGCGCCCCAGCGCGCCGGAATTGCGCCGCACGCTCGGAATGGAGAATGCAAGCGATGTGGAGGTGTTCGGCGAAACGCGCAGACGCAAGGATTCGTTCTAGCGCGGCGAAACCGTTTCGAACTTTCCGGTTGCGGAATTCAGCAGTTCGAGCTCGCCATTGGCGATCCCGAAGCGCGCGCCCTGGAGCGAAAGCGTTTTTGCCTTTCACCCGCTCGGCGATGAAGGGAAACGTCATCAGCCGTTCGAGCGACAGCTTGATGGTTTCGCGTTCGAGATCGACCTGATTGTGGTCATGGCATTTCTCGACCGCGGGTTCGAGCAGTTTGATCCACGCGCCGAGGAACGGCGTGTTGCCGGCCGCCTTCATGTCGCGGGCAGCGGCCACGCCGCCGCATTGGGCATGGCCCATCACCACGATGTATTTGACGTTGAGCTGCAGCACCGCGAAGGCGATGGCCGAGCTGGTGCCGTGATAACCGCCGCCTTCTTCATAAGGCGGCACGATGGCCGCCACGTTGCGGATGACGAAGAGTTCGCCCGGGCCCGCGCCAAAGATGGTGGCCGGATCGGCGCGGCTGTCGCTGCAGGCGATGACGAGATAGTCCGGGTTCTGGCCCTGCGACGAGAGTTCGGCATAGTGGGCGCGTTCTTCCGGCCAGCGTTTGGCCATGAAAGCACGATAGCCTGCGATCAATTTGTCCATGCGGCACCTCCAGGGGTTCGCTATACAAACGGGCAAGCCCTGTCGAGTGTCTTTTCGTTGCGGGCGGCGCGTGCCGCACCCTATCGTCGCGCCATGCCCGATATCCAATACAAACCCGCCTGGCGCAGAGCCGACGCCGCCATCGAGAAGGATGCGCTTGCCTTCTGGGAGGCCCACGGCCTGATGCCGAAGAACGCAGTGCCCGCCGATCGCCTGCGCGAACTTTGCACCGCCGCCTATGAAGGCGAGCGGATGGTGGCCGTCTCCACAGCCAAGCTCACCGATGTCGCGTTCCTGAAAAGCCGTATTGCGATGTGGCGTTGCGCCATCGCGCCCGACCGGCGCGGCCAGCATCTTTCCACCGAGATGGGCCGCTATTCGCGCAATGTGCTCGAAGAATGGGCGCGCGAACATCCGGGCGAACGCGTGATGGGAATGGGCACCACCATCCAGACCGCCAATCTGGACGAGAAGAAGAAACGTCCCGTGTGGAAGGCGAGCGGCCTGGTGTTCGTAGGCTATTCCGCGCAAGGCCAGCAGGTGCGCGTGGCATGGTTCGATCACGCCGAAGTGGAATAGGTTTTGATCGATGCGCAATCTGACGCGAACCGCGTCGCGGCATTGCGTTTTATGTAAATTCCATCGCGATGGCCGCAAAATGCATCACGGCCGCTGCCAGCACAAATCCGTGCCAGATCGCCTTGTGAAACGGAATGCGCTCGATCAGGTAGAACGCGACACCCGCCGAATAGATCAGCCCGCCCGCGATCAGCAGCCAGAAATCGATCGCGGCAACGGATGCGGCAAGCGGCTTGATCGCGGTGACGATGAGCCAGCCCATCGCCAGATAGAGAACGATGCTCACTTTCTCGAAGCGGCGCGGAAACAGCATCTTGAGCGCCACGCCAAGCGCCGCCGCACTCCACACCAGCGCGAGGATCACATCGCCCACCGGATAACCCAATCGGTCGGCGGCGAACGGCGTGTAGGTGGCTGCGATCATCACAAAGATCGCGGAATGATCGAAACGGCGCAGGATATCCTTGAGCGTTCCGGTGGGCGCCAGGTTGTAAGCCGCCGATGCCACGATCATCGCAAGCAATCCCGTGCAATAGACCGAAACGGCGGCAACCGTCGCGGTCCCGCTCACATGCGACAGAAGCCACAGCGTGGCCGCGACCGCGAAACCGATGCCGAGCACATGGATCACCGTATCCGCCCGGTGTTCGAGGCGGGAATAGAGGCGCACGGCCTCCTGCGGCAGCTTGATCGTCATGGCGCTATGCTAACAGGAGAGTTCCGGCGAAATCGTAACCGCTTTGGGTGCTTGTTGGAGCGCGACGGCGAGCCGCTAGGCGCCCGCCTGTGGCCGTAATGTTGCGGTGCGGAACATTTGCCGCGCGCCGATGCCCCATGCCGTGACAGCCGCGTAACAATATGGTCATTTCAAAGGGATTCGGCAGGGGAAAGCCATGAGCGAACTTGTTCTTCCGCGACGCAGCCAGGCCGTGAAATGGCAATTGCTGGCAACGGCATCGGCTCTGGCGCTGCTGGCCAATGTTGCCGCGATCCCGGCTGCCGCCGCGGACGAGGACAATCACTTCTATTTCGAAATCGGCAGCCAATACGGAATGCAGGCCGGCGGCTCGACCGCATGGTTCCTTCCCTTCGCCGCTCCCGGCGGCGGTGGCGAAGGCGGAGAGGGTGGGGAATCGAGCGTCGAACGCTCGCCTTCCACGCTTGGCCCGAACGGTGCGGTGCTTCCCATCAGCGCGCGCCACAGCTGGGATTTTCAAGCTCGCTGAAAGTGCAGCCTGCCGATACCGATCTGATCTTCTCCCTCGGGGTGAAGTTCGGCCGCAGTGCGCGACGCGATGTGAGTGTGGCGACTGCCCAACCCACGGAATACGGCACCGGCTATTATTCCGGCTTCGCGAGCCATCGCGAAAGCCATCTGAATGTCGACTTCCAGGTCGGCAAGGATTTTGGCCTTGGCATGTTCGGCCATGACGGCACGTCGGTGTTCAGCGCAGGCTTGCGCTACGCGCACTTCACGGCGCGGACGGATACGGGCTTCTACACTTCGACCAAATATTTCGCGGGCAGCGGGGCGACGCGGCTGCAACGCAGCTTCACCGGCATCGGCCCGATGATTTCATGGGAAGCATCCGCACCCTTGAGCGACAACGAACAGGGTGTGATTGCGCTCGACTGGGGTGCCAACGCCGCCGTGCTGTTCGGAAAGCAGAAATCCAGCCTGATCCTTGCCTACGACACCGGCACCGTGCTCGGAACGGGGCGCAGCCACACCGTCACCGTGCCGGAAGTGGGTGGGTTCGCGGGCATTTCCTGGCGCCCTGCGGAGACCGGGTTCAAAATCAGCTTCGGTTACAAGGTGGATGCCTATTTCAACGTGCTCGACGCTGGCATCTACGACCGCTTCGAAGTGGATCGTATCCAGCACGGCCCCTATCTCAAGGTCGGCATCCAGACGAACTAGACCGCGCAGACGAACTCTTCGAACTTGCCGCGCGGACCGGCGGGAATTTTCGCGTCGAAATAGACAAAGCTCAGCGCAAACGGAAATCCGAGCGCTTCGTGGATCACAGCGCCCAGATCGCTCTGCTGCGCGGGCGTAAGCGGGGCTTCGGCAACCAGCCGCACCTCGATGCTTTCGCGCGCCGTCTGGATCAATTGATACTGCGCAATGGGCGCCACATCGCGAAAGCGCGCGAAGCCCACAAGCGGCCAATGCCGCGTGCCATCCGGCATCAGGATCAGGTTGCGCTCACGGCCCAGCACGCGCTCAAGCGTCGGCAGGCCGCGCCCGCAGGAACACGCACCACCCCTTTGCGCATAATCCCCGATATCGTAACGGATAAGCGGCGTCGCGAAATTGTGCAGGTCTGTCAGCACCACCCGGCCCGTCTCGCCCTCGGCAACCGCACGCCCGTCATCGCCTGTCACCTCGACGATCAGGCTTTCGGACATGACGTGATATTTCGCCGAATCCGGGCATTGCACGGCGATGATGCCCGCCTCCTGCGAAGAATAATTGTCCGCGATGCGCGCGCCCAGATATTGCGAGGCGTCTTCGCGAAGCCGGGGGGACAATGTTTCGCTGATCGAACGGATCAGCTTGAGATCGGGCAAAACCGTTTCCATCTTGCGCAAATGTTTGAGCAGCGCATCCAGCACATTGGGATAGATCACCAGCACGTCCGGCGAGAACTCCGTCAGCCAGGTTCGCGATCTGCGCGATATCGGCGGTGATGGGAATGAGTTGCGAGGGGCCGGTTTCAAACAGCAGGCTCGCAGGCACACCCCAGTCGGGGCACACCTTATAGGCCGGGATGGTGGGCCGGATGGCGGAAAAACGCAGATCGAATGCGCGTTCGTGCCAGAAATATTCGCGCAACGTGATGGCGAGCCAGAACAACTGGCTGATCGCCGTTCGCCGCACCACCACAGGCTCGCCCGTCGAACCCGATGTGCGCGCCTCGCGCACCGGCTTGTGCTCGGCGGGCGCTTCATCGCAATGAACGTCGCCGCGTTGCAGATCGCGCCGCGAAAGCAACGGCAGGCGCGAAAGATTTTCCGGCGCGCGCAAATCGCGCGCCGACAATCCTGCCGCCTTCAACCGCGCGCGAAAGAATGCGGAGTGATCTGCGCAATAATGTGCAACACGTTCAAGCTGCTCATGCTGACGCTGAACGATTTCGTTCGCGCCGAGCCATTGGTTCGCATCGAGCTGGCGCGCGAGCAATTCCAGCGACGCCGAAGGGCCGCGCAGCAATGGCGGCCAGCCCAGTTCGGGCACCCCGCTTTTGAGCGCATTCCACAACGCATCGCTCATGCGCGTTCCATCGCCAGCAGCGGGCAGCGTTCGGCAAGCGGATAGGCGCCGCATTCGACAAGGCGAATGTTCGCAAAGCCTTGCGGAATGGTTTCGCGCAGTTGGGCGAAATTCGGAAAGCTGTAGACGTCCGGCGAATTCGCATAAACGTCGATGGTTTCGATGTCTTCCGCGCGCCAGCGGGTAGCCGTCGCCAACGCCGCGCGATCGGGAAACATCGCATCGAATGTTTCGCGGATCGCTGTGACCGCGATGTTGGGATCGCCCGTCTCGGCCACGACAGACATGGCGAGTTGCCATTTGAAGGCGTGAAACGAACGGCATTTGCCCGCAAGCGTATCGCGCCGGAGCGCCTCGCGCGTCTCAACCTCATCGGGGGTCTTGAACAGGCGCAACGCGATCACGCCGCCAGATACGAGAAGACGCGCCGCCTGCGCGAACAGCGTGCGGTAATCGTCGGGCCATATGAGCGCGCTCAAACTTCCATCGCCGAGAATGGCGGTGAATGTGCGGTCGGCAAAAGGCGGCGCCAGCCAATCGGCGTTGCGGGCCTGCGCGCGCTCGGTATCACCGGGCCAGATATGGGCGATCATCGCATCGCTGCGGTCGATGGCGGAAAGCTGTTGCCCGATCCCGGCGAGTTCGGGCGTCACGCCCAGAAGCAGGATACGCGCGTCATGGCCCGCCGCGATCTTTTCGAAGGCACCCACAATATCGGCGTCCGGCCGCAGGGGTGCCGAGAGCCGCGACCAGCGGCGATGATATTCATTCCAATGACTTGGCAGCGCCGCCATCCTGTTCATGCCCCGGCCGACCATAGCCCGGCCCCGTCGGATCGATCCAACTCGACTTAAAGGCCGCCGAAATCCTTGATCCTGTGGCAAGGTGGCCGCCCCGATGCTCGGCTCATGAGCGATGCCATGGGAATTGCGGCGGGTGCCATGCGCGCGGCGGAAAACCAGATGAGCGCCACCGCGGGGCGCATCATCCGGTTGACCACGGTTGCGCCCGCAGCACCGGTCGCCCCGGTAGAGGCCACCCAACCTGGCGGCTACCAGCCCGCGCATGGCGCGATGCCCACCCGCGGGCTGGCCGAGGAAATCGTCAACCTCAAACAGGCGGAACTCGGCTTTCGCGCGGGTGCCGCCGTTTTCAAAGCCGCCAACCGGATGACCAAGCGCACGCTCGACCTACTGGTCTGAGCCGAAACAGCCCCTATATACCGGCCTCAAACCCGGCCCCGGCGCGACCCGGTAATTGGCCTTGGCCGCGGCCCGCTAAAATGTGATACACGCGGGCCCTAAACCGGAACGGCTAGCCCAAAAGGCTGAAATCTGGGCACGGGAGGGCGGTTTTCCGTCCCCGGCGAACATGGAGTTTTGCAAGGCCTGAAGCCTTGCGACTGAAGGATACGGATGAACGACAGTAACGACCCGACACGCAATGCCCGGCCCCCGCAAGGGCGCCAGCCGCTGTCGCTGAAAAAGACGGAAACATCGACCGTCAAACAGAGCTTCAGCCATGGCCGCAGCAAGGCGGTGGTGGTGGAAAAGAAGCGCGCCCGCGTCGGTACCGCTGGCGAAACGACAAAGGTCGCGGAAGCGCCGCGCCCGCAGCAGCCGGTCGAGACCAAGCCGCAGCAGCAGCCTCGCGAAAGTCACCCCGCGGGACACGCCATCGCGTCCCGGCGTCGTGCTGCGTCAGCTGACCGAAGAAGAGAAAGTTTCTCGCAGCCGTGCGCTTGCCGGTGCCCGCGTCGAGGAACTGGAAGCCCGCAAGCGCGCCGAGGAAGACGCCAAGCATCGCGCGGTTGAAGATGCGCGCCTGGCCATCGAACGTGTTGCCGCCGAAAAGCGCAAAGCCGAAGAAGACGCCCGCAAGGCTGCCGACGAAGTGGCCAAACGCCATGCGGAAGAAGAAGCTGCCCGCAGGCTTGAAAAGAGAGAAGCAGCCCCCGTTGTCACTGGGAGAAGCCCATCGCCGCAAACCGGCCATGGACGAAGAAGAAGAATCGAACGCCAAGAAAGGCCCCGGCGGCAAGGCCGCGCCCAAAAACGCGACGCCCGCGCGCAAATCGCCGGAAGATCGCCGCCGCGGCAAGCTTACCGTTACACGCGCGCTTTCGGATGATGACGAGCGCGTGCGTTCGGTCGCCGCTTACCGCCGCCATCTGCAACGCGTGAAGGGCACGCAGACCCAGCCTGCCGGTCCCGCCGGCCCGCGCGAAGTCACGATTCCCGGAAACCATTGCCGTTTCCGAACTCGCCAACCGCATGGCGCGCCGCTCGGTCGATGTCATCAAAGTGCTGATGCAGAACGGCATCATGGCGACAGGTCAACGACGTGATCGATGCCGATACCGCCGAACTCGTCGCCACCGAATATGGTCACGCCGTCAAGCGCGTCGCCGAATCCGACGTGCTCGAGGGCCTGAAGGTCACCGACGACAAATCGGAACACCTGGTTTCACGCCCCCCCGTCGTCACCGTCATGGGCCATGTCGACCACGGCAAGACCTCGCTGCTCGATGCGCTGCGCAAGACCGATGTGGTCGCGGGCGAGGCCGGCGGCATCACCCAGCATATCGGCGCCTATCAGGTGGCGCTGAAAAGCGGCCAGAAGATCACCTTCCTCGACACGCCTGGCCACGCCGCGTTCACCGCCATGCGCGCACGCGGCGCGAAGGTCACCGATCTTGTGGTGCTCGTGGTTGCCGCCGATGACGGCGTCATGCCGCAAACGGTGGAAGCCATCGCGCATGCGAAGGCCGCTCACGTTCCGATCATCGTCGCCGTCAACAAGATCGACAAGGGCGACGCCAATTCGATGCGGGTGAAGACCGAACTTCTGCAATACGAAATCCAGGTCGAAGACCTCGGCGGCGAAACGCTCGCCATCGAAGTGTCGGCCACCAAGGGCATCAATCTCGACAAACTCGAAGAAGCGATCCTGCTGCAGGCCGAAATTCTCGATCTCAAGGCAAATCCGGATCGCAGCGCCGAAGGTGCCGTGATCGAAGCCAAGCTCGACAAGGGCCGCGGCCCGGTTGCCACTGTGCTCGTGCAGCGCGGCACGCTCAAGCAGGGCGATATCCTCGTGGCCGGTTCCGAATGGGGCCGCGTGCGTGCGCTCGTCAACGATCGCGGCGAAACGGTTGAAAGCGCCGGCCCATCGGTTCCGGTCGAAGTGCTGGGTCTTTCGGCGGCGCCCGAAGCAGGCGACGAATTCGTCGTCGTCGATAGCGATGCGCGTGCCCGCGAAGTCACCGAATATCGCGCCCGCAAGCGCCGCGAACAGCGCCAGAAGGCGATGTCGCGCCAGACGCTCGACCAGCTGCTGCAAACCCGCAGCGAAGGCGAAACGCGTATGCTGCCGCTCGTCATCAAGGGCGACGTGCAGGGCTCGGTCGAAGCCATTCAGGGCGCGCTCGAAAAACTCGGCACGGCCGAAGTGGCGGTGCAGACGCTGCAATCCGGCGTCGGCGGCATCACCGAATCCGACGTGATCCTGGCGCAAGCCTCAGGCGCTGCCATCATCGGCTTCAACGTGCGTGCCAACGCGCAGGCCCGCGAACGTGCGCGGCGCGATGGCGTGGAAATCCGCTACTACAACATCATCTACAATGTCGTCGACGATGTGAAAGCCGTGCTTTCGGGCATGCTGGCGCCGGAAATCCGCGAAAAATTCCTGGGCAATGCCGAAATCCTCGAAGTGTTCAACATCTCGAAGGTCGGCAAGGTCGCCGGTTGCCGCGTCACCGAAGGCGTGGTTCGCCGCGGTGCGCGCGTGCGCCTGGTGCGCGACAACGTCGTGATCCACGAAGGCGAACTCTCGACCCTCAAGCGCTTCAAGGACGAAGTGCGCGAAGTCCAGACCGGCCAGGAATGCGGCATGAGCTTCGCGAACTACAACGATCTCGCCAAGGGCGACGTGATCGAGTGTTACGAAGTCGAGACCATCAAGCGCGCGCTCTGAGCGAACGCGCGTCTTGGGGGCATGACAACCCATGGCGGCAGATATTTCCGGTCTATCCGGCATAGGCGGGCGGTCCGCCGCAACCGCAGGATTTTCTGCGCGCCATCGATAACGCCATGCGCGTGGGCGATACGCAGCGCGCTATGCAGATTTCAGCGGAAGCCGCAAAGGCGGGCGTTGAACATCCCAATGTGTTGATGCTCGCGGCCTATCACTTCCTCGGCTTGAACCAGCCCGACAAGGCGTTGCTCTGCGCCAACCGCGCGCGCGACATCGCCCCGCGCAACCCGGACATGCTCAACGTGCTCGGCTGCGCGCTTACAAAGCTCAACCGCATCGACGAGGCGCTATCGTGTTTCGATGCGGCGCTGCATTATGCGCCGGGCTCCTTCATCATCCATTTCAACAAGGCGACCGCGCTCGAACAGGCAAGCGATCTGAAACGCGCGCGCCAGCATTTCGACCGCGCGCTGGGCCTCAACCCCAACCATGCCGACAGCCTGACGCATCTTGCTCATCTTGCCTCGCAACGCGGCGACATGGCAGAGGCTCGCGAATATGGCGCGCGCGCGTTGCGGATCGATCCGCATCAGGTCTATGCGCTGTTCGCACTCGCCGCTGCCGATATTTCCGATAAGAATTACGAAACGGCGCTTGCCGCTTTATCTCCCGTCGCGCGCGATGCAAGCGCAACACCGCAAGCACGCGCCGTGGCGCACAACATGATGGGCGATGCGCTCGATGGCATGGGGCGCATCGACGAGGCATTTCGCGCCTATACCCAGTCGGGCGAAATATTCCACGACCTATACGCGCCATCCTTCACCGAACGAAACGCCACCGCATTCACGCGCCGGCTCACAACCTATTTCCAGCAAGCGCCCACCGAACCATGGCGCAACACTGCCAAAGGTTCGTTTGAAAACCCCGTTCGCACGCATGTGTTCCTCGTGAGCTTCCCGCGCTCCGGCACGACGCTGCTCGGACAGATTCTGGCTGCGCACCCTGATGTCGAAACGATGGAAGAGCGCGGTTGCCTGATCGATGCCCATCCCTGCCTCGCCGACAAGCGAGACGCTTGACCGGCTTGCGGCCATGAACGGCGCCGATCTGGATTCGCTGCGCGAGGCTTATTGGAAACGCGTCGGCGAAGTTTGGGCCGCGCCCACCAAGCCCGTCTTCATCGACAAGCTGCCGCTCAACACAGCGCTGTCTGTGCCTGGTCGCAAAATTGTTTCCCGACGCGAAAATTCTGTTCGCGGTGCGCGATCCGCGCGATGTGGTGCTGTCATCCTTCCGCCGCCGCTTCGGCATGACGCAGCAGATGTTCGAATTGCTGACGCTCAAAGGCACAGCCAGCTTATTACGACGCCGTGATGCAGATCGCCGAGGTCTATCGCGAAAAGCTCGAGCCTTGATCGCTATGACGCGCGCTACGAAACACTGGTGACCGATTTCACCGCGGAAACAAAGCGGCTCTGCGCATTTCCTCGGGATCGCCCACGATCCCGCAATGGAAGAATTCGCGCCCAAGGCGAAAGCCCGCCACATCGACACGCCGAGCGCCGCGCAAGTGACACAAGGCCTCTTCGCCCACGGCATCGGCCAATGGCGGCCATATCGTGAGCAGCTTGCGTCCGTCATGCCGGTTCTTGCGCCGTGGGTCGCGCGTTTCGGCTATACCGCCGATTAGGAGATTTTCATGCCCCGCCGCCACACCTCGCCATCGCGCGATTCCCATGCGCTCCCCCACGACCGGGGCCCTTCGCAGCGGCAATTGCGCGTGGGCGAAATGCTGCGCCATGCGCTGGCCGATGTTCTGCGCCGCGATGAAATCCGCGATCCCGATCTCGCCGGCATTTCGGTGACGGTGACACAGGTGAAGCCCTCGCCCGACATGCGCCATGCCACCGCCTTCGTCGAACCGCTGGGCGGCAAGAACGCGAAAGAGGTCGTCGATGCGCTCAACCGCCACAAAGGCTTCATCCGCGGCGAAGTGGGCCACATCATCGCGCTCAAATTCACCCCCGAATTGCGCTTCATCGAAGACACCTCCTTCGCCGAAGCGCAGAAGATCGAGAACCTGCTCAAATCCGACCCGCGTCGCGCGCGATCTTCATTCCGAAGACGGCGACACCGAAAGCGAAGACGAAAATGGGCCGTAGAAAAAAGGGTCAGCCCGTCCATGGCTGGGTGATGATCGACAAGCCGAAGGGCGTCACCTCCACGCAAGTGGTCGGCGATCGTGCGGCGCATCTTCGATGCGCAGAAGGCCGGCCATGCCGGCACGCTCGATCCGATGGCGACCGGCGTGCTCGCCATCGCGCTGGGCGAGGCGACCAAGACCGTGCCCTACGCGATGGATGCGCGAGAAGACCTATCGCTTCACCGCCACCTGGGGCGAAGGCCGCGACAGCGACGATGCGGAAGGCGCGGTCACCGGCACCTCGCCCGTCCGGCCCAGCACGCGAAGCAGATCGAGGCCGCCCTCCCCGCTTCACCGGCGCCATCGTCCAGGTGCCGCCTGCCTATTCGGCCATCAAGGTGGAGGGCGAGCGGGCCTATGATCTGGCCCGCGAAGGCGAGGAGGTGGAGCTGGAGCCCCGCACGGTCGAGGTCTATCGAAGCCCGCCTTCTGGGCCAGCCGGACCCGGACCACGCCGAGTTCGAAATCCTTTGTGGCAAAGGGACTTACGTCCGGGCCTGGGTGCGCGATATGGCGCTGGCGCTGGGCACCTTGGGCCATGTTTCGCAGCTGCGCCGCACCCGGATCGGCGGCTTTTCGGCGGAAGACCGCAATACCGCTGGAAAAGCTGCAGGGCTTTATGCATAGTCCCGCCGCTTTTGAGCACTTGAGGCCTATTTCGACCGCGCTGGACGGCATCCCGGCGCTGGCCGTCACGGGTCCGGATGCGGTTCGCCTGCGAAGCGGCAATCCGATCCTCGATCCGAGCGAATCTCTTCGCCCGGCATCGCGGACGCCGTTTCAGGCGACGATCTTCAAGGGCTTACGGTCTTCTCTCGACAGCAGAGGGCGAGCCGGTTGCGCTGGCCGAGCTCGCAGAAGGCGAGTTGAGACCGTTCCGTGTTTTCAACTTTGGAACTGGATGACCGACAAATGACGATTACGACCGAACGCAAAAAAGAAGTGATCACGGAATATCGCCAAGAAGCGAAGGCGATACGGGATCGCCCGAAGTCCAGGTGGCCGTGCTCTCCGAGCGCATCTCCAACCTGACCGAGCATTTCAAGACCCACGTCAAGGACAACCATTCGCGCCGCGGCCTCATCAAGATGGTGTCGCACGCGCCGCAAGCTCCTCGACTACATCAAGGCCACATGACGAACAGCGCTACAACGCGCTGATCACGCGGCTGGGCCTGCGCCGCTGAACGCGTCGTTTTCCGTTACTGCCAAGAACGCTCGCGTGGGTGCGCATGGTGCGCGCCCGCGCGATTATCCGCTTGTCTCAAGAAGGCTTGAGAGCAGGCAACCCCCATCGCAATCCGGCGGCGGGAAATGAAGGACTGATAGAATGTTCAATATCCAAAGAAGAATTCGAATGGGGCGGCCGCAAGCTGACCCTCGAAACCGGCAAGATCGCCCGTCAGGCTGACGGCGCTGTTCTGGCCACCTATGGCGAGACCGTTGTGCTCGCGACCGTTGTGGGCGCCACGCCCCGCGTGAAGGCGTGGATTTCTTCCCGCTCACCGTGAATTACAGGAGCGTTATTACGCCGCCGGAAAAATCCCGGGCGGCTATTTCAAGCGCGAACGCGCGCCCACCGAACGCGAGACGCTGATCTCGCGCCTGATCGACCGCCCGATCCGCCCGCTCTTCGCCGAAGGCTACCGCAACGAAACGCAGGTCGTCGCGCAGGTTCTGAGCCACGATCATGGAAAACGATCCCGATGTCGTCGCGCATGGTCGCGGCGTCCGCGGCGCTGACGATTTCCGGCATGCCCTTCATGGGCCCGATCGGCGCGGCGCGCGTCGGCTACATCGACGGCGAGTACAAGCTCAATCCGCCGCTCGACGATATGCCCAACTCCAAGCTCGACCTCGTCGTCGCCGGCACGCATGACGCCGTGCTGATGGTGGAATCCGAAGCGCAGGAACTGGGCGAAGACGTGATGCTCGGCGCCGTGATGTTCGGTCATCGCGAGATGCAGCATGCCATCAACGCGATCATCCGGCTGGCCGAGAAGGCCGCGAAAGATCCGCGCCCCGTGCCGGAAAACGACATCCGGCCCCGATGGTCGCGAAGATCAAGGCCGCTGCCGGCAGCGAACTTGCCGCCGCATTCCAGATCGCCGGTGAAGCATCGAACGCCGCGATCGCCATCGCCGCCATCCGCAAGAAGCACGAAGCGGCGATTTCGTCGGCGAAGGCGAAGGCAAGCTGACCGCGAAGGATTACGGCAACCTCTTCCACGACGTCGAAGCCGACATCATGCGCAACTCCGTGCTCGACACGAAGAAGCGCATCGACGGCCGCGATCTCGTCACGGTTCGCCCGATCGTCGCCGAAGTCGGCATCCTGCCGCGCACGCACGGTTCGGCGCTGTTCACGCGCGGCGAAACGCAGGCGCTGGTCGTCACCACGCTCGGCACCGCCGAAGACGAACAGTTCGTCGACAGCCTCGAAGGCACCGGCAAGCAGACCTTCATGCTGCACTACAACTTCCCTCCCTACTCGGTCGGTGAAACGGGCCGCATGGGCGCGCCCAGCCGCCGCGAAATCGGTCACGGCAAGCTTGCCTGGCGCGCGATCCATCCGATGCTGCCGACGAAGGAAGAATTCCCCTACACGCTGCGCGTGGTGTCGGAAATCACCGAGTCCAACGGCTCGTCCTCGATGGCGACCGTCTGCGGCACCGCGCTTGCGCTGATGGATGCGGGCGTGCCGCTGAAGAAGCCGACCGCGGGTATCGCGATGGGCCTCATCCTCGAAGGCACGCGCTATGCGGTTCTGTCGGACATTCTGGGCGACGAAGATCACCTGGGCGACATGGACTTCAAGGTGGCCGGAACCGAAGACGGCATCACCTCGCTGCAGATGGACATCAAGATCGCCGGCATCACCGAAGAGATCATGAAGGTCGCGCTGGATCAGGCGAAAGACGGCCGTATCCACATCCTCGGCGAGATGAACAAGGCGCTCACCACCGCGCGCTCGGAACTCGGCGAACATGCCCCGCGCATCGAGCAGATCAAGATCCCGACCGACAAGATCCGCGAAGTGATCGGTTCGGGCGGCAAGGTGATCCGCGAGATCGTGGAAAAGACCGGCGCCAAGATCAACATCGAGGACGACGGCACGGTGAAGATCGCGTCCGCCGACGGCGAATCGATCAAGGCCGCGCTGAAGTGGATTCGCGGGCATCGTGGCGGAGCCCGAAATCGGCGAGATCTATGACGGCAAGATCGTGAAGGTGATGGATTTCGGCGCCTTCGTGAACTTCTTCGGACCCAAGGACGGCCTCGTCCACATCTCCGAACTCGCCGCCAAGCGCGTCAACAAGACGAGCGATGTGGTGAGCGAAGGCCAGGCCGTGAAGGTGAAGCTCCTCGGCTTCGACGATCGCGGCAAGGTTCGCCTGTCGATGAAGCAGGTCGACCAGGAAACCGGCGAAGACCTGAGCAAGAAGCAGGCTGCCGAAGGCCAGCAGACACCGGCGGAATAACGATCTCGACTTTTCCGGCAGACCCAAGTACCCTTAGCTAACCTAGCTAAGGGTACTTTTCTTTTGGAAAAGACGGTCAACATCCACGACGCCAAGACCCATCTTTCCAGCCTTGTGGCAGAAGCCGAGGCAGGTGGTGAGATCGTGATCGCGCGGGCGGGCAAACCGGTCGCGCGATTGGTGCCGATCAAGACGAAGACGAAGCGCCGCCCCACCCGTCGCGCCGGCCAATTGAAGGGCAAGATATGGATCGGCCCAAATTTCGACGATCCGCTTCCCGATGACATCCTCGCGGCCTTCGGCGGCGGGAAGCCTTGAGGCTGCTGCTGGATTCACATGTCATGGTGTGGTGGTTCGCCGGTTCCCGGCGGCTCGGCAAGCAAGCGCTCGACATCATCACCGCTGCGGATTCGGAATTGCATGTCAGTGCCGCGACATGGTGGGAGCTTTCCATCAAGAAGGCGCTGGGACAGATCGATTTCGATCCGGCCATCGCACGCGCAATCTTGGCGAAGAATGAAATCAGGCCGCTTGCGATCACGCTGGATCACGCCGACGCTGCGGCAGCACTACCGGCACGTCATAGAGATCCTTTTGACCGAATGCTGGTTGCTCAGGCAAAAGTCGAAGCGCTAAACTTGCTCACGAGAGATAGGCAACTGAAACAGTATGGCGAAGGCATCCTTTGCGTGTAAGGAAAGTGTGTTCGGCAAACCGACAAAAGCAAACATGATTATTTCTGCTTTCCTCTCCAAGAAAGACGGCCCCGAAGGTGAACCGCAAAGAGTGCCGGGCGGTTTGCGCCATCTGGGCAATCCGAAATTCGTTTCGATAACACTGAGATTGTTCAGCCTTGTGCTGATCCTGGCCGCGCTTCTGCTGCTTTGCATCGACATGCTGAGCTCGCTCGAAGGCGGCGGTCAGTTGGTGGTGCGCTCGCTGCAACAGGTCTGGGCGCTGGCCGACGATGCGAGCCTGACGCGCTTCCTCGCCTGGCTGAAAACCCACGAAGCATTTGCTGCGCCCACAGTCACCGCGCTGGCGCTGCCCGGCTGGGGCGTGACAGGCGTGCTGGGCGTGCTGATAGCGTTTCTCGCCGGGCGCCATCCCGAGCATTAGCGATTGGCGCCGGGCGTCCACAGCACATCGGCCTTGCCCTTGTCGTTGGCATAACGCGCCGCGACGAAGAAATGATCCGACAGCCGGTTGATGTATTTGATCGCGGTCGCGCCGATCTTTTCGGATTGCGCGAGTTCGACGATCAGCCGCTCCGCGCGGCGTGAAACGGTGCGCGCCAGATGCAGATGGGCGGCAACCGGCGTGCCGCCCGGCAGGATGAAAGAGGTGAGCGGGGCAAGCTCTTCGTTCATCGTATCGATCTCGCGCTCCAGCCGTTCGACCTGCGCCTCGGCGATGCGCAACCGCCCATCTCCGCGCCGCCCATCTTCCGGCACGCAGAGATCGGCGCCCAGATCGAACAGATCGTTCTGGATGCGCGCGAGCATCCCATCCATCTCGCCCGATGTGTGCAGGCGGGCCAGCCCCAGCACGGAATTGGTTTCATCCACCGTGCCATAGGCCGCGATCCGAAGCGCGAATTTCGGCAGCCGCGTTCCATCGCCAAGGGCCGTTTCGCCCTTGTCGCCGGTCTTGGTGTAAATGCGATTCAATGTGACCATGTGGACAACCTAACAAAGCCCCGCATTGGGCGCAAAATCCTGTTTTCTGCGCGCTTGCGATGCGGATTTCGGCCGCTATGATCGCCCGCGAACAGTAGAGTTATACCCATGGCCGAAGACATCGGAGCCCTCAACCGCGAAGCCCCCGAGACGATCGAGGTGGATGACACCCGCGTCGCCTGCGATGGCATCGGCGGCGGGCTCGGCCATCCGCGCGTGTTCCTGCAGATCGGCGAGGAAGGCTTCGTCGATTGCGGTTATTGCGACCGGCGTTTCGTGCTGAGAGCCGGGGCGGCGGCGCATTGAATTCGCGCGTCCAGGGAAGGCCGCTCAAAAAGGGCGATCATCTCTATCTGATCGACGGATCGGGTTATCTGTTCCGCGCCTATCACGCATTGCCGCCGCTCACGCGCAAATCCGACGGCCTGCCGACGGGCGCGGTTTCCGGCTACTGCAACATGCTGTGGAAGCTGCTCGAAGACACCAAGGACGGCGACAAGCCGAGCCATCTCGCCGTGATCTTCGATGCGGGCAAGGTGACCTTCCGCAACGAGATCTATCCGCAATACAAAGCCAACCGCCCCGATCCGCCGGAAGACCTGATCCCGCAATTCCCGCTGGTGCGCGAGGCGACGCGCGCCTTCGGCGTGGCCTGCGTCGAAGAACAGGGCTTCGAGGCCGACGACCTGATCGCGACCTATGCGCGGCTGGCGCGCGAAAAGAATGTGCGCGTCACCATCGTCTCGTCCGACAAGGACCTGATGCAGCTTGTGGAGGACGGCAAGGTCGAGTTGCTCGATCCGGTCAAGAACAAGCGCATCGGCAGCGCCGAGGTGATGGAAAAATTCGGCGTCGCGCCCATCGAAGGTGATCGAGGTGCAGGCGCTCGCCGGCGATTCCACCGACAATGTGCCCGGCGTGCGCGGCATCGGCGTGAAGACGGCGGCCGAACTTCTTGGCATCTATGGCGATCTGGAAACGCTGCTGAAACGCGCAGGCGAAATCAAACAGCCCAAGCGGCGCGAAACGCTGATCGAGAACGCCGAGAACGCGCGCATTTCCCTAAGAGCTTGTGACGCTGGACAGCAACGCCAAATTCTCCTGCGAGCTTGAGGAAATGGAAGCCCGCGATCCCGAGCCCGGCAAGGCCATCGCGTTCCTCAAGGCGATGGAATTCGGAACGCTGACCCGCCGCGTCGCCACCCATTTCGGCATCGAGGATGCCGACGCAATTGCGCCGGCGCCCGATCCCGCGCAACCGGCATTGCCCGCGCCCGGCGATGCGACGCCAATCAAGCAAGCACCCCTCGCCGTCGCGAAATCCATGACGATTGCGCAGCCCGCAAAAGGCGGCGTCGGCGTGGTGATGGATCGCGACAAGCTGCTCAAGCCGATCGATCACGATGCCTATGAAGCGGTGACCACGCTCGCCCGCCTCGATCACTGGATCGCGCGCGCCTATGCGGAAGGCATCGTTTGCGTCGATACCGAAACAACCTCGCTCGATGCGATGCAGGCCAAGCTCTGCGGCGTGTCGCTGGCGGTCGCGCCAAACGAGGCGTGTTACATTCCTTGCGGCCACACGAGCGGCACAGGCCTCGATCTCGGCAGGCGCCGCCAAGATCGAACAGCTTCCCGAAGATGTGGTGCTGAAACGCCTGAAGCCGCTGCTGGAAGACGATAGCGTTCTCAAGGTTGCGCAGAACCTGAAATACGACGCGCTGATTTTCGCCCAGCGCGGCCTCAAGCGTGACGCCGTTCGACGACACGATGCTGATTTCCTATGTGCTGGAGGCAACGCTCCATGGCCACGGCATGGACGAGCTTTCCGAACTGCATTTAAGCCACAAGCCCATCGCGTTCAGCGAAGTGGCGGGCAAAGGCAAGGAGAAAGTCACCTTCGATTGCGTGCCGGTGAAAGAGGCCACGCGCTATTCCGCCGAAGATGCCGATGTGACCTTGCGCCTGCACCAGCTTCTGAAACCGAAGCTCGTCGCCGACGGCAAGCTCGCCGTTTACGAAACGCTGGAACGCCCGCTCGTTCAGATTCTGGTGGATATGGAACGCAACGGCATCATGGTCGATGCCGATCTGCTGCGCCGCCTTTCCAACGATTTCGCCAATGCGATGGCGAAGATGGAAACGGAAATTCACAAGCTCGCGGGCGGCGACATTCAACATCGGTTCGCCCAAGCAGCTTGGGCGACATCCTGTTCGGGCAATTCAAATTGCCCGGCGGGCGCAAAACCAAGACCGGCGCGTGGTCCACCGATGCCGATGTGCTGGAAGAAGTGGCAGCCCAAGGCCACGATATCGCCAAGAAGGTTCTGGCCTGGCGCACGCTTTCGAAATTGCGCGGCACCTATACCGATGCGCTGCCCACTTACGTCAACCCGCAGACGGGCCGCGTGCACACCTCCTACGCGATGGCCTCCACCTCCACCGGTCGCCTCTCGTCGAACGATCCGAACCTGCAGAACATCCCGATCCGCACCGAAGAAGGCCGCAAGATCCGCACCGCCTTCATCGCGCCCAAGGGATCGAAACTCGTCAGCGCAGATTACAGCCAGATCGAATTGCGCCTGCTGGCGCACATCGCCGACATCCCGGCCCTGCGCAAAGCCTTTTCGGATGGCACCGATATTCACGCCATGACCGCGTCGGAAATCTTCGGCGTGCCCGTGAAGGGCATGCCGCCGGAAGTGCGCCGCCGGGCCAAGGCAATCAATTTCGGCATCATCTACGGCATTTCGGCGTTCGGCCTTGCCAACCAGCTCGGCATCGCGCGCGGCGAGGCCGACGATTACATCAAGAAATATTTCACCCGCTTCCCCGGCATCCGCGACTATATGGAAACGACCAAGGCAGTTCGCACGCGATCACGGCTATGTCGAAACCCTGTTCGGGCGGCGCGTGCATATCCGCGAAATCAAATCCACCAATCAGGGCATGCGCGGCGGGGCCGAGCGCGCCGCCATCAACGCGCCGATTCAGGGCACCGCCGCCGACATCATCCGCCGCGCCATGATCCGCGTGCCCGATGCGCTGGCAAAGAAAAAACTGAAAGCAAAAATGCTGCTGCAGGTGCACGACGAACTGGTGTTCGAAGCTCCTGACAGCGAAGCCGAAAAGCTCATCGCCACCGTGCGCGGCGTGATGGAAAAATCCGCGCTACCGGCGCTCGAATTGTCCGTGCCGCTGGTGGTGGATGCCCGCGCCGCCCAGAACTGGGACGAAGCGCACTGAAAGTCAGTTTCCTGCAAACTGCACGGTCGCGAAGGTCGGCACTCTGATCGGACTTTCGTTGAGCCTTGCCGGCTTATAGCGCCACTTCAAAACGCCTTCCGCCGCCGCCTCGTCCATGGAAGGGTGATCGCTCGGATGGACCGCGCGGGCACCTGTGACGCTTCCATCTTCCAACACGATGAAGCTCACCAGAACCGATGCCTTGCGGCCGAGAAAGCCATCCCAGAAAGGATAGTGCACGGTCGGCTGCTCGATATTGCGATCCAGAACCGGCCAGTGCAGCCGCCCGCCGATCTGCTTTCCATCAGGTTTGGTATAAACGCATTGATCGACCGGAGAGCCTTCTTCGAACTGGCAATCGAGCCGGCTTCCATCCGGATAAAACATCGTTCCGGAATCGCTGGGTATCCCATCCTTCATTCCTCCGGCATATCTGCTGCCATCGGACCAGGTATAGGAACCGCATTGCCCCGAAGATGCGCAAGCTGTCGGCGCCACGGTGCTGGGTTGCGCCTGCGCCGGTGCGGCGGCAAGCGCCAGCAGGACAAAAGCAAATTGCCACAAACTGGATTTGGCCATGGCCCCTCGCATCGCAGTGGCGACGTAAGAACAGCTTTGGCGGAAGGTCAATATATTTGGCGGCGATTCAGGCAGCGATAGAGCGAAGCCCCGTCTCGGGCGTGATGCCCGCTTTTTTAAGATGCTCGGTGAGATTGGTCATCGCACATTCCGCGTCCGGGCGGGCGCCTTCCGCCGTCGGCGGCAGGTGCGCCGTATATCCCGTGAGGAAGCCCGGCTTGCCGAGGCACTCCAGAATGATGCCGCGCCCGCGATCCGACATCTTGCCTTCGGTCAGCAGATTACCAGTGAAGAGCTTGAGGATCGCGATGGCCTTGTCGGCAGGGGTCGGCGATTTGGCGTCGATGTTATCGAAAAGCCTCGCATGCGCCTCGATCTGGCAGGAAAGCCGGTCGAGCACTTCGCCGATATCGCGGCGCTGAATATCCTGAAAGGCGGAGCGCCGCACGCGGCCCTGCAATTCGGCCAGCCGCGCCAGCCGCGACATGGGCGATGTCTTGCCCTGCAGGAAACGGGTTTCGAAGGCGGCGGATGTGACGATGGGCACGACGAACGCGCCCAGATTGCGCTTGTTCTCCTGCCCGATGATATTTTCTTCCACCATCAGCAGGCGCTCAACCTTTTCATCCGGCGTGGCCGCCCCATCGAGATGTTCGTTGATCGCCTCGTTGGTGATGAGGCGGCGCGAACGCAAGGTGAAGGCCGCCAGAATATCTTCGTGGGCGAGATATTTGCCCTGCGCCAGCACCAGCGTATTGGCGACGCGCCGCAGCAGCTTCAATTCTTCCATGATGGAGGAATGCGAAAGCCGCTTGACGCTTTTCAATTCGGCCAGGATGCGATTTGCGATGGCGGTGCGCGCTTCGGGCAATTCGTCCTTTGCAAAGCGTTCGGCCAGCATTTCGACACCGTTGCGATCGGCTGCCGCACCGCGCTTGCCGATGAAAAGCTGCACCAGCGCGAGCAGCGCATCGCCCAGATTTTCCTTCGCGCCCATCAATTCATGCAAGGCAGCCGACCCGCCCAGCACTTCGGCGACGATGGAATCGACCGATGCGAGAAGCAGCGCGCGCGGTTTCTCGTCGCCCGGCACTTCACCCATCAGCGAAAGCAGGCGCGCAAGCTTGTCGTCCCAGCCTGTCGCATCGGCCAGATGCAGCGCGATCGCGCCGTTGAGCACATATTTTCCATCGCCGCCATCGGCGAGCTTTTTCGCCAGCGCGCCGAAATGTCCGGCGGCGGTTTCGGGGAAATAGCCTCTGCGCCCATCGCGATAGACGCGGTGGATCGCGGTGGTCACAAGTTCGTTCAGGCTCTTGACGATCTGCTGCACCGGCATCGAGGTGGAGGAGGCTTGCGCCACCGCGATCTTCTGGATGGCGTGCTGATAGGTCGTGCCGGTCGCTTCGAGCTTTTCCAGCGCGTCGGCGCGATGGATGAGTTCGGTCACCGTGATTTTCTGGCGCGAAAGAAAATCGCGTGAGCAGGCGCGAAATGGTGGAACGCGCATGATAGGAATAAAGATCGTCGGGCTTGAAACAGGGAAGCGCGCTCGGCGCATCTTCGGGCGCCGGCTCTTCCTTCATCTGGTTGTGGCCGTCTTCGAAGATTTTCAGCGTCAGATAATCGCCGGTCTCTTCGTTGTAGGTTTCCTTGACGACCTTCACCCCGGTTGCCTGTTCGCCTGCCATCAGCGCGGTTGCGATTTCGAGCGCGAGTTCGCGGCCGCTGACAACCTCATGCAGCGTCCAGCCGCCCTTGGCGCCATGGCGGCGGAAAATCTCGAAATGGACTTGCGACATGCCCGGCCCCTTGAAAGGCCAGTTTGCAGCGTTCGCTTTAAACCGCGGTTAAGGCTGGCGATGGCCGGAAAGATCGCGGATCGATGGGTTGGGGCCGCACAGGGCGCAGGCCGGATCCGGCTTCACGCGTCACGGTGCGGAAGCGGGTGTCGAGCGCATCGTAGATCAGCAGCTTGCCCGCCATGCTCTGCGCCCAAGCCCAGGATTTCCTTGAGCACTTCAAGCGCCTGCAAGGTGCCCATGACACCGGCGGCGGCTCCGAGGATGCCCGTCTCCGAGCAGGAGGGTGCGGTGCCGGGCGGCGGCGGTTCGGGGAACAGGCAGCGATAGCAGGGGTAGGACCCTGTCCGGTCAAACGCCCTGTAAGTGGCCAGTTGGCCGTCGAATTCGGTGACGGCGGCGGAAACCAGCGGTTTTCTTCGCGAAAAAGCTGGCGTCGTTGAGGAGGAATCTGGTAGGAAAATTGTCCGATCCGTCCGCCACGATGTCGTAGCCGGAGATCAGGTCGCAGTACCCCCGGGGGGGTCACCCTGGAAAAGTGAGGTTCAATTCGGACATGGGGATTGATCGCCCGCGCGGCGCGGGCGGCGGACTGGGTTTTGGAAACGCCCACATCCTCGGTCCGGTGGGCGATCTGGCGCTGGAGATTGGAGAGGGAAACCTCATCGAAATCGACCACCCCGATGGTGCCGATGCCCGCCGCCGCCAGATAGAGGATAACCGGGCTTCCCAGCCCGCCGGCCCCCACCACCAGCACCCGCGCCGCCTTGAGCCGGGCCTGCCCCACACCCCCCACCTCGCGCAGCACGATATGGCGCGCGTAGCGTTCCAGTTCTTCATCGGAAAGGGCCATGGATCAAGCTCTTAGCCCGGTTGTGCGATGCGGGAAAGAAGCCTGCGGGCGCGACGTTGCGTCTTCACCTTAACCTGCGGTCTGCCTTGCACTTTTTCCCGGGGACAGGTTAGGGCTTTCCTTGTCGGGCCGGGCGGGCAACGCCTATGCTCGCCGCATATAATACTTAATGGCAATTCCGGCTCCCCCGGATACGCCAACAGGAGCGATCATGTCGAAGGACACGGGCCAGGCTGGCGCGTTCGGGCTTGAAGGCCATGGGTTTCGGAATCTGAAAGCGGTGAACTGGAATCTTTCCGCGCCCGCGCTTTACGAGCGCGCCGTTGCTGCCGGTGAAGGCCATGTCGCCAAGAACGGCCCGCTCGTGGTGCTCACCGGCCAGCACACCGGCCGCTCCGCCAACGACAAATTCGTCGTGCGCGATGCCGCCAGCGAAGCCAATGTCTGGTGGGACAACAACAAGTCGATGACGCCCGCGCAGTTCGATGCGCTGCATGCCGACATGATGAAATTCGCCGAAGGCCGCGAGCTGTATCGCGAAGGATCTTTTCGGCGGCGCCGATCTCAGCCATCGCCTGCCGGTTCGCATCGTCACCGAATTCGCCTGGCATTCGCTCTTCGTGCATCAGCTTCTGATCCGACCGACCGCTGCCGATCTGAAGGGCTTCGATCCCGAATTCACGATCATCGACCTGCCGAACTTCGAAGCCGATCCCGCCAAACATGGTTCGGCGAGCAAGACGATCATCGCCGTCAACTTCACCAAGAAGATGGTTCTGATCGGCGGCACGTCCTATGCCGGCGAGATGAAGAAATCCGTCTTCACGATCCTCAACTATCTGCTGCCGCCCAAGCGCGTCATGGGGATGCATTGCTCGGCCAATGTCGGCAAGGACGGCAAGGCCGCGATCTTCTTCGGCCTCTCCGGCACCGGCAAGACGACGCTTTCGGCCGATGCCTCGCGCACGCTGGTCGGCGATGACGAGCATGGCTGGAGCGAACACGGCGTCTTCAATTTCGAAGGCGGCTGCTACGCCAAGGTGATCCGTCTCAGCCGCGAATCCGAGCCCGAAATCTATGCGACGACCGAACGCTTCGGCACCGTGCTCGAAAACGTGGTGATGGATCCCGAGACGCGCGAACTCGATCTCGACGATGCGAAATATGCGGAAAATACCCGCGCCGCCTATCCGATCGACTACATCCCGAATGCGAGCGACACCGGCCGCGCGGGCCATCCGAAGAACGTCATCATGCTGACGGCCGATGCCTTCGGCGTGTTGCCGCCCATCGCCAAGCTCACGCCGAGCCAGGCGATGTATCACTTCCTTTCGGGCTTCACCGCGAAAGTGGCGGGCACCGAAAAAGGCCTCGGCAAGGAACCGCAGCCGACATTCTCCACCTGCTTCGGCGCGCCGTTCATGCCGCGCCATCCGAGCGAATACGGCAACTTGCTGCGCGATCTGATCGCCGAACACCAGGCCGATTGCTGGCTGGTGAACACGGGCTGGACGGGCGGCGCCTTCGGCGTCGGCTCGCGCATGCCGATCAAGGCGACGCGCGCGCTTGCTCGCCGCTGCCCTCGATGGCTCGCTCGCGAATGCCGAGATGCGCATCGATCCGCATTTCCGTTTCCGCGTGCCGGTGTCGGTGCCGGGCGTGGATGCGAAGATCCTCAACCCGCGCGACACCTGGGCGGACAAGGCGGCTTACGACGTGCAGGCGAGGAAACTCGTCGGCATGTTCCGCGAGAACTTCAAGAAGTTCGAAGCCCATGTCGGCCAGGACGTGCTGCAGGCAGCACCGCATCTGGCGGAAGCAGCGGAATAATCAGGCTCGCCGGTAAACCCACACGCGCGCCGGCGGAAGATTCCGCCAGACGAATGCGCCCAGTTGCACGGGTGATTTCAGCGTGCCCAGCACGGGCGGCTTGAAGCCATAAGAGAACTGGATGAAGGGCGCGCCCGGCACCATACGGTCGAGCGCGCTTTCGATCAGCGCCTTGCGCTTTTCCGGCGGCTGATTGAGCAGCGGCAGGCCCGAGACGACGGCCGCAAACGGCGCATCGAATTCAGGACCCAGGGTTCCTTCCAGATCGTAAGCGTCGCCCTGCACCACGCGCGCGCGGATGAAGCGTTCGGCCAGCAGATTTGCAAAATGCGGATCGTATTCGATCATCACCAGCCGCTCGGGCAAGACGCCCATCGCGACGACGGCTTGTGTGATGACGCCGGTGCCGGGACCGAGTTCGAGCACCTTGCCCGGAACGATGGGATCGATCTGGGCTGCTATGGCGCGCGCAAGTGCCGGACTGGACGGCGCGATGGCGCCCACGCTGCGGGGACGGGCAAGCGCGCCCCTGAGAAACCGCAATTCGTCCTGAAAACCCGGTGACGCCATTTCCGATCCAGCCAAGCGAAAACGATGAACCTTCCGCCGACCGCTCCTCCCATGCAGGCTCCGGGGAGCCGTTACGCCGTCCACGCCGGTTGCGGCGCAGATCATTTGACGCCGACCCTTACCCATCATCGGTAAGGATGCAACGCCATGACCTCACTTAATGAAAAGACCGCGCTGTTCCGTAAGTTGCATGGGCCCGGCGAACTTCTTGTGCTGCCCAATGCGTGGGATGCGGGCTCCGCCCGGCTGGTGGAAGACACGGGCGCCAAGGCTGTTGCCACGTCGAGCGCGGCGCTCTCCTGGGCCCATGGCTATGCGGACGGCGAGACCATCCCGCCCGAAACCCTGCTCGCGCGGTCCGCGAGATCGCCCGCGTGATCGCTGTGCCGCTCAGCGTGGATGCCGAAGCAGGCCTCGATGCCACGCCCCAGATGGTGGCCGATTTCGTGATGCAACTCGTCGAAGCAGGCGCCTCCGGTATCAATCTGGAAGACGGCAACAGCCCGCCCGAACTGCTGGCCGGGAAAATCCGGGCGATCAAGGACGACGGTGAAGCGCAAAGGCGCGGACATCTATATCAACGCGCGCGCCGACATCTATCTGCGCAATCTCGCCACCCCCGGCACAAAGCTCGAGGGCATGATCGCGCGCGGGAAAGGCTTATGCGCAGGCAGGTGCGGATGGCTTTTTCGCGCCCGGCGTCTTCGAGATCGCCGATATCAAGGCAATCGTCGGCGCAGTGGATCTGCCGCTGAACATACTCGTCTGGCCGGGCCTTGCGCCGATTGCCGAATTGAAGGCCGCCGGCGTGCGCCGCGTCAGCGCCGGCTCTGCCACCGCGCGCGCGGCGCTGGGTGCGTTGAGAGCGGCGACGAGGCAAATGCTGGAAGACGGCCGCTACGACGCGATGTTCAAATCCGCCGAAGGGCTTGCGAACATGAATGCGCTGTTCGCGGGCAAGTGAAATTTACTTGAGCGGGTCGCCGCTCAGGAATTCGCGCACCTTGGCGAAGAAGCCTTCGGATTCGGGGTGGGTGCCTTCGCGCACTGCCTTTCTCGAATTCGCGCAGCAATTCTTTCTGCTTCTTGGAAAGCTTGACCGGCGTTTCGACCGCGATCTCGACATAGAGATCGCCTTTCAGCCCGCCGCCGCGCAGCACCGGCATGCCCTTGCCGCGCAAACGAACCTGTTTGTTGGATTGCGTGCCTTCGGGGATCGAAACTTTGGAACGCTTGCCGTCGAGTGTCGGCACTTCGATATCGCCGCCGAGCGCGGCGGTGACAAACGAGACCGGCGCACGGCAATGCAGATCGGCACCATCGCGCTGGAAAATCGGATGCGGTGCCACCGCAATGAAAATGTAGAGATCCCCCGGGGGCCCGCCATTCATGCCCGCCTGGCCTTCGCCGGAAAGCCGGATACGCGTGCCTTCCTCGACACCGGCCGGAATATCGACTGCGAGCGTGCGTTCCTTCTGCACATGGCCATGGCCTTTGCAGGATTTGCATGGATTGCGAATAAAACGCCCCTGGCCACGGCATGAAGGGCAAGTGCGTTCGATGGTGAAGAAGCCTTGGGCTGCGCGCACCTTGCCGATGCCCGAACAGGTGGGGCATTGCTCGGCCTTGGTGCCGGGCTCCGCACCGCTGGCGCCGCACGCTTCGCAGGCCACCGCACTCGGCACTTTGATCTCGGCATGTTTGCCGCCAAAGGATTCTTCGAGGCTGAGTTCGAGATTGTAGCGAAGATCGGCACCGCGATTCTGGCGGCGCGCCTTGCGCCCGCCGGTGAACTCGCCGAACAGGTCGTCGAAAATATCGGTGAAGGTGGAAGAGAAATCGAAACCGCCGGCGCCCTGCCCGCGGCCATTGCCCATGCCGCCGTCGAAAGCGGAGTGGCCAAAACGGTCATAGGCTGCGCGCTTGTCCGGATCCTTCAGGATGTCGTAGGCGTGGTTGATTTCCTTGAAGCGGTGTTCGCATTCGGTGTCGCCCGGATTGCGGTCGGGATGCAGTTCCTTGGCGAGTTTGCGATAGGCGCCTTTCAATTCCTCGATAGAGGCGGTGCGCTCCACACTCAGCACTTCGTAAAAACAACGCTTGCTCATGGCACCAGTTAAACTTTCAACCTGTTAAAAAAGAAGCGCGTCGTCCTCGCGCGCCATCCGGCATTCGCGAAGGGCGACGCGCCCTCTTGTTTCAGTCCTCTGGACCATCGGCGCTTCCGCCCGCCTTAGCCCGGATGCCGCTTACGCAGCACCCTTCTTGTCTTCGTCCACTTCGGAGAATTCCGCGTCCACGACATTGTCGTCGGGCTTGGCTTCTCCGCCGGCCTCGGGAGCAGGCACCACCTTCGGCGCCGGCCTGCTGGGCCTTGTACATCGCTTCACCCAGCTTCATGGACGCTTGCGCGAGCGCCTGCGTCTTCTGCTGGATGTCTTCCACATCTTCCGATGTCAGCGCTTCCTTCAGCGTGGCAATCGCGCTTTCGATGGCACCCTTGTCGGCCGCGTCGATCTTGTCGCCGTGCTCGGACATCGCCTTCTCGGTGGTGTGGATCAGCGAATCGCCATGGTTCTTGGCTTCGGCCAGTGCGCGCCGCTTCTTGTCGTCGGCGGCATGGCTTTCGGCTTCCTTGACCATCTTCTGGATGTCGGCTTCCGAAAGGCCGCCAGAGGCCTGAATGCGGATTTGCTGTTCCTTGTTGGTCGCCTTGTCCTTGGCCGTGACCGACACGATGCCGTTGGCATCGATATCGAACGTCACTTCCACCTGCGGCACGCCACGCGGGGCGGGCGGCAGGCCAAGCAGATCGAACTGGCCGAGCATCTTGTTGTCTGCCGCCATCTCACGCTCGCCCTGGAAGACGCGAATGGTCACCGCGGTCTGGTTGTCTTCCGCGGTCGAGAAGATGTTCGATTTCTTGGTCGGGATCGTGGTGTTGCGTTCGATGAGGCGCGTGAACACGCCGCCCAGCGTTTCGATGCCGAGCGAAAGCGGCGTCACGTCGAGCAGCAGCACGTCCTTGACTTCGCCCTTGAGCACGCCGCCCTGAATGGCAGCACCCATGGCGACGACTTCATCGGGATTGACGCCCTTGTGCGGCTCCTTGCCGAACAATTGCTTCACGACTTCCTGCACCTTGGGCATGCGCGTCATGCCGCCGACGAGGATCACTTCGTCGATCTGGCTGGCGGAAACGCCCGCATCCTTCAGCGCCTGCTTCACAGGAGCAACCGTCTTCTGGATCAGGTCGTCGACCAGGGCTTCGAGCTTGGCGCGCGTGATCTTCATCGTGAGATGCTTGGGGCCGGAAGCATCCGCCGTGATGAACGGCAGGTTCACTTCGGTCTGCATCGCGCTCGACAATTCGATCTTGGCCTTTTCGCCGGCTTCCTTCAGCCGCTGAAGGGCAAGGCGATCCTTGCGCAGGTCGATGCCGTTTTCTTTCTTGAACTCGTCGGCCAGATAGCTGACCAGGCGCATGTCGAAATCCTCGCCGCCGAGGAACGTGTCGCCGTTGGTGGACTTCACCTCGAACACGCCATCGCCGATTTCGAGCACGGAGATATCGAACGTGCCGCCGCCAAGGTCATAGACCGCAATCGTGCCCGACTGCTTCTTGTCCATGCCATAGGCGAGCGCTGCCGCCGTCGGTTCGTTGATGATGCGCAGGACTTCGAGGCCCGCGATCTTGCCCGCGTCCTTCGTTGCCTGACGCTGCGCGTCGTTGAAATAGGCAGGAACCGTGATGACGGCCTGCGTGACTTTCTCGCCGAGATGGGCTTCGGCGGTTTCCTTCATCTTCTGAAGAATGAAACCGGAGATTTCGCCGGGCGCATATTTCTTGTCGTCGCGTCCACCGACCCAGGCATCGCCATTGTCGGCTTTCACGATCTTGTAGGGCACCATGCCGATGTCCTTCTGGGTCATCGGGTCGTCGAAGCGCCGTCCGATGAGGCGCTTGATCGCGAAGAAGGTGAATTCGGGATTGGTGACGGCCTGCCGCTTTGCGGGTTGGCCGGTCAGGCGCTCGCCATCATTGGCGAAGGCGACGATGGAGGGCGTGGTACGTGCGCCTTCCGCATTCTCGATGACTTTGGGGGCAGAGCCCTCCATGACAGCAACGCACGAGTTTGTCGTGCCAAGGTCGATGCCGATTACTTTGGCCATAGTTGTTCCTCTCTCCGGGCGACGGGTTCCTGGCCTCCGAAGAGCACCCTCCGGGCCGTCCCCATTGAAATCATTGACAAATCCGGCTTGGGCCAAAGCCCTTGCCGATCATTGGGGTATATAGGGAGGGGGCTCGCCCCCCGCAAGCCATTCCAGTGATTCGGCTATTTCCCGGTGTGATCGAATGTGTCGCGGCTGACAAGGGGTTTGGAGCAGGTTTATAGCTCAGCCATGGCATCGCTTTTCTCCGCGCGCCGTCTTCGAGCACGCTGGCGTCGCTGGGAACGCCGCCTGATCTTCATGGCGGGTGCGTTCGTGGTCGGGCTTGCAGCAGTGGGCCTTGCGGGGGCCGCCGACGAGGCACAGCGCCTGTTCGGTCAGATCCAAACCAATTGGCCCTATGCCGCTTTTGCGATGACGCCGATTGGGTTCGGATTGTCGGCGTGGCTGGTGAAGCATGTGTTTCCGAACACCCAAGGCTCCGGCATCCCGCAGGCAATTGCTGCGCGCGGATTCTCTACGCCCGAAGAACGCCGCCGCCTCGTCAGCCTGCGCGCGGCCGTCGGCAAGGTTTTGCTGACGCTCCTGGGATTGTTCGTCGGCGCATCGGTGGGGCGCGAAGGCCCGACGGTGCAGGTGGGCGCATCGGTGATGTTCGAGGCGGGGCGGCTAACGCCGCGCCGCCAATCCGGGCTGATCCTTGCCGGCGCTGCGGCCGGCGTGGCGGCAGCCTTCAACACGCCGCTTGCCGGCATCGTATTTGCCATCGAAGAAGTGAGCCGCAGCTTCGAGGCGCGCGCCAGCGGGCTCATCATCGGAGCGGTGATCCTGGCGGGAATGATCTCGCTCGCGCTGCTTGGCGACTATTCCTATTTCGGCTCGACGGGAGCGGGGCTTCCGATACGAAGCTGGATGGCGGTTGTCGTATGCGGCGCGGCGGGCGGACTGTTCGGCGGACTGTTTTCGCGCATCCTCATCGAAACCGCCAATGGCCTGCCGGGAAGAGTTGGCGCGCTTGTAAAGGCCAACCCCATCGCATTCGCGATCGTCTGCGGCGTCATCGTCGCCGTCATCGGATTTGTTTCGCACGGACAAACCTTCGGCACCGGCTACACCGCGGCACGCAGCGTCGTGCACGGCACCATTCCTCTGGGCATGGACTTTGCGCCGCTCAAATTTCTTGCCACCACCATTTCGGCGATCAGCGGTATTCCCGGCGGCATCTTCTCGCCCTCGCTATCGGTGGGCGCGGGGCTGGGCTCGAACCTTGCGCCGTTCTTCCCTTCGGCACCGTTGAGCGCAATCGTGCTGTTGGGGATGGTCGGCTATTTCGCGGGCGTGGTGCAGGCCCCGATCACCGGCTTCGTCATCGTTTCGGAAATGACGAGTGACCACCACATGCTGCTGCCGCTGATGGCGACAGCGCTGATCGCCACCGCCGCCTCACGGCTGGTTTGCCGCGAAGGCGTCTATCACGCGCTGGCGAAACGCTATCTCAAGCCGGAATAATTATTTCCTGGTCCAGCTCCCGCCTAGCGGTTTGTAATATTGCCCGGCCGGAATTTTGGCGAACAGCGCCTGCGCGGTTGCCTCGCCTGCTGCGTCCGGCGTCACGCCCGATTTCGCAGCGGTCGAGGCGAATACCTTGCGGCGGCCCGCATTGATTTCGTTGACGGCAGCAGTCGTTGCCGCATCGGCGGAACCGGAAACGAAGCCGAGCAGGCCGTCACCTTGTTCGCCGACAATGCCTTTGGCTTTGGCAGCATCGACGGCGGCTTTGGCACCGGCCGATTGTGCAAGCGCGGGCGCTGAAAGAAACATCAGCCCGGCGGCAGGCACGGCGAGAAATGCGAAGGCTGCAAGGGCGCCTGCGATCTTGCGGGTTCGAATGGCGTCAACCATGGTCAATATCCTTTCGAAAACGGATCAGAACAGATTGGGGTTCTGGGAAATCACCGACTGGACTTCCTTGTCCAGCCGCACGCGCACATCTGCATCGAGCTTGGCGTAGATATTGATGGGCGCGACCTCGACCTTGATGGTCGGCGTGCAGGCGCCCAAAGGTGCGGCCACTCCGGCCAGCAGCAGTATGGCCAGCAATCCGGTGCTTCTCGATGCATTCATGGCTGTTTCCCTTCGTTCTGTTCCGAAGTTGCGGCGGCCTGGGCCAGGTCGGCCGAGAACGCATGACGATATGCATCCAGAAGTTCGTCGAAATTAAGGGAGGTGTCGAGCGTCAGGTCAACCGGAGTTCCCTTCGGCAGCGGCAGCGGCTTGTCGAAAGCATGGCCCTGGATCAAATCCACGATGCCGATGCGGGTTTCCTGCCCCACTGCGGGATCGTTGCGTCCCTTGATGTGGAACACCACGCCCAACCGCCCGGCAGGCAGGCTGTTCAACCTGGCATCCATCGCATCGATGGCGAGATTTTCGAGCGCCTGATAGGCGAAATCGCGGATGGCATCGGTCTGGACCGTTTCGCCGCCTGTCCACACGGTGCGCCTGATCGAAAGGCGCGAGGGCCGGGTTGCCGCGAAGTATCCGTTCGTCACACGCAAACCTTGCGGCCCGTACCGGAACGGAATCTCGCCGGTCACCGGCGCATCGAGCGTCACCTTGTCCGCAAGGTTCGAGGCGGCGATCAACGAGCTGAGATTCACCTCGGCAAGTTTCAGCGTGCCGGACATGGTGGATTTGGGATCGAAAAGCACCGTCATCGGTGCCAACGCCACATGACCGTTCGCAGCAGCCGCTTCCAGACTTTCGATCCGCAACGCATCCGCCGCATATTCAAATTTCAACATCAGATCGGAAACGGGAACCAGCAGCCCGATTTTTTGCACGGCCAATGTTTGCGCCGAAGCTGTGGCCAGCGGCGTGAGCGAAGTGAACACGATCGCCGTGCGCATCTGTTTCACCGCGCCGAGCGGCCCGTTGAAATCCGCATCCTCTACGCTCAACGTGCCACTGCTTGTTTGCCCATCCGCATTCCACGCGATACGGCCACGGAATTTCGCGGAGCCCTTGGCCTGCGTGAGGGACGCCAGAAGCGGCGAAAGCTCGCCGGGTTGGAAATCTTCGGGTGCGAACGTGATGTTCGAAACGATCAACGCCTCGCCCAGGTCCGTTCGCATGTCGTGCCGCAAGGTGACGCTCGCAAGCGCGCGCTTTGTCTGCGCAACGACGATGCCGATGCTGCCGCGCCATTGCCCATCCTGAAGTGTGAGGCGGCCGGATGCCAGCAACGGCGCAAAGCGCTGTGCGGCGTTGGCATCGGTCAATCGCGCATTGGCGGCATCGATAAATCCACTCTCAAGCCCTCCGGCGCCGCCAACGATTTCGAGCCGCCCGCCGGTGCTTGCAGCACGGGCATCGGCGGAATTAAGCGTGGCTGTCAGATTTCGCCACGCACCTGCAAGCCGCCATCCATCCTTCGTCGAAGCCAACAGCGGCTGTTGCGGCAGGGCGCAAATATCGGCGCGCAATTTGCTCAGCGCAGGCTGCGCATCGGACAGATAAGCGCCGAGGCCTGTTCTGGCGCATCCACCCGGCGTAAAGTCGTAACGGCCGTGTTCCGCCTTCAGTTCGCCATTGGTGACGAGCGTGAAATCGCGCAAGGCACGCAGGCTTGCACGCGCCGAAAGCGCAAGCGTCGAATCGAGGACAATGCCATCGGCCTTTTCGCGCGCGGCGAATTGCGATACCCGCAGATCGAGCCCCGGCAAGCCGCCGCCGGACATGCCAACCGCAAAACCGCCAGACATGCGCCCGTCGGGAGCCACCGACAGGAAGATGTTTCCCGATTGCGTGAGTTTCGCGCGCGCGCCGCTTCGGCTGGCAAGCGTGACGGGTGCGGGCAGTGTCACCACCAGAGGCCCGGCGGATTTGCCGATATAGATCTCCGGCGCATCAAGCTTCACGCCACCCAGCGCCGACACCAATGCGCGCCCGTTGCGCGCATCGCCGCCCAGAAGCGGAATCTCTTCTGGCAAATTTGCGCGCATCGCCGCGTGCCATGGCGAGATCGGCTTGAACCGATGCCGTCAGCGATCCGGTGATGCCGGCGACTGCCGAGCGCTTGCCTCACCCCTTGCCTGCGCCGCGAGCGAGGCGATAGCGAGTGGCGTGGATTTGAGCGCGATATTGTGCCGCCGCAATAGCGTCTCCCCGAAACCGGCGCCCGATGCGCGCCAGCCAGATGCGGACTTTGCGAGCAAGCAGGTTCTGCGATATGCAGATGCTGCGAAACAGCATTCGCCGCGCTCAGATGCGCGTGTGCATCTGTGCCAGATCGACGGTGGCATCGAGGGGCCGTGCCAGCGCGCGATCCCTCCATCTGCCAGGCGCCGAATTTGAACTTCGCCGCACGGCATGCGCCGCGGAAAGCCCCCGGCCATTGATCGAATCCGCGCGCAGATTGGCATTGGCCGATCCAAACGAGATGCGCGCCCCATTCCAGCGCAAGGCCAGAAGATCGACAGAGAGCTGCGCTTCGGCTGTGCGCACATTTTCCAGGAATAGGCCGCGCCCGCGCGCTTGCGCATGCACATTCAGCCCCGGCCGCTTCGCTTCGCGCCGAGAAAGCGCCGCCGGAAAGCAGCAGCGCAAAACCCGGCGCGCGCAGATTGGCGCGGCCGATGGTGCCGGAGAAAGCGTTCGACCTTCCCACCCGCCACGACGCCATCGCCAGCCAGCGACACAACACCAGCGGGCGTGAAGCCCAGCACCTTGGCATCTTGCAACACAATGCGCAGCGGCGTTTGCGCAGGCGACGGAAGGACGACGACCGGGCCGGATGGCACAGGCGCGGTGAAGGAATCGACCAGACGCTGCAGCGTGCCGAAGGAAAGTTTTTCGCCATCGAACGCCACACGCAGCACCGAATGCGAAAGCGTGATCGAGCGGACTTGCGGAATCCAGTCGCCGTTGAAAACCGCATGCACATTTTCAATCGCAAGATCGGGCGTGCGCCGCGCGCCCATGCCGCACGCGCGCATCGAGCCCGCTCCAGTCCAGACGACTGATGTCGACGGAAGACGGAACGCCTCGGCTCAGCAGATAAAGTTCGGCCAGCCACGAAAAGACAAAGGTGCGCGCAAGATAAATGACGACGACGAGCCCAAGCACGCAAAGCGCGCTGACCGGCGGCGACCCGGCGCGCGATCCCCGTGATGTGCCGCTTTCACCGGCCACGCAGCCTCGGCGAGAAGCGATTCATGATGGAATCCTCAAGCATCCGATCAGAAGATGTTATGAGACAAAATCACGGCCAGATCGAGGCCGGATCAGCGCCTGGCGTGATCGGCGAGAATCGTCGCAATGGCGGCGGAAACCTTTTTCGCCGTCGGGATGTGCAGGAACTCGTTGGGCCCATGCGCGTTGGAATGCGGGCCGAGCACGCCGGTCACCACAAATTGCGTGCGTGGAAATTTCTCGCCCAGCATCGCCATGAACGGAATGCTGCCGCCTTCGCCCATATAGGCGGCGGGCTTGTCCGAAATGGGTCTGCGATGCACGCGCGATGGATTTTTCGAGCCAGGGTTCGAGCACGGGCGCGTTCCACCCGGTTTGCCCGCCTTCGGCATGGAAAACGACTTCCGCATGATAGGGCGCATCGGCTTCGAGCGCGCGCTTGACGCTTTGCGTGGCGGTTTCGCCATCGCAAGTGGGCGGCAGGCGCAACGAAAGCTTTGGCGGTGGAAAACGGCAGCAACACATTGCCCGCATTTTCCGGCAAGCGGATAACCTTCCATGCCGGTGACAGCGAGTTGCGGCCGCCAGGTGCGATTGAGGACCAACTCGGTCAGATCGCCCGACATCGGCTTCGTGTCGCCTGCGAACGGCATCTTCGAATAGACCGCCTCGCCCAGAATTTTCGCCGATTGCTTGGCCTGCTCCAGCCGATCCGGCGGCACCTGCACAAAGAGATCGGTGAGTTTGATTTCGCCGGTCGCCTCATCCTCGATGCGCGAAAGACATTGGCGCAAGATGCGAAACGATGACGGCACGATGCCGGACGCATCGCCCGAATGCACACCTTCCGTCAGCACGCGCACGGTGAGCGTGCCCATCGCGATGCCGCGCAAGGATGTGGTGAGCCACAGCCGCTCGTAATCACCGCAACCGGAATCGAGACACACCACCAGCGACGGCGTGCCGATGCGGTCCGCCAGATGATCGATGTAAGCGGGAAGATCGTAGCTGCCCGATTCCTCGCACGCCTCGATCACGATCACGCAGCGCGCATGCGCGATCTTTTGTTCGGCGAGCGCCAGCAAGCGCCGCGAGCGACGCGAACATCGCATAGCCATCATCGGCTCCGCCGCGGCCATAAAGCTTTTCGTCTTTCACCACCGGCACCCACGGCCCCGTGCCTTCCGCCCAGCCCACCATTTCCGGCTGCTTGTCGAGATGGCCGTAGAGCAGAACCGTATCGTCCACCTTGCCGGGAACTTCGATGAAGATCAGCGGCGTGCGGCCTTCAAGCCGCACCACTTCCAGCTTCGCGCCCGGCAAGCTTCGCGATTTTCTTTCGCGCCCACGCCTCGAACAGCGCGACTGCCTTATCCATATGGCCGTGCTCGGCCCATTTGGGATCGAAGGCGGGCGATTTGTTGGGGATGCGGATGTAATCGGTCAGCGCGGGAAGGATTTCATCTTCCCAGATGCGCTCCATGAACTCAGTGAGGGAACTTTCCGCTCATCGATTGATATCATACGCCGCAATCACCGCCGTGTTAAAGATCTCGCTCATCTTCGCGCCGAGCGGTGCGATCTGCACCGAACGCTCCAGCCCCACGAGCAGCGGCCCGATCACCGAAACCCCGCCCACCTGCTGCAGCAACTTGGTGGAAATCGATGCGGAATGGATCGCGGGCATGATGAGCACATTGGCGGTATCGGTCAGCCGGCAGAACGGATAGAGCGCCATGCGCTCCTGATCGAGCGCCACATCGACCGCGATTTCGCCGTCATATTCGAAATCGACACCGCGCGTATCGAGATATCTTCACCGCTTCGATGATGCGCTCGCTGCGTTCGCTGCGGGGAAAGCCGAAGGTGGTCGAGGCCAGCAGCGCCACGCGCGGCGTGTGCCCGAACCGGCGCGCCACACCTGCCGCCTGAATGGCGATATCGGCAAGTTCGTCGGCGGTCGGCATTTCGTGGACGCTGGTGTCGGCCACGAACACGACCTTGCCCTTGCTGAAGGTAAGGATCACGCCGATGGGGCGCTGGCCCTTGGGCGCATCGAGCACGGTGCGCACATCGTTGAGGGCGGCCGAATAAGATCGCGTGACGCCCGTGACCATCGCATCGGCATCGCCCGGCCGCCACCATGCAGGCGGCATAGATGTTGCGGTCGTTCGCCACCATGCGCACGCAATCGCGATAAAGCGCGCCGCGCCGCTGCAGGCGATTGTAAAGCAGATCGATATAGGGCGAGGCCTGCCGCGCGGAAGCCGGCACGCGGATTTCGAGCGACATCTTCGTCGATGCTCGCACCCTTGATGCGTTCCTTGATGATCTCTTCGCGCCCCACAAGGATCGCCTTGCCGAGGCCGGAATTCTGGAACGACGGCCGCGGCCCGGATAACGGATTCTTCCTCGCCTTCCGCGAACACGACGCGCTTGGGATTGGCGCGCACGCTCGCTGTGATGCTCTGAAACAGCAGCGCATTGGGATCGAGGCGGGCGGACAGCTGATAGCGGTAGGCATCCGCATCCTTCATTTCGCGCCGGGCAACACCGGATCTTCACCGCCGCTTCGGCCACCGCCGAAGACACCCGCGCAATCAGGCGCGGATCGAACGGCACGGGAATGATATATTCCGGACCATAAACAGGCCGCGCCCCGCGATAGGCAAGCGCCACTTCATCGGGCACATCTTCGCGCGCCAGTTCGGCCAGCGCATAGACCGCCGCGATTTTCATCTCTTCATTGATCGTGCGCGCGCGCACATCGAGCGCGCCGCGGAAGATATAGGGGAAGCCCAACACATTGTTCACCTGGTTGGGATAATCGCTGCGGCCGGTGGCGACGATCGCATCGGGGCGCACAGCCTTGACTTCTTCCGGCGTGATCTCGGGATCGGGATTGGCCATCGCGAAGATGATCGGCGCTTTCGCCATCGTCTTCACCATGTCCTGCGTCACCGCACCTTTCGCCGAAAGGCCGAGAAACACGTCGCAGCCCTTCAGCGCATCTTCCAGCGTGCGGTCCTTGGTTTCCACCGCATGGGCAGACTTCCACTGGTTCATGCCTTCGGTGCGGCCGCGATAGATGACGCCCTTGGTATCGCAGAGGATCGCGTTGGCGCTGGGCAAGCCCATCGACTTCAGAAGCTCGAGGCAGGCGATGCCGGCCGAACCCGCGCCGTTCACCACCACCTTGATGTCGGAAAGATTGCGCCCCGTCAGGTGCAGCGCGTTGATGACGCCGGCGGCCGAGATGATGGCCGTGCCATGCTGGTCGTCATGGAAGACGGGAATGTCCATCAGCTCGCGCAACCGTTCTTCGATCACGAAGCAATCGGGCGCCTTGATGTCTTCCAGATTGATGCCGCCGAAAGTGGGCCCGAGATAGCGCACGCAATTGATGAACTGCTCGACGTCCTTCGTGTCCACCTCGATATCGATGGCATCCACGTCGGCGAAGCGCTTGAAGAGTACGGCCTTGCCTTCCATCACCGGCTTGGAGGCCAGCGCCCCCAGATCGCCCAGCCCCAGGATCGCGGTGCCGTTGGAGATCACGGCCACCAGATTGCCCTTGGAGGTATAGTCGTAGGCCGCATCCGGCCGCTCCGCGATCGACCCGGACGGGAACGGCCACGCCCGGGCTATAGGCCAGCGAAAGATCCCGCTGGGTCGCCATGGGCTTGGTGGCGATTGATCTCGATCTTTCCGGGCTTGCCCTGGGAGTGAAAGGCGAGGACTTCTTCGTCGGTGAAGGACGGGCGTTTGTGTGTCATGGGCTTTCTGTCGAACCAATCCACAGACTATCGGCTTTCGGCCCCCGCCCTTTCAATGGCAGGAGCGCCGCAGGCCAAAACCCTCTGCTAAGGTCGCGCCCCATGAACGAGCACGTCACCCCGCCGCCCGAAGCAGACGCCACGCCCATGATGGCGCAATACCTCGAAATCAAGGCGGGGAACGCCGAATACCTGCTGTTCTACCGGATGGGGGATTTCTACGAACTGTTCTTCGACGATGCCGCCAAGGCATCGGAAGCCCTCGACATCGCGCTCACCAAGCGGGGCAAACATGCGGGGCAGGATATCCCCATGTGCGGGGTGCCGGTGCATGCGGCCGAGGCCTATCTCGAAAAGCTGATCCGCAAGGGCTTCCGGGTGGCGGTCTGCGAACAGACCGAAGACCCGGCAGAGGCCAAGAAGCGCGGCTCGAAATCGGTGGTGCGGCGCGAGGTGGTGCGGCTGGTCACACCAGGCACGCTGACGGAAGAATCGCTTCTGGAAGCCCGCGCCGCCAACATCCTGGCCGCCCTCGGCCGGGCGGGCGGCACCCTGGCGCTGGCGGCCGCCGATATGTCCGCAGGCGAATTCTGGGTTTGCGAGATCGAGGCGGAAAATCTGGGTGCCGAGCTTGCCCGCCTTTCTCCGCGCGAATTGCTTGCGCCCGACGCCCTCTTCGCCGACGAACTGATCGCGCCGCATCTGAAGGCGCTCGGGCCCGCGCTCACACCTTTGCCCAGCATCAAATTCGATTCCGGCGCGGGCGAGCGCGCGCTGAAATCGCTTTATCGCGTGGCGACACTCGATGCCTATGGCGCCTTCACCCGCGCCGAAATTTCGGCGGCAGGCGCACTCACAGGCTATCTCGACCTTACGCAAAAAGGAAAATTGCCCGCGCTGAAACCGCTTGCGCGGATTTCGGCCAGCGGCTTCATGGCAATCGACGCCGCCACACGGCGCAATCTGGAACTCACCGAAACGCTTTCCGGCACGCGCAAGGGCAGCCTGCTCGACATCATCGATTGCACGGTGACCGCGGCAGGTGCGCGCGAACTCGCGTTGCGGCTGGCCTCCCCGCTTACCGATCCCGAAGCGATAATACACCGTCAGGATGCGGTGAGCTTCTTCGTGAGCGACCGCGACCTGCGCGAAGAACTGCGTGAGGCGTTGCGGCGCGCGCCGGATATCGCGCGCGCTCTCGCTCGTCTTTCTGTGGGGCGAGGAGGCCCGCGCGACCTTTCCTGCCTGCGCGATGGGCTCAGTGCTGCCCGCGCAATCCGCGATCAGGCTGAACCGCTTCGACGATCCATTGAAACCTTCACCCGGCGAAGCCCGCGGCGCCTGCGAAGATCTGGTGCATGGCATCGCAGCCACTTCGCTGTTGAGCGACAAGCTTTCGCATCTGCTCGTTGCCGAACCGCCGTTCCTTGCACGCGATGGCGGATTCATCGTGGCCGGTGCCCATGCGCCGCTCGATGAAGTGCGCGCCTTGCGCGATGAGAGCAGGCGCGTGGTCGCAAGCCTCGAAGCGCGCTACCGCCAGGAAAGCGGCGTCACGCAGCTTCGCATCAAGCACAACGGCGTGCTGGGTTACTTTATCGAAGTGACGCCGCAACATGCCGACAAGCTGATGGTGCTGCGCGATCTTTTCCGCCACCGCCAGACCATCGGCAGCGCCGTGCGCTTCTCGACCGACGAACTGGCAACGCTTGCCAGCCGCATCGCACAGGCCGCCGAACAGTCGCTTGCCATCGAACGCGATCTGTTCGACCAGATCGCGTCAACCGCCATCGACGCTGCCGAACCCCTGTCGCGCGTGGCCGACGCGCTGGCGCGGCTTGATGTGGCAACAGCGCTTGCAGAACTCGCTGCGAAACAGCGCCATGTGCGCCCCGTGGTGGACAAAAGCACGGCCTTCAAGATTGCGCGCGGGCGTCATCCCGTTGTCGAAGCGGCACTGGCTGCGGCACACGCCAATCCCTTTGTTGCAAATGCGTGCGATCTTTCGCCGGAGGGCGTCGGGCGATTATGGCTTGTCACCGGCCCGAACATGGCAGGCAAATCGACCTTCCTGCGCCAGAACGCATTGATCGCGATCCTCGCGCAGATGGGCGCGTTCGTGCCTGCCGAAAGCGCGCATGTCGGCATCGTGGACCGATTGTTTTCGCGCGTGGGCGCGGCGGACGATCTGGCATCGGGCCGTTCGACGTTCATGGTTGAGATGGTGGAGACCGCCGCCATCCTCAATCAGGCAACGCCAAGGAGCCTCGTCATCCTCGATGAGATCGGGCGTGGCACCGCAACCTTCGACGGCCTCGCCATCGCATGGGCCGCCGCCGAACACCTGCACGAGAAAAACAAATCGCGCGCGCTCTTCGCCACGCATTATCATGAGATGACCGCACTCGCCGAACGGCTTTCGTCGCTTGCCTGCGTGACCATGCGTGTCAGCGAATGGAACGACACCATCGTGTTCCTCCACGAAGTCGCGCCCGGCACAGCGGATCGTTCTTACGGCATTCACGTCGCCAAGCTTGCAGGCCTGCCGCAGGCGGTTATCGGACGTGCCGAAGAAGTCCTGCGCGCGCTCGAAGAAGGCCGCGAAGGCCACGAGCCGCTCGCCCGTATCGACGACCTGCCGCTGTTCGCGGCCCAGCCCGCGAGCGCGCCGCAGCCGAAGACAAGCGCCGTCGAAGACCTGCTCAAAACCGTCGAGCCCGATGGGCTGACGCCGAAACAGGCGCTCGAGGTGCTTTACGATCTCAAATCCAGGATGCAGCATCCCTCCAGATGAGCGACGCGGCCTCCCCAGATCCCAACGCTTCCCAACGCGGCGCGCCCGACCGTCCGCGCAAATTCCTCGTGGTGGTGGACAAGACGCCGGAATGCCATGTCGCCATCCGCTTCGCCACGCGCAGAGCCCAGCACACCAAGGGGCGGGTGACCCTTCTTTGTGCGGCCAAGCTCGCCGATTTCCAGCAATGGAAAGGCGTGGAAGAGATCATGCGCGATGAGGCCCATGCCGAAGCCGAGAGCCTCGTCTTCGCGGCCGCCAAAATGGTCAACGAACTTTCGGGCATCATCCCGGAAGTCATCATCGGCTATGGCCGCGCCTCCGATTGCCTGGCCGACCTTGTGAAGAACGATCGGGACATCTCGATCCTGGTTCTCGCCGCGGGCACGGCGAAGGAAGGCCCGGGCCCGCTGGTCTCTTCCTTCGCCGGACAGGCGGCGGGCACGAATCCCATCCCCGTTACCATCGTGCCCGGCAGCCTGACCGACGAGGCCATCGATTTGTTGGCGTAGCACTGGACGGACAAACACTTCTGTACTATCTACGTTCTCATAATTCTACTTTAAGTTGTAGATGTGAGACGTATGGCATGGCCCCAGCTTTTCATGGGTGGTGCTCTTTTGGGCACCGCGATTCTGGCAGCGGCCACCACCTCCGATCCGCGTGCCGACTTTGCACCACCGGCTTTGCGGCTGGCCTCGGCCTCTTTTGAAGGCCCGGTCCATGCACAAGTCACCCATGTGGTGGATGGGGACACATTCGAGGCCCGCGCCACGATCTGGCTGGGTCAATCCATCGAGGTGCGGGTGCGGATTGCCGGTGTCGATGCGCCGGAACTCCATGCCCGCTGCGACGAAGAACTGGCGAGGGCACAGGCCGCGCGCGACTGGCTGATCAAACGCATCGAAGGCGCCGAAGTGCGGCCTTTCTTCGGTGCATTACGACAAATATGGCGGGCGGGTGGACGCGGTTGTGCGCGATTCCCGCGGAGATGTGGGGGCCGCTCTCATTGCGGCAGGGCTCGCCCGCCCCTATTCCGGCGGCCATCGCGGCGGCTGGTGCCAATCCGCCTGACCGGACTGTTTTGACGCTGTGCCACCTTGCACAACCCCACCCCGAAAGACGATATGACCTTCGAAAGCGAAGGTTCGGATGTGGGATTTCAGCCTGTCGGACGCCATGCGCGCGGTGGTTCGCACCGCGCCCTTCGTCGCGTTGCGGCTGGTCGTCTATGTCGTGATCGCGTTCGCTTTCGTGCTGACCACGGGCTTCGGCGCGGGCGTGGGCTATGCGATCGGACGAATGTCCGGCAGCCATCACGGCGCATTGTGGGGTGGCATCGCGGGCTTCGTTCTGGTGATCGGCCTCCTCAGGCTCGCGCGCGAATACATTCTTTATCTCGTGAAAGCCGGGCATATCGCCGTGCTGGTTCAGATCTACGATGGCAACCCGGTTCCCGGCGGCGAAGGCCAAATCCGCTTCGGCGCGAATTTCGTCAAAGCCCATTTCGCGGAATCCTTCGGTGCTGTTCGGCGTCGACCAGATCATCAAGGCGGTGCTTGCGCGCGCTCATCGGCATCGTGAACCGGGTTGCGATGTTCCTGCCGATCTCCGGGCTTGGCGCCGTTGCTGCGTCTCGGCGAAGCGGTGGTGCGCACCTCGCTCACCTATGTCGATGAACTGATCCTTGCCTATCTGATCCGCACGCGCACCCGCAATCCGTGGGAGACGGCGAAGGAAGGCCTCATCCTCTACGCGCAGAACTACAAGCATTTCCTCAAGAACGCGCTGTGGCTCTCGCTGCTTCTGTGGGCGATCACGATTGCGATCTTCGCGGTCCTGCTGGCGCCTGCCTTTGCTTTCGCCGCCGCCCTTCCCGGTCACAACGCGTGGTGGGGCATCGCGTTTGCGTTTGTCTTTGCATGGTCGCTGAAAGCGGCGCTGCTCGAACCGCTCGCCATCGCGGCCCTGATGCAGGTGTTCTTCAAGACCATCGAAGGCCAGCGCCCCGATCCGAACTGGGAATCGAAATTGAACACCGCCTCCGCACGCTTTCGCGAACTGAGCGAGAAAGCCGCCAACTGGATTCCGCGCCCCGCCATCCCGCCATCCGCCTCGCCCGACATGAGGCCGGCATGAGCGGCGGCGGCATCGTGGTGGCCATCGCGATCTTCGCTGTGGCGCTGATATTGGGCGCAGGGCTTTATACGCTGTGGGTGGGCGGCGATACGGCGCGCACCTGGTCGAACCGCCTGATGCGGATTCGCGTGCTCGCGCAATTCATCGCCATTCTCATCATCATGGCGGTTCTCTATATCACCGGCAAACACTGAGCAGGACAATGAGCAAAACACTTTACGACAAGATCTGGGACGCCCATCTGGTGCATGAAGCGCAAGGGTGAGGCGCCCGTCATCTATATCGACCGCCATCTCGTGCATGAGGTGACGAGCCCGCAGGCCTTTGAGGGCCTGCGCAACACAGGCCGCAAAGTGCGCCGCCCCGATCTCACGCTCGCGGTCGCCGATCACAACGTGCCGACCAAGGATCGCGCCAAAGGCATCGCCGATCCGGAATCGCGCGAACAGATCGCCACGCTCGAAAAGAACGCAAACGAGTTCGGCATCGAATATCTGAAGATGGACGATATCCGCCAGGGCATCGTGCACATCGTCGGACCCGAACAGGGCTGGACGTTGCCGGGCACCACCATCGTCTGCGGCGATTCCCACACCTCGACCCATGGCGCGTTTGCTTCCATCGCCTTCGGTATCGGCACGTCCGATGTGGAACATGTTCTGGCGACGCAGACGCTATCGATGCCAAAATCGAAGAACATGCGCGTGACGGTGAATGGCAAGCTGCCCATCGGCGTCACCGCAAAAGACATCGCGCTCGCCATCATCGCGCGCATCGGCACGGCGGGCGGCACGGGCTATGTCATCGAATATGCGGGCGACGCGGTGACCGCGCTTTCGATGGAAGGCCGCATGACCCTGTGCAACATGACCATCGAAGCGGGGGCGCGCGCGGGCCTGATCGCGGCGGATGAAACGACCTTTGCTTATGTCGCGGGCAAGCCCCGCGCCCCGAAAGCGGCGCGTTCGAGGCCGCCGTCAAATACTGGCGCACGCTCAAATCCGATCCGGATGCGAAGTTCGATGTCGAGATCGAACTCGATGCGGCATCGATCCCGCCGATGGTGACCTGGGGCACAAGCCCGGAACAGGCGCTGCCGGTGACCGACCGCATTCCCGATCCTGCGAAGGTCACGGACGACAACCAGCGCGCGGGCATCGAGCGCGCGCTTGCCTATATGGACCTGAAACCCGGCACGCCGCTGAAAGAGGTGAAGATCGACCGCGTGTTCATCGGCTCCTGCACCAATGGGCGCATCGAAGATCTGCGCGCCGCCGCCGAAATCGCGCGTGGTAAAAAAGTGGCATCGCATGTTGGTGCGATGGTGGTTCCCGGTTCCGGGCTTGTGAAGGCGCAAGCCGAAGAAGAAGGTCTCGACGAAATCTTCATCGAAGCCGGTTTCGAATGGCGGGAACCCGGATGTTCCATGTGCCTGGCCATGAACGCCGACAGGCTGGAACCCGGCGAACGCTGCGCCTCGACCTCGAACCGCAATTTCGAGGGACGTCAGGGCCGCGGCGGCCGCACGCATCTGATGAGCCCCGCCATGGCGGCAGCGGCCGCGATTGCGGGCCATCTCGCCGATGTTCGGGAATTTCAATAACCGACATTTGTGTCGTTTCGCGTTTGCGAAAAGCGCGTCCGGTTTGCCTAAAATGCAAGCAAGCTGGACGCGGTTTCACGAAAAATTCGTGCTGACGCAAAACTCCGTGTCGATTCCATCTGGAATCATGTGCCCGCTGGCGTAAGCTTCGCCACATCGCAGTGGGGTGGGACCAAGGAGATTTCCGATGGCGCTCGCAATTGAATCCACCAAAGCCGAAGCCGGCCTGCGCCGGATCATGGAACTGACCGGACAGGACGATATCGAACAAGTGCTCATGGAAGCACTTGAGGAAAGGCTTTCCAGCGCGAAAGCCGAACGCCTGCACGCCGCCGTGCGCGCTACCTGGGAAGGCCGCCTTCGTTTCAGCGCGCCGCAGATGGGCACAAATCTTTAGTTTTTTTGCACACTCCAAATTCGTCATCACCCGGTTTATCCGGGCGACCCATTTTATTTTTTTGAGCGCGCAAAAAATTGGGTCCCCCGGATCGCGCAAAAGCGCGACCGGAGGATGACGAAGTGAGGATGGTGGGGAGTTTAGAAAAAGCTGACAGGATCAATATCGACTGCCGCTCGAACAGCACCGGGCAGCTTCACGCGTGCAATCCACGCACGCAGGTAAGCCTGCACATCGACATTGCGCTCGGCCTGCACCAGCAGGCGTTCGCGCGTCTGCCCGCGCAGCAAATGGTAAAATGCAGGTGTCGGCCCCCACACTTTCACCCCACGCGCGCGTGGTGCCTCTTTGGCAAGTGCGCGCCCGGCTTTCTGCACCGCATCGGCATCGTGGCTTGAAAGAATGATCGCGGCGAGCCGCCCGTAAGGTGGCGCGCTCGACCGTTCGCGCCACGAAAGCTCCTGTGCGAAAAACGCATCGCGGTCGCCCGCGGCAAGCGCCTTCATCACAACATCTTCGGGATTTCGTGTTTGCAGCAGCACCAGCCCCGGTTTTTCGGCGCGCCCCGCGCGACCCGCCACCTGATGCAGCAATTGAAAGGTGCGTTCGCGCGCACGCATGTCGCCATCGGCGCTGCCAAGATCGGCATCGACCACGCCCACCAATGTCAGTTCGGGAAAATGATGGCCCTTCGCCATGATCTGCGTGCCGATCAGCACATCGATCTCGCGCTTGGCCATGGCGCGGATCGCGGCCTGTGTTTCGTTCGGCCCATGCATCGTATCGCTCGACGCAATCGCCATGCGCGCTTCCGGGAAAACGGTTGCGAACTCTTCCGCCACGCGCTCCACGCCGGGACCGCAGGCGATGAAGCTGGACGCAGCGCCACAGGAAGGACACGCCGGCGGCGTCTGCGTTTCATATCCGCAATGGTGGCACATCAGGCGTTTGCGATAGCGGTGCTCCACCAGCCATGCCGAACAATCCCGGCATACCATCTTGTGGCCGCACGATCCGCAAAGCGTCAGCGGTGCGTAGCCGCGCCGGTTGAGAAACAGCATCGCCTGCTCGCCATCTGCGAGCGTTTGCGCAATCGCTTCGCGCAAAGGTTCCGACAACCAGGTGCCGGGTTCGGCGCGCGCTTGGCGCAGAGTCGATCAGCCTGGTTTCCGGCAACAACGCATTGCCATGGCGGCGATGCAGCGTCAGATGCGCATAACGCCCGCCCGTCGCATTCACATAGGATTCGATGGAAGGCGTGGCGCTGGATAAGCACGATCGCGCAATCCTCGGCGCGTGCCCGCACCACCGCCATGTCGCGGGCGTGATAGATCACGCCATCTTCCTGTTTGAATGCCTGCTCATGCTCCTCATCGATGATGATGAGGCCAAGCTCCTTGAACGGCAGGAACAGCGAAGACCGCGCGCCCACGATCACGCGGGCCTCGCCGTTCATCGCCGCGCGATAGATGCGCTTTGCGCTCCTTCTGCGAAAGATCGGAATGCCATTCCGCGGGCCGCACGCCGAACCGCTCCGCAAAGCGATCCAGGAACTGGATGGTCAACGCGATCTCGGGCAGCATCACCAGTGTCTGCTTGCCCTGGCGCAAGGCTTCCGCAATCGCCTCGAAATAGGTTTCCGTCTTGCCGGAACCCGTGACGCCATCAAGCAGGCTTGCGGAGAACGTCCGCGCCGTCACCGCCGCGACAAGGGCCACCGCTGCCGGTTGCTGTTCGGAATTTAATTCCGGCGCCACGAAATCCGGATCGGGCGCGCGCAAGGGGGCAAACTCCGGCAACGCCACTTCGCCCAGCGCGCCGCAATCGATCAGTCCGCGCACGACGCCGGGCGAAACATTGGCCTCTTCGGCGATCGCCGGAATGCTGCGCGCCAGCCCATCGCCCACCACGTCCAGCACGCGCTGACGCGAAGGCGTGAGCCGTTCGGGCGCAGTCTCTCCCCGCACATATGCGATCCGCGGAATTTCCGGTGCGAAAGCCGCGGTCGAGCGCAAGGCCAGCGACAGCACCATGCCGGGCGGCGCCAGCGTGTAGCGCGCCACCCAATCCACGAAATCGCACAATTTTTCCGGCAGCCGCGGAAACCCTTCCAGCGGTGTGGCTACCTTGAGCTTGGCGTCGGCAACCCCGCCCTCCGCCTCGCCCCAGACGACGCCCAGGGTCTCGCGCCCCCCGAGAGGGGCCGTGACCAGCGTTCCCCTCGGAACCGGGCCGCAATCGAGCGCGTAATCATAAGCGCCCCTGAGCGGCAACGGCAGCAGCACGGCCGCGCGCACGGATCGCGCGGTTTCCGCATCGGGCTTTGGGGTGTGCCTCGTCATGGGCTACCATTTCGTCCGCGAATCCGATTGGTCAATGAGGACAATGAAACTTTTTATCGATAGCGCCGACCCCAAGGAAATCGCCGAACTTGCCGAAACCGGCCTCGTCGATGGTGTCACCACCAACCCCTCGCTCGCGGCCAAAACCGGGCTCGACATCTTCGAATCGCTGAAAAGCATCTGTGCGGCCGTTCCCGGCCCGATCAGCGCCGAGGTTCTGGCGACCGATGCCAAGGGCATGATCGCGGAGGGCGAACGCTACGCCAAGGTCGCCAAGAATATCACCATCAAGGTGCCACTGACCTGGGATGGCATGAAGGCCTGCGCGCGCTGCGCGACCAGGGGCTGATGGTCAATGTGACGCTGTGCTTCTCGCCGGTGCAGGCGATGATGGCGGCGAAAGCGGGCGCCAGTTTCATCTCGCCCTTCATCGGCCGGGTGGACGATGCGGGCGAAGACGGGATGCAACTCATCCGCGACATCCGCCAGATCTACGACAACTACAATTTCAAGACGGAAATTCTCGCCGCCTCCATCCGCAGCGTGAGCCATGTGCGCGAAGCAGCGCTCGCCGGATCGGATGTGGCGACCATTCCGCCCAACATCTTCAAGCAGCTCCTCAACCATCCGCTGACCGACAAGGGATTGGCCGCGTTCCTGGCCGACGCCAAGAAGGCGAACCTGCGCATCCGCGAGGAATAGATGGCCCGCGGGGGCGAGGAGCTGAAGCGCGACTGGCTTTCGATGCTGGCGCATGAACGCCGCGCAAGCCCCAACACCTTGCGCGCCTATGGCGATGACCTTTCGCGCTTCCTCGGCTTCCTGCACATCCATTTCGGAAGCACCATCACCGAACGCACGCTTGCCAAAGTGGCGCCCGCCGATATCCGCGCCTTCATCACCGACCGGCGCTCGGACGGGCTGGGTGCGCGGGGCGTGCAGCGCGCGATTGCCGCTGTCAGAAGTTTCTATCGCTGGCTTGCGCGCGAAAACATCCTGGACAATCCGGCACCGCGCGCCGTGCGCACGCCGCGCATCAAACGCGGCCTTCCCCGGCCGCTGAGCGTGGCCGATACCGCGCGCACGCTCGAAGAAGCGGGCGAACACGATATCGCATGGCTGGCTGCGCGCGATGTGGCGCTGCTCACGCTTCTCTATGGCGCGGGCCTGCGCATCTCCGAAGGGTTGAGCCTGAAGCGCGGCGACGTCCCGCTGGGCCGCACGCTTACCATTCTCGGCAAAGGCAGCAAAGAACGCAGCGTGCCGATCCTGCCCGCCGTTTCGGAAGCGATTGCGGATTACGCGACGAAAATCCCCTTCACCGGCGCGCGCGATACGGCGCTGTTCCTGTCGCGGCGCGGCAAGCCCATGAGCCCGCGCGAGGCGCAAAGCCTGATGCAGAAATTGCGCGGACGGTTGGGCCTTTCGGAAAAAGCCACGCCGCATGCGCTGCGCCATTCCTTCGCCACCCATCTGCTCGCCAATGGCGGCGATCTCAGAAGCGTGCAGGAATTGCTGGGCCACGCCTCGCTTTCGACGACGCAAACCTATACCGAAGTCGAAACCAGCAAGCTGATGGACATCTACAAAAACGCCCATCCGCGCGGGAAAGCGGCTTAGATACAAACTTTTACCCTCCCCTTGAGGGAGGGTAAGAATTACCTAAATCGCATCCGTATCCTCTTCGGAGTGGCCATGCTGGGTGATGCGCGCGCCGTGCCATGTTTTGTCGAGCCACAGAGCAAACAGTGTCGCGCCCAATCCCATCGCCGACATGAGCAGATAGGTGCGTCCGCCAAATGCCGCATAAAGCGGCCCGCTGGCAAAGGTCGCAAGACCCATCACGATACCCGACGAACAAACCGCATAAAGGCTTTGCGCGGTTGCGGTGAGCCGTGGCGGCACGGCTTTCAAAATGAAATACATCGCACCCAGATGGGCCAGCGCAAAGGTTGCGCCATGCAGAACTTGCGCGACAATCACCAGCGCCAGCGGCGGATCGAAGGCAAGGATCGTCCAGCGCAACACGCAGCCCATGCCGCCCAGAACCAGAAGCCGCGTGGCGCCCAATGGCGCGGAACACGCGCAGCGAAAACGACATCAACGCGATTTCGGCAAACACGCCGAGCGGCCAGATGATGCCGATCAACGGGCCGCTGAAGCCCAGCCGCGTCCAATGCAACCCGCCATAGGCATAATAGAAAGCGTGCGATCCCTGATCGAGGCTGGCAGCGGCAAGGAAGATCAGAAACACGCGAGCAACGCAGCAATTCGCGCGTTTCGCCAAGCGTGGCGCGCAGGCGCAAGGCAAAATCGCCCTTCGGCCGGTCGGCGCGCGGGCGCGGCAGCATCGCAACGGCGATGAAATTCAACGCCATCGAAAATGTGAGCAACGGCGCCAGCATGACGAGGCCGAAAATGCGCTTGGCAAAACCCGCCAGCGATATTGCCCGCCACGAACAGCGACGACGCCCAAAGCCGCACATGGCCGTAATCGAATTTGTAGCGGTCGGCGAGCCGCACGCTCGCGCTCTCAAGCAGCGGCGTGATCGCCCCGCTCGCCACATTGGCCGCAATGGCGGCGGCGAATATCAGCGCGGGCGCGGAGACAACGCACAGCGCGCCATAGCCCGCGATCATCACCGCGCAGAGAAAAAGCATCATCGAGCGCGCGGTCGTTGCGTGCGTCGGCAATCATGCCGGTGACGGGTGCCACCACCACGCGCAGCAGCATCGCGCTCGAAAGAAGGATGCCGATCTCGACCGGCCCCAGCCCCTTCCAGGCCAGCCATGCGCCGAAGAACGGCGTGTAGGCGCCGCTGAAAAGGCCCGATGTGCCCTGTGCGACCGAGAGACGGAAAGCAATTCCGCGCAAGCGTCAGGTCATTCCGGGAAGCGTGAGTGTGCGCCGGGCCGCCATCGCCTTTAGCACGTCCCAGATGCGGCGCGTATCTGCGCCCGTTTCATCCATCTGCGCGTGCAGGCGGATCAGCAGGCGGCGCAGCGTTTCGTTGGAGGCGTTGAGCGCCGAAACGCGAAGGGATGCATCGTGCGTCGCCGGCAGCCGTCTCCAGATCGCCGCGCAAGCCCATCCGGACATCTGCGGAGCCAGCTCGCCGAACAGCGCGCGCATATCCGCGTTTTCCGCGACACGAATGTCGGCGGCGCGATCATATTCCTGCGCCGCCATCAGCATGAGGCCTGCCACGACCTGCGCCATGCCTTGCCCATATTGCGTGGCCGATGGCGGGCGCGAACTCGCCGATGAACTTCAGCGCCGAAAGATTGAGGATCTGATCGATTTCCGGTTTCATGCTGCGCCCCAATCGGTCGGCCAGAACCTTGTTGTGGAAGGCAAGGCAATACCAGCCGGAGAAGGCGTTCACCGGATCGGCGTTGCGCATCTCGCAATATTCGCGCGCCGCCGAAATCCAGATCGCGAGCGCCTTTGAGGCTCGCGAAGATTTCCCACCAGGCAAGCGCTGCGGATCGAGCTTCAGCCCGCTTGCTTTTTCCCAGATCGCAATCGCCTCCGGCCGCGTGATGGTGCCCGCGGGCCGCGAGGATCGCCATGGCTCCACAAGCGGATCGAGCGCCCAGCCGAGATCTTCCAGCGGATCGCCCAGATGCGCCATTTCCCAATCGAGGATCGCGCGCATGTCGCCGTTCGCATCGTAGAGAAAATTGCCGGTGCGATAATCGCCATGCACGACCGAAATCTTCTGCGCGGGCGGCGGCGGATTGCGCTTCAGCCAGCGCATCGCCGCGCGCGCGATGGGCTGCGGCTCGCGCTCATCCTCGTCGATCACCTTTTCCCAGCGCTCGACTTCATGCAGCCCAGCAATTCGCCGGATCGCGCGCGCCTTCGAGATCGCCAAGCCCGATCGCATCGGGATCGGCGCGCGCGATGTGGCCGAGCGCTTGCGAAGAATTGCTCGCCCGATCTTCTCGCGATGCGCGCCATAAGGATCGGGCGAAAGGATCGAGCCGACCTGGCAATTCTCGATCTCTTCCATGATGAAGAACGGCCGGTCGAGCGCGTCGCTGCCCAGTTCCAGCGCGATCGGTTCGGGCACCGGAAGGCCGAGCGTGTGAAAGGCCTGATAGGCGCGGAATTCCGTCGAGCGTTCGGTTTCGATCAGGCTGGCGGGCGGATCGCGGCGCAGGATCAATCCGCGTTCGATCTCCATGCCCTCGTGCTTGTAGCGCGCGCGGAAGCGATAGGTCTCGCGGCTCGCGCCGCCGGGAATGCGCGCCAGCCCCGCCACTTCCAGATCGGGCACGCCCAGAACATTGGCGAGATAGGTTTGCAAGCCGCGCTGAGAGATCGTCGCTCATGGCGCGGGATCGAGAATGTCTTTGAAGCCCGAAGGCGCATGCGGCCCGATGATGAGCTGTTCCAGCACGCCCGCGCCCACGCGCTCGCCATCCGGCCCCGAAAGCCGCGCTGTCACGAACGCCTGCACATGCAGGAAGCGCGGATCGTTTTCGTTCACGCTCGCCAGATCATAGGTGTCGTAGCCCATGGCGATTCTCGCCCTTGTAATGGCCATGCCCCCATTCGGGATGCATGTAGCCGATGCCCGACATGTAGAAATTGAATTGCGGCGTAAGCTCCGCGCTGCCACTCTTTGCCTCTGCGGATCGCGCGCCTCGATCACCGCATGCTTGGCGTGGCGCGTGCCGGATTTGAAATCGAGCTGCGATCCGCACGATCGCCATGTGAACGGGTTCGGCGTCGTCCGAGCGCGCCGATCACCGAAGCGGTGTTCCACGGCTTGCCACTCGGCATCGGCATTGTTGTGATAGAGCATGAAGCGGTCTGGGAAATTCAGCGGCGCCCACAGCCAGTAGAATTGCGGCGGCCGCGGCGGCGCCGCGCCTTGCGGATCGGAAAGCCCGATGGGCCGCACACCCCAGGAACGATCGCGCGTGCCGAGCACCATTCCGTGATCGACATCGATGCGCGTTGCCTTTGACCTCGATCAAGCCTTCATAAGAGACCGTTCTGCGTCAGCCGCGTGTAATCCATGACCGTGCGCGGGCCCTGGCGGAAGGTGAAGCGCGGTTCTTCCACCGGCTTGGCGCGCGCTGGAAGATCAGATCGGCCCTGATGCCATGCTCGTTGTCGACCACGCGGATGCGCAGTTGCCGCAGCGGCTCGATCACCTCGATGGAGATCGGGCCGACCGTCGTGTCCATCCGCTCCATGTTGAGCAGGCGCGAGGCCCTGAGATTGTGCTGCACGCCGTCCACGATCACCGAGAACGCGGCATCCATCACATTCAGATGCGGATAGACGCCGAGCGCCGCGGCAAAGAACACGCGGCCATCCAGCGTGTAGCCGTTGAAGAAATAGCGGTCGTAGAAATTCCGGTCGGTGCCGGACGTGGCAATGGGCTCCGGCAGCTGGTGCACCGGATAATCGTCGGCTTTGGTGAGCATGTTTTTCAGGTCCAATAGCGGTTGGGAAAGCATGGCCCGGCCGGGCACGCCCCGCAATCCCGCCGGGAAATGGCGGGAAACGTGGATTTAGCATTTCCGGGATAAGTGGTTGCGGTGGGGCCGGCGTTTCCGTATTTATCCCGGCCTCGCGAGGGGCCGCCTTAGCTCAGCCGGTAGAGCACATCATTCGTAATGATGGGGTCGCGTGTTCGAGTCACGCAGGCGGCACCACCCCTTTCAGAGCACCACCTGTTCGGCCACGTCGCGTTCCTCGGCCTCTTCCCGCGTGGCGGGAATGAGCTGGCGGCGCTTCCAGTCCCCGCGCGCGAACAGCACCGCCGCGATCAGCGCAGTCGCCACATTGGCCACCGGAAACGCCCACCACAGCCCATGCGCATGCAAGCTGGTGCGCGACGACAGCACATAGGCAAGCGGAAACTGCAGCACCCATTGCGAGATCAGGCTGATGACCATGGCCGCGATCATGTTGCCGCTCGCGCGCAACACGCCCATCAGCGCGAACTGCAGGCCGATGAATCCGAAGCTCCACGACACGGTGCGGATGAAGATCGCCGCTTCATGGATCACCGCATGATCTTCCGGCACGAAGAAGCCCGCGATCTTGTCCGCGAACAGAAAGCAGAGAAGCCCCACAAAGGTCAGAGCGCAAAAGGTGATGACCGCCGCCAGCCGCGCCACCCTTTCGGCGCGCGGGATATTGCCCGCGCCGATATTCTGGCCGACCAGCGTCGATGTCGCCATGGAGAAACCCATCGCCGGAATGACAATGACGTTCAGCACATTGGTGCCGATGCCATAGCTTGCGGTCGTCACCGTGCCGAAGCTGGTGATAAGGAAGGTCATCACCGTCATGCCCAGCCCGCGCGCCGATTGCTCGATGGACGCGGGATAGCCAAGCTGGAAAGCCCGTTTGATGAAAGCAAAATCGGGCCACAGCGCGTGCGCGGTGAGCTTGATGCCGTAGCGTCCGCCGATCAGAAGCCCGATACCGGCGGCGGCAGCAAGACCTTGCGCCAGCAAAGTGGCAAGCGCGGCCCCCATCACGCCAAGCGCGGGAAAGCCGAACTTGCCGAAGATGAAAACCGGATCGAGAACGAAATTGACCAACACGGTCGCCGCCACGATGTAGAGCGGAACGGTCACCTCTCCCACGCCGCGCAGCAGCGACTGGAACATGAAATAGCCGAACATGAACGGCAGGCTGACAAAGCTGATGCGCAGGAATGCGTTCGCAGATTGCATGCACCGCGGGCGTCACGCCCATCAGGTCGAGGATATGGGGCGAGAGCACAAACCCGATGGCGCCCAGCACTGCCGACACCGCGATGATGGATAGCAAGGTTTGCGCGGCGACGTGATCGACCATGCTGCGGTCGCCAGCGCCCACATATTGCGCGATCAGGGTGGTGCCTGCGATGGCAAAGCCCATGCCCGCCGAGATCGTCAGAAACATGATCGGCATCGATACCGAAACGGCCGCCACCGCATCCGCGCCCAGCCGGCCGACCCAGAACGCATCGATCAACTGATAGGCGACCTGCAAGATATTGGCGCCCATGATCGGCACCGCGAGCAGGACCAGCGAGCGGATGATGGGGCCTTCGAGCAGGCGGGGATCGTAATGCGAGCGCTTCGGCGCAGGTGATGGCATCGCGCCAACCTATGCGGTCGGTTTCGCCCGCGCCACCTGTTCAGCAATCGGACACACGCTACAGTTGTGTATCGACTTGGCGCATCCACAGATAGTGAATAGTCCGTAAATTCCTTCATTTCCAAATAGATAGCTCAGGCACCGCAATTGCTCCGTCAGGTCCAGGCCCAATTCCGGGCCAGACCAGAGGAGTTCTCGCAGCGCGTCGCGCATTCGCGCCGTCAACCCCGGCTCGCGAACGGCACTACCCCACGCCCCATCGGTGCCCGTTCGCGCAACTGAGGCCGGATCGAAAGGTCCGGCCTCTTTTTTAGCTATTTCGCCTTGGCCATCTCGCCGGTGGCGAGCCAGTGGGCACATTCCGGCCCCAGCTCTTTCAGCGCGCGGCCTTCGTAGGCGCGCACGTCTTCCGCCGTCAGCAGATCGTGCCAGCGTCCGTTGGTGCCCTTGTTGATGAAGGTCTCGGCGCCGCCATCCCACAACATGCCGCCCAGCGGCGCGCTCATCGCGGCATGTGCTTTCATGTAATCAAATGAGCAATGCTGCGTGAGCACCGGCCAGCGGCTTTCGTCGATCGACACGTCGAGAAACTTCGCGATGCGTTTCATCTGGCCGGGAAGATCCTTCTTCAGTTCGGCGAAATGCACGAACAGAACATTCGGCAGATCGCGGATCGCCCACCAGCCGCGCACATTTTCCCACATCGGCCAGAACGGATAGCCGTCGCGCTCCAGCCACCGGCGGAAATAGGGCACCACATCCAAAGTGCAGCGCTCGATCGGCGGGCCGACGAGGCCGGGCGTATCGTTGAGCATACCGTACCAGGCGTCGTTTGCGTTTTTGTGGTGGTTGTAGAGGCTCCACACAACATCGCGCCCGTCGCGCCCGACATAAATGTATTTGGCCTGCGGCGAGAACACGAGCGCATCGACGGGCAAATGCGTTTTCATGAAGCGCCGATGGGCCTGGCCTTCGAACAATGCGAGCTTGATCTCCTTGGGCGGCACACGCAGATCGAGCCACAGCGAGCTTTGACTGACCGAAACATCTTCCGATCCGTTGAAAAGAATCTGGCCCACGATCTGCTGGGTCCATGTCGTGCCCGCCTTGCCATAGGTCGAGATCACGACATCGCCGTCGCGGAATTTGAATTCGTTCCACACCGTGGAATTGAAATGATTGCTTTCCATCTCGCGCAGCTTCTTCGGCCACGCGTTTGCTTCTTGCACCATGTTCGCCCCCTGTTACGCGGGCGCGCTTTTATCACACAAAAGGCCTGCCCGCGCGGGCATAGGAGGCGGCCGAGTTGAAAATATTGATCGCCATGAGGCTTTGCTCGGATTGCGCGCGCGCATCGTACACCGCCGCAACCTTTGCTTGCACGTCCGCGTCGCCGGGTGCTGCTTCAAGCGCATAATCCGCCAGATGCGAAGCCAGCCTGAAATCGCCGGCCTTCGCCAGCGTCTCGGCGCGCGCGGCAAGTGCACCTGCGCCACCGGCAAGGGCCGCGATTTCGTTTGCGAGTTTGGCGCGCGGCGCGGGTTTCAGTTCCGAAGGACGCCCGCTCCACCATCCGCCGTAATACCGGATCACATTGCGCACCAGGAATTCGGTATCGTCATAAACCGGCTGCAGCCATGGCGATTGCGAAACCGGCAATTCCACACCCGTTACAATATCGACATGCGGCGGCGAGCCCGCCTCCATCGCGGCCAGGGTGCGCGAGACCACCGTGTCGAGAAACGCCGCCGTCTCGCTCAGCATGGTGACGATCTTCGGGATTTCGCCCACCACCGGCCCACCATGCCCCGGACACAGCGCGCTGGGCGCAAGGGCTGCCATCGCGCGCAACCCTTTCGCGCGCTCCCACGCATAACGCTGCACCTTCTGCGGATTGCCGTCGTTCGGCACCGCCCAGATGAAAAGATCGCCGGGGCACACCACACCGCGCTCCGGGCACCAGACCCAGGTGTGATCGTCCGTCTCGCCCTTGCAGTGATTCAACTCGAACTTCACGCCGCCGACCGTGATCGACATGCGCTCGTCATAAAGCGTGTCGGGTGGAATGGGGGGTGCTGCGAAACTCGCATAGGCCTCCTGGCTCTGTGCCTCGACCGTGCCGCCGAATTGCCGCGCATTGAGCGCCGCATTGTGTTTGGCAGTGGCGGCATACCGCGCGAACCGTTCGGGCATGGCGCGCTGGGCGATCACGCGAGGGCGCTTCTGGCCGGGCAGGAGAAACGCTTCGAGGCCATAGGCGTGATCGATGTGCCCATGGGTGTAGATGGCGGTGTGAACGGGGGCTTGTGTCTTCTGGCGCAGCATGGCGGCCAGCATGGGCGAGAACTGTTTGGTGCCGGTATCGACCAGCACCAGCCCTTCATCGGTCTCAAAGCCCGTGACGCCGGAAAACTGGGACTGGAAGAAGGTGCGCGGCGCCACCTCGACCGGCCCGCCGGTCCAGAAGAACTTGGCCTCCTCCGGGCTTTTGCCCCGCATTTCGCCGAATTTCGCGGCTGGGTTCTGCGCCATGAATGACCTCCCCTTTTTCTCTCAGGACATGCTAACCGATGCGCCATGCCCAAGCACAAGACCATCCGCCTGAAGCCCAAATCCGGACGCCGCGCCAAAGCGGGCGCACCCTGGATTTTCTCCAACGAGATCGACATGACGGCAGAGGCCAAGGCCCTGCCGCCCGGCACGCTGGTCAACGTCGCCGGTGACGACCGCGTGCTCGGCACTGGCTATTTCAACCCCCAGAGCCTGATCGGTGTGCGCCTGCTCGAACCCGAGAAAGACGCTCCTATCGGGAAAGATTTCTTCGCCAAACATTTCGCCCGCGCGCGCGCCTTGCGCGACGCGCTCTACGGCAAACCGTTTTATCGCCTCGTCCACGCCGAAGGCGATGGCTTGCCGGGCCTGACCATCGACCGTTTTGATGATGTCTGCGTGGCGCAGGTCACCACGGCCGGCATGGAAAGGCTGATCGAACCGATGCTGGAGGCGCTGGGCGATGTGCTTTCGCCGCGCGCGGTCGTGCTGCGCAACGATGCGCCATCCCGCGCACTGGAAGGGCTTGAGGATTACGTCCGCGCGGGCCGCGGTGAAATCCCCTCGCGCATCACCATCGAGGAAAATGGCGCGCGCTATTTCGGCGATCTGCAAGGCGGCCAGAAGACAGGCTGGTACTACGACCAGCGCGAACACCGCGCCTATATGGCAGGCCTCGCGAGGGGCAAGACGGTGCTCGATGTCTATTGCTATGCGGGCGGTTTCGCAATTCAGGCAGCGAAAGCAGGAGCGAAAGAAACGATCGGCATCGATTCTCGCAAGGCGCGCTGACGCTGGCCGAGGAAGCCGCTGCCGCCAACAAGGTCGCCTGCACTTTCATCAAGGCCGATGCGGTCGAAGAGATGAACCGGCTGATCGAAGCCAAGCAGACCTTCGACATCGTGATCGCCGATCCGCCGCCTTTCGTGAAAGCACGCAAGGATCTCGAAGCGGGTGCGCGCGCCTATCGCAAGATCGCCCGGCTGGGCGCATCCGTCACCGCGAAGAACGGTTTTCTGTTCCTGGCCTCGTGTTCGCACAATATGCCGCTCGAACGCTTCGCCGACGAATGCGCGCTGGGGATCCTGCGCACCGGGCGCAGGGCTTCGCTGATCCGGCAGGGCGGTGCGGGCGGCGACCATCCCGTGCATCCGATGCTGCCCGAAACGGCTTATCTGAAGGCACTCGTTTACGCGCTCGACTGAAAAATATTTTTCGGTTTGGAACCCGTCCCACACAGATTTAATACTTTAACCCCCACCAGCGTAACGCTACTTGGTGCGCTACACCTCTTGCAGCGCAACGCTCCTTGCGGCAGAATACCTATCTTCCCGATATTCACGTTTGACGATCTGTTGTGAGCAATCACAACGCAGCAACATCGTCATCCTCCGGTCGCGCTTTTCGCGCGATCCGGGGGACCCAATTTCCATTTGTTCGAAAAAGAAAAATAAATCACCCGGATAGCCCTAGCGACAGCATGGGGCGGGTGATGCGGAATAATGTGAGGAAACAGTTCTAGATCGTAACCTGCGTACCAAGCTCGACCACGCGGTTGGGCGGAAGCTGGTAGAATCGCGCGGGCGAAAGCGCGCTGCTGGCAAGCAGCATGTAAAGCCGCGTGCGCCAGCCGCCGAGCACGGGATGTTCGGCGAGCACGAGCGTTTCGTGACCGATGAAGAAGGTGGCGGTATCTATATCGATGACAAGGCCATAGGGGCGCGCTTCTTCGAGCGCGCGCGGCACATCCGGCGTTTCGAAAAAACCGTGATGGACCTGCACCGCGAAGAAGCCCTTGCCGAGCTTCTCGACCTCGATGCGCCGCCCCGGCGGCACGATGGGCGTGTCTTCGACATCGACATGCATCAGCACCACGCGTTCGTGGAGGACCTTGTTGTGTTTGAGATTGTGCAAAAGCGCGCCCGGCACCGAATCGTTGCGGGCGGAAAGGAAGACGGCAGTGCCGGCAACACGGGTGGGCGTTTTTTCCGCGCGTTCCATGAAAAGATCGAGCGGCATGGACTTGTTGCGGATGCGCTCGACATGGGCGCGCCGTCCCAGACGCCAGGTTTCCATGACGACGAAGACGCCAGCGGCAATCGCAAGCGGCAGCCAGCCGCCCTCGACGATCTTCAGGCTGTTGGCGAGAAGGAAAGCCACATCGATGAACGCAAGTATGCCAAACACGATGGCCGCCCGCTGCACGCCCCATTTCCATTGCCGCGCGGCCACGATGGAGGCGTTGAACGTGTCGATCAGCATGACGCCCGACACCGCGATGCCATAAGCCGCCGCCAGCGCGCCGGAGGTGCGGAAGATCAGAACGATGAGCACCACGCCGAACAGCATCGCGATGTTCATCATCGGCACGAAGATCTGGCCGTAATCGGTGGTCGAAGTGTGGCGGATTTCCATGCGCGGCAATTGTCCGAGCTGGACGGCCTGACGCGTCATCGAGAACACGCCGGAGATCACGGCCTGCGAGGCGATGATGGTTGCGAATGTGGCGAGCAGCACGAAGGGATAATGCGCCCAGGCCGGCGCCAGAGAATAAAACACGGTATCGGCGGAACGCGGATGGGTGAGGATCATCGCGCCCTGACCGAAATAGTTGAGCAGCAGCGATGGAAGAACGACGATCACCCAGGCCTGGCGGATCGGCTTTTTTCCGAAATGGCCCATATCGGCATAGAGCGCCTCGCAACCCGTCACCGCCAGCACGACGGAACCGAGCGCCACGAAAGCCGTCCAGGGTTCGTGCACAAACAAGGCTGCCGCATAAGCCGGATTGACAGCCACCAGAACGCCGGGGGCATGAATGATGGAAAAGGAATCCGAAAACCGAAATGGTGATGAACCAGATCACCATGACCGGCCCGAACAATCGGCCGATCTTCGCAGTGCCGCGGCTTTGAATGAGGAACAGGCCGACAAGAATGATGAGCGTCAACGGAATGATAAGCGGGCGCAGCAAATGGCTGCCGACACCAAGCCCTTCGACCGCACTCAACACCGAGACGGCAGGCGTGAGCATGCCGTCGCCATAAAAGAGTGCAAGCCCGATAATGGCGGTGGTGCCGATGGCGGCTTTGTAACGTCTTCCCAATCCGGGAGAGCGATGCGCGAGAGCCGCGAGCGCCAGGGTGCCGCCTTCGCCATCGTTGTCGGCGCGCATGATGAGGCCGACATATTTGAGCGACACCACGATGACGAGCGCCCAGAAGATGAGCGAGAGCGTGCCCATGATCGCCATCGGTCCGGGGAATGCGCCGCCGGTTGCTTCAACCGTCTGGCGCAAGGCGTAAATGGGGCTCGTGCCGATATCGCCGAACACGATGCCGAGTGCGCCGAGCGTCAGCGCCGCCTGATGGCGCAGCGATTTTGCTTCGCCATGCGCAGGCGCCGCCGCTGGGGGCAAGGTGCGCCCGGCCAGCGGATCGTTTGAAAGAGGTGTTGTGTCGTTGGGATTCACGATTGCTCGTTGATGCGCATCGGACAGCGGTAACGCATCGGGGCGGGCCTTGGTCCGTTCAGGGCGCGGGAAAATAGGCTTCGGCCATGGTTAAAAAAAGGGTCATGGTCAGTATAACGCACAGGAGATAAACAAGCGATTGAAATATAACGGGAAACGCCTTATTGGCGGCTGGCCAGAAGCTGGTTTGCGGGTTCACCATGGGGTGCGATGAAGCCCTGAACCGCATAGGTTCGAAGCCCCCATCCGCCGTCGCGCAAATTGTAGACGCGAACCTCGCTCCAGTCGTTGGCGGGGCTCACATCGGCAACAGGGTCATCGAGATAGATGCGCCCGTCGTTCAGCCAGTTGGCATGATCGACATGGATCAGACGCGGCGAAACAACATCGCGCACGACCGCAAGATGGGCGCGCTTTTCACCGGCATAACCGTTGAGCACAAGAACCGCGCCGAGTTCGGGCGTGGTTTCACGCGCATAACGTCCTTGCGCCTGTTCCCACCAGGTCCACGCATCGCCGTGAATATCGATGCCGGAACGATCGCGCGCAAAGACAACGCATTTGAGCGGGGTTGCAGGTGTCTGGATGTCGCCGCGCGCCAATGCGGGTGCGCCGCGGCGGATAATCCGCTTCAGGAATGCTCGCACATGCAATCACGCCGAGAAAAAGAGTGGCCGCCGCGGCGAACCTCAGAGCCCCACTATCAAAGCCCCCAAAGAACGCTCAACCGCGGCGGCCAGCGGGACGATTAGGGGCGCCGTTTTGAAACGGCGTTAGGCAAACAGTTCAAATTGGAATGATTAAAACTGTATCGAATCCCGGGCCGGATCGCGCGCGATGGGACGCGCGGGCATCGAGCCGGAAAGGCCCATGCCGCCGATGGAAATGAGACCAGCCACCGCCACGATGAAGAACGGCGCGCTCCAGGCCTGTTCGCTGAGCGCAAAGATAGGAAGGAGAAGGCCAACCACAATTTCCGGCCAGCCGCGCCATCCGCCCGCATAGGCGGCGCCCGCCTTGGGTGTGCGCACAAACACCATCTGCGTGCCCGCGAACGCTTCGAACGCAGCACGCGTGTTGGAAAGAACAAGTCCGCTCGGGAAGATCAGAGCCAGCAATATCGAGCGCGCCAGACGCGGCAGATGCTGACGCTTGAGCATCGCTTGACCGAGATAAAGATAGGAAATGGAAACCATGAAGCCGAGTGCAGTGACCGCAAGCCCCAGATGCGCGACCGACCGCATATAGACGACACCCATCGCCATCAGTGTGAGACTGATCGCAACGCTGGTCGCAGCAAGCGTGTAAAACGCGAATTGGCAGATCTGCGCCGTCATCACGGCCTTCTTCCACGCGGGAAGGCCGGAGCGCCAGATCGTCGGAATCAGCTTGCGCGCGACCTGGGCATGGCCCTTCGTCCAGCGTGCCTGTTGCGCGCGCCAGGCGGCTGCGGTTTCCGGCAACTCACCGGGCACTTCGATGTCGGACATCATGGCTGCGCGCCAGCCCTTGAGCGCACAGCGGATAGAAAGATCGAGGTCTTCGGTCAGTGTATCGCCGGTCCAGCCGCCACCCGAATCGATGGCATCGCGGCGCCAGATCCCGGCGGTGCCATTGAAGGAAATCGGAAGGCCCGCGCGGAAACGCGCTTCCTGCTCCACGGCGAAATGGCTGTCGAGCAGCAAGCCTTGCGCGCAGGTCAGCCAGTTGTGTTCGCGGTTGGCATGGGTCCAGCGGGCCTGCACGAAGGCGAGCCCCGGATCCGAAACAAGCGCAGGCACCATGCGCCGGAGGAAATCCGGCGGCGGCACGAAATCGGCATCGAAGATGGCAACAAAAGGCGCATCGGAATGAACAAGGCCGAAGGCGAGATTGCCTGCCTTGAACCCCGTGCGTTCGCCGCGCCGAAGAATCGAGAGATTCACACCTTCCGGCACCACATTGCGCACAGCCTGAACGAGCGCCTCGTGATTTTCGAAGCGGCCATCGTCGAGAACCTGGATTTCGAGACGGTCCTTCGGCCAGTCCAGCCTGGCCGCCGCCGCGGCGACCCGAACGGCAAGCGCTCCCTCATCGCAAACCGGAAGCTGAACCAGCACACGCGGCAATGCTTCATCGGGCAGGCGGGGAACTCTTACGCGCGGCGCAGGCAAATACAGCCGCAGCAGGCCGAGAGCGGCCAGTTGCACCGACAAAAGCGCCAGCAGGATCAGCACGCAGGCCAGCGCCGATTGCAGGATCAGGGAAAGACCTTCCATGACGGACCGCAGAAACCCCCAGTTTGTTTCGACATAACGCCGCCGAAGGGCCCGGCGGTGCACAGCATCGGGGCCCGCGACCTTAACGCGGTGAGCCCTAGAAGATGTCCCGGAATGTGCGGCGGGCGGGCGTGTTTCGCAAGAGCTTTAAAGACTTGACTTCAATCCAGAGTGCGGCGGAACCGCGCCATCGCAATGGCGCCAGCAGCCACCATGAACAGCGCCAGCGGCCAAAGCTCAGGCCAGATTTCGGCCATTCCGTTGCCCTTGAGCAACAGGCCGCGAACGATCCTGAGAAAATGGGTGACCGGCAATATCTCGCCGATGCCTTGCGCCCAACCCGGCATACCCCGGAACGGGAAGGCAAAGCCCGACAGCAGGATCGACGGAAGAAGAAAGAACACCATCATTTGCATCGCCTGAAGCTGGCTCTTGGCAACGGTGGAGAAGGTGAATCCAACCGCGAGATTGGCAGCGATAAAGAGGACCAGCGCACCGGCAAGCAGCCACAACGATCCAAGCATCGGCACCAGGAAGATATAGCGCGCCGCAAGCAGGATCAGCCCGCTCTGGACCACGCCCACCCCGATATAGGGCGTGATCTTGCCCAACATGATCTCGACGGGACGCGACGGCATGGCGAGAAGATTTTCGAGCGTGCCGCGCTCGCGCTCGCGCGTCACCGCCATTGCCGTCATCAACACCATCGTCATGGTGAGGATCACGCCGAGCAGGCCGGGCACGATATTGTACTGGGTGTTGTTCTCGGGATTGTAGCGCGGCTGGACGGTCACATCGAAAGGCGCTGCTGTTTGCGCGCGCGCAGAAAGCGGGCCTTTGAGATCGTCGCGCAAGGCGCTTGCCGCCATCTGCGCGAAACTTCCCACAGCCCGCGTGCCCGAAGCGGGATCGGTCGCATCGGCCTCCACCAGGATTTGCGGATGGGTGCCCCGCACCAGGTCACGCGAAAAATTGACTGGAATATCGATGACGAAAGACACATCCCCCCGGTCCAGCAATTCCTGGCCTTCGCGCGGTGTCCGCGTGACGTGCGTGATGCGGAAATAATCCGAATTCATCAGGCCCGCGACGATGGCATCGGAAAAGGCGCCGGGATCTTCGATGGCGAGCGCGGTCGGCAGGTGCTTGGGATCGAGGTTGATCGCGAAGCCGAAGAGGAAAAGCTGCATCACCGGCACGCCCAGGATCATCGCAAGCGTGATGCGATCGCGCCGCATCTGGATGAACTCTTTCTTCAAAACGGCGGCGACGCGCGTAAAGGAAAAACGTGCGCTCATCCGGTTTTCTCCTGCAGTTGGATGAACACATCTTCGAGACTGGGTGCGGTTTCATGAACGGACAGACCCCGCCGCCCATTGAACGGCATCAGCGCGCGTTCGACGGCATCGCGATCATGCCCGCTCACATGGAGTGCCGCGCCGAAGAACGCGACGAATTCGACGCCGGGCGCGCCTTGCAATTGGGAGACGAGCTGACGCGCACCCTGACCTTCCACAACGAAAGTGTGCAGGCCCGATTGCGCGATCACTTCGGCAACAGTGCCGCGCGCCACAAGCTTGCTCTGGTTGATGTAGACGATCCGGTCGCAGCGTTCGGCTTCATCCATGTAGTGCGTGCTGACAAGAACGGTGAGGCCATCTTCGCTGAGACGATGAATCTCGTCCCAGAAATCGCGCCGCGCCTTGGGATCGACGCCTGCGGTCGGTTCGTCGAGCAGCAGCAATTTCGGCGAATGCAACATGCAGGCGGCAAGCGCCATGCGCTGTTTCCAGCCGCCGGAAAGTTCGCCGGTTAATTGTTTCTGCCGCTTCTCCAGTCCCAGCCGCCTGAGCGTTTCGTCAACGCGCTGGCGGCGATTGTCGAGTTCATAGACCTGCGCCACAAATTCCAGATTCTCGCGGATGGACAGATCTTCCCAGAAGCTGAAGCGCTGGGTCATGTAACCCACTTCCCGCTTGATCTGTTCGCTCTGGGTGCGGATGTCATAGCCGAGGCAGCTGCCCGAACCATCATCGGGACGCAGCAATCCGCACAGCATGCGGATGGTGGTGGTCTTGCCCGAACCATTGGGACCAAGGAATCCCCATACCTCGCCTTCGGGCACCTGGATGTCGACATGATCGACGGCAATCTTGGAGCCGAACTTCTTCGTCAACCCATGCACATCGATGGCGAATGCGCTCACAGCGGATGAACCTCGACAGGCTGGCCGGGGTTGAGCTTCAATCCGCCGGGCGCGCGTGCTTCGAGCTTGAACACGAGTTTTTCCCGGTTGCCCACACTGAAGATCACCGGAGGCGTGAATTCTTCCTGCTGCGCGATGAAGGTGATGGTGGCGGTGATATTCTTTGCGCAGGAATCGCAGGTGATCGAAACCTTCTGGTCCATTTTCATTTTTGCGAATTCCGTCTCGGGCACGAAGAAGCGGACATAGATGTTCTCCGGCGGCAGTACCGAAACAACCGGCGTCATCGCGGGTGCGTATTCACCTTGGCGGAAATAGACGTCTTCGACGCGGCCTTCGGTTTGCGCGACAACGTCGCGTTGCGAAAGCTGATAACGCGCATCGGCAAGCACAGCTTGTGCCTGTTTTTCCTGACCCTCTATCTGGGCAATGCGGGCAACCGCCTGCTGGTATGTGGATTTGGCAACGTCGTAGTTCTGGGCGGTTCCTGCGCGCGCACGCATCAATCCGCCCTGCCGCGTCAACTCCTTCTGCGCGAGGGACAATGCGGCGCGCGCATCGTTCATCTGCGCTGCGGCCTGGGAAAGCGTGGCGATAGCCTGATCGCGCGTGGCTTGTTCGCGCGTGTCATCCAGCGTGAAAAGGAGGTCGCCATATTTGACCTGTTTTCCGCGCTCGACGGCGAGCTTGGCCACCCAACCCGCCTGCGGTGCGGAGATCAGCGCATCTTCTCCCACCACATAACCGAGCCAGCCGTGATCTTCCTTCTCGCCACAACCGGCGAGTAGAAGAAGGCAGACCGTTGCGAAAATCCGTTTCATGGCTTGTCTCCAGCGGAAAGCCCGCGCAGCAACGTATCGATATGCGTGGCAATCAGACCTTCGTAATCGTAGGGCTCCACATCGAGCGGCGCGAAAGTGATGCGCCAGAATGCAGCAAGGAGGATCGGTGCTATGCAAAGGCGCGCGACGTGCTTGGGATCGACCTGGCGGAATTCGCCGCGGGCAATACCGCGTGCAACGACCTCTTCCAGCAGGCCCAATCCCTTGTCGATGATCTCTGCCCGATAGAAGCGCACCAGTTCGGGAAAATTGCCCGATTCCGCAATTACGATTTTCGGCAATACAACGCGATCGCTGGTGCGGATGAAATTTCCCACCGTCGAGAGCACCATGATGAGAAGATCGCGCGAAGATCCTTCATAAGCGAGCGCTCGTTCGATGACGGCTGCGATCGTTGGTGCAAGCGATTCGCGCACCAGCGCCTTGAACAGCGCTTCCTTGCTTTCGAAATAGAGATAGATCGTGCCTTTGGTCACACCCGCGCGCTGTGAAATGTCTTCCATGCGCGCCGCGGAAAATCCCTTTTCCGCAAACACCGCCAGAGCCGCATCGAGAATCTCCTGCGGCCGGGCCTCCTTGCGGCGGCGCCAGCGGATCGATTCGGAAAAGTTCGAGGTCGTCATGGTTGCATATTAATAAATGACTGGTCATTTATAAATACCATTGCCCAAATTCATTCATGCTGGAGACAGCCAGGTTGATATAGAATTCCCGAAATCGGGAACCCTACCTGAAGGACCACAGCAATGCGTTTGCCCATTCAAGCCAAGCTCTTGGGCGCGCTTGGATTTCTGGCGTTGACGGCCTGTACGGCGCCTACGCCCTATGCCCCCCGGGAGCCCGGCGAATACACCGGCTATACCGACCAACGGCTCGATCAGAACCGCTATCGGGTCACCTTCACCGGCAACTCGGTGACCCGGCGCGAAACGGTGGAGGACTATCTGCTACTGCGCTCTGCCGAGGTCACGCTGCAATCCGGTTTCCGCTACTTCGTGTTCGACACGCGCGATACCGAAGCCAAGACCAACTATCAGACCAATTTTGTCGGCTGGCCCGGATGGCGTGGCCGCGGGTTCTGGTATCGACACAGTTGGGCGTTCGGCGACGATCCGTTCGGCCCGCCTTATGAACAGGTCGAGAGCTATCCGATCACGCGCTATCAGGCTTACGCGGAAATCGTCATGCTGACGCCCGAACAGGCAAAGGATGAACCCCGCGCGCTCGATGCGCGGGACGTCGTTGATCACATCGGTGCGCATGCAACCCCTCCGCCTCCGCCTCCGCCGCAGCACTAGCAACAGCTTGAAAGCCTTCGCATTTCATGGGCACCCTCCGTTTCGGAGGGGCCCATGAAAAATGTCGTTCTCGGTGTCGTCCTAGCGTTTGTGTTCCTGGCCGGGCTATTTGCGGCTGCCCATTATCTGAAGCGGCCAACGCCCGAGGCGGAAGCCCAAGCAGCATCCGAAAGCATCAAGCCCGGCTTTGTCGGCAACAAACAGATCGGTGTCTGGACTCTGACCTGTGCGGACAAGGCACGAAACATCCCCGCGAAGGACGGCAAACCCGCAATCACGATCGGGCGTTGCCGGGTCACTCTTCAACTTCGCCGCCGCGATAATCCCCAACGGGTGGCGATGGGATTGAACTTTCGGTTCATCGGTCCGCGGTTGACGATTGTGCTGCGTATCCCGCCCTTCGCAAGAAGGGGCGACGACCTTGTCGTCGAGTTCGGACGAAAAGGTCTCAAATTGCCCGTGGCGGGATGCGGAAAGACAGAATGTATCGCGATAGCTGGTCTGCCTGACAAGACAGACAATCAGGTATTCGCCGGCCATCGTGGCGCGGTGATCTTTCCGGCTGGCTCCAATGGCAAAAGGCGAATAATACCCTTTCCGATCACGGGGCTCTCCGATGCGGTTTCGGCTTTGAAACACGCGTCTTCAGCGAGCCCAGCCTGAAAAGTTCCCTGGAAACGCCTGTGACCGGAACGCCACGAGGCGACCCAACGGCGAAAAACCAGCGGATTGAAGCGGTTCGGGTGTGTCCGTGGCCTTGCGGGTTCATGGGCTTAATGGAAACATTACACTGCTACGGGACTGGGGCTTAAAAGGTCCATTCCGTTTTCGGGTGGGATTCGTTGCGCGCCAATTGGGGTATGCGTCCATCATTGAAATCGTCGCTATTGGTGGGCGCCGCAGGCGTTGCCGCCAGCGTAGGCGCGACCGGCGCGTTTGCGGCCGACGATGCCACGCCGCCGCCGAAATTTTCCAAATTCCTTCCTTATGCGCAGGTCGGTTCGCGCGAAGGCGACTCCCAATCGACGGGTAACGTCACCCTGTTCATGCCCGCGATGCAGGCACTGAACAAGCTGCTCTACCTCAAGCTGGGCGGCGAATTGCAGACCTCGAACGGGCGCTTTGAACAGATCGGCGTTGGCTATCGCCAGAAAATTCTGCCGACCTGGATCGTTGGCGGGTTTGCGTTCTACGATGAGGAGCGCACCAAACACGGCAATACATTCAGCCAGATTGAAATCGGCGCCGAACTTCTCAATCCAAATTGGGAATTCCATGCCACCAATTATTCCATCGCGCACAACGGCGTGGGTCCTACCGGTGGAATTCCGAAGATCAAGATAGACGGCAATACAATCTCGCTCGAACAGCAGATCGAAACTCCCTATTCCGGTTTCGAAGGCCATGGCAGCTACAAGATATTCAAAACACCGTTCACTGATTTGCGGCTTTACGCAGGTGGTTTCCGCTTCACGCCCGACAGCAATTTCGATCATCGCCCGATACAGGGCCCCAAGGGCGGGTTCGAATACAACATTTACGATCTTGACCTTCTGGGCCCGCAATCCCGTCTGCAATTCCAGGGCGAGGTGCGCCACGACGACGTACGCCATTCGAGCGGATTTGTTTCGGTCACGCTGCGCATCCCCCTGAACATTGGCGACGATTCAGGTCAGGGGCCTCAGACACTCGACGAACTCGACCGCCGCATGGTCGACGATCCCAACCCGGCGGGCGGCGGCAATATCCTGGTCGAGCAGACCTTCGGTAAGCCCGAACCCGTGATTGTATATGGCCAGAACAGCGGGCGCACCGAACCCACCAATTCGATTTTCTACGTCGACAATTCCAAGGGCGCGGGCACCTATCAAGACCCGACCGATTTCGTGGATGCCACCACGCGCGGCGGATCAAATGCACTTTTCGTCCTCACGGATTTCGAAGGCGATGTGCACGAGCCGGGCAATCTCAGTTCCGGCGATATCGTTGCAGGCGGCGGTACCACGCTTACCGTCAAGGGCGCGCAATCGGGCCTCAAAGTCACCCACACATTTGCACCGGGCGTGCACAATCCTGTCGTCGATGTCCCGCAAGGACAGACCGCGATCACCCTTGCGGATCATGTGGCGCTTTATGATTTTGCCATTCACGGCGCGTTCGGCACCGCAATCTACGGCCATAATCCCGGTGTGGTGACCGCGCACGGCATCACAATCCAGGGCGAAGGCGGCGAGAGCGGACAGACCGGCATCCATATCCGGCAGGACAACTCGACCACACTCGATTTCCTGGGCGACAATCTCGCCATCTCCGATGTCGACGGTACCGGTATCTATATCGATACCAGCCTGTCCAGCGGCTATGCGGACGAGCACATCGCGCTCAATGCGCCAATCATCGCCAATGTCGGCCGAGGCATTCACTTCAATACCGATGTTTCAGGCAATGGCAGTGTCACACAGCATTTCGACATTGAAGACGCACAGATCGACGGCACAGCCGGGTATGGCATCAACATCGAATCTTTTGCGGGCGGCGAAGGCGCTATCGCGCAGACAGGCGCAATCAACAACGCCGATATCTCAAACACCAATGTCGGTATTGGCATCTATAGCGCCGCGAACGGCGGATCGCTGACACAAACTATCAGCATCGATCCTACCCACATCACATCGAGCGGAAATGCGTTTCTGGTTGGTGGATATGCCTATAACAGCGGCTCGCTCATCCAGACCATTAGCGCGAACGGGCTGACCATCGACGGCAGCGAGAATGACGGCATTTTTGTCTATGGCATCGCGAACTCATCAGGCTCGGTAACGCAAACCGTTTCCCTGAGCGACGTCACCATAAATGATTCTGGGCGCGACGGTTTGCGGATTACCGCAGATGCCGCGTCCAACGGCACAGTAAATCAAGGCTTCCAGGTTGACGGGCTCACCATCGACGGCGCGGGGGAAGACGGTATTCACATCGAAGGCACGTTGCAGGATGCCACGATCGACCAGGACATTGATCTCAATAACGTCACTGTCGAAGGCGTCGCCAATCGTGGCGTGTTTGTCTACGCACGGGCGGGCGGTGAAGGTGGAGAATATGGCGGCGGAGAACAGGGCGGCGAAGGTGGCGAATTCGGCCCCTTCGATCTTGGCCATGGCGGCGATTACGGTACGTTCCAGTTAACTCAGCGTGCAACATTCAACAACGCGCAAATCCAATCGACCGGCGATGCAATCGACATCCGCGACCGGACGGGCGCCTACGCTTCGTCCGAACAATATGTTGCGTTCACGGGCGACAGCAGCCTCGAAAGCGCCCAGGGCGGTGTTTCGGCCTATGTCTCAACCAACAAATATGCGCGCGCGCATCAAATCGTCGGGTTGCCGGACATTACGCTGACCGCGCCACAAGGCGGTGCCGCCTATATCCAGGCGAGCGCCTACTACACAAGCCATATCGACCAGTATGTGTTGATCGATAGTATAACGACGACGAACGCAGCCCCGGGTCTTGGCATTTCCATTGGAAGCACGGCCGAGGAAGGCTCCTCTATTTCTCAGCAAGTTGTGATCAACGGCGGAAAAATTTCCTCCGCGACCGCCGATGGCGCCGATATCTCCATCTTCAGCAATAGTGGAGCAACAGTTCAGCAGACGGTCACACTGGCAAATATCGATGTCAGTGGAAATCTGAATGGCATTTATGCGAGCGATTATTCCAGCAACGCAATCGCGAATCAGATTGTCACGCTGAACCAGGTCACGGCAAACAACGAAATCGACAAGGGCGTTGCCCTTAGCGCCATCACAGAAAACGGAACAACGCTTCAGCACGCCTACATCGATGGGCTCCAGGCGAGCCACAACGGCGGCGCCGGGCTTTACATCTACAATCATGCCAATGGCGGAGTGGTAGGCCAGTACGCGGTAATCACCAATTCGACCTTTAATTATGACGATGTGGGCGTGGCCGCCTATGCCCTGGGCGAAAATACCGCCACGACCCTGCAGAAAATTTCCATCGATGGATCATCGCTGCGGCACAATATTACGGGGCTCTCCGCAAGTAACGAGGCCAAGACAGGCGCTTCCACCGAGCAAAGGCTCAGCATCGGCAACGATACGATCGACAACAATACTGGCGACGAAATCGATATCTATGCCTCGGCCGATGGCGCGAGCTTCGCCACAGAATATCTCTATCTGCATGGCAACAGCAGCGTCAGTAGCAATGGCGGCATGGGCATCAACATCGCATCCTATGCCTCCAACGGCGGCAATGTTGAGCAGAACGTCATTATCTATGACACGGATATCGACAGCAACACGGGTGACGGCATCGCGATGTCGGCCCATTCCTACAGTTACCGTGAAGGCTATGCGCAGGGATATTATTACTTCTCGCACATCACGCTGAACGCCAACATCGAATATGGCAGCATTTCAAACAACACCGGCGACGGCATCTCATTCGACATCAATGCCGACGGTTATGGCGGCGCCATAGACACCAACATCTACCTCTACGGCGAGACCGTTCGCGGCAATACGAAAAATGGCATCTACCACAACGTCAATGTGGGCGCGTATAGCACGACGACCGAGCATGTCTACGTTGTCGGAAGCGATGTGGGCGGCAACAGCGGCAATGGGTTTTACGCAAAATCGAATGCTGCATATCAGTCCGTTCTTTATGACTACATCTACATCACCGACAGCCACTTGGACGGCAACACCGGCTCGGGGTTTGTCGAGCATGATTATGCGCAAGGCATTTATAGCCAGAATTTCCAGACGACCACGATCAGCAACTCGACATTCAACGACAACGGCGCCACAGGTGCCACCTTCTACTCCGGCCAGAATTATGGGCCCGGCGGCTTTGGCGTTGCAGATCAAGTGGTGTCGATCGGCGGCAGCGACTTCTCCCACAATGCGGGGGACGGACTGAGGCTCGAAATGAACTCGACCGGCAATCAGGGCCGGGCCGAACAGCATTTCACCATTCACAACTCAACATTTACCGACAATGGCGGTGACGGCATGCACCTTTACCGCTATGCGGCACAAGGTGTGTATGTGCAGGGCTATCCTTGCACGACCGTGCAAGGCTTGCCCGGAGGCTGTGCCTTCGATCGGCAGACGATGTATGTCTATGATTCAGACTTCAGCCACAATATCGGCGACGGCATCTATGTTGGAACAGTGGCGAACCATTACGGCGCTGCATATGGGCTGAGTGCCCGCGCGGTCTCCCCCACGCTTTATCTCGACAACACAACCGCGACTTATAACGAGCGTGACGGGTTGGAGATCAAGGATCGTATCAGCGACAACAGTTATCTCTATGAAAACATCGTCGCGATCAATTCGCATTTCGATCACAACGGGCGCAACGGGATCTATACCGACAACCAGACGACCGGCAATTCGACAACGATCCAGTACATCTACCTCGACGGCTCGACCGCCGATGACAACGCTGGCAATGGCATAAAAATTCAACATACGGCTGAAGATACTTCTTATGTCTACAGCGGTGTGCAACTCGTGGATACCGAGGCCAACAGGAATGGTGGCAACGGTGTCTCGTTCGATCTAGATGCCAACGGCGGCAGGATCGTGCAGTATGTCACAGCCGATACGCTGACCGCGAATGGCAATGGCGTCTACGGACTTATTGCAAACGCCAATGCGATCAACGGTGGCGTTTCTATTCAAACCATTGCGATCACCAACTCAACCTTCGACAACAATATCGGCGGCGGCGAAGGCAGCTATGGCGCGGGCGCGAGTTTCTCGGCTTACGCCGGCGGCGAAGGGTCTTTGAGCAGTCAGGATGTGACGATCGACGGATCGGAAGCATCCGGCAATATCACGGGTTTCCATTTTTCCACCTACGCGGCCGATGAAGGATATGCAGCGCAGCATGCGACGCTCACTGGAACGACAGCAACCGGCAATTCACAATCAGGTGCTAGGTTTGATGTTTCAGAAGTCGGTGGGGCACAAATCTATGGGCAAGCGGCGCAATACGTCACCCTCAACGGTGGAGATTTCTCGCATAATGGTGGCGATGGAGTTTATTTCGGTGCGCACGCAACCGGTAAAGGCGCGCGCACAGCGCAATATATTACAATAGACGGAACGACCGCGTCGAATAACGGACGCGACGGTATGCGGTTGCAGCGCGAAGCCACGCAAGGCGCGCTAACATATGGTTATGGCGGCGAATCCAGCTATGCACTGACTTGCGATTCTGTGCAGGGCTATAATGGCGGCTGCGCTGTTGTTCACCAGACGGTCAATGTTGCGGGTTCGGATTTCAGTCACAACACCGGCAACGGTATCTCGCTTCTCACATCGGCCGGCGTCTATGGATCGATTTATGGCGAGAGCGGTATACCGCGAGAGATACCGACATTCTCGATCTCCGGCTCGACCGTCAGCGATAATGGGGGGAATGGCTTCTTCATCTCTAACAACATTGCCGACAACAGCTTCTCCTACCAATACGTCTCCGCCGTCGATACAGCGTTCGACCGCAATGCCACGCATGGCGTTTATGTCTCGAGCTATGCGCATGCCAACGCGCAAATCGTCGAAAACGTGCGACTTTATGTTTACGCGGGTGAAGCCTCCGCAAGCGGCAATGGCGGGGACGGCATTCGTATAGACGATAAGGCGACCACCGGATCACAACTGAACAGCGGTGCCTATGTGGGCTATCTCGACATAGGGTCAAATGGCGCCACAGGCATTTCGCTTTCCGACACGGGCGACAGCACATCTTATTCGGGGCAAAATCTCAGCGCCACTTACGACAATGTGTCCAGCAATGCTCGCGGCCTCTTCCTACACGCCTCGGGTGCGGGAGCGGACCAGGAATCGTCTCTCACCTCCAATTCGATCACAGACAATACGAATGAAGGTGTGCGCGGCGTCGCCGATACGAACGCTTACCAATATGTGTCGGTCTATGACGTCAATACGGTGACGGGAAACGCCCCGGATTACAGCTTCGATAGTTACACCGGCGCGTCGCAGATCGTAAATTGACCGCGCAGCCGCTCGACAAAACCAACCCCATGACCGGACAGAAGAACGAAGATGCCCGCGCTCAGGCAGAAGCGCGCGTCAATCCGTTGGTGAAGGAAGGCAAAGCCGCATTCGAGAAGGGGGACGCGACGCTTGCGGAACTGCGCGCCATGCAGGCACTTCAGCAAGCCCCCGAACATCTTGAAGCGCTTGTTCTTCTCTACCGCTGCCGGCGCAAGAACAACCAGACCGGCGCGCCCATTGAAACGGTATTGCGGCGGATCGTGCGGCGCAATCCGAACCTGTTGTGGGCCACGAACGAACTCGCTGCCCTTCTGTTCGCACGCGGTGAGCGGGTCGAATGCGAGATCCATGCGAGGAATGCGATCAGGCTTGCACCGCGAAATGGCAACGCGCACGCGATGATGGGGCTGATACTTACCGAGACCAACCGGGCACTCGCGGGCGAGTATCATTTCCGCAAGGCGATCGAGATCACTGGCGAAACCAGCCGCGGATGCGTGAATCTCGCCAATTGCCTGAAGCAGCAAGGCAAGGTGGATGAAAGTGAGGAGTGGTTCCGCAAGGCAACCGCGCTCGATCCGAAGAATATCAATGCCTGGCTTGGCTGGTGCCGGATGGAAGAAGCGCGCCGCGCCCTTCCGCGCGCCTGGGAATTGCTGCACGAAGCAGAGAAAGTCGCGCCCGAAGGCGCAGATCTGAGCCTGACGCGCGCGGTTCTGCGGGGGCGCGAGAAGAACAACGAAGCGGCCATCGCGGAACTTTCCAAAAGCCAGATCGAAGGCAAGGCCCGCCAGCTTACGGCGGTGGCGCTTCTCGAACGCGGGCGGCTTTACGATGGAATGGACCGCTTCGAGGATGCCTGGGCGGATTTCACCGAAGGAAAGCGTCTGTGCCGCGATGTGCAGGGCCGCATTTATAACGCCGAGGCCGCGAAGAACCTTGCCGAACGACTGAAGCGCTTCTTCACGCGGCAACGCATGAGCATTGTGCCGCGTGCACATGTGAACGATGCAATGCCGCAGCCGATCTTCATTGTGGGTTTTCCGCGCTCCGGCACCACGATGGTGGAGCAAACCTTGACCGCGCACCCGCTGATCTCGGCGGGAGATGAGTTGGTGTTCATTCACGATCTGGCGCGGCTGGGGCCGCGCTGGCTGGGAAGTCCGCTTGCCTATCCCGAATGCCTGGCCGATCTATGGATGGGGGACAATCAGTTGGTGCTCGACCAATTCCGCGATTATTACCTCGCGCGTGCCGAGCAATTGGGCATATGGGAAAAGGGCGCGAAGTTCTTTACCGACAAGATGCCGCTCAACGAGACGCATCTGGGGCTGATCCATCTGACCTTCCCGAAAGCGCCGATTATCCATGTGCGGCGGCATCCGCTCGACAGTCTGATCTCCAACTATTCCAACTTCCTGACCCATGGCTTCAATCAGGCATTCGACCTTAAGACATCTGCCGCGCATTACCTGCTGATCGATGGATTGGTGGAACACTACAAGCAGCAGCTCGATCTCAATTACCTTGAAATCCGCTACGAAGATCTGGTCGAGGATCAGGAGCCGCGTGTGCGCCGGATGCTGGATTTCGCAGGCGTTGCGTTTGATCCGCGCTGCCTTTCCTTCCACGACAACCAGCGCTATGCGCGCACCGCAAGCTACGCGCAGGTGACCGAGAAGCTCTACAATTCATCGGTTCACCGCTATCAGAACTACCGCAAACACCTCGATGAAGCAGTCGCGATCCTCCAGCCGGTGCTGGAGCGGCTTGGATATCCGAATTGAATTTCACTTTTTTTGCGAAGGGGGCGGGGTGGGGTTAGCCCCCTGACCTTTGTTCACGATCAGCCAGGAAACACACAACCGGCTGATTTCCTTCAGCAATTTGTCGGGTGCGGCCTTGGAGTCGGCCCCCGGCGGGATACGCACCGTTATGTCCTTGGCGACGGCGAGTTCATGCGGGCCATCGTTCTTCGCATAATCCCACCGCCCGCGGGCGCGCACAATGAGAAGTTCGTTCTGCAGATATTGAAACTCCTTGTGGCTCACGCTTTTGCTGGAAACCACGCCCACAAATTCCAGCTTGGGCTCCAGCATGATACGCTGGCCGCTGCGGGCGGGGCTCGGGTGCAATTCGGTATAGATCAGCGTGTTGAATTCGAGATCGCCATCGAGCGCCTCGCGCCTGCCGAAATGCAGCATTCCGCGGGCAAGCGTTGTGCGCCAATCCTGCAAGGTGCTGATCACATTCGGGTGGCCAAGCTGCACCCCGAACATATCGAGGACCGGCTTCAGGTCAGCGTTCGAAATCCGTCATCGGGCGTTTTCCGGACGGCGCAGCACCATGCGGGCGGCCCGCTCCTCTTTTGTGAGGCTGACGAATTCAAAGCCTTCCTGGCGGCACATATGGGGCATATCGATGGGCGCCATCGGATCATCGGTCATCACTTCGAGGATTTCGCCGGGGCCCGCGCGCTCAAGCGCGCGCCGGGCGAGTAGCGCGGGCATCGGACATTTCAGCCCCCTCAGATCGAGCATTTGGGCACGCCCCTGCGGCCATTGACAACCTTGACCATATACACCCGCAACCTATTCTCGCGCCAAATCGAGCGGGTGGAAACGATGAGCCTTTTCGCGGGCGTCGAGCGCGAATATTCCTATGTCTCCAGCATTGCGCGCACCTTCTACCGCATGCGGCAGGTGAAGCCGGATTCCCCGCGCATCATCTCCACTATCGTCGCCGAACAGGCGGCCAAGACGCCCAACGCCATCGCCATCATCTGCCCCAACCGGACCTACACCTATCGCGAGCTGAACGAGGGCGCCAACCGCCACGCCCATTGGGCCAAGGCGCAAGGCATCCGCAAAGGCGATGTTGTGGCGCTTCTGATGGAGAATCGCGCCGAATATCTGATGGCGTGGCTGGGTGTGGTGAAGCTTGGCGGCATTGTCGCCCTTATCAACACCAACCTTCGCGGCACGCCGCTTGCCCATTCGATCAATATCTCCAACGTAAAGCATGTGATCGTTGGGCAGGAACTGGCCTCGACCTATGCCGAAATCGCGACGCTGGTCGAGAACAGGCCCGTTGCCTGGAGCGCGGGCGGTGCTGCGGCGGGTGCGGAAGATCTCGACGCTGCCATAAATGTTCTGCCGGGCACGCCGCCTGCCATCGAAGACGTGGTTACCTGCAAGGACCGCGTGTTCTACATCTTCACCTCCGGCACGACAGGCTTGCCGAAGGCGGCGAACATCAGCCACACGCGCATGCTTTTCATGATGCACGGCTTTTCCGGTGCGTTGAACGTGACCGCGGCCGACCGGATGTACAACGTGCTGCCGATGTATCATTCGGTGGGCGGCATGTGTGCGATCGGGCCCGCATTGCTCACGGGCGGCTCGGTCATCATCAAGCGCAAATTCTCCGTTTCCGAATTCTGGGACGACATCCACAAATACGAACCCACGCTGTTTCAATATATCGGCGAATTGTGCCGCTATCTTTTGAATGCACCGCTTGTCGAGCATGAACGCGATCACAAGATCCGCGCCATCACCGGCAACGGCTTGCGCCCCGAAATCTGGCCCGCCTTCCAGAAGCGGTTCAACATTCCCAAGATCGTCGAATTCTACGGGGCCACCGAAGGCAATGTTTCGATGATCAATTACGACGGGCATGTCGGCTCCGTCGGGCGCATTCCGAATTATATGCGCAACATCATCATCTGCCGCCTGATCAAATTCGACATCGAAAGCGAAATGCCGGTGCGCGGGCCCGATGGCCAATGCATCGAATGCGCCGATGGCGAAGCGGGCGAGGCCATCGGCAAGATCGTGGACGAGCCGGGCCGCAGCTTCGAAGGCTACACACAGGAAAAAGACACCAAGAAAAAGATCCTGACCGACGTGTTCGAGAAAGGCGACAGCTGGTTTCGCACCGGCGACCTGATGCGCCGGGACGAGCACGGCTATTTCTATTTCGTGGACCGCATCGGCGATACCTTCCGCTGGAAGGGCGAGAACGTGGCCACCAGCGAGGTCTCCGAGGTGCTTGGTGTCATTCCCGGCGTGCTCGATGCCAATGTCTATGGCGTGCATGTGCCGGGCATGGACGGCCGCGCAGGCATGGCCTCGCTTTCCGTCAGCCCCGAATTCGATCTCAATTCACTGGGCGAAAAGCTGAAAGCCAACCTGCCCGCCTACGCGCGCCCGATCTTCCTGCGCCTGCAACCCGAACAGGAAATCACCGGCACGTTCAAACTGCGCAAGGTCGAGCTGGTGAAGGAAGGCTTCAACCCGGAAGCGATTAGCGACCCTCTCTATGTGCTCGACCCAATCACCTGCCGTTATGAAAAGCTGGACAAGGACGGGTATGAGGCGATCACGAGTGGGCGCGTGAAGCTTTAGTTTTTCATTTTCTCAAATCTTCATTTTGTCACGGCCCGCAAATGCGGGCCGCCCAGGTGGCATCATTTGGCGTGCTGCCAATTCCGCCGGACACTTCCCTGGGATACGGGATAACACCAACTGGGTGGCCCGCATTCGCGGGCCATGACAGTTTGTTTTTGAGCAAATCTATTCCGCCGCTTTGGGCGCCTTCTTGGCTTCATCCTCGTGGTGCTTCTGGATCGTCTGCATCGCCGCATTGATGGCGGCGCCGATGAAGCGTTCCTTGTTGTCCTTGGCCCAGTTGAGCGCCGTTTCGCGCGCGGTGTTTGAGCCGTGGATCGCGGGTGTGACGTGGCGCTGCCAAAGTTCGTAGGACTTTTTCGTGTTGTCGAAATCGGCCCAGTTGTGGGCGAGTTGCAGGAAGCAGCCGAATTCGCCCTGCTTCTTTTGCAGGCGCTGTATCTGTGCGATCGCGTCATCCGGCGTGCCGACCACGGCCACGCCTTCTTCCACCAGCGCTTCCAGCGGACGGTTTTCGGTTGCCTCGCGGCCCGCGACCGCGCTGATGCCGGAGAAATAATTGCGCCACTGTTCGAAACCGAATTTGCAGTTCCCGAACGCCTTTTCGCGCGTCTCGGCGATGTGCACGGGGCCGACAAGGCGCAGACGCTCCGGGTCCATCGCGCGGCCGTGCTCGGCGGCGGTTTTGTTGGCGATATCCCAGTTGATCGCGAGCGCATCGTAACCCCCGGCCTGGGTTGCGGCCACGCACAACATGCCGAAGCCATGCTTGCCGGCGAGCTTGCCGCCTGACGGCGTGACGCTGGACGCCACGCAGATTTCGGGATGGGGCCAGGTGTAGGGCTTCAATTGGCACGTCGCATCGTTCAGCGTGAACCATTCGGTTTTGTGGGTGACACGCTCGCCCTTGAACAGCCGCAAGATCACCTCGATGGATTCCACCATACGGTCGCGCTGTGTCGACGGGTCGATGCCCATAGAAAAGGCATCGGATGGCAGAAGGCCGGGGCCGACGCCAAACATCACGCGGCCACGCGTTTGATGATCCAGTTGGATGATACGATTGGCCGCCATCAGCGGCTGATGATAGGGCAACGACACGACGCCTGTGCCGAGCTTGATGCGTTTGGTGCGTTCGGCGACCGCAGCGATGAAAAGCTCGGGCGAGGGAATGATTTCAAAACCGGCGGAATGATGTTCGCCGATCCAGGCTTCTTCATAGCCCAGCCGATCCAGATGCTCGATCAACTCCATATCGCGCTGGATGCACAGCGTGGGGTCTTCGTTTACCGGATGGAAGGGTGCCAGAAAGATACCGTTGCGAAGGCGGATGGTCATGGTCGTTTCCCCTGTATCGATAGCGTTGATGACATTCTGTCAGCCCTGCTGTGGCGCTGTCAAAGCGGGGGTGGGGTGAAGCCGAATTCCTGTTCGATTGTCTGCGCCAGATCGAACAGGCGATCCTCTCGGTTCCAGCGCCCGACGAGCTGAACGCCCACGGGCAGGCCGGATGCCGTGCGCCCTGCCTGTACCGCGAGTGCCGGCGCATGCAGCGAGGTCGCCAACGAAATCCAGTTGAGCAGCGCGCCATACGGCACGCTCTTTCCATCCACCTCGATAATGCGGTCGGCGAAGCTGCCCTGTTGATTGTGCGCGAAGGCAGCGATAGGCGTGACGGGCATCAAAATCGCGTCATAGCCTTCGTCGAAGAAGGCTTCGAGTTTGTCTTTCTGCTTTTGCCTTTGCACACGCGCGCGCGCCACATCGCGGAAGCTTGACGTCGAGAAAAGCCGGAAGGCGGCGCCGCCATCCCCACCTTCGGCGAGTGTTTTGCGATCCAGCGCCTGCATGCCCGCAAACGCGTCGTAGACCTCATCAGGCAAGCCGCTGCCCAGAACGGCGGCGAGTGTTTGCATATAGGGTGTCATCAGTTCCGCACCGCTGACCGGCGGGCTGACATTGCCGATGATGACATCGTGTTGCGAGAGTGCGTCGGCGGCGCGCGCCACCGCATCGCGCACTTCGTCGGCCAGCGGAAACGCTTCATCTTCATCCCACACCGCGATGCGCGCGCCCGCCACGGATTTTTCCGCTCTCGGCTCCTGACCGCGCAGCACATTCCATAACAGGCGAAGATCGCCGACATTGCGCGCCATCGGGCCCACGACCCCGAGATCGCCGTCTTCGATATAGCTGTCAGGCGCGGGTGGCACATGACCGCGCAACGACAGCACATTCCAGGTGGGTTTGAGCGAAACCACGCCGCAGAAATTTGCCGGGTGGCGCAGCGAACCGCCGATATCCGATCCGATTTCGAGTGGCGTAATGCCAGAGGCAAGTGCGGCCGCTGCCCCGCCGGACGAGCCGCCGGGTGTGCGCGTGACATCATACGGATTGTTCGTGGTGCCGTAGATTTCGTTGTAGCTCTGAATGTCGCCCAGCATGTAGGGCACGTTGGTCTTGCCCCAGATCACCGCGCCCGCCTTGCGCGCGGCGGCCACCACATCGGCATCGGCGCAATCCTTGCCCCGGCCACGAAAGCCGGGCGCGCCGGATGTGGCGGGCATGTTCTCGACATCGAAGCCATCCTTGATCGTCATGGGCAGGCCTGCGAGCGGGCCGAGCGTCTTGCCCTTCACGCGTGCATCGTCGATTGCCGCAGCATCCTTCATGGCACGCGTGATATCGGTTTCGACGACGGCGTTCAGCTTTTTGTGCAGCGCGTCGTTGCGTGCCAGATGGGCATCGAGCAATTCGCGGGCGGAAATCTTTTTCGCGACCAGATCGGCCAGCATTTCTCGCGCGGTACGATATGTATCGATCATCGTGTTTCCTGTTTCTTGGGCAGCGGGAAGGATGCCATACTGAGGCAAGCTGTCAAAAACCGGGGAATGAAACGCCAATGCGCGCAGCAATATTTCAGGAAATGTCCAAGCCGCTATCCATTGCGGCAATTGCCGATCCTGTCGCGGGGCCGAACGACCTGATCCTCAAAGTGAAGAATTGCGGGATTTGCGGATCGGACCTGCACATGACCGAACCCACTTCGATCATGCCGCTGCCCACCGGCTCGGTGATGGGGCATGAATTTTCCGGCGAGGTAATCGAGGTTGGCAGCGCGGTGAAGCACCTGTGGAAACCGGGCGACCGTTTGGCGGGCTTTCCCTATATTTGCTGCGGCGAACACAGCCCTTGTGCGAATTTTGGTGGGCGCGGTCGGTTTGCGGCAAGGGCATCAGCATCGGGCTGGGCCAGAGCCAGGCGCCTATGCCGAATATGTGAAGATCGGCGCCTGGGGCGGGCATCGTTTGCCCGACAGTGTTTCGTTTCGCGAAGGCGCGTTGATCGAGCCGCTGGCGGTGGGGCTGCATGCAGTCGACATGGCGAAGATGGCGCGCGGAGCAACGGTTCTGGTGATTGGCGCGGGGCCGGTGGGTTTGGCCGTGATGCTGTGGGCGAATTTCCTGGGTGCTCGCCATGTGATCGTGAGCGAACGCGCCGAGGTGCGCCGCGCGATGGCGGCCAAATTCGGCGCGACCGATGCGATCGATCCCAACCAGCCGCTGACATCGCAGGTGGAGAAGATCGCTGGCCAGGGCCCGGACATCATCTTCGAATGTGTTGGTGCGCCGGGCCTTATCAATGGCGCGATGATGGATGCGCCGCGCGGCAGCCGCATCGTCATTGCAGGTGTGTGCCAGCAGCCAGACACGATCATGCCGCTGATGGGCATAATGAAGGAGTTGGAATTGCAATTCGTGCTGGGCTACCGGCCCGCCGATTTCGATTATGTGATCGACATGATCGCGAGCGACCGCATCGATGTTTCGCACATGGTGACCGACATCGTGGGGCTGGACGACCTGCCCGCCGCGTTCGAAGCGCTGCGCAAACCAACCCATCAATGCAAGGTGCTGCTGGAGAACTAGGCCGGCATCACCGTGAATCCCGCGCGCGGGAAATGGACCACGACTTCGCCCACCTGAGGATCGCTTCGGCGAATGGCGATTTCATGTGCGTTCGAGAACACGATCTCGCCCGCGACCGGATCGCGGCCGTAATCATCGGCGGCGACCTTCACTTTGTCGCCCGGCTTGCGGCCGTTAGGATCGTGCGGATCGGAGATTTCTTTGGCCTCTGACGTGGCGGCTTTGGCGATGGCGAGCGCTTCGCTTGCCTCCATCGGCGTGTGCTTGCCGTGGCCGATGGCATTCATGCGGGCGTACCACGCATTTACTTTCGGAAATTCCGCGACCAGCGGGTCGGCCGCCTGCGGCACGAAGCTCTTGCCGAACCACAAATTGAGATGGCAATGAAGATCAGCCGCGGTGGGTGTTGCGCCTTGCACGAAATCGCGGCCATCTTCCAATTGCTCGGCGATGAAGGCAGCGTGGGCACGGTATTGATCTTTCGAGAACGGTGCGGCGGCTTTTAGCGCATCGACCGAGAATGCGTTGCCGGACATGGCGGTGCGATCCTTGCGGAAATCTTCCGGCGTCAGATGACCGATCTCGCCGAACACGATGCCGACGGCTGGCATGAAGAAGGCGCGATCCGACCAGAAGCCCAAACCATAAGGCATGCCCTTGCCATGGGGAAAGACTGGGTTCAGGAAAGCGGCGCTCGATCTCGCGCAGGATGATCTGCGTGTCGCAATAAATATCCGCGCCGATCTGCATCACCGGCGTCTTGCGATAGCCGCCGGTGAGCGGCAGCAGATCGGGTTTGGGCATCATGTTGGGGATTTCGACCGAGCGCCAAGAGAGCTTCTTGATGCCGAAGGCCAGCCGCACCTTCTCCGAGAAAGGCGAAGTCCAGTAATGATGAAAGATGATCTCGTGCGCCATGGTCAGCTCAATTCGTTGGAGAAGCGGATGTTACCTGCAGCGATGCCTTCGAGCACCACCTCGATGCCGCCGGAACGGATCATCCATTCCAGGCGGTGATCGCGGTATTCGCGCTTGAACAAGCCGCTTTTCACCGCCGCATCCACATTGGCCATGCCCGCGATGGAATCCGCAGCCGCCTTGGCGGTTTTCGCGACCGAGGGACGCGCGTTTGCCCGCGCGAGCCATTTGCCGAGCTGCGGAATCCGCATCCGGCCCGATGCCCAAGCCGCGCGCGCCATTCAGATAAGGGATGACCGATACATCGGCCCAGCCGAAGCTTTCGCCGTTGAACCATTCGCGTTCGCCCAGCTGGCGGGTGAGCCATTCATAAAGCCCGCGCGCCTGTGCGGATGCGCGCGCTTCGATGGCGCGCGCCTGCTGGCCTTGCGCGCGCTTGAACCAGCGGATTTCGCCCATGCCCCAATTGATCGGCTCGAACGAGGTGTCCATCACCTCTTCGATCGTGCGCGCCTGCGCCCGCTCGGCGGGTGTTTTCGGCAGCAGCGCGGGGGTTGGCCATTTGTCTTCGATATATTCGAGGATGATCGTGGAATCGAACACGCTCAACTCGCCGTCGATCAGTGCGGGCACTTCGCCGCGCGGATTGGCTTTAAGAAAGGCAAGGTCTGGCTGGCCGGTGCCCATCGCCACAGGCATCTTGGTTTCATAAGCGATGCCTTTTTCGTCCAGCGCGATCTTCACCTTCTGCGCATAAGGAGAAAGCGGATGCTCATACACGATCACAGTCATTTACGGTCCTTCCACAATTGCGCCATCCATCCGAACAGCACGCCCGCATCGGACGGCGCGTTCGTATCTCCGAATTCACGATAGAGCGTTGCCACGTTGACGGCGATGCGCTCGGCATCGCCCCAGCTTGCGAAATCATCGAGTGCAATGGAACGCGCGCGGCTTCCAGCGCCCCCATTCCGGCATCGTGACGTTTCTTTGCTTCGTCGCGGATATAAACAAGGTAATCGCGCACGCGGGCGACACCCTGTTTGTCGGTCACGGGACCATGGCCGGGCACGATGGTCTGCGCATCGAGACCCTCGATCATTTCGCACGCCGCGATCCAGTTGCCGATGGGCCCTGCCCAGACGATGGGATGGCCGTCGATGAAAAGAATATCGCCGGTGAACACCGCGCGATCATCGGGCACATGCACGATGGCATCGCCGCCGGTATGGGCGGGCCCGACCTCGATCAGATCGACGCGCTTTGTGCCCACCGTTTTGGACAGATGGCCGGTGAAGGTGGTGTCGGGCAGTTTCGGGCGAAGCGTGTTCGAAATCATAATGGCCGAAGCAATGGACGAGATATTCGCCCGTCAACCCAAGCTGGGGCGCGGCCTTCATCATCATCGCCAGCCGCTCGGGACCTTCGTGCTGCATGTCGTGGGCGGCGCGTTCGGTGGCGATGATCTCGGCGCCTTCGACCAGAGCATTGCCGAACCAGTGATCGCCGTTCTGATGGGTGTTGACGAGGGTGCGGATTTTCGCAGGCGTCGCACGCGCGAAACCATCGAGCATGGCGCGGGTATGTTGCGTGTCGAACAGGGTGTCGATCAGCAGTGCGTCACTGCCATCGGTGATGAGACCCGCATTGGAAAGCCCCCACCCGCCATCGGGTTGAAGATAGGCAAAACATCCGTTGCCGAAATCGCTGACGCTTGGCGTTTCATCTCACAACCCCGACAATCCGCCATCGACCGCCAATATCTGGCCGGTGATGTAGGCACTTTCATCCGACAGCAGAAATAGTGCGGCGTAGGCGGTTTCCCAGCCCGTGCCCTGACGGCCGAGCGGAACCGGCGTTGTTGCACGATTGGGGCGGCCTCGGCTCGCCAGCCTGCCGATGGATGTGTCCATCAAGCCCGGCGCGATTACATTGGCGCGGATGGCGCGCCTTGCGCCTTCGAACGCGACGTGACGACACAAACCAGACAATGCGGCCTTCGTGGAATCGTAAGCCGGAAGCCTGCTGCCCGCAGTCATCCCCGCGATAGAGGAAATAAAAACAATGGACGACGCTTCGGCCAGATGGGGCATCGCATATTTCACCGTCAGCATGTGGCTTGTCAGATTGACGGCGACGACCTTGTTCCAGCTTTCGAGCGAAGTGCCTTCGAGCCATGCGCCGCCCGCCCCCATGCCGACATTGAGAACGACGCCATCGAGATCACCCAGCCCCTTCACCGCCTCCTCGACCATGCGGCGGACATCTTCTTCTTTCGTGACATCGGCAGTGATCGCAAAAGCGTTGCCATTTTCCTTTTCGACGAGCGAGACGGTGGCGATGGCTGCGCCTCATCACGATCGGTCACTGCAACGGCTGCCCCTTCGCGCGCGAACAGCACGCTCATGGCGCGGCCATTGCCGATGGGCGTGTCGGCTTCGCCGATTTCCATCTGGCCGCCGCCGACCACCAATATCCGGCGGCCTTTCAGGCGGCCGCGGCCCGGCGCATGGCCCTTGGATTCCAGGGGCAGGTGAATGCTGCGTTCCCTCATGGCTTTTCCGTTTCTTCCCTTGACGCATCCTGCGCGCGCCTGCTTGTTCTAGGCAAGGCAATTGGAGACTGAATGTTGAAGGCGGGCATGATCGAGGCGGTGATTTTTGATTTTGGCGGGGTATTCACCTCCTCGCCGTTCGAAGCGTTTGCGCGGTATGAGCGGGAGCGTGGTCTTCCGGCCGATATTCTGCGCAAGATCAATTCCACCAACCATCACGAGAACGCCTGGGCGCTGTTCGAGCGCGCCGAACTCGATCTGGAGGGTTTCGACAAGGCATTTGCCACGGAAGCGCGCGCGCTGGGCCACGATATTCCGGGGCGCGATATTATTCCGCTGCTGGCGGGCGATTTCCGGCCCGAGATGATCGAGGCGTTGCGGCGCATCAAGACGAAATTCAAGACGGGCTGCATCACCAACAACGTGCCCTCGATGCAGGCAAGCGGCGCGGGCGGGCGCGGCAATCTCTACAAGACCGAGATCATGGATCTGTTCGATCATGTGATCGAATCCTCCAAGATCGGCCTGCGCAAACCCGATCCGCGCATTTATGCAGCTGATGTGCGAAACATTGAAGGTGGATGCGAAGAATTGCGTCTATCTGGACGATCTGGGGATCAACCTGAAACCCGCCCGCACAATGGGGATGCACACGATCAAGGTTGAGAGTGGGCCACAGGCTGTGGCCGCGCTGGAACACGCGACGGGAATGCACCTCTCATAATCCAATCTGTCATGGCCCGCGAATGCGGGCCACCCAGCTGAAATCTGGAAGGACGGTACTGGGGTTCGGGAAAATCTATTTTACCTTGCAGGACCTGAACGGTGTCACCTGGGTGGCCCGCATTCGCGGGCCATGACACGTTATTTTTCTTCAGTGATGTTTAAGCGAAATCCCTCGCCAATTCTGCGCGCACGGCGGGCGGGATGATCGCGATATGGCCATAAGCGGGATGGCTGACCGTCGAGCATTACGCGGCCTTCGCTGCTCTTTGAACTTTGCAATCTGTTCGGGCGTGAAGACGAAGCGCACCCAATGCACCGAGGACGTTTTGCCGTCGGGCGTGGTGCGGTCGTCATATTCGGTGGGCGTGGCCTTGATGATTTCGCCTTCCAGTTCCATGCGAAACGCTTTCCTCGATTCCGGCCAGACGAAACAGCATGGTTTCGCGGCGCTTGGGATCGTCGATCTCCAGCATCAGGGTGGCGATCAATTCGCGGCCTTGCGGGATCAGCGGATTGTAGGCTTCGAGTTCGCCCGCGATCTGTGCCGCGCCGCCTTTTTCGATGCGCAGCATTTCCTGCACCTGCAGCCACATCGTGTGGTAATTCTCGAAATAGAAGGTCGCGAACGGGCCCGACTTCGACACGGCGGTTCTTCTTGGTCGCGATGGATTCGGCGCGCAGGTCTGCGCGTCGCGCGCATAATCGGCATCGGAGCAGAATATCGGCTGGCGGTGATCTTGCGTTCGGTCGGCGCTCATGAGAGGTGCTCCATCAGGCCAAAGGCGCGCGCCAATATTTCGATGGGATGCTCGGCCTTGGGGGCAATGGTCTTGCCCTCTTTCTCGGCCAGCTCTTTGAATTCTCGCACAATGTGCAGGCCGGCCAGCGGACAATCCGATGCGATGTGGCCGCGCGCCTGCTGCCACCACCTGGCGGATAGACCGGGCGGCCGACTTTCACCGCCACGTCATGGGTTTGCTTCACCACGCCGAAAGTGCCGCCATGGCCGGAGCAGCGCTCGATCACATCGACCGGCGTTTCAGGGATCAGGCGCAGCATTTCGGCGGCTTTCGGCCCCATGTTCTGCGCGCGCGCGTGGCAGGGAATATGAACCGTGACGCCTTCGGGCAGCGATTTCAGCCGGCGGCAGGCCTTCGTTCTTCGCCACATCGACCACATATTCGTCGATGTCGTATACATGTTCGGCGAGGCGCTTCACGTCTTCATTTTCGGGCACGATCAGCGCCCATTCGAATTTCAGCATCAGCCCGCACGATGCCGTCGGCGTGACGATGTCGTAGCCTTCGTCGATCAGCTTCACCAGATCCTTCGACACTTTCACGGCCTGTTCGGCCACGCGGTCGAGCTCGCGCCTGTTCGAGAAACGGCATGCCGCAGCAGCCGGGATAGGCGGCGCGGGTTTCGACGCCGATATGGTTCAGCACCGCGCGCGCGGCCATGCCGGTGGACGGCTTGTTGTAATTCACGAAGCAGGTGGCGAAGATCGCGGCCTTGCGTTTGCCGAAAGCGGGCGCGTTTCGGTTGGGCGAAATCGGATCGCCGCGATCGGCCGCCATGAAGGTGCGGGTGTGGAATTTCGGCAGTTGCGCATCGCGATCGATGCCGACGGTTTTTTCCATCAGCGGGCGCGTCAGCGCGTTGCCCTTGGCCGACGCCCAGTTGGCGATGGGCGAGGCGATGGCCGCCAGCCGCCCGTTGCGATCCATCTGCGCCAGTTGGCGCTGGGTGAAATCCTTCTTGCCTGCTTTGGCTTCCGCCGCGCGATAGCGCAGCATCAGATGCGGGAAATCGAGATTGAAAGGGATGCGGCGGCACATAGGGACACTTCGTCATGAAGCACATGTCGCACAGCGTGCAGGCTTCGACGATTGCGGGAAATCTTCGCTCTTCACGCCATCGAGTTCTTCGGTCGGACCGTTGTCGATCAGATCGAACAGGCGCGGGAAGGAATCGCACAGGTTGAAGCAGCGGCGGCAGCCGTGACAGATGTCGAACACCCGGCGCATTTCGGCGTCGAGCTTTTCGGCATCGGTGAAATCGGGATCGCGCCACGCAATCGGCTCGCGCGTCGGCGCTTCGAGGCTGCCTTCTTTGGTCATGGGACGGGAATGGTGGGTGGCGAATAGCGAATAGGAAAAGGAAAATGGCGAGTGGCGATCAGCTATTCGCTATTCGCCACTCGCTATTCGCAAATTTATTTGCCGAGCGTGTCGAACGCTTTCTGGAAGCGGCCGGCGTGGCTCTTTTCGGCTTTGGCGAGGGTTTCGAACCAATCGGCGATTTCGTCGAAGCCTTCGTCGCGCGCGGTGCGCGCCATGCCGGGATACATGTCGGTGTATTCGTGGGTTTCGCCCGCGACCGCCGAAAGAAGGTTCTTGTCGGTCGGGCCGATGGGCAGATCGGTCGCCGGGTCGCCGACCGATTCCATGATATTCGAGATGGCCATGGGCGTGGCCCGTTTCGCCTTCGGCGGTGGAGCGGAACACGGCGGCGACATCGTTGTAGCCTTCGACGTCGGCCTTTTGCGCGAAATAGAGATAGCGGCGGTTCGCCTGGCTCTCGCCCGCGAAGGCGGCTTTCAGATTGTCGTGGGTCTTGCTGCTTTTCAGGGACGCCATGTGCGGTCCTCCTTGGGTGAAACGAATTCCTCGGCGGTCTGGAACCGCGCGTGACCAAGGATGCGGCCTGGGAACGCCCAAGTCAACAATTTAGAATCGTTCTAAAGAGTAATTTAAGAGCTAGGCCCGCTTCAGGCGGACCACGACATCCACGCGGTCGACCTTCATGCCCTTGGGGGCGGCGGGAACGCCAGCAACTTCTATGGCGGCGCCCGGAATGTCGATCAGCATTCCCTCATCTTCCAGATAAAAATGCTGGTGTTCGTGGATGTTGGTATCGAAATACGAACGGCCTGCTTCCACCGCGACCTGGTTGAGCAGGCGCGCCTGCGTGAACTGGTGCAGCGTGTTGTAGATGGTGGCGAGCGAAACCCGCACGCCCGCCTTATGGGCCTCTTCCTGCAGGCTTTCGGCGGTCAGGTGCCGGTCTTCCTCGCGGAACAGCAGGTTTGCCAAGCGCCACGCGCTGCTTGGTCGGGCGCAGGCCCGCGCGCCCGCAGCCGTTCCGTTGCGGCCTGATTCTCGATTTGGCGGGAACCACGCATCTCGTTGACCCGTATGCCTTTCCGAAACCATTGGCGGCTGACACTCTAGCCGGGACCCTGTTAGAGTGCATCCTAACACATGCTTCGTTAGAATGCTTCTAATTATCAGGAAATCGGTAAAAGGGCCGCCCTTGTCAAGGGGCGGCCTTCGCGACGGGACAGGAAATGCTGGTAAAACGCTCTAGTTTCGATCTTCAAGGCCTTCTGGCCTGCGCCCGCGGGGAACTTTTCGGCCCCGGCAATCCCCAGCTTCCCCTGCCCCCCATGCTGATGTTCGACCGCATCACCCGGATCACCGATAACGGGCGGCTCGGTCGACAAGGGCGAGATCGAAGCCGAACTCGATGTGACGCCCGACCTCTGGTTCTTCAAATGCCATTTCCCGGGCGATCCGGTGATGCCGGGCTGCCTTGGGCTGGATGCCATGTGGCAGCTGGTCGGGTTTTTCCTCGGCTGGCTGGGCGGGCTTGGCCATGGCCGCGCGCTCGGCGTGGGCGAGGTGAAATTCTCCGGCATGGTGCTGCCGGATACCAAGAAGATCAGCTACCACATCGATCTGAAGCGCGTGATCATGCGCAAGCTCGTGGTCGGCATCGCCGACGGCATCATGAAGGTCGATGGCAAGGTCGCTTATGAAGCCAAGGATCTGCGCGTCGGCCTGTTCAGCGATGCGCCGAAGGCCGTTCCGGCGTAACGTCGTCATTTAATTGTGCAAGGAGAACGCCCCATGAGGCGCGTCGTCGTCACCGGCATGGGCATTGTCTCGTCCATCGGAAACAACACGCAGGAAGTGGTTGCTTCGTTGCGCGAGGCGAAATCGGGCATCACCGCCGCCGAGACCTATCGCGAGATGGGTTTCCGCAGCCAGGTGGAAGGCAGCCTGAAGATCGATCTCGATGCGATGGTTGATCGCCGCGCGCGCCGCTTCATGGGCGATGGCGCCGCCTATTGCTGGATCGCGATGAACCAGGCGATTGCCGATTCCGGCCTCGAACAGAACGACGTTTCGAACGAACGCACCGGATTGATCGTGGGTTCGGGCGGGCCATCGACAAAAGCCATCGTCACCGCCGCCGATACGGCGCGCGATCCGGCGAAGGGTGTCGAAACGCATCGGGCCGTTCGCGGTGCCGAAGGCGATGTCTTCCACCTGCTCGGCCAATCTTTCGACCTGGTTCAAGACCAAGGGCGTGAACTATTCGATTTCGAGCGCCTGCTCGACGAGCGCGAACTGCATCGGCAACGCCGCCGAGATGATCCAGTGGGGCAAGCAGGATGTGATGTTCGCGGGCGGCGGCGAAGAACTCGACTGGTCGCTTTCGGAATTGTTCGATGCGATGGGCGCGATGTCGTCCAAATACAACGCAACGCCGGAGAAGGCTTCGCGCGCCTACGACAAGAACCGCGACGGCTTCGTGATCTCCGGCGGCGGCGGCATTCTGGTGCTCGAAGAACTCGAACACGCCAAGGCGCGCGGCGCGAAGATCTATGCCGAACTGACGGGCTACGGCGCGACGGCCGATGGCGCGGACATGGTGGCGCCTTCGGGCGAAGGCGCGGTGCGCTGCATGCGCATGGCGATCGAGCGCGCGAAAGGCCCGATCGATTACATCAACCCGCACGCAACTTCGACGCCGGTCGGCGACATTCCTGAGATCAACGCGATCCGCGAGGTGTTCGGCGAGAATATGCCGCCGATCAGCGCCACCAAATCGCTGACCGGCCACAGCCAGGGCGCCGCCGGCGTGCACGAAGCGATCTACACGCTTTTGATGATGCAGAACGGCTTCATCTGCGAAAGCGCCAACATCGAAGAGATCGATCCGGAAGTCGCTTCCGCCAATATCGTTCGCAAGCGGCATCGACAACGTGAATATCCGCCAGGCCCTTTCCAACAGCTTCGGCTTCGGCGGCACCAATGCGAGCCTGCTTTTCCAGAAGCTCGACGCGTAAGCAATCGGCACAATCACTGTACCAGAACGGCACAGAGACGAGGACAGAATGGCAGAAGCCACAGGACTGATGCGCGGCAAACGCGGGCTCGTGATGGGGGTCGCCAACGATCATTCCATCGCCTGGGGCATCGCGCGCACGCTTGCGAACAATGGCGCGGAGGTGGCGTTCACCTATCAGGGCGATGCGCAATACAAGCGCCTGAAACCGCTCGCCGCCCAACTCGGCGCCAAGCTGGTGCTGCCCGGCGATGTGGAAAACGACGACGAACTGGATGCGGCTTTCGCCGCGCTGAAATCGGAATGGGGCGGGATCGATTTTCTCGTCCACGCCATCGCCCATTCCGACCGCAACGAATTGAAGGGCCGTTACGTCGACACCACGCGGGCCAATTTCTCCCGAACCCTCAGCATTTCCTGCTTTTCCTTCACCACCGTCGCTCAGCGCGCGGCCAAGCTGATGACGCCGGTGGCGCGCGGCGGCACAGGTGGCGCGCTGGTTACACTCACCTATGTGGGCGCCACGCGCGTGACGCCGAGCTACAATGTGATGGGTGTGGCCAAGGCCGCACTCGAAGCCAGCGTGCGTTATCTCGCAGCCGATCTGGGGCGCGACGACATAAGGGTTAATGCGATTTCGGCGGGGCCCATGCGCACGCTTGCAGGTGCGGCCGTCGGCGATGCGCGCATGGTGTTCAAATGGAACAAGGCCCATGCGCCCGCTCAAGAAGAACGTCGAACTCGACCATGTGGGCGGCTCGGCACTCTATTTGCTTTCCGATCTCTCGGCAGGCGTGACCGGCGAGATCCATTTCGTCGACGCAGGCTTTAACGTTGTTGGCATGCCGCCGACAGCGGACCTGAAAGGCTGGATCGCGCCCGAGAACGGTTCCGAGCCGGGCGAGGGAGAAACCAATGCGAAGGCGAGCGATTCTTAAGCTTGTTGCGGCGGCGGCGATCTGTCGTCACGCCCGCCTTTGCCGCGTGGCAGGATCATGCCTCGCCTCACGATGTCGAACGTCTTTCACATCTGTCCGAAGCCCGCGCCGCTGGTATGCAGGAAGCCGAACATGGCGCGCCGCAACGCGATCTCGTTGCCGCCCGCGCGGTTCTGAACCGCAACACGCGGCCTGTATCGATTGCGGCGCTGGCCGGAAACTGGCGCTGCCGCACCATCAAGCTCGGCGGCATGGCGCCGAGCGTTGTTTATTCCTGGTTCAACTGCCGCATCGGCACGCATGACGGCCACGCCTATTTCGAAAAACTCTCCGGCACACAACATTTCGGCGGCGCGCTTTACCAGCATGAATCCGGCGGATATGTTTTCCTCGGCGGCATGAACTGGTCAAAAGATGGCCCTGCGAATTATTCCAGCGCCGCCAATCCACTCGGCGCAGAGACAACGCCGAGCGATGCGGTTGGTTTGCTTTCTTCCATCGGGCCAAACGTGGCGCGCATCGAATTTCCGTACCCCGCGCAGGAATCGACGTTCGACGTGATCGAACTCCGCCGCTAGAATGGGCCCATGCGCCTCAATCAAGTCACCAGCACCTGCATTGGATCTCGATCGATCCATCGCATTCTACCAAACACTGCGGATTCCGGCTGATCGTGAAAAACGATCACTACGCCCGTTTTGAAGTGACCGGGTGACGCAGCTTTTTCATTGCATCTGACAGAGGATCCAAACGGCGTCGCCAACGGTCCGCATCTCTATTTCGAGTGCGACGATCTGGAAAAGCGCGTGGCGCGCGCTGAAAGCGAAGGCATCGTGTTCGATTCCGATCACGTCGGTCAAAGCTGGCTGTGGCGCGAAGCCTGGCTCAGCGATCCGGCTGGCGTAAAACTATGCCTGTATCACGCAGGCAAGAACCGGCTCGATCGCCATGGCGGCTGAAAGATCAGCCCGCGTGACCCTTCGCCGCTTTCGAAAAGCGTTCGAATAAGTAGTGGCTGTCCATCGGGCCGGGCGATGCTTCGGGATGGTACTGCACACTGAATACTGGCTTACCGTCGAGGCGCAGGCCGCAATTGGTGCCGTCGAACAGTGAGACGTGCGTTTCTTTCACGCCATTGGGGAAGGTTTCGCGATCGACCGTGAAGCCATGATTCATCGAAACGATTTCGACCTTGCCGGTTTCGAGATCTTTCACCGGATGGTTCGCGCCGTGATGGCCTTGCCCCATCTTTCGCGTTTTGCCGCCAAGCGCCAGGCCCAGCATCTGATGACCGAGGCAGATGCCGAACACCGGCACGTTTGAATCGACGAGGCCGCGGATCACGGGAATCGCATATTCGCCTGTCGCCGCCGGATCGCCGGGGCCATTCGACAGCAGCACGCCATGCGGCTGGTGGCGCATCACGTCTTCAAGTTTTGTGTTGGCCGGAACGACCGTGATGTCCGCGCCCTCGCCCGCAAGCAGGCGCAGGATGTTGCGCTTCACGCCATAATCGATGACCACGCAGCGCCATGAAGGTGCTGCTTCCTGGCCGATAGCCCTTGTTCCAGACCCATGGCGTTTCGCTCCATTTGTAGCTCTGGCGCGAACTCACATCCTTGGCGAGATCGAGACCTTCCAAACCGGGAAATCCGCGCGCCTGTCTTGTGAGCGCATCGACATCGAATGTGCCGTTCGGCGAATGCGCAATCACGCCATGCGGCATGCCTTTTTCGCGGATGACGTTGGTGAGCCTGCGCGTGTCGATGCCCGCAATGCCCGCGATGTTGTGCGATTTCAGCCAGCGGTCGAGGGCGGCGATGGCGCGATAGTTGGAAGGATGTTCGGCATCCGCGCGCACGATCATGCCGCGCACGGCGGGATTGAGCGATTCAATGTCTTCGGCATTGGTGCCGACGATGCCGATATGGGGAAAGGTGAAGGCCACGATCTGGCCCGCATAGGAAGGATCGGTGAGGATTTCCTCATAACCCGTCATCGCGGTGTTGAAGCAGACTTCACCCACTTGAGAGATTTCGGCCCCAAAGCCTTGGCCTACGAACACCGTTCCATCGGCCAGCACCAGTATCCCTGTTGGTTTCGCGCGCGAAAACGTCGCCGCCGGCTTGGCGGCGGGGGTTGTGGGTGCATCGGTCATGGGGGCCTCGAATTTGGCGGAAAATAGGAACGCGGCCCTCGGGGGTCAAGCAGTGAATCTGCGTCAGATTTCCTATGCACAGGAGACGTTTGGAAACCGGGCCCGCCTCGCCTAAATTCCGCGGCTTCCAACCAGAGAGGGGCGAATCATGGGCCTGCGCGAAACCCTCAACGACCAGATGAAAACCGCCATGAAGGCGGCCGATAAAAAGCGCGTGGCCACCTTGCGGCTGGTGCTGGCGGCATTGAAAGACCGCGATATCGCCAACCGCACCGAGGACAGCCGCGATCTTCTGGGCGACGACGAAATCCTGTCGCTGATGGCCAAGATGATCAAACAGCGCGAGGAATCGGCGGAAACCTATGACAAGGGCAACCGCCCCGAACTCGCAGCCGGCGAGCGCGAGGAAATCGTCATCATCCGCGAATTCATGCCCAGGCAGATGGATGAGGCGGAAGCCAAGGCCGCTGCCCAAAAAGTCATCGCCGAAGTCGGCGCCGGTTCCATGAAAGACATGGGCAAGGTGATGGCCGTGCTGAAGGAGCGTTTCGCGGGCCAGATGGACTTCGCCAAGGCGAGCGGGCTGGTGAAGGGCCTGCTTTCCGGCGGTTAGTAGACAGACGATTCACAGGAATCGCGGCGAATAGCTCCCCAATTCGGCGCCTCACGCGTCGTAAGATAGGCGGATGCGCTACGGACAGGGCCAGCTCGACGAAATCCTGCGGCGGACGGATATCGTCCAGCTTGTGGGCCGCCGGGTGAAGCTTGTCCGCAAGGGCCGCGTGATGTGGGGCTGCTGCCCCTTCCACAAGGAAAAATCGCCCTCGTTCAAGGTGGAGAACGAACGGCGCACCTACAAATGCTTCGGCTGCGGCAAGGGTGGCGACGCCTTCAAATGGCTGATGGAAACCGAAGGGCTCACCTTCCCGGAATCGGTGGAGCGGCTCGCGGGCGAGGCCGGTGTCGAACTGCCGAAATGGACGCCGGATGATGAGGCCCGCGAGCAGCAGAAGAAGTCGCTCTACGACGTCATCGAAGCGGCATGCGTTTTCTTTGAGGACCAGTTGCGCGCAGCAAACGCGAACACGGCGCGCGACTATCTGGTGTCGCGCGGGCTGAACGGTGATGCGGCGAAACAATTCCGCATCGGCTATGCGCCCAATGGAAACGCGCTGAAGGATTATCTCACGAGCAAAAACATTCCGCTCGACGACATGATCGCCGCAGGACTTGTGCGTCCGGCAGATGGCGAGCGCGGTGCACGCGATTTCTTTTATGACCGCATCATGTTTCCGATCAGCGATCCGCGCGGGCGCGTGGTGGCGTTTGGCGGGCGCGGTTTAAGCCCGGATGCAAAGCCCAAATACGTCAATACCGGCGAAACAAGCCTCTTTTCCAAGGGCCAGATGCTCTACAATTTCGCGAAGGCCCGGCCTGCCGCGATCAAAGAGCAGAACATCATCGTCGCCGAAGGCTATATGGATGTGATCGCGCTGGTGCGCGCAGGATTTGACGCCGCCGTTGCACCGCTCGGCACCGCGCTCACCGAAGATCAATTGCATCTGTTGTGGCGCGTCGCTGCCGAACCGACGCTGGCCTTCGATGGCGACGAAGCCGGATTGCGCGCGGCGCATCGTGCGGCGCATCTGGCATTGCCGCATCTGAAGGCGGGCTATTCGCTGCGCTTTGCCTTTCTGCCGACGGGCGAAGACCCGGACAGTTTCATCCGCGCCTCCGGGCCTTCCGGCATGCGCAAGGTTCTCGATAACGCCGAACCGCTCGGCCAGGTGCTGTGGCGCGCGGAATATCGACGGCAAGGATTTCTCCACGCCCGAACGACGCGCCGGCCTCGAACGCGCGCTTGGTGAAATTACGCGTGCGATCGGCGACGAAAAGATCGCCGATTACTATCGCCGCGATTTCGACAACCGGGTGTTCGAAGCCTTCAAGCGCCGCAAATCCGCACCCGCGCCACAGCGCAATCGGGCCGAGCCCGCGCGCGGGGGCAGGAGGTTACCGCCCAAGCCCGGATACCAGTCCGGCCCCACCGTTTCGCCCGAGGTGAAGAACAGCCTTATCGCCCGTGGGGGCAAAGGGCGCCTCGCGCCGGATCAAGGAGATGGAACTCGGCGTGCTGCTCTGGGAAAAGCCGGAGCTTGCCGCCCGTCACGGAGAGATTTTGGCGGCCCTTCCGTTCGCCGACCGTTCGCTTGACAGGCTGCGGCACGAGCTTTTAAACCTCGCCGCCTCCGGCGGCAGGCTTGAAACCAGGGCGCTGGAGACCCATCTCGTTCGCGTAGGGCTGACCGAGCTTGCCGAGCATTTGGCCCGGCGCGCCTCCGGCGAAATTGCCTCCGCAAACGCGAGAGACGACGCCGATAGAGGACTTGCCGATGCCGATGCCAACCGGGAAGACGTTGAGGCCCGATGGCTTCGCGCCGCCCACCAGCTCCGGGATATGGCGGAACTGGACCCCGAAAGGGCCCATGCGGTGGAGCGTTTCCGCAATGAGCCCAGCGAGGAAAGCTGGCACGATGCCCAGATCCTCCTGGAACGGCGTGCTGTTCAGGGCGAGTGACCCAGTTCTGCGCGTATGCGTTCTGCATACATAGGATAGGAGATGTGCCGATTGCGCGACCTCTCGCGCTTTTGGCCCTTTTGAGAACGGACCGACCCCAAAGTGGTGACGAAAACAGCTTCCGCCAAGAAAAAGCCCGCTAAGGCCCCTACCAAGCCAGCGCCCAAGAAGCCTGAGCCCAAAAAGGCGGCGCCCGCGAAACATGCCGCCAAGCCGGCGCCCAAAAAGCCCGAGCCGAAGAAGGCCGAGGTGAAGCCTGCCGCGAAAGCCGCGGCCAAACCCGCGCCCGCCCCCCTCAAGACCAAGCCCGAAGCCAAAGCCGCGGCCAAGCCTGCCCCCCAGCCGGAGAAGAAGCAGATTCAACCCGAAGTTCTTGCCAAGCAGTTGGTCAAAGCAACCCCGCCCAAGCCGGGGACGAAGCCCGGCGGTACCCCCGACAACCCGCCGCCCGCGCCGGACGCGGATTCCCCGCTTCTGGATATGTCGGATGTGGGTGTCCGCAAGATGATTACCCGCGCCAAGCAGCGCGGCTATGTCACTTACGACGAACTGAACAAGGTTCTGCCGTCCGACAAGGTGTCTTCCGAACAGATCGAAGACACGATGTCGATGCTCAACGAGATGGGCATCAACGTCATCGAGAGCGAGGAACAGGAAGAACAGGGCGAAGCGGGCCTTCCCGCCGTTGCCGAAGGCGGCAAGCAGGTCACCACCAAAGAGGGTGGGGGCGAAGAGCCTTACGATCGCACCGACGATCCCGTGCGCATGTATCTGCGCGAAATGGGCTCGGTGGAGCTTCTTTCCCGGGAAGGCGAAATCGCCATCGCGAAACGTATCGAAGCCGGCCGCGAACTGATGATCGGCGCGCTGTGCGAAAGCCCGCTGACGTTCGAGGCGCTCACTGTCTGGCGCGACGAACTCAACGAAGGAAAAGTTCTCCTTCGCGACATCATCGATCTGGAAGCGATGTATGGCGCAGGCCCAGATGGCCAGCCCGCCACACCGGCATTGCCGGTCAGCGATGGCACGGTAAATGCCAACGGCCACGACGCGACGATGGCCGCGCTGATCGCGCCGAAGAAACCCGAACCTCTTCCCAAACCCACACCGCGCCCCGAACCCCGCGCCGATGGCGAGCCTGTCGATCCGGGCGAGGCTGCAGCCGCCGCCGATTCACAAGCCGATGACGATGGCTTCGACGATGAAGGCAACCTGCCCTTGTCGGCGATGGAAGCCGCGTTGAAGCCGCAGGTTCTCGAAACTCTCGACAACATCGCCAACCTCTACAAGAAGCTCGGCAAGCTGCAGGACGCGAGCGTTGAAGCGGCCTTGGGCGCCGATGAACTTTCCACCAGCCAGGAACGCCGCTTCAAGAAGCTGCGCAGCGAGACCGTCGATCTCGTCAAAGGGCTGAAGCTCAACAACAACCGCATCGAAGCCCTTGTCGATCAGATGTACGGCATCAATCGCCGTCTTGTGAGCCTCGAAGGCCGCCAGTTGCGGCTGGCCGAAGCACACGGCGTCGAACGCACGGACTTCCTGAAAGAGCATTTCGGCAACGAGCTCGATCCCAATTGGGCGCGCCGCGTGGGCCGCCTTTCCCGCCCCGGCTGGAAGGATTTCGTTCAGGAAGAACGCGACAAGCTGCACGCGCTGCGCGAAGAAATCCAAACGCTGGCGCAGGAAATGCGCCAATCCATCGTCGATTTCCGCCGTGTCGTTCACACGGTGCAAAAGGGCGAGCGCGAAAGCGGCCAGGCGAAGAAGGAAATGATCGAGGCCAATCTTCGCCTCGTGATCTCCATCGCCAAGAAATACACCAATCGCGGCCTGCAATTCCTGGACCTCATCCAGGAAGGCAATATCGGGTTGATGAAGGCGGTCGACAAATTCGAATACCGCCGCGGTTACAAGTTCAGCACCTACGCGACGTGGTGGATCCGTCAGGCCATCACGCGCTCCATCGCCGATCAGGCGCGCACCATCCGTATTCCGGTGCACATGATCGAGACGATCAACAAGCTCGTTCGCACCAGCCGCCAGATGCTGCACGAAATCGGCCGCGAGCCGACGCCGGAAGAACTGGCCGAACGCCTCGCCATGCCGCTCGAAAAAGTGCGCAAGGTCCTGAAGATCGCCAAGGAGCCGATCTCCCTCGAAACGCCCATCGGCGACGAGGAAGACAGCCATCTGGGCGATTTCATCGAAGACAAGAACGCGATCCTGCCCATCGATGCGGCCATCCAGGCAAACCTGCGCGAAACCACAACGCGCGTGCTGGCCACCCTGACCCCGCGCGAAGAACGTGTGCTGCGCATGCGCTTCGGCATCGGCATGAACACCGATCACACGCTCGAAGAAGTGGGCCAGCAGTTCAGCGTGACCCGCGAACGTATCCGCCAGATCGAAGCGAAGGCGCTGCGCAAGCTGAAGCATCCGAGTCGGAGCCGGAAGCTGCGGAGCTTCTTGGATAATTAGAAACACGGCGGTTCTACCTCTTGTTTCAGGCAATATTTCTCCAGTTGGCCTTGTTTGGACGATTGACCTCGCAGACGGCGAGTGAGATTCTGCGCTGAGCGAGGGGGCTAGTGATTCAATGCTAATGCGCGCCGCAGCCCAGACACGGCCAGAGCACGGGAGCAAAACTTCTCTTCTGGAGAGACGTGTGGACGCTTATTTTTCGGCAGACGTTGAAACCGACGGACCTATTCCCGGGCCTTACTCAATTCTGTCCTTTGCAATCGTCTATGCTGGAACTTTTGATGGAGTTCGCTTCGAAAGGCCGCGCAATTACGACACGATATTCTATAAAGAGTTGCGCCCCATATCTGATGACTTTCAAGAAGAGGCTCTGAGAATAAACCAATTAGACCGCGAACGTCTTTGCAGAGAAGGTGCCGACCCTCACTCCGCAATGACAGAGGCGTGTGATTGGGTAAATAAATTTTCCGGGACCGCCAAACCCGTTCTAGTTGCATATCCACTTAGTTTCGATTGGACTTGGTTGTATTGGTATTTCATTCGCTTTTCTGCCTCTGGCTCTCCGTTCGAATATTCTCGATGCTATGATATAAAGACAGCTTTAGCGGTCAAAGCAGCAATTCCCATTTCTGACGCTGGCCGATCAAAGCTCCAATCTTCTTTGACCTCAAAGCATAAGCACACTCATCACGCGATTGATGACGCGATTGAGCAAGCAGACATATTCGCCAATATATTTGAATGGGATGGCGTGCGTGAGCGAACTCGCTAAACGGCGTGCGCAGACAACTAAGCGTATAGCCGAATTACGCAAGCGTTTGAAAACGGCTGAAGAAATCGCCAATGGCAAGGCATGTGTCTACGCCACGGGCTCCTTTGGGCGCGGCGAAGCCAGCCAGTACAGCGACCTTGATCTATTCATAGTTGGGAAGAGAAACGGACAGCCGGAGAAAAATGGCATCGAGGGAAGCCTGTTAAAGCGGCTAGATGAAATTCGAATTAAGGCCGACCTAATTGAAGTTACTCGGAAACTAGGTATCCCTGAATTCTCTGGTGACGGCCGATATCTGACAAGCTATTCGGTTCACGATTTTACTAAAACACTTGGAACGCCCGAAGACGACGTTACAAATACCTTTACTGCCCGATTGCTACTTCTGCTCGAAAGTTGCCCGCTCATTGGGGATGCCGTCTATGCCGATATAATTCAGGATGTAGTTGCGGCATACTGGAGAGATTATGAAGACCATAAATCGAGCTTCATGCCTGCATTCTTGGCGAATGACATTTTGCGTTTATGGAGGACATTCTGCGTAAATTATGAAGCTCGAACAGAGAGAGATCCAGACCGAGAGAAGGCAAAAGGCAAGATTAAGAACTACAAATTAAAACACAGCCGGTTACTGACCTGCTACTCAGCGCTTTTATATCTCCTAGCGAAGTATCGCATTTCGAAGACGGTCTCTCCGTCGGACGCGCTTGAGATGATAAAGAAAACTCCTACTCAGCGGTTAGAGTGGGTAAGTAAAAAATCCGAATTTAAAGAGGCACAACGGACAATAAAGAACTTGATGGCACAGTATCAAATTTTCTTGGCCGTGACCAATATGCCTGAAGAACAGCTTATTGACGGATTTCTTGACAGATCGCAAAGCCAAGCACGTATGCAAGAAGCTTTCAAATTCGGCGACCTCATGTTCGACGCATTGGCGCAAGTCGGCAAGAACACTAAATTCTACCGGCTTCTGGTGGTTTAAAAGAACCCATACTGCGCCACTTTTGCAAGAATCCGTGTCTTCCGTACCAGAGCGCACCACGCTAAGCCCTCCCCCATGTTCTCCGCCATCATCTTCGATTGCGACGGCGTGCTCGTGGATAGCGAGGTGTTGGCGCATGAAATCGAAGCCCGCGTGCTTTCCGGCATCGGGCTTCATTACGATCCTCATGAATTCAAGGCGCGCTTCATGGGGATGAGCGATGCTGCGTTTCGCGCGGCGCTTGAGGCGGATGGGATTTTGCGGTTGGGGCGTTCGATCCTTCCCGAAATCGAGGGGCCGATGGATGCGCAATATAAACATGCCATCGACACGCGGCTGACCGCTGTTCGCGGTGCGCTGGAAGCGGTGCGCGCGGTGACCGGCGCCAAGGCGGTGGCGAGTTCTTCGCAGGAGTTTGCGCTGGAGAAGAAGCTTCGCAAAACCGGGCTCTGGGATGAATTCGCGCCGCATGTTTATTCGGCGCAGCATGTGACCCATGCCAAGCCCGCGCCCGATCTTTTTCTGCATGCTGCTAACGCGCTTGGTGTTTCGCCTGCCGATTGTCTTGTGATCGAAGATAGCGTGAACGGCGTGAACGCGGGCCACGCGGCCGGGATGCGCGTGTGGGGGTTCATGGGCGGCGGGCATATGGATGCGCATTCGCGCGCGCGGCTGGAAGCGGCAAAGGTGGAGCGCGTGATCGAGGATTGGCCGCATTTCACGGCCGCCTTGAGTTCCCTTCGCTAGGCGATCACACTTGGGCCGCTGTTTGTATGGGGTTGCGGGCATGCGTATTGCGCTCATTGCTCTTGGTCTGGCGTTTGCCCTTTCTGGCTGCGCGGTGGTGGATGCGGGTGTTGCCGTGGCCGATGCGGGCGTCACGGTTGCGAGCACCGCGGTCGATGTGACGGCGGGCGCTGTGAAACGGTGGCGCACACCGTTACGCCCAGCGACGATGACGACAAGAAGAAGAAAGATTGATGCGCGATCTGTCCGCGCGGTTACGAATTCTCCATCCCGCTGTCACCCGATAGAAACGCCCCGGATTCGGGCGCAGAGTTTGCGTATTCGAGGATGCTCACGGGAGATATTCATGCGCGTGTTGATTTTGTCTGCCGCGATGGCGGGCCTTCTGATTGCCCCTGCGATGGGCGCCAATTCGGGATCGGACAAGATGAAAGCCTGTGGCGCGCAATGGAGCGCGATGTCGGCCGACCAGAAGAAGGCCACGACATACAAGGCGTTTTCTTCTACCTGCATGTCCGGCAAGGCGGCCGCCGCACCGATGACGCCGCAAGCGCGCATGACGGCATGCGCGGCCCAGTGGCAGAAGATGAAAGCCGCCAACAAAACCGGCGGGCAGACCTATCAGCAGTTCACATCGGTTTGCGCAAAGAAGGGCTGATCTTTTAAACGGTTGCGTAGTTGAAGCTGACGCTGATGCGCCGGCCGCGCGCGGCATTGGGCGGAACTTCGTGGCGCAGCCAACTTTCCCACAGAAGCAGGGTTCCTGCCGCTGGTTCCACCGTCACAAACCGCCGATTGCCACGCGCGGCATTGGGCTTTTTGGCGGGGGCCGCCATCATCATGGGCAGGCGCGGATCTTCGAACTTGATCGCGGATGCTCCTTTGGGCGTCGCCACATAATAGGTGCCGCTGATGACGGAATGCGGATGGATATGGCCGGTGTGCACGGCACCCTGTTCCATCACATTGATCCAGAGGGAATCGAGCGCGAGCTTGTTGCCTGCGAATTCGAGCGCCTTTGCGAAACTTCGCACATGGGCATCGAGCTGCTTTTGCAGATCGGCGAACACCGGCGCGCGCAGCGGCAGGTCGTTCAGCGAGGCATAGGATGTATAGCCGCGATAGCCATGCTCTTTCGCCCAAAGCTGGCCGGCGCGATCTTCGCGCGCAATGGAGAGGCAGGTCTTCGCAAGTTCGGCGTTGAGTGCGCCCGCGCGCGGCAGCACCTTTCGGTACAGCCGCGTCGCGAACAGCGTTTCGATCGTCACGCTTAGGCTTCTTCGCCTTCCGGCTCGCCTTCGACGGCTTCTTCTTCACGCTTCGGGTTCTTCCTCGACCCAGCCCGCCTTCACGCGCGCCTTCATGATGATGCGGTTGGCATCGGCGGCGGTGAGATCGAAGCCTTCGAGGGCGCCGGGAACGCGGACACGTTCCTTTTCCTTGTTTTGCTCGTAATAGCCGAGCAGATCGTCGGTCGCGCAGCCGGCGAGATCTTCCAGCGTCTTCACGTCATGCTCGCCGAGCGAAACGGCCATCGCGCCCGTGATGCCTTCGACTTCGAGCACCGCATCTTCCACGCCCAGTTCGCGGCGCTTCTCATCGATCTCGCGGTTCTGCGCCTCGATATGTTCCTGCGCGCGGCTCTGCAGTTCTTGGGCTGTGTCTTCATCGAAGCCTTCGATCTGCGCCAGATCGTTCACCGGCACATAGGCGATGTCTTCGATGTTGGCGAAGCCTTCGGAAGCCAGCAATTGCGCCACCGTTTCATCGACATCGAGCGCATCCATGAACAGCTTGGTGCGTTCGGCGAATTCCTTCTGGCGGCGTTCGGATTCTTCCTGCTCCGTCAGAATATCGATCTGCCAGGAGGTGAGCTGGGAGGCCAGGCGCACATTCTGGCCGCGGCGGCCGATGGCGAGCGACAATTGCTCATCGGGCACCACCACTTCGACCCGGTGCGTATCTTCATCGAGCACAACCTTGGAAACTTCGGCGGGCGCCAGCGCATTGACGATGAAGGTCGCCGCTTCGCCGTTCCACGGAATGATATCGATGCGTTCGCCCTGAAGCTCCTGCACCACGGCCTGCACGCGCACGCCGCGCATGCCGACGCAGGCGCCGACCGGATCGATGCTCGAATCCTTCGAGATCACCGCGATCTTGGCGCGGCTGCCGGGATCGCGCGCCACGGCGCGGATTTCGATGATGCCGTCATAGATTTCGGGCACTTCCTGCGCGAACAGGCGCACCATGAATTGCGGGTGCGAACGCGAGAGGAAAATCTGCGGACCACGGGTTTCGCGGCGCACGTCATAGATATAGGCGCGGATACGGTCGCCGGTGCGGAAGCTCTCGCGCGGGATCATCTCGTCGCGGCGGACGACGCCTTCGGCGCGGGAAAGATCGACCACCACCGAACCGAATTCGGCGCGCTTGACGATACCGTGAACGACTTCGCCGATGCGATCCTTGTATTCTTCATACTGGCGCTCGCGTTCGGCATCGCGCACCTTCTGCACGATCACCTGTTTGGCGTTCTGTGCGTTGACGCGATTGAAATCGAGCGGCGGCAGCGTTTCGGCGATGATATCGCCCACCTGGGCTGCCGGGTTTCTGGCGCGCGCATCTTCGAGGCTGATCTCGGTCTTATCGTTGTCGACCAACTCCACGACGTTCAGATAACGCGACACATGGGTCTCGCCCGTCTTGGAATCGATCTCGACGCGAATGTCGTTTTCGCTGCCGTAATGGGCTTTGGCGGCGCGCTGCATCGCCTCTTCCATCGCGTGCAGCACGACCTGCTTGTCGATCGACTTGTCACGCGCGACCGCGTCGGCGATCTGCAAAAGTTCGAGCCTGTTTGCTGCAACTCCGGCTACCATTGTCTTCTCCTATCGTGCGCGGATGCGCACCTTCATAAACTTGTTTAAACTTGCACCTTCTTGCGCGCCTTCAAATCTTCTTCGATGAGCTTGTCGGTGAGGACGAGCTTTGCTTCGGCGATGTTGCGGAACGCAAAAACCATGTTCGTGCCGCCGGAAAGGAACAGCACATCCTTGCCGTCCAGCCCCATGAGCTTGCCGCGGAACCGCTTGCGGCCATCGGCATCGTTGGTGGTCAGTTCGATCTTCGCTTCATGGCCCGCCCAGCGCGCGAAATCGGCGAAGCCGCGTCAGCGGGCGGTCGATGCCGGGCGAGGAAACCTCCAGCGAATATTCGCCCTCGATCGGGTCTTGCTGATCGAGGAAATCGGAGAGCGCGCGGGAAAGCTTCGCGCAATCCTCCACATCCATCTGGCCATCGGGGCGTTCGGCCATGATCTGCAAGGTCTTGTGCTTGCCGCCCATCAGCCGAGGCGCACGAGCCGATAACCCGCAGCTTCCACAGCGGGGGCAATCACAGGCTCCAAGTTGCGACATCGCAGTGATAATGGCCGTCGTCCTTGGTTGCCCAAAAACCAGGTGGCCTGAAAGCAAGCGTCTGGCCCGCGGCGGGTCTTGCGACCGCCACACAACAGGCTTTTCTGTTGTAAGGGATGGCCGCGATATAGGCGTTTGGGCCCAAAATGGCAAGTCAGACGCGGACGGCCCTGAGATAGGCTGGCTTTCCGTGCAGCTCCTTGGCCTCGTAGCGGGTCTGGGGCCAGTCTTCCGGCCGGGTGAGCCAATCCGCCGCTGAGGCGGCCGTCCAGGCGAAATCGGGATGGGCGCAGATGCGTTCCAGCGTCCATTCGAAATAGGGCGCATCGTCGCTGGCAAAGCGGAATTCGGCGCCGGGCTTCATCACGCGCGCAAGGTGATCCAGCATATCCATCTGCATGAAACGGCGCTTGTGATGGCGCGTCTTGGGCCATGGATCGGGAAAGAGAATGAACACGCGGCCCAAGCGAGGCATCGGGCAGCGCCTCGATGATATCGCGCGCATCATCGATGTGCAGGCGGATGTTGGAAGGTTTCGCTTCGTCAATTTTCGATAAAAGTTTTGCGACGCCGGAAATGTAGGGCTCCGCGCCGATCAAGCCGACGTTTGGATTGGTTTCCGCCTGCCAGCAGATGCTCGCCCGCACCGAAGCCCACTTCGAGCCAGACATCATCGACGATTTGCGAAATAGGTTTGCGGATCGGCGCCCGGCATCGATCTGCAACGCGAGTTTCGGCAGCAGCGTATCGAGCAGATCGTGCTGATGCGCGGAAAGCTTTGGCCCCTTGCGGCGGCCATAAAGCTTGCGCCGGTGGCGCTCGGGGCGATCGGTGTTCATGCGTTCCCCGCGCGAACGGCAAACTCAGAACGCGCCGCGGAGTTGATCGGCGAGATCGGTCTTCTCCCACGAGAACCCGCCATCCTCATCCGGCGTGCGGCCGAAATGGCCGTAAGCCGCGCGTGCGCGCATAGATCGGGCGGTTGAGGCCCAGATGTTCGCGGATGCCGCGCGGCTTCAGGCTCATCAATTGCGGCAGCACCGTTTCGAGCTTGGCTTCATCGACTTTGCCCGTGCCGTGCAGATCGACATAGACCGACAGCGGATCGGCAACGCCGATGGCATAGGAAATCTGGATGGTGCAGCGATCGGCAAGATCCGCCGCCACCACGTTCTTCGCCAGATAGCGCGCGGCATAGGCGGCCGAACGGTCCACCTTCGTCGGGATCCTTGCCGGAGAACGCGCCGCCGCCATGCGGGGCCGCGCCGCCATAGGTGTCGACGATGATCTTGCGGCCCGTCAGCCCGCAATCGCCATCCGGCCCGCCGACCACGAAGGCGCCGGTCGGGTTCACATGCCAGACCGTTTGGTCGGTGATCCAGTCCGCCGGGCAGCGCCTTCGCGGATATAGGGCTCGACGATGTCGCGCACATCGTCCGACGTCATGTTCTCGTCGAGATGCTGGGTGGAGAGCACGATCTGCGTCGCTTCCACCGGCTTGCCATCGTCATAGCGCAGCGTCACCTGGCTTTTCGCATCGGGCCCGAGCTTCGGTTCCTTGCCCGATTTGCGCGCGTCGGCCAGCAGGTGAAGAATCTTGTGGCTGTAGAGGATCGGCGCCGGCATCAGTTCCGGCGTTTCGCTGCAGGCATAGCCGAACATGATGCCCTGATCGCCCGCGCCTTCATCCTTGTTGCCGGAGGCATCGACGCCTTGCGCGATATGCGGCGACTGGGCGTGCAGCAGCACTTCGACATTGCAGTGGCTCCAGTGGAAACCGTCCTGCTCGTAGCCGATGTCGCGAATTGCCTCGCGCGCCACGTCGATCGATCATGTCTGGGCGTGATCTGGGCCGGGCCGCGGGTTTCGCCCGCGATGATGACGCGGTTGGTGGTGGCCAGGGTTTCGCAGGCGACGCGAATATCCTTGGGATCGAAGCCGTGCTTGGGGCCTTCGCGGAAGAACAGGTCCACCACTTCGTCGGAAATGCGGTCGCAGACCTTGTCGGGATGGCCTTCGGAGACGCTTTCGCTGGTGAAAAGGTAATCTTTGCGCGGCATCTAACCCCATCCTTCGGCTTCAAGCGGGGCACTTTTTGCAAGAACGCCCCCGCGGGGTCAACCGGCGGACGGCTCAATCTACAGAATAAAGCGGGACAAATCCTGATCCTTGGCCAGGTCTTCGACGCGGGCCTGCACATAGGCCGCGTCGATGACGATCTTCTCGCCGTTGCGATCGGTGGCGGAAAAGCTGATCTCGTCCAGCACGCGCTCCATGACGGTCTGCAGCCGGCGCGCGCCGATGTTTTCGACCGTGGCATTCACCTGGGCGGCGATATCGGCAATCGCGCCGATGCCATCCTCGGTGAAATCGAGCGTCACGCCTTCGGTCTCCAGCAGCGCCACATATTGCTTGATGAGGCTTGCTTCGGGCTCGGTGAGGATGCGCTGGAAATCGTCGCGCGTCAGCGCCTTCAACTCCACGCGGATCGGCAGGCGGCCCTGCAATTCGGGCAACAGGTCGGAGGGCTTGGCGGTGTGGAACGCGCCCGATGCGATGAAGAGAATGTGGTCGGTCTTCACCGCGCCATGCTTGGTGGCGACCGTGGTGCCTTCGATCAGCGGCAGAAGATCGCGCTGCACGCCTTCGCGGCTGACATCGCCGCCGCCGCGGAATTCGGTGCGGGCGCAGATCTTGTCGATCTCGTCGAGGAACACGATGCCGTTGTTCTCCACCATTGTCGATGGCGTCGCGCGATGATCGCATCATTGTCGAGCAGCTTGTCGGCTTCTTCGGCCACCAGCGGATCATGGGCTTCGCCCACCGTCATGCGGCGCGTCTTGGCGCTTGCCGCCAAAGGCCTTGCCGAACATGTCGCCCAGATTGACCATGCTGATCTGCGCGTTCGGCATGCCGGGAATTTCGAACGACGGGCGCCGCCGGCGTCGCGCATTTCGATCTCGATTTCCTTGTCGTTCAATTCGCCCGCGCGCAGGCGTTTGCGGAATGTCTCGCGCGTGGACGGCGCTCGCGCTGGCGCCCACCAGCGCATCGAGCACGCGTTCTTCGGCGCGCGCTTCGGCCTGCGCTTCCACATCCTGCGCTTGCGCTCGCGCACCTGCGCGATGCCGACTTCCAGCAGATCGCGCACGATCTGCTCCACATCGCGGCCGACATAACCGACTTCGGTGAATTTGGTCGCTTCGACTTTGAGGAACGGCGCCTGCGCCAGTTTGGCAAGCCGGCGCGAAATTTCCGTCTTGCCGACGCCGGTGGGCCCGATCATCAGAATGTTTTTCGGCAGCACTTCTTCGCGCAGTTCGGGCGCAAGCTGCTGACGGCGCCAGCGGTTGCGCAGCGCAATGGCGACGGCGCGCTTGGCGTCGGCCTGGCCCACGATGATAGCGGTCGAGTTCGGAAACGATTTCGCGCGGCGTGAAGAAAACTCATTCGGCTTTCAGGCTTTCGATGACGATGTTCTCGATTGGTGTAGACGCAGATATCGGCGGCGATCTTCATGGCGCGGCTGGCGATCTCTTCCGCCGAGAAATCGAGCGGCAACAGCGCGCGCGCCGCCGCCAGCGCATAAGGCCCGCCCGAGCCGATGCCGATCAGCGCCGTCTTCGGGCTCCACCACATCGCCCGTGCCGGAGAGGATCAGCGAGGTCTTGGCATCGGCCACCGCCATCATGGCTTCGAGGCGGCGCAGATAGCGGTCGGTGCGCCAGTCCTTGGCCAGCTCCACGCAGGCGCGCGCCAGATTGCCGGGATGCTGCTCGATCTTGGCCTCCAGCCGCTCGAACAGCGCGAAGGCATCGGCCGTCGCGCCAGCAAAGCCCGCGATCACATCGCCCTTGCCGAGCCGGCGCACCTTGCGGGCATTGGCTTTCATCACGGTTGCGCCCACCGTCACCTGCCCGTCGCCCGCCACGACCACCACGCCGCCCTTGCGGACGGAGAGGATCGTGGTGGAGCGCCAGCGCTCGGGGGCATCCATGCGGGAGGGGGCCATGTGCAGGTTCCGGGTGTCTGGGATACAGATATGTCCCCCGGGGCCGTGGCGCAAGCGCATCAAGGCAACCCGGGAGCGGCCAAATGCGAAAGATTGCTGCGAAATATTCGAAATATTAACGGCAAATGCCCAGTATTGCGCCCTGCCATCCGGCGGACACCATGAGCGACCCCCTGCCACAAGAGTCAGTCCGAAAAACCTTCGGCCACAAGGTCGTGCCGTGGTTCACATTGATTGTCGCCATTCTGCTCGGGGTGGGCGGACTTTTCTTCGCCAGCATCACGCGGCTTGTCAGCAGCAGCAGCTGGGTCGCGCACAGTTACCAGATCCTCGACACGCTCGATCTTACCGAAGCACAGTTCAGCGACGCCGAGGCCGCCGAGCGCGGTTATGTGGCGACCTGCAAACAGGCGATGATCTCGCCCTTCCGTTCCGATCTGCCGCACATCTATGCCAATCTCGCGACCTTGCGCGCGCTGACCGTCGACAACCCCGTGCAACAGCGCCATGTGGACAAGCTGCACACCGCGCTGAGCGGCGAACTGGCGCGCATGAGCATGGTGATGTCGACCACGCTTTCGGGCAAGCAGTTAAAGGCGGAAGAGATGCTCGCCGACCCGCACGACACAAGCGCCATGGGCGAGATACTGGTCACGATTTCCAACATGGAACACGAGGAGCGCAAACTGCTCGACGTGCGCCTGGCCAACCTTCAGTTTTTCGCCCGGATGACACTCGGGGCCTGCGTGCTGGGCATTATCGCGTGCGGCGGCATTCTGGGTTTCGTGTTCTGGTTGATCCGGCGCGAAACGGGCAAGCGCGCCCAAAGCGAAGCGTCATTGAACGACGCCAATGCAAAACTTCAGACTTCCCTCGAAGAAGTGCGCCACTACAATGAATCGGCACGCTCCATCGGGCTTCTGGGCGAATTGCTGCAAACCTGCCGCAATACGCGCGAGGCCCTGACCATCACGGGCAAACACCTCACGCAGCTTATGCCCGATGCATCCGGCGCCATCGGCCTTTTCGGCGATACGCGCGACCGCATCGAAGTCACTCACGCATTCGGAGACGGCACCGCCTTCCAACGCGATTTCGCGCCCGACGATTGCTGGGGTTTGCGGCGTGGCCGTTCGCACGCTTCATCGCCTCAGAGCGCGGAGCCGGCTTGCGATCATTTGGCCGACAATCGTCATTACGTTCTTTGCATGCCGATGATTGCGCAGGGCGAGACCCTTGGCGTGCTGAGTATCGCGACTTCCCGACCGGATGGCTTTGCCCTGCCGGAGCGCCGCACGATCCAGACCATTACCGAGCAACTGTCGCTCGCATTTGCGAACCTCTTGCTGCAGGACACGTTGCGCCATCAATCGCTGCGCGATGCGCTCACAGGCCTCTTCAATCGGCGCTATCTGGAAGATGCGCTGGCCCGCGAAATCGGGCGCGCACGGCGCAACACCATTCCCCTTTCCGTCATCATGCTCGACGTCGATCATTTCAAACGCTTCAACGACACGAACGGCCATGACGGCGGCGATGCGCTGCTCGCCGAATTCGGCCAGACGCTGGCCCGTTTCGTGCGCGGCGAGGACATCGCCTGCCGTTATGGCGGAGAGGAATTCGCGATCATCCTGCCGGGCGCCGATCTTGCCGCAGCCGCCCAGCGCGCGGAGGAGCTGCGCGCGGCCATCAAGCGGATGACGGTGCGCCTGCGTGGGGCAACGCTTGCGCAGGTCACTGCGTCTCTGGGCGTGGCGGGCCTGCACGAGCACGGCAAGACCGGTCCCGACGTCATGAAGGCCGCCGACGAAGCGCTCTACGATGCCAAGAAGGCGGGACGCGACCGCGTCGCCATCGCCCAGCGTTTCACGGATTTCGGCGCATCGCCCGCCCACGTCGCCTAGGACCAATCGACATTCAGGATTCACAAAGTTGATCGTCGCTGATTCATTTTGTTCCGGATCATGTGATTCGGGGCTTATGAATGGTGAAGCGCTACGAGTTGTCGGATGCCCAGTGGGCGCGGATTTGCGAGCTTTTGCCGGGCAAGAAGAGCGATCCGGGCCGCACGGGACGCGACAATCGACTGTTCGTGAACGGGTGTTTGTGGGTGCTGCGGTCGGGCGCCCATTGGCACGATCTGCCCGAGCGCTACGGCAAATGGAAGACGTTGCACCAGCGCTTCGCACGCTGGGCCAAGGCAGGGGTCTGGGAACGCGTCTTCAAGGTGCTCACGGCGGATCGAAAGAACGAGTACCTGATGCTCGACAGCACGCTGGTGCGCGCGCATCAGCAGGCCGCGACCGGAAAAGGGGGGGCCAAAACCAGGCTCTGGGGCGCTCCCGAGGCGGACTGACCACCAAGATCCATATGCTGGCCGACAGTCTGGGCCGGCCATTGCGCTTTGCTCTGTCGCCGGGACAGGCACACGACATCACAGAAGCCGCGAAATTACTGGATGGCGAGAGCGCCGACTATGTTCTTGGCGACCGTGCCTACGACGCCAAATCCTTGCGCGAGGCGATCACCGCCATCGGCGCAACCGCGGTCATCCCACCTCATCCAAGGCGTAAGCAACCTTACGACTACGACCGCGACATCTACCGGCTCAGGAACCGCATCGAGCGCTGCTTCAACAAGCTCAAGCACTTCAGACGCTTCGCCACACGCTACGACCGACGCTCTGTTCACTTCCTAGCCTTCGTCCACCTCGCCGCAGCCATGATATGGATGCGATGAATGTCAATTCAGCCTAGGCGCGCTTCCGTTCCTCACGCGGCCTTGTTATCAACAGCGGCCAACCGGGATTTACTCGCCATGCGCACCGCAACCGTCGAACGCAAGACCCGGGAAACCGAGATCGCCGTCTGGGTTGATCTCGATGGCTCGGGCGAATGCGATATCGATACCGGCATCGGCTTCCTCGATCACATGCTGGAAAGCTTCGGCCGCCATTCGATGATCGACCTCAAGGTGCGGGCCCAGGGCGACCTGCATGTCGATTTCCACCACACGACCGAGGACACCGGCATCGTCATCGGTCAGGCGGTGAAGAAGGCGCTGGGGGATTTTGCCGGCATCACCCGCTTCGGCTCGGCGCTGATCCCGATGGACGAGGCGCTGACGCGGGTGGCGCTCGACGTTTCCAACCGGCCCTATCTGATCTGGCATGTGGACGTGCCCAAGCCAAAGCTCGGCGAAATGGACACGGAGCTGTTCAAGGAATGGTTTCAGGCCTTTGCGCAGAATGCCGGGGTCTGCCTGCACATCGAGAACCTCTACGGCTCCAACAGCCACCACATCGTGGAGACCTGCTTCAAAGGGGCTCGCGCGGGCGCTTGCGCCAAGCGGTTGAGCCTGACGAGCGGCTGGAAGGCGGGCGTCGCCTCGACCAAGGGGTCGCTCAACGAGGGCGATTAACTTCTGTCGCAATAAGTTGACGCCCGCGTCATTTTCCTTGACTTCGGCTGTGGCGGCGGGGCATAATCGGCCTCGTACACAGCGAAGGAATGCGGCCATGGTCCAGATCACCAAAGACAACGTCTACGACGCGGTCGCGCCCGACGATTTTCCGGCGATGCTGGAAGTCGAGCGTTACGGCCAGCGCTCCACCGCCTTCGACAAGATCATCTCGGCCACCCACGACCATTTCTGGGATCCGCTGGACAAGAAATACATCGACTTCTCCGAGCCCTTCGATCTTTCGAAGAACGCGATCCTGCCGGACGAATTCTTTCCGCTCTTCCGCACCAAGCATCGGCGAAAGCATGAACGCCGAACAGAAGCGCGAATTCGCCAACGAAGCCACGCGCTGGCAATTGTCGGCGCATCCTGCATGGCGAACAGGGCGCGCTTTCGCTTTCGGCCTCGCTCTGCCACATCCTGAAAGATCCGGGCGCGCAGGAATACGCCGCCAACCAGACGCGCGAAGAAGCCCGCCACGTCACCGGCTTCACCAACTACATCAAGGCGCGCTGGGGCTCGCCGCTTCCGTGCGGCGCGACGCTGCAAGAACCTTCTGACCGAAATGGTTGTTGCGCCGGAAGTCTACAAAAAGATCATCGGCATGCAGATGCTGGTCGAAGGCCTCGCGATGGGCGCGTTCGCGACGCTCTATCAGACGTTCGCGCGATCCGCTGCTGGTGAAGCTGTGCCAGCTCGTGATGACCGACGAAGCCTTCCATCACAAATTCGGAAAGATCTGGGCCGACCGCACGATCCCCAAGCTCACGCCGGAAGAACACAACGTCGTCGAAGATTGGGCGGCGCAATGCTTCCAGACGCTGCTGTTCAACCTCATCAACGCCGAGCAGATGCAGGTGGTCTACAATGCCTGCGGCATCGACTGGCAGGAAGCACGCGCCTCGATCATGGAAGCGTTCACCGACGATGACCGCCGCGAAAGCATGAAGCAGTCCGCCAACATCTTCCGCGTGCTGGTGAAGACGCTGCTCAACGCCGGCATCATCACCGACCGCACGCGCGCGTTCTATGGCACGTACATCAACATGGACGAGCTGAAGAACGAAGGCGACCGCATGGTCGGCGACGACATCGCCGAAGAGGGCATCAAATACCTTCAGACGATCAACTTCTCCGATCGCACGGGCGCACAATTGCTTGCTGCCGAATAAGCCAAACACATTCGCGAAACGAAAGGGCCCGGCTGCGAAAGCGCCGGGCTTTTTCTTTGCCGCATTGATTTTCCGTTCTCCTAATGTTCCTATGCAGATATGGAGACCGCGCAACAAGTCGCCCGCGGCGTCAGCCGCCTTTTGATGCAGGAAGGGTTCAGCCCGATCCTGGAATTCACGCTCGCCAATGGGCGCAGGCTCGATGTGGCGGCACTCGGACCGGATGGAACGGTGGTGGGCGTGGAGATCAAGGTGGCGCTGGGGGATTTGAAGGGCGACATGAAATGGCCGGAATATCTGGAGTTCTGCGAACATTTCTATTTCGCGATCCCGCCGGATTTTCCCGATGAATATGTGCCGCTGGGTACAGGCCTGATCGTGGCGGATCGTTATGGCGGGGCCATCGTGCGGCCATCACCGGTCGCACAAATCCATGCAAGCCGCAGGAAAGCGGTGACACTGCGTTTTGCGAAGGTCGCAGCCGAGCGGCTTGCGACGGTCATCGAACTTGCCGCCGATCCGCGCGGTGCAACGGTGTTATCCGAATGAAAAAGAAAGCATCCAAAGACAACGGCGTCACCGCCGCGGAGGTGAAAAAGGCTCGCGCTGTCCTTTCCCGAAGCGCATGAGAAACCTTCCTACGGCAGGCCGGCCTTTTTCATCGCCAAGAAATTCTTCACGCGCGTTGCGCAGCGAAGACGCATCGCTTGTGATGGGTGTGGAAGGCGGAATGGAACAGCGCGACATGATGCTGGAATTGGACCCGGAGACCTACTTCATCACCGATCACTACGGGATTATCCGATGCATGCTGGTGCGCCTGTCACACATCACGAAGGATGAATTGCAAACGATGCTGGATCGCCGCTTCCGCGCGATTGCACCGAAGAAATTGCTCACGCCGGCAGACGAAAAAGCGCCTGCGAAAAAGGCAGCAAAGAAGCCTGCAAAAAAGGCGATCAAAAAGAAGAAGCGCTAGCGCGGGCTGCGCTTGGCGAGGATGCGCTGCAACGTGCGGCGATGCATGTTCAACCGCCGTGCGGTTTCCGAGACGTTGTGGCCGCAGAGTTCATAAACACGCTGGATATGTTCCCAGCGCACGCGATCGGCCGACATCGGATTTTCGGGCGGCTTGGGCTTGGTGCCCGGTGCCGCGAGCAGCGCCGCGAGAATATCGTCGGCATCGGCGGGCTTGGGCAGATAATCGATGGCGCCATATTTCACGGCGGCAACCGCTGTTGCGATGTTGCCGAAGCCGGTCAGCACCACCACCCGCGCCTCGGGGCGCGTGCGGTGCATGACTTCCACCACATCAAGACCGTTGCCGTCTTCCAGCTTCAGGTCGACCACGGCAAACGCCGGCGGGGCTTCCTTGGCGCGGGCCATGCCTTGCGCCACGCTTTCGGCGATGGCCACGGTGAAGCCGCGGGCTTCCATGGCGCGGGCGAGCCGCTCGCGCAAGGGGCGGTCGTCCTCGACGATGAGGAGCGTCTTTTCTTCGGGGATCGGGGTGTCGCGCGTGGCCATGTGGGGCCTCCTTAAAGCGGCTTAGGCGGCAAATGCAAGCCTGTTGCTGCTTATGGTGAACTCTGCCGGGGCGGGGATGGCCCATCGATGGCTCCGCGCGGCCAGACGGCGCTGACCCGCGCCCCACCCTTCTCCAGATTTCCCGCGGTAACGCTGCCGCCGGTGCGCTCGATCAGGGTCTTGGCGATGAAGAAGCCCAGCCCCATGCCCTCATGCTTGCCGAGATCGTCTTCGGGGGCGATCTCGGTCTCGCCCACGGCATGATGGCCGGGGCGCGAGGTGGTGTAGGGCTCGCCGATGCGCTCGAAGATCTCGGGCAGGAAGCCCGGGCCGTCATCCTCGACCGAAACCCGCACATAGGATTCATCCCATCTAAGATGAACGGCAACCTTGGAGCGGGCGAAATCGGCCGCGTTCTCGATGATGTTGCCCAACCCGTGCAGCAATTCCGGCACCCGCCAGACCTCGGGCTCGGGCGGCAGGTTGGCCTCGGAGACCTCGATGGCGATCTCCACATCCTCGCCGCGATAGGGCCCTGCAATGTCATCCAGCAGCGCACCCAGCGGAAGCTGCTGGGATTCTTCCAGCATCGCCTCCTCGGGCCGCGCGAGCTTGGTGAGGATCGCGCGGCAGCGTTCGGCCTGTTCGCGCAGGAGCCGCGCATCGTCATATTCGGCGGAGCCTTGCGGCAGCGCGCGCTCCAGCTCGCGCGCCACCACGGCGATGGTGCCAAGCGGTGTGCCGAGTTCATGGGCGGCAGCGGTTGCGAGCGCGCCTATGGCCGAAAGGCGATGCTCGCGTTCGAGCGCCAGCTGGGTTGCGGCAAGGCCCGCCGACATGCGCGAATTCTCGCTTGCGATGCGCCAGGCATAGATCGAGGTGAAGCCGATGCCGATGACGAGCGACGACCAGATGCCCGCCTGATAGAGCGGCGGCAATTCCATATGTTCGCTCGGCGACCATGGCAGCGGCGCATGCCACACCGAGATCGCGCAGATCGAGAGAAAGGCAACAGCCGCCAGTATCAGCGTGTTGCCGAGATCGAGAATGCCCGCCGCGATCACAACGGGCGCGATGAACATCAGCGCGAAGGGATTGGAGATTCCGCCGGTGAGATAGAGCAGCGCCGCAAGCTGCAGGATGTCGTAGCCCAGATAGATCGTGGCATCGCGCGCGGTGAGACGGTGCGAGGCGGGATAGCGCAAGGTCAGCGCCAGATTGAGAAAGCCGCTGGTCGCGATGGCCGCGATGCATTTGAGCAGCGGCAGGTGATAGCCGAACCCGAAATAGACGAGGAACAGCGCAATCGTCTGCCCGGCAATCGCAAGCCAGCGCAGATTGCTGAGCGTGCGCAGCCGCACGCGGCCGCGCGCGGCGCGGGAGGCCGCCTGCTGCTGCCAGAAACGCGGCTCCTCGGCGGGCGGTTCGCTTGCGATCAGGCCCAATGAAATCTCCCCCATCCGGCCAAAGCGGCCTTTCGCCACTTTGGAGCCGGGGACGGGGAGCATATCAATAGAGGGCAGGCTTTCCACGCAAGGGACGCATCCTTGATCCGCACGCCGCTCGCGCTTGTTCCCTATCTCATCGCAGCTGGCCGCGTTCGTCGCGGGGCTGCTGTCCTATGCGGGCGACAGGGCCGTGGGACTGGCGCAAGGGACCGCAACCATCGGCGGACCCTTCACACTGACCGACCAGAACGGCGCCACGCGCACCGACAGGGATTTTCGCGGCCAGTATCTGCTGATCTATTTCGGCTACACCTACTGCCCCGATGTCTGCCCCACCACGCTTGCGGTAATGCAACAGGCGCTGGACCGGTTGGGCCCGACGGCGTCCCGCGTGACGCCGGTGTTCGTGACCATCGATCCGGCCCGCGACACGCCCCAGGTGCTCAAGCCCTATCTCAAGAGCTTCGGGGAGCGGTTCGTGGGGCTGACCGGGAGCGATGCGGCCATCGCCGCGATTTCCCACGAATACAGCGTCTACGCCGCCCGGCAACCGCTGAAGGGCGGCGGCTACGCGATGAACCACTCCAGCACGATCTACCTGATGGGCCCGAATGGGAAATTCCTCACCCATTACGACGAGGTGATCGGTCCAGATGTGCTGGCCGCGGATTTACGCAAGCGAATCTGAGGGTTAATCGTTTTCCGGTTTTCATGTACCCCCCTCCCCGGGAGTGTGCGAGGAACAATTTGGATTGGCCATTCAGTCTCCTGTCATTGAGGAGAGAATATAAGCCTTATTTTTCGGATTTAAAGTATATAGTCCTTAAACCTTACCTCCCCCTGCACGGGGAGGCAAGAAGGTCAGATCGCCGGGAACGGCACGCCCGCCTGATCGCAGGCGGCGATGAGGGTGTTGCGCATCAGGCAGACAATTGTTGTGGCGCCGACGCCGCCGGGGACGGGCGTGATGGCGCCCGCCACTTCGGCGCACTCATCGTAGGCGACATCGCCCACGATTTTGTATTTGCCGTCCGCCATCGACACGCGGTTGATGCCGACATCGATTACCGTCGCACCCGGCTTGATCCAGTCGCGCTTGACGAATTCGGGTTTGCCGATGGCCGCCACCAGAATATCGGCGCGGCGCGCGAGCGCGGGCAGGTCGCGCGTTTTCGAATGCGCCATCGTGACGGTGGCATTGGCGGCGAGCAACAATTGCGCGGCGGGCTTGCCGAACAGCAGCGAGCGGCCGATCACGACGGCTTCCATGCCCGCGATGTCGCCGAGCGTTTCCTTGAGCATCAGCATCACGCCCGTGGGCGTGCACGAAACGAGTTTCGCGCGCCCGCTCAACAGAAGGCCCGCATTGTAAGGCGTCAGCGCATCGACATCCTTCTTCGGATCGAGCGTGTCAAGCACGGCTGCTTCGCGCACCTGTTTGGGCAGCGGCAATTGCACAAGGATACCGTGAACGGATTTGTCATCGTTGAAACGGCGCACTTCGCGCAGCACGCTTTCTTCGCTTGCATCTTCGGGCAACGTGATGTGCGCGGAATGAAAGCCCAGCGTGGTCGCGGCCTTGCCCTTGTTGCGGACATAGACCTCGCTTGCCGGATCGCTGCCGACCAGAACGGTCGCCAATCCCGGCACCAGACCGTGTTCGGCTTTCAGTTTGGCGGCTGCATTGCCGATGCGCGCACGCAGATCGCTTGCGAAAGCTTTGCCGTCGATAACCTTCGCCGTCATCAGATGCCGTACCGCACCGAGGCCCAGAAGATTGCGTAGCGGATGAAATAGAGCACCAGAATGAGGATCAGCGGCGAAAGATCGAGCCCGCCGATGGGCGGCACGATGCGCCGGATGCGCCGCAGCAGCGGCTCGGTCAGCACTTCGAGAATGTGCACGATCTGGCGGGCAAGCTGGTTGTGCAGGTTGATGACGCCGAACGCGATCAGCCAGCTGACGACAACGGCCGCGATCACGACCCAGACATAGAGATCGATGACTTCCACGATCAGCCAGGCGATCGGATTGAGCATGTGCGGCCTTTCCTGAGATGGGTTCTTTTAGCGGCGCGGTTCCCCGCCCGGCAAGGCAAAAGGGCTGGAAGGCCCATCGCTTGACACCTTCGGCCCGGCGTCCCTAAAACCCGCGCCTGTTTCTCGCGCCCCTATCCCAAATCCGGGCGCTACCCTTTAAGGGGCTGTAGCTCAGTTGGGAGAGCGCCTCGTTCGCAATGAGGAGGTCAGCGGTTCGATCCCGCTCAGCTCCACCAGGCTTCGCCCGAAGCGGCTGGCCCCGGTCAAAACCCAACAATTCCGCGCGTCAACCCGGGGTTTACCCCGCAGGGCCTAAAACCTTCGGATGCGCGCAGCCTTTGCCATCCTCTTTGCCGCCCTTCTCGCCAGCCCCGCGCTGGCCGAGGACGACGCGCCCGCGCCCAAGCACAAGAGCACCCAATCCGAAAGCTATGTGGAATTCGATCCGGTCTACGCGACCATCGTGGATGCAGGCCGGCCTTGCGGGATGCTGATGGTGCATTTCGGGCTCGACATCCCCGATAGCGCATTGCGCGACGAGACCACGCGCGCCCAGCCGGTGTTGCGCGATGCCTATGTGCGCGCGCTGCTTTCTTTCACCTCCACCGCCGTTCGCCCGTGGCAGCAGCCCGATGTCGAAACCATTTCGGCGCGGCTGCAGCGGCTCACCGATCATGCGCTGAAGAAGAAGGGCGCGCGCGTGCTGCTCGCCCAGGTCGCAATGCGGATTTCGCGATAATTCTTTTCACCTCCCCCTTTGTGGGGAGGTCGGAGAGCGAAGCGATCCGGGTGGGGGACGGTGCCCGTGATGAACACCGTCCCCCACCCGAAATTCTCTTCGCTACGCTCAAAGAATTTCGACCTCCCCACAAGGGGGAGGTGAGATTTACGCCGTAACCGATGTCGTCGTCGCATTCTGCGCGAGGTTGTCGAGCAGGTTCAGCATTGGCGACGATGCGCCGTTGCCCATGCTCGACTGGTATTTCTGGATCGCGGACATGAAATCCGCCGAACTCAAATTGCCCGAACCGGACGCATCGAGGGCGGCGAAATCCTGGTCTGCTTCGCTCGTTGTGCCGCCGTTCTGCGTCACGAAACTGGAGAACTCATCCTGGCTGACCGTACCGTTGCCGTCGGTATCGATGGCCTGGAGAAGCGCATCGGCGCCCTCGCTCGACGATGAGCCGGATACGCCGTGATGGTGATGATGTCCGCCGCCACCGCCGCGATGGACAGCAGCGCTCTGCTGGAGCGCGCTTCCCATCTGGCTTTCGCTGATGCCGCTCGATCCGTTCTGATCGAGGGAAGCGAACACAGCATCGGCCTGGCCGGTGGTTGCGCCCTGCTGGCCGAGATAGGTTTCCATCTCGGATTGCGAAACGCTGCCATCGCCATTGCTGTCCATGGCATTGAACAGCTGGTCGAGCGGGTTTGAACTCCCGGTCGAAGCAGCGGCCGTTCCGGCATCTGTGCCGGATTGCTGCTGCATGGCCATCAGCACGCCGAGCACATTTCCGCTCAACTGTGCCGATGTGCTGCCGGTCAGCGCGTTGCTGGGAGGGGCGCTGCCGGCATCGGGGGTGAAGTCTGTGTCATCGGTATCGTCCGTGCCGGCGGACGAGGTGGTTGCAGGGTCTATGCGCGATAGCAGGGACGCCAGTATCTGGTTCATGTTGCCAGAGCCGGACGTCCCCATGGCGCCAATCGACATGGGGGTCTCCTTCGTCAAGCCGCCCGCGGAATGCGAGGCGGCGACAAAGCCCGAAGCAGATGGCGTGCCGCGCGCGCCGGACACGCCCGCGCGAAAAACGACGTTAGCGAAAGATTACCCGCGACACTCTTGCGACAAGTCGTGCAGAAATTTCCGCATCCGCGAAACCTCTGCCGGAAACAAAAGGGTTTCCGTTACATTGCGGAAATTCCACCATCCACTTTCAATTCCGCGCCAGTGACGAATTTGGATTCGTCCGAAGCGAGATAGAGAATGGCATAGGCGATATCATCGGGCTCGCCGATCTTGCCGAGCGGCACCTGGCGGCCAAGCTTGGCATAGGCTTCTTCCCTGCCATACCGCTCCACCAGTCCATCGAGGATGGGGGTGGCGATAAACACCGGATGCACAGAATTGCTGCGGATGTTCATGCCGCGCTTGGCGCAATAGAGCGCGACCGATTTCGACAGATGGCGGACCGCCGCCTTGGCCGAATTGTAGGCCGCCATGTTGTGGCCTGCGATGATGCCCGAGATCGAGGAGATGTTGACGATGGAGCCGCCGAGGCCGGTATCCTTCACCGTTTTCGCCATCAGGGGGATGGCCTGTTTGCAGCCCATGAACACGCCATCGAGATCGATGGCATGGACGCGGCGCCATTCTTCCAGCGTGATTTCCAGGAGGTCTTTGGTCAGCCCGATGCCGGCATTGTTGACGAGGATGTGGAGCCCACCGAACGCGCGGCCGGTTTCTTCGACAACCGATTTCCACTGGTCTTCCTGCGTCACGTCGTGCGCAAGCGCGAGTGCGGAACCTTTGTGTTTCTCGTTGATCGAATCCGCGATTTTCGCGGCGCCCTTCGCATTCACATCGGTGATGACGACTTTCGCGCCCTCGCGCGCGAGCATGCGGGCGGCTGCTTCGCCCAATCCTTGCGCGCCGCCGGTGATGAGCGCGATTTTTCCTTCGACACGGCCTGCCATGAATTCCTCCCGATATTATCGGGAGAAACAGTCGCGCATCGGCTCTATCGCTGCAAGGGCTTGCGCGTTTCAGGCCCGGTCGGAATAGCGCGTGTTCAGCGAACGCGCGATCCCCAACGTCATCCCGCGCGGGAAAAACGGCACCAGCCGCGCCATGAACGCGTTCATGCCGCCGGAGATTGCCACACGCTGGCCGCGCTGGAAGGCGTTGTAGCCGATCTGGGCGACGGCTCTGGATGTCATCATGCCGGCGATCTTGCTGGCACGCACCTTGGTCGTGCCCGCGCGATCGTGGAATTTGCTTTCCGTGGGGCCGGGGCAGAGCGCGCTCACCTTGACGCCGGTGCCGCGTGCTTCTTCCCACAACGCTTCGGAGAAGGAGAGCACAAACGCCTTCGTCGCATAATAGACCGTCATGAACGGGCCGGGCTGGAAGGCGGCGGTGGAGGCGACATTGAGCACCCCGCCGCGTCTGTTCTTCAGCATCTGCGGAAAGAAGATGTGCGTGAGTTCGACCAGCGCGCGCACATTGAGATCGATCATGCCGAGCTGGCTTTCCGCGCTCAGATCGTCGAAGCCGCCGGACATGCCATAGCCCGCATTGTTCACCAGCACATCGACGCCAAGCCCGCGCGACCGGATTTCGCTTGCGAGTTTCTCGCCGCCGCCGGGCTGGCCGATATCGGCGGGAATCGCCACCGCCTGCACATTGTGTTCGCGCGCGAGCCGGCCCGCCAATTCCTTCAGCGGGCCTTCGGAGCGCGCGGTGACAATCACCGCATAGCCATCTTTCGCAAAACATTCCGCGAGTTCGACGCCGATGCCGGCGGATGCGCCGGTGATGAGGGCTGTTTGTCCTTCGCCTTTGCGTGTCATCCTATGCGGGCCTCAGCACGAAGCTTGCGAGGCTCAGTACCGCGCGGCGCGGCATGAAGGGCACGAGCCCCGCAAGGAAGCGATTGTCGAAGCCCGTCACCAGCACGCGCTTGTTGCGCTGGAAGGCGCGATAGCCCTGTTCGGCGACCTTTTCGGGCGTCATCGACGAACCGAGCGCGTGAAGGCGCAAGCCATCGGTTCCGGCGCGATCGTGGAATTTGCTGGAGGTGAGGCCGGGGCACAGGCATGTCACCGCAACGCCTTTGCCGCGCCCTTCGACCCACAGCGATTCCGAGAACGACATGACGAAGGCTTTCGTCGCGCAATAGACCGCCATGAAAGGCCCGGGCTGGAAGGCCGCCGTGGAGGCCACGTTCAGCACGCCGCCGCGTTTGTTTCTCAACATGCCGGGCCAGAACTGATGGGTGAGTTCGACCAGCGCGCGGTTGTTGAGATCCATCATGCCGATCTGGTCGCCTTCGTCTTTCGCATCGAATGCGCCCGCGATACCGAAGCCCGCATTGTTCACCAGCACATCGACATTCAATCCGCGTGCGCGGATTTCGGCGGCCAGCCTGTCGCCGCCGCCGGGCTGGCCGAGATCGATGGCGATGGGGGTCGCCTGGATGTTGTTGTCGCGCGAGAGCCTGCCCGCGATCTCCTTCAACGCGGCCTCGGAACGCGCCGCGATGATGACGTTGTAGCCGTCGCGTGCGAAACATTCGGCGAGACCGAGGCCGATGCCTGTCGATGCGCCGGTGATGAGCGCCGTCTGCCCGTCACCTTTTCTTGCGTTTGTCATTCGTCTCCCTTTTCGAAATTGGGGCTTCGGAAATCTGTTCGTCGCTGGCGATGGCGCGCCAGAGCATCTCTTCCATTTCGACGGCCGCGCGCTCGTCGAAGCGCAGCACGCCTTCATGGGCGAATTTGGTGAGGCCTGCGGATGCGCCCCACATCAGCGCCACCACGAGTGCGGGGTGCATGGTGCGGATCGCGCCTGCCTCGCGCGCCGCTCCGATGAACCCGGCCGCAGCATCGCGATAGGCATTGTGCGCGCGGCAGCTTTCGGCATCGAGATAAGAGGCGTGATGATGCAGATCGAGGAAGCGCATGGCGCGCGGATTCTTTCGCGCGAAATCGGCCATGCGCTTCCAGTAGATACCGAACATTTCGCGGGGTCTATGCGCACCCTCAAGCGGGGCGAGCACGGCTTCGTTGTAAGCTTCCTTCCAGCGCCGGTAGAGCGCGTTGACGAGCGCTTCCTTGGTTTCGAAATACCGATAGATCGTGCCGGTCGCGACACCGGCCATCTGCGCGATTTCCGGCACCGCAACACCATCGAAGCCGCGCAATTCGAACAGTTCGAGCGCCGCATCGAGCAGGCGTTCGCGCTTGTCGTCGGGCGCGTGGTCGGCGGGCTTTCGGGCGATTGCGGTCATCGGGCTGGATGTGAATGAATGTTCATTCATAGCCGGATATGACCGCGCGCACAAGCCCGCTGGCGAACCTCTGCGAACTCCGCCATGGTCCGGCCGGGATGGGATGGGTGCGAGATTTCCAATGATTGCAGCCCTTTGCGCGGGTTTGAGCGGGCTGGCCTTCTTCGCCTCGACAGGTCTGGGCGTGATCTGGCCGCTGGCGTGGCTGGCACCCGCACCCATCCTTTGGCTCGCCTTCGGGCAGACGCGCGCCCGCACGGTGGCATGGGCGGCCTTCGCGGCATTTGCCATCGGCAACACCAATCTCCTGCCCGCCTATTACGACGTGCTGCCGATGGGGCCGTTCCTTTTCGGCATCGCGATTTCGGCGCTGGCATTCACCGGCGCGGTGCTTGCCGCGCGGTTTGTACAAAGACGCGTTTCCGGCGTGGCCGCGATGTTTGCCTTCGCCGCGTTGTGGACGGGCGTCGAATATCTCTCGTCGTTCGGGCCCAACGGCGCGGTCGCTTCTATCGCCTATGCACTCGTCGGCGTGCCGGTGATGGCGCAGGCGGCAAGCCTGTTCGGCATCTGGAGCGTGACATTCATCCTCTGCTTTGTGCCCGCGGGCCTCGCACTGTTCTGGCAGACGCGCGCGGCCATGCCGCTGCTGCTGGCGCTCGCGGTGTTCGCCGCCAACGCGCTTTACGGGCATTTCCATATTCACGACAGCGCGAAAACCATGCGCGTGGCGCTCGCCGTTTCGGAAGACATGAGCGATGCGGCCTCCGCGGACAACGCCGCAGATGCTATCGCCGCGATTGATGCCTATGGCGCGCTTATCGGCTCGGTGGCGGAACGCAAACCCGAACTCGTTGTGCTGCCGGAACGCATCACGGTGCTGAAGCCGCAATGGCGCGCACTGGCGCTGAAGAAGATGTCGGATGCGGCCAAGGTGGCGAACGCGACCGTTGTGGCAGGCTTTATCGAAGGCGTGCCGAACGGGCAGCGCAATGTTGCGCTGATCTTTCGCGCGGATGGCAGCGCGCCGCAAACCTATGCGAAGCGCAAACTCGTGCCGGGGCTCGAAGGCAATACCAAGGCGGGCAACGCACCGCTTGTGATGGCCGATGGCATCGGCATCGAGATCTGCAAGGACATGGATTTCCAGGCGATGCTGCGCGCGGATTCGAAGCTTCATCCAAACGTGCTGGCAGTCCCTGCGCAGGATTTCGAGGAAGACGCTTATGGTCATGCCCGCGTGGCGATCATGCGCGGCATCGAGAATGGCGTTTCGATTGCCCGCAGCGCACGCGAGGGATTGTTGACCTTGAGCGACCCTTACGGCCGCGTCGTGAACCGCAGGGCCAGCATGGGCGATGCGACCATGACATTGGTGGGCGATCTGCCGGTGGGCGAGGGCGCGGGACACACGCTGTATACGCGGATCGGTGATGTGTTCGCGTGGGTGGCGATGGTGGTGGGCGCAGGCTTGCTGGGATTGGCGTTCGCGAGACGGAAGCAAAGCTAAATCTTACCTCCCCCTTGTGGGGAGGTCGGAGAGCGAAGCGATCCGGGTGGGGGACGGTGCTCGAAGCAAACACCGTCCCCACCCGAAAAATCCTTCGCTGCGCTCCAGATTTTTCGACCTCCCCACAAGGGGGAGGTGGGCGGATTACTCCGCCGCCAGCGTTGTCGGGGTGACGAGTGTTTTGCCGCCGTTGAGGGTCATCAGGTATTTGATGCCTTCCTCGGCGATGTCGTCGCCGATCATGCGGTCGCTTTCGGCGTGAAGTTCGGCCATGTCCACAAAGGCGGCGTAGGTCGCCGCGTGTGCGGTCGGTGATGATGCCGGCTTTCAGCAGCGTCTTGATGAGCACGCGGAAGATGGAGGTGGAATCTTCCAGCCGCTCGCGCGAATTTGGCATCGGTGAAGGCTTCCATGAAGGCTGCCTGCGCCCATTCCCAATCGATGCCGAATTGGGCATAGAGCTATTTTCTTCTGCTCGGGGCTGCCGAGATTGCGCAGCAGGCCGGTGAACACTTCGGCCGCCCAATCCTCGATCTTGTTGCGCTCTTCTTCCGACAATTTCGGGATCGTGCGGTCGGCCCAGATCTTTCCGAATTTGTGGTGGAAGGCTTCGTCCGTCATCACCAGCTGGCAAAGCTGTTTCAGCAGCGGATCGTTCGGCATAGGTGTAGAAGGTCGCGAACGCGCCCATGGCGAGGCCTTCGACCAGCATCTGCATGCCGACGAGCTTCTTCCAGACGTAAGGCGAGCCCACCATCTCGACCAGCAGATTGCCGAGCGCGGGGCCGACCGGCATGGGCTTGCCCCAGCGCGCGCTGATGTAATTGGAGAACGCCGTGACGTGGCGGGCTTCTTCGCGCGTCTGGTTGGCGGCGTATTCCTGCGCGCCCGGATCGCGCAGGATGTGGCAGAGCGAGGCCGAGAGCGCGAGCGCGCCCTGTTCGCCGTGCAGGATCGACGACAGCGAGAACAGCACGCTGTCATTGACCGAGCTTGATCTTCTGCTTCTCGTCCAGCTTGTCGCCGATCGCGCGTTTGCAGTTCGAGGTTCATGTGCGGCGGCATGAGATACTGCGTTTTCCAGATCCCAGGGCTCGTCGAAGTCGATATATTTCTTGTCGAGCGGGTCCCAGAAATGATCATGCGTCGCGGAGATGATCTTGTCGAAGGCGGTGGAGCGCCGTCCGTAGCGCTCCACATCGAGCATGGAGGGGAAATCATGCGGATCGGCGGCGTCGTAAGCCGGATCCTTGGTGATGTTCTGGTCCATCGCGTTCTCCAGTGCTTGCGCTTATTCCGCGGCCAAGCGAGGTCGGCGTCACATGTCGTGCCGCCGTTGAGCTGCATCAGATATTTGATGCCTTCTTCGGCGATGTCGTCGCCGATCATGCGGTCGCCTTCGGCATGCAGCTCGGCCATGTCGATATAGGCCGCGTAATTGCTGCGCGTGCGGTCGGTGATGATGCCGGCCTTCAGCAGCGTCTTGATGAGCACGCGGAAGATGTTGGTGGCTTCCTGCATCTCGGTGCGGATGTCGCATCGGTCATCGCTTCCATGAAGGCCTGCTGGCACCATTCCGGGTCGAGGCCGACGAGCTGGTAGATCCATTCCTTCTGGTCGGGCGAGCCGAGATTGAAGAGCAGGACCATGGAACACTTCCCAGGCCCAATCCTCGATCATCTCGTGTTCGGCTTTGGAGAGATTGGGGATCGTGCGGTCGGCCCAGATCTTTCCGAATTTGTGATGGAAGGCTTCGTCGGTCATCACAAGCTGGCAGAGCTTGCACCATCAGCGGATCGCGGCCTTACTGGTAGAAGGTCGCGAACGCGCCCATGGCGAGGCCCTCGATCAGCATCTGCATGCCGACGAGTCTTCTTCCAGACGAGCGGCGAGGAAACGAGTTCGTTGAGGAGGTTGCCGAGTGCCGGGCCGACCTGCACCGGCTTGCCCCAGCGCGCATGGATGTAATTTCGAAAAGCCGGTGACGTGGCGGGCTTCTTCGCGCGTCTGGTTGGCGGCGTATTCCTGTGCGCCCGGATCGCGAAGGATGTGGCAGAGCGAGGCGGAGAGCGACAGCGCGCCCTGCTCGCCATGCAGGATGGAGGAGAAGCGTCCACAGCGTGTCGAGATTGACGAGCTTGATCTTCTGCTTCTCGTCGAGCTTGTCGCCGATGGCGGTGTTCGAAGGTCGGCGTTCGAGCTGCGGATCGACGATATATTCGTTCTCGATGTCGAACTTCTCGGAGAAGTCGATGTATTTCTTGTCGAGCGGATCCCAGAAATGATCATGGGTGGCGGAGATGATCTTGTCGAAGGCGGTGGAGCGCTCGCCGTAGCGGTCCACCTCCAGCATCGCGGGGAAATCGTCGGGATCGACGGCGTTGTAGGCAGGATCCTTGGTGATGTTTTCCATGTGCGTGCCTCCACTGATCTTTCGTCAGATGGGAATTATGCGCCCGGTTCCAAGACCTCGCAAGGAAAATGACGGTGCCGTCATTAAAGCGTGATTTCTCTGACAAATTGATATGTTATAACATCTACAATTGCCCCAGATTTGAAGCATGCGCCAATGCAAAAACCCTTTCCTTCCGCGGATCATGACCACGACGCATGTGCAGCAAAAGCATTGGCAGACGCCGAGAAAGCAGCGGCTGCGCGGGGCCTGAGATTTACCCCGCTGCGCCATTATGTCCTCGAAATGCTGCTCGCAAGCCACAGGCCGGTGGGCGCTTACGATGTGCTGGGCGCATTGGCGCGCGAAGATTCCCCTGCCCGGCCATCGCCGCCCACCGTTTACCGCGCGCTGGAATTCCTGCTGGAGCAGGGCTTCGTGCATCGCATCGCCTCGATGAATGCCTATGCCGCGTGCTTTTCGCCGGCCGCGCATCACCGTGCGCATCTGCTGATCTGCCGCGTCTGTGGACAGACGGCCGAAATGGCCGACCGCAATCTGGAAGACGCGCTCGACGATGCGGCGGGCACCTTCGCGGTCGAACAGGAATGCGTCGAGCTTTCCGGATTGTGCCCGGATTGCAAAACCGTCCCGTGATAAAATAACGAATTGACTCGAAACGCAGGCCGCCGCGTGACGCTGATTTTTCTCTATGCGCTGATCGCCATTGCCGCGGGCATCGCGGTGGGGTTGCTCGTCTATATCCAGCGCAGCGGAAGACTGGCGCGGCTGTTCCTGGCGCTGCCCGCGCGCACGCGGCGCACGCTGATCGCCAAACCTTCCGCGCTCAAACTCAATGGCGAAACGCGCATCCTCACCTATCTCTCCTGCCGCATCGCCAATGCACCCGACATCGAACAGGCGTTCCGCGATCATCCTGCACAATTGATCCAGCTGTTCGAGAAGCGGCTGCGCCCGCTTTACGATGCGGTGCTCGCCCATGGCGGCACGGTGGAGCGTTTCGGTTCCGCAGGCTTCGCTGCCTATTGGAATGCGCCGCTCGCCGATGCGCAGCACGCGGTGCAGGCGGTGGGCGCTGCCACGCGGATGATGAGCGTGATCCGCGCAGACAACGCGATGACGAACCTGCGCCCGCACGCCATCGCCATACCGCCGCTGCAACTGGCCATCGGACTGGCGACGGGGCCTGCGGCCTGCGGCCTGTTCGGAGGCGCTTATTCCGTCTCGGGGGCCTGCGTGCCGCGTGCGGAAGAACTGCGCGGGGCCTGCGCGGAATATGGCTTCACCGCCCTTGCCGATGCGGAGACGACCGTGAAGGCCGCATCGCAATATGCGCTGCTCGAAATAGACCGGCCCGCGCGCGGCACCGATGAAACCGCTGCGATCTATGCGCTGATGGGCGACCAGGGCGTGCGCGCGAGCCCGACCTTCCGCGCGCTTTCAACCTTTCACGAGCGTATCTTTGCGGCCTTCGACGCACAGGATTTCGCCGAGGCGCGCACGCTCGTCGCGCAGGCAAGCCATCTCTCGGGCGCAAGCCGCAAGCTCTACGATCTTTACCAGATCCGCGACCTGCGCGGCCATCTCAAGGCGGCGAGCTGAGCCCATAAAGGGCTGCTCGATGATCGCCGAGCCGCGCCCACAATTGATCGCCATATGAGAAATGCCACCATTCATCGGGATGGCCGATGAACCCTTCTTCCGCCATCACCCAATGCAGCAGGCGGCGATTGGCGCGGGCTTCCTCATCGGAGAAACACATTTCTGGATCGCCGCGTTCGAAATGATCGCGATGGGCGATCCTGGTCACGTCATCGAACAGCGATCCCATCCAGAGTTGTTCGCCGCCGATCCAGCGCAAGGTGAGATCGCTCGCGGCACCCGTTGCATGCGGGGCGGGCGAATGTTCATCGGTGGTGGGCGCGCCCAATAATTCTCCACTTCGCGCTGCAACGCTTCGCCCGAAAGTTCCGGCCTGCGGGCCTTCAGTTCGGCGGGCATCCAGACATCGTGGAAATAGGCCTGCACCGCTTTCGGCCGCCAGGCATCGAACAGAAAGAGCTCGAGCCCTTGCGCCGCAAGCCGCCCCTGAATGCCGGCAAGTCTTTCGAGCACGCTCGACGCGCAGGAACAATTGGGGATCGCGCCTTCGATCCGCCGCCAATAGGGCGGGTTGCGCTCGCTGTGATAAAAATTCTCGCCCGCGAAACCCGCCGCGCGCGCATCGGCCAACGGCTCGTTGAACACATCGCTGGCGCGATCAATGGGATGGGCGCGGAAACCCGTTTTGCGGGCGCGGAGACCTGCCTGATCGGGGATCGGGCGGCGTCTTAACTCTTCCAATGATCCGAAGGGGCTCATGTCTCGCCGGGTGGTGGGCAAATCGGGTATAAGGTGCGCGCATCAATTGAAGACCAGGCGATGAGCATCGCAAGCTATTTTCCGGCCAATTACCGCGAGGGCCGGGCCGCCTTCATCAAGGCCGCCGATAAGGCCGGCATGGACATCACCACCCGCGTTCATCCCACTGCCAAGGGCCCGCGCGGACGGCCGCTGTTCATGGATGTGGCATGCGCGGGCGACCGCGCGGCCAAGACGCGCGCTGATGCTGATTTCGGGCACCCATGGGGTGGAAGGCTATTTCGGCTCCGGCGTGCAGACGGGCCTGCTGCGCGACGGGCATCGCCAAGCGCGTGCCCAAAGGTGTGAAGCTGATCGTGCTGCATGCGCTGAACCCGTTCGGCTTTGCCTGGGACCGGCGCGTCAACGAAGACAATGCGGACATCAACCGCAACTTCGTCGATTACCGCAAGCTCCCCGCCAACCCGGCATATGACGCGCTCGCGCCCTGGATCGCGCCAAAGGAAATTTCCGAAGACGCGATGAAGGAGGCCAACCGCAAGCTGCGGCGACTATGCGAGCAAGCATGGCGCCTTCGCGCTCCAGACCGCGATCAGCGCGGGGCAATACAAACATGCCGATGGCGTCTATTTCGGCGGGCAGCGCGAAAGCTGGTCGTCTTCCATGCTGAAGGACGTCATCACCGAACATCTGCGCGGCATCACCAAGATGGTGGTGATCGATTATCACACCGGCCTTGGCGATTGCGGCGCGGCCGAAATGATCACCGAGGATATGCCGGGCTCGCCTGCCTATGCGCGCCAGAAGACGATCTGGGGCGAAGCGCATCAAATCGAGCGAGGCGGGCGAATCCGTCTCCGGCGCCGCTCACCGGCACCATCGACAAGGCGATGGCGAAATGGATGAGCAAGGCGGAACTCACCTTCGCCGCACTGGAAGTCGGCACCGCGCCGATGCGCGATGTGTTCAACGCGCTTCGCAAGGACAATTGGCTTCACCTGCAGAAGAAGCCCGAACGCTCGCTGTGGTCGGACATCAAGGGCGAAATCCGCGCGGCATTCTACCCCGACACCGAAAGCTGGAAAGACAAGGTGTGGGAGCACGCGGCCAAGCACGGTCGAACCGGCACTCGGCTCGCTTGCCTGATTAAAAGACGGGCAGCCGCCACAATCGTGAGGTTCATGAAACCCCTGTTATGATGGGCGGATTGCCCGCATTGGCGAATGCCGTCGTGCTAAAAACCGTTGTGATCCGAAGGCATAATCCTTCCGCAACGGGAGCCATTCATGAAAACCATTATCGTTTTTGCTGCAGCAATAGCCGTGTTCGCGACACCTGCCTTTCGCCAAAAGCGCTGCCCAGACAGCAGCGCAGGACAATATGAAATCCTGCTCGGCGACATGGAAGGCCATGAGCGACGCGCAGAAGAAAGCGACGACACGCAAAGACTTCATGTCGGGTTGCCTTTCCAAACCCGGCACCACGGCTGCAACACCTGCAGTTGCGGCAACCGCGCCCGCTGCCAAACCCGCCACATCCAACAGCGCCATGTCGAATTGTGCGGCCACATGGAAAACCAAATCGGACGCAGACAAGAAAGCCACGACCTATAAAACATTCATGTCGGGCTGCATGAAGTCGGGCAGCAACAGCATGGCGGCGGCACCTGCTGCCGCGCCGATGGCGATGGCGGCCAAACCGCCGGCTCCAAAGAAAGTCGCAGCGTGAAAGCACCCGGCAAATCGGCGATCCCGACAGAAGGCAACACCGGCACATCGGCACGTTGCAAGGACGGCAAGACGATTGCCATCAAGAGCCACAACGGCGCCTGCTCGCGTCATGGCGGCGTGGCGGCATGGCTTTGATCGGCGAGTCTTGCAAGGAGATTGAAAATGAGTTTGCTCGACGACATTGGCGGCACTCTTAAGGGCGCACTTTATCAGGCGGGTGAAAGCACAGCGCAAAACGCACTCAACAGCGTGCTGCAAAGCACGGGCGGTTTGCAGGGCGTGCTCGACAAGCTCCACGCGGGCGGGTTGGGGCCGATCGTATCGTCATGGGCAAGCGGTCAGGGCCAGCCGATTTCGGTGGACCAACTCAAAGGCGTGCTCGCCAATGCGCATGTCGAGGAGATTGCTTCCCAACTTGGCCTTTCGCCGGACAAGGCTCTCGCGGCCCTTGCCGAACATCTGCCGGGGCTGGCGGCGGCGCAGGCAAAAAGCTGACAGATCGTTTTTGATCGTGTGCGTTTGAAGAAAGCGGCAGGCAATAGCCTGCCGCCTTTCTATGGCTGTTGCGGCGGCAAGGGAAAATCTTTTTCCGGAAAGCCGTTGGTGTTCTGGAATGCCACGATCAGCCATTTGCCGCCGATCTTCTGCAGCACCTGGGTCTGGATGCCGGTCTCGGGTATGTGGGAAAGCGTGCCGTCCGGGCTCATCGCGCCCACCATCTGCCATTGCGCATGGACGACGGCGATCTGCGGCGAGAGGAATTTTACATCCACCTCGCCGATGTTGAGCGCGCTTTTCTGGAACACGAATTTGTGGGCGCGCGTCAGCTTGGCTTCGAGTTCTTCGCGGTCTTTCCACCACCAGCCGAGCACATTCACCACATCGGCGTTGTCGGAGAAAAGAGCGGCATAGGCATGCATGTCGTGGCGATTCCAGCTTTCCTGCTGGGCATCCTCCACCTTGCGGATCAGGGCTTCGTCCTTGCTCTGGTCGGCGCCAAGCGCCAGAGGCGGCCGCGCCGCTAGCAACACCAGGACCGCAAATCCAAGCCAGACAGACCGCATCGCACGCCCCACGGCATAGCAGCCACGAAGCCATATTAGCACAATCCGGCTTCATTGCTCCCGCCCACGGGCTTGCGCTATAGCAGGCCATCCGCACCCGTAGCTCAGCTGGATAGAGTGTCGCCCTCCGAAGGCGAAGGTCACAGGTTCGAATCCTGTCGGGTGCGCCATTCCAGACAACAGGAAAAGCGGAAGCATTTCTGCTTCCGCCTTTCGCTAGAAAAGAGAACGGCTTAGAAGCCGATCCAGACCCCGCTGCGCCAGTAGCCGCGGCCTTCATGTTCGCGCCAATGATAGCGATCATGGGCACGCCAGCGCCAATTGTCCGGATGGACGGTCACGCCGAATTCGGGGCGGTAATGTGTAGTGGTCGCGCACATGCCAGCAATCGCCATCGCGGTTGCAGACCACTTCGGCGGATGCAGCCGACGCGGTGGCGCCCAGAATTCCGGCACCCAATGCGGCTGCCGCGGCAAGTTTCAAAATGTTCCTCATACCTCGTCTCCCGTTCTCAGCCGCCTTCCGCGGCTTTAAACGGGCAAGGATCAAAAGGGTTTCCGTTGTTCCGCGCAGGCAACCGGAACCCGATCACGCACCCGGCGCGCAACGCGATGTCTGGTCTTCATCGTGCAGCGGCGTGCGGCGCGAAGGGCCGAAATCATCGCGCACATGGGCCCACCAGAATCCGAAATAGGATTTCGCGGTGCCGGGGCCGAAGGTTTCGGGCGCGAGGTTTTTCAATTTCGGCAGCGCCGTCCACGCCACGTTCGGGAAGGTGTGATGCTCGTTGTGATAGCCGGTGTTGAACAGGATGAGATTGAGCGGCGAATAGGTGGAGCGCGTGGGCGAGTGCGCATCGTCGCCTGGGTGTTCGGCGAGCGACTGGCCGAGATTGGTCACGCCGCATTTGCCCAGAAACAGCGACAGGCTCCAGATATGGTAGAGCCATCCCATCCAGCCGAACGCCGCGAACAGAAACACATTCGTCGCGATCGACACCGCAAGGAACAGGCGCTGTTCGGCGAGCGGGGCTCTCGTTGCGCCGACGCGGCGCGACCTGTCTTTCACCGCGCGGCCTGTCTGGCGTTTGTAAAACGGAACGAACAGCCGGTTCGAAATCATGAAGCCGAGCGGGAGCGCCTGCACGATCAGTTCGGCCGCCGTCAGCCAGGGCTGCAGTCGCGGATGTTTGGCGCGATAGGTTCTGCGCGCGAGGAAGCGGCAGAGGTCTTCGTGTTCGTAATCGCGTTCGTAATTGCCCAGATGCGGATGATGGCTCGACACATGATCGTGCTGGTAGGTGAGCTGCTTGCCGAACGAGGTCATGATGACTTCGAGCAGAAGATCGAAACCCAGTTTCGCGCGGCGACCGCGAAAAACGAGACGATGGGCGGTCTCATGCAGCAACGCGCCGGCCGAATGGATTGCGACCTGCCCGAAAAAGAACGCGGCCAGAAACACCACGGCGATATTGGTTTTGACCCACCAGCCAGGCGATCGTCCAGTGAGCCGTAAGAATCGCAAGCGCACCGGGCAGGCCAAGCCATTGCGGACCGGCAAGGCGCGCCGCTTCGGGATGGGCTTTCAACACCGCCACGCGCATTTCGATATGGCGGCGCGATTGCGCGGAGAGCAGGTTTTCCTGATGCACCGGACCATCGCCCGGACGAGGCACGCGCGCCCGGGACGCTGTTTCTTCCGCAACCGCCATTGTCAGCTTTTTCAGCCCCGGCTTTTCATGATGTCGCGGATTTCGCGCAGCAATGTGATGTCTTCGGGAATGACCGCGGGCGGCGCTTCCTTGGGCGTGGTCAGCTTGTTGATCTGACGGATCAGAAGAAACAGCACCAGCGCCACGATGAGGAAATTGATCAGCGCGTTGATGAAATTGCCGTAGTTCAACGTCACCGCGCCCGCTTTGGCGGCTTCGGCGAGCGTTGCCGTGGCGGGGCCTTTCAGCGTGACGAAGAAGTTCGAGAAATCGATGCCGCCCAGGACAAGGCCCAGCGGCGGATTGATGATGTCCTTGACGACGGAATTGACGATGCCCGTGAACGATGCGCCGATGATCACACCGACCGCGAGATCGATGACGTTGCCGCGCATCGCGAATTTCTTGAATTCCTCGAACATGCGAAATCCCCAAGTCCAGTTTTGCGCCAGAAAGGCTATTCCCCGGCCGGGGTTTCAACAACCCAGGCGCGCAGCAGCACGCACAGCGCCCAGCCCGCAGCGCCACCCGCGATCACGCCCAGCGTGTTGGCGATCTCGTCGTCGGAAGCTCATGTCGCGCCCGACCATGCCCTGCAGGATTTCGAGCGCGCCGCCGAACGCGATGAGTCCCGCCAGCGCCCAGAGCCAGCGGCCGCGTGCCTGCATCGAGACGGCGGCCAGGCCCGCCAGCAGCGCATAGGCCCCGAAATGCTGCAGCTTGTCCCAGACATTGAACCCGATATCGCCGGGCCCAAGCTCTCCCCAGGCCACGACCGCCGCCAGCACCCAGAAGGCGATAGTGGCGATCCGATGGATGGATTTTGGCGCGAGTGGGAAACTCATCCGCGCCTTCTAGCGGGGTCAGTCCCTCAAGGGGAGGGTCAAATAGAAGGTCAGGCCCAAACTGTCGGATTCGATAGACAGTGCGGCGTCGAGCTTGTCGGCAAGCGAACGGATCAGCCGGAAGCCCACACCTTCGGCTTTGCCGGCATCGAACCCTTCGGGCAGGCCCACGCCATCGTCGCCCAGTTCGATCCGAAGGCAGCCGCGCGAATCCCGGTGGCAGGCCAGTGTGATCTGGACGGGCACGCCCGTGGGATGGGCATGCTTGACCGCGTTCATCATCACTTCGCTCACGATGAGGCCCAGATACCTGGGCCTGCTCGGCGCTGATCGAAAAGCGCGTGCCCAGCCGCTGCGCGATGCGGACGCCATCCTGCAGCGACAGCGAGGTGACGAGCTCCTGCGTGCTTTCGAGCAGATAGTCGCCGATGTCGATTTCGCCGGATTGGGCAGGGCGCGACAGGCGGCGGTGCAGATGGCCGATACTGATGATCTTGCCGGCCGTCTCCCGCAGCATCGCATGGGCCTGTTCGCGGGCAACCATCTCGGGACCTTTCGTCAAACGGCCCATCTGGACCTGAACCATGCTGGCCAGAAGCGACAGGTGGTTGGCGATCCGGTGGTCGCTTTCCCGCAGAGCGTCGGTGAAATTCACATTCGCGGCCAGAGGCTTGGGGACGGTGGCTGCGCCGTCGTGCATTTCGATGGTCGCCATGGTGAGGAGTCCTAGGTTGCTTTCACCGCAAGTCTAGCACACCGAAACAAGGCGACTCAAGAAAAATTCCCAATAAAATCAATATGTTAAGTGAGTATTTGGCATGTTAACCGCCAATCCCATCCATTAAGTTTTCTACTCCTCTTGCGCTTTTTGCGCCTTTTGCTGCTAATGAGTAAGTTACCTTTTATCGGAACTTATCGCCTTTTTTTGTATTTAAAGTTCCAGAGCGTGGAGGGACCTGTCGATGTCGAATTTGACCAGAGGCGAGCGCCTCCAGATTATGCTGACGCCGGAAGAGCTTAAGGCAGTGGACCTGTGGCGCTTCAACCGCCATATGCCCAGCCGGGCTGCCGCCGTGCGCGAATTGCTCAAGCGCGGGCTGGACGCGGAAGGCTTCCTGACTGCGGGCGAAGGATCGAAATCCAGCGATTTCGGTGTCGTAAATAACAGCGATTCCAGCAGCACCGGCTGAAAACGCCACCTTGCAAAGCCTTCGCCTTTCCTTATAAGACCCGCCCTCTCGTAGAGCGGCCCGGCTGGGCATGCCGTGGCTGCTCCCAATGCGAACAGATCTTTGCCGCTTCATCGGCCGCAAGGATCAATAAGGAGACCGCAAAATGCCCAAGATGAAGACCAAGTCGAGCGCCAAAAAGCGCTTCAGATTCACCGCGAACGGCAAGATCAAGCACGGCCAGGCGGGCAAGCGCCACGGCATGATCAAGCGCTCCAACGAGCAGATCCGCGAACTTCGCGGCACCTCCGTGATGAGCGCGTCCGAAACCCAGCGCATCAAGCGCTGGATGCCCTACGGCTGAGGGAGAGATAGCCATGTCCAGAGCACCCCGCGCCGTACCCAGTCGCGCCCGCCGCAAGCGCGTCTTCAAGCAGGCCAAGGGCTTCTACGGCCGCCGCAAGAACAACATCACCACGGCCAATGCCGCGGTCGACCGTTCGCTGCAGCACAATTATATCGGCCGCAAGCTGAGGAAGCGGAATTTCCGCGCGCTCTGGATCCAGCGGATCAATGCCGCCTGCCGCGAGCACGGGCTCACCTACAGCCGATTTATCAGCGGGCTCGCCGAAGGCCGGCATCGAGATCGACCGCAAGGTGCTGTCCGATCTCGCCATTCGCGAGCCCGAGGCCTTCAAGGCTCTGGTGGATCAGGCTTCCGCCTAAAGCGGTACGATCCATCTCCCATCGGCAGCGCCGGTCTTCCGGCGACTCATGACCCAAGGCACTGATTTCAAGCCGGTTCCGGCATTGGGGATGATTTGCATGACCGACATTTCCGGCCTCGAACGCGAGATCACTCGCGGCGCTCGATGCCAGCGCTGCCGACGAGGCGCGCTCGAAGAGGTGCGCGTGGCCGCGCTCGGCAAGAAGGGCTCGATCAGCGAGCTGCTGAAAACGCTGGGCGCGATGCGCCCGACGAGCGCAAAATCAAGGGCCCGCTGTTCAACGGCTTGCGCGACCGCGTGAGCGAGGCCATCGCCGCGCGCAAAACCGCGCTCGGCGATGAAGCGCTGAACGCGCGGCTTGCCTCCGAGCGCATCGACGTGACCCTGCCCGCGCGGCCCGAACCGCGCGGCACCATCCATCCCGTTCAGCCAAGTGCTGGACGAGATCACCGCGATCTTCGCCGATCTCGGTTTCGCCGTCGCCGAAGGCCCGGATGTCGAATTCGACGATTACAATTTCACCAAGCTGAACATTCCGCCCGAGCATCCCGCGCGCGCAGATGCACGACACGTTCTATGTTGAGCCGCAGGCCGATGGCGTCGCGGCATGTTCTGCGCACGCACACAAGCCCCGTGCAGGTGCGCACGATGCTGGCGCAGAAGCCGCCCATCCGCATCATCGCGCCGGGCCGCACCTATCGCGTGGATTCCGACGCCACGCATTCGCCGATGTTCCACCAGTTCGAAGGCCTGGTGATCGACGAGGAAACCCATCTCGGCCATCTGAAATGGGTGATGGAGGAATTCTGCAAGGCGTTCTTCGAAGTGACGCAGGTGGAGATGCGCGCGCGGCCGAGCTTCTTTCCCTTCACCGAACCGAGCGTGGAATTCGACATCCGCTGCGACCGCTCCGGCGGGCAGATCAAATTCGGCAACGGCAATGACTGGCTGGAGATTCGCGGGCTCCGGCATGGTGCATCCGCGCGTGCTGGAAATGTGCGGCATCGATCCCACGCGCTATCAGGGCTTCGCCTTCGGCGGCGGGCTCGACCGCCTCGCCATGCTGAAATACGGCATCCCCGATCTGCGCCCGTTGTTCGAATCCGATCTGCGCTGGCTGCGGCATTACGGCTTCGCGCCGCTCGACATTCCCACGCTCGACGGAGGGCTCTCAGCCGATGAAATTCACGCTCTCCTGGCTGAAGGAACATCTCGACACCGATGCCGATGCCGCAACGATCGCCGAAACGCTGACCAATATCGGCCTCGAAGTGGAATCGGTCGAGGACAAGGGCGCGCGCGCTGAAGGATTTCATCGTCGGCATGTCGTTTCGGCCGAGCAACATCCCAATGCCGACAAGCTGAAGCTCTGCATGGTCGATACGGGAAGCGAAACCGTTCAGGTCGTGTGCGGCGCGCCCAACGCGCATACCGGCATGAAGGGCGTGTTCGCGCGGCCCGGCACGCGTCATCCCGGCGAGCGGCGAAATGCTGAAGATCGGCACCATCCGCGGCGTGGAATCGCGCGGCATGCTGTGTTCGGAGCGCGAGCTGCTGCTTTCCGACGAACATGACGGCATCATCGAACTTCCTGCCGATGCGAAGATCGGCGCGCCCGCCGCAGCCGCGCTCGGCCTCACCGATCCGGTGATCGACGTTGCGATCACGCCCAATCGCGGCGATTGCACAAGCGTCTATCGGCATCGCGCGCGATCTGGCGGCGGCGGGCATCGGCACGCTTGAAAGATGGGCCGCGTCGCAGCCAGTCGCGGGCAAATTCCCTCGCCCGAAATCAAGTCGCGTCTGAATTTCACGCCGCGATACCGCAAGCGCCTGCCCGATGTTCGCGGGCCGACTACATCCGCAGCGTGAAGAACGGCCCCTCGCCCAAATGGGTGCAGGAGCGCTGAAGCGCCGTCGGCCTGCGCCCGATTTCGGCGCTGGTCGATGTGACCAATCTCATTTCGCACGACCGCGGCCGGCCGCTGCATGTCTTCGATGCGGACAAGCTCAAGGGCAATATGCAGGCGCGCTTCGCCAAAGACGGCGAAGAGATCGCGGCGCTCGACGGCAAGACCTACACGCTCGATTCCGCGATGATGCGTGATCGCCGACGATGCATGCCGCGCGCGGCATCGCGCGGCGTGATGGGCGGCGAGGATACGGGCTGCACCGAAACCACCACCAATGTGTTCGTCGAATCCGCCTTGTTCGATCCGGCGCGCATCGCCGCCACGGGCCGCAAGCTCGGCATCATTTCGGATGCGCGCTATCGCTTCGAGCGCGGCGTCGATCCCGAATTCGTGTTGCCCGGCCTCGAACTTGCGACCAAACTCATTCTCGAATTCTGCGGCGGCGAGCCGTCCGAAATCGTGGTGGCGGGCGCGTCACCGGACATGGCGCGCAAGACCATCGCCTTCTCGCCGATCGCGGTGAAGCGGCTTGGCGGGCCTCGACTGTGCCGAGCGCGCGAGATCGTCCGCCATCCTGACCAATCTCGGTTTCGCGATCGAAGATGGCGAGCCGATGCAGGTCACGCCGCCCTCCTGGCGCAGCGATGTATCGGGCTCGGCCGATCTGGTGGAAGAAGTGGTGCGCATTCACGGCCTCGACAAAGTGCCGTCCGCGCCGATGACGCGGCCCGCATGCGGTGGCGCATGCGGTGCTCACGCCTGCGCAACGCCGCACGCGCACGGTGCGCCGCGCGCTTGCCGCGCGCGGCTTCAACGAAACGATTTCGCTTTTCCTTCATCCCGCGCGCGCACGCGGAGCTGTTCGGCGGCGGCGACGATGCGCGCCAGATCGAAAATCCCATTGCCTGCCGATCTGGATGCGCTGCGCCCCAGCCTATTGCCATCGCTGCTCGCCGCCGCCGCGCGCAATCAGGCGCGCGGGTTTGCCGATCTGATGCTGTTCGAGATCGGCGCGCAATTCGAAAGCGGCGCGCCCGGCGCGCAGAGACGATGGCGGCCGGCATTCGCGTGGGCGCGGCCCGCGCGACTGGATGAAATCCGCGCACGCCGCCGATGCTTTCGACGCCAAGGCCGACATGCTGGCCGCGCTCGAAGCCGCGATGGGGCGGCGATGACCGCGCCGGTGAAGGCGGGCGCGCAGCCCTGGTATCACCCCGGCCGCTCGGGCACGCTCGCGCTTGGCCCAAAGGCGCTCGCCTATTTCGGCGAACTGCATCCGAAGATCGCTCGCCGCCTTCGATCTCAAAGGCCCGGTCGCGGCGTTCGAAATGTTCCTCGATGCGATCCCGGAATCCAAAGCCAAGGGCAAGGCCCGCTCGCTGTTCGCGCCTTCGCCCTATCAGCCGGTCGAGCGCGATTTCGCCTTCGTGGTGGATAGCGACGATGGCCGCCGAAGATGTTTTGCGCGCGGCCAAGGGCGCGGACCGCAACCTGATCGAAGCGGCGAACGTGTTCGATGTCTATGAAGGCAAGGGCGTGCCCGAGGGCAAGAAATCGCTTGCCATCTCGGTGCGCCTGCAGCCGAAGGACAAGACGCTGACCGACGCCGAAATCGAAGCCATCGCGCAAAAGATCGTGGCCGCGGTGACAAAAGCGACCGGCGGCGACGTTGCGCACATTAGAGGCGACGTCGATGACGAGGCCAGCATTTCGACAAGAAATCCGCTCTCGCTTTCATCGTCGCGTTCGGCATCGTCAGCCTGTTCGCCGATATGGCCTATGAAGGCATGCGCGGCATCTCCGGGCCGTTTCTCGCGCTGCTGGGCGCGAGCGGGACTGCGGTCGGCATCATCGCGGGCACAGGCGAGCTTGCGGGTTATCTGTTGCGCCTGTTCTCCGGCGCGCTGGCCCAACGCACGCGGGCCTATTGGTTCATCACGTTGTTCGGTTATGTCATCCAGATGGCGGCGGTGCCGTTGCTCGCGCTTGCCGGCTCATGGTGGATGGCCGCCGCTTCTCATCATTCTGGAGCGCGCAGGCAAGGCGATGCGCAATCCGCCGCCGATATGATGCTGGCGCACGCGGGCGACGAGATCGGCCATGGCTGGGCGTTTGGCCTGCATGAAGCGCTCGATCAGACCGGCGCCATCGCGGGCCCGCTGATCGCAGCCCTGGTGCTTTCGCTGCACCATGAATATCGCATGGCGTTCGCGTGGCTCGGCGTTCCCGCCGCGCTCACCTTGTTCAGCCTGCTCGCGTTGCGCGTGCGCTTTGCCTTTGCGGGCCGTGTCGCGCCACCCGATTCCGCTGCGATAGGCGAAACGCAATCTGCCGCGCGTGTTCTGGCTCTATGCGGCGGCAAGCGCGCTCGTTGGTTTCGGCTTTGCGGATTTTCCGCTGATCGCCTTTCATTTCGAAAAAGCCGATGTGGTTTCGCAGAGCGTGGTGCCGCTGTTCTATGCCGCGGCGATGGGTGCGGCGGGCGCGGGCTCGCTGGTGTTCGGGCGCTGGTTCGATGCGCGCGGGTTATCGGTTCTTGTGCCCGGCATTCTTCTGGGCATCGCGGTGGTGCCGCTCGGTTTCCTCGGCGGGTTCTGGCTGGCGCTGCTGGCGACGATCCTCTGGGGTCTGTCGCTGGGCGTGCATGAGGCGGTGATGTCGGCGGCCGTCGCCCGTATGGTGCCGGAACAAGCCCGCGCCCGGGCCTATGGCATCTTCACCGCCATCTTCGGCATCGCCTGGTTCGCGGGCAGCGCGGTTCAGGGCGTGCTTTACGATATTTCGCTTCCGCCCTGGCCGCGGTCTCGGTAGCCGCTGAAATCGCGGCGTTTTTGCCGCTTGTGGCGGCCCTGCGGCAGATGCGGGGCGGCGCGGCTGGACGGGCCTAAACTCCGCCGCTATGTACCGCCACCACCGGCCTCAAGCAGCGCAGCGATAGGCCATTCCAAAGAATCCGATGACCGACCTCGCCCAAATCCGCAATTTTTCCATCGTCGCCCATATCGACCATGGCAAATCCACGCTCGCCGACCGGCTGATCCAGGTCACCGGCGGGCTGTCGAGCGCGCGAGATGAAGGATCAGGTGCTCGATTCCATGGATATCGAGCGCGAGCGCGGCATCACCATCAAGGCCCAGACCGTGCGCCTCGAATACAAGGCGCAAGGACGGCGAGACCTACATCCTCAACCTGATGGACACGCCGGGCCATGTGGACTTCGCCTATGAAGTGAGCCGCTGCCTTGCCGCCTGCGAAGGCGCGCTGCTGGTGGTGGATGCGAGCCAGGGCGTGGAAGCGCAGACGCTGGCCAACGTCTATCAGGCGATCGACGCCGATCTCGAAATCGTGCCGGTGCTCAACAAGGTGGATCTGCCCGCCGCCGAACCCGAACGCGTGCGCCAGCAGATCGAGGACGTGATCGGCATCGACGCTTCCGAAGCCATTCCGATTTCCGCCAAGACCGGGCTCAACATCGAGGACGTGCTGGAAGCGGTCGTGCACTCGCCTGCCCGCGCCCAAGGGCGATGTGGATGCGCCGCTCAAGGCGCTGCTGGTGGATAGCTGGTACGACGCCTATCTCGGCGTCGTCGTGCTGGTGCGCATCGTCGATGGCGAACTGAAGAAGGGCCAGAAAATCCGCATGATGGCGGCCGATGCCGTCTATCAGGTCGAGCGCGTCGGCGTGTTCACGCCCAAGCAGGTGATGGTCGAAACGCTCGGCCCCGGCGAAGTGGGCTTCCTCACCGCCGCGATCAAGGAAGTCGCCGACACGCAGGTGGGCGACACCATCACCGACGACAAGAAGCGCGACCGCCGCAGCCCTGCCCGGCTTCAAGCCCGCGCAGCAGGTGGTGTTCTGCGGATTGTTTCCGGTCGATGCGGCGCAGTTCGAGGATTTGCGCGAAGCGCTCGGCAAGCTGCATCTGAACGATGCGAGCTTCACCTACGAAACCGAAACCTCCGCCGCGCTGGGCTTCGGCTTCCGCTGCGGATTTCTGGGCCTGCTGCATCTGGAAATCATCCGCGAGCGGCTGGAGCGCGAATTCAATCTCGATCTCATCACCACCGCGCCCAGCGTCATCTACCGCATGCATCTGAACGACGGCACGATGAAGGAGCTGCACAATCCCGCCGACATGCCCGATGTCACGCGCATCAAGATTCATCGAGGAGCCGTGGATCAAGGCCACCATCTTCGTGCCCGACGAATATCTGGGCGCGGTGCTGAAGCTCTGCGAGGACCGCCGCGGCCGCCAGATCGAACTCACCTATGCCGGCGCGCGCGCCATGGTGATCTACCAGCTGCCGCTCAACGAAGTGGTGTTCGATTTCTACGACCGGCTGAAATCGGTGAGCCGCGGCTATGCCAGCTTCGATTATCACATCGAGGATTATGAGGAAGGCGATCTCGTCAAGATGTCGATCCTGGTCAATGGCGATCCGGTGGATGCGCTGTCCATGATCGTCAACCGCACGCGCGCCGAAAGCCGCGGCCGCGCCATGTGCGAGAAGCTGAAGGAGCTGATCCCGCGCCACCTGTTCGCAGATTCCGATTCAGGCGGCCATCGGCGGCAAGATCATCGCGCGCGAAACCATCAGCGCCATGCGCAAGGACGTGACCGCCAAATGCTATGGCGGCGACATCTCCCGCAAGCGCAAGCTCCTCGACAAGCAGAAAGAGGGCAAGAAGAAGATGCGCCAGTTCGGCAAGGTGGACATCCCGCAGGAAGCCTTCATCGCCGCGCTGAAGATGGATGACAACTAGAACGCTTCGCCTCTATGCTGATCCGGCCTTCGCCGGTATTCGATCAATGCTTGCAGCACTCTTCTGAAGAGGTACATTGCACTTGGCGGAGGCGTCTTGTGCATCTCGAAAAATTGCGAGTTTTGGCCGCGCTGGGCACCACTTCATTTCGGCGGGCCTTTGATTTGATCGCCCACCTGATGGGCGCTTCGTTGCAAAATCATTCGCACCACCACGTTGGCAAGTCTCGACAACCCGATTTTTCAAGGAGGGCAATGGAAATGGGGTACATGGAAAAATGGATTCGCGCAGCGTTGGTGTGTGCTGTTCTGCCGGTTCTGGTGGCTTGCGCTTCGGGTCATAGATATTCCGATATGCAAAATACCATCGCACCCGTGGCCGCGGATTCGGGCCGCATTTACTTCTATCGGCCGATGAACCTGTACGGTGACGGTTTCGAGCCGGATGTGAAGGTCGATGGAAACGTGGTGGGCTCTGCATTGACCCTGGGCTTTTTCTATGTCGACCTACCGGCCGGAGACCATAAAATCAGCTCCGACACCGAAGCCGAATATGATCTCAGCGTAACGCTTGCAGCTGGCCAAACCCGATATGTGTTGCTCAAGTTTTCAGCGGGCCTCCTTTTTAATCATATTGTACCCGCGCTGATGGACGACGAGAAGGCCGTGAAAGGCATCGCGGATTGCGTCTACACCGGTTGGAAATGGCCGCGCGGAAGCAAGTGACAGCGTTAGGGCATGATTTCCGCTGCGCACGGGAAATGATGAATGGATATATCTGAGCGCGACATTGCGCCGGCCAAAGGCCTTATCGCTGCCCGGCTCTCGGCAGGCATTGTTCAAGGGCTCGCGCTTTATCTTTTGTATCTGGCAGCGGACGCAAAAGTCTGGCCCGCCACCAACGGCCAGATTTTCGCGCCCCTCCTCTTCGTGGCGCTCGCCTCGCCGCTGGGATTCATTCTCAGTGTCGGCAATCTGCGGCCACGCACGCTTGTGTGGTGGATTGCCGGCGGCACCGTGCTGGTCGCCTTCCTCGGCTGGTACGATATCTGGCGCGGCTGGCCTTTTGAGTGGGCCGGTCAGCAGGCCGTGCCGCGCATCATTCCCGATCCCAAGCTTTTCGTGGGAACCGGCGCGATGTTGTTTATCGCGCATGCGCTGATTGCGGGTGGCGATCACGACCGGCGATTCCGGGCGACCTACCCCACCCATTTCGATGTGTCGTGGAAGCTCGGCGTGCAGCTCGCACTTGCGCTTGCGTTTGTCGTTGTGTTCTGGGGTCTGCTGTGGCTGGGCGCGGGGCTGTTCAACCTCGTCAAACTCGATTTCTTTGAAAAGCTGATCGAACATCGCTGGTTCGCTATTCCCGTGTCCGCATTGGCTGTGGCAGGTGCTCTGCATCTGGCCGATGTGCGACCCTCGCTGGTGCGCGGTATGCGCACGCTCGCGCTTGTTCTTTTGTCGTGGCTCCTGCCGCTGATGGCGGCCATTGCCATCGCTTTTCTCGGCGCGCTTCTGTTCACCGGACTGGCGCCGCTATGGCAGACGCGCAGGGCCGCATCGCTGCTGTTGGTGGCGGCGGCTACCCTCATCATCCTGATCAACGCGACCTATCAGGACGGTACGGAAGATCGCATCGTAGCGCGCCCGTTCCGCTATGCCGGATCTGCGGCTGCCCTGATGCTGATTCCGCTTGCGGCGCTTGCGGCTTACGCACTCGTTCTTCGGGTGTTGCAATATGGCTGGAGCGTGGACCGGATTGCACTTGCAGCCTGCGTTATCATCGCGCTCGGCTATGCCTGCGGTTATGCCATCGCGGTTTTTCGCAGCGGCCTTTGGCTCAAGTTTGTCGAAGCGAGCAATTTCGCTGTGGCGTTGCTTGGCCTTGCGGTGCTCTTTTCCTATTTCTCGCCCATCGCCGATCCCTCGCGCATTTCCGTCGCCAGTCAGATGACGCGGCTTGAAACGGGCAAAACCGCGCCGCGCAAATTCGATTATGCGTTCTTGCGCTGGGAAGGTGGACGGTTCGGCAAGGCGGCATTGGAAAAACTTCGCAACTGGTCGGGACAGGATGCGCCTTACGTTCGTCGTGTTGTTGACGCGACATTCAAATCGAAATTCGAATTCGAGGTCGGCGGCGGCATAGCCGATGTCGTGGACAACATTGCCGTCTATCCGAAAGGCCGGACGTTGCCGGAAAGCTTTGTGAAACACGGAAGCTGGAGCGGAGCACGCGACCCGTTTGCGATACCGACCTGTCTCACCCAGGCATCGCAACGCTGCGACGGATTCCTGCTCGATGCCAACAACGACGGACGCGAAGACATCCTGATCGTTTCGGATAAGGGGTATCAGGCCGTTCTGTTTGCGCAGCAAGCCGATGGATCGTGGAAAGGCGTGGGGCAGGTGGGTACATCCCTGTCATGTCCCGGGATGCTGCACGCGATGGAAAGCGGGCAATTCAAACTCGTTCCGCCAGCGGCCAGGGTGTTGGAGGATATTGCTGTCGGCGGTCAGCGGCTGGTTATTGCGCCCTTCGCCGGCAATGCAGGTTGCCCGAAATAATCGCACAGCGTTTATGCTGCAGTGCAGCATAGCTTAGGTCGCAGCTATTGTTTCACATGAAACATCAGCGCCTTGCGAAGGCTCGCCTTCACGCCTAAACGACGCCGCATGAAATTCGATGTCATCGTCATTGGCGGCGGGCATGCAGGCTGCGAGGCCGCGGCGGCTTCCGCACGCTTTGGCGCCAAGACGCTGCTGCTCACGCACAAGCGCGAGACGATCGGCGAAATGTCCTGCAATCCGGCCATTGGCGGGGTGGGCAAGGGGCATCTGGTGCGCGAGATCGATGCGCTGGACGGCCTGATGGGCCGGGTGGCCGATGCCGGCGGCATCCAGTTTCGCGTTCTCAACCAGCGCAAGGGCCCGGCCGTGCGCGGCCCCCGGGCCCAGGCAGACCGCAAGCTCTACAAGGCCGCGATGCAGGCAGCGCTTGGCGAAATCGCCAATCTGACAATCCATGCCTCGGCAGCGGAAGACCTTATCCTGACCGATGGCCGGGTTACGGGGGTGATTGCCGCCGATGGACAGCGCTTTGCAGCAGGAGCCGTGGTGCTCACCACCGGCACTTTCCTGCGCGGTCTCATCCATATCGGCGAAACCAAAATCCCGGCCGGCCGCGCCAAAAACAATGGCGACGCTATTGCCAGCGGCAATGTCGAAGCTCCCTCTGTTGGTCTGGCGGAACGGCTTTATGGCTCGGGTCTGCGCATGGGCCGGTTGAAAACCGGCACGCCGCCACGGCTCGACGGCAAAACCATCGATTGGGACGCGCTGGAGCGCCAGCTCGGCGATGATCCGCCTGTCCCGTTTTCCTTCCTGACCCAGCGCATCGAAACGCCCCAGATCGCCTGCCACATCACGCGGACGACAGAAGCCACCCACGCCATCATCCGGGCCAATCTCGATCGCGCGCCAATCTATTCCGGCCAGATCGAGGGCACGGGCCCGCGCTATTGCCCCTCCATCGAGGACAAGGTGGTGCGCTTCGCCGCCCGCGACGGCCACCAGATATTCCTGGAGCCGGAAGGGCTGGACGACGACACCATCTATCCCAACGGCATCTCCACCTCGCTGCCCGAAGATGTTCAACATGCGCTGCTGGCCACGATCCCCGGGCTGGAGAAGGTCCGCGTGCTGCGGCCCGGCTATGCCATCGAATACGATTATGTCGATCCGCGGGAATTGAAGCCCTCGCTCGAAACCAAGGCCATTCCGGGTCTTTATCTGGCGGGCCAGATCAACGGCACCACCGGTTATGAGGAAGCCGCCGCCCAAGGGCTGATGGCCGGGCTGAATGCGGCGCGCGGGGCAGGCGGGAACGACCCCATCATCCTCGACCGGGCATCGGCCTATATCGGCGTGATGATCGACGACCTGGTGACCAAGGGCGTGAGCGAGCCCTATCGCATGTTCACTTCGCGGGCCGAATACCGCCTGAGCCTGCGGGCCGACAATGCGGACCAGCGGTTGACCGCCTTGGGCGAGGCCGCGGGCTGCATAGGTTCGGAGCGAAGCATGGCATTCGCCGCGAAATCCGCACGCTCTGGCCGACGGCAGGGCCCAAGTTCGCGCCCTTGGAATTACCCCCAACGAAGCCCAGAAGCATGGGCTTCAGGTTCGCCTCGATGGCGCCCGTCGTTCGGCTCACGACCTGATGGGCTTGCCGGATGTGGGTTTTGCCGATGTTGCGCGAATCTGGCCGGAATTGGCAGCCATTTCGCCCGCCATCGCCGAACAGCTTGAGATCGACGCGCTCTATGCCGGCTATATGGGCCGCCAGGAGGCCGACATCCTGGCGTTTCGCCGGGATGAATCCCTGAGCCTGCCGGAAACGCTCGATTATACCGCCATTAATGGCCTTTCGACCGAAGCCGCCCAGAAGCTGGGCCGCATTCGCCCGGCGACGTTGGGGCAGGCTGCCCGGATAGACGGCGTGACACCCGCGGCATTGACCCTCGTGCTCGCTCATGTTCGGGCCCGGGCCAAGGAGCGGGCGGTTGCCTGAGGCGTTCGGCGTTCGCGAATTCGCCGAGGCCAGCAATGTTTCACATGAAACATTGGCCCGGCTTGAGGCCTATGTGGCGCTGCTGATCAATTGGAATGCCCGTCAAAACATGGTCTCCAGGGCCTCGCTGCCCGACGTCTGGCAGCGCCATGTCTGGGATAGCGCCCAATTGGCGCCTTTCATCCCGGAAGATGCGAAAAAGCTGGTCGATCTGGGCAGCGGGGCAGGGTTTCCGGCGCTGGTCCTTGCAGCAATGCGGCCCAGGGTACGGGTTTCGCTTTATGAAGCCACCGCAAAGAAGTGCAGGTTTCTGGCCGAAGCTGCCAGCGTCCTTCAGGTAGAGGTGGATATCCGCAATACCCGGATTGAAGAGGCAGGCCGGGAAGGCTTTGATGCCGTCACCGCCCGGGCCTGCGCGCCTTTGGAGCTTCTCCTGTCCTATGCCAGCTGCTTTCAGAAAGCCAATACCGTGAATTTGCTCCTAAAAGGACAAGATGTAGAGGCTGAGTTGCAGGAAGCCACAAAATCTTGGAAGATGGATATCCACAGGCACCCCTCTCGGTCCGGCCCCGGCATGATCGTGGAGATCCGAAAGCTCGCCCATGTCCAATCTGGTCGCCCGTTTGTCCCGGCCTGATGCCCGCAAACCGCGCGTGATGGTCGTCGCCAACCAGAAGGGCGGCGTCGGCAAAACCACGACCGCGATCAATCTGGCCACGGCACTTGCGGCAATCGGCAAGCCGACCCTGCTGATCGACATCGACCCGCAAGGAAACGCCTCCACCGGACTTGGCATCGACCACGCCGACCGCAAGGTGACGATCTATGACGTGCTGCTGGGCGGCGCGCCGCTTGCCGATGCGGTGACGCCCACCAAAGTGCCGCGTCTTTCCATCGTGCCCTCCACCGTCGATCTTTCCGGTGCCGAACTCGAACTCATCGACATGGAGCGGCGCAATTATCGTCTGAAGGATGCGCTCGCGACAGTTCGCGCGAAAGCGACGAACAGAATTTCGCCTATGTGCTGATCGATTGCCCGCCCTCGCTCACGCTTCTCACCGTCAATGCGATGGCCGCCGCCGATGCGGTGCTGGTGCCGCTGCAATGCGAATTCTTCGCGCTCGAAGGCCTCACGCAATTGCTGAAGACAATCGAGCGCGTGCGCGCCGGATCTCAATCCGCAGCTGGAAGTGCAGGGCATCGTACTCACCATGTACGACAAGCGAAACAGATTGTCGGATCAGGTGGCGGCCGACGTGCGCGGCGCATATGGGCGAAAAGGTCTATAAAACAGTCATTCCGCGCAATGTGCGCATCTCCGAAGCGCCGAGCCACGGCTTGCCCGCGCTGATCTACGATCTCAAATGTCCCGGCAGCCAGGCCTACATCAAGCTTGCCGGCGAACTCATCCAGCGCGAACAGGGGCGGGTTGCAGCATGATGGCCGAAGCAAGACGATCCGGTTTGGGACGCGGCCTCTCCGCACTCATCGGCGATGACGTGACGCCTGCGCGCGCGGAAGCGAAAACCACGCGCACGATTGCCGGTCGCGTTTCTCAAACCGAATCCGAACCAGCCGCGCAAGAATTTCGCCGAAGCCGAACTGGAAGATCTCGCGAACTCCATCCGCGAAAAGGGAATCCTTCAACCGATTCTCGTGCGCCCCATCAAGGGCGTGAGCGACAGTTTCGAGATCGTGGCGGGCGAGCGGCGCTGGCGCGCGGCGCAACGCGCCAAGCTGCATGACGTGCCGGTGGTCATCCGCGAGATGGAGGATTCGGAAGCCTTCGAACTCGCCATCGTCGAAAACGTGCAGCGCGAGGATCTCAATGCGATCGAGGAAGCGTCCGCCTATCACGAGCTGATCGATCGCTTCAACTACACCCAGGAACAGATCGCCAAGGAAGTCGGCAAGAGCCGCAGCCATGTGGCCAACACAGTGCGCCTGCTGCGCCTGCCGGATTCCGTGAAGAGCGATGATCCGCGAAGGCCAGCTCACCGCCGGCCACGCCCGCACCCTGATCGGCGCGCCCGATGCAGAGGCCCGCGCCAGGGCGATTGTCGAATCCGCGCTCAATGTACGCGAAGCCGAACAGCGTTCGGACAAAATCAAGAAAGCCATCCAGAGAAATGGCTTCGAAAAGGATGCTGATACGGCGGCGCTGGAAAAGCAGCTTGCCGACAAGCTGGGTCTGCAAGTCGAAATCCATCACCGCGGCGAGGCGAAGGGCGGCGAAGTGAAGATCCGCTACAAGACGCTCGAGCAGCTCGACGAGATTTGCAGAAGGTTGAGCCGGACATAATTTCACCTCCCTGTCATGGCAGGCGGAGATGCGGAGCGATCCAGGTGGGCGCCGCTGCCATTGCCGCAAGCAAAGCGAAGCGCCATCCGAAATTCTCGGTCGCTGTGTCCAAGATTTCGACCTCCCACAAGGGGGAGGTGAGAATCACTCGACAAGTCGCGAGGCCATGCCAGAGTTATGGTGCGTAAGGCCGTATCGGTTCTGCTTATGCCGCCTTCGCCAGCTTCAGCGCTTCGGCCACATCGATGCGGCCGTCATAAAGCGCGCGCCCGATCACCACGCCTTCGATGTTGCGGGCCTTTGCTGCAACAAGCGCTGCAACATCCTCGATACCCGGCCACGCCGCCCGAAGCGATCACCGGAATGCGAACCGCGCGCGAAAGCGCGGCCGTCGCCTCCACATTCACGCCCTGCAGCATTCCGTCCCGCGCGATGTCGGTGAAGATGATCGCGGCGACGCCCGCATCCTCAAACCGTCGCGCCAGATCGGCGGCCTCCAGGGTGGAGGTTTCGGCCCAGCCTTCCACCGCCACCTTGCCATCGCGCGCATCGATGCCGACCGCGATCCGCCCGGGATGAGCCTTTGCGGCCTCTTTCACCAGCGCCGGATTGCGCAAAGCCGCCGTTCCCAGGATCACCCGGGTAATCCCCGCCGCCAGCCAGCCCTCGATCCCGGCCATATCCCGCAAGCCGCCACCCAATTGGATAGGTAATGTTATAGCATTACGGATAGCCCGGATCGCCTCGGCGTTGACCGAGCGCCCCTCGAAGGCCCCGTTCAGGTCCACGCAATGCAGCCACGCGAAGCCTGCCTCGGCGAAGGCGCGCGCCTGGTCCGCCGGGCTGTCGTTGAACACGGTCGCCTCGTCCATCGCGCCGCGCTTGAGGCGCACGCATTGGCCGTCTTTCAGATCGATCGCGGGAAACAGGATCATGGCCGCCACTTCAGGAAATTGCCGAGCAGCGCCAAACCCACCGCCTGGCTCTTCTCGGGATGGAATTGCGTGCCCACGATATTGTCGCGCCCGACGATCGCGGTGACCGGCCCGCCATAATCCGTGCGCGCGATGACGTTGCGCGGGATCGCTTCGCGCGCATTTCGAAAGAATGCACGAAGTAAGCATGAGCATCCGGCGGCAGGCCTTGCGGTCAATGCGTGCAAGCGCGAACAACGCCAAGCCCGTTCCACCCCATATGCGGAATCTTGAGCGCAGCATCGGAAGGCGTGAGCCGCACCACTTCGCCATCGATCCAGCCAAGCCCCGGCCGTGTCGCCGAATTCGCGCCCCACCCGCGCCATCAACTGCATGCCCACGCAGATGCCGAGGAATGGCCGGCCTTTCGCGATCACCGCATCGTTTAGCGCATCGATCATTCCGGGCAGTTTCGAAAGCCCGCTCATGCAATCGGCAAACGCGCCCACGCCCGGCAACACAATGCGTTCTGCGCCCGCCACAACATCGGGCTTGTCGGTGACAATGATCTCATGCCCGGTCGCGTCTTCGCTCGCGGCGCGCGCAAGCGCCTTTTCCGCCGAGCGCAGATTGCCCGAGCCGTAATCGATCAGCGCGACGATGCTCGCCATGTTGCCCCGCGAAATTCGGGCTGCTTCTTATAGGCTCCCGCATGCGATGACCACTGCTTCACTTGCCGATGCAGAAATCGCGGAAGATCACATCGAGCAGGTCTTCCACATCGACCTTGCCGGTGATGCGGCCGATGGCGCGCATCGCAAGGCGCACGTCCTCGGCCATCAGTTCGGATTCGGTGGCGGCTTGCGCGCGGGCAGAGCGAACTGGCTGCTTCTTCCAGCGCATGGCGGTGGCGGGCGCGGGTGATGCGGCGGGGCCTCGGCGGGCGATTCCAGCTTTTTGGCGACCTTTGCGGTCAGGGCCGCGATCAGCGCGTCGAGCCCTTCGCCGGTTTTGAGCGAAAGCCGCAAGCCATCGCGAGCCTCGGGCCAGGGCAGGTCGGCCTTGTTCCAGACCACCAGATCGGCGCCGGCGAATCTGCAGCTTGATCTGCTGCCGTGCCGTCCTGCAGCAGGATCACCAGATCGGCGGCTTCGGCGCGGGCCAGTGCCCGGCGGACGCCTTCGCTGCTCGATGGCATCGGCGGTGTCGCGCAGGCCCGCCGTGTCGGCCAGGGTCACCAGATATCCGCCCAGATCGAGACGCACCTCGATCACGTCCCGGGTGGTGCCGGCGGTTTCGGAAACGATGGCGACATCGCGCCTGGCCAGCGCATTCACCAGTGAACTTTTACCAGCGTTCGGTTTTCCGATCACTGTTAAGTGAACACCGTCCCGACCAGCTCCCCGCGATGGCGTCGTTCAGATGAGCTTGAATTTCCGCCGGAATTTCACCGATCAGTGTTCGGGCCCGGCCAAAGACGTCCTCGGGGATTTCCTCGTCGGCGAAGTCGATGGCGGCTTCCGCCCATGCGGCGCGCCCGCGATCAGGCGGGCGCGCCAGTCTTCATAGAGCTCGTAGAGCGCGCCGTCATACTGGCGCAGCGCCTGCCGCCGCTGGGCCTCGGTTTCGGCATCGATCAGGTCGGCCAGCGCTTCGGCGCGGGTGAGGTCGAGCTTGCCGTTCTCGACCGCGCGGCGGGTGAACTCGCCGGGTTCGGCGGGGCGCAGGCGCGGGATTGCGGGACAATGCGCGCAAGCATAGCCTCCACAATGGCGCGGCCCCCGTGGATATGAAATTCGGCCGCTATCCTCGCCGGTGAAGCTGGCCGGGGCCTCGAACCACAGCACCAGCGCCTGGTCGATCTCGCCGTCCGCCGCATCGCGCAAACGGCGCAAGCGCGGCTGTGCGCGGCTTGGGCCTTGCCGTTCGCCGCTCAAGGTTTCAAGCGCTGCGCCCGCATCCGGCCCCGAGACGCGGACGATCGCCACGCCGCTGCGGCCCTGGCGCAGTCGAAAGGGCGAAGATCGTGTCGGCGCGCAGCCATGGAAGCGCTATTTCGCGTCTTTCCGCGTGCCGCTGTCGCCATCTTGGCGCTGTCCCACAGGAATTTCTGGAATTGCTCGAAGGCCTGTCCGCCCATCGGCATCCAGGCCCGCATCATGGCCTCGGGATCGGAGGTATCCATCGCGGCCTTCATGCGCCGCTCCATCTCCGCCAGCATCTTGTCCTGCAGGTGCGAGACATCGGGCAGGCCCATCATCTTGCGGGCCTCTTCCGGCGTCATGTCCATTTCGACGTTGATCTTCATCGCTTGTTCCTGCGGTTCGTTCGCGCGCTTGTTCGGCCCCTTGGCCCCGCGCTAAAGGAAGCTAAGGCCGCGGACCACAAGCCGCAATCGGCCACCTCAGGGACATACCGGAAAGCCGACACATGAGCAACAATCAACTCGCCCAGGAAACAAGCCCCTATCTTCTGCTCCACCAGGACAATCCGGTCGCACTGGCGCCCCTGGGGGCCGGATGCCTCGCCGAGGCCGAGGCCCAGAACAAGCCGATCCTGCTCTCCGTCGGCTACACCGCGTGCCACTGGTGCCATGTGATGAACCACGAGAGCTTCGCCGATGCCGAAACCGCGGCGCTGATGAACGAGCTGTTCGTCAACGTGAAGGTCGACCGCGAGGAACGCCCCGATATCGACCAGCTCTATCAGACCGCGGCCCAGACCATGGGCACGCAGGGCGGCTGGCCGCTCACCATGTTCCTCACGCCCAAGGGCGAGCCGTTCTTTCGCCGGCACCTATTTTCCGAAGGAAGAACGCTTCGGCCAGCCCGCGTTCAAAAGCGTGCTGCAGGAAGTCGCCCGCATCTATCGCGAGCAGCCCGAGCCCGTGGCCAACACCATCGCGCGCGTGCAGCAATCGCTCGCCAATATCTGGGCGCGCGACACGCGCGGCGATCTCAATCCGCTGGTGCTCGATGTCTCGGCGATCCATATCGCGCAGCGCTTCGATATCTTTTATGGCGGCCTCACCGGCGCGCCGAAATTCCCCACCACCACCTCGCTCGAACTGATGTGGCGCGCCTATCTTGCGCACGGGTGCGGCGCAATTCTTCCAGCTCGTGCAGACCTCGCTCGACAATATGTGCATGGGCGGCATCTACGATCATGTCGGCGGCGGCTTCGCGCGTTATGCGACCGACGAGCGCTGGCTCGTGCCGCATTTCGAGAAGATGCTTTACGACAATGCGCAGCTCGTCGATGTGCTGACGCTGGTGTGGCAGCAGAACCGAAACCCGCTCTATCGCGACCGCATCGAGGAAACGATCGGCTGGGTGCTGCGCGACATGAAGGTGGGCGATGCGCTTCGCCTCCAGCTTCGATGCCGATTCCGAAGGCGAGGAAGGCAAATATTATCGTCTGGACCGAAGCCGGAAATCGATGCCGCACTCGCAGGCACCTTCTCCCAGCGCTTCAAGCAGGTCTACAACGTGCGCCGCGAAGGCAATTGGGAAGGCAAGAACATCCTGCATCGCATCGGCGGCTCGGTCTATCCGCTTCCCGATGCCGATGAAGCCCTGTTCAAGAAGCAGCGCGAATTGCTGCTGCGCCGCCCGCGCCAAGCGCGTGCGCGCCATTGCGCGACGACAAGGTGCTGGCCGATTGGAACGGCATGATGATCGCAGCGCTCGCCCATGCAGGCGCCGCTTTCAACCGCCGCGACTGGATCGATGCGGGCGTGAAAGCGTTCGATTTCATCGTCAAGGCGATGGGCGACGGCAACCGGCTGTATCCATTCCTGGCGCGACGGCAAACGCCATCACACCGGCTTTCGCCGACGATTACGCGCATATGGCGCAACGCGGCGCTGGCGCTATGGGAAGTGACGCAGGACGAACGCTTCCTCGATCGCGCCAAGGCGTGGACGCGCGTGATGAACGAGCATTTCTGGGATCATGCAGAACGGCGGCTATTTCCAGACCGGCGACGATTCCGAAACGCTGTTCTTCCGCGCGCGCACTGCGTTCGACCAGGCGGTTCCCTCGCGCCAACGGCACCATGCTCACCGTGCTTGCGAAACTCTATTTTGCCACCGCCGACATCGCCTATCGCGATCGTTCCAATGCGTTGGTCGCAGGCCTATCTCGGGCGAACTCGGCCGCGCGTTTGCCTCGATGGCGGCTTTCCTCAACGGGCTCGAAACGATCATGACGGGTTTGCAGATCGTCATCGTCGGCCCGAAGGGTCATGCCAAGACGCAGGAACTGCTCGCCGCCGTCCACGGCCGCAGCATCACGCACCGCACCCTGATGGTGGTCGATCCGGAAGATGTTTTGCCCGAAGGCCATCCGGCCCACGGCAAGACGATGCAGAACGGCCAGCCCACCGCCTATATCTGCGTGCGCAACACCTGCTCGCAGCCCATCGTCAACGCCGTGCAGCTTTCGCAATCGCTGCAGCTTCCGGCACGGCCGCAAGGCCAGGCCTGATCGCAAGCCGATAAGGGTATTGCCGCCCCCCGCTTCTGTGCTTTGATTTCAGTCAAAGCCAGATTTGGGGAGACGGATGACGGGCAGGGACATCACGATCAACGGCCCCGATGGGGCTTTCTCGGGCTATCTCTCCACCCCCAGCGCGGGCAGCGGCCCCGGCGTGGTGGTGATCCAGGAGATTTTCGGCGTCAACGCGGTGATGCGCGGCGTGGCCGATGGCTTGGCCGCGCGCGGATATCTCGCGCTGTGTCCCGATCTGTTCTGGCGCATCCAGCCCGGCGTTCAGCTCACCGACAAGACCAAGGCCGAATGGGATCAGGCCTTCGCGCTGATGAACAAATTCGATGCCGATGCGGGCGTGAAAGACATTCAGGCCGCCATCACCCAGTTGCGCGGCACGCAGGGCTGCACCGGCAAGGTGGGTGCGGTTGGATATTGCCTGGGCGGATTGCTCGCCTATCTCGCGGCCGCGCGCACCGATAGCGATGCATCGGTCGGCTATTATGGCGTGAACATCCAGACCAGGCTCGCCGAAGCCGGGGCGATCAAAAAACCGCTGCTGCTGCACATCGCGGCGAAAGATCAGTTCGTGCCGCCTGATGCGCAAAAGCAGATCGTCGATGGCCTGAAATCAAACCCGCTCGTCACGATCCATGTCTATCCCGAGATGGACCATGCGTTCGCCCGCGAAGGCGGCGAGCATTACGACAAAGCCTGCGCCGACCTCGCCAACGGCCGCACCTCGACCTTCTTCCGCCAGCATCTGAGCTGAACATAAAAAATCGCGCCACGCATTTCTGCGGGCGCGATTTTTTTAAGCGTTGTTGTTTAGGCGCGACGGCGGCGACGCAGGCCGAGACCTGCAAGACCCGCACCCAGAAGCGAAAGCGTCATCGGTTCGGGAGCCGGCACGTCCGCGGCGTTGAGCGAAACGTCGTCGAGGCTGAAATCGTTGCCATTAAAATCTTCGTCGAGATCATAGATCGAGATCACAGCGCTCGCCGAATCCGCACTCCAATCGAAGGTGAATTCGGTCCAATCGCTGGGCGTGCCGCTCAACTGGAAATTGCCGACCGAAACGCCGTTGATCTGGATGTCCAGATCGGCAGGGCTGATGCTGTAGCTGGAAGCGCCAAAGATCGACAGGTGATAGAGGCCGCCCGAAACAACACCCACGGGATCAGATATATAGACCGCCAGACCCGCGCCGCCGGAAGGCAGGTCGGCGCCGTTGACGATCAGCTGATTCTCGCCGCTGTGCGGGCCGTAACTCACCCAGGAGGAATGGCACTGGCTGGGGTTGTTGCCCACCGTATAGACGCCCGGCGGCACGCAATTACCGACATTGTTCGTGACCGACGTGTAGCCGCTCGAAAAGCCGCCCGAACCTTCAAAATCGCCATTGGCGACCAGATTGGCCATCGCAGCACCTGCAAAGAGCGGGGCCACCATCAAACCTAGCGCGAGGCGGGAAAGAGACTTCATGTTGGTTTTGCTTTCATAACGATGACTTCTGCTACGATATTCGCAAGAACCGGGCCAAATAAGAAGAGTCAGTCAAAACAAGCTCGTATATTTTCGACGTATCAACACTGTAAGCGGCATGGACTTAGACCTCCGCCCAGCGCCGCAACAGGTTGGCGTGGCTTTTGGCAATCAGGTCGAAGGCGGCCGATTTGCCTTCCTTTTCGAAGATCATCCGGCGGGCGCGGGCAAGGTCGAACAGGGTTTCGCGGGCCGCCTCATCGCGCACCACGCTCTGCACCCAGAAGATCGCGGCGAGCCGCTCCCCTGCTTCCACCGGGATCACGCGGTGCAGCGATGTCGCCGGGTAGAGGACCGCACTTCCCGGAGCAAGACGGATGCCGCTGTCATGCGAACCGGGAATGGAAAGCCCGCCGCCCGCATAGGAATCGAGTTCGCTCAGAAAAACCGTCACCGCCAGATCGGTGCGGATGCGCGCGCCCGCAACCGGCATCAGCGCATCGTCCACATGCGTACCGTATTCCATGCCCGGCTTGTAACGGCTGAACATGATGGTGGAGAGGTTGCGCGGCATGGCGGCGGCGCGGAAGCGCTCGTTCTTCCCCAACGCATCGGCAACGATGCGACGCGCGGCTTCCACATCGGCACCACCGGCCTGTTCGTTGGCCTTCACCGTGCGCGCGTGCCAGCCGGCGGTCTTGGCGCCATCCTGCCATTGCGCGGCGCGCAACACGTCGCGCACGCGCGCTGCTTCGGCCGCATCGAGCAGATTGTCGAGGATCACGATCACGGTTTGCCCCTTCCGTCCGCCATCCTATAGCCTGTCGGAACGGAACCGAAAACGAGGCCAAAATGAAAGCGATCCGGTTCGAGAAGACAGGCGGCCCAGATGTTCTGGAACTGCAGGACATCGAATTGCCCGCGCCGGGCCGCGGCCAGATCCGCGTGCATCACACAGCCATCGGCGTCAATTTCATCGACACCTATCATCGCTCCGGCCTCTATCCGGTGGCGCTGCCGTCCGGCCTCGGCATGGAAGCCGCAGGAACAGTGGAGGCGCTCGGCGAAGGCGTCGGCGGATTTTAGATTGGCGAGCGTGTCGGTTATTGCGGTGGCCCCATCGGGGCCTATGCGCAAGCGGCACAATGTTCCTGCCGAACGTCTCGTCAAACTGCCCGCTTCGGTTTCGGATGAAGCCGCTGCCGCCGCGATGCTGAAAGGCATGACGGCGCAATATCTGCTGAAGCGCACCTATCCCGTGAAGCCGGGACAGACGATCCTTTTTCATTCCGCCGCCGGCGGCGTGGGCCTGATCGCCGGCCAATGGGCCAAACATCTGGGCGCAACCGTGATCGGCACGGTGGGCTCGGAAGAAAAAATCGCGCTCGCAAGAAGCCATGGCTGCGACCATGTGCTCAATCTCCGAACCGACAAATGGGTCGATCGCGTGCGCGAGATCGCGGGCGGCGGCGTGCCGGTGGTTTACGATTCCGTCGGCAAGGATACATGGAGCGGTTCGCTCGATTGCCTCGCCCGCGCGGCATGATGGTGAGCTTCGGCAATTCATCCGGCGCGGTGCCGGCTTTCGATCCGGGCATTTTGAGCATGAAAGGTTCGCTTTATCTCACGCGCCCCACGCTGGGCCATTACATCGCCACCCGCACCGAATTGCAGGAAACGGCGGACGATCTGTTCGCTGTGATTGCGAAGGGCGTGGTGAAGGTCGAGATCAACCAGCGTTTCAAACTGGCCGATGCGCGCGCCGCGCACGAAGCGCTGCATTCGCGGCAAACAACGGGTGCAACGATATTTGCTGCCGTGATTTATTCGGCGGCTTCCTTCGCCGCGTCGCGCAGATAGATGCTGCGCTTGGGCTTGGCCATCACGCGCTGCACCATCGGCACGAAGGCTTCGAGCGGCATGGTGTCGTATTTCGGATCGAACGCATTCTGGTCGTGGCGCGCGCAGAACATCGCGGTGCGCTCGAAATTCGGATGGCCGCGGAATTGGTCGCGCATGTTCCGGTCGAGCCCGAGATAGTGGAAGAAATAATAGCCCTGGAAGATGCCGTGATGCTGCAGCATCCAGCAGTTCTCTTCCGAGACGAAGGGCTTGAGCATGGTCGCCGCAAGCTCGGCGTGATTGTGCGAGGCGAGCGTGTCGCCGATATCGTGCAGCAGCGCGCAGACGACATATTCCTCGTCCATCCCGTCGCGATGGGCGAGCTCGCCGATTGCAGCGAATGTTCCATGCGGTCCACGGCGAAGCCGCCGCAATCGCCTTCGAGCAGTTTCAGATGGGTCAGCACGCGGTCGGCCAGCCCGCGTGTTGAACTGCATCGCGGCCATGCCGATCTTCATCCAGTCTTCCTGGGTGCCTTCGGCCATGGCGTGGAATTGGGCGCGGTCTGCGGGATGTTCGGTCATGGATTGGCCTTTCCGGTTCTGCTGCTCGCCAGTTTCCGCCTCTGCTACTCGGGGGTCAATTGGCGGCCTCCGCCGCCGGGCGTCCAATTGGCGGCCTCCGCCGCCGGGGTCAATTGGCCGGGGGCATGGCCCAAGGCTAAGGTCGGCGGGTCGAATCATGGGGAAAAGTTCATGAGAGCGCGTCAGCCGCTGGAACGGGGTTTCGAGTCATTGCTGTTCGCCAGCCGCTGGCTGATGGCGCCGTTCTATCTGGGGCTGGTGATGGCGCTTGTCGGGCCTGCTGGCGGTGTTTCTCCACGACATCATCGATGCAGTCCCCAGCCTTTTCGCGGTGGGCGAGACCAATGTGGTGGTGCTGATCCTCACCCTGATCGACCTGTCGCTGGCGGCCAACCTGCTGCTGATGGTGATCTTCTCGGGCTACGAGAACTTCGTCTCCAAGATGGATGTCGCCGATCACCCGGACCGCCCGAGCTGGATGGGCAAGGTCGATTTCTCCGGCATGAAGCTCAAGCTGATCGCCTCCATCGTCGCGATCTCGGCGATCCAGCTTCTCAAGGCCTTCATGTCCATCAAGGACTATTCGAAGGAAGACCTGATCTGGATGGTGATCATCCACGTCACCTTCGTGGTCTCGGGCGTGCTGCTGGCGGTGATGGACTGGATCACCGAACGCGGCGAAGTCCCCGAGAGCCGGCGCGAGCATGGGCATGAGCACGCTGGATAAACATGACCCAGCTTGATCACCAGCCTTGACTATGGTAGTGTCAGCTGGTATGGGCGAAATGCGGAAGATCACCGTCGAAGTGCTGGAAGCCGATCTCGCGGCCGCGCAGGAATATATCGGCGGCGGCGTGACAGAAACGGTTCGCGCAGCCTTGGCCAAATCCGGTCAGCTCGCGCGCAGCAAAGAGCGCTTGAACTGCGCGGCAAAGTGAAATTCTCGATGACCCTGGACGAAATGCGTTACGACCGCGAATGATCGCCGCCGATACTCAGCTCGCTGTCAGCCTATTTCAAGGGCGAGCGGAACCGCGAGACACGAGCTCGTCCATGACTGCGTTTCAGTGCGGGCGAAATCGTGCTGCCGCCGGTGGTCGTAACCGAAATGCTCAGCGATCCTCTGGCGCAGCAGGCAATGCTGCGAAACTGTGGCCGAATTCTATCAGTTACTGCGATATCGGAAGGGTATTGGTTGCGCGCCGGAGAAACGCGCCGCCTTCTCAGGCGTCATGAGTCTGAAAGCCAAAGTCGCCGATACGCTGATCGCACAATCCTGCATCGATCACGATGTCGCGTTGATCACGCGCGACACCGATTTCCGTCATTTCGCGAAACACTGCGGACTGAAGCTCGCCTGAACGCTTTACGTGTTCATGCTGTCGAAGAAGTCCGCGTTGTTCTTGGCGGAGCGCAGCTTGTCGAGCAGGAATTCGATCGCGTCGATCGTGCCCATCGGCGCCAGGATGCGGCGCAGCACATACATCTTCGCCAGCGTGGCCTTGTCGACCAGCAGCTCGTCCTTGCGGGTGCCGGATTTGAGGATGTCGATGGCCGGGAACACGCGCTTGTCGGCGACCTTGCGGTCCAGAATGATTTCCGAATTGCCGGTGCCTTTGAATTCTTCGAAGATCACTTCGTCCATGCGGCTGCCGGTATCGATCAGCGCGGTCGCGATGATGGTGAGCGATCCGCCTTCCTCGATATTGCGCGCCGCACCGAAGAAGCGCTTGGGGCGCTGCAACGCATTGGCATCCACGCCGCCGGTCAGCACCTTGCCCGATGAGGGCACGACGGTGTTGTAGGCGCGGCCCAGACGCGTGATGGAATCGAGCAGGATCACCACATCGCGCTTGTGTTCGACCAGGCGCTTGGCCTTCTCGATCACCATTTCGGCGACCTGCACATGGCGCGTCGCCGGTTCGTCGAAGGTCGAGGCAATCACCTCGCCCTTCACCGAACGCTGCATGTCGGTCACTTCTTCCGGGCGTTCGTCGATCAGAAGCACGATCAGATAGCATTCGGGATGATTGGCGCGAGATCGCCTTGGCGATGTTCTGCAGGATCACGGTCTTGCCGGTGCGCGGCTGGGCGGTGATGAGCGCGCGCTGGCCCATGCCCTGCGGCGCCACGATGTCGATGACGCGGCCGGTCTTGTCCTTGATGGTCGGGTCGTCCAGCTCCATCTTCAGCCAGCGCGTGGGATAGAGCGGCGTCAGATTGTCGAAATGGACCTTGTGCTTGATCTGCTTCGGGGTCTTCGAAATTGATGGTCGAGACCTTCAGCAGCGCGAAATAGCGCTCGCCGTCCTTGGGTCCGCGGATCGGGCCTTCGACCGTGTCGCCGGTGCGAAGACCGAAGCGGCGGATTTGCGAGGGCGAAACGTAGATGTCGTCAGGCCCCGCGAGATAATTGGATTCCGGCGAGCGCAGGAAGCCGAAGCCATCCTGCAGGGTCTCCACGACGCCCTGGCCGGTGATCTCCACATTGCGCTCGGCGAGCTCTTTCAGGATCGCGAACAGCATGTCCTGCTTGCGCATGGACGAGGCGTTCTCGATCTCGAGTTCCTCGGCGAAGGCCAGAAGATCGGTGGGGGATTTGGATTTCAGATCCTGCAGCTTCATCGCCTGCAGGCCGGCTTGCACAGTCATAGAAAAAGCACCTGATACATGTGGGAGGGATTTGCCGTCCTCCGCGAGCCCCCGAAAGAGCGGGGCCACGGATTGCCGACGGTTAACAAGATCGATCGCCGCGTTGGCCCTTCTGGGCTTGCGAACCCGGCGCGAACTGCCCGCGCGGGGATCACTTCGGCGTGATGGGGAACCAGAACCTTATAACCGTATTTGGTGCGGATGCAAAGCCGGTCAAGAGGGGGTGGCTAATTTCTAGTCAAAAGGTTGCACCAAAACCATGATCAGGATGCCGATCAGCAGCAACGGCGGGAATCTCGTTCCAAAGCCGGTAAGAACCGGGCGCTGTGGGTGTTCTCGCCCCGGGCGAACTTCTTGGCCCAGCTGACGAAAGCCCCGTGGCTGGCGCTCAGGATCACCACGAAGCTGAACTTGATCTGCAGCCAGGTGTCTTCATAGGCGCCGGTGACGATGGCGAGCGTCAGTCCGAAGATCCACACCGCGATCATCGAAGGATTGATGATGGTCTGCAGCAGCCGCTGCTCCATGTCACGAAGCGCGCAGATTCCGCGGAGCCGGGCGTGGTTTCGGAGTGATAGACGAACAGTCGCGGCAGATAGAGCATCCCGCCATCCAGGCGATCACCGCGAAGACGTGGAACGCCTTGATCCAGTGAATGTTGTTGGAAAGAAACATCATCATCACGCCATCTCCATCGCGCAGGCGCCAAAGCCGGTGGGACAAATCCGTCCGTCTGCGCCGCGTACCGCACGTGACTGCCGAACGCTCTACCAGATCGGCCAGTCCTTCGACGAATCCGGCATGCGTGCCGACCGTGGGCACGCGCAAATAATCCGCGACACCCGCGCTTGCCGCCAGATGGGCATATTCGATATCGAGCTCGACCAGCGTTTCGGAATGTTCCGAAACAAACGCGATGGGCGCGACGATGACGCCTTTGCCATCCGTCGCCCGCGCGCCGGATTTCGGCATCGGTTGCGGGCCCGATCCATTCGAGCGGCCCGACCCGGCTCTGATAGCAGACCTGCGCATCGAGCCCGCTTATCCCCAACGCATCCACAATGGCGGCCGCACTTTGCTCGACCTGCCATTGATAGGGATCGCCGCGCGCAATGGTGCGCTCCGGCAAGCCATGCGCCGAAAGCAGCAGCCGATAATCGAGGCCCGGCTTTGCGCTTCGCCCAGTGCCTCGCGGATCAGTTCGGCCACCGCGCGAAACAAAGCCCTCCATCCTGCGGATAGCAGCAGATGCGCGATGTTGGCGCGGTCAATTCCTGTTTTGCTGCAGCCCTGGCCCAGGCGCCAAACGAGGATGCGGTCGTGGTGGTGGAGAACTGCGGATAGAGCGGCAGCAGAACGATTCTGTCCGGTGCCAAACGCCTTCACCGCGCGCGCGCTGTCCTCGCTGAACGGCTGCCAACAGCGCATGGCGATGAAGGATCGCGCCTCATGGCCGCGCTGCTGCAACACCGTTTCCAGCGCGCGGGCCTGCGCCTGGGTTTCTTCGAGAATCGGCGAACGCCCGCCGATCTTCGCATAGATCTCGCGCGCAACGGCGCGCGCCGCCGTGCGATGAACCGCGCCAGCGGCATGCGCAGCAAACGCGGGCAGCGCGATGATGGCGGGATCGGAAAACAGATTGCGCAGGAACGGCTCGACTGCCTCGGGCGAATCCGGCCCGCCGAGATTGAACAGGACGACCGCCAGTTTCACGCGCCAGCCTCCGTCACGCGCGCCGACCAGACGTTCGCCCACATGCTCGGGCGGCGTTTCCGGCAGCACGCCATGGCCGAGATTGAAGATAAACGGCCGGCCGCGCATGGTTTCGAGAATTCGATCCGTCGCCTGCAGTCCAGCGCCTTGCCGCCCGCGATCAGCGCAATGGGATCGAGATTGCCCTGCACCGGCACAGTCCAAGATCCCCGCGCCCAGCTGATCGGCGCTGTGGTATCCACCGAAACCGCGTCCACGCCGGTTTCCTCGCATAGCGTTCATAGCCTGCAAGTGTCGTCGCCCGCGGAAACCCGATGATCGGCGCATCCGGATGAACACGCTCGCACCCGCTCCACGATCCGGCGCGTCGGCGTGATCACCCATTCGTCGAAAGTCTCGGCCGGTCAGACCGCCCGCCCAGCTATCGAAAATCTGCACAGCATCGGCACCCGCCTTCGAGCTGCCGGATCAGATGAAACGCCACGCAATCCCCGATCACGGTCGAGAAACTTCGCGAAGCCTTCCGGATCGCGATAGCCCCACAGTTTGGCGGCCCGCTGATCTTCCGAGCCCTTGCCCGCGCCTTTCGCCATATAGGTCGCCAGCGTCCAGGGCGCGCCCGCAAAACCCAGCAGCGCCGTCTTGCCATCCAGCTTGGCCCTTCACCAGGCCGATGCTGTCATAGACCGGCCCAAGTTTCTCCGCCCAGATCTTGGGACGCATTTCCAGCCCTTCACCGTCCTCACTCGTCGCCTAGGGAAACGCTCGGGCCCTTGCCCTCCTCGAACGTCACGGTGAACCCCAGCGCCATCGGAACCACCAGAATGTCCGAAAACAGGATCGCCGCATCGAAGCCAAACCGGCGGATCGGCTGAAGCGTGATCTCCTGCGCGATCTCGGGCGTCATCGCCATGCCCAGAAACGAACCCGGCCTTGGCTCGCAGCTCCCGATATTCCGGCAGATAGCGTCCGGCTTGCCGCATCAGCCAGACCGGCGGCGGCCAGACGGCCTCGCCTTTCAGAACACTCACAATTTTCTTCTCTTCCTTCAAAACAAGACTCCTAAGAAGAGTTGGTGAAGATGATGTAGGGCCTGTTATCTGTGGAAGCTTCGGTGTGCAGGTTTTGTCTAGGCCTTAAGGCGTTTGGGCTCAAGGGTTTGGCAAATCCATATGGAACGAAGGGTCGGGGCATGTTTGTGCCCAGGATGTTAGCCGGTTGGGAGTCTGCATGCACATTGTCTTGCCGCAACGGCCCCATTGTGGATGATCCGGGGCAGACTGGGTGCGGAATTGAGGATGAATTTGTGAGCAGGGAATTCCACGTCCATCTGGTCTCCGATGCGACCGGCGAAACCCTCAACGCGATCGCGCGCGCGGCACTGGCGCAATTCGAAGGCGTGGCGGTCAACGAGCATTTCTATGCGCTGGTGCGCAGCAAACGCCAACTGGATCGCGCGCTCGAACATATCCGCGAAGAACCGGGGCTTGTGTTTTTCACACTGGTCAATCCGGAACTGCGCAAAGACTTGTTGGCGCATTGTGCGACAGATTGGCGTGCCGACCTACGACGTGCTCGAAGCGCCCATCGCGGTGATGCGCCAATTCCTCGGCGCGGCCGAAAGTCACCGGCCCGGCGGCCAGCACGAAGTCGACCAGCGCTATCTGCAGCGCATCGAGGCGCTGAACTTCACCATCCGCATGACGACGGCCAGGCACTCGAAACGCTCGACGATGCGGAAGTGGTGCTGGCCGGCGCCAGCCGCACCTCCAAGACGCCGACCTGCGTTTATCTCGCCATTCGCGGCGTGCGCGCGGCCAATGTGCCGCATCGTGCCGGGCATGCCGCTGCCGCCGCAATTGCTGCGTGCGAAGCGGCCCCTGATCGTGGGCCTGTGGGCATCGCCGGATCGCCTGGTGCAGGTGCGGCGCAACCGGCTCAACACGCTGGGCGAAGTGCGCGACACGAGCTATGTCGATCTGGAAAATGTGCGCGCCGAAGTCACCGCCACGCGCAAGCTGTTCGAACAGCAGGACTGGCCCGCGATCGACGTGTCGCGCCGCTCGGTGGAAGAAACCGCCGCCGCCGTGCTCAACCTGCTGGCCGAGCGGCAGGATATCGAACCATGAGCGGGCTCATGCTCGCCTCGGCAAGCGAGGTCGCGGGCGCGCGTGCTGCAGGATGCGGGCGTGGAGTTCGATATCCGTCCCGCGCATGTGGATGAAGAAGCGGTGAAGGATACGCTTCTCGCGGCGGGCGCGCCGTTGCGCGACATCGCCGATGCGCTGGCCGAACTCAAGGCGCTGCGGATTTCGTCCTCGCATCCCGACGCGCTGGTGCTGGGCGCCGATCAGGTGCTGGCATTCGAGGGCGAGCTCATCAGCAAATGCGCGAGCCTCGATGAAGCCGCGCACCCTGCTGCGCCGCTTGCGCGGCAAGAAGCACGAGCTCATCAGCGCGCTGGTCCTGGCCAAGGAAGGCGGCGCCGGTCTGGCGGCATGTGGAAACCGCGCACGCTGTGGATGCGCGATTTCAGCGATGGTTTCCTCGACGATTATCTGGCGCGGAAGGCGAGGCGCTTCTGGCAGGCGTCGGCTGCTACCGGCTGGAGGGTCGCGGCGCGCAGCTTTTCGAGCGCGTCGAAGGGGATTATTTCACTGTCCTGGGCTTGCCGCTGGTGCCGCTGCTTGACGCGCTGCGCGAACATGGGCATTGTCGCCACATGAGCATCAGCGGAAAGGCAAAATCGCAGGCGTGATCGGCTGGCCCGTCGCCCATTCGCTGTCGCCGCGCCTGCACGATCATTGGCTCGCGGCGCACATGATCGACGGCGCCTATGTGCCGCTGCCGATTCCGCGCGAACGATCTGCACGAAGCGTTGAAGGGCTTGCAGGCTTGCGGGCTTCGCGGGCGTCAACGTCACCGTGCCGCACAAGGAAGCCGCTTTCGCGCTCGCGCATCGACCTCGATGAGGCCGCGCGGGCCGCGGGCGCGGTGAATCTGCTGGTCTTCCACGAGACGGCAGCATCGAAGGCCGCAACACCGATGCCGCGGGACTTGCGCGCAAGCCTTGCGCGAGCACTGGCGAACGATGCGCTCGTCGGGAAAGCCTGCCGTGCTTCTGGGCGCGGGCGGTGCTGCGCGCGCCGCGATATCTGGCGCTCGATGCAATCGGCGCGGGCGAAATCCGCATCCTCAACCGCCATGCCGACCGCGCGGCCGACTTTGGCGACGGCGCTGACGCCCGTTCGTGAAGGCAAAATTGAAACCCGAAACCGATTGGCCGGGTGCCGCGCGCGACGCAGCGCTGCTGGTCAACGCCACCAGCGCGGGCATGACGGGCCAGCCCGCGCTCGATCTTCCGCTCGATCCGCTGCCGGTGGGCGCTGCCGTCTGCGACATCGTCTACAATCCGCTGCGAAACCGATCTGCTCGCGCGGGCCGCCGCGCGCGGCCACAAGACTGTCGACGGCCTGGGCATGCTGATGCATCAGGCGGTGCCGGCGTTCGAAGCGTTCTACGGCGTCGCGCCCAAGGTGACGCCCGCATTGCGCGCCGAGCTGGAGCAGGCATTGAAGGCATGAGCAGCCGTCCCTATCTCGTCGGGCCTCACCGGCTCCATCGGCATGGGCAAGACCGAAACCGCGAAAATGTTCGCGCGCCTCGGCGTGCCGGTTTACGACGCCGATGCCGCCGTGCATCGGCTCTATGAAAAAGGCGGCGCGGCCGTGCCCGAAATCGAAAAGATGTTTCCCGGCTACCGTTGAGAGACGGCCGCGTGGACCGCGCGAAGCTCGCGAAGGCAATTGCGCTCATCCGCCGATGGCTTCAAGAAGCTGGAAGCCATCGTCCATCCGCTGGTGGCGCGCGAGCAGATGGAATTCCTCGCCGAAGCCGTGGCCGACGGCGCCGAAATGGTGGTGCTCGACATTCCGCTGCTGTTCGAAACCGGCGGCCACGCGCGGATGGATGCGGTGGTGGTGGTCTCGGCGCCCGCCCATATCCAGCGCGCCCGCGTGCTGGCGCGCCCCGGCATGACGGCGGAAAAGCTCGACCACATCCTGTCGCGCCAGATGCCCGATGCAGAAAAGCGTGCAAAAGCCCATTTCGTGGTTGTGACCGACAAGGGCCTGGATCACGCTTTCGAACAGGTGCAGCATGGTGGTCGCAGCACTTCGCAAGCGCCGCCTTGCGGGCGAGAAGAACGCCCATGCGTGAAATCGTTCTCGACACCGAAACCACGGGCCTCGACCCGACCGACGGCCACCGCATCATCGAAATCGGCTGCGTGGAATTGATCGATCATCTGCCCACCGGGCAGAACCTATCAGGGCTATCTCAATCCCGAACGCGATGTCCCGATGGAGTCGCAGCGCGTTCACGGCATCACCGACGAATTCCTGGCCGACAAGCCGCTGTTCGCCGCATGTGGTCGATGAGCTTCTGGAATTCCTCGGCGATGCGCCGCTGGTGATCCACAATGCCGGCTTCGATCTGAAATTCCTCAATGCGGAATTCGCACGGTCATCGCGGCCCGCCGATTGCCTATGCCCGCGCCATCGACACCATCGAAATCGCCAAGGCCAAAATTCCCGGCGCGCGCTATTCGCTCGACGAATTGTGCAAGCGCTTCGGCATCGATCTGGCCAGCGCGCAGCAAGCATGGCGCGCTGCTCGATGCCGAGCTGACGGCGCAGGTCTATCTGGAACTGGTCGGCGGCCGGCAGACCAAGCTGATGCTCGCGCCCACCGATATTGCGATTGCCGCAAGCGACATGGCGCAGCAACCCGCCCGTATGCGCCCTGCCCCACTCCCGCCCCGCGTCACGCCCGCCGAACAGGAAGCGCATGCCGCCTTCATAGCGGATCTGGGTGCGGAACCGATCTGGAAACAGGTTTAGAAAGAGCGCGTCGAAACGTGCATCTTTTGCCCTCCCCTTAAGGGAGGGTAAAGTTTATTCTAAGGCGCCAGTGCTGCGATCACGCTGTTGAGCACCAGCCGCCCGCGCGGCGTGGCGCGAATGATCGAACCGTCGCGTTCCAGCATTCCGTCTTCGGCAAGCGATGAAATGCGCGCGTCGTCCAGCGTCACATTCCAGCGCTCGCTATACGCCAAAACATCCAGCCCTTCGGTGAGCCGCAAATTCATCAGCAGATGTTCGCGCGCGGCCTCGGCATCGTCGATAGGTGTGGTGGTGAAGCCGTGTCCATCGCGCAAAACCATTTCGCGCCAGCGTTCCGGCAGGCGTTCGCAGGCTGTCGCCACGCGCTTGCCATCCAGCACCACGCGCCCATGCGCGCCGGGGCCAACGCCCGCATAATCGCCATAACGCCAATAGATCAGGTTGTGCCGCGATTGCGCGCCTGTGCGCGCATGATTGGAAATCTCGTAAGCGGGAAGGCTCGCGGCCTCGCTCACTTCTTGCGTCGCTTCGTAAAGCGCAACCGCGCGATCCTCATCGGGAATCTTCAGCGCACCAATCCGCGCCAAGCGTGGCAAAGGGCGTGGCCGGTTCGATGGTGAGTTGATAGAGCGAAAGATGCTCGGTGCCGAAGGCCAAGGCCTCCTCCAGTTCGGCGCGCCATTCGGCAACGCCCTGATCGGGCCGCGCATAAATGAGATCGAATGACGTGCGCTCGAAGGTGGAAAGCGCGAGCCGGATGGCCGATTTCGCTTCCGCCGTGTTGTGCAGCCGCCCCAGCATTTTCAGGTCGGCATCGTTCAGTGCCTGGATCCCAAGCGACAGGCGGTTCACACCGGCCGCCTTGTAATCGCGAAACCGCGCGGCATCGGCGCTGGCGGGGTTGGATTCGAGCGTGATCTCGATATCGGGATCGAGCGTCCACAATTTCGCAATCGCATCGAGCGTGGCTGCAACCGATGCGCCCTTCATCAGCGATGGCGTGCCGCCGCCGAAGAAGATCGCCTCCACATTGGGCCGCGTCGCGCCCTGCAAACGCCGCGACATGCGAAAGCTCGCGCGCAATCGCCTCCACCCATCCCGCCTCGTCGATCTCGGAGCGGACATGGCTGTTGAAATCGCAATAGGGGCACTTGGCCGCGCAAAACGGCCAATGCACATAAATGCCGAACCCGCTCATTTGAGCGCGGCCACCAGTTTTGCGAAGGCGCGCGCGCGATGGCTCATCGCATGTTTCCGGGCGGGCTCGATTTCGCCAAAGGTTTCGCTCATGCCATCGGCCACGAAAATCGGATCGTAGCCGAAACCGCGTGTGCCGCGCGGCGGAAAGGTGAGATGGCCGTGCACCTCGCCTTCGAAGATCTCCGGTTCTTTCCCCGGCTCGGCCACCGCCAGCGCGCAAACGAATTTGGCGGAAAGATCGCGCGCGTCTCTTCTCTTTCAGTTCGCGTTCGATGCGTTTCATCGCGAAAGAAAAATCCTTCGTCTCGCCCGCCCAGCGCGCCGAATAGATGCCCGGCGCGCCATCGAGCGCCGCGACCGCCAAACCGGAATCGTCCGCCAGTGCAGGCAATCCGCTCGCATTCGCCGCCGCGCGCGCTTTCAGCGCGGCGTTGCCTGCGAAGGTGTGCTTCGGTTTCTTCCGGTTCGGGCAAGTCCAAGTTCGGCTGCGCCTTTGGTCTCGATGCCGAACGGCGCGAGCAATTCCCTGATCTCGCGCACCTTGCCGGGATTGTGGCTTGCAACAACGAGCGTGGGCCCAAGCTTCAAGCAGATCGCCTGTTTCTGCAGTTCGACCAATTCGCCGATCCCCTTGCTTCGCGAGCCGCAACAGATGGCCGAGTTCTTCTTCGCTGAACGGCGCGCCTTCCGCGGTGCCCTGGATTTCCACCAGACCGCCCGCGCCCGTGATGACGAAATTCGCATCCGTCTCGGCGGTGGAATCCTCGTCGTAATCCAGATCGAGCACCGGCGTGCCCTTGTAGATGCCGCAGGAAATCGCGGCCACATGATCCTTGAGCACGGGCTTTGAAATCATGCCCACCTTCTTCATGAAGGCAAACGCATTGCGCCAGCGCCACATAGCCGCCGGTGATCGAAGCCGTGCGCGTGCCGCCATCGGCCTGCAACACATCGCAATCGATCACGATCTGCTTTTCGCCCAGCGCGCCCAGATCGGTGATGGCGCGCAAGCGAGCGCCCGACCAGCCGCTGGATTTCCTGCGTGCGGCCCGATTGCTTGCCCTGCGCCGCCTCGCGCCGCATCCGGCTGCCGGTGGAGCGCGGCAGCATTCCATATTCCGCCGTCACCCAGCCCTTGCCGGTTCCCTTGAGGAAGCCGGGCACGCCTTCTTCGAGGCTCGCGGTCACGAGCACATGGGTATCCCCGAATTTCACCAGGCAGGAGCCTTCGGCATGTTTGGCCACCCCGGTTTCAAGGGTCACGCGGCGCATCTGGTCGGCTGCGCGTTTGCTGGGGCGCATGGTATCTCTCTTGAAGTCATGGGTTTCTGGGGCTACCTAGCCACAATGGCCGGAGGGCGCAAACGCAAACGCCGGTCTTTACAAATTACCAAATGAAAGCAACAGGTTAGTTTGGACGACCCGTTCTCGCGCAACCAGATCAATGCCCTCGGAGACCGCCCGCGGGAGGTCTTCCGCAGCCTGGTGGAAGCCTTCCTGACCTCGGGCGAGCCGGTGGGCTCGCGCACGCTGTCCCAGCGCCTGCCGATCGCGCTTTCGCCCGCCTCCATCCGCAATGTGATGGCCGATCTGGAATCGATGGGGCTGCTCTATGCGCCGCACACGAGCGCGGGCCGGGTGCCGACCGAGCGGGGCCTGCGGCTGTTCGTCGATGGCATGTTGCAGATCGGCGAACTGGCGCCCGAAGAACGCAGCACCATCGAACAGCGCATCTCGGGCTCGGATCGCGGCATGGAGGATGTGCTGACGCAGGCCGCCACCATGCTTTCGGGCCTTTCGCGCTGCGCGGGCCTCATGGTCGCCGCCAAGCAGGATGCGGCCACGCTGAAGCATATCGAGTTCGTGAACATCGGCCCCGGCAAGGCGCTGGTGGTGATCGTCACCGAAGATGGCGCGGTCGAAAACCGCGTGATCGAAACGCCGGCCGGGCTTGCCGTCATCGGTGCTGGCCGAAGCCTCGAACTATCTGAATGCGCGGCTGCGCGGGCGCACGCTGGATTCCGCGCGCGGCGAAATCATTGAACGAGCTCGAAACCGAACGCGCCGAACTCGATGCGCTGACGGCGAAGATCGTGGCCGAAGGGTTGGCGACGCTTGCCACGCCCGCCAGCGGTTCGCGCGGCGCAGAAGAAAAAGTGCTGATCGTGCGCGGCACCTCGCATCTGCTGGAAAGCATGGAAGCGCAAAGCGATCTGGATCGCATCCGCACCCTGTTCGACGATATCGAGCGCAAGAACGATCTGATCCGCCTTCTGGAACTGGCCGCAGAAGGCGATGGCGTGCGCATCTTCATCGGCTCGGAGAACCGGCTGTTCAGCCTTTCCGGTTCCTCCATCGTGGCCGCACCCTTATGCCAATGCGCAAGGCAAGATCATGGGCGTGATCGGCGTGCTTGGGGCCCACGCGCCTCAATTATGCCCGCATCATCCCGATGGTCGATCACACCGCAAAAGTCGTTGGCCGATTGCTGGGCTGATGCGTTAAAGGAAAATCATGAGCGACGAACCCGAAGAACACAAACGGCTCCGGACAGGACAATGCGCGCCCTCGATGAGGCCGATATCGCTGCGCGGCCGAAGTGGCCGAGCTGAAGGACCGCATGCTGCGCGCGCTTGCCGATGTCGAAAACATCGCGCCGCCGCAGCGAGCGCGAAAAGCTCGACGCCTCGCAATATGCGGTGACGAAATTCGCCCGCGACGTGCTGGCCGTGGCCGACAATTTCCAGCGCGCCATCGAAGCCTGCCCGCCGGAGGCGCGCGCCAGCGCCAGCCCGCAGGTGAAGAGCCGTGATCGATGGCGTGGAAGCGACCGAACGCCAGTTGCTGGCGACGCTGGAACGCCATGGCGTGAAGCCCATCGAAACGGCCGAAGGCCAAGTTCGATCCCAACCTGCATCAGGCCATCGCCGAAGTGCCGGCCGAGGGAAGGCCCGAAAGGCACCATCGTGACCACGGTGCAGGCGGGCTACATGATCGGCGACCGCCTGCTGCGCCCCGCCATGGTGACGGTCGCAAGGGGTGAACCGTTAGACACGAAGGCCTGAAGTTCATTTCACCCTCCCCTTGAGGGAGGGTCGAAATTGCCTCGCAATTTCGGGGCGGGGTCAAAACTCGCAACGCCGAACCCCTCCCCGAAAAATTCTCCGCTGCGCTCCGAATTTGTCGACCCTCCCTCAAGGGGAGGGTGAAAATCGCCCTTCGCTATCGAACACCTCTCGGCCTGCGGTATGATGCGCGGGCACAGATGGAGTTCGGGCGCGCTGCCGCGATCAATGATGCCGGTTCAAAGGGTTACCCACCCCCACCCCCCCTCGATTTTTCGAGGTTCGAATAATCCGGCTTCGCCATGAGCGACGCAGCCGGGGCGATCGAGCCGCGTGCCGATGCCTGTCCGCAATATCTACGAACAGTGGATGTTCGATCTCTCGCCGTTCGGCACCTTTCTCACCTCGATCCTGATCTTTCTTGTTCTGGTCCGGAGCGTTCGCGGGCGCCATCGGCGCTCGACCATCTGCCGTTTCTCGATCCCGCATGGAAACGTGCTGGGCCTGGCCCCGACGTGTGGCCCGCACTGGTGCTCGCCGCTGATGATCGCGGTGGTGCTTGGCACCCAGCGCTGGGCGCGCGACAAGGATGATGAGGATGCGCCTGCCTATGCGCTCGTCTTCCAGCGACCGCGACGCCCGCGCCGATTTCCTCGATCCCCACACAAGGCTCAGGCTGCGCAACGGCACCATTCATGGGCGTGGCGATTGGCGCGATCATCATGCGCTCATCATGTCGCGTGGCCGGATCGTGCTGGCGCATCCGTTTACTACCGTCTGGTTTGCGCTCGTCACGATATATCTCAGCGTGCTCACCTCGCGCGGCGTGGTGCTATCGACGCGCAGCAGCGAAATGTTCGATCGCTCGATCCGCGACACTCTGGTGATCGATCTGTTGCGCATCGATCTGCTTGCGGTGATCGGGCGCAACGGCGCGCGCACGGCCTTGATCTGGTTCGCGGTCGCCGCCGTCATCTGCCTGTTCTTCGTGGGCGACAACATGGGATTGCCGACTTCCTGTTCATGCTGCTGTTTTCCGCCGGCATGGGGCTGTGGACGTTCATGCGCCCGATGGAGCGCGTGCACCGCCGCATCCGCGCGGCCAAAGCCGCCGAACTCGAACGCATCCGCGACATCCATTGCCGAGCTTGCGCGGACGCATCGCTGCCGAGGCCGATGCCGCGCGCCCGGTTGCACGGCCTGCTGGCCTACGAAAAACGCATCGAAGACGTGCGCGAATGGCCGTTCGATCAGACGACGGCCTTGCGTCTTTCGGCCTATTTGCTCATTCCTGCGGTGCCATGGTTCGGGCAGGCCATCGCGCAATATTTCGTCGAACGTCTCGCCCACACAGGTTGAAGGAGAACAGCGTGTCCATTCGGGTTGTGATTGCGGGCGCGGGCGGGCGCATGGGGCAGACGCTGATACGCATGATCGCGCAAAGCAGCGATCTCGCGCTCGGCGGCGCGCTGGAAGCACAAGGCCATCCCGATCTGGGCGCCGATGCGGGAACGCTCGCAGGCGCAAAGCCACTGGGTGTAGCGCTGACCGACGATGCGCTTGCCGCTGCTCGCCAAAGCCGATGCGGTGGTGGATTTCACGATCCCCAAAGTCTCTGTCGAACTCGCAGCACTCGCAGCCCAGGCCCGCATCGTCCATGTGATCGGCACGACGGGACTTTCCGCCGACGACGAAACCAAAATCCGCGCCGCCGCGCGCCATGCCGTGATCGTGAAATCCGGCAATATGAGTTTGGGCGTGAATCTGCTCGCGGCGTTGGTGAAGAAGGCGGCGAAAGCCTTGCCCGATTTCGATATCGAGATCGTGGAGATGCATCACCGCATGAAAGTCGATGCGCCGTCCGGCACCGCGCTGCTGTTGGGGCAGGCGGCGGCCTCGGCCCGCAATGTTTCGCTCGACGAAGAATCGGTGCGCGCGCGCGATGGCCATACCGGCGCGCGCGAAAAAGGCGCGATCGGCTTTGCCACCTTGCGCGGCGGCACGGTGGTCGGCGAGCACGATGTCGTGCTCGCAGGCGAAGGCGAACGCGTGGTGCTGAGCCATGTCGCCGAAGACCGCTCGATCTTCGCCACACGGCGCGCTTGCGGCCGCGCGCTGGGGCCAAGGCAAGAAGCCCGGCCTTTATGCGATGGCGGACGTCTTGGGTCTTTCCGACTGACGCGCGGCTTCGACCGCCAGCATCGCCCGCTTGCGCGGCAAGCCCCAATGATAGCCATGCAACGCGCCGTCGCTGCCCAGCACGCGATGGCACGGAATCAAAAGCGAAATCGGATTGCGCCCGACCGCTGCACCAACCGCGCGCGAAGCCTTCGGCGTGCAAACCTGCGAAGCGACAGTGCGATAGGTCGTGACCGTGCCGGATGGAATCGCCAGCAGCGCCTGCCACACCTTGATCTGCCACGGCGTGCCGAGCAGATGCAGCTTCACTTCTTCGGTCTTTTCGCGTCGCTGCGAAGATCTTCCGCGTGATCGGTGCGGTGCGCGCTACCGCCTCGCGATAGCGCGCCTTGGGCCAGCGGCTCTGCATGTCGGCGAGCATTTCGTCTTCCTCGCCTTCATCGCCGAAGGCCAGGCCGCAAACGCCTTTCTCCGTCGCCATGATCAGCGCGATGCCGAACGGGCAAGCGTGAAAGCCGTATTCGATCATCAGGCCTTCGCCGCCCTTGGCATAATCGCCCGGCGTCATCGCCTCGATCTTCAGGCAGAGATCATGCAGCCGCGATGGCCCGGAAAGCCCGGCATCGAGGGCCGCATCCAGCACGCTTGCCCCTTGCGCCAGATCGGCCTTGGCATGGCCCAGCGTCAGATGCGCGACGAACGCCTTCGGGCTGACGCCGACATAGCGCGTGAACAGGCGCTGGAAATGAAACGGCGAAAGGCCCGCGACGGAGGCTGCCTCTTCGAGGTCAGGCTGGTCCTGATAATGCTCGGAGAGGTAGCGGATCGCGCGGCCCATCTTCCGCCAGGTGGGGGTTTCGACGCCGTCGAGGATTGGTTCGTTGCTCATGGGCGTAAGATGGCGCGTCCCGCGGCCCGTTACGACCCGAATCTTGCGCCACTCAAGCCGGAACAGTGTTCGCGCGCCCGGCGCAGCGCAGACCGCAGCACATCGGCGAAGGCAGCGCGCGCGTCGGGGGCCAGAAAGCTCCCGATCTGCAGCCCCTTGCCATGGCTCTTCAGGGTCAGCTGGCTCCAGGGTTCCGGCGGATCGTCCATCTCCACCCGCACCCAATAGGGATTGAGCGCCACCTCATCCGCCGCGCCCCGCGCGGGCTGGCGCAGGATGCGCAAATTCTCCGCGCGTCAGCGTCACATGCTCGAAACGCCGTGCCGCGCGCCTGCTGGCGCGGAAGGCCCAGGCCAGCAGAGCCACATCCGCCCCCATGAACGGCGCAATCGGCCACGCACCCCGCAACACAAAGCTAAGCGCGAAGGCGAAATTGAACAGCGTGACGATGGCCAGGATGATCAGCAAGGCCCTGCGCGACATCGGCGGATTGGGCTTCAGCACCGCATCCAGAAGAACGGTCTGTGCGTCACTCATAGCCCAAGCATCGGCAACGGGCCTGCCCAGATCAAGTCAAAAAAACAAGCGCCGCTGCTTTCGCGGCGGACGGATTTCGGGCATTTCTCTGTCCCTGGAATCCGGGCCCGCACATGCCGCGCAAGCTTTCGCCTACGGACATCGATACGTTTTTCGCGCGGCTCAAGAAAGCGATGCCCGATCCGAAAACGGAATTGAACTACGTCAATCCCTACACGTTGCTCGTGGCGGTGGTGATGAGCGCGCAGGCGACCGACAAGGGCGTCAATCAGCGCGACCGAAAAATTGTTCAAGATTGCCGATACGCCCGAAAAGATGGTGGCGTTGGGCGAAAAGAAGCTGCTCGAATACATCAAGACCATCGGGCTTTATCGCGGCAAGGCGAAGAACGTGATCGCGCTGTCGAAGGCGCTGATCGCAAACCACGAAAGCCAGGTGCCGAAGACGCGCGAAGAGCTGGAAGAATTGCCCGGCGTCGGCCGCAAGACGGCCAATGTGATTCTCAATGTGATCTATGGCGAAGGCACCATCGCGGTCGATACCCATGTGTTCCGCGTCTCCAACCGCACGGGGCTGGCGCCCGGCAAGACCGTGCTGGAAGTGGAATTGGCGCTCGACAAACGGGTGCCCGACAAATACAGGCTCCATGCCCATCATTGGCTGATCCTGCACGGCCGCTACACCTGCATCGCGCGCAAGCCCAAATGCCCGGTGTGTGTCGTGCGCGATATCTGCCTCTATCCCGACAAGACGCCGGAAGGCCCGGCTTCCGAAAAAATCAGTGCCGAAAAAGAAATAGGAGTTGTTCGTGAAAGAATTCGATGTCGCAGCACTCGGCAATGCCATCGTCGATGTGATCGCTCCCACCGACGATGCGTTCCTGCTGAAACACAATATCGCCAAGGGCGTGATGACGCTGATCGACGAATTCCGCGCGGAACAGCTTTATCTTGCGCTGCCGGAAGCGCCGGAAACAGCAGGCGGTTCGGCCGCGAATACGCTGGCGGGCGTCGCTTCTTTCGGCGGCGAGGGCCTGTTCGTCGGCAGGGTGAAGAACGATCGGCTTGGGCGAAAGCTTTGCCGCCAGCATGGCGCAGACGGGCATTCTCTATGACACCGAGATGGCGACAAGCGGTGCCGCCACCGCCTGCTGCCTGATCGCGGTGACGCCCGATGGCCAGCGCAGCATGAACACCTATCTCGGCGCCAGCCGCGAGCTGGCGCCGGCCGATATCGATGAAGCGAAGATCGCGCGCGCGAAGGTGCTCTATATCGAAGGCTATCTGTGGGATGCGCCCGATGCGAAAGCCGCGATCAACGCGCGCCATCGCCGCCACCAAGCGCGCCGGACACAAGGTGGCGCTGACGCTTTCCGATCCGTTCTGCGTCGGCCGCTGGCGCGAGGAATTCCTGGCGCTTGCTGGAAAAACGATCTCGATATCCTGTTCGCCAATGAAGAAGAGACAAAAGCGCTGTTCGAGACCGATGATTTCGATACGGCCTTGCAGGCTGCGCGCCATGAGCAAGGGCATCCTCGCGCTGACGCGTTCGGAAAAAGGCTGCGTCGTGGCGAACGAAAAGGAAGTGCATGTGCTGGATGCCGAGCCGGTGACGCGCGTGGTGGATACGACCGGCGCGGGCGATCAGTTCGCGGCGGGATTTCTTTATGGCCTCACGCACGGCAAACCGCTCGACCAATGCGGCAGGCTCGGCGCCATCGCCGCCGCCGAAGTGATTTCGCATTACGGCGCGCGGCCCGAAGTGAAACTGTCGGAATTCCTCTGACTATTCGCCGATCAGATGCAGCATGATTTCGCGCGCGTGCGGCGCATCGCGATGCTCGAACACATAAAGCCCCTGCCATGTTCCCAGCGCCCATTCGCCATCGCGCAGCGGAATCGAAAGCGAGGTTTGGGTCAGCGCCGAGCGGATGTGCGAGGGCATATCGTCCGGCCCTTCGGTCGTGTGCCGATAGAGTTTCGGATCGCGCGACACGATGCGCCGCATGAAGTTCTCCAGATCGCTCAGCACATCGGGATCGGCATTTTCCTGAATCAGCAGCGATGCCGAAGTGTGGCGGATGAAACAGGTGAGAAGCCCGTTCGCGATCTTCGCACCGCGCACGAATTTCGCGGCCTCGGCGGTGAAATCATAAAGGCCTGGGCCCTGCTGTCTTGATGCGTCAGGGTGTCGAAAACCTGTCTCATCGTGCCTTCTTGCGCAGATAGACATACAACGCGCCCGCGCCGCCATGTTTCCGGTGCGCCTCGCGCTTGATCGGCGACGATCGCCGCCAAGACCCGGTTCCCGCAGCCAGCGCGGCACCACCGATTTGAGCACACCGCGCGAGCGTGCATTGAGTTCAAGATCGAAGGGCGCATGCGGGTCCGGCGGCTTGCCGCCCTTGCCGGTCACCACCAGCACAAGCTTGTGTCCGCGCACCTGCGCCGTGCGCAGGAAGGTCATCAGTGCGCCATGGGCTGTTGGCTTCCGTAAATCCGTGCAGATCGAGCCGTGGCGTCGGGCTCCAGTCGTGCCGCGCCGCAATCGCTCCGCCGTGCGCCCGTCGACGCCGGTGTGAGTGATTGAGCGGCCGCGGTTTTGCGCGGCTTTCGGTGCGGGTGGCGCATCCGCCAGCGGTCGTGCCTCTTTGAAGCGTTTCCTCGAACAGCAGCTTTTTCTTCTGCCGTCACGATGCGTGAAGGTTTTCGCGTCATGGCGCGCGCACGTTGAAGGTCTTGTCGCCGCCAAGTTTCGCGGCCACCTTGTTGGGCAGCAGCACATAAAGCTGGCCTTGGGATTTCATAGCGCCCGCAAGGTATTCGGCGTCCGCACCCGCGCCCCAATAAACATCGCCGCGCACCGCCCCGCGGATGGCGCCGCCGGTGTCCTGCGCGATGAGAAGTTTGCGAAACGGTTTTGCGGAAGGTTTGCCCGGCACGGTGGTGATCAGGAACAACGGCGCGCCCAAGCGGATGAATGCGATTGTCCACCGCAAGGCTCGCGCCTGCCGTCAGCGGCACGCCTTCGGTGCCACGCGCGCCCAATGCAGCATCGCCGCACCTGCGTGAGCGCGAAGAAGGTATAGGATTGGTTTGTCTGCATCACCGCGCGCGCTTCTTTCGGATGTGCCTTCAGCCAGGCCGGATCGCGGGCATCGAAACGTTTTCCTTCGTCAGCGCGCCGCGCGAAATCAGCGTGCGGCCGATGGCGGTGTAAGGTCTGCCGTTCTTTCCCGCATAGCCCACGCGCGCACTTGGTGCCGTCGTCGAAGGCAACCCGCCCCGAGCCCTGGATGTGCAGGAAGAACACGGCAACCGGATCGTCGGCATAAAACAATACCGGCGCATTCGGCAGCCCTGCACATCGATATCGGCGCGCGTGGCATAGGGCACAAGCTTGTGCCCCTCGATGCGCCCGGCGATCTGTTCGCCTTTCAACGCATCACGAAACTGGCCGAGATCGACGCTGATCAAGATCGGGCGGCAGGCCATAAACCGGCGTTTGATAGGCGCCATGCTTCGTGCGGCTGGCGCGCAGTTCGGGCTCGTAATAGCCGGTGAACAACGCCATCGCGCTTGCCGGCAATCGGAAATCGCGAATGGCGTGAAATTTTTCTCGAAAAATGTCGCGCGCGCCGGATGCGTCCGACAACCCATTGCAGGCCTCCACCCAGTCGCCGACTGTTCCCGCATAACCCGCTCCGCCCATCTCATCGGACGCCGATTTCTTTGCCAGCGCCCGCACGAACGGCGAAACGCATCCAGCGCTGCGCGCATGATCGTTGTCATGCCAGCCCGGAAGATCGGCGAAACGCACGGCCGTGAACTGCACACCGGGCGTCGCGGCGATGTGCTTGGGCCGCTGCAGAAACCAGATGGCGGCTGCGGTGCAAACGAAAAACAGCGATGAGAAAGATGAAGGCGCGCCTTGTCATGGCGCGGGCGCGATCAGTGAGGCTCGCCGGAGGTGGCGATAAGCGTCCAGTTCGGATCGCGCGAACCGGTGTCGCGCGCAAATGTCCAGATATCGGTCACCTCGCGCACCGCCTTGGGATCGCCCTCGACGATGGCGCCATCCGGGCTTGCCGTGGTCGAGATGTATTTGGCAGCGAAACGTCACAGTGATTTCCGCCATGCGGTTCTTCAATTCGGCATGGGTGATCTTCGCATCCGAAAAACCGACAAAGGTGAAATCGACCTTTTCCTTGCGTTCCTCATGGCCATGGATCACGCCGTCGAACGCGCCATAAACTTCATCGCTCAGAAGCGGGCGCAGCGTCTGCCGGTTTCCGGCGGCGAATGCGGTCACGATGATCTCATAGGCCGAGCGCGCGCCGCTGAGGAAATGATCGGATTCGAATTTGCGGTCGGCGAGTTTGATGTCCAGCAATGCCGCCGCCACGCCATCTGCCGGTTTTTCGCTCGCCGTGCCGGGTCTCCCCGCCGAGCGGTCCGGTATCGCCACCACATTGTCGCCGGAGGGTGACTGTTTGCCGGCGATATTGTTCCGGCGGCGGGTTCTCATGCCCCGTGCGCCGTCCCAGAACCATGTACAGCCGGAACAGCACGATGCCGGCCACCACGGCGGCCAGCAGGATTTCGAAAAGTCTGGGTATCGGGCATTGCGGAAACCTTCCGACCACAGATTACCTCCCGGGGATGGCATGGGTCCAGCAGATCGGTCCAATGCAGCAAATATGAGGTGAAAAGCCGCGTTTACCAGCGCTGCGCTTGTCACATCGGCGCGATCCATGGTAGCGCGCGTGCCCCATAACCAGAACGGGAATATCATGAGCGAACAGGGCAATGGCGCAGGAACGGCACGCGAACGGCGAGGGAACCGGTCCTCGCGCGTCCAGGTGGTCGCCCAGTATGTCCGCGATCTTTCGTTCGAAAATCCCGGTGCGCCCGGCAATGTTCAGGGCCGCCCCCAGATCGATTTCGGCGTCGATCTCCAGGCCCGCCGGATGGAAAACGAGCAGTTCGAAGTCGAGCTGAAATTGCGCGTTTCGGCCAAGGCCGAGGAACGCCCGATCTTCCTTCTGGAACTCGTCTATGCCGGCATGTTCGCGCTCCACAACATCCCCGAGGATGCGCTGGAAAAGACGCTGCTGATCGAAGGCCCGACTTTGCTGTTCCCCTTCGCGCGCCGCATCGTTGCCGATGCGATCCGCGATGGCGGCATGCCGCCGCTGATGATCGAGCCGATCGATTTCGCCAGCCTCTATCAGGCCAAACAGGCCGAACTGCAGCAGGCCCGCGCCGGCGCTCCGGCCCAGTCTTAAACTCTGCCGAACCGAGATTATCCGCCGACGGCCTGAAAGGTCGTCGGCGCGGGTGCGATCACGTGAAACCCGTCAGGTTCGACCTGCAGGATTGCCAGACCACGATCTGCCGTGCCGTCTTCCTTGAAACGGAAGATGCCATCCACGCCCGCGAAGCCATTGGGATCGACCAACGCCGCGCGCGTAAACCGGTGATAGGGCTCGCCCGGCGCAAGCAGCGCCACAAGTGAAATCGCATCATAGGAAAGCGTTGCCAGTTGCGGCGGCTGCGCATCGAAAATACTGCGATATTTGGTGTCGAACGCATCCTGCGCATGGGGCGCGGGTGCTGCGAACCAGCCGCCCTCGAGCGCGCCTTCCTTGGTGAGCGCGGGGTCATACCAGAGCCCCGTGCCCAGCAATTTCACCTTCGCCGTGTCGATGCCGTCATTGCCGATCATCGAGGCGATGCCGCGTAGGGTGACGCCGCCTTGCGCGATCAAAAGCGCATCGGGATTGGTTTTGGCGATGTTTGCCGCCTGCACGTTCACATTGCTAGCGGCGGGCGCAAAATGTTCGACATCGGCGAACATGGCGTGATTGTCGGTGACGATCTGGGCAAAATGCCTGGGCCACGCGATCGCCATAGGCGTTCTGCGGAACAAGGGCCGCAAAATTCTTCCGCCCCTTGGCGGCGGCATAGGCCACGATATGCCGGATTTCGTTTTCGGGCTGGAAGCTCAGCAGGTAAACGCCCTTGCCTGCCACGGAGCGGTCGGTCGAGAAAGCCAGCACCGGCACACCGCGGTCCCGCGCGATGGGCGTCACCGCCGTTACCGAGGCGGCGAACAGCGGCCCCACGATCACCTCGGCGCCTTGCGCGAGCAATTTCCGAGCGGCCTTCGCGGCATCGGCGGGGCTTGAGCCTTCGTCGGCGGGGATCAGCAGCAGATCGGGGTTGGCCGCATCCGAAACCGCCATCTGGGCGGCATTGAGCATGGCGTTGGCCAGCGCGCGGGTGGCGGGCGATCCGTTGGAGAAGGGCAGCAACAGCCCCACCCGCACCGGCGGATGGTCCTTGGGCGTGTTGCCAAGCCGCAGGAACCCTGGCTGGTCACCGGTCAATTGATGGGGCGCCATTTCCTCCGGCGCGGCCGGCCTGGGTCTGGCCGCAGCTGTTTCGGGGCCTTGTGTCTGGCAACCGGCAAGGGCCGCTATCGCAACGACGCCAGCGATGGCACAAACTCGCCTCTTCAGGCGCACGAAAGGTTCGGATGGCACGCGGGACTTCACCGGAAAAGAGCGCATGGAGGGGGGCGAAAGGTAGCTGGCGAAAAGATCTCGGCTCACAGTAGGGCCTCGGGGATCAAACCGCCAGACGAGACCGATCTTCCACCGGGCCTTTATGTGACGGCGACACCTATCGGCAACGCCCGGGACATCACGCTCAGGGCGCTTGAGGTTCTGGAAGGCGTCGACGCCATTGCCGCCGAGGATACCCGCGTCACCGCAAAGTTGCTTGCCATCCATGGCATCTCAAAGCCGCTCTCGCCCTATAACGACCACAACGGCGAACGCGAACGGCCCCGTTTGCTTTCCCGATTGAAAGAAGGCGCGCGCATCGCGCTGGTCAGCGATGCGGGCACGCCGCTGGTCTCCGATCCCGGCTACAAGCTGGTGCGCGAGGCATATGCGCAAAACATCGCGGTGCACGTGATCCCCGGCCCATCCGCGCCGCTTGCGGCGCTCATCCTTTCCGGATTGCCGAGCGACCGGTTTCTTGTTCGCGGGTTTCCTGCCGCCACGCAGCGGCGAACGCCGCAGCGCACTGGAAGAATTGAAAAGCCAATCGCGCCACCCTGATCTTTTTTGAAAGCGGTCCGCGCCTGGGCGACACGTTGTCGGATATGGCGGATGTGTTGGGAGATCGCGCGGGCGCGGTCGCGCGCGAATTGACCAAGCTGTTTGAAGAAACGCGCCGCGGCACGCTTGCGCGAATTGGCCGCGCATTATGAAAAAGCGGGTGCGCCGAAAGGCGAGATCACGCTTGTCGTGGAAGGCGCCAAGGAAGCAGCGCCCGATTTCGCAAAGCTCGATGGGTTGCTCGATCAGGCGTTGCAATTCATGCCGGTGCGCGCGGCGGCCGATCTTCTCGCGTCGGCGTTCGATCAGCCGCGCAAGCCGATCTATGAGCGCGCGCTCGCGCGGAAGAACGGCAATGAGTGAAGTTCGCCTCGCGCGCGGCCGCAACGCCGAGAAGCGCGGGCGGCGCAGCGAAACGCTGGCAGCCGCTGCTGCTGATACTGAAAGGCTATCGCATCCTCGGGCGCCGCGTGCGCACCAAGGTCGGCGAAATCGATCTGATCGCGCGTGCGCCGGGCGGCATCGTTTGCTTCATCGAGGTGAAGGCGCGCGGCGGCGAGCTGGCGGCACTCGAATCCATCGGCGCGCGCCAGCGCGGGCGCATCGGGCAGGCCGCTCGGCTGTGGCTGGCGCGCGCGCCCGGGCTTGCGGCCCAGGGCGATCCGCTATGATGTGATCGCCCTTGCGCCGGGCCGCCTGCCGCACCACCTGCCGCGATGCGTGGCGCGACGAAGGGCGCTAGACTGCCCCCATGTCACGAACCTGCCGAAGATCCCGCCAAATACCTGAAAGCGCTCGGCGAAGCGGGCGATGGCCCGCACGATATCGCGCAAGCGGCGCTGATGCTGTCGCTGCATGGATCATCCGCGGGCATGCGCTCGCGCCTTATCGCAGCGCATCTGGACGAGATCGCGCATCACGCGAGTGAAGAAGCGCGCCTCGCGACGTCCGCCGAAGCCATGGCGCGCGCGCTCTCGGCGTTGATGGTGGGGCGTTACGGCTATGACGGCGACCGGCTCACCTATGACGATCCGCAGAACGCCGATCTGATGGCGGTGATCGATCGCAGGCGCGGCCTGCCGGTGGCGTTGGGCATTCTCTACATCCATGCGGCGCGCGCCGCGGGATGTCGAGGCGGAAGGGTTGAATTCGCCGGGCCATTTTCTGATGCGCCTTACCTTGCGCGGCGGCGAGGCGTTGATCGATCCGTTCAACGGCGGCGTGGCGCTTGACCGCGAAAAGCTTGGCGCGCCGCCGCGCATGGGCGGCCTCGCCGTGGCGGATGCGGCCGAGCCGCGTCAGCGACATCGAAGTGCTGCTGCGGCTGCAGAACAATCTCAAGCAGCGCGCGCATGCAAGGCGGGCGATCATGGCCGCGCGCTGGATCTGGCCAAGCGCATGGTGCTGATCGGCCCGCGCCGTACCGAATTGTGGCTGGAGCTGGCGCGGTTGCAGGAAGGCGCAGGCGCGCTGGGTGCCGCAAAGAAAGCCTATGAAGCATGCCCTTGTGCTAAGCAAGCCGGGCGATGACTTCGCTGAATGAGGCGGCGCTCGCGCTGCACGCCCTCAAACGCCGGTTGAACTAGGATTTTCATATGGCCCTGACCGTCGCCATCCAGATGGACCCGATCGAGCGCATCGACATCGCGGGCGATTCCACCTTCGCGCTGGCGCTGGAAGCGCAGGCGCGCGGCCATTCGCTTCTCTATTACGGCCCGCGCGATCTGACCTTCCGCGATGGCGAGGTGATCGCGCGATGTCGCGCCCGCTGGTGGTGCGCAATGTGAAGGGCGATCATTTCACGCTGGGCGAGCCTGCCGTGATCGATCTGTCCAAGGTCGATGTCGTGCTGATGCGGCAGGACCCGCCTTTCGACATGGCCTACATCACCGCCACGCACATCCTGGAACGCATCCATCCCAAGACGCTGGTGGTCAACGATCCGTGCCATGTGCGCAACGCGCCGGAGAAATTGTTCGTCACCCTGTTCAAGGATCTGATGCCGCCGACGCTGATCACCATCGGACCGCGCGGAGATCAACGCGCTTCCGCGACGAGCACAAGGACATCATCCTGAAGCCGCTCTACGGCAATGGCGGCGCAGGCGTGTTCCGCGTGCAAGCAGGATGACGAGAATCTCGGCGCGCTGCTGGAGATGTTCACCGCAGTTCTATCGCGAGCCGGTGATCGTGCAGCGTTACGTGCCCGAGGTGCGCAAGGGCGACAAGCGCATCATCCTGGTCGATGGCGAATTTGCGGGCGCGATCAACCGCGTGCCGGCGAGGGCGAGGCGCGCTCCAACATGCATGTCGGCGGCAGGCCGGAAGCGACCGACGCTTTCCGAGCGCGAGAAGGACAGATCTGCGCGGCGCTCGGCCCGGAACTGAAAAAGCGCGGCCTGATCTTCACCGGCATCGACGTGATCGGCGACTATCTGACGGAGATCAACGTCACCTCGCCCACCGGCATCTGGGAAGTGAAGCGCTTCGGCGGCGCCGGATATCGCGGCGCTGATCTGGGATGCCATCGAAAGGAAACTGAAAAATCGCTGATGCCGCGGCGGCCTTTTAGGCGGCTTGCCGCGTTCCTACATATGCGTCAGCTGATATCGGAGGTTTCCATGATCACCGTTCGCAAATCCGATGACCGCGGCGCACCAAAATCGCCTGGCTCGATATCCGAAACATTCTTTTTCGTTCGGCGAATATCGCGATCCGCAGAACATGGGTTTCGGGCCGCTGCGCGTCATCAACGAAGATGTCATCGCGGGCGGCGGCGGCTTTCAGCCCGCATCCCCATCGCGACATGGAGATCATCACCTACATCCTGTCCGGCGCGTTGCAGCACAAGGATTCGCTGGGCACCGGCTCGATCATCCGCCCCGGCGAAATCCAGAAGATGAGCGCGGGCAGCGGCATCGTGCATAGCGAATTCAATGCCTCGCGCGAACGCGAATGCCATCTGCTGCAAATCTGGATCGAGCCGTCGAAGAACGGCATCGCGCCCGCCTACGAGCAGAAGACCATCGATCCCGAAGCGGTGAAAAACCATTTCGCCCGCATCGCGGCGCCCGATCCGCGCGACAACGAAGTGCAGCTGGTGCAGGACGCCGAAATCTGGGCGGCGAAATTCGATGAAGGCATCGAAGCCGTCCATCACCTCGAAAAGGGCCGCACGCGCCTGGCTGCAGGTGGCGAAGCGGCAGTGTCGAGCTATGCGATCACAAGCTGAAGGCGGGCGATGCGGCCGCGATCACCGATGAAGAGCGTATCCTGGTGCGCGCGCACGCGCCCTCGGAAGTGCTGTTGTTCGATATGGCTTAAACCGTCTTGCCGAAGCGGCTGCGGTAGCGCTTGTCGATATTGGCGACCGGCAAATAGATGAACACGTCGGTGGTGCCGAATTGCTTGTCGATCACCGCACCCTCGCCGATCAGTGCGCCCGCGCGCACATAGCCTTTGATCAGCGGCGGCAGCGCGCGCAGTGCCTCCTTCGGATCGACGGCCTCTTTCGGCAGCCGGTTCATTTCGACATAAAGCTCGGGCCGAGCGCGCACCCGCATTTCGGGCGGCAGCAGATGATAATGGTGCAGATAGGACAAGGGCGCGGCCAGCGCATCGGGATCGGTGCCACGCAAGCGAAGCGCAGCCGAACATCAGGTCGATATCGAACCGCGCCACATAGGCCATCACGCCCGCTCCACAGAAGCTGCATCGTGCCGGGCTTGGTGCGGTAGTCTTTCAGGATGCAGGAGCGGCCCAGTTCCAGATGCCGCGTGCCCGCCGGCAGGCCTTTCAGCATCGGCGCCAAGTCGTATTCGCCCGCGCTGTAGAAACCGCCGGCGCGCGTTTGGCATCTACATCGCGCATCAGCCGATAGGTGCCGACCACGGCGGGCTGGCCGTCTTCATCGGCGATCGCGCGGTCCACCACCAGAAGGTGATCGCAGAACGCGTCGAACTTGTCGAAATCGCGGCGCGTCGCGCGCATCTCGGCGAGGGCGTTGCCGACATTTCTTCGTAGAACACGCGATAGCGCAGACGCTGCGCCGCTTCGACTTCCTGCTCGGTCTCGGCAAGCCGCACTTCGAGCGCAGCCGACGTCGAAAGAACGGGCCATTGCGCGAAGCCGCCCTCGGCGGGGCCGGGCTCATGGATGTTAACCAAGAGAAGTTGCCTTGTCCTCTGAACGAAGCGCAGTTTACCCGATTGTCGGTGGCTCGCGGCAAACCTCTGTCGCTGCGCGCTGCGTCGATCCACGCAAAAAGCAAGATCGCGGGGATTCCGATGGCCCCGCGCCCACAAAAAAGATCGCATAGGCACCGATATGCCCGTGCGGTCACTGCCAGTTCGTCAACAATCTGTCCAGAAAAACCCTTGGGATCTTTCCGATCCAGGCGTAGCACGATGTCAGAAGCGCATATTGCGTTGCGGTGTAACCGAGGCTGGTGAGGCTGGAGAGATATGACACCAATGCGACACCGGCAAAGCTGATCGCGAAATTGTCCCCGGCCATAACGAAAGCGAACAGCTTCAGATCGACATTGGCCTGCGCCAGCAGCGCATAAAGCGCAATCGCAAGCGCCTGCAATATGCCGCCCGCGACCAGCGCGCGCAGCAATCCAAACCGCAGCACCGCAAACCCGCCTGCCGCAATACCCGCAAACGATGCGATCAACCCCACCGAGCCGCGCACCGCGCCCACGATTTCCTTGCGTGAGCCCGATGTCGTGATAGAAGCGGATTGGCCATCGGTCCCATCACAAAGTCCGGCAAGCGGTAAAGGCTGATGGCGATCAGCATCACAAGTGCAAGCACGCCATGGGTGCGGAAGAAATCGGCGAACGGCCCGATCACCGCGTCGGCAAATCCGCGCGGATCGCGCAGCGAAGGCTTTGCTTCAATCGCGGCATCGGCGCGCGCCGGTTCGGGTACGAGAAGGGTTGCGATCAATCCGATGCCCATCAACGCGCCGAACAGCGTGTAGGACAGCGGCCAGCCGAATCCCGATGCTGTGATGAGGATCAGTGCATCCGCTGCGATGAGCGCGACGCGATAACCTAGCTGAAACTGGGCCGAGAGCAGGCCAAGTTCTTCGGCACTTTGCGCGGTCTCGATGCGCAACGCATCGACTGCTATGTCCTGGGTTGCCGAGGCGAAGGCCACCACGAGGGCAAGCATCGCGGCTGCGATCAGTCCGTGCTGCGTGCCGATCAGCGGCCATGCCGATCAGCCCCGCGCCCACGGTCACCTGCGCCAGCGCCATCCAGCCGCGGCGCTGTGGCCCAGCCGCCCGAACATCGGCGCGCGCACGCGGTCCACCACCGGCGCCCAGAGGAATTTCAGCGAATAGACGATGCCCACCCATGAGAGGAAGCCGATGGCTGTGAGCGTGGTGCCTTCGTCGCGCAGCCAGTATCCGAAGGTATTGCCGGTAAGCAGGAACGGCAGGCCCGACGAAAAGCCGAGCGCCAGCATCAGGAGCGAACGCGGTTTCAGATAGGATTGCAGCGCTTCAACCGTGCGCGATGCCAAATCTCACCTCGATCGGGACATGGCGTCAGGCAGCGGCGTGACGCAGTTCCGATTCTTCCTCGCCCGAGGGAAAGAGACTTGCAAGCATCGCGTCAAGCTCAGCGGGATCGACGGGCTTGGGAAGGAACCCATCCATGCCCGCTTCCTGGCAGGCGCGTTTGCCGGTTTCGAGCACGTCGGCGGTCAGCGCCACGATGGGCGTGCGCGGCCGGCCGGATTCCTTTTCCTCGGTGCGGATCAGCTTGGTGGCTTCCACCCCGTCCAGTCCCGGCATGTGAATGTCGGTCAGAAGCAGGTCGAAGGCGTTCTGCTGCATCGCCAATACCGCTTCCTCGCCCGAGACGACCTCGCTCACCATATGGCCGCGGCGGCGCAGCAATTCGCGCGTCAGAAGTGCGTTGATCGGATTGTCCTCGGCCAGAAGGATTTTCAGTCCCGTCTTGCCGTCCAGCCGCGCCTTTGGCGCAAGCTCGCGCGGCTGCCGCATAAACGGCTTCGACCGGCGGCGGTTCGGTTGAAATCGTGCCGAAGGAATTGTGCAGCCGCTCCACCAACGACGCATGGCGCACGGGCTTGACGAGATAGGCGGTGAAACCCTCCTCCTTCAGCTTTTCGAATTTGGGCCGCATCTGCGGCGTCATCAGCACGATGGCCGGAATTGTGGGATCGGGCCCGGTGGGCGGCGCGGGCTCGTTGGTGCCCGCATCCACCAGCATCACGTCGATGGTTTTTGCCTTCTTTTCCAGATCGCCCGACTTCGCCGCCCGCGGCGCGGATTTGTGCGGTCAGTCCTTCGCGCAGCACCGCATTGCGGGTGACGATGGCGATGGTGAGATCGGCAAGCGAATGCTCGAAGCCGGGCAGGGCCGGTTTCACCACATAAGCCGGCACGGTGAACCAGAACACGCTGCCGCCGCCTTCGCGCAGGCTCGACGCCGATCTCGCCGCCCATCGCATCGACAAGACGCTTGGAGATCGCAAGGCCAAGCCCCGATCCGCCAAAGCGCCGCGCATGGCTGGAATCGGCCTGCACGAATTCGTTGAAGATTTCCTCGCGCTTTTCGCCGGCACGCCCACGCCGGTGTCGCGCACTTCGAAGCGCAAGCAGCGGCGTTCGTTGACCTCGATCAGCTTCGACGTCGATGCGCACGCCGCCCTTGTCGGTGAATTTCATCGCATTGCCGACGAGATTGGTCAGCACCTGGCGCAGGCGCATGCCATCGGTGCGGATGGAGCGCGGCACCGGTGCTGCGATGATCGAAAGGATTTCGATGCCTTTGGCATGGGCGCGCGTGCCCAGCAAGTTCGACCACGCCTTCGATCAGGCTGCGCAGCTCCACCTCTTCTTCTTCGAGCGTCATCATGCCCGATTCGATCTTGGAGAAATCGAGGATGTCGTCGATCAGCGAAAGCAGCGCTTCGCCCGGATTGGCGGATCGCTTCGGTATAGGTGCGCTGCTCGGACTTCAATTCGGTTTCGAGCAGAAGCCGCGCCATGCCGAGCACGCCGTTCATCGGCGTGCGGATTTCATGGCTCATGGTGGCGAGGAAGCCCGATTTGGCGCGGCTTGCCGGCTTCGGCGTTGTCGCGCGCTTCGGTGAGCGCGTCTTCCAGCGCCTTGCGTTCGGTGATGTCGCGCCCGACGCTTTGCACTTCGACCAGGCGGCCGAACGCATCGCGGATCGCATAATCTTCCCACGCGATCCAGCGCCAGCCATAGGCGGTGCGCACATGCTGGTCGTAGTGCACGCGGCCCTTGCCGGTTTCGAGGCCGGCGAAGCTGCCGAACATCGGCGCGCGGCTGTCGGGATGAAGTTCCGGCGCGAAAGGATAGCCGATGGCATCTTTCGGCGCCAATCCGAACAGTTTGAAGAACGCGTCGTTGGCATAGGTGAGGCGGCTGTCGGCAGCGCGGCGGAAGATGGCGTCGCCCTGGCTGTCGACGAGGCCGCTGATAGCGCGCTTCGCTTTCGTGCAGCCGCGCATTCATGGCCGACGCATTCTTCAGCGAGTTCTCGAGCTTGGCAGAGGTGGCGGCGAATTCGTTGGTCTTTTTGTGCAGCGCGTCGGCCTTCTCGCGGATGATGAGAAAGCCGTGCAGCACCATGGCGATGCCCACCCCGATCAGCGCCACCAGCGTGATGGGGGCGATGATGGTCAACCGGCTGTGCAGCATGATGTCGCCCAGCGCCGCAATCGAGATGGCAAGCGCCACCACTCCAAAGATCAGCCTGATGACGCGCATGGCAAACAAGTGCTGGGACCTTTTCCGGCGACCCCGCCAATAAAGCGCAATGCCGCCTTGAGAAAGGCTTAACCGAAGTCGGGCGCGAGCGCGGAAATGGCGGAAATCCTCGGTTTCGCGTTGGCGTCACAAAACCTTCGCAGAACTGTGATGGGCTTGCATGCCGCGCCCGCTTGATCGGCTTCGACCGGTCTTTCTGGCCGGGGGCAATCCGGCCCGAAATCATCCGAAAGGAATTCCATGAAACCGACTTTTCCGCCGCCTGACCGGCCTCGGCGTGGGCCTGGCCGCCAGTGCGCTCGCCGTGCAGCGTTTTCGCCGCCGACATGTCCGGCGCGGGCGCCACATTTCCCTATCCGATTTATGCCAAATGGGCCGAAGCCTATAAGGCAGCAGACCGGCATCGGCCTGAATTATCAGTCGATCGGTTCTGGCGGCGGCATCGCGCAGATCAAGGCCAAGACCGTCGATTTCGGCGCCTCCGACAAGCCGCTTTCGCCGGGCGAACTGGACGCGGCCGGCCTCACGCAATTCCCGACCGTCATCGGCGGCGTTGTGCCGGTGGTCAACATTCCGGGCATCAAGCCGGGCGAACTGGTGCTCGACGGCAAGACGCTGGCCGACATCTGCCTCGGCAACGTCAAATATTGGGACGATGCGGCGATCAAGAAGCTGAACCCGTCCGTCAACCTGCCGCATCTGGCGGTTGTCGGCGTGCATCGCTCGGACGGTTCGGGCACGAACTTCATCTTCACCAACTACCTGTCGAAGGAGAGCCCGGCCTGGGCGAGCAAGGTTGGTGCCGCGACGTCGGTCGAATGGCCGAGCGGCATCGGCGCGAAAGGCAATGAAGGCGTTGCCGGCAACGTGAAGCAGACGCAGGGCGCGCTCGGCTATGTCGAATACGCCTATGCCAAGCAGAACGCGCTGACCTATGTCCGCATGATCAATCATGACGGCGTGGCGGTTGCGCCGACGGCGGAAGCCTTCCAGGCAGCTTCGGCCAAGACCGATTGGGCGCATGCGCCGGGCTTCTATGTGGTGCTGACGGACCAGGCCGGTCACGACGCCTGGCCGATCGCGGGCGCGACCTTCATCCTCGTCTACAAGCAACCCGCCGACGCGGCGAAGACCAAGGAAGTCCTGAAGCTTCTTCAAATGGGCCTATGCCGAAGGCGACGAGATGGCCCAGGAGCCTGGACTACGTGCCGCTGCCGGATTCCACGGTCGCATGCCATCGCCAAGAGCTGGCACGAGAACATCGACGCGGCGGCGGTGCACCTGTAAGTCCCACGTATGGCTGTGAACTGTAAATTGGGGGGCCGAGGCTCCGCTTCGGCCCCCATTTCGTCTAAAAGACGGCCGGCACTCAAATGGTCGATCATCGCCTTGACCGAAAATTACGGCACTCCGACCGCGCCAGCAGCCGTGCGCGGCTTCGGCCGCGGCGACGCGCGCTTCCGGCTGCTGACGCTGGCTGCGCCCTTCTGGTGGTGGCGATTTTCCTGGGCGTGCATGGTGTCGCTGGTGCAGGGCGCGTGGCCTGCGCTCAAGGCTTTCGGCTTCTGCTTTCCTCTGGACCGAGAAGTGGAATCCGGTCACCGAGAAATTCGGCGCGCTGCGCCGCGATCTACGGCACGCTCGTCACCTCGTGCGCTCGCCATGCTCATCGCCGTGCCGCTGGGCATCGGCATCGCGATCTTCCTGACCGAGATTTGCCCGCGCTGCGCTGAAGCGGCCCATCGGCATCGCCATCGAATTGCTCGCGGGCATTCCCTCGATCATCTACGGCATCTGGGGCCTGTTCGTTTTCGCGCCGTTTTTTCAGGCGCACGTCCAGCCCTGGCTGATCGATGCCTTCGCCAACATGCCGTGTCTGCAGGACCTGTTCGCAGGCCCGCCTTATGGCATCGGCATGTTCACCGCCTCGCTGATCCTGTCGATCATGATCCTGCCGTTCATTTCGGCGGTGACGCGCGACGTGTTCGAAACCGTGCCGCCGATGCTGAAAGAAGCGGCCTACGGGCTCGGCTGCACGACATGGGAAGTGATGTGGCGCGTCGTGCTGCCGTTCGCGCGCTCGGGCGTGGTCGGCGGCGCGATGCTGGCGCTGGGCCGCGCGCTCGGCGAAACCATGGCCGTCACCTTCGTCATCGGCAACGCGCATCGCATCAGCGAATCGCTGTTCGCGCCGGGCACGACGATCTCGGCCACCATCGCCAACGAATTCACCGAAGCGCTGGGCGATCTCTATGTCTCCTCGCTGATCGAGCTGGGCCTGATCCTGTTCTTCATCACCTTCATCGTGCTGGCCAGCGCGCAATCATGCTCGCCAGCCTCGAACGCCGCGCGGGAGGCAAGCGATGAACCGCGTGCTCTATGCCCGCCGCCGCGTCTACCGACCGCATGTTTCTTCGTGCTTTCGATCGGGCGCTGCGGGCTTCGGCATTGATCTGGCTCGGGCTCATCCTGTACGCGCTGCTGACGCAAGGGCGTCGGCGGGCTTTCGCTCGAGCTGTTCACGAGAATCACGCCGGCGCCGGGCTCGCGATGGCGGGCTTGCCAACGCCATCGTCGGCAGCCTGATGATGAGTGTCGCTCGCGGTGCATCGTCGGCACGCCCATCGGCATGCTGGCGGGCACCTATCTCGCCGAATATGGCCGCCACTCGCTGGCTCGCTTTCGTCGATCCGCTTCGTCAACGACATTCTGCTCAGCGCGCCGTCGATCCTGATCGGCCTGTTCATCTACGAATTGATCGTCGTGCACATGGGCCATTTCTCGGCATGGGCGGGCATCGGCGGCGCTGGCCGTGATCGTGATTCCGGTGGTGGTGCGCACGACCGAGAACATGCTGCTGCTGGTGCCCAACACGCTGCGCGAAGCCGCCGCCTCCCTCGGCGCGCCGCGTGAGTTTCGTCATCCGCGCCGTGACCTGGCGTGCGGCGCGTGCCGGCATCGTGACGGGCGTGTTGCTGGCGGTCGCGCGCATCTCCGGCGAAACCGCGCCGCTTGCTGTTCACCGCGCTCAACAACCAGTTCTGGTCCACCGATCTCAACGCGCCGATGGCGAGCCTGCCCGCCGTGATCTTCCAGTTCGCCAATTCGGCTTATGACGATTGGCACCGCCTGGCCTGGGCGGGCGCGCTGCTGATCACATTCGCCGTGCTGGCGCTGAGCATCGTCGCCCGCGTTCTCGAAGCCGAAGAGAATTGACCATGAACGAAGCATGACGCCGCGTCGACACGGCAAAGTCCGGATCGATATCCGCGATCTGAATTTCTATTACGGCGAGACCAAGGCGCTGAAAGGCATTTCGCTGCCGCTGTACGACCGCAAGGTGACGGCGTTCATCGGCCCGTCGGGCTGCGGCAAGTCCACGCTGCTGCGCGTGCTGAACCGCATCTATGCGCTTTATCCGAACCAGCGCGCCGAAGGCGAAGTGCTGCTCGACGGCGACAACATGCTCGATCCCAAGCAGGATCTGAATCTGCTGCGCGCGCGCATCGGCATGGTGTTCCAGAAGCCGACGCCGTTTCCGATGACGATCTATGACAACATCGCTTTCGGCATCAAGCTCTACGAGCGCATGTCTCGAAATCCGAAATGGACGATCGCGTGGAACACGCGCTCGAACGCGCCGCGTTGTGGGGCGAGGTGAAGGACAAGCTGAACGAATCGGGCCTGAGCCTTTCCGGCGGCCAGCAGCAGCGGCTTTGCATCGCGCGCACGGTTGCGACCAAGCCGGAAGTGATTTTGCTGGACGAGCCGTGTTCGGCGCTCGATCCGATCTCGACCGCCAAGATCGAAGAACTGATCGACGAATTGTCGGAGGAATACACGATCGTCATCGTGACCCATAACATGCAGCAGGCCAGCCGCGCATCGGACTATACGGCGTTCATGTTTCTGGGCGAACTGGTCGAATACGGCGAAACCGAACAGATCTTCACCGCGCCCGAGAACAAGCGCACGGAAGATTATATCACCGGCCGCTTCGGCTAGAGATAATCGCTCGCAAGCGTTGCGTCTTCGCGATGCGGTCGAGAGCGCGTTGAAAATCGCGCTCAATACCACGCCCACAATCAGGTTCAGGACCAGCGAACTGAGCGCCGCATAGCACGGAATCGTGACGCCGAAGATCGTGCACCGCATAGATCGACTTCGCGAAATTCAGGCTCGCCGCCATCGCCGTGCCGCGACGCGATGCCCACGCCCATCCGGCGAGCAGCGCCCACGGGATTGAACCAGCGCGTATAGAGGCCGATCAACACGGCAGGCAACGTCTGGATGATCCAGATGCCGCCCAGCAATTGCAAGCTGGATGGCATAGGTCGATGGCAGCGCCACAATGAAGAATCAGCGCGCCGACCTTCACCACCAGCGATGCGATCTTCGCCACCTGGCTTTCGCGCGCGGGCTCGCAATCGGGCGCGAAATATTCGCGGTAGATGTTGCGGGTGAAGAGATTGGCCGTCGCGATGGACATGATTGCGGCGGGCACCAGCGCGCCGATGGCGATGGCGGCAAAGGCAACGCCCACGAACCATGACGGAAACATCTGCAGGAACAGCGCGGGCACGGCGAAATTGTTGCCAAAGGTCTTGAAGCCGTCGGCAAAAGCGGGATTGCCTTTCACGCCCGCCGCCATCGCCATGAAACCCAGCAGCGCGATCAAGCCCAGCGCGAAGGAATAGGCGGGCAGCGCCACCGCATTGCGCCGGATCACATGGCGGCTGGATGCGCTGAGGATGCCCGTCATCGCATGCGGATAAAGAAACAGCGCCAGCGCCGAACCCAGCGCCAGCGTGGCATAGGCGCTTTCCGCGCCCCAATTGGTGTGCGTGGCGGGCGCAAGCAGCATTTTGTCGGCGCCGACACTTGCGAAGATGTGCGCATAACCGCCCAGTTCCGCCGGGATGAAGATCAGGGCCGCGATCACCGTCACATAGATCAGCACATCCTTCACCACCGCGATCATCGCGGGCGCGCGCAGGCCGCTGGTATAGGTGTAGGCGGCGAGGATCGCGAAGGCGATGATCAGCGGCGGTCTCGCCGTGCATGCCCATCCCCGCAATCACCACTTCCATGCCCACAAGCTGCAGCGCGATGTAGGGCATGGTGGCGACGATACCGGTCAGCGCGATGGCAAGCGCCAGCGTGCGGTTGCCGAACCGTCCGCGCACGAAATCGGCCGCCGTCACATAGCCTTTGCGCGCGCGCCACCGACCACAACCGCGGAAAGGCCAGAAACAGAATCGGATAGACGAGGATCGTGTAAGGCACGGCAAAGAAACCGATCGCGCCTGCGCCGAACATCAGCGCCGGCACCGCGACGAAGGTGTAGGCGGTGTAGAGATCGCCGCCCAGCAGAAACCACGTCACCACCGTGCCGAAGCGCCGCCCGCCCAATCCCCATTCGGCCAGTTGCGTGAGATCGCCCTTGCGCCAGCGCGCGGCAACAAAGCCCAGCACCGTGACGAACCCGAACAGAAGCGTGAAAACAACCAACGCCACGATGTTCATGGCGCGTCCCGGTCGCGTTCTTCGGCGCGATAGACGGGCCACAGGAGTGCAGCCCCAAGCGGAATCCACAGAAGTTGAAACCAGTAGAAAAATGGAATGCCCGCGAGCGCGGGCTCGGCGCGGTTATAGAAGCCGACCCACAACATCGCCACGAACGGCAACACCAGAAGGATATGTATCGGGCGCAGCCGCCCGTGTTTTCGTTGTTTTTTCACCGCCGCGCGCCCCGCTTTGCCGGGCGCATCATGCGCAGGTTTGAATCTGGCGCAAGCGTCACCGAATTTTCGCAGTGCAGCAACAGCGAATCCGCCTCGGCGGCTCGCGCGCAAACTGCTAGCGTTCTGCCGGGAACAGGGATGGGGCATGTCATGCGGATATTGCTTGCAGGCGCGCTTGGCGCGATTGCGATGTTTGTCTGGCTTTCCATTGCGCATATTGCAACGCCGCTTGCCCAGATGGGCGTGAGCGCGCTGCCGAACGAGCAAACGACGATAGATGCGGTGCACGGCGCCAAATCCGGCTTCTACCTTTTCCCGTGGAGCGAGGATATGAGCGAGGCGGGGCAGAAGGCACAGCAGGCCAAGCTCGATGCGAACGGAACGGGGCTCCTGGTCTATCGCGCGCCGGGTACGGCGAGCGTGTCGATGGGCAAGCCCATGGTGCATGAATTCCTCAATGAACTCGTGCAGGCGCTGATCGCGGCATGGCTGCTCGCGCAGGCGGCCATCATCGGCTATATGCGGCGCGTGACATTCGTGACCGCGATCGGTGTTGCCGTGGGTATCGGGACCAATGTGTCGTATCTGATCTGGTACGGCTTTCCCTGCAGCTACACGATCGCAAACATCGCGATGACGGTGATAGGCTATTTCGTGGCGGGGCTTGTGATCGCAGGTGTACTGCGCCGGAACGTGAACATCGCCTAGTTCTTGCCCGGTTGAGTTTCAGCGGCGCGCTCGCAGTCCTCGCGCATCTTGTCGAGTTCTTTTTCCGGCAATTTCTCGATGTGCATATAGGCGTTGCGCGCGTCATGCGTGGCGCGGATCAACTCGTCGAGCTTTGCCTGCAACGCCGCGCCGTCGCGGTTCTGCGTGTTCTGGATCAGGAACACCATCAGAAAGGTGATGATGGTGGTGCCGGTGTTGATGATGAGTTGCCAGGTGTCGGAATAGTGAAACACCGGCCCCGTCACCGCCCAGGCGACGATGATCAGGCAGCACAACACGAAGGTGGCAGGCTTGCCCGCCGCACGCGCCGTCCAGTTGGCAAATTGCGAAAAGCCAGACGATCCGCCCAGATGCGAAAGCTCTGCGGTCGTGCGGAATTGGATGCCCGGTTTCTCTGCGTTCATGCAGAACGCCGTCCCACGAACACCAGCGCCACGCCCGCCAGAAGCACCACGATACCGGCAACCGTCGGGATCGAGATGTGATGTTCTTCCTGCGAATTGACCTCGATGGGCCCGGCCTTCAGCACAGGCTTGGTTTCGGTGTAGCTGAAATTTTCGAACACAAGTCCGGCGATTCCCAGAACGATCAGCACAATGCCGATCAAAGCCGTATTGCGCATGGAAGTCCTCCCGTTTCGTGAGGAGGAACGGGTGGGAGTTCCAAAAGGTTCCTTGGCCTCAGTGAGCGGCGATCCGGCGGCGATAGGAAAGGGCCTCGGCGATATGCGGCGCGGCGCACGTTTTCGCCCCTTCCAGATCGGCAATGGTGCGCGCCACCCGCAAGCATGCGGTGATAGCCGCGCGCCGTCAGCCGCATGGTTTCGGCAGCATGGGTGAGAAGTGCTGCACCGCGTTCGTCGGGCGTTGCCACGCGGTCGAGCAACTCGCCTTCGATCTCCGCATTGGTGCGCACGCTGTCGTTTTCATAACGAGCGCGTTGAATGGCGCGCGCACCCGCCACGCGCGCGGCAACCTGTGCCGAACCTTCGGCAGGCGGCGGCAGGGCCAGATCCTGCGCCGAAACATTGTTCACTTCGATGGCGATATCGATGCGGTCGAGCAGCGGTCCCGAAAGGCGCGCCTGATAATCGGTGCCGCATTTGGGCGCGCGCCCGCAAGCCTGCGCAACGTCATTCAGATGCCCGCAGCGGCACGGGTTCATCGCCGCGACAAGCTGGAAGCGCGCCGGAAAGCGCACATGCGCATTGGCGCGCGCGATCACCGCTTCGCCCGTCTCGATCGGCTGGCGCATCGAATCCAGAACCTGCCGCTGGAATTCCGGCAATTCGTCGAGAAACAAAACGCCCAGATGCGCGAGCCTCACTTCGCCCGGCTTCACCCGCAGCCCGCCGCCGATCAGCGCCGCCATCGATGCGGAATGATGCGGGATTGCGGAATGGCCGCCTGCGCGAGATCGCGCCGTCGCGCAATTCGCCCGCAAGCGATTGCACCATCGAAATCTCCAGCGCCTCGCGCGCATCGAGCGGCGGCAGCAACCCCGGCAGGCGCGCGGCGAGCATGGATTTGCCCGCGCCCGGCGGGCCGATCATCAGAATGTTGTGGCCGCCGGCGGCTGCGATTTCGAGCGCGCGCTTGGCGCTTTCCTGCCCCTTCACGTCTTTCAGATCGGGCGCATTCGGGCCGTCATTCGCAAGCTTCGCGGTCGGCGGATTGAGCACCTGCGCGCCCTTCATGTGATTGACGATCGCGATCAGCGAAGGTGTCGCGATGATCTCGGCGTCGCCTGCCCAGGCCGCTTCCGCGCCGCACGCTGCCGGGCAGATCAATCCGCGCCCCGCTTCGCTCGCGGCAATCGCAGCGGGCAACACGCCCGCCACCGCCGTCACCTGCGCATCGAGCGACAATTCTCCCAGCGCCGTGTAACGCGCCATTTCGCTTGCGGGCAAAACACCCATCGCCGCAAGCAATCCCAGCGCGATGGGAAGATCGTAATGGCTTCCCTCTTTCGGCAGATCGGCGGGCGCGAGATTCACCGTGACTTTCTCGAACGGCATCGCAAGCCCGATGGCCGAAAGCGCCGCGCGCACCCGCTCGCGGCTTTCGCCCACCGCCTTGTCGGCCAGCCCCACGATATTGAAATTGTTGCCTGCGGCGGCGTGGCTGCCGATATGGACCTGAACGTCCACTTCGCGCGCCTCGATCCCCTGAAACGCCACCGTATAGATATGAGCGACTGTCATTTGCGTCATCCCCAACGCGTGTGGCGGATTAGCGCGTGCTTCGGTGAGGGCTGCAACGGGCCAGTGTCGCGGTTTGTCGCAAACCGCGCGCTTGCGACGGTCGCCGACCTTAAGCCCGCGGCAGAACGTCGAACGCGATGGTGGTGCGCGTGTCGGGCGCTGTGAACGGCAGCGTGCCGTGCCACATATAAGAGGGAAACAGCACCAGCCGGCCCACTTTCGGCTCCACCATGCGCCGCACCGGATCGCTGAACCCCATATCGAAGGGCGGCTCGCCGAATTTCAGCCAGCCTTCCTGCCCCTCGAATTTGGGCAGCGCCACATAATAGGCAGAGCTGATCCAGCCGCTGGTGCGTATGATTGAGGTGATAGCCGCCCGTCTTCAGCCGCGTCGTCCACGCGCCCGTATAGCCAAAACCATTGCCGCGCCGCGCGAACAGGGGGTGATCCGCATCGTCCTTCATGCGCGCGATATAGGCGTTCACCGCATCGTCAAAGCGGGCCCGCAAGGCCAGCAATCATCGGATGGTTGGCGGCGAACAGGTCTTCGATGGTCTGCGTGCCGCCGCGCACATTCTGGTCGAGATATTCGCGGCCGCGCGCATGCAGAGGATCGAGAAGTTCGTTGAGCGCGCGGTTGAAGCTTTCCATGTCCGCAAAGCCATCCGGTGCTTCCAGATCGAAGGTCTGTACCAGCCTTGCATAATCGTTGATCGCGGCCTCGCGCTCGTCGCCGAGCTTGCGCATGGCAAGCGCGCCGAAGCGCAGTCGCCTGCGCATTGCCGGGCTGGGCTGCGGAGGCTTTCGCGCTTGCTTCAAGGGCGCGTTTCGCATCGCCCGCGCGCAAAAGCGTTTCGGCGAAATTGCACCAGGCCGCTCCATTGCCGGGCTCGATTCCGACGCGCGCGTTCATGGGCTGCAATGGCGTGGTCGAATTCGTTCAACCGTGCAAGCGCGCGCGCCAATCCGTCATGCCCCACAATATGGTCGGGCGAAATCGCCAGACCTTTTTCAAAGCTGCTTTTCGCTTCGTCGAAGCGTTCGGCGCGCAGAAGCAGGCTTGCCTTGTCGAACTCCAGCGCCGGCACGCCGGGCACCGCTTCGATGGCCGCGTCATAGGAGGCAAGGAATTCGATCGGTCTGTTCCAGCCGATAGAGCAGATGGTTCAATTCGCGATGCGCCATCATGTCGAGCGGATTGCGCTGGATGGCGCGGCGATAGGCTTCAACCGCTTCGTCGAGTTTTCCCAGCCGGTGCAAAACCGAGCCGCGCACGGAATCGACATAAGGCATGTCGGGCGCAAAGGATTGCGCGGTGTTGAGCAGCCCCAATGCTTCCATGTCGCGCTTCTGCGCTGCAACCGCCACGCCGAGATTGTAATAAAGGGCCGAGGCCTGGCGCGGATCGAGCCGGTTCTGCCGGATGGTGATGATCGCAAGGGCTTCGGCTTCGCGATGGCGGCGCTGCTCGTTCAGGCTCGCAACCAGGCTCTGCTTGGCCATCATCAGGTTGGGCTGCAGGCGCAGCGCATCGCGAAAACTTTTCTCGGCTTCCGACATGGCGGCGCTCGATAGGAAAGCGCGAGCCCCAGATTGAGATGGCTCTCGGCGAAATTGGGCTTCAGCATGATCGCCTGCCGGAAGGCATCGATGGCTTCCGGATTGCGATTGCGATGGTTCAGCACCTGCCCCAGCGAGTTCAGCACTTGCGGCTGGTCGGGGTTGATCGAAAGCGAGCGGCGGTAATGTTCCTCGGCCTCCGAGAAACGGCCCTGCGAGGCGCGCAGCGCGCCCAGCGTCTGCAATGTTTCGGCATCGTCGGGCGCCATGCCCAGCACCTGCTGCAAAAGCGCCTCGCCTTCGGCCGGTTCGTTGCGCTGCAGATGGGTCACCGCTTCCGCCAGCAGGGCCTGGACGCGTGTGCCGCCCGGTTTTCTCGTGATTGTCGCCATAACCGCCTGCTCGCGTTGAAGGACCGGGCGGGGCGGAACCGCCGCACTTGCGAAGGCTCCCGCCCGCCCCTACCGTGGAATCTCCGCCATTTCCGAAGAGAGACAAGATGACATCGCAGCGTTTCGAGGGCACAGACAAATATGTCGCAACGGAAGACCTGCGCATCGCCGTGAATGCGGCCATCGCGCTGGAGCGCCCGCTGCTGATCAAGGGCGAGCCGGGAACCGGCAAGACGGAACTGGCCTTCCAGGTCGCCGATGCGCTGAAAACGCCGCTCATCACCTGGCATGTGAAATCCACCACCAAGGCCCAGCAGGGTCTTTATGAGTATGACGCGGTGACGCGCCTGCGGGATTCCCAGCTCGGCGACGAGCGCGTGAAGGATGTGAAGAACTACATCAAGCAGGGCAAGATGTGGGAAGCATTCGCCAGCACCAACCGCTCGATCCTGCTGATCGACGAGATCGACAAGGCCGACATCGAATTCCCCAACGATCTGCTGCTCGAACTCGATCGCATGGAATTCTTCGTTTACGAGACGGGCGAAACGATCAAGGCGAAAGAACGCCCGATCGTGATGATCACCTCCAACAACGAAAAGGAATTGCCCGACGCTTTCCTGCGCCGCTGCTTCTTCCACTACATCAAATTCCCCGACCGCGAGACGATGCAGAAGATCGTCGATGTGCATTATCCCGGACATCAAGCAGAAGCTGGTGGCCGAGGCGCTGAACGTCTTCTACCAGATCCGCGATGTGCCCGGCCTGAAGAAGAAACCCTCCACCAGCGAATTGCTGGATTGGCTGAAGCTGCTTCTGAATGAAGACGTGCCGCCGGAAGCGCTGAGGGAAAAAGACCCAACCAAACTGATCCCGCCGCTGCATGGCGCGCTGCTGAAAAACGAGCAGGATGTGCATCTGTTCGAGCGCCTGGCATTCCTGGCGCGGCGCGAGCGCAACTGAGCAGCGCGATGAGAACCGCGGTTGCGATTTTGTGTCGCCGGACTTTTCGCAAGTGCCGCCCACGCGCAGCCCGCAGGTCGTCGACGTGTTCGCCGAAGGCAAGAACGGCGACAAGGTTCACACCGCATCCGGCTTTGTTTGCCCCGCATGCCATCGGCACGTTTGTGCGCGACGCGGCGGGCGAAACCGATCCCGAGCGGCAGACGGCTTCCTGCAGCTATTCCACGCTCGATGGCGTTTATGGCATCGTCACGCTGGTGCCGCTGCGGGATGGCTACGACCCGAAGAATTCGCTCGCCCCGCAATTCGAGGAAGCAGGAAACGCACCGGCGGCAAGATGGTGTGGCAAGGCACGGTGAAAATCGGCAAGCCGCCGCTCGCCGTCTATTCGCGCATCTATCAGACCGCGAAGCTGGAAGACCTGAAATATTCCGTGCTGTTCTCCGGCAGCGTGGTGAAGAACTGGGCGGTGGAAACCACCATCGAATATGCCGACCCGCGCGACACGCCTGAAAAGAAGGCGTTTCTCAACGCCGTCTACGAAGCCGCGCTGGCCGAGATCGGCAAATGATCCTACAATCCGCCTTGCGCTATCGGGACTGACGACGATGTTCTTCCAATTCTTCGATGAGCTGCGCGCGGCCAAGGTGCCCGTCACGCTCAAGGAATATCTGGCGCTGATGGACGCGCTGTCCAAAGACGTGATCGAACTGAAGACCGATGAGTTCTATTTTCTCTCGCGCACCGTTCTGGTGAAGGACGAGAAGAACCTCGACAAGTTCGATCGCGTGTTCGGCCATGTGTTCAAGGGGCTGGAATCGATCGATCCCTCGATGCTCGCGCAATTGCCCGAAGAATGGCTGAAGGCGCTGACCGAGAAATTCCTCAGCGAAGAAGAAAAGAAACAGATCGAAGCGCTCGGCGGCTGGGAAAAACTGATGGAGACGTTGAAAGAACGTCTCGAAGAACAGAAGAAACGCCACGAAGGCGGCAACAAGATGATCGGCTCGGGCGGCACCTCGCCCTTCGGCAACTCCGGCTACAATCCGGAAGGCGTGCGCATCGGGCAGGACAAGTCGCCGTCACGGCAAGGCCGTGAAGGTGTGGGACCAGCGCGAATACAAGAACCTCGACGATTCCGTCGAACTCGGCACGCGCAACATCAAGGTGGCGCTGCGCCGCCTGCGCAAATGGGCGCGGCAGGGCGCGGAAGTCGAACTCGATCTGCCCGGCACGATCCAGGACACGGCCAACAAGGGCTATCTCGATCTGCAGGCTGATCCCCGAGCGCCACAACACGGTGAAGGTGCTGATGTTCTTCGATATCGGCGGCTCGATGGATGCCTATATCAAGCTCTGCGAGGAATTGTTCAGCGCGGCCAAGACCGAATTCAAGCACATGGAATTCTTCTACTTCCACAATTGCCTCTACGAGAGCATGTGGAAGGACAATCGCCGCCGCCACAACGAGAAGACCAACACCTGGGATGTGCTGCACAAATTCCCGCACGATTACAAAGTGATCTTCGTGGGCGACGCGACGATGAGCCCGTATGAAATCACCTATCCCGGCGGCAGCGTCGAGCATTGGAACGAAGAGGCGGGCGCCGTCTGGCTCGACCGCGTGGCGCAGATTTATCCGCATGTCGTGTGGCTGAACCCGGTTGGCGCAGAAGCATTGGGAATACACGCCGTCCATCGGGCTGATCGGCCAGATCCTGAACAACCGCATGTATCCGCTGACGCTTGGCGGCCTCGACGCTGCGATGCGCGAACTGAACCGATAACACGTCACCGGAGGACGCCATGCTGAAAGTCCACCACCTCAACAATTCGCGCTCGCAGCGCATCCTGTGGCTGCTGGAAGAAATGGGCACGCCGTATGAGATCGTGAAGTATCAGCGCATGCAGCCCGTGCCGCTTGCGCCGCCGGAATTGAAGGCGGTGCATCCGCTCGGCAAATCGCCGGTGATCGAAGATGGCGACGTGAAGATCGCGGAATCGGGTGCCATCGTCGAATATCTGATCGAGAAATACGGCAAGGGAAAATTCAAGCCCGCCGAAGGCAGCCCCGACCACTGGAAATATATCGAGTGGATGCATTTCGCCGAAGGCTCGGCGATGCTGCCGCTGCTGATGGCGCTCTACACCGGCATGCTGGGCGATGCCGCGATGATGCTGAAGCCGCGCGTCGACAGCGAGATCGCCAACCATCTTTCCTACATGGAAGAGGCGATCAAGGGCCGCGAATTCTTCGTCGGCAACGAACTTACCGGCGCCGACATCAGCTGCTATTCGTGCTCGAAGCCGCCGGTGCGCGCCTTGAGCCATATCCATCGCTGATGGCCTATCGCAAACAGATGCAGGCTCGTCCCGCTTATCTGCGCGGCATCGAAAAGGGCGGCGCCTATCAGTTGATGAGCAGGTAGCTATTCTGCCGCGAAACGATCTTTCGCGCCGCATGCCAGTCGCCCCTCGGCTTTGACGCTGTTCGTAGCCGCGGCCAGCCCGAACGGCGGCATGTTGCCATAAACGCATTCGAACTTGCCGGGCTCGACGAGATAGGTCTCGTGCCAGATGCCGATCGAACCGTCCTTCATCAAGTTCGCGCATGTAACGCGCCCAGGCCGGAAAATGTTCGGCGTTCTTGTCGCTCGAATAGGCCAGCAGCTTGTCGAAGTTTTCCCAATATTGCTGCACCATGATAACGCGCCCGGAAAGATACTGGCGATACCACAGAAGCCCCGCATCCGGGTTACTTCTCCAGCTCGGCCAGCATGCGGGCATGGTGCGCAAGAACCAGAGCCAGCGCGGAAACGTGGAGAATTTGTTGAGCCGCATCCCGATCAGGAACAGGACAACCGGCTTGTCGAATTGTGCGGTCATGCGCCCCGGCACGACGACGTTCGAGCGCTTCATGCATCACCCCTTCGTGGCGCTGCCCCAATAATTGAAACCCGCGAAGCGCGGCGTGCCGGGCAGATACATCACCTGGATATCGCTTACGCGAAAGCCGCCATCCTGGATCAGCTGCGGCACCGGGCGATTGAGATGGCAGCCGCCCGCGATCTTTCCCCACATCGGATCGAGCCGCGCCTGCCAGCGTTTGACGCTTTCATCGGGCGCTTCGCCATGTTCGCAGAAGATCAATTTGCCGCTCGGCTTCAGCACGCGGCGCATACCGCCAAGCGCGCGCATCACATCGGGGATGGTGCAGAGTGTGTAGGTGACAAGCACGGTGTCGGCCGCTTCATCTTCCAGCGGAATTTCCTCGCCCGGCAGATCGAGAAATTCGATCTCGAGCGGCGAGTGCGCCACGCGTTCCGCCGCGCGCGCCCGCATTTCGCGCCGATGGCTCCAGCGCCCAGAGATGGCTCACTTTCGCCGCATCGTAGAACGGCAGATTGTGGCCCGCGCCGAAGCCGATTTCGAGCACGCGGCCTTCGGCGCGCGGCACCACCTTCTTGCGCTGATAGCGGATCGGCTTTGTGCCCATCATCGCGCCCAGAAGCGGCGGCAGGATATGGCGGTCGTAGAAGCCCATCGGTGTCTCCCGTCGGAAAACCCCGGCACATTTACACAGGCTTGATGTGCTTGCGAATCCAGTCGGCAAACTCGCCTTCGGAGAATGCACCGGAAGCGACGGAAAGCATCGTCATTGTCGCTTGCACTTGATCGGCCACCAAGCGATAGCCGTTCAATCTGAGGAACAGACCGGTCGCTATGAAGGCGACGCGCTTGTTGCCGTCCACGAAGGCGTGGTTCTTTGCAAGCCCAAACCCATAGCATGCTGCAAGGCGCGCGATGTCAGCTTGGCCTTCATAAGCGAAGAGGTTTTGGGGACGGGCGAGCGCAGATTCGAACAAGCCCCGCATCTCTCAAGCCGTCGGCACCGCCATGTTCCGCAATGCTTTCGCCGTGGAGCAGTTCGAGCGCACGCCGGTCGAGCCAGATCGGCTCGCTCATTTTGCCAGCGCACGCAAGGTGTCGCGATATTCGCGCATGAATTCGCGGCCCGTTTCGATCTGCTTTTCTATTTCCGGGTCGTAGGCGGTCAGCTGTAGCCCACCTGCATTCTGGCTGAAGGTCAGCACATCGCCTTTGTCTGCATGAGGCGCGCCGAGCGCTTCCTTCGGCAGCACGATCCCCACCGAATTGCCGATCTGGATGATCTTGGTCTTGCCGAGCATGAATCACACTCCGTTGATACATTCGTTATAACACAAGGTTATAACAAATATACTAACGCCGCAAGCGCCTAATTCAGCGGCGTTTTAAGCACCGAGGGGTCGCCGTTGTTGGGCACATGGATAGGTTCATACTTGTCGGCATAGCCCGGCTGGTTGTCGGGATCGAAGCCTTCCGACAATCCCTTGGCCAGGCAGAGCAGCGTGCCGATGCTCACGCCGAACACTTGGGGGCTTGCGCAAGGAAGCAGCGCCGGGGCGTTCTTGCGCGCGCGGCCGCGTTCCCACAGCGCGCGATATCTGGAGCGGTCGGTGTGATCGGTATAGTCCACCGCGTCCTTGTCGCGATCGCGCGAAGCCGCCGCAACCGATGGGCATTTGGCGCGATCCTGAGCCGAAAGCAGCGCAATGTGATCGGGTTCGCATCCGAACAGCGAGAGGTTGAGGCCCTTCTGGCTTTTGCCGTCATACAGCGGCGCGAGATCGATGTGGCTGTAATCCGGAATTGTCGTCGGCTGCGTCGTGGTCTGCTTTTGCGATTTTGCAGATGCCTTGGGATGTTCGGGTTTGCGCTCGGCCTGCGGCTTGGGAGGAAAGACGAACCAGATCTCGATGGCGCGCGAAAGCGCGTGCGCCGGCATGTTCACATAAGTCGCCCTGTATGAGAAACGCGATGACGATGACATGCAGAAGCGCCACACCCGCGGCACTGGCGAGTTCTCTTGGGCGGATTTGCGCTTCCCCTGGCGCTCCGTGTGAAACGGCGGCGTCATCGCGCGGACTCTATCCGCCAGGCCGGAATTCCAGAAGATCGCCCGGCTGGCATTCGAGTGCCGCGCAGATCTTTCCAGCGTGGAAAACCGCACGCCTTTCACATGCCCCGATTTCAGCAGCGAAAGATTGGCTTCCGTGATGCCCACGATTTCCGCAAGTTCCTTGGAGCGCATTTTGCGCCTGGCGAGCATGACGTCGAGATTGACGACGATCGCCATCAGACGAAGCTTTCATTTTCGTCGGCCATCCGCCGCGCCACCGCCATCACGCGCGCGATCACCAGCACCACGCCAGCCAGAACAGCGAGAACACATCGTCGCTGCCGAGGGCAGCGAGATGGCGCGATGTCCTGACCCAGCGGCTAGGTGAGCAGAAGCGAGACCGGAGCCTGCACTGCAAATCCACAATGACCTGAGCGAACAGCGCTACGGCGACGTTGGTGCAGGACCGCAGCGTCTCGTTCGAAAACACATCGCCCGCTGCGTAGCGCAGGAAGAGTCTGCGGAACGACCAGAACCCCACATCATGAAAGCCGTCGGCGCTGCTTCGAAGGCCAGAGCGCCGAAGCGGAAGGGAAGAGGCACGTTCCAGCATTCAGAATCTCCTGCAGATGGGTCTCGTGGAGCATACCAGTCCGGTTGCACCGCCGGGAAGAAGAAAGGTGGCCGCCACGATCAGCGGGCAGAGCACGAGCCCCACGCCGGAGAGCCAAGCCATGATCCGGCTCAGGCCGGCGAGGTTTGTGGGAACATTGTTGGCCATAACAGCTCCGGCTGAGAGTGCCGGGAGCTCGTATAGCAGAAAATTATTATCGCAAAACAATAATTCTAGTTCATTCCGGCGCGACGGTGACCTTGATCCCGTCCAGCTCCGGTGCGCAGACGATCTGGCACGAAAGCCGGGAATTGGCCTCCACCGCCAGCGCCATATCCAGCATGTCGGTTTCGGCGTCGGATTTGGGCGCAAGCTTCGCAAGCCAGTCTTCATCGACATAGACATGGCAGGTCGCGCAGGCGCACGCGCCGCCGCATTCCGCGGTGATCGGCAGGCCCGCATCGCGCAGAATTTCCATCACCGTCCAGCCGTCGCGGCCTTCAAGTTCGCGCACGTCGCCGTTTCTGTCTGTCGCGATGATCTTCATTACGCCACGCCCAGTTTCTTCTGCAGATTGGAAGACGACGTCGTGTACTGGAAGCGCAGCTTCTCGTTCGGCTTCACGATATGGAACGCGGCTTGCGACATCAGCGCTGCTTCATGGAAGCCCGAGAGAATGAGCTTCAGCTTGCCCGCATAGGTGTTGATGTCGCCGATGGCGAAGATGCCCGTCGTGCCGCTTTCGAATTTCGCGGTGTCCACGGGAATCAGGTTTTCGTGCAGGTTCAAGCCGAAATCTGCAATCGGTCCGAGTTTGATGGTCAGCCCGAAGAACGGCAGAAACGCGTTGGCGTCGATCTTGAATTCCTGCTTGTCCGCGCCCGCAAGCGTCACCTGCTCAAGCTTGCCGCCATCGCCATGCAGCGCCTTCACGCTGGCCACATGGAATTTAACTTTGCCCTGCTCCACCAGCTCGCGCATCTGGTTGACGCTGTGTTGCGCCGCGCGGAAACCGTCGCGGTGATGCACAAGCGTCAGCGAATTGGCGATGGGTGCGAGGTTCAATGTCCAGTCGAGCGCGGAATCGCCGCCGCCCGCGATCAGAATGTCCTTGCCGCGGAAATGCTCCATCTTGCGCACGGCATAATGCACACTCTTGTCTTCATAGGCTTCGATGCCCGGCACCGGCGGACGCTTCGGCACGAAGCTGCCGCCGCCTGCCGCGATCACGATCACGGGCGCGATGATCTCGGTGCCGGCATCGGTGGTGAGCTTCCAGCGCCCGTCTTCCAGTTTGGAAAGGGCCGAGGCCATCTGGCCGAAATGGAAAGTCGGGCTGAACGGCTTGACCTGTTCCATCAGCCGGTCGGTCAGTTCCTGGCCGGTGACGATGGGAAGGCCCGGAATGTCGTAGATCGGCTTCTCGGGATAAAGCTCGGTGCACTGGCCGCCCGGCCGGTCCAGAATGTCCACCAGATGCGCCTTGAGATCGAGCAGACCCAGCTCGAACACGGCAAAAAGCCCAATCGGGCCTGCTCCGATGATGGCGACGTCGGTCTCGATGGGGCTGGTCATGCTCTATTCCACAAGGTTTAGGTGTATGAACTTCTAAACTGACGTGTATATATGTAAAAAGGCCTGGCCGGACAATCCCCAGCCCCGTCATGGCTGGCGCGCAAGTGTCGCGGCCCGCTCTCTTGCCCCCGCGCGGCCACGGGCGGCAAGAGAAAAGCGCGTCATGGAAACTACGCCGCATGACTTTGGCCATCCCCGCCGCCGACTGCCGCACCATGGAAGACGTGCGCGCGCAGATTGACCGGATCGACCGCGCTGCCGTGAGCCTGCTCGCCGAACGCCAGACCTATATAGAGCGCGCCGCCGTGCTGAAGACCGCGCGCGACACCGTCCATGACGATGCGCGCATCGAAGATGTGGTGGCCAAGGTGATCGCGCATGCAAAGCGCGAGGGTCTAAGCCCCGCGATTGCGGAGCCTGTGTGGCGCGAACTCATCGCGCGATCCATCGCGCTCGAATTCGAAGCGTTCGATCAAAGCGCAATCCCGCAAAGTGTGAAGCGGTTGGCGCGAGATTGCGCGACGATCAAATAGATTTCAGCGCAGATAGCTGTCGATGAAGATGTGCACGAGCGCTGCCCGGCTTTTCATCGTGGCAAGGGCTGCCTGCGCCTTGGCGCGATCCTGCGGCTGAATTTTCTCCGCATCGGCCACCGCATCGGCAAGCGAAAATGCGCCGATCCCGCGCGCGGCGCCTTTGATCGAATGTGCCGCCTCGAACCAGCCATTGGCGTCTGCGGTTTCGAGGCAATGGTGAAGCTGCGCCACCAGATCAATCGCCTGTTTCTGGAACAGGCGAAGGATTTCGGTGTTCAGCGTAAGGTCGCCGCCCGTGTAACGGTTGAGATGCGCCAGATCGACAGCGGCCGTGCGTTCGTCCGCAAGCATTGGGAAGCCCTTCGAAAGCCCGCCCCATGATCGGTCAGCATACGTCAAAGCCTCGTTAACAATTGGAATCAGAAAGGCTGCCAACCGCTTGGGAATGGCGAAACGCCGATCACGCGCGCATGGCCAAACAGCACCACCACGAACAGCAGAACGGCCACCGCCATCCGCCAGTCCAGCACTTCGCCCCATTTCAATTTGGCACGGCCCGCAACCACGGCGGCGAACGGAAAATTGGAGGTGCGCGCCGCAAACCCCTCCCACGCCGTACCCATCTTGCGCTTCCGCTTGGCATCGATGGAAAGCGGGCCCGAGAAAGCGCCAACACGAAGAACGTGCCGAACAGCACCACCGATGCCTCATCGCCGTTAAGCGCCAGATGCATCGCCGACCAGATCACCACGCCCCAAAGAAAGGGATGGCGCGTCACCGCGACAATTCCCTTAACCGCATCGGGTCTGGTGGCCACGCCTTCCTGCCGCACGGAGGTCGGGTTGGCCGTGAGCAATCCCGGCACGCCGATGAGGAAAGCAAGCAGCACCACCGGCATCGCCAGATGCTTCACGCCGACGCCAAAATCATAAAGCAACGGATTGTCTGCGCTCGCCTGTGCGTGATTGTAGGAAAGGACAAGCCAGAAGATCGCGCCGAGCGAGGCGAGCGAGAACAGCCCCATATAAGGCCCCTCGCCGATCACACCCACGATTGCATCGCGTGCGCGCGTGCCCGAGACCAGAAAGTGAATCGCCAGAAACACCGCGGCCGCGGCGAAAAGCATATCCATATCGTTCCTCCGTTTTGCGCCGCGTTATACGCGTGCGCGCATGATATGAGCGGCCCCGCCCAGTGCGAGGCCATCCGTGCGTTCCTCAAAATAGCGCGCGTTCAACACTGCGGTGTCCGCATTTTCGATCACCGAAAACCCCAGCGCACGCAAATCGCGCTCCAGATCGCACGGATAGAAAAAGCTTCGCAGCGGTTCGCCGATTTCCGCCACCCGCTCTGCAAGCTCGGCGATGGCTTTGCTGGGCGCAGATCCGCGCCCTTCCAGGGGTTCGGCATAATCGAACAGGATTTCGCTTTGCGGTTTCAGATCGCGCGCGACAAAGCCCAGGGTGGCCATGATCGCGTCGCGCGTCAGATAGGGCACCACGCCGAGCCAGGCGAAGAAGGCGGTTTGGCGAAATCAAATCCCGCGCGTTTCAATCCTTCGCCCAATGTCTCGCGTTCGAAATCGACAGGCGCATAGGACAAGCTTTCGGGAATGGGGATCGCCGCACTCTTCAGTTGTTCGCGCTTCCAGACCTGCGTGGCGGGATGATCGACTTCGAAGATGCGAAGACCACCGCGCGGCGCACGATAGGCGAACGTATCGAGCCCTGCCCCGAGCACCACATACTGTTCCAGCCCGCGCGCCGCAGCTTCGGCAAGACAATCTTCCGCGTAGCGGCTGCGCACGGCGAGAAAGGCCCGCATCCGGGCGGCACCTCTCTGGGTGTGGCGCTCGCGCCCCGGCCCGAACTTCGGCCTCGGCGTCCGGCCCGATGATGCTGCAGCGCCAGCGGGTCGGCGAAGACCAGCGGCATGTCCACGATCTGGTGCGCCGCCCGATGAAGGGCGGCACCCTGGGCGGTGAGGCTGGGTCGGTTGGCTTCCATCTCCCCAAATCTGGGGCTTCGCGGGGTCTGGGAAAAGACCTCCTCCCAAGAAACCGTCGTTAAACCTGTGCTGTGGACAGATTCGCGAAGCGCGCCCGGAAATGGTAAATAGGCGTCTATTGTCCAGCGCTTAGACGTCCGCTGAGGGGTAAGGGTATTGCGTAACTTCGCCGCCGGGCAGGCCGAGCCTGCCGCCGCTTCCGAAACACAGCCGCCTGCGCCTGTGAAGGCGCCCGAGCAAAAGCCGTCCGTGAAACGCGCGGCCCGGTCTTCTTCCGGGCTGGGTGCGGTGGTGTTCGCCATCGTCATCGCCGCTTTCTGGATCGGCTGCGCTGCGGCCTATCTGTTTGGCTATGTCGGCCCGCGCGGCTGGGGTGCGCTCGATCTTCAGGAAATGGCATTGTTTGCCGCGATCATCGTGGCCCCGCCGATCCTGTTTGTGGCAACCGCCTGGGTGTTGGGGCGCGGTCAGGCGATGGGCAATCTCGTTGGCCAATTGTCCGAACGGATCGAATTGCTGGTCACCGCCGACGAAACAAGCGCGAAAACCGCCGCCAAGCTCGGCCGCGCCGTGCGCCACGAACTCGATGCACTGAATTCCGGCATCGACGGCGCATTCCAGCGCCTGCGCGCGTTGGAAAACGTGCTCCAAAGCCAGATCGCGGCACTCGATGAAGCAGGCGCCCGCGCCGATGTGCGCGGCGAGGCCGTGGCCACGCGCCTGATGCAGGAGCGCGAGCGCCTCGAATCCATCGGCGGTATGCTGGGCGAGGCAGCATCCAAAGCGGGCGAAACCGTTTCCTTCCACGCCTCGGGGCTGAAGGCGTTGATCGATTCTGCGCAAGGCGCGCTTGCAGCCTCCGCCACCGAAACAGGCGACGTGCTGGCCGACCGTACCGAGGAAATGAAGCGCCGCCATCGGCAGCGCAAGGGGCGCCCTCGAAAGTTCTCTTGGCGAAGTCCACGCCACGCTCACAGCCCGCTCGGAAGAATTGAAGAGCGACCATTCACGGGCGCACATGGCGCGCTCGCCGCGTCTTCCGCCGATATTCAAACTGCCCTTGCCGCGCGCACTGAAGAACTGAGGGCCACGATCGGATCGGCGCAAGGCGCACTCGCGACTTCGGTCACGCAAGTGCAGGACGTCGCTGTCGGATCGCACGCAGGAACTCAAATCCACCATCGGCTCTGCCGAAGATGCGTTCGGCGCCTCCACCCAGCGCGCCCACGAAATTCTCGGCAGGCCAGGTCGAGCAGTTGAAAACGATGATCGGCTCTGCGGGCGATGTTCTGCTGGATGGCACGATCCGGGCGCACGAGCTTCTTGCCGAGCGCACCGAACGTGCCAACGATCTGATCGCTACCCGCGTTACCCAGATGAAAACGGTGATCGAATCCTCCGAAGGCGCGCTTGATCGCGCGGCGGGGCAGGCGAGCGAACATCTGGCGGGCCGCGTCGCCCAATTGCAGGCGATCATGGAAACGGCGGAAGGAAAACTCACCGCCGCAAGCGCTTCGCTGGAAAAACAGACAGGCGATTTCCGCGTCTTCGGTCGAAACCGCCTCGCAGGCACCCTCACAACGTCGCCGTCGAACTCGACAAGCACGCCAAGCAGATCGAACAGGTGGCCGATGCCACCATGGCGCGCGCCGAATTCGTGCTTGGCCGCCACGAACGTCACCGCGCGCAGATGAACGAGCTTCTGCAGAAGCTGCGCGATGAAGGCCAGGCGTTCGATACCGCCATCGTCGCCGAACGCGCGGCGCTCGAAAAAGCGATTGCTTCGCTTTCTCCGGAGGCCAAGAGATTCGAAACGCTGGCGTCGGATACCGAGCGCCATGTCGAGATGATCATGTCCAATGCGGCGGCCCGCGCGGGCAATATCGCGGGCGTGCTTTCGCGCGAAGCCGAGCGGTTCGCCGAAATCAGCAATGCCGCCAGCGACAGCCTGGTGAAGATCACGCACACTTTGCGCGAAGCCGGCGAAAGCGCCCACATGCTGATCGGCGATACCGCGACCACAGCCAAGAACCAACGCCAATGCGCTGGTGGGCGAGGCGATGGCCGAATGCGAAAAACTGATTCGCGCTGCGGGCGATCTCGCAGCAGAAATCGAAAGAGGTAAGTGCCGATCTCGGCCGCGCAGTTGGCGATGTGCAGAACCACATGGCAACGCTTCCCGGCATCGCACAGCAGGAAGCCGTGCGGGTGCGCGAAATGCTGCGCGACCGAAACCGAAGAAATCCTCGATCTCTCGGCCCGCACCATCTCCACCATTCACGCCCGCACCACCGTCAAACCGCCGCGTGCTGAATGCGATCCCGCGCAAAACGATGCGGATAGCCTGCTGTCGCGCGCGCGCAAATTGACCCAGCGCCCCAAGCGCCGGATCGAGCAGCGCCCGACCGAAATGAACGATCCCAAGGGCTGGAACATGAGCACGCTTGCTCGCCGCCGTCGAAAGCGGCGAAACGCGCGAGAAGGAATTGCGCCCGGCATCGGCGGCAGCCTTGGGCGCGCTCGAAGCGGCCGCTCGCCGACATGGCGATCGATCTGGCCGGCTTCGACACAGGCCCGGCACCCGGCGAAGACGAATGGCGGCGTTATCTGGCGGGCGACCGTTCGATGTTCGCCCGCAGGCTTGCGGACGGCATCGATTCCGATGCGATGAACCGCATCGCCAATCTCTATCGTGAGAATACCAAATTCCGCGAGGCCGCCGACAGCTACATTTCGGATTTCGAAGCATTGCTCGATCGCGCCAAGGAAGGCGATGGCGGCGGCCTGCTGACGTCGACGATGCTCAGCGCCGATACGGGAAAAATCTATCTGGCACTCGCCTATGCGCTCGGCCGGCTTTCATAGCTTGCGCAAACGCGCCGCATAAAAGCCGTCCATTCCGCCCCTGTCGCCAAGATGAAAGGGCAGGGTGCGCAGATCGCCATCCGGCGTGACCGCCTCGCGCAATCCGAAACACCTCGTTCGCATCGATTGGTTCGCGCCGGAAATCCGCCCGCGCCGAAAGAAACGCCGCGATCTGTTCGTGGCATTCTTCCGGTTCGAGCGAACACACCGCGAAAACGAGCAACCCGCCGGGCGCCACCATCTCGGCGGCGCAATCGAGAAGCTCCTGTGCGGTCGCCGCGCACAACATCACGTCGGATGCGTTCTTGATCCACGGCAGATCGGGATGCCGCCGGATCGTGCCGGTGGCGCTGCAAGGCGCATCGAGCAACACAAAGGGCGCGGGCGCTTGCCGGCCGCCAATCGCGCAAATCCGATTGCACCAGTTCCGCTTCAAGCCGAAGCCGCGCCAGATTTTCGCGCACGCGCGCCAGCCGTGCCGTTTCGCGTTCGACCGCGGTGACGTGCGCGCCCATCGCTGCAAGCTCCGCGGTCTTGCCGCCGGGTGCCGCGCAAAGATCGATCACGCGTTGACCCGCGCACATCGCCAAGCAATCGCACGGGCAGCGAAGCCGCTGCATCCTGCACCCACCATGCGCCGTCTTCGTATCCGGGCAATTGATCGACGCGGCCCGCCTCGCGCAAGTCGCACGATATTGCCGAAAACAGGTTCGGCCTCGGGAAGTGCCGCGCCGTCCTTCAACGCAATATCGAGCGGCGGCGGCGAAAGATGTGCGGCTCGCGATCTTGCGCGCGGTATCTTCGCCATAAGCGTCGCACCACCGCGTCCACATCCAGTCCGGCGTGTTGAGGCGTGGCGCATCCTGTCGCTTCGAGAACCTGCTTGCCTTCGCGCGAAATTCGCCGCAACACGGCATTGACCAGCGGCTTGAAATGCACCGCGTTCTTGTCGCGCTCGCAAAGCCGGTTCGCGGAATCCACTGCGGCATGCGCCGCCACGTCGAGGAACAGAAGTTCGCAAACGCCCGCGAGCAATATTTCCGGCGTCGAGCCCGCGCGCTGCGGCGCCGGCGGCTTGGGCACGAAATGGCGGATCAGCGCATCGATCTGCCCAAACCGCCTGCAGCGTTTCATTGGCGATGGCGCGCGCAAATCCTGCATCGCGCGGATCGAGCTTTGCCTTGTTCAGAACGTCATCGGTTGCGGCATCCAGCGGTCGGCGCTTGCGCAGCACATCGGAAAGAATGGCTTGCGCCGCCAGCCGCGCGCCCAATTCGCCCTTGGCAGGTTTGCCGTTCACGCCCAGGGGCCGGGAGCTGGCGCCTGATCCATTTGCGCGGCAATGGCTTTCAGCCGCGCAATGCGTTCCTCCGTCGAAGGATGGCTCGAGAACAGGCTCGAGAAACCGCCATGCAGCGGATTGATGATGAACATATGCGCGGTCGCCGGATTGGCATCGGCTTCCGGATTTTCAATCGCTCTGCGCGCCGCGATCGATGCGCTGCAACGCAGATGCCAGCCACAGCGGCCGGCCGGAAATTTCCGCGCCCATCCGGTCGGCCTCGAATTCGCGCGTGCGGCTGATCGCCGATCTGCACCAGCACGGCGGCCATCGGCGCCAGCATCATCACCAACGATGCGAGCCAAAGCACATTGCGGTTGCGTCCGCCGCCCATGAAGAACGCGAAATTCGCCAGCATCGAAATCGCGCCCGCGATGGTCGCGGTGATCGTCATGGTCAGCGTGTCGCGGTTCTTCACATGCGAAAGCTCATGCGCCAGCACACCCGCCAGTTCTTCGTTGTCGAGCCGTGCGAGCAGCGCGGTGGTCACGCAGACAGCGGCATGTTCCGGGCTGCGGCCGGTGGCGAAGGCATTGGGCTGTTCGTTCTCGGCAATGAACACGCGCGGCATCGGCAACCCCGCCTTGCCCGCCAGTTGCCGCACCAGATGCACAAGTTCGGGCGCGGATGCCTCGTCCACCTCGCGCGCGCCATACATGCGCAACACCATCTTGTCGGAATTCCAATAGGCGAAGAGGTTCGATCCCGCCGCGAACAGGAAGGCGATCGCCATGCCCACCTGCCCGCCGATCAGGAACCCGGCCACCAGGAAAAGGCCGGTCATCAGCGCCATCAGGATGCCGGTACGCAAGACGTTCATATTGGTCCTTGAAACCGTTCTCTCGGTGTTGATGTATGCTCTGGGAAACCCCGGTCAAGCCGCATGAAAAAACCGACCAAAGCCGAGATCGCCGCCCGCATTCGGGAGGCCGGCAACCGCGCCAATGCCGAGGCCGAGGCCCGCCGCAAAGCTTGCCCTGCCCGAGCCGCCGCACCCGAAGGAACTTCAGGGCCAGAAAGGCCCCGAACCCACCCGTTACGGCGATTGGGAAAAGAAGGGCATCGTCTCGGACTTCTGAGCCGCCTTGATTGGAGCCGTTCCAGGGTCCATTTAAGGACCATGTTCATCCAGACCGAATCCACGCCGAACCCGGCGACCCTGAAATTCCTTCCCGGCCGTGAGGTTATGGGCGAGGGCAATGTGGCCGATTTCCCCGATAAAGGGTCCGCCGCCCGCTCGCCGCTCGCCAACGCCCTGTTCCAGGTGCCCGATGTCGCCCGCGTCTTCTTCGGCTCCGATTTCATCTCGGTCACCAAGGCCGATGGCGACTGGCAGCATCTGAAGCCCGCCGTCCTGGGCGCGATCATGGATCATTTCACCCGCGGCCTGCCGCTGATCGAAAAACAGGCGGTCGAAGCAGGCGACGAAACCACCTACAGCGCCGAAGACGAAGAGATCGTCTCCCAGATCAAGGAATTGATCGACACCCGCGTCCGCCCCGCCGTGGCGCAGGATGGCGGCGACATCATCTTCAAGGGCTTTGAGGCAAGCTCTGGCATCGTGTTCCTGCACATGCGCGGTTCCTGCGCGGGCTGCCCGTCCTCGACGATGACGCTGAAGAACGGCATCGAGAACATGCTGCGCCACTACGTCCCGGAAGTGAACGCCGTCGAAGCGATCTAATTTTATTGGCTGATTTGCGCCGTCCTGCGGGGCGGACTATGCCTTCTCGCCGTTCTTTCCGGGAGCCGAGCCATGACCGCCCACGCCATCAACGACGAAGCCCTCGACATCATCTTCCGCTCCGCGCGCACCCAGAACAAATGGCTGGACAAGCCGGTGAGCGCGCCGATGCTGATGGCGATCTACGATCTGATGCGCTGGGGCCCGACCAGCGCGAACAACAGCCCGGCGCGCATCCTTTTCATTTCGTCGCCGGAAGCGAAGGAACGTCTGAAGCCGTTTCTCTCCGAAGGCAATCGCGCCAAGACGATGAGCGCGCCCGTCACTGCCATCATCGGCTACGATCTCGATTTCCCCGAACATCTGCCGCGCCTGTTTCCGCACAATCAGGATGCGAAGAACTGGTTCAAGCGATCCCGAAGCTGCGCGAGAAGACCGCATTCCGCAACGGCACTTTGCAGGGCGGCTATTTCATCATGGCGGCGCGCGCGGTGGGGCTCGATTGCGGGCCGATGTCGGGCTTCGACAATGCCGGCGTCGACAAGGAATTCTTCGCCGGCACCAACGTCAAATCCAATTTCATCTGCAGCCTCGGATATGGCGATCCGACCGGCCTGTTCGAACGCTCGCCCCGGCTTTCGTTCGACGAGGCGTGCAAGATCCTCTGATGCGGCTGAGTGTCGTGAAGATCCTGGCCGTCGATACCGCGCTGGGCGCCTGTTCCTGTGCGATCGTGGAAGATGCGCGCATCCTCGCGCACCGTTTCGAGATCATGGATCGCGGCCATGCCGAAGCGTCTGGCGCCGATGGTCGATGAGGCGATGCGCGAAGCGGGCCTCGCCTTTTCGGATCTGCGACGATTGGCCGTAACCACGGCCCCGGCACATTCACCGGCCAGCGCGTGGGTCTGGCTTTCATGCGCGGGCTTGCGCGTGGCGCTGAAAATTCCGCTCATCGGCATCACCACGCTCGAAGCAATGGCAACGGCCGCGATGGCCGAAACCGGCACCGCCTATGGCGTTGCATTGCACGATGCCAAGCGCAACGAAGTCTATTTCGAACTGCTGCACGAAGATCAAACCCTGATCCCCTCCACCATCGCCACCTTCGAAGACGCGATGGCCGCGATTTCCAGAGCCACGCAAAACGCAAAGCTCGCCTTCGCCGGCACGGCGGCGGAAAAGGCTGCGACAAACTATCCGGGCGAAGCGATTGTCTCGCCGGTGCGCCAGCCCGATGCGTTGTGGGTCGCGCGCATCGCGCTCACGCGCGAAGCCACCGCACGAAGCGCCGAAGCCGCTTTATCTGCGCCCGCCGGACGCGAAACTTCCGGCGCAGAAATGAGCCTGCGTCGCGCAAGCGAAGCGCGATTTCGCCGCAGCTGGCGGCGCTTCACAAAGCATCTTTCGCTGAAGCGTGGGATGAGCAAGCGCTGAAAGATCTCGCGGCCTCCGGCGCCGTGGCGCTTCTGGCCGAGCAACCCGGAAGCGATCGAAGGCTTCATCCTCACCCGCGTGGCGGCGGACGAAGCCGAAATCCTCACCCTCGCGGTCGGCACCCGCATGCCCGCCGCAAGGGTCATGGCCACAGGCTGGTGGAAGCGGCGGCCCGGTCGGCCGCCTCGGCCGGGGCGACCCGGCTGTTCCTCGAAGTGGGGTCGGGCAATGAGGCCGCCCGGGCGCTTTATGCGCAGCCTCGGCTTTGTGGAAGTCGGGCCAGCGAAAAGGCTATTACCCCAATCCCGGCAGCCCGCCGGAGGATGCCCTGATCCTGGCCGCCGCCCTGCCGCTTTCCGGGTTGGGAAATGGGGTGCGGGTGGATTAGAGTGGCCGCCAATTGCAGGGGAGTGGGTTTTGTCGCGGATCGAAAAACTCTGCGTTGAGAAGGGCTTGCGGATGACCGAGCAGCGCCGCGTGATCGCGCGCGTGCTGTCGGATGCCTCCGACCATCCCGACGCCGAGGAGCTTTACCGCCGCGCCTCCGCCGTCGATCCGCACATCTCCATCGCCACCGTCTATCGCACCGTGAAGCTGTTCGAGGATGCGGGCATCCTGGAGCGCCACGATTTCCGCGACGGCCGCTCGCGCTACGAAGAAATCCCGGAATCCCACCACGATCATCTGATCGATGTGCAGACCGGCCGGGTGATCGAATTCCGCAACGAGGACATCGAAAAGCTGCAGCGCATGATCGCCGAGGAACTGGGCTTCGAACTCGTCGATCACCGGCTCGAGCTTTACGGCGTGCCGAAGGGCGGCAAGAAGCGCGAAGCGCTGAGCCATGCAACGCCTGCGCGCCTTCGGGATTCTTCTCACGTTCGTATTGGTGACCCTGCCGGGCATCCCGTGGCAGGCGACCGCCGTGCGTTTCAACCTGCCGCGGCCGCAAGACTTTTCCGCATCGCTATCACCGCTTCCTCTGCAGGCTGTTCGGCATCCGCGTGACCATGATCGGACAGCCGGTGCAGGACCAGGGCGTGCTGATGGTCGGCAACCACACGTCCTATCTCGACATCCTGGTGCTTGTCGAGCGTGGCGCAGGTGTCCTTCGTCGCCAAAAGCGAAGTGCAGACCTGGCCGTTCTTCTCCACGCTCGCGCGATTGCAGCGCACGGTGTTTGTCGAACGCACGCGGCGTTCGCAAACCGGCGAAGCGCGCGACCAGATCCGCGACCGCCTTCTCGCAGGCGATGCGCTGGTGCTGTTTCCCGAAGGCACATCGAGCGACGGCAATCGCGTGCTGCCGTTCAAGAGCGCGCTGATGGGCGCTGCCGAAGCCACCATCGGCAGCGATGCGCAAGGCGAGCCGGTCTATGTGCCGGTGCAGCCGGTGTCGGTCGCCTATGTCGGCCTGCACGGCATGCCGATGGGCCGCGAGAACCGGCCGCTGTTCGCCTGGTATGGCGACATGGAACTGGTGCCGCATCTTGGGAAGCGCGTGAAGACGGGCCCCGTCGATGTGGTGGTCGAGTTCCATCCGCCGCTGACCGTGGACCAGGTGGGCGGCCGCAAGAAGCTCGCTGGCGTCACCGAGGCCATCGTGCGCGCAGGTGCGCGCGCTCAGACGCGGCGCGCTTGCGCAGCCACTCGCGCCGCATGAGGCCGCGATAGCTGGCGCTCGCCGGTCGAGGCCGAGGCGCCGCATGAAAAAGCTCTTCATCAAGACCTATGGCTGCCAGATGAACGTCTATGATTCCGCGCGCATGGCGGATCTGCTGGCGCCGCTGGGCTATGCCATGGCCGATGCGCCCGAAGATGCCGACATGGTGATCCTCAACACCTGCCACATCCGCGAGAAGGCGGCGGAAAAGGTCTATTCCGAACTCGGCCGTCTGAAGCAGTTGAAGGATGCAAGGCAAGTCCGGCATGCTGATCGCGGTCGCGGGCTGCGTGGCGCAGGCCGAAGGCGAAGAGATCATCGCGCGCCAGCCCGCGGTCGATATGGTCGTCGGCCCGCAATCCTATCATCGCCTGCCCGAAATGATCGCGCGCGTCAGCCGCGAGAAGGGCCATGCGCTCGAAACCGATTTTCCGGCGGAAGAGAAATTCGATGCGCTTGCCGGAAGAAAACGCGATCACGGGCGTGACCGCCTTCCTCACCGTGCAGGAAGGTTGCGACAAGTTCTGCACCTTCTGCGTCGTGCCTTACACGCGCGGCGCGAATATTCGCGGCCCGTGGCGCAGATCGAAGCCGAAGCGCGACGCTGGTGGCGAAGGGCGCGCGCGAGATCACGCTGCTCGGCCAGAACGTCAATGCCTATCGCGGCGCCGGCTGCGACGGCGATGCCTGCGACGCTGGCCCATCTGATCGAAACGCTCGCCCGCATCGAAGGGCTTGATCGCCTGCGCTACACCACCAGCCATCCGCGCGACATGGGCGACGATCTGATCGCGGCGCATCGCGATGATCCGAAAGCTGATGCCGTTTCTGCATCTGCCGGTGCAATCGGGTTCGGATCGCATTCTGGAGGCGATGAACCGCCAGCACACGGCGGACGATTATCTGCGCCTTGTCGATCGCATCCGCGACGGCGCGGCCCGATATCGCGCTGTCGTCCGATTTCATCGTCGGCTTCCCCGGCGAGACCGACAAGGATTTCGAAGCCACGCTGGCGCTGGTGCGCGCGGTGACGTTCACGCAAGCCTTCTCGTTCAAATACAGCCCGCGCCCCGGCACGCCCGCCGGCCGCGCAAGACAGGTGCCGGAAGATGTGAAAGATGCGCGGCTGCAGGCATTGCAGGCGTTGCTGCGCGAACAGATGGATGGCTTCAACGCATCCTGCGAAGGCCGCACCATGCTCCGTGCTGTTCGAAAAGCCGGGCCGCCAAGCGGGGCAGGCCATCGGCCGCAGCCCCTATCTGCAGCCCGTGCATGTCGAAGATGCCGACCATCTGATCGGCAAAATCGCCGATGTGCGCATCGAAAAAGCGATGACGAATTCCTCTGCGCGGAACGCTGGTCGAAAAGGCGCTGGTGCATTGAGCAACAGCCCCGCAAAACGTCCCGCCAAAGAGCAGGTAACGCTCGAATTTCCCGACAACGCGCTGATCGCGGCACTGGGCGGCGCGCACCAGAAGAATTTCGTGCGGCTGGAACAGAAGCTGGGCGTGCGCATCGCCACGCGCGGCAATCTCGTGGCCGTCGAAGGCGCGCCCGAACCGCGCGAACGCGCGGCCTCGGTGTTGCGCGCGCTCTATGCGCGGCTCGAAGGCAGGCGAAGATATCGGCCTGCCCGAAATCGATGCCGAAATGCGCTTTGCAGCCCGCGAGGCAGGCGGATTTCGAAACCGGCCTCGGCACGCCAGTCGATCAAGACGGCATCTTCGCGCGTCACCCGCGCGCGCTCGCCCGCGCAAGGCGCCTATCTCGATCTGATGCGCACGCATCCGCTGGTGTTCGGCATCGGCCCTGCCGGCACCGGCAAAACCTATCTCGCCGCCGCGTTTGGCGCGCATCTGCTTTATGAGCGCCGGGTCGAACGCCTCATCCTCTCGCGCCCCGCGCTGGAAGCAGGCGAGCGGCTCGGCTTTCTGCCCGGCGATCTGAGAGAGAAGATCGATCCCTATCTGCGCCCGCTTTACGATGCGCTGTTCGAAGTGATGGGCGATCAATGCACGCGGCTGATGGAACAGGGCATCATCGAAGTGGCGCCGCTCGCCTTCATGCGCGGCCGCACGCTGGCGCGCGCCTTTGTCATTCTCGACGAAGCGCAGAACTGCACCTCGCCGCAGATGAAGATGTTTCTCACCCGGCTTGGCGAAGATTCGCGCATGGTGGTCACCGGCGATCCCTCGCAAAGCGATCTGCCGGGCAGCCGCGCCGAAGGACTTGAACACCGCGCTCGATATTTTGACAGGCGTCGAAGGCGTGGCGGTGGCGCGGTTCACCGAAGCCGATGTCGTGCGCCACGCGCTCGTCACCCGCATCGTCTCCGCCTACAGCAAGGCCGAAGCCGGGATCGGTCTGCCGCCGCTGCCCGGCGGCAAGCGCAAGAGCGCACCATGAGCCGCGCCCCGGAAATCACCGTGATTGTCGAAGATGCGGGCTGGCGCAAAGCCCGCCATGCGCGCGCCGCGCCTGAAGCGCGCGGCACTCGCCGCGTTCGCAAGGCGAGCGCCGAGCCGACAAAGCCCTTCACCATCCTTCTCACAAGCGATAAAAAACTTCGCCGTCTGAACGCGGAATTCCGTGGGAAGGACAAGCCGACCAACGTGCTCTCCTTTCCCGCCGATGAGGCCGATTATCTGGGCGACATCGCGATCGCCTATGGCGTTACCGCGCGCGAGGCGGCGGCGGAGGGAAAACCCCTTGCCCATCACGCGGCCCATCTGGCCGTGCATGGCGTGTTGCATCTTCTGGGCTTCGATCACGAACGTGCGCGCGATGCGGCCGTGATGGAACCGCATGGAAATCGAAATCCTCAAACGCCTGAAGATCCCCAATCCCTATCTGGCGCGCTTTGCAAAGAAGGCAGCCTGACACGATGGCCGATACGAACTCCGAACCCGAACAACCGGAAAAACTGTCGCTGCTCAAGCGGCTCCAGCTTTTCCTGCGCAATCGCCCCGGCGTGCAGATGCGCGAAAGCCTGGAGGAGGTGATCGAGGAAAGCGACCGCGAAAATCCCGCAGCTGTCGGAGCAGGAACGCCTGATGCTCGCCAACCTGCTGAAGTTCGGCGAGCTGCGGGTCGATGACGTGATGGTGCCGCGCGCCGACATCGTGGCGGTGGAGGAAAAGACCCCGCTCTGCGAACTGGTCGCGCTCTTCCGCGAGGCGCAGCATTCGCGCTTGCCCGTCTATCGCGAAACGCTGGACGATCCCGTGGGCCTTGTTCTGCTGAAGGATATCGTCGGCCTGATCGATATCGAGATGGATGGCACCTTCCGCCTGAAGACCGATGTGCCGCTCTCCAAGCTGCGCCGCAATGTGCTGTTCGTGCCGCCTTCCATGCCCGCGCTCGAATTGCTGCTCAAGATGCAGGCGACGCACAACCATCTCGCCTTGGTGATCGACGAATATGGCGGCACCGATGGCCTGGTCTCCATCGAGGATCTCGTCGAAGAGATCGTGGGCGATATCGAAGACGAGCACGATGAAACCGCCCAGCAGGTCCGCGCGCAGGAACATGGCGTCTATGCCGCCGATGCGCGCACCGATCTGGAAGATTTCAAGAGCCTCACCGGCATCGATCTCAAGCTGCCCGATACCGATGAAGATATCGATACGCTGGGCGGCCTGGTTGTGTCGCTGCTCGGTCGCGTGCCCCAGCGCGGCGAGATCGTGCCGCATCCTTCCGGCTATGAGTTCGAAGTTCTCGAAGCCGATCCGCGCCGCGTCAAACGCCTGCGCATTCGTCCGCCGCAGAAACCGGCTGACGCAATAGGCACATTGCGCACGCTGGCGCTCATAGGCGATCTGTTTCGTCATCTCGATGGCTGGAAGCGCTTCGTCGCGGCGTTGATTGCAGGCGCGCTGTCCGCGCTTGCCTTTGCACCCTATGACATTTTTGTCCTGCAACTCGTCGGCTATGCCGCACTCCTGCTGCTGCTCGAAGGTATCGGCCACCTTCGCCCGGCGCACGGTGAAATTCGCACTCATCGGCTGGGCTTTCGGTTTCGGGCAATTCTTTGTCGGCTTGTTCTGGATCGGCAATGCGTTCCAGGTCGATGCGGCGGCGCATGCCTGGCAAATCCCCTTCGTGCTGGTTCTGTTGCCGGGCGGGCTTGCGCTTTTCTCCGCGCTTGCCTGCATCGTGGCCACGGGGTTCTGGCAGAACGCCACATCGCGTGCCCTGTCGCTTTCGGCGGCGCTGGCGCTCTCGCAATATCTGCGTGGCCATATGCTGACGGGCTTTCCGTGGAATCTCGCCGCCTATGGCTGGGGTGCCGTACCCGAAATTCTGCAAAGTACCGCGATCCTCGGTGCCTATGGCTTGAGCCTGCTCACGATCTTGTTCGGCGTCTCGCTCGCCGGGCTGTTCGCGCCGCCGCGGTCGCGGAGTTTTATTCTCCCCGGCCTCATGCTCGGCCTGTTCGCGCTGATGTGGGGGGCGGGCGCCTGGCGCCTCCAGACAATCGTGGCCGATGTGCCCGGTATTCGGCTGCGGATCGTCCAGCCCAATATCCCCGAGGCCGAGAAATTCGAACCGCAATTTGTCGCGCGCAATTGGCAGAGGCTGCTCGATCTCAGCCGCGCGCATCAGGGGGCCGAACCCACCCATATCATCTGGCCTGAATCGGCCCCGCCGTTCCTGCTTTCGCGAGAACCCGCAGCGCTTGATGAAATTGCGGTGCTCACCGGCACAAATCATATGCTCATCACCGGCGCCGCGCGTGTGTCGCGGGATGAGAGTGGCGCACGCCATTACTATCAACAGTGTTTATTTCTTCGGCCATGGCGGCGCGCTCGAAGGCGTCTACGACAAATTTCATTTGGTGCCGTTCGGCGAATACTTGCCGATGGAATCCTTCTTTCATGCGATCGGCATCGACAAGCTGGTGAATTCTCCCGGCGGCTTCACCGCCGGCTCGGGCCCGCGCACCTTCGCTGTTACCCGGTGCGCCGCCGGTCGGCCCGCTTGTCTGTTACGAGGTGATATTCCCGGATGAGGTGACGGGCAGTCCGCGTCCGAAATGGCTGGTCAACGTCACCAACGATGCCTGGTTCGGCACGTTTTCCGGCCCTTATCAGCATCTTCTTGATCGCCCGGGTGCGCGCAATCGAAGAGGGATTGCCCATCGCGCGCGCCGCCGACACAGGCGTTTCGGCCATCATCGATCCCATGGGCCGCATCACCGCCGAACTCGGCATGAATCGTGCGGGCGCGCTCGACGGCACTCTGCCGCAGGCGTTGCCGCCCACTTTCTATGCACTGCACGGCGACGTGCTTTTTGCGGGACTTATCGTGTTGCTGGCCGGGCTGGGCGGCCTGCTCGCACGTCCGGCGAACGACCCGTAGCCTTGTGGCTTTAATGAGAATGCGAATATATCTTCCGATACGCCCGCGATGTGTCTAAGTTCCGGGGCCCGAAGCAGAGCTGTCGAACAGCCCGTGCCAAAAAAACAAGCAGATCCGATTGATGCCAAGGTCGGCAACCGTGTGCGCCTGCGGCGCATGCTGATCGGCATGAGCCAGGAGAAGCTGGGCGAGCTTCTCGGCCTGACCTTCCAGCAGGTGCAGAAATACGAAAAGGGCGTCAATCGCATCGGCGCGGGGCGGCTGTTCCAGGTCGCGCGCATCCTCGGCGTGCCGAATCGATTATTTCTTCAAGGACGTGCAGGAACAACCTTTCGAGGCGCGCCAGCCGGGCTTTGCCGAGGACGCCGCCGCGCCGCCGGTGATGGAATTCCTCTCCAGCGGCGAAGGCCTGCAGCTCAGCCTCGCCTTCATGCGCATCAAGGATGCCAAGGTGCGCAAGCGCGTGCTCGATCTGGTCAAAGCTCGATGGCCGATTCCGCCGAAGGCGCGAGCTGAATAGCTATTTCAGCTTTCGCGCGAAGCTTTTTCTTCGATGTCCCGATTGGCCTTCGCGCGCGCTTCGAGCGCCGCATAGGCATCGTCCGGCTCGATACCGCACGCCGCCCACAGCACCAGCAGATGATAAAGCAGATCGGCGGATTCCGCGGTGAGCGCTGCTTTGTCCTGCCGCGACGCGCGGCGAGCGCGGTCTCCACCGCCTTCTTCGCCGAGCTTCTTGGCGCATCTGAGCGATGCCGTGCGAAAGCAGTTTCGCGGTGTAGGAGGTTTCGGGATCGCGCGCCCTTGCGCGACAGCGATCGTCGCGAACAGGCGGTCGATGGGGTGCGCTCGGTCATGGCATTCCTTCAGTTCGCGCCGCGTAGTTGCGTCAAGCAGGCGGCGCGCGATCACCTGCGCCTGAATTTCGGCGGCACCCTCGAAGATGTTGAGGATGCGCGCGTCGCACAGCACGCGGCTGATCTGGATATTCCAGCGCGAAGCCGTTGCCGCCATGGATCTGCAGCGCGTTGTCGGCGCAGGCCCAGGCCACGCGCGCGCCAAGCAGCTTCGCCATGCCCGCTTCCAGATCGCAGCGGCGGCCTTCGTCCTTCTCGCGCGCGGCGTGATAGGCGATCTGGCGCGCGACCGCGATCTCCACCGCCATCATCGCGAGCTTGTCGCGCACGCGCGGGAAATCCGATCAGATGGCTGGCCGAATTGCTGGCGCTCCAGCGCATATCGCAAGCCCAGATCGAGCGCGCACAGCGCCACGCCCACCGCGCGCGCCGCCGTCTGGATGCGCGCGGATTCGAAGGTCTGCATCAATTGCTTGAAGCCCTGGCCTTCTTCGCGGCCGAGCAGATTGGCGGCGGGCACTTCGAAACCGTCGAAGCCGATTTCATATTCCTTCATGCCGCGATAGCCGAGCACGTCGATTTCGCCGCCGCTCATGCCCTTGGCCGGGAAAGGATCTGCTTGTCGGTGCCGCGCGGCTTTTCCGCGAGGAACATCGAAAGCCCGCGATAATCCTTGCGTGTCCGGATCGGTGCGCACCAGCAGCGTCATCATATCGGCGCGCGCGGCATGGGTGATCCAGGTCTTGTTGCCGTAGATCTTGTAGACGTCGCCGTCGCTTCACGCGCGCGCGTGCGCAGGCTGCCGACGATCGGAGCCGCCGTGTTGGGTTCGGTGAACACCGCCGTCGGCAATTTCTCGCCGCTCGCGATCAGCGGCAGCCAATGTTCGCGCTGCTCCTTCGTGCCGCCGGTCAGAGATGAGTTCGGCTGCGATCTCCGAGCGCGTGCGCGAGCGAGCCCACGCCGATATAGCCGCGCGACAATTCTTCGGAGACGACGCACATCGCCGTCTTCGAAAGTCCCGCGCCGCCATATTCTTCCGGAATGGTGAGGCCGAACACGCCGAGCGCGCTACATCTCGGAGATCACATCGATCGGGATCAGTTCGTCCTTCATGATGCCACTGATGCGCAAACGGCGTCACCTTGTCCTGCGCGAAGCGGAAGAACTGCTCGCGCACCATGCCCATCGTGTCGTCGAGGCCGGGATCGCCGATAGAACATCGCGCCCTGCATGCTTGACGAGATAATCGGCGATGCCCGCGCGCACTTCGGGCCGCGTTCCCGTCGCCATCAATTCGCGCACGACGGGCGTCCAGAACGCGCGCGATGTCGTCATCGTCGAGCCCCATGATCGTACGGGCGGCACGATCTCGTTCTGGCTCATGGGAATGCCGCCCGCGATCTGCGCCAGATATTCGCCGAAGCCCGCCTGCAGGATCAGCCGTTCGATCTCGCCGAATTTCTTCTCGTGCCCTCCAGCTCGCGGCCCCAGCGCGCCATCTGGCGCAGCGCCTCCACATAGGTCGCGAGCCAGGCAAGGCCATGGGCCGCGCGCTGTTCGCGGTCCACGGCCTTGGCCGAGATTTTCCCGTCCACGGTGACAAGCGCGGCCACCGGATCCTTGGCGGCGGCCAGAAAGCCTTCGGCGGCGAGAACCGCTTCGTCGCAGCGGGCAAGCAGATGGGGAACGATGGGTGCGTTGGTCATGGCTGGGGAAACTTCTGCCTGAAAATGCTGGCCCAGACATTACAAAACTTGTTTCTGCAGCGCACCATGGCCAAGAGCGGCATATTTCCGCCCTGCCAGATGACCGAAAGTTAATCTTGCGTCAGGTTGCGGCCCCAGAGCTCTTGCGGTCTGTTTTTGGCCGTTCCTTCGGGGGTATGGGGAAATGAAGCGGTTACCGGCGGTTGCCGCCCTGCTATGGGCCGGCGCGGCTTTGGCGGCTGGGGTCCAAAACGCGGCCTCCCTGATGGGTCAGGTGCCGGGTCTGCCGGCCACCGCCCAGGCCGCCTTTGCCCAATGGACCTACAAGGACCGCTCGCTGGGCGAGAGCCCCCTCTACAAGGCATTCGAAGAACGGTTGAAGCAGGCCGAACTGGCTGGTCTTCCCGGCCAGGAAGCGGCCCAATCGGTGGCGGCGGAATATTCCACGCCGGAAGGCCAGAAGAAGCTCGCCGCCATGACGCTCGACCATAAGCTCGCGCTGGCCCACCAGATGTCGGGTGGCAACCCGATGATGGCTTCGGGCCCGATGTCACCTGCCGATATCGCCCTCATCAAGGATGTGCAGCCCTATCCGCAAACCTCGCAGGTGCGCCAGAAGGTGGTGGCGATCCGCATGAAGGCCGCCGCCCTCGAAGCCCAGTGGGACAAGGAGAAGGAAAAGATCGACGCGGCGCAGAATGCCGAATACCGCACGCTCGCCATCTGCAACAGCGAGGCAGGCGAGCCATCGGGCATCGCCGTCCGCGATCTCTATCTCAAATATCAGGACAAGCGCATCAAGCTTGCGTCCGACTATCTGCCGAAATTCAATCCGCTCCTGACCGACATAAAGCAAACGGTCGCGCCCGAAATCGTTGTCGCCGACCGCGCGGTTGCAAGCTGGACGAGGATTTCCAGCCCCGCAATGAAGAACAATCTGAAAAGCATGGCGCAAGGCGCACATTCCAATGCCATCAACGATGCAGGGGCGGCCCTGGGGCTGGTCGAAGACGTATCGAAGAAAGCAGCCACCTCCGTTGCCGACAAGCGCAACATCGAAGAAAATTATGCCCACGCCCAGGGCTGCTGATCGTTATTTTCGAGGGAGTTTTCAAATGCGCGCATTTTCGCTGGCTGTGGTTTTGTCCTGCGCCGTCGCCACTTCGGCGTTGGCCGAACTTCACGATCCGGCGGGCGAGAAGGCGATGCACGACTATGTGCTCACCATGCCCAAGGTGAAGGCGTTCTCTGCCGCCACCGATGCGGCGAACGCGGCGATGAAGGCAGATCCCTCGCTCAAGGCCGAAGCCGACAAATCCGACAACGAGCCCGACAAGACCATCGCCGATTTGCGCGCCAAATTCGATCACCATCCGCGCCTCTATGCGTTCTATGCCAGGCAGGGCCTGAGCAAGGATGAGGCGATTCTTATACCGCTTTCGTTGATGGGCGCGTGCACGGTCGCGCAATATCCGCAGATCGCGCCAAAACTCGCCTCCACCGTGTCGGCGGGACAGGTGGCTTTCTGCAAGGCGAACATGGCCGAGTTGAAGAACTACCAATTCTTCAGCGGCAAAGGCGACGACTGAGCTATTCCTGCGCCGCTATCCGGCTGCAGATCTCGGCTTCCACATCTGTCCGGGTATTGTCGAGGTACCGCGTGTCCCCGCGCCCCAATGCATCGCTGGGGTAAAGGTTGAGATGGGCTTCGTCATGATCGCGAAACAGCGCCGCAAGCGCAGCGGATGGCGAGGCCTGCGCAGCACCCGCGAACAAAAGCGCAAGTGCCAGAGCGAGAAACCTCATTCTTGTTTTCTCCTTCTCCCCCAGCGGGGGAGAGGGAGAGAGAGCTTAAGCCCCCGAAACCGTCACCAGCACCGCGAAGCTGTTCGCCGGCGTGGGATCGCCGCCCGCCTTCACATAGCTCGCCTTGAACGTGACCGTGTCCGGCGCTGCGCGGTGGTGAATGTGAAGATCGTGGTTTCCGGCGCGCCCGGCACCAGAACCGATTCCGTGCTGCGGCCCGAAAGCGTGAGTTCGCGGCGTGAGATCGCCGTCCAGCCGCCAGAATCCCGGTGCCGCGATGCCCGGCAGCCGCACAATCAGCGGCTGGCCCTAAATGACGGTGATGGTTTTGCCCGCATCCTTATCGGTAATCGTCACGCCATCCGCAAAAGCCGGCGTGACGAGCAATGCGGCGATCAACCCCGAACGCAGAACAGTGTGTGCAATCACGCGGCCCATGCGTATCTCCCTTTCCCGTTGAAAATGCGAAACGCAAGTTACGCAACGAGAACTCTAGCGGCCACTGCCCTCGAGCACGTCTTCAAAGGTGCGAAGGCCGGGGCGCTGGGCGTTCACCAGCACCGCCATGTTGCCGGGCAGATGCTCGTTCTTCCACATCTTGGTGTGCGCGCGCGGAATGTCGGCCCACGGAGAACACTTCCGACATGCACGGATCGATGCGCCGCTCGACGACCAGGCGGTTGGCCTGGCTCGCCTGCATGCAGGTTGGCGAAATGCGAGCCCTGAATGCGCTTCTGGCGCATCCACACATAGCGCGCATCGAAGGTGATGTTGTAGCCGGTGGTGCCGGCGCAGAACACGACCATGCCGCCGCGCTTCACGACAAGGCACGAAACCGGGAAGGTCGATCTCGCCGGGATGCTCGAACACCATGTCGACGTCGTTGCCCTTGCCGGTGATGTCCCAGATCGCCTTGCCGAATTTGCGCGCTTCTTTCGTCCACGCATCATATTCCGGCGTGTCGACCGTGGGCATCTGGCCCCAGCATTTGAAATCCTTGCGATTGATGACGCCCTTGGCGCCCAGCGACAGCACGAAATCGCGCTTGCTTTCATCGCTGATGACGCCGATGGCGTTGGCGCCGCGACACCGCGCAAAGCTGCACGGCGAACGAGCCCAAGTCCGCCCGATGCGCCCCAGACCAGCACATTGTGGCCGGGCCGCAGGATGTGCGGGCGATGGCCGAAGAACATGCGATAGGTCGTGGCGAGCGTCAGCGTGTAACAGGCCGCTTCTTCCCAGGTCAGATGCTTGGGGCGCTCCATCAGCTGGCGGTCCTGCACGCGGCGCGAATTGCGCGAACGATCCATCCGGCGTTTCGTAACCCCAGATGCGCTGGCTCGGCGAGAACATCGGATCGCCGCCATTGCATTCTTCGTCGTCGCCATCGTCCTGATTGCAATGCACGACGACTTCATCGCCGACTTTCCAGCGCGTGACCTTCGAGCCGACGGCCCACACGATGCCGGACGCATCGGAGCCTGCGATGTGATACGGATTTTTGTGGCGTCGATCGGCGAGATCGGCGTGCCGAGCCCGGCCCACACGCCGTTGTAATTCACGCCCGCCGCCATCACGAGAATCAGCACGTCGTGGCTGAATCGAGCGACCAGGTCGGCACGACTTCGATCTGGAAGGATTCTTCCGGCGGGCCGTGGCGGTCCTTGCGGATCGCCCAGGCATACATGTTCTTCGGCACATGGCCGAGCGGCGGAATTTCGCCGATCTCGTAAAGGTCCTTGTAGACTTCGAGCGAAGGCTTCGCTTCGGCCGCTGACGCCATGACGATACTCCCGCTATGTCCCTCAGATGGCCGCGTGATCCCGGCCCGATTGGCGCGGGATTAAGGCTCGGCCTGTGCTGCATTGCAACAGAATTCAACGTTGTTGCTAACAATGCCGCGAGCGCGTTCCGCGGCAATAAAATTGCGCGCCGCGCTTGGCCATTTTTGCTGCGCTGCCATGGCTTTTTCTTGCCGCTGGCCTTGCCCGCGATCTCCTTGAGCTTCACCGTCTGGCGGATGGAAAGCGAGTCCGGCCACGCCTTTTTCGGGATCGCCGAAGGCGCGGCCATATTTTTCGACGCGCCCCTCGACCGAGCCCAGAAATTCGCCTTCCCATTCCGAAAGCTTGACGCCGCTTTTTTCGGCCGCCTTGCGCGCCCGGCGCAGCGCATTCAGCGCCGCGCGTTTGGCCTGCTTCGCGCTGGTCGTTCGAAGCGTTCCTTTGCGGTGGGAAAGTTTGTCGTCTTCACATCGAATGCTTCATGTGCATGTGCGGATCGCGTTCGCCCGCTTTCACCGCCAGCGGAATATTATCGGTCGCGACCGGGCAGGTGAAAAAAGCCGAGCGCGCGCAATTGGGATTATAGGCATAGTTGAAATCGATGGTGACGGTCTTCGGCGGGAACGCGCCGAACGGTTCGACATCCACATAGCGGCCCGCGCCATAGGTTTCCTTGCCCGTCAGATCGTCGGTGAAGAAGGCCGACATGTCGGTGATCTTCGTTGGGTCCGTCGGCATAAAACGGCAGCGTGATCGTCTTGCCCTGCAAGCGTGAAAGTCGCATCGCCCGCATGGATAGAACTGCTTGTCCGTGCCGCGCGAGGTGCGGAACACGCGCGGCGGCAGTTTGGGATCGGGCGTGAAGTCGCGCGCTCACGCGATAGGCCGGATCGTAGGGAAGATAATCGACGCCCTTGAATTCCTTCGCCGCCTTTGCCTGCTGATTGAACACCATGATGCGCACGCCCATCACGCCCGCGTTCACCTGCGTCGGCGCGCCGACGATCTCCACATCCGTGTCGACCGGAATGCCTTTCCGATCGCCGTTTCGTCGAACGTCTTGCCGTCCTTCGTCACGCTGGCATGCCCATGCGCATAAGCGCGCCACCAGCACGCCCGGCTTGTCGCCCTGCGATCCAATGATAGCTATCCGGCTTGCCCTTCGTGCCGATCAGCGTCGCGGTGTCGCCCTCGCCCAGATAGGCCGCGTCCTGAATCTTCAGGATGGCATGGGGCTTCTTCGACCAGGCCAGATTGGCGTCGGCGATCTCCGCCTTCCAGGCTTCTTCCGGCGTCTGGCAGGCGGGCTGCGGCGCCAAGCAGGCAGCGCCATCACGGTCAAAGATAGCTTCGAGCAATCGCGTTTCTCCAAGCGTTGACATTCCAGCCAGCGAGCTTCAGTCAGCTAGCATTCACCCTGCGACGCACGACCATGTTGCGCTGCAACGCGAGCCTACGGCCATAATGTTGCGCATGGCACACGACAAGCCCTGGATTTTCCGCACCTATGCCGGCCATTCGAGCGCGCAGGCCTCGAACGCGCTCTATCGCACCAATCTCGCCAAGGGCCAGACGGGCCTTTCGGTCGCCTTCGATCTGCCGACCCAGACCGGCTACGACAGCGACCATCCGCTTGCCAAGGGCGAAGTCGGCAAGGTCGGCGTGCCGGTCTCGCCATCTCGGCGACATGCGCGCGCTGTTCGACGGCATCCCGCTCGACAAGATGAACACCTCGATGACGATCAACGCGCCGGCCGCCTGGCTGCTCGCGCTCTATGTCGCCGTCGCCGACGAGCAGGGCGCGCCGCGCGCCAGCCTCACCGGCACGACGCAGAACGACATCATCAAGGAATATCTCGCGCGCGGCACCTACATCTTCCCGCCCAAGCCCGCGCTGCGCCTGACGACCGACACGATCGCCTTCACCACGGCCGAATTGCCGAAATGGAATCCGATCAATCTGTGCTCCTATCATTTGCAGGAAGCAGGCGCCGATGCGGTGGAGGAAGCGGCCTTCGCGCTCGCCGCCGCCATCTCCGTGCTCGATGCCGCCAAGGCGCGCGGCGCGATTCCGCCGGAGGAATTTCCCAAGGCCGTCGGCCGCATGAGCTTCTTCGTCAATTCCGGCGTGAAGTTCATCACCGAGATCTGCAAGCTGCGCGCGATGGGCGGGCTGTGGGACGAGATCACGCGCGATCGCTACGGCGTCACCGATCCGAAGCTGCGCCTGTTCCGCTATGGCGTGCAGGTGAATTCGCTGGGCCTGACCGAGCAGCAGCCGGAAAACAATGTCTATCGCATCCTGTTCGGCATGCTGGGCGTGACGCTTGTCGAAGAATGCGCGCGCCCGCGCGGTGCAATTGCCCGCGTGGAACGAAGCGCTCGGCCTGCCGCGCCCATGGGATCAGCAATGGTCGCTGCGCCTGCAGCAGATCGGCGCGTTCGAAACCGACATGCTGGAATATGGCGACATCTTCGACGGCTCGAAGGTGATCGAGGAAAAGGTCGCGCAGCTCACCGAGCAGATCAGAGCCGAAATCGCGCGCATCGAAGAGATGGGCGGCGCCGCCTCGCAGGAAGCGCTCGAATATATGAAGGAGCGTCTGGTGCGCTCCAACGCGGCGCGCGTCGAAGCCATCGAAACCGGCGATGAAATCCGCGTCGGCGTCAACGCCTACACCGAAACCGAAGCCTCGCCGCTCACCGCGGGCAACGGCAATTTCATGGCGGTCGATGAATCCGCCGAACGCGATCAGATCAAGCGGTCTGAAGGCCTGGCGCGCGCAGCGCGACGACAAGAAAGTCGCCGACGCGCTTGCTCGCGCTCGCAACGCGCCGCGCAAAGACGGCACCAACATCATGCCGCCTCCATCGAATGCGCGAAGGCGGGCGTCACCACCGGCGAATGGGCGGCCGAACTGCGCACGCGTGTTCGGCGAATATCGCGCGCCGACCGGCGTTGCCGCCAGCGCGCCCTCGCGCAACGACGAACGCATCGTGGCGCTGCGCGAAGAAGTCGATGCGGCGTCGAAGAAGCTTGGCCGCAGGCTCACCTTCCTCGTCGCCAAGCCCGGCCTCGACGGCCATTCCAACGGCGCCGAACAGATCGCCATCCGCGCCCGCGATGCGGGCATGGACGTGATCTATAACGGCATCCGCTTCTCGCCCGACGAGATCGTGGCGGCGGCGAAAGAACAGCAGCCCCACGTCATCGGCCTTTCCATTCTCTCCGGCAGCCATGTTCCGCTGGCGCGCGAAGTCGTGGCCAAGCTCAAAGCGGCGGGGCTTTCGGATGTGAAGGTCGTCGCGGGCGGCATCATCCCGCCGGAAGACGAAGCCGCGCTGAAGGCATCGGGCGTCGCCGCCGTCTTCAGCCCGAAGGATTACGACCTCAACGCCATCATGCGCGGCATCGTCGATGCTGGCGAGCGCGCCTTATCGCTATGCTGCATGCCTTCGGCTGCGTATCCGCGCCGCCGATGTCGAGGACGAATTTGTATTGCCGTCGGCCTGCCGCTTCCATCCGGTGACATAATAGCCGGTGACCTTCGCATCGCTGCCGTCCGGTTTCTTCGCGGTGTAGATCCATGTCCCGCGCGTGTAGCCGAGATCGCCATCGGCGGAGGCGTCGGCCTCGATCGGCGTCCAGTCGAGCTTGTTCGCCCGGGGCTTCCGGCTGTCTTCGCGTAATATTCCGCAGCCGCCGCCTTGCCGATGATCGGCGGATGCTCGCCATCGAACAGCCGCACATCGTCGGTCATGTAGGCGAGAAACGCGGCATGCGCGCCCTTCTCAAGCGACATCGCGGCAAAGGCGCGATCCGCCGCGATCATGTCTTCTTTCGGTCCCGCGAAGGCTGCGCTCGAAGCAAGCAATGCCAGTCCGAAAACGATTTTGCCAATATGCATGTCGTCCTCCCGTAAAGCCCGCTGTCAGCTTGCAGGGCATCGTATGCGCTGCGCCAGTCACGTTTCCGCCAGTTGCGCGCGAATATCTTGCGGCGTCGCCCCGCCCGCGCGCAGATCGCGCAAGGTCACGCTCCTGTCCCGCTTGGAGAATTTCTTTCCCTGCGCATCCAGAATCAGCCGGTGATGCGCATAGGCGGGCTCGGGCAAGTCGAGCAGCGCCTGCAACAGCCGTTGCATATGGGTGGCCGCAAACAGATCGTTGCCGCGCGTCACCAGCGTCACGCCCTGAAACGCATCGTCCACCACGACGGCCAGATGATAGGAGGCGGGTGTCTCCTTCCGCGCCAGGACGACATCGCCAAACAGAAGCGGATCGACGGCGATCGATGCCGTGTTCGCCGCTCGGGCCTGCGCCCTGCTCGGCAAAGTCAAGTGCGCCCGCGAGCGTCCGCCGCCTTCGCCGCATCCAGCCGCAACGCATAGGGATCGCCCGAAGCGATCCGTGCCTCGCGTTCACTCGGCTGAAAGATGGCGGCAAGTGCCGGGATAAAGCGCGCCTTCCGGCCCATGCGGCGCTTCGCTGGCGCGGGCGATTTCCTGCGGCGATCTCCTTGCGCGTGCAGAAGCAGGGATAGAGCAAGCCGTCCGCCTCCAGCCGCGCCAGCGCTGCGCGATAGGCGTCGAACCGCGATGGATTGCCGCAGCACCGGCTTCTCCCAGTGCAAGCCCGAGCCACGCCAGATCCTCGAAGATCGCGGTCACGAATTCCTCGCGCGCGCGCGTGCCGTGTCGATATCCTCGATGCGCAGCAGAAAGCGCTCGCCCGCCTCGGCCGCCGTGAACGCGGCGAACGCATGGCCCAGATGCAGCAATCCCGTTGGACTTGGCGCGAAACGCGTGACAATCATGCGCACGAGCTAGCATTTTCCGGTCCATGCCGAAACCTCACCGCATCACCACGCCGACCGAACTGGATCAGGCCATCGCCGCCCTGATCGCGGCCGATGCGCGGCTGCGATGCGGTGGTGAAGCGCGCGGGCAAGCCGCCCCATCGCCATCGCCGCAAAGAAGGCTTTGAAGAGCTTCTCTCCATCGTCGTCAGCCAGCAGCTTTCGGTTGCCGCCGCCGACACGATCTTCGGCCGCGTGAAACAGAAGGTCGTGCCCTTCGATCCCGCAACGCTGCTTGCAACCGATGCCGAAACCCTGCGCGCCTGCGGCCTCTCCGCGCCGAAGCAGAAACACATGAAAACGATCGCCGCAGCCATTCTCGATGGCTCGCTCGATCTCAAGCGCGTGCGCGCCTTGCCGATGAAGAGGCGCGCGCCCATCTCACCGCCGTCAAAGGCATCGGCCCGTGGACGGCGGATATCTATCTGATGTCCTCGCTTGGCCGCGCCGATATCTGGCCGGTGGGCGATGTCGCGTTGCAGGCTGCCATCGCGCGCGCGCTGAAACTGCGAAAACGGCCCAACGAAAAGGCGATGGAAAAGCTCGCGCGCAGCCTGGCGCCCATGGCGCACCATCGCCGCGCGCCTGTTCTGGATTCACGAAGATCTGTTGCGCCGCGAAAAACGCGAAGCCGAGGCGCGCGCGAAAGCCGGCGAAAAAGAAAAAGGGAAAATCGTAATGGCGTTGCGTCCGCTTTCCGGTCCCCGCTTGCCGCCCGCGCGCGGCGCGGCCACGCATCTTGTCGTGCTGTGTCATGGCTATGGCGCGGATGGCAACGATCTCATCGGGCTTGCGCCGCATTGGCAGAGCTTGCTGCCGACGGTTGCTTTCGTCGCGCCCAACGCGCCCGAACGCTGCGCCGGCTCGCCGATGGGCTTTCAATGGTTTCCGATCTCGCGCCTCGATCCGGCGGAAATGCAGAAGGGCGTCGAAGGTGCCGCCGGCACGCTCAACGCATTTCTCGACAGCGAACTTGCGCGTCTCGAATTGCCGCCCGAACGTCTGGCGCTGGTGGGCTTCAGCCAGGGCACGATGATGTCGCTGCATGTGGGCCTCAGCCGCGCGGTGAAGCCGGCCGCGATCGTCGGCTATTCCGGCATGCTCGCAGGCGCCGAAATCGCAAGCGCCGCTTGGCCCCGATGCGCCGCCGATCCTGCTCATCCATGGCGATGCCGATCCCATGATCCCGGCGGAAGCCCTTTTCATGTCGGCGGGCGCGCTGGGCCGCGCGGGCGCGAGCGTGCAGTGGCATATCTCGCCCGGCATCGGCCATGCGATCGATCAGACGGGCCTTGCGCTCGGCGGCATGTTCCTGACGATGGCGTTCCGCGGAATGCTGCGCCGACCGGCGCGAAATTTCCTGCCCTGTGGGATTAGCGTCTTCTAGCCGTCACGCGATTTTCGCTTATTCTCGAAGGCGGGCAGTGATTCTTGTGCTGGGGGAACCTTTCGCCCTAAGCTTTGTGCCCGGATCGTTTTGAATAACCGGATGGAGGTGCAGCCTTCACAGGATATTCGCCATGCTAGCCGCGCGATTGCCCGACAATTGCCCGGCGCTTGTGCTCAACGCGGATTACCGTCCGCTGAGCTACTATCCGCTGTCGCTGTGGTCCTGGCAGGACACGATCAAGGCCGTGTTCCTTGAGCGCGTGAACATCCTCGCCGAATACGACCGCAAGGTGCATTCCGCCAGCTTCGAGATGAAGCTGCCCTCCGTCGTCTCGCTCAAAACCTATGTGAAGCCCGCGCGCAATCCCGCCTTCACGCGGTTCAATGTGTTCCTGCGCGACCGGTTCGAATGCCAGTATTGCGGCGACGAGGAAGATCTCACCTTCGATCACGTCATCCCGCGTTCGCGCGGCGGCCGCACGACATGGGAAAATGTCGTGGCGGCCTGCGCGCCCTGCAATCTGATGAAGGGCGGGCGCCTGCCGCAGCACATCAGCATGCATCCCCGCAACCGGCCGCACAGACCGACGGTCAACGAGCTGCGCAACAACGGCCGCAAATTCCCGCCCAACTATCTGCACGAAAGCTGGGCGGACTATCTGTATTGGGATAGCGAGCTGGAGCCCTGAACGCGCTCTGCGCGCTCTCGCCACATCGCCATCAGGGGCGGCGCGCCCTTCGGCGAGATGTTCTTCTGCGTCACAAACCCTGCGCGCTCGTAAAGCCGCGTGTTCTTCGGATTGGAATTTTCCAGATAGGCAGGCGCGTGCGTTTCGTCGGCGCGCTTGATCGTCGCTTCGAGAATGGCCGAGCCCAGCCCCATGCCCTGAAAGCGCGGCGCAACCGCCACGAACGCCAGATAGAAATGCGGATCGTGCGGATGGTGTTTCTCCATCGCATCGGCCATCGCCGAACCGCGCCCCAGCCGCGGAAAGCCGCACAGCCGCATGAACATCGGCAAGAGCTTGATCTGCTCCAGCATGCCGCCGGGGCTCGCGGGCGTGCCGGGCGGAAGCCAGGCCGCGGCCGCTCCGCCATCATCGGCCATCCACACTTCGCCGAACGGAATGGCGCGCATCTGCATCAGCCAATAGAAAAACCGTTCAAGCCCTGCCGCGCGCTTGGGTCCCGGCCGCGCGATCCAGTCGAACACGGGATCTTTCAGGAATGCGGCCGCGAACAATCGCGCAAGCGTGCCCGCATCTTCCTGCGTCGCGCGCCGGGGATTGGCGGCGGATTGCAGATGCGCGAAGCGTCTCGTCGCTCATATCCGCTCGGAAAGCTTGATCGCGAGGCGGCATCCCGTCTTGATCGCTGCGCTGAGCAGCCGGTAGCCGGGCGCTGCTTCCGCGCCATGCGCAAGCGCCTCGTCGCGATGGGCGATTTCCTCGGCGCGGAATTCTTCCAGCGTCTTCTTCAATGCCGGATCGCCGTCGAGCTTTTCGATCTGGCTCGCATAATGCTCGTCGATCACTTCTTCCACGGCGGCCGTGCAGGCCATCGCGGTTTTCTCGCCCATGAAGGCGGTTGCCGCGCCCAGCGCAAATCCCGCCACGCGCCACACCGGCTCAAGTGCGGTCGGGCGCACGCGCCGTTCGTTGACGAGTTGATCGAAGGCTTTCAGATGGCGCTGTTCCTGCTCGGCCATATGCGCGATGGCGCGCGCGGCACCCTGGCTTTCGGGCCGGTTGCGCATCACCGCAAGCTGGCCTTCGTAAATCCGCACCGCGCCATATTCGCCCGCATGATCGACGCGGATCATCGCTTCGGTCTCGCGCGCGGTTTGCGATCCGGGTGCATGCGGGGCGTGTGCGTCTCATGCCTCTGTGCCTTATCAGAGCCAGCGCTGCCGAACGCAGCCAGCGCCCAGCGAGATGACCGCATTATACCCCGCCATGGAGATTCCGAAGAGCCGCCACGCCGCGATGTCGCACATCACGACGTGCGCGTTGAAATCGATGGTGCCGGTATATTCGAAACGCGGGCCCGTGCAGGCCTGCGGCCCCGGCCACCAATGCCACTCGATGCCCGCATGATAAACGCCGATGCGCGCCCGAAATCGCGATCGCAGAGCAACCGCGATCCACGCAATCGGCGGGTCGCCCATTTGCGGTCGATCACGCCCGCCTGCATCAGCCCCCAGCCGCCCAGCCCCACAACGGCGGAGGCGAAATGCGGCCAGCGCTGCCAATGGCAGATTTCGCAAGGCGGATAGCCGCCCAGATATTGGAACCCCAGCGCGCCCGACGAGCAGCGCCAGCGAAAGCGCGCCCACCGCGAATGCGACCAAAAGCGGCAGGGGCGGGGCGGTCGTTTCGGGGCCTGGAATTTCAGCGGGCAAAGATCTGGTCCTCGCTGCGCGAAAGCCTTGAATTCCAGCGCATTTCCGCTCGGATCGGCCACGAAGAAGGTGGCCTGCTCGCCCGGCTGCCCCTCGAAGCGGATGCCCGGCTCGACGAGGAACGTGGTGCCCGCGCCGCGCAGTTTCCCGGCCAATTCCCGCCACTTGGCCATGTCAAGAATAACCCCGAAATGGCGGACCGGAATCTTCTCGCCATCGACGAAATTATGCCTTCCCTCGCCGCCCGAACCCGCGCTTAAATGGGCCACGATCTGATGTCCGAAGAAGTCGAAATCGACCCATTCGTCGGAGGATCGGCCCTCGTAGCATTCCAATAAATCGCCGTAAAACGCGCGCGCTTCGGAAAGATCGCGAACGGGAAAGGCAAGGTGGAATCGGGCGCATGGCGGTCATTGGCAATCACTGTCGCGCGCTCGGTGAACGCTGCGGACAGGCAAGGTGGGGTTTACGTCGAATGGGTGCGGTGCGGCCGCGCAAGAAAGCCGTGCGTCGCGATATGGCGCGTCGCGCGCTTCTGCGCATCGACGGTCGTTCGGTCGAAGTCACGCTTCAGCTTAACCGCCGCGCCCGCAGGCTGATCGTCAAGGTCCATCCCTCAACCGGTGAAGTCACTGTGGTGGCGCCGTCGAAGCGCGCCTTCAGCGAGGCGCTCGATTTCGCCCGCACCGAATCCGATTGGATTTCGCGCCGCCTCAAGAATGTGCCGCGCCCCGTGGAATTCGAACTCGGCGCGCGCATCCCGTTGCGCGGCGAAATGCATGTCATCCGCCGCGGCGAGGAACGCAATCGCCCCGTCTGGGTCGATCGTTCGGAAGAAGAGCCGATCATCCGCGTTTCCGGCTGGGGCGAACACACCGAACGCCGCGTGTTCGATTTCCTCAAACGCGAAGCCCGCAAATCGTTCGACCAGCATGTGATGGTCTATGCCGATATGATCGGCGTGCGCCCGCGCGCATCACCGTGCGCGACACGGCCACCCGCTGGGGTTCCTGTTCGTCGGGCCGCATCCTGTCGTTTTCCTGGCGGCTCATCATGGCGCCGCCTTTCGTGCTCGATTATGTGGTGGCCCATGAAGTCGCCCATTTGCGCGAGATGAATCACGGGCCGCGTTTCTGGCGGCTGCTCGAAGGCATGGTCGATAACGTGGAGCGCGCACAACGCTGGCTCGCGCAAAACGGCACGACCCTGCATCGTTACGCGCCGCGCGGCGTCGAATAACGAACGTCAGGCGATAAGCGGCGATAATCGCCATCCAGATCACACACCCAGGCCAATACTCATCACCAGCCACGATCCATGCGGAATAGCGCATGGTCGCGCGCCATATTCGCTGAATTCCAGAAGATCGCTGGGCACGAAATGCGTATGCCACTGCTGCCCAAAGAGCGCTTTGGATTGGAAATGCCGGCCCGCAAAGCGGGCATCGAGCGCAAGTGTTCTGACCCATAGCGGAATGAGAACGGCCCAAACGCGATTGGGTTCAAAGTGACCGCCGGTCACGTTCCGCCAAAAAGCTTGTCCAGGATTCCTTCAAAGGTTTCAGGCTTGTTGTCGTTCGCAGCCGCAGCGGAGGTTCCGGTGCGGGCGGTGCAACTTCGGCGGCACGCGTCGGGTTGCGGGCAGGCGCATCGGCTTGCGCCACCAGCGTCAAACCGGCAAGCGGCCGTGCGGGCAATCCCTGTTCGGCTTCTTCCATGAAGCTCTTGAAAAGATGCGCCGGCAAACTTCCGCCCGTCACATGTTTCATCGAAGAGGCGTCGTCATTGCCGAACCATACGCCGCAAACATAGTCGGCACTGAAGCCGATGAACCATGCGTCGTGGAAATCCTGCGTCGTGCCGGTCTTGCCCGCGCTGTCGCGCCCATCGAGTTTGGCGGCCTTGCCGGTGCCGGTCGCAACCACTTCCATCATCAACCGCGTCACCGCGGCGGCATTCTCCGGCGAAACAACGCGGCCCAATCCCGATCCGTGCCGCGCATAAAGAACCTTGCCCGAGCGCGTGCGGATGCGCGTCACGCCGAACGCGTTCACCCGCATCCCGCCATTGGCGAACACCGCATAACCTTGCGTCAATTCCAGCGGCGTGACGACCGATGTGCCGAGCGCAATGGAAGGCATCGCATCGAGTTTCGAGGTGATGCCGAGGCGATGCGCCGTATCGGCCACCACGGCTGGCTCCCACCGCTTTGCGCCAATTGCGCCGCCACCACGTTGGAGGATTTGGCGAAGGCGCGCGTCAGCGTGATCATGCCTTCGTAATGGCCTTCATAATTTCCCGGCCGCCATTTCCGGCCGATGGTCACCGGCCCGTCGCGCATCAAGTCGTCCGCGTGGTGTCCATGTTCGAATGCGGCCAGATATACAAACGGCTTGAACGACGATCCGGGTTGCCGCCACGCATCGGTCACGCGATTGAATGGCGTTTCCGCATAGGATCGGCCGCCCACCATGGCGCGGATCTCGCCGGTGGGCGTCATCGCAACAAGCGCTGCCTCGCCCGCATTGGCCTTCGCGCCGCCTTGCGCCAAGCGCCGCACTCACCGATTGTTCGGCGTGCGTTCTGCAGATCGAGATCGAGCGTTGTGTTCACGATCACCGGCTCGTCCGTCTCGCCGATTTCTTCGCCCAGATTGGCGATCACCCAATCCACGAAATAACCCGAGCCCGGCGTGCCCCAATTGCGCACCACGCGCGGGCGCGTGGCGCTGTGCATCTTCGCGCTGGGCTTCGCTGATAAAGCCCGCCTCGCGCATCGCGCGCCAGCACCACAAGCCCGCGCCGGGCCGATGCATCGGCATCGGAAAGCGGATTGTATTTGGCGGGCGCTTTCAGGCTTCCCGCCAGCATGGCCGCTTCCGGCAAGGTCAGCTTGTCGGCATGCTTGTTGAAGAAGCGCTCGGAAGCCGCCTCGATGCCATAGACGCCCGCGCCGAAATAAACCCGGTTGAGATAAAGCGTGAGCAATTCGTCCTTGCTGTAGTGCGCCTCCAGATAAAGCGCGAGCGCTGCTTCCTGGATCTTGCGTTCGAAGGTGCGTTCGGGTTTGAGGAACAGGTTCTTGGCAAGCTGCTGGGTGATGGTCGATCCGCCCTGCACCACATGGCCTTCCATCAGGTTCACGCGCGCTGCCCGCGCCAGTCCGTCGGGTCGATTCCCCAATGCGAACGAAAGCGCCGGTCTTCGATGGCGATGAAAGCGTTGGGCACATAAGCCGGAAGCGCCGTCACATCGACAAGCGCGCCTTGCGTCAGCCCGCGCCGCGCGATGAAGCGGCCTTTCACGTCGAGAATGGTGATGTCGTGCGAAGGCGGCGCCGTCATCAGTTTCGAAACATCCGGCAGGTCGGCCGCCCAGCGCGCATAAACAACGCCGCCGATGATGCCGACCCATGCGAACAGGAAAAAGAAAACGTAAGGCCAGGTGCGCCTGCGCTTTGGCGGCGGCGCGTCATCGTCATCGTCCTGGCGGTTCGGGCGGCGGCGGCGGCTTTCCCCGGCCGCGTTTTCCCGGCTCGAAGGACGGTTCGATTTTTTCGTGCCGCCGCGACATCGCTCCGTTCTAGGAGCCAAGCGTTAACGGGTTGTTAACCGTCGGCGCAAGTGAACGTCTTCTATTTTCCTTCGGCTAACCCGAATGGGTTCTGAAAACCTTCAGGCGCGGCTGGCTTGGCATAACCTACCGAACGCAGGAGGCGCTGCTTTGATCCGCGCCGGAACGCAGCGGAGCTCGCGGTCAGTCGCCGATCCGCACATTGGCCATGCCTTCGCTGTTCAGCTTGCCGCGAATGGCATGGATGCGAACCTTGCCCGAGCCCAGCGCCTCGATATGCGGATCGACCGCCAGCCCGCCGAAGAACACATCGCCCGAGCCCGCGATTTCCACATGGAACGGATCGGCCAGACCATCGGCGATCTTCACCGAGCCTGCGCCTGCGATTTCGATCTTCACCGGCCCGTTGACCTTGGTGGCGGTCAGGTTGCCCGAACCCGCCACTTCCAGATGCAGCGGCCCATGCACCGCGCCCAGCACCGCATCGCCCGAACCGTTCAGTTCGGCATGAACGCTCTGCACATCGCCCGCATTGACCCTGCCCGATCCATCGATCTCGATGTTGAGCGGGCCCGTCACCTGGCTCATGTCCACCTGGCCCGAACCGTCGAGTTCGATCTTGGCGGATTTCAGCTTGCCGATTTTCGATTTGGTCGCGTTGGCCGAGAAATCGAGATTGCCCATCGTGTCGCCGATGGTGGCGTCGCCGATGAAATCCTCAACGCCCACATCTGCGCCGCGCGGCACCACAAGATGCAGCGAAAGCTTGGAACGGTGGGAATGGTTCACATCCGAGAAGTCGAACCATTTGCTCCAGTCCCACACCGAAATGTTCTGGTCTTCCGATCCTTCGATCGAAAGCACGCCGTCTTCCACATGGGCCGAAAGTCCATCGACGGCGCGTTTGGTGCCGGCGATGTCGAGCGTCATCGGTCCGTTGTCCTTCACATCGATCTTGATCGAGCCGATCACCGAATCGAAATGCACCTTGCGCACCGAAAAATTCTGGCGCGGCTTGGTCGTCCAGTTGCCGTCATCGGCGCTGGCGATTTGCGCGCGGGCTTCGGCGCGTGCGGCTTGCGCTTCGCTGGCGCGCCTCTTCGGCATCGGCGCGCGCTTCGGCCGCTGCCGCCTGGGCTTCGGCTCTTGCTTCGGCCGCAGCCTTGAGCGCTTCGGCCTTGGCCTTTGCAGCCATGGATTGCTCGGGCGGCGCAGGCGGCGGCAACGGTGCCTCGGGTGCAGACGGTGGAGTGGATGGGCGGGGTGCAGGCGCGCCATGGGCGAGCGTCGGCAGAATCAGAAGGCCGCGGCAAGTGCTGCCCCACCCAGCATGGATTTCCATTCGTGATGCATTTTGCTCTCCCGAGCCAACCTATTCTGGACTTATAACTAGTACGGACTTCCCTGTACCGCTAGTCCCCAGAAGCCGCAAGCCAGCCATGACGGTTAAAGATGGAGAACATACTAGATATAAAGAGAGAACATCATGGCATTAGCCGGTAGCCGCCGCTCTCCGTGACCAGAAGCTGGGCCTGGCCGGGGCTGGATTCGATCTTCTGGCGCAGCCGGTAGATGTGGGTTTCCAGCGTGTGGGTGGTGACGGCGGGATTGTAGCCCCAGACTTCGTGGAGAAGCGTGTCGCGCGGCACGGTGTCCCCGGAGCGGTAGAGGAATTTCAGGATATTGGTTTCTTTCTCCGTCAGCCGGATCCGCTTGCCCTTCGGGTCGACCAGCAGCTTGGCGCTGGGCCGGAAGGTGTAAGGCCCGATGCGGTAGACGGCTTCCTCGCTCTGCCCATGGCTGCTCAGATGCGCATGGAGCCGCGCCATCAGCACGGCGAAGCGGAAGGGCTTGGCGATATAGTCGTTGGCGCCCGATTGCAGGCCCTCGATGGTGTCGGCATCGGTATCGGCCGCCGTCAGCATCACGATGGGGCAGGTGACGCCGCTTTCGCGGAATTCGCGGGCAAGCTTGCGCCCGTCGCCATCGGGCAGGCCCACATCGAGGATCATGAATTCATAGAGCCCGCCTTTCGCTGGCCTCGCGCGCTTCGGCACAGGTTCCCGCCTCGACCGGCTCGAATTCGCCATCGGCCGCCAGCTGCTCGGCCAGCGAAGTGCGCAGCATCTGGTCGTCGTCCACGAGAAGAACGCGCTTCGCGCTCGGCATCCAAGGCTCCAAAAAGGGGCGGGCGGCCAACTCTACCCGGTTTCCGGGCGGGGGTGCTATGTGAAAGCCATGGCCGAGGTCCGTCACCTTCCCGCGAGTCCATCGAAGCGCGTTGCGCGCGCCAGCACCGCCTTGCGCGCGGGCCGCCCGTGGCGATCCGGGACGGCGGCAAGCGCGGCCCTGATCCTGGCGGTCGAAACCGCCACCGACGAATCGCTGGCCGCATTGGGGCGCAGGCGCGGTGCTTCTGCTCACCCATGCGCGCGCGCGCCACGCTGAAGATCCGCCTCTACACGCCCGAGGTGGCGGCGCTTCCCATCGCGCCGGGCACGTCTGCGAATGCGCTTGCGCGCCATCGCCGATCCCACCGCCGATCTGGCCGAGCCGATGAAGGGCCCGTTCGATGCGGTGCGCGCAGAGCATTGCCGCCGGCGTTCGCGCCCGCCATCAAGCTCGCGAAGCTCGCAGGCCTGTTGCCCGCCGCCATCGCGGTCGAAACGAATTCGATTCCAGCCAACACGATTTCGCTGAACGCAGATTCGATCCGCCATTACGACGATGCGCTGATCGACAGCCTTGCAGATCGTCACCCGCGCGCGCGTGCCGCTGGAAGGCGCCGAGAACGCCGAACTCGTTGCCTTCCGCCCCGGCGATGGCGGGCCCGAACATTATGCCATCGTGATCGGCGCGCCGATCGCGGCAATCGCCGGTGCTGACGCGCCTGCATTCGGAATGCTTCACCGGCGATCTTCTGGGCTCGCTCAAATGCGATTGCGGCGAACAGTTGCGCGGCGCGATCGCCGCCATCTCGCAAGGCAGGCGGCGGCGTCCTGCTTTATCTCGCGCAGGAAGGCCGCGGCATCGGCCTCATCAACAAGCTGCGCGCCTATCGCCTGCAGGATCAGGGCTTCGATACGATCGAGGCCAATGAGCGCCTGGGCTTCGAGGCCGACGAACGTCTTTATGGCATCGCCGCCAAAATGCTTTCGCTGCTGGGCCACAAATCCGTGCGCCTGATGACCAACAACCCCGACAAGGTGGCGGCGCTTGAGGCTGCCGGCATCACCGTCGCCGAGCGCGTGCCCCATGCCTTCGCAGAGCAACGAGCACAACCGCGCCTATCTCGACACCAAGGCGAAAAAGGCCGGGCACCTGCTTCTGACCCGGCAATTCCTGCCGCGCGTCGTCCGCGCAAACCCGCGGCAAACGCGCCGTTAAATCTCTGGCAAGGCTCTTGCTCCGTGTGCCGGCGAGAGAAGGGTCCCATGCCCGCACCGATATTCCAGCAGCAGTTCGACCAGCGCGCGGCCGATCGCCGCATCGCGCGGGGAAACTGTCAAATCGGCCTCCGGCAGCGATGCTGTTAAGACCGCGTCAACCTCTGCGGCAAAAGACGACAATGGCGACAGCGATTTCACCTTCGACGATTTCCTCGATGTCATAAACCCGCTGCAGCATCTGCCGATCGTTTCCACCATCTATCGCGCGCTGACCCACGACACGATCAAGCCGCTCGAACGTATCGCGGGCGATACGCTTTATGGCGGGTTGTGGGGATTTGTTTCATCGGTCGCCAATGTCGTGTTCGAGAAGATCACCGGCAAGGATTTCGGCGACACGGCGATCGCGCTTCTCACCGGCGACAAGAGCAGCAACACGGCGCTTGCCTCCGCCAGCACAACCCAACAGGTTGCCAGCAACGGCTGCCGCCACCGCAGCTCCCGCCAAGCTCTCCGCGCTGGCAAGCAACGGCCAGAAAACCGGACTGGATACCGCATCGGCAGATTCGGTGCAGGACAGCACCATCGCGCTCAGCCAACGCGATGCAGACCAAAGGCCTGCAATACGATCTCAGCCAGCGTGCGCTCGCAGCCTACAAACGCGCCGTCGATCTTTCGCAGCCCTATGGCGCGCTAAGCCCGATCTTTTGCATAGTGTCGCGCCCGCGCTTGAAGCGGGAACCGGCCCATAACAACCCTCATCGTCGAAACACGCGACAAGCCCCTGCTGGCATGGCCCGGCGGCAGCGCGCGCTGCGCCATCGGCCGCGGCGGCATCGCGGTCAAACCGCGTGAAGGCGATGGCATCACGCCCATCGGAATATTTCCGATCCGCAGAATGCTTTACCGGCCTGATCGCGTGGCGCGTCCGCAAACGGGCCTGCCGGTCGAAGCCATCGCGCCGACGATGGCTGGTGCGATGCGCCGGGCGATCCCAATTACAATCGCGCGGTGAAACTGCCTTATCCCGCAAGCGCGGAACGATGTGGCGCGACGATCATCTATACGATGTGGTGGCGGTGCTCGGCTTCAACGACGATCCGGTGATCGATGGCGCAGGCAGCGCGATCTTCCTGCATGTGGCGCGCGAAGATTATGGCCCCACCGAAGGCTGCGTCGCGCTGGCGCTTGCCCGATATGCTGCGTGCTGGCGGATCTGCGCCGGGCGCGATACACTCGAAATCCGCTAGCGCGCGTTCGCCGAAGATCGCGCTGCCCACGCGCACATGCGTCGCGCCGAAGCGGATCGCGGTTTCGAAATCCGCGCTCATGCCCATGCTGAGAAACGGCAGATCGTTCTCGCGCGCCAAGTTTTGCAAGCAGCGCGAAATGCGGCGCAGGCTTCTCGTCCGCAGGCGGAATGCACATCAGCCCGCCAACCGGAAGCTTCAATGTCATCGCGGCAATAGCGAACGAAAGCCGGCGCTTCTTTCGGCGCCACACCGGCCTTCTGCGGTTCCTCGCCTGTGTTCACCTGGATGAACAGCAGCGGCATTGCGCCGCGCTCGTTCGCATTCCTGTTTCAGAGCCTCGGCGAGCTTCGGCCGGTCCAGCGAATGGATGGCATCGAACAGTTCCACCGCCTCGCGCGCCTTGTTGGTCTGCAGGGGCCCGATCAGATGCAGTTCGATGTCCGGCATATCGCTCGCGAAGCGCGGGCCATTTCGCCTTGGCCTCCTGCACGCGGTTCTCGCCGAAAATGCGCTGCCCTGCTTGCAGCACCGCTGCGATATCGGCTCTCGCCATGGGTCTTGCTCACCGCGATCAGGCGGGTTGCCGGCGCGGGCGCAAGGGCCGCCTTTCGCGCCGCCTCGATCCGCGAAAGAATGACGCCAAGTGCTGTTTTCGAATCGTGCAAATTCGCCTGCGGGGACATGGGTGCCTGATACGCTTGCCCGAACGATGCTGGCAAGAGCCGCCCAGCGCTTCAATGCGCAAGGCGGCCATGCGCCCTTGCCCGCGCTGATCTTCTTGACCGACGACGAACGCACCCCCGATCCGTTTCCTGCCATTGCCGCCCTGCCAACCGGCAAGCTCTCGTCATCGTGCGCGCGCGCGATGCCAAACCGCCGCCGCGAACTCGCCCATGCCGCCGCGCGCATCGCGCAAGCCCGCGGCCTCATGCTCTCTGTTGCAAACGATGCGGCGCTCGCGGCCGAAGTCTGCGCCGACGGATGGCACTTTTCCGAATCCGAAATCGAAACCGCCGCGCGCCACCGCCTGCGCCCCCGGCTTCTCACCTGCGCGGCCCATTCCGCGCACGCGGTGTTACGCGCCCATCGCGCGGGCGCCCACGCGGTGCTGCTGTCGCCTATCTTCGCCACAAAAAGCCATGCCGATCGCGAACCGCTCGGCGTCACGCGCCTGCGCACCATCGCGCGCGCTTCGCCCGTTCCGGTTTACGCACTTGGTGGAATCGACGCCGCGAATGTCGCGCAATTGAACGCACATTCCGCTCGCGGGGATTGCGGCCATCGGGGGCTGAACTCAAACCTTGAACCGCAGATGCACAAACCCCGCATCCATGCCGATGCGCTGTGCGCCGTTGTAGAATGTGCCCATATCGCGCCTGTAATCGAAGCGCTGCCATCCGCCCGTGATCTGCCAGTTGGTGTTGATGGAATAGGAAAGTGCCGCCTGTAGCCCGCGTGCGCCCAGTGTCGGTTCGCCATCGGCGCGCGCGGTGCCATCGGAATATTCGAAGCCTGCGCTCCATGCATCCCATGTCAGCGCGGTGCTCAGATGCAGCGCGCCGGTGTTTTGATAGGCCTGAACATCGCTCACATCGAACGCATAGGCATTGCTGCGCCGGTAGGCGCCGCCCGCCGAAATCGTCCAGTCGTCGTCCAGCGGATAATCCACTTCCGCGCCAAACGCCCAGTCGGTAAGGCCTTCATGGCCTGGCGTGCGCCATTCATTGTGGCCCATCGTCATGCCGCCGGAGAATTTTGCGGTCGCATCGCCCAGTTGCGTGTCATAGGTCGCGGCCATCTCCCACATCCGGTTCTGCCGGTTGGCCATATCGGGCCCGGCCGAAAGAAACGGCAGCACGTTCTTTCCTTCCGATGGCGTGTAGGAAAGCCCAAGCTGAGACCGAAGACTTTCGGCGTGTAATAGCTGAGCTTGGCGAAATTGGCGGAAGCGCCGGTTTCGCTGCGCAACGCGAACATTTCGGCAAACGCGCGTCCGGTTTGGGGATCGCGGAAAAACGTCATCTGCGGATCGTCGATGGAAACCGCGGCATCGATTTTTGGTCCGCTCAGGCGAGTGTATAAGCCGCGCCATCCGTCTGCCCGATCTCGAACCGGCCGAGCCCGAATTGCAGCTTGCCGTAAACTTTCTCGAACACGTCGTTGCCATAACGGTCGAGCGCAAGCACATCATGCGCCGCAAGGATCAGAGGCCTGAAGCGAAATCACCATGCCCGTGTCGTAGCTGCGGGTGATCGCGGGCGCCAACCGCAGTAGCCCTGCCGCGGCCGCCGCCGATCGCCGGTGAACAGCGCGCCGTCCGCCGTGCCGCCAAGGCTCAGCGTGGCGGGGCCAAGATCGGTGGACAACGGCTCGAAGTTCCAATCGTCGGCACGGGCAGGCAGGATCGCGAGCAGCGACAAAATCGCAATCGCAAAAGGAAACATCATCGCACTGGCCGCCGGCGCTATATTCTTGCAGCGATTTAACGAAGCGGCCGCCTCGCCGCGGTCGGGCGGCGCAGGCCCCCTTTCACTTTTCCTTGAGGCGCGGCAAAAGGATTGCGTGTCCGCAGTGATTGCGGTTTCGTAATCGAAATCCTTCGAGGTCTTCATGAAGCACGCGTCCATCAGCACGATTTTCGTATCTGTTCTTCTTTTGACTTTGGCGGGATGTGCAGGAAATCCGCAGGCTCCCGTGGCCCTTCGGGCGGGCGATCCTCACTCCACCAATCCCGATCGCATCATTTGCCGCCAGCCGCCCCCTTCCACCGGCAGCCATATCTCCCAGGACAAGGAAATCTGCCATACCTACGCACAATGGCAGCAGATCGAAAAGCAGTCGCAGGAGATCATCCGCCACGGCCAACGTCAGCCGGGCAGAGCGGCGGCAGCTAACGCGCCGCGTTGCGCGGGGAACCCCGGTTAAGTATAAGCCGCAGCCGCCAGTCGGGGGCCAGCGGTGGCGCATGGCACTGCGTTTTAAAGGATAAAAAATGAAACGCCCGATTTCCTTCCAGTCCGTTGGTTTTCAGACCGCCCGCCTTCTGCCTCTGATCTTTTGCGCCGTGGTGCTTGCGGCCTGCGGCTCCGACGATGCCCAGGATCCCGATACGGGCGCCACCGCGATCTCCTCCACCAGCGGCAAGGTCACGCTCGGGGTCAATTCGTATCTCTGGCACGCAAGCCTCGATACGCTGCGCTTCATGCCGCTGGCCTCGGCCGATCCCTTCGGCGGCGTCATCATCACCGACTGGTACACCGCGCCCCAGAACCCGAACGAACGGCTGAAGGTCACGATCTATATCCTGGACCGCCGCCTGCGCGCCGATGGCATCAAGATTTCGGTCTTCCGCCAGACCCGCAACGGGACGGCCTGGGCCGATGCGGCCACCAACCCCGATACCGCCAACAAGCTGGAAGACGCGATCCTTACCCGGGCCCGCGAACTTCGCCTTTCCAGCCAAAATTCTGGAAGTTAGGTTTTCCGCGCGCTAAAGCCTTGCTCCCCGGCCGATCCGTGGCCGGGCAGATGGAGGCTGAAGACATATGGCGCGGTACAACGCCAAAGAGACCGAACAGCGCTGGCAGGCCGAATGGGCCCGCCGCGATGCGTTCGCCACGCCCAATCAATCCCCCAAGCCCAAATGCTATGTGCTGGAGATGTTCCCCTACCCGTCGGGCAACATCCATATGGGCCATGCCCGCAACTACACGATGGGCGATGTCATCGCGCGCTTCAGGCGCGCGCAGGGTTTCAACGTGCTGCATCCGATGGGCTGGGATGCCTTTGGTCTGCCCGCCGAGAATGCCGCCCGCGACAAGGGCGTGGACCCGCGCGAATGGACCTACGCCAATATCGCTGCGATGCGCGACCAGCTGAAGATGATGGGGCTCGCCGATCGATTGGTCCCGCGAATTCGCCACCTGCGATCCGGAATATTATGCGCAGCAGCAAAAGCTGTTCATCGATTTCTACAATGCGGGTCTGGTCTATCGCTCCGAAGCCGATGTGAACTGGGACCCGGTCGATCAGACCGTGCTTGCCAACGAGCAGGTGATCGAAGGCAAGGGCTGGCGCTCGGGCGCGCCGGTGGAGCGGCGCAAGCTTTCGCAATGGTTCTTCAGGATCACCGCCTTCGCCGATGATCTGCTGACAGGCTTGGACACGCTGGACCGCTGGCCCGAAAAAGTCCGCCTGATGCAGAAGAACTGGATCGGGCGTTCGGAAGGATTGCGCTTCACCTTCACGCTCGAACGACGCGCGCAAACTCGAAGTCTTCACCACGCGCCCCGATACGCTGTTCGGCGCAAGTTTCGTCGCGCTGTCGCCCGATCATCCGCTGACGCAGGAATTGGCCGCGCGCGATCCGAAACTCGCCGCCTTCGTCGAGGAATGCCATCACATCGGCACCGCCGAAGAAGCCATCGAGAAAGCGGAGAAGAAGGGCTACGACACCGGCCTCACCGCCGATCCATCCGTTCGATGCGAACTGGAAGCTGCCGGTCTATGTCGCGAACTTCGTGCTGATGGGCTATGGCACCGGCGCGATCTTCGGCTGCCCCGCGCACGACCAGCGCGATCTCGATTTCGCCCGCAAATACAAACTCGCCGTCACGCCCGTCGTCGTGCCGGAAGATGCCGATGCGAAAACTTTCGCGGTCGGCACCGAGGCATATACCGGCCCCGGAAAGCTCGCCAATTCGCGTTTCCTCGATGGCATGGATGTCGAAACCGCCAAACGCGAAATCGCCACGCGGCTGGAAAAAGAGGGTATCGGCGAACGCACGGTGAATTATCGCCTGCGCGATTGGCTGGTCTCGCGCCAGCGCCCATGGGGCTGCCCGATCCCGATGGTGCATTGTGAAAAATGCGGCGTCGTGCCGTGCAACCGATCTGCCGGTGAAACTCCCCGACCAGATCAAGTTCGACACGCGCGGCAATCCGCTCGATCACGATCCGGTCTGGAAACACACCACCTGCCCCAACTGCGCAGGCAAGGCCGTGCGCGAAACCGACACGCTCGACACCTTCGTGGATTCGTCCTGGTATTTCGCGCGCTTCACCGATCCCCACGCGAAAGAACCGCTCAACCGCGCCGCCAACGATTACTGGCTGCCCGTCGATCAATATATCGGCGGCATCGAACACGCGATCCTGCATCTGCTTTATTCGCGCTTCTTCACGCGCGCGACTGCGCAAGCTCGGTCACGTCGGCATCGACGAACCGTTCGCCGGCTTGTTCACGCAAGGCATGGTCTGCCACGAGACCTACAGGAACGGTAACGGCGAATGGCTGCTGCCGGAGGAAATCGAAAAGCGCGACGGCACGCGCGTTCCTCAAAGGCACCGTCTGTCGAAGTGACCATCGGCCCGTCCGAGAAGATGTCGAAATCGAAGAAGAACGTGGTGGCGCCCGAAACCATCATCGACGGACTACGGCGCCGATACCATCCGCTGGTTCATGCTGTCGGATACCCCGCCCGAACGCGACATCGAATGGACGGAAGCCGGCGCCGAAGGCTGCTGGCGTTTCGTGCAGCGCATCTGGCGTCTGGCGACCGAAAGCGAAAATCTCGCCGCGCCCGGCACCGAGAATCGAAAAGGCCGAAGGCAAGAACCTCGAATTGCGCCAGGCCACCCATCGCGCCATCGCCGCGGTCACCGATGATCTGGCCGCCTTGCGTTTCAACCGCGCGGTCGCCCGCATCTATGAACTCGCCAACGCCATCGGCGCGCAACGATGCCGCCGATGGCGCCGTCCGCCGCGAGGCGCTGGAAACGCTGGTGTTGCTGATCGGCCCGATGATGCCGCATCTGGCGGAAAGCGCCTGGGAATCGCTCGGCCACAAAATCGCCGGTGATCGAAACGCCGTGGCCCGAAAGCCGATGCGGCACTGATCGCAATCCAATTCCGTCACCATGGCGGTACAGGTCAACGGCAAGCTGCGCGGCACCATCGATGTGACAAAAGACATGGCCGAAGATGCGATCAAGGAACTGGCGCTCGCACTCGATGGCGTCGTGCGCTCGCTCGAAGGCAAGGCCCCGCGCCGCGTCATCGTGGTGCCGGGCCGCATCGTGAACATCGTCGCATGATGAAACGCCTGCCCGCGCTCCTTCTCATGCTCGCGCTGGGTGCTTGCGGCTTTCATCCGCTTTATGGCCATGGCGGGGCGAGCGCCTGCGATCATGGCCTCGATCTATGTCGATCCGATTCCCGATCGCACGGGCTATCGAACTGCGCAACAGCCTGATCGATCTCCTGGACGCAGGCGGCGGCAACTCCAAGCAATATCGCCTCAAGATCGTGCTGGCCGAAGACCGCAAGGGCATCGCGCTGCAGAACGACGCCACGATCACCCGCTACAACTACCTGCTCGATGCGAAATACGAGTTGATCGATTCCGCAGGCAAGCTCGTCACCAGCGGCCACCAGAGCACGCTCACCGCCTACAACGTGGTGGCCTCGCCCTACGCCACGCTCTCCGCCGAACAGGATGCGCAGAAGCGCGCGGCGCAGGATCTGTCGCAACGCATCCAGCTCGATCTCGGCGTCTTCTTCGCAAGGCACAAGCAAAGATGACCGCGCCCAAAGCCGCAGACATCGAACGCTTCGTCGATCGCCCGCCGCAGGCAATCATCGCGGTGCTGGTGTTCGGCCCGGATCGCGGGCTTGTCACCGAACGCGCCAATCGGCTGGCGAAATCGGTGGTGGCCGATCTCACCGATCCGTTCCGCGTCTCCGATCTCGATGAAGGCACGCTCGATTCCGATCCCGCGCGGCTGGCCGATGAAGCCCAGGCCCTTTCGATGACGGGCGGCCGCCGCGTGGTGCGCGTGCGCGGCGCGGGCAACGGCCACACCTCGATCTTCGAAGCGATCCTCGATCAGCCCGTGGGCGATGCGCTGATCGTGGCCGAAGGCGGCGATCTCAACAAAAGCTCGAGCCTGCGCAAAGCTTTTCACCGAAGCGGAAAACGCCGCCGCCATCGCCTGCTATCCCGATAACGCGCGCGATCTGGCCGAAGTGGTGCGCAAGCGCGCTGAAGGCCGAAAATCTTTCCATCAGCGCCGAGGCGCTGGACGATGCGGTCTCGCGGCTGGGTTCGGATCGCGGCGTCACGCGGCGCGAACTCGACAAGCTGATCCTCTACGCCCATGACAAGAAGCGCATCGAACTCGAAGACATCCGCGCCATCATGGGCGATGAAGCCGAAGCCCGCAGCGAAGAAATGTGCGATGCCGCCGGCGAAGGCGATTTCCGCCGCCTCGATCTCGCGCTCGAACGCCTGTGGATCGCCGAAACTTCCCCTATCGCCGTGATGCGCACAGCGCTGGGCCATTTCCAGCGGCTCGCGCAAGCCGTCGCCGAAAAGAACCGCGGCGAATTCCTCGACAACGCAATGCGCAAATTCCGCCCGCCGATCCATTTCAGCCGCGCTGCATTCGTTCAAGGCGCAGGCCAACCGCTGGACCGAGCCGAAACTGCTTGCGGCACTGGACATGCTTCTCGAAACCGAAGCCCTGTGCAAAACAACCGCCGTGCCCGCCGAAGCCGCCTGCGGCCGCGCGCTTCTCAACATCGCGGCCATGGCGAACGCGCGATGAAGTATGGCGCGAACTATTATTTGTTTTTGACCGTAGGAGGGTTTGCTTGCTTGATATGGCTGCTTCCGGTTCTCTTCCGTGCGACCCGATATGGATGGCAACGCAAGGGGGGGAAGCCAAATATCACATGGCAAAGTAATCCTCTTCTGTTCAGTTTTCTCACGATCTGGAGTTCGGTTGGAGCGCTCATAATTTGTGGGGCTGTTATCATTTCGATATCACGGTTGTTTGTCTTTTATTATTAGGAACTGCTGATGCTCAAGGTCCGCATCATTCCCTGTCTGGATGTGAAAGACGGTCGCGTCGTCAAGGGCGTGAACTTCGTCAATCTGCGCGATGCGGGCGATCCGGTCGAACAGGCGATGCTCTATGATGCGGCGGGCGCCGATGAATTGTGTTTCCTCGATATCGCCGCCTCCCACGAAAAACGCGGCATCCTGCTGGATGTCGTGCGCCGCACCGCGGAAGTCTGCTTCATGCCGCTCACCGTCGGTGGCGGCGTGCGCACGCTCGATGATATCCGCAGCCTGTTGCTCGCAGGCGCCGACAAGGTGGGCGTGAATACCGAAGCCGTGCGCCGCCCCGAATTCATCCGCGAGGCGGCCGAAAAATTCGGCAGCCAATGCATCGTCGCCGCCATCGATGCGAAGCAGACAGCACCCGGCAAATTCGAAGTCTTCACCCATGGCGGCCGCAGAGCGCACCGGCATCGATGCGATAGAACACGCGAAAAAACTGGTCAGCTTCGGCGCGGGCGAAATCCTGCTGACTTCGATGGATCGCGATGGAACGAAGATGGGCTACGATCTGGCGCTGACGCGCGCGGTGTCCGATGCCGTCACCGTGCCGGTGATCGCCAGCGGCGGCGTCGGCAACCTCACCCATCTGGTCGAGGGCATCCGCGATGGTCACGCAAGCGCGGTGCTGGCGGCATCGATTTTCCATTTCGGCGAAGCGACGATTGCACAAGCCAAGGACGCTCTCTCAGAAGCAGGTCTGCCCGTACGCCCCTGATTTTACCCTCCCTCAAGGGGAGGGTAAAAGGTTTCGGGCAGGGAGATAATATCCAGCGGCTTCAGCACCTAAGCCGCAAGATAGAAACCAACCCCATTTTGCGTTACGCATACCCCATGACCGAAGGCAACGTCGAAATCCTGCGCCCCGCGCATCAGCGCCACGGCTCGCCGCATCGCGCACCGCATCCGGTGAAGGCGCGCCCCGTCCGCCTGATGGAAGATATGACGACGGAAGAAGCTTTCCGCGTCACCGTGCTGGAATGCCTGGCGCAGATCTCGGCCAATATCCCCGCAGTGCGCGCGCGCCAGAGCGAAGGCGTCCATCAGCTGCGCATCGGCCTGCGCCGGTTGCACACAGGCCTGTTCGCGTTCGGCGATCCGTTCCGCAACGCCACCGTCAAACGTCTGCGCCGCCGCACCAAAGGTTTGGCCGGTATTTTCGGCCCCGCCCGCGATCTCGATGTCTTCATGGAAGACCTGTTCGCGCCCGTCGCCCAATCGGTGGACAACAACGATGCGCTGGCCTTCCTCAAAACGCGTGCCGAAGATGCGCGCGGGCAGGCCTGGGATGATGCGCTCGAAAAACTCGATGAAGGCGGCCTGCAGGAATTCCTCGATGAGGTCGCCGCCACCGCCGAAGCCAAATCGCGCGGCAAGGGCGGCGCGCCTGTTTCCGAAACCGCCTCGCGCACCCTGGCCGAAAGTTTCCTGCGCGCCCGCAAACGCGGCCGGCGCATCGATCATGGTGAGGATCGCGATTTCCATCGCCTGCGCATCGCGCTGAAGAAGCTGCGCTACAATTCCGAATTCTTCGAAGGCCTCTACAAAAAGAAAGAGGTCCGCGCCTATCTCGGAACAGTTGAAGAGTCTGCAGGATGTGCTGGGCGCGATGCACGATGTAGCGGCCGCCCGCCAAACCTTGCTGCGCCTCACAGCCGATGAACCGGCAAGCGCCCGCAGCGCCGCCCAGCTTTCCTATGCCAGCGGTCTGATAACAGGCTGGCACGAATCCCGCGCCGCGGGCCTTTCCGAACACGCGCACCGCAAATGGAAAAAGCTGACGCGCACGGAGCAGTTCTGGCGGTGAGTTTCTTTTCACCTCCCCCTTGTGGGGAGGTGAGATTGCAGTCGGGGCCGTCACATGCACGATGCACCCATGCGAACCACCATCGATCCCGCCAACGCCAAAGATTATCCCCCCAACATCCAGGCGATCCTCAAGCGCCGCGCGCCGGCATCGGAATGGCTGGCGCAGCGGTTGCTGGAGATCGATACCGAAACCGGCTGGGTGAAGATCGCCTATGATCTTTCAGAGGCCCATCACAACCGCTTCGGCGCCATCCATGGCGGCAGCATCGCAGCCGTGATGGACGATGTGCTTTCCACCGCCGCGGGTCTTCAGGCGCAATGGGGCGAGATCGCACCCACGCTGGAGATGAAGGTGAGCTATCTCAACCAGGCCCACTCGGGGCGCCACATCGCCGAGGCCCGCGTGATGAAACGCGGCCGCCAGATCGTCTTCCTCGAAGCCACGCTCTCGCGGGAGGACGGCAAGGTGATCGCCACCTCCAGCGCCACCATCATGATCGCGCCGCTGAAGAAATCTTGACAATAATCCTATAATATGTTGGACTACTTTCCTTGCTGCCGGGAAGGCATTTCCGGCGGGGAGAGGAGTTTTGCCAAAAGCAGCCAAGCAAGGAGGAAAATAGACCCCATCCCTACCCCCCCTTCAAAAGTGAGGTTCAAATGAACTCAGGCCTCGATCGTCGCCACCACCGGCACATGGTCGGAAGGCTGGGTCCAGCCGCGCGCCTCGCGATGGATCGCGTGTTGGGTCACATGCGCCCTTCAGCGCCTGGCTGGTCCAGATGTGGTCGAGCCTGCGCCCGCGGTCGGAGGCTTGCCAATCCGCCGCGCGATAGCTCCACCAGGAATAGATTTTCTCGGTTTCGGGCACGAATTCGCGCGTCACGTCGATCCAGTCGAAGGCGGCCTTGGCCTCTTCCAGCAGATCGGTCTCGACCGGCGTGTGGCTGACGACGTCGAGCAATTGCTTGTGGCTCCAGACATCGTTTTCCAGCGGGGCGACATTCAGATCGCCGACCAGAATGGCGCGGGCGCTGCTTTTGTCGCGTCGGTTCCCGAAATGGCCGGCCATCTCCCGCAGGAAAGCGAGCTTGTGGGCGAATTTCTCGTTGGCGTCGGGATCGGGAATGTCGCCGCCCGCCGGCACATAGAAATTGTGCAGCTCGATCCCGTTCTCGAGCGTCACCTGGATATGGCGGCAATCGGCCTTGCCGCAGAAACTTGCCGAGCTGGTCTCGCGAAAGGGCAGGCGCGAGAGGGTCGCCACCCCGTGATAGCCCTTCTGCCCGTTGATCGCCTGATGGACATAGCCCAGCTTCTTGAAGGCCCCGACCGGGAAGAGCTCGTTGATGACCTTGGTTTCCTGCAGGCACAGCACGTCCGGCTTGCTCCCTCTGGAGGAAGCCGGTCACGAGGTCCAGCCGCAGCCGGACGGAGTTGATATTCCAGGTTGCGAGCTTCATTTGCTGCATGGCACCCTTGTTTGATTCGCAGGGCAGAGCGAGAAAATAGTCAACCAACTGAAAACACTATGAAATTGTCAAAACCGACTCTGCTGCGACGCACAATAATTAATAAATACTTCCGATTTCATTCATTGAATACTGATCAGCTGGTCACCTATATCCCTCTCGTAGCCGGAATGACCCGGCACCGAATTTACCCCGGCCCTGAGGGCCGAAAACGAGAGAGGCAGCCATGACAAGTTCCAGCATTTCCAGACCGATGAAGCCCCCCGCTTCTTCGACGCCATCGTCAATGTCTTCGGCGCAGCCACCGTCGTGCTCGCCGGTTTCCTGTCGATGCTCCAGTTCGCGGCGGTCTAAAGCCCCGCACAAGGCTTCTCAGACATGGCGACGGCTGGGCTCCCCCCTCCCGCCATGTCCTGAAGCGGCCAGCGAGCCCTCGGCGCGACCCCTAACGCATCGAACAAGCCAAGCTGGCTTCGTTCAACCCCCGCCCAGGCGACCATCGCGGCATTGTCCGTGCAGAGTCTGGGCGGGGGTATTTTTTTTGCAAAGCCCTCGCGCGCGCAAAGCTCGCCAAGCGCCGCGCGGATCGCGCCATTGGCCGCCACGCCGCCCGCCACAACGAACGTGCCGGACGCATCGGGAAAATCCCGCCGAAACATTTCCATCGCGGCCTTGGTGCGGTCGATCAGAATGTCGATCACCGCGGATTGAAAAGACGCCGCCAGATCGGCCTTTTGCTGCATTCGGCGTGCCGCAAGCCGCACCGCCGTCTTCAATCCCGAGAACGAGAAATCCGCGCCATCGCGCCCGCGCATCGGCCGCGGCAGCGTTAAGCGCTTTGGCATTGCCACTCGCCGCCAGCTTCTCGATCTCCGGTCCGCCGGGATAAGGCAGGCCCAAGCAGCTTCGCGGTCTTGTCGAACGCTTCGCCCACCGCATCGTCGATGGTCGTGCCGTAAAGCCGGAACTTGCCGACGCCTTCGACGCCAAGAAGCTGGCAATGCCCGCCGGAGATCAGAAGCAGCAGGAACGGAAATTCCACGCCTTCCGTCAGCCGCGCGGTCAGTGCGTGCGCTTCGAGATGATTGATGCCGACAAACGGTTTGCCGCTCGCCAGCGCCAGCGCCTTGGCAGTGGTCAGACCGACCATCACGCCGCCGATCAGTCCGGGACCGGCGGTTGCTGCGATGGCATCGAGATCGGAGAGTTCGAGCTTGGCCTCGGCCAGCGCTTCCTCGATCACCGCATCGAGCATTTCGATATGGGCGCGCGCCGCGATCTCCGGCACCACGCCGCCAAACGCCCTGTGCGCATCGAACTGGCTGAACACGATATTGGAAAGAATCTCGCCGGGCCCGGGCGCGCAGCCCGCGCACCACCGAGGCGGCGGTTTCGTCGCAGCTTGTTTCCAGGCCCAGAACCGTCAGGGGGCGCATTGCGCGGGCGCGCCGTGTTAGTTTCGCCCTGCCTTTAGCCCGAACCACAGGATGCCGCAAAGCACACCCCTCCGCATCGGCACGCGCGGCTCGCGCCTCGCACTGACGCAGGCCGGGATCGTGCGCGATCTGCTGGCGCGCGAAGGCATCGAAAGCGAGGTCGTGGTGGTGAAAACATCCGGCGATCGCATTCAGGATCGCCCGCTCGCCGATGCGGGCGGCAAGGGCCTTTTCACCAAGGAACTGGAAGAAGCCCTGTTCGCAAACGAAGCCGACATTGCGGTCCATTCCATGAAGGATGTGCCTGCCCATCTCCCCGATGGTTTGATACTCGGCGCATATCTTCCGCGCGAAGACCCGCGCGATGTGTTGGTCTCCAACAAATCGCACACGCTCCAATCCTGCCGAAGGCCGCGATCGTTGGAACAAGTTCGGTGCGCCGCAAGGGCTCAATTGTTGCGCGCGCGCCAGGATGTCGAAGCGGTGACCCTTGCGCGGCAATGTCGATACTCGCCTGTCCAAATTGGATGGCGGCGCCTTCGAAGCCGCCATCCTCGCGCTGGCCGGACTGAAACGTCTGGGCATCGAGGACCGCGCGACAACGATTCTCGAATTCCGATGTTTGGCTGCCGTCGCCCGCGCAGGGCGCCATCGGCATCGAACTGCGCGCCGGCGACACTTCTACATGGGATGCCATCGCCAAACTGAACGACGAACCCACATCCATAGCGCTTGCCTGCGAACGCGCATTCCTCGCAGCGCTTGATGGCTCATGCCGCACGCCGATTGCGGCGCTTGCCACATTGAACGGCGACACCCTGAAATTCCGCGGTGAAGTGCTTGCGCTCGATGGCGGCGATTTCGTCGAAACGGCATTTGAGAAGCGGCTCGCCAATCCGCGCGAGGATGCCGCGCGTTGGGGCAGGGAAGCAGGTCTTGCGTTGCGGCCGCGCGCTGCGCGCTGGCTCGATCTCTAGGATGCGTGTGCTCGTCACGCGCCCTGCCGAGGACGCAGCCTCAACGGCCGCGCATCTGCATGAAATGGGTCACGTCGCAATCGTCGCGCCGCTGCTCGAAGTCCGTTTCCGTGACGGCCCCGAACTCTCACTTGAGAAAATTCAAGCTATTGTTGCCACCAGCGCCAATGGTGTGCGCGCGTTGACCCGGCGCACGCAGCGTCGCGATCTTCCAGTTTTCGCCGTCGGCGCGCAAACCGCTTCGGTGGCACGGGCATCCGGCTTCGCCGATGTGAAAAATTCGGATGGCGATTCTCTCGTGCTCGCCGACGCCATTGTGCAGTGGGCGTCCGCGCAATCAGGCCCGCTGCTGCATGCAGCAGGCAACGAAGCGACAAGCAAACTCGGTGCTCGCCTGATGAAACACGGTTTCCACGGTGTGCCGCGAGGTTCTCTATGATGTCGTCGCTGCGGAGAGATTGCCGATCACCGCGCAAAACGCATTGGATCGGAACGAACTCGATGCAGTGTTTTTGTATTCCCCACGCAGCGCAGAAACTTTTGCGCATTGCGTGGAAGCAGCGGGACTAAAGCAATAATTGTCGCGGTCTGATTGCTATCTGCATAAGCTTGGCGGCAGCTGAAAAGGCGAGCGCTCTGCCCTTTCGCGAAATTCGCATCGCATCGCGGCCTTCCGAAAATGGATTGCTGGAATCTCTGTCGCGTTAACCAGCTTTTTACGCGCACCGATATACAACCTATAATTGTAATCACGATGAAGTACACCCGAACTTCAAAGTGAAGTTTCGCCCCGTAGCCTCCTCCGGCTCATCCCCCGGCAGCCGGTGGGGCTTGGAAGCGGACGGACGGCGTGTGCCTTTGCCGCACACGCCGTCCGTTTCTTTTTGGCGCTTTCCGCTTGACGAGACGAGCTGCTAGCGCCGTCTCATTTCGCACATGCAGCATAGCGTGCTGATCCAGGAGGACATGGCGGGGGCCGATCCGATCCCCACCCAAGCTCGAATCCTGCGCCCCGGTCACGATGCGCCTTATGCCGGCTACCAACTCTCCGCCGCCTATGACGAGATGTTCGCTCCAGATGGCACGGTGCGCCCGCCCTATGCCGCATTAAACGGAAGGGTCTCGACGCTTGCCTCAGAAGAACTGTTCCGCCGCCAGCAGGCCTGCGAACAATCCTTCCTGCATCAGGGCATCACGTTCACGGTCTATGCCGACAAGCAGGCGACGGAGCGGATTATCCCCACGGATTTGCTTCCCCGCGTGGTCACCGCCGCCGAATGGGACCGTATCGAGCGTGGTTTGAAGCAGCGCATCAACCGCCCTCAATCTTTTTCTGCACGACATCTATTCCGAAGGCCGCGTGCTGAAGGATGGGATCATCCCGCGTTCGATGATCTACGGATCTGCGCATTATCGCCGCGAGATGCGTGGCCTTGTGGTGCCGCACGGCGCTTATGTGAATGTCTGCGGCAGCGATCTCGTGCGCCGCGAAGATGGCGCGTTCGTTGTTCTGGAAGACAATCTTCGGGTGCCTTCCGGTGTTTCTTACATGCTCGCCAATCGCGACGTGGTGCGCAGAGCTTTTCCGGGCGTCTTCCGCGCTTCGGGCGTGCGCCCCATCGAGCATTATCCGCGCGAGCTGCTGGCAACCCTGCGCTCGCTCGCGCCATTCCAGGAAGACGTTTCAATCGCGGTGCTGACGCCGGGCGTCTTCAACTCCGCCTATTTCGAGCATGCGTTTCTGGCGCGCCAGATGGGCGTCGAACTCGTCGAAGGCCGCGATCTCGTGGTCAACGACAATGTCGTTTATGCGCGTACAACTTCGGGACTAAAGCGCATCGATGTGGTCTATCGCCGTATCGATGACGATTTCATCGATCCGCTGATTTTTCGCGGCGATTCCTCGCTCGGCGTACCGGGCATCTTCAATGCGTATCGCGCTGGCAATGTGGTGATCGCCAATGCGCTGGGCACCGGCGTTGCCGACGACAAGGCTGTCTATGCCTATGTGCCAAAGCTGATCCGGTATTATCTTTCTGAAGAGCCGATACTCGATAACGTCGAAACCTATCTCTGCCGCGAGGCGAAATCGCTTTCCCATGTTCTGGCCAATCTCGACAAGCTGGTGGTCAAGGCGGTCGGCGAATCTGGTGGCTACGGCATGCTCGTTGGCCCGCATGCGAGCCAGGCGGAACGCGAAGCCTTTGCGGAGAAGATCAAAGCCGATCCCGACAATTACATCGCCCAGCCGACGATCCAGCTCTCGACGGCGCCCACTTTCGTGGATGGCGCGGTGGAAGCACGCCATGTCGATCTCAGGCCATTCATTCTGCATGGCGAAACCACAACCATCATACCGGGTGCGCTAACCCGCGTGGCGCTCAAGCGGGGCAGTCTCGTGGTCAATTCGAGCCAGGGCGGCGGTTCCAAAGATACCTGGGTGTTGGAACGCTGATGCTAAGCCGGGTCGCAGACAGCCTTTATTGGATGGCCCGCTATCTGGAGCGGGCCGAACACACCAGCCGCCTGATTGCCGTAAAGCTCGAATCCATGATCGAGCAAACGCCTGCCGATGCCGAGGCGTCCTGGATTCGCGTCGTGGCCGCGATGTCGTCCACCGAATATGTTGCCGGAAGAACCCGACGCGTTCGCCATCACCAAGGCGCTCGCTTTCGAGCGCCGCAACCCATCCTCTCTTATTTCATCGCTGGCGGCTGCGCGTGAAAATGCAAGGCAGGTGCGCGAACAACTTTCCACGGAAGTCTGGGAACATCTGAATCGTCTTTATCTTGCGCCTGCAACCGGTGACAATGGAAGGAATTTGGGTGCATCAGCCCGCGCGCCTGTTCCGCGACGCGTTGCAGGAATTGCAGACGTTGGAAGGCGTGACCTTCTCGACATTGAGCCACGGCGAAGGGTTGGTGGTTCCTCGAACTGGGCCGCTATATCGAACGCGCGCAGTTGGTAAGCCGCCTGCTCGACATCCATTTCGGCCCCGTTGCGCCCGGCTACACCGTGCCGCCGCCTGCACCCAAATATTTCGATTGGCTTGTACTCCTGAAGCTCTGCACGGCGTTCGAGCCTTATTGCAAGGTGCACACCGCTGCCATCCTGCCCGAGCGCATCGCAGAATTCCTTCTGTTCAACGCCGAGTTTCCACATTCCGTTCGCTTCGCAGTGGATCGCGTGCGCGATGCGCTTGCCAACGTCGCTCCGGGCGCGCCGCCTGCGCGGCGCGCGCTGTGCGAAAGGTTGGCGGGGCGTCTCAAAGGCGTCGGTCGATTTCGGTCAGGTCGATGAATTGATGGGTGGCTCCATCGACACGTTCCTTGCCGATATCTCGCGCCAGTGCGAGCAGATCCACGGTGCGATCTTTTCGGCTTATATCACCTACGGCGCAGAAACGGTTTTGTGATCATGTATTATTCGATCCGCCACGTGACCCGCTTCCGCTACTCGGCACCTATCCGCGAAAGCGTGATGGAATTGCGCATGCAGCCGCGCTCCGAAGGCCCGCAGGCGTTGCGCAGTTTCCAGATCGCCACCAATCCACGCGCGCAGCTCTATGCTTATACCGATCATCTGGGCAATGCCGTTTATCATTTCAACGTGCTGCGCGAACATGAGGAATTGCGCATCGATGCCCAATCGGTGATCGAGGTTTCGCCCATGCGCCCTATCCCCGAGGCTTGCGATGCGCTCGAATGGGATCGTTACAACAGCTACAATTTCTCCGACGAGCATTTCGACTTGATGGAGCCGTCGAAATTCGCGCAACCATCGCCTACGTTGCTCGCAATTCATGGCGGCCATGGGTTGGACAAGCCCAGGGCGATCCGCTTTCGGCGCTGCGCGTGCTCAACAGCAAAATCTACGAAGCTTTCGATTATCAGGTCGGCGTGACCGATGTGCATTCGCCGATCGACGATGCGTTAAGCGCGGGCCGTGGCGTTTGTCAGGATTTCGCTCACATCATGATTGCGATTGCGCGAAGCTGGCGGATGCCGGCGCGTTATGTCTCCGGCTATCTTTATCATCGCCGGATCGAAAAGGATCGTTCGCAGGAAGATGCAACCCATGCCTGGGTGGAGGTGTGGCTCCCAACGCTTGGCTGGGTCGGCTTTGATCCCACCAACAATTTCTCACCGCAGAGCGCCATATCCGCGCCTGCGTCGGGCGCGACTATGCCGACGTGCCGCCTACGCGCGGCACTTTCAAGGGGATGCGGAAACCGAGCTTGGCATTTCCGTGACCGTCGAGCCGACGCAGGCTCCGATCCGGCATGAGGAGTTCCTGCGCGTATCGCGTCCACTCAAGCCGCGCGAGTCAAAGAGCGCCGCGATCGAGGAGTTACATCACCAGCAGCAACAGCAGCAGTAATCAACGCGCCTTGAGGAAATTCGCGAGCGCCTTGCCCACTTGCGGCATCAGCGCGATCCAGTCGGCGAATTTCTCCGGGCTGAACACGCGGCTCTTGCGATACCAGGGAAATTCGATCGGTGCCGAGCTGCGGCCAGGTGCGGCCCGCGGTCAGGAACCAGACTTCGGTGCCTACCGCGCCCGCGGCAGCGGCCGCTGCAGTCGGCGCGGAGATCACCAGATCGAGCGGCGGACGAAAGAGCGGCTGCGCCATCGATATCATCCTTCAGATTGAGACTTCGATCACGTGGATCTTGATGCCGTGCCGTTCTTCGGCGCGCGCGAGTCTCATCGCGGCAATCGCCATATTGCACATTGACGAAGGTGACGCCCGGCGTCTTGAGGATCGGTCCCCAGGCATCGAGCGCGCTGTAATATTTCTCGCGCTTGCTGTCCCAGCACCATCGAACGCCAGCAGATGCCGACATAAGGGCCGGGGCCGAAGGCTTCCAGCTGTTTGCGAAGGTCGGCGGCACGTTCGGGATCGGCTTTCAGAAAAGCCTCGATGCGGAAAGTCCTCGATGCGCTTGCGATAGATATTGCAGCGCCGTGCCCATCGGCGCGTAGAAATCCGGATCGCCTTTCTCGTCGCCCATGGGATGAAACGCAATTCCTTCTTGCCATCGCGATCGACAAGCTTGCGGTCGTCATAGGCGCCGACATCGGCATTGCGGGAATGAGCGCTGGAAACAGCGGCACAAGCCGCTGATCGACTGCGATCTGCAATTTGCCGTTCGGCGCCGACGGCGCGCTGCAAGATCGGGCAGGATATTGGCGAACATGAATTCATCGCCCAGCCCCTGCTCGCCCACCACCAGAATGCGCTTGCCTTCGAGCGGTTCGCCGTTCCAGACCGGCGCCTTGGTCATGTGATGCACATAGGCGCGGAAGCGCTGGTCGTTGCGGATTTCGTATTCGCGAAAGCCTTCTTCGAGCCTGCCCATGCCGATCAGGCAGATGCTGCGCGAATGCCTGCCTTCGCGTTGTTCGGTTTCGTCGATGGCGCGTTCAAGCGCCTGATCATAGGCCTCAAGCGCTTCTTCAAGCCGGCCCAGATGCGAAAGGCATAGCCCAGATTGTGATAAGGCCGCGAGAAACCGGGATCGAGGCGGATCGCCTCCTGATAGAAGATCAGGCTTTCCTCGGCGCGGCCCACTTCGGCCAGCACCGTCGCCAGCGAATTCCACAGCATCGTTTCCTGCGGCATGCGCAGAAGCGCGCCGCGCAGCGTTTCGATCGCGACCGTTTCCTTGTCCCATGTCGCACTGGATGCTGCCGAGATTGTTGTAGCCGAGCGGCGAATTCGGGCAGGCGGCGATGAAGAGGCGGAACATTTTTTCCGCCCCGTCGTTCATTTTCAGATTCCAGGCGGTGAGCCCCAGATTGATGCAGCAGCTCCGGATCTTCGGGATCGAGTTTGAAGGCGCGCTCGTAGGTCACCAGCGCCTTGTGCTGATGGCCCATTTTTTCCAGCGCCATCGCCAGAACATGGAAGGCCTGTGCATTGTTTCGATCGGCATTCGGTGGCTTCGAGCGAAAGTTGCGCCGCGCGCACCACGTCGCCGCGCTTCCAGGCCTTGACCGCGCGCCGCAGCACGCCGTTGGATTTGCGGCGCGACGACCGCTGCATCGGCTTCTTCTTCCAGCACCTCCAGCTTTGCGAGGGCTTGGTTCTGCGCGCCGACGGCGGCGAGCGATCCAAGGCTGGGTGCGGTGGCAAACTGCGCCATGGGCGGCATTCCTCATGAAGATCATGCAATAGAAGCCCTTACATGTTTAATCCGCGGTGAAGATTGCGCCACTGACAAGGCAATTTTTAACCAATCCGCTCGTAGTCTCGGCTTTCGGTAAGCCAGCAACGAGATATTCCCGATGCCGCTGAAGCTGTCGCTCAAGCCCGGCGAGAAATTCGTGCTTAACGGCGCGGTGCTCGCCAATGGCGACAAGCGCACGAGCCTGGTGCTGCAGAACAAAGCCTGCGTGCTGCGCGAGAAAGACATCATGCAGGCGCGAAGACGCCAATACGCCCGCCCGGCGCATCTATTTCCCGATCATGATGATGTATCTCGATCCGGAGGACAACGAGGCACTACTACAACGATTTCGCGCTGCGCATGACCGAGTTCATGGGCGCGATCCAGCAACCGCCAGGCGCTGGCCACCTGTCTGGAAATCAGCCGCGAAGTGATGGGCGGCGCTTATTACAAGGCTCTGATGCGTGCAAGAAACTCTTCGAATTCGAACAGGAGCGGTTGAGCTATGACCCATCAGAGCCTACCAGAACACGCAGCGTATTACTGAAACCTCGCGCGAACCGAATACCGCCTGTTCGGCCAGGTCACGGGCGCGTTGATCGATGTGCAGAAGAACGGTGCCACCGGCGGCCCGCTGGCCGAGGCGATCGACTGGAACCGCAGGCTGTGGCGCACGCTCGCCGCCGATTGCATGCGATGACCGCAATCAGCTTCCCCGCGAAGTGCGCGCGAAGATCGTTTCGCTGTCGCTGTGGATCACCAAATATTCCAAGCAGGTCATGCGCGAAGGCGCGTCCGTCGAGCCGCTGATCGAGATCAACCGCACCATCATGCAGGGCCTTCAGGGCGCCGCCTGAAATCTTCGAGTTCTCAGAATGCATCAAAACGCCGGCTCCAAAAGGCCGGCTTTTTCGTTTTCGCCGGATCGGAGTTCGCCGGGAGGCAGTTTCTGCCTCGCGACGAGGTAAATGCCTTCCGTCAATAACATCCAACAATAACAATATCTTATGGAAGTTAAGGCGGTCTGGCACGGGGGTTGCGAAGGCGGGTGCGGGGCATAGTGCCCTCGAGGCGGGCAGAAGCCGTCGCGTCTCCAGAACGGTGACGGAGAATACCACCATGCTTAGCGTCAACACCAACACCGGCGCCATGGTCGCGCTGCAATACCTCGACCAGACCAATGCACAGCTTCAGACCACACAGAACGCCATCAACACCGGCCTGAAGGTCGCGTCCGCCAAGGACGACGGCGCGACATTCGCCATCGCGCAGAACATGCGTGGCGACGTGGCCGGTTATTCCGCCGTGACGGACAGCCTCAATCGCGGCATTTCTGCGGTCGATGTCGGCGCTTTCCGCCGGTCAGTCGATCTCGGATCTGCTGATCCAGATGAAGCAGAAGGCGCTTGCGGCGTCCGACTCGTCGCTGGATACCGCCAGCCGCCAGGCGCTGAACGAGGACTTCACCGCGCTTGCGCGATCAGATCACCTCGATCGTCTCCAACGCCGTGTTCAACGGCTTCAACCTGATCGACGGCTCGACGACGCCAGATCACCGCGCTGGCGTCTTCGGACGGCACGCGCAAGATCACCGTGTCAGGCCGAAAACATGAGCCTGTCCGGTTCGCATCATCACCATTACCTCGACCGGCATCGATCTCGACGCAGGCCAAGGCGTCGGCGATGATCGCCACCGTCGAAGCCTCGCTGACCAACGTCAACAGCGCGTTGGCGCAGGCTTGTCGAGCGGCTGCGAAAAAGTTCTCGATCCAGGTCGATTTCGTCCAGAAACTGTCCGACACGCTGACCGCGGGCATCGGCAATCTGGTCGATGCCGACATGGCGACGGAAAGCGCGCAGCTTGCAGTCCTTGCAGGTCAAGCAGCAGCTTGGCGTGCAGGCGCTGTCGATCGCCAACCAGTCGCCGCAGATCATCCTGTCGCTGTTCACGTAAGGACTAAGATCATTCGGGATAAACGAAGCAGGGCGGCGCGGGCGAAATCCCGCGCCGCCCTTTTTCTTTGCCTATATTCCGACCCGGCAAAATTTGCCCACCGACCCGGCAAAAATTTTCCGCAACTGGGCAAATTCTGCCGGGGTAATCGATTCTTCGGCAAGAATTCTGCTGGGCAACAATTTCCACCGTCGCACGAACAACGAAAGTTAGCCAAATCTTACATCCGTTCCGGCACGGCGCTTGCCATTAGCAGGTGCGGGGCAAAACGCCCCTTCGAGCAAAACGCTCGTCATCAAAAGCCAGAACGGAGGCAAGTAATGCTTAGCGTCAACACCAACACCGGCGCCATGGTCGCGCTGCAGTACCTCAACAAGACCAACGCCAGCTCTTTCAGACCGTCCAGAACGCCATCAACACGCGGCCTGAAAGTCGCATCCGCCAAGGACGACGGCGCGACCTTCGCCATCGCGCAGAACATGCGCGGCGACGTGGCCGGCTATTCCGCCGTCACGCGACAGCCTCAACCGCGGCATGTCCTCGGTCGACGTTGCGATGTCGGCCGGTCAGTCGATCTCCGATCTGCTGATCCAGATGAAGCAGAAGGCGCTTGCCGCGTCCGACGCTTCGCTGGACACGGCCAGCCGCGCCGCCCTGAACGAAGACTTCACCGCTCTGCGCGATCAGATCACGACGATCGTTCAGAACGCCGTCTTCAACGGCTTCAACCTGATCGACGGTTCGACGACCGCAGATCACGGCGCTGGCGTCTGCCGACGGCACGCAAGAAGATCACCGTGAAGCGCCGAAGACATGAGCCTGTCGCGGCTCCATCGTGACAGTTGAGCACAGCCGCGCTCGATCTCCACCCAGACCGGTGCCTCGACGATGATCGCGACGATCGAAACTTCTCTGAGCAACGTCAACAGCGCGCTTGCGCAGTCTGTCTTCGCGGTGCGAAGAAGTTCTCGATCCAGGCCGACTTCGTGCAGAAGCTGTCCGACACGCTGCACGGCGGCATCGGCAACCTGGTCGATGCCGACATGGCCACGGAAAGCGCCATGTTGCAGTCCTTGCAGGTCAAGCAGCAGCTTGGCGTGCAGGCTCTGTCGATCGCCAATCCAGGCGCCGTCGATCACGCTCTCGCTGTTCCGGTAAAAGAGAAACGGCGGGGTCACGCATTGGGCCCCGCCGCCATCTTCTTCCGGAAGGCGCGGGCGTTCATAACCGCGCTCCCGGGCGTATCGGGGTTTATCAGGTGGGTTTTTCACGTTCGTAAGAAAGGAGATGCAGACGGGGAGTTGATCCGATGGTCGATATCGTCTCACACGCGGCAGTCGCGGCTGAGAGCGATGCGGTTCTCAAACGGCATCAGGACTCTTCGTCTGCCTCTTCCGCATCTGCAACAACAAAGCACACGCCAAGTCATCAGCAAACGGTCACACCCGATGCGGTTTCGCCGCCGGGAATGGCATCCGATGTGCGCCTGGAAATTACCCAGAACAAAGCGATCGACAGTTTCGTATACAAATTGATCGATAAGAAAAGCGGCGAAGTCGTGCGCCAATGGCCGACCGAGCAGATGGTCAAGATGCGCGAATATATCGCCGAACAGCAAATACAACTCGTCGACGAGAAAATCTGATTTTCAGATGCCGAGATGGCGCGTCAGCGCGCCGACCACGCGGCTCACATCGCCATCCGTCATCGACGCGAACAGCGGCAGGCTAAGCGCGCGCTCGTAGTAGCGATCCGCGCCCGGCAAGCTGCGGCGTCGCCATAGCGCTGCGCATAATAGGGCTGGCGATGCACCGGGATAATAGTGCACCTGCGTGCCGATGCCGTCGGCGGCCAGCGCGCGCATCAATGCGCCGCGCGAGATGCCGGCACGCTTCGAAATCGATCCGCGCCACATAGAGATGCCAGGCCGGCAGGCAGGGCCGCGTGCGCGCCAGCGGGCGCAGCAGCGGCGCAAGCGGCGGCAAGCAGCGAATCGTATATGCGCGGCCAATCGCGCGCCGGCGCGCCACGAAGCGGCCGAGCTTGCCCAGCTGCGAAAGCCCCAGCGCGCACTGAATATCGTTGGCGCGCCAGTTGAATTCGGGTTCGACGAGTTCGTAATACCAGGGGTTTGGCGTGCCATCTGCATCGAACGCATCGTCGGTGTTCACGAAATCGGCCGGATCGCGCGTCATGCCGTGATTGCGCGCGCGCATCAAGCCGCTTGGCCAGATCGGGATCGTTGGTCGTCACCGCGCCGCCTTCGCCCATGGCGATGGTCTTCACCGGATGAAACGAGAAGACGCTGAGATCGGCAGAATGCGTTGGAGCCGATCGGCGCTGACCGTGCCGTCATTCGGCGACATAGGCCGTGCCGAGCGCGTGGCAGGCATCGTCGACGATCTTTGCGCCGTGCGCGCGCGCGATACTGGCGATCTCTTCCAGTGCGCCGCACTGGCCGTTCAGATGCACGTTGAACACCGCATCGGCGCGACCCGCGCGCGCGAAGGCCGCTTCCAGATCTTCCGGCCGCATCAAGCCGGTTTCGGGATCGACATCGGCGAAGACGATCTCCGCGCCGTTCAGATGCGGCGCGCTGGCGGTGGCGAGAAAGGTGATGGCCGGCACGATGATTTTCGTGCCCGGTCCCAGGTTCAGCGCGCGCGCCGCCATGTGCAGCGCCGCCGTGCCGTTGGCGCAGACGACGGCGTGTTTCGCGCTGACCGTCTTGGCGAGCGCGTCTTCGAAACGTCGCAACGATAGGGCCCGGTGGTCAGAAATCGCCGCGCAGCGCTTCGGTCACCGCGGCGATGTCGTCGTCCTCGATGACCTGGCGGCCATAGGGCAGAAACGGCTTGCGCGGTCGCGGCGCTCGCGCGCTTGCAGCGCCGGCGCACTCATGCGAATGCCTGCGCCAGCAGCGTCTGAAGCCCGCGCACGTCGAGCTGCTCGGGATTGGTGTCGCTGGAATAGGCGAAGCCTTCCGCGCACCGGCTTGGCGCCGCGATGGAGATAGGCCTCGCGCGCCGCTGCGGCGAAGCTCGCCAGAATGACGAAGCGATCGTCGAGCTCGACGGTCCAGCGCGAATCGTCGGCCGGGATCATGGTCTCGTGCAGCTTCTCGCCGGGGCGGACGCCGACGATCTTCTGCGCCAGCTTCGGCGCAGATCAGCGTCGGCGAGATCGGTGATGGTGGTGGAAGCGAATCTTCGGCACGAAGATTTCGCCGCCGCGCGTCATCTCCATGCTGGAGAGCACGAAATTCACGCCCTGCGTCAGCGTGATCCAGAAGCGCGTCATGCGCTCGATCGGTGATCGGGAAGTTCTTCGGCGCCGTTCTGCCGCCAGCTTCTGGAAGAACGGCACGACGCTGCCGCGCGAGCCGACCACATTGCCGTAGCGCACCACGGAGAACTTGCGTGCCGTCCGCGCCGGCGAGATTGTTGGCGGCGACGAAAATCTTGTCGGAGGCGAGTTTCGACGCGCCGTAGAGATTGACCGGATTGGCCGCCTTGTCGGTCGAAAGCGCGATCACCTTGCGCACATTGCGGCGCAAGCGCGGCGCGAGACGACGTTCTCCGCGCCGAAGACGTTGGTGCGGATACATTCGAAGGGATTGTATTCGGCGGTCGGCACCTGCTTCAGCGCCGCGGCGTGGATCACATAATCGACGTCGCGCATCGCCAGTTCCAGCCGGTCGCGGTCGCGCACATCGCCGATGAAGTAGCGCATGAAGGGATACTGCTCCATCGGGAACATCTGCTGCATCTCGATATTGCTTGAGTTCGTCGCGGCTGAAGATCACGAGCCGGCGCGGCTTGTAGTGCTCGATCACGGTCTTGACGAAATGCTTGCCGAACGAGCCGGTGCCGCCGGTGACGAGCACCGACTTGTCGTTCAGATCGAGCCAGGGCTGCGTGAAATCGCGAAGGCCCGAATGATCGGCGCGACGTTGCGGTGTCGTTCGCGCCGGCAGATCGATCTTGGCTGCGCGCTGCGCCATGGATGAAATGCCCCTTTGTATCTGAACCAATGGTTGCAGAACGCGGTTAATAGTGCCTTACGGAAAGGCGGCCTTAACGCTAAATCGGAAGCGGCGCGGCCCTTCTCTGTAGGACGTAGGCTTGCGCGTCTCGTCCAGTTCGAGCGCCGAAAGCACGAGCTGGCAGAACAGGCTGCCGCCCACGCGGCGATGCGTCAGAAGGCCCAGAAGCGGCGCTGTTGCGCGGTCTATTTCGATGCGGATGCGCGTTTTGTCGTCGCCCAGTTCCGCCCAGCCTTCCGTCATCCGAAGCCGTAGGACGACGAGACGAGAAACGAAACCGGCGCGCCGTGATCGACAGCTTCGTCCGTTAAGCGAGAAGGTTTCGGAGTCCTTACCGCCATTGTGCGTCGTTAAGGAAAGCTTCTCCCAGTCGAACGCATCGGGCAGCAGCGTGATGTGGCCAAGCCGCAGGCTGCCGCGGCCCCAATCCTCCCAATGGAAGGTGAGGTCGAAATCGACGCGCGGCTCGTCGGCGAAGAACCGCAAGCGTCTTTTCGATACGGCCCTGCGGCGTCTCGATGGTGCGCATGAACGCAGTCGTGTCGCCGTTGGCATTCTTGCCCGAGCCGTGCCTCGCACCATTCCAGATCGGTGATCTTGTGTTCGCCCGGCGCTTCGAACACGCAATCGCCCGTGTACCAATCGGCCTGCAGCGCGATGTCGTCGAAATGCCCGTGAGGCAGTCCGCCGATTACCGGCTGCACCTGCGAACGGAAATGCAGTGATTGAATCGCGAGCCCGCGCCGCCGATCAAGCCGCGCCGTAAGCGTAGGGGTTTCAATGTCTATCGTACCGGCCGTCGCATAGCGCTGAACCCGGTAGCTGTCGTGCTGGCGGTTTCGTGCTGTACTCCAACGGCGTTCAGCATCTGCAAGCTGCTCCGCAGAATTCCTGCCAACGTGCTTCTCGTGATATGTGTGCGGAAATCGCTCGCCCACAGATAGCAAAGTTCTTTCCAGTCCGCGTCATCTGCGTCTCGCGGCTATCATGCCGTCGATAGATGCGCTGGCAGGCAGCATTGACGCCGATATCGTCGCGGCCCGTCACCGCCCAGCGGGAGAGATTGTATTTGCGCTGCTTCTTCACCGGCACGGGGCAAGCGGCCGTTTCGAGGCGCAGTTCCTGTGCCGCGTGCGGGCGATCTGCGCAAACCGAGTGCAGCGGATGGCGCGATAAGCGAAAAATCCGGCTCTGTCATTGCGCGCAAAAGCTTCGCCCAGCCGCTCCCATTCGCTCTGTCCGTTCAATCGTTTCTTCGGTGTTGTAGCGGCCCGGGCGGAAATCGAAAATCTCTGCATCGCTGGCATAAGCGCAAAAGCGCGTGCTCGCGGTCCCGCACGCCGCGCGCAGATAGAATCGAGATAATCGTCGAGCTCGATATCGCCATGCGCGAAACGTTGCAGTTTCTGAAACGCGACTGTGTTGGTCCACAGAAGCTCGATGGAGCGTCCGTCGCGCCCAGCGCGCGCTGCGGCAGATAGCGGGTTTCTCCGTGCCATTCGGGATGATGCGCAGCCGGGATTGTCCCAATCCATCAGGATCGCGCGATAGCCCGCATCGAGATAGAGCCCGACAAGTCCGCCGGAATAGGCTTGCTCGTTGACAAGCGCGAGCTGTCGGCATGCACGCCCAGCAAGCGCCGATAGATCTCGTTGCCGATTTTCAGATTTGTCTTCTGTAACGCGCGCGGGCACCAGCGGCCCGATGATCTGCGCATAACCCGAGCCGATCAGTTCGATCCGTTCTGCGTGCGATCAGTTCGCGTGCGCGCGCAATCCATGCTGGATCGCGCTTGGCGATTTCCTCCAGCGTGAAGCCCGTTGCTTCGAAGCCGATGGGGCCGTGTGTTTCGGCAAGATCCAGCAGCGGCCAATAACAGCGCTGGATAACTTCGCCGCGCTGCTCTTCCTCGATGGAGGAGAACGCGAGATTGAGATGGAACAGCGCAAACAGCTGCAGTGTCGCCTGTCGCAGCCGCGCGCTCTCGCCTGAGAACGGCGCGTTCATGCGGTTTCGATCTTCAGGCAGGCAAGCGCATCGTTCGCTGCCTGCAAGGGCCGCTTCGCGCGAAGCGCCCGTGGCCAGCACCATCGCCGCGGAGGGCCGCTTGTCGCCTGCCGGCGGAATGATGTCGCCCGGCTTGGCGGTGACGACGACATCGGCGACGCCGGAAAGCTTGCGCGCTTCTTCTGCGCCGGTGACGCGCACGATCTTGCCGGGATTGGGAAAGGCGTAACGCTGGATCACCGGCGTCTGGTATTTGGGTTCAAGCTCGTCGGGCGAAACCTCGTTCGCCCAGCGCAAGCTTGATGCGCGGCGCCGATGAAAATCGACGCCGGTGTTCAGCGGAATTTCGCGCGTGCAGAAGAAGCCGCCGGAGAGCCGCGCCGCAAGTTCGATGACATAGGGCTCGCCCTTGTGCACGACGATGTCGCCCTTGACCGTGCCGTCGTCGATGCCAAGTGCGCGCGCGGCGCGCGCAACCACGTCGCGCACCTTGGCTTGAATTTCATCGGACAGATGGCTCGGCAGATCGCCGCCGTTCTCGATGAAGAACGGCGCATAGCGTTCGAGATATTCGTAATTGCGATCGGAGAAGCCCGGCGTGTAGCATTTGCCGTTCGACGATGACGGATTCGGTCGAAACCTGCGGCCCCTCAAGATATTCCTCAACCATCACGCGCTCGGTCGGCGAATGTTCGCGCGCCAGCATGAAGGCCTTGGTGAGGTCAGCAACTTGCGCAATGCGCTGCACGCCGCGCGAACCCCGGCTATCGACAGGCTTGATGACGAGATTGTTGCCGCGCTCGATGGCGATGCGTTGCAAGGCCTGCGGCGTTTCGACGGCGGAAAACCACGGAACCGGCACGCCTGCATCCGAAAAGCAGCGTTTCATCGCGAGCTTGTCGCAAGCGAGTTTGCGCCGCATGCGAGCGGAGATGCCCTTGATGCCGAGACGTTGTGCGACCGTGGCTGCGGTAACCGGGGCATCGGCCGCCACGCAGATCACGCCATCGATACGGCGAATCTTGCGATTGTAGCGTTCGGCGGCGGCGGCTGTTTCAGTCGGGCTATAGACATCGGCGATCAGGCAGGAATCGGCAAAAGCAAAGCCCGGCGCTTCGGGGTCGCGATCGGAAACCACGACATAATAGCCCATTTCCTTGGCGCGCCGCGCCGCGTCGGCCGCTTCGATCCCGCCGGAAACGATCAACAGCGTCTTTCATCAGAAATAGAGCCCGCCATTGACATTGAGCGTTTGCGCGGTGATGTAGGAAGAGGCATCGCTCGCGAGAAACACAACGGCGTCGGCCACTTCTTGCGTAGAGCCCAGCCGCTTCAGGAGAATGTTCTCCGCCGCCTTCTGCACGCTCTGCGCGGCAAGTCCGGCATTGCCCATGTCGGAGGCGATGAGGCCTGCTGCCACGACGTTTGAACGCACGCCATGCTGTGCGCCGAAGCGGGCGATAACTTGCGCCAGCGAAATGAGGCCTGCTTTCGAAGCGGCATAATGCGCGGTGCGCGGGCCGCCATACTGGCCGCTCACCGATCCGATATGCACGATGCTTCCGCCGCCTGCTTCCGCCAGCAACGGCAGGAAAACCTGCGCGCAGACGAACGGCCCTTTCAGATTGGTCGACAATAATGTCGTCCCAATCATCGTCAGTGACCTTGTCGAAATCCGTCGGCTTGTTGATCCCGGCATTGTTGACGAGAATGGAAATAGCTCCGAGCGCACCTCTTGCGTCGCGTGCTGCGGCTTCCACGCTTGCGCGCTGCGCCACATCCATCTGCAATGCAAAACCGCGTCTCCCAAGCACTTCGATTTCGCGGCAGACTTTCGCAGCTTCCTCGCGCTGTGAACGATAGGTGAAGGCAACATCTGCGCCTGCCTGCGCCAAGCCGATTGCAATTGCGCGGCCGATGCCGCGGCTGCCGCCGGTCACGAAGGCGGATTTTCCCTCAAGCGAGAATCGATTGCTCATGCTGCGTTTGCGGGCGATGGCGCGCTTGGCGGCTTCGGCGATGAATGGGCGCCGAAATCTGGAAATGATCGGCCAGTTCGTCCGGTTCGCCCGACGCGCCGAACGTATCTTTCACGCCTACAAATTCGATTGGGCAGGGATAAGTGGCCGCAAGCGATTCCGCCACTGCGCCGCCGAGCCCGCCATAGATATTGTGATCTTCCGCCGTCACGATAGCGCCGGTTTCTGGCAGCACACCGTGCGAGCAGCGCAGAATCGATTGGCTTGATCGTGGCCATGTTTACGACACGGGCACTGATGTTTTCTTCCGCAAGGCGTTGCGCCGCTTCGATGCGCGCGCGCCACTTCGACACCGCAGGCAACGATAGTGACATCGCTGCCTTCGCGCACGATCATGGCCTTTGCCGATTTCGAAAGTGTGGTCGTCGCCATAAACGCGCCGCGCGGGGCTGCGGCCCGTGCGCATATAGACAGGTCCGTCGAATTCCAGGATCGCCCGCGTTGCGAGCGCCGTTTCAATCGGATCGGCGGGCGAAATCACGGTCATGCCGGGGATCGCGCGGAATGCTGCCAGATCTTCCAGCGCCTGCGCCGAGCCGCCATCGGGGCCGACATCGAGGCCAGGATGGCTCGCCACGATCTTGGCGTTGCGGCGTGCATAGGCAAGAGAAAGCCGCGCCTGTTCGACAGCGCGCAGGCAGAACACCGCAAAAGTGGTGACCACCGGAATGAGTCCGACGGCCGCAAGGCCGCCGGCTGCCGCCATCATGTTCTGTTCGGCGATGCCGAACTGGATGAAGCGCTCGGGATTGCTCTTGCGGAAATGGTGCACGCCCGTGCCGCCTGCGATATCGGCATCGAGCACGACGACCTTGGGAAATTCCTTGGCAAGCCCCGCAAGTGCCTTGCCAAAGGATTCGCGCAAGGAATCGCCGCTGGTTCCGATGAGGGCAGGCGCTTCAGCAGTGGCTGACATCGAGGAATTCCCTGATTTCGTCCGGTGTTGCCTGAAGCGCCGTCAAGCGCATCTTCGGCCTGTTCGCGCGTGAGTTTCACGCTGCCATGCCATTGCGGCTTGCCTTCCATATAAGGAACGCCTTTGCCCTTGGTCGTGTGGCAGATAAGGATGGTGGGGCGGCCCTGCGTGGCCGATGCGCTGCGCAAACCAGAAAGGATGCCGCGCAGGCTGTGTCCGTCGATTTCGGCCACGGCCCATTCGAAGGCGCGCCATTTGGCAGCGAGCGGTTCGAGCCGCATGATCTTGTCGTTGCGGTCGTCGCTCTGCAGTTTGTTGTAGTCGACGAGCACGCAAAGATTGTCGAGCTTGTGATGCGCCGCGCACATCGCGGCTTCCCACACTTCGCCTTCCTGCATTTCGCCATCGCCGAGCACTGTGTAAACGCGCGCTTTGCTAGCCTTCATTTTCAGGCCCAGCGCCATGCCGAGCGCGACGGAAAATCCTTGTCCCAGCGAGCCTGTGCTCGTTTCGGCCCAGGGCAGATCGAGAACGTGAGGATGACCCTGAAATGGGCTGTTGAGCTTGCGCAAGGATAGGGCTGCCTGCGCATTGCAAAATCCATAATAAGCCGCGACCGCATAAAGCGCGGGCGCTGCATGACCCTTCGACAGGACAAAACGATCCCGCGCCGGATCGTTGATGCCCGAAGGCCAGAGGTTTAGTTCGGCCCCATAGAGGCAGGCAAGGATATCCGCGCAAGACAATGCGCCGCCCGGATGGCCAGAGCCCGCATGATAGATCGATGCAATCACATGCTGCCGCACGAAGCGCGCGGCCTGCTGAAGATTGGCGATCAGTTCGGGGACTTGGCCGGGAGAAGCTGAACTTGTCTTGGTGTCGAGAAGCATGATGAGTTGCCTTAAGCCGCCATTCTCGAGCGCGCCTGCGCCAGAAGGTCGGAATAGAGAAGGATTTCGGCGGATGGAGCCAAACGCCGCGCTTCATCGGCGATTTCGGGTGCAAAACTGCGCGACATGACGATGACAACGCCAGCATCTGCGGTTTCAAGCGCTTCGGGCGCTCGCACTTCGCAACCATGGCGTTCGGGCACCAATGGCTTGAGATGTTTGTCGATGAGGAGCGTGAGCCCGCTTGCATCGAAATTGCCATGCACCACAAGGCTGTCGAAGATGCGACCCGCTCCCCACATCGCTACGCGGCGCGATTTCATCGAGGCGATATCGGCGGCAACAGCGGTAAGCGCCATCAGGTTGCGCGCGCGTGTTGCCACATAGGTCGCGATAAGGTCTTCGGCGCGCTCGGCTTCGCGGTGATCGTGGCCGAAGGTCGGCGGAGGTGCTGTAACCTTGCGAGCGACGATCAGAAGGTTTTCGCGATCGGCGCGGTCGGGCCCTTCGACGATTTCGAAGCCTGCCATTTCGATCATGCGTGCAAGCGTGCGCGGCGAGAAATGGAACAGGTGCTTGTCGATGAACCATTCTTCGACTACGTCGTTTGAGCCGAGAAATGCGATGTTCGGCGCGTCGATGACGAGCAGGCCGTCGCGCTTCAGCGTGCGCCAGTGATCGGCCAGCACGCCTGCCGGATCGGCGAGATGCTCGATGGTGTGGCAGGAATGCACGATGTCGAAACGGTTGGTCTCAAGAGCCGCGGATTCGATGCGCGCGTGGACCAGCTCGGTGCGCTCGAAACCGGCGCAGGAATTCACCACGCGTTCGTCCGGTTCCACGGCCACAAGGCGGGCTTGCGGGGCTGCATCCAGAAATGCGCGCGCGAAGCTGCCGCGATTGGAACCCACATCGAGAAGCGAAAGCGGTGTTGAAAGATCGGCATGGCGCCCGATCGCATCGAGCGCCGCCTTGGTGCGGAATCCTTTGCCGTAACGCACATTGCCCCAATCGGCACCGCTGGAAACGGCGGCGGCCCTGCGCGGCGCGCGATCGATGCGCGGCAGGCTCTGCACCAGCCCGCAATGACGGCAGAGATAAATCTTGATCCCGCGCGTGGAACGTTCCGGCGCGTAAACCTCGTCGAGCGAGGTCTCGCTGCACAAACCGCACGAATTGCTCATGGAAATCAAGTCCGGGAAGAAACCGGTAACCATCTTTGGCCAGGCGCCGTTAATAATTCACTACATACTCGCCACGTTCGGCATAGCCGAGGCGCGCCATCATGGTGCCCGCGATGTGATCGAAGGCGTCGCGTTCGCGGCCGTTCAGCAACACGTCCTCCGGCCGGTTGACGTTGTGCGGGCGCTGGAACATCGCGAAATGTGCATCGCGGTAACCAAGGTTAAGAAAGTGTAAAAGCCCCTTCAGTGCTTTCGGGTGAGGATCGCAAATCTTCGAGGCGCGCGAAGGCTTTGCGTTGCTCCGGCAGTTTCGAAAGCTCGTCCAGGATCACCCGGTTGATCTCCGCCCAGTGCCAGGCGATGCGTTCGAACTGGTCGAACAGGCGGAAAGCTTGCGCATCGGCCGCCCCTTTGCGAGGCACCGGCCACCAATATTTCTTCTCGGGTGGCGGGCGCGGAGTGTAGCGGCGGGATCGTCGCAAAAGGCCTGCAAAATGGCGCTGGAACGGTCGTCGTAACATTCCGCGCCCAACTTGCGGAAATAGGATCCCGCCACTTTGCGGCCATCGCGCACCAGATGGACGAACTTCGCTTCCGGAAACAGTGCGGCCAGATCGGGGATCAGCCACGAAAGCTTGTTGGAGGAATCGCCCCAATGGCGCTGGTCCGAATAGTGGATCGCCGCGCCATAGGTTTCGCGCCAGAATATGTCGGGTTTCAGCGGCATCGGCCAGACCCAGATAGCGGCGCACGGCCAGGGGCTGGATGATCTGCACGGCATATTCATGGTGCATCTCAACGCCCTCGATGCTGGAAAGCGCCTTGTGCAGCATCGCGGTGCCGGAGCGGCCGCTGGAGACGATGAAGAACGGTTTGGCAGCCATCGGGCTTCCCGCTTAACGGCCTTCGGCCGTCGTTAACCAACTCTTAGCCAAACCGCCTTTAGAAATCGTTAAGTCCAAATCGCCGGAGTTCGCCTGTGGCAAGCGTCTGGGAGAAAGCCCGCCCACCCCGCTTCATCGCCGAAGCGTCAAGCAATCACGCCCGCGACCTGTCGCGCGCGCTGGCCTTCGTCGATGCGGCGGCCGATGCGCGCTGCGATGCGGTGAAATTCCAGCTCTTCAAGATCGATCGCATGTTCGCCCCGGAAATCCTCGCGCAGAGCGCCAAGCATCGCGCCCGCAGCGAATGGGAATTGCCGCTCGAGCATCTGGCCCCCATCGCCGAGCATTGCGCGCGGCGCGGGATCGCAGTTTTCCTGCACGCCCTTTTATGTCGAAGCGGTCGAAGAACTTCGCCCCTATGTCGATTTCTACAAGGTCGCGTCCTACGAATTGCTGGTGACGCCGCTGCTGGAAGCCTGCGCCGCCACCGGCAAGCCCATCGTGCTTTCCACCGGCATGGCGACCATGGAGGAAATCATCAAGGCTGCTGCCGATGTCTGAAATCGGCGGGCGCCCGCGACGTGACGCTGCTGCATTGCGTTTCCGCCTATCCCACGCCGCCGGAAGAAGCCAATCTTTCCGCCATCGCTGCCATTCGCGAGGCGACGGGTTATCCGGTCGGCTGGTCGGATCACACGCGCAAACCCGCCGTGGTCGAACGTGCCGTGCATCGCTGGGATGCGGCAGTGGTGGAATTCCATCTCGATCTCGATGGCCAAGGCGCGGAATATGCCTCCGGCCATTGCTGGCTGCCGGGCGAAATCGCGCCGGTCATTGCGCGCATCCGCGAAGCGATGGTGGCCGATGGCACCGGCTTCAAAGGTCCGCAGCCTTCCGAACTGGACGATCGCGAATGGCGCGCCGATCCGGCCGATGGAATGCGCCCGCTGCGCCACATCCGCGCCACCTGGAAACCCGCCGCATGACGGACGCAGCGAACAACAGGCGCATCGTCGCCATCGTGCAGGCCCGCATGGGCTCGACGCGTTTTCCCGGCAAGGTGCTGAAGCCCATCGCGGGCGAGCCGTTGCTCTGGCATGTCGTGCGCCGCCTGAAACGCTCGCAAGCTGATCGGCGAAGTCGCCATCGCGACCAGCACCAATCCGCTCGACGATGCCATCGCCGAATTCGGCGAACGCAATGGCGTCACCGTCGTCCGCGGCCCGGAAGACAATGTGCTGGCGCGTTTCGCGCTCGCCGCCGCAGGCGACCGATGCCGATATCATCGTGCGCGTTTCCGCCGATGCGCCCTTCATCGATGCGGGCTTTCGTGGATCATCTGGTGACCGCGCTGATCGAGCAGGACGGCGATTACGTTCTGCTGGAAGACGGTGCCGTCACCGCCCATGAAGGCGTCGATCCCTTTTCGCGGCGCGCGCTCGACAAGCTGATGATGGATGCGGCCGACGATCCGGTCGCGCGCGAACATGTCACCGGTTATTTCAAGCTCCATCCCGATTTCGTGCGCATCGCGCGCGCACCCGCCTATCCCGCGCTTGCCCGATCCGGCGGCCGGCTGACGATCGATACGCCGGACGATCTGGCTTTCGTCGAAGCGGTGCATGGGCGGCTGGAAGCGCGTGCCGGCGAAGCCTCGCTTGAAGATCTGCTTCTTCTCCTCGAACGCGAGCCATCGTTGCGAAATCTGAACGCGCATGTGCGCCAGAAGGCGATTGCGCGCGGCGGGCGCGCTCGCGCTCATCCGCTGCGATGGCGGCGGCGGCTTTGGCTATGGCCATGTGAAGCGCATGGTCAATCTTGCCCGCGCATTGCGCGACCGCGAAGGAGTGGGCGTCACCTTCGCCGTGCACGGCACGCGAAGATGCGCTGGAGCCCATCCGCCGCGCAGGGTTTGAGGCCGCGCTGATTGATCAGGGAGTCTCGACCACGCTCGGTCTGAGGCACGCGCAGCCCGATATTCTGGTCTGCGATGTCCGCGAAGGGGTATCGCGTGCCCAATTGAACCTCATTTCTGCGAGAGTCCCCCTGGTGGGGGTGGTGGACGATGGTTCGGACCGGCGGCTGGCCGCCGATGTCGCCTATTATCCCCGATGTGCCGCAGGCGCGCGCCCTTGATTGGACGGGTTCGGCCTGCGCGCCGCGCATCGGGTGGGAATGGTCGCTGCTCGGCCTGAACCGGACGATCCGCGCCGCACGCGCCCCAAATCCGCTTTGCCGACGCTGCTGGTCGCGATGGGCGGCAGCGATCCGTTCGGGCTCACCCTTCAGGCGGCCAACGCGCTTTCCAAGCTCAACCGCACATTCCGCGCCCGCTTCGTCATCGGTCAGGGCATGGCCGACAAGGATCGCGTGGCGCGCGCCGTGGTGGCGCTCAGGCCGGGCTTCTTCGAAACCATCGAAGGGGCGGATGATCTTGCCACCGAATATGCCTCCGCCGATCTGGCGCTCGCAGCCTTCGGCGTGACCGCTTATGAACTTGCCGCCTTCGGCGTGCCCGCGCTTTATCTGGCGCTGACCCCCGATCACGCGCTGTCGGCATCGGCCTTCGAAACATCGGGCATGGGACTTTGCCTTGGCCTCGCGCGCGATGTGACCGACGAAGAGCTTGCGCCAATCCGTTGCGGCACTGATGGCCGATCCCGCAAGCGCCGCGAGATGCACACCGCCGGATTGATGACGATCGATGGACAGGGTGCGGCCCGCATCGCGGCCGATCTTTCGGCCATGCTTGCCGCCAAACGCGCTACAGGCTTGCGAAGTGTGAGCGCATAGACGCAAGTGCGGTGTCGAAAGCGCCCCGCCAGTCGCCCGGGAAATTTCGGCCGCGTGCATTCGGCGGACGGCGCGAAGGGTTCGCGGTCCGAACCAAAACTCGTCCAGCTTCTGTCGTAAAGAACTTTGTAGGTCGGAACACCCGCGCCCGCAGCAAGCCACGAAACGGCGGTTGGCGCGCTGACCACGGCATCGAGCGCGGACAACAGCGCACAGGCGCGATCCAGCTCGTTTTTCTGGTCGATATCTTCGGGAAAAATGATCTTGCGGCCGCTCATTTCTTCGAGCGTTCGCACTTCGTCGCGTGTCGCATCGTATTGCACGCTGACAATTGTTCCGGGCAATTCGCGCAGGAATTCGGCCCATGCTTCAATGGGGGCGTATTGCAGACCGCGCGCGCCGCCGTCGTTTTCCCGCTGCGCCAGCAGATGCCGATCAGGGGCGTTTCGCCTTGCTGAAGAACGCTTTCGCCAACGCGCTGTCTCATCTGCATCGGCAACAAGATAGGCATTCGGGATTCGGAAAATCGTCTATATCGCCGCGCAGATGGCGCGGCAGCGAACCCATTTCGGTGGCGATGTTTGCGCCACCGCAGGTCTTGAGCCAGCCATATTGCGCGGTCGTGACACCGCCGACGGTTTGCAATTGCTGCGGCTTCACAGTGGCATCGGGAAAGGATCGCGCAAACAGCGGAACCAGACGCGGATCGCATTCAAGAATGACGTGCCGTCCTGTTCGCGGCGCTTCGGCGACAAGTTCGGGAAACATGCTCGCGAACATCAGATGATCGCCCACGCCCTGTTCGGCCGTCACAAGCAGGCGCATGCGCCTGAGCGTTCCGCCGGTCCAGCGCGGCAGGCCATGATCGGTTTCGGGGCGCTTTGCCCTTTATTTTCAGCCGCGCCGCATAATCGCGCCAGCCGCCTTTCAGATTTCCCGTCAGCAGATAAAGGATCGCGCGGTTGAGGCGGAGTTGCGGATTTTGCGGATCGAGTTTTACCGCGCGTTCGTAAAGCGAAAGGGCTTCTTCCACTTCGCCGCGATCGGCCAGAACGTCGGCAAGGTTTCCAAGCGCCGGAACATAATCGCGGCGCCGGTCCAGCGCTTCGCGAAAATTCTCTTCCGCCTCGATGGTGCTGCCCATTTCGCGATAGGCCGAGCCGAGCGTGAGCCACAATTCGGCGGCGTGTGCTGCATGGGCGAGTGCAGGTTCCAGAAGTGCGACCGCGGCACTCGCCTGTCCGCGCGCGCGCAACAGATTGGCCAGATTGACGAGTGCTTCGAGGCGCTGGGGCTCGAGCTTCAGCACGCGGCTGAAGAATTCTTCGGCTGCTTGCGAAAGGTCGAGCGTGCGTGCGGTGTTGCCGAGCGCAAACAGTACGCGCGGTGTCATCGGGCCGTGCTGCGAGCGCGCCTCGAATTGCTCGATGGCCTCGATGTGCTGCCCTTTCGCGGAAAGGGCGAGGCCCGTTTCGTAAGGATCGTCAGGGCGTGGGGCTGGGCTGGACATGGGCCTTTGTCGGACAGGCCGCGTTAAGGCGGCGTTAAGCACGTTTCGTCGTTTTCTTAGCAAGGCATTAACGCCGCGGAGGCGACACTCCCCGGTCAATGCGAAATCGGGTGCAATGAGCAGTTCCGGCATATCCAGCTTCGATCCGTCGTTGCTGATCAGCTATTACAACGCGAAGGTGTCGACGAACCTTGTTTCGTCGACAGCGACCTCCGCTGCGTCGCAGGCGGCTGCCGCAACATCTTCCACGCCGAAATCCACGCTTACGCCGCCCTGGGATTCGAGCATCGCCACGCCCAGCGATCAGGTGCTCGATGCGCAATCGCTGGCGAATACGCCTTATCTCGATCTTTCCGGCGTCACGCAGGCCGCCAATACGCCCGGCCAGAAACTCGATCAGGACAATGAGAAGCTGTTCGCGCTCTATCAGGGTCTGAACAGGCTTGCCTATATCGCCGAAATGGGCACGCGCGACGGCATGACGAGCGGACAGCTCACCGGCCTCAACACGCGCTTCCAGGATGGGCTTTCGCAGATCCAGGATTATCTTTCCTCGGCCAGTTTCAACAATCTCACATTGCTGCCGGGCGCCAAAAGCTCCTCCATCGTCAGCACCGCGACCGTGCCGTTGGCGCAGACAAGCTATGTCGGCGGCGTTGTGGTGAAGGGGCCTTGCGCTGTTCCAGCCCGTGAAAGGCGTGAGCGCAAGCGACAGCTTCACCATTGCGGTCACCAAGGGCGGCACGACCAGCAATGTCGATATCGATCTCTCGGGCGTGACGGGCCCGCTGACGCTGGACAACATCGCCAACTATATCAACCAGCAGCTTTCCGCCGCCGGGTTCACGACGCGCGTGCAGCGCACGATGATCGATGACGGCACGGAAGATGCGAGCGCCAGCAGCACAACCTCCACCACAGACAGCGGCACCGATGACGACGCGGCCGCCGTCGATCCGCTGCTGAAGGAAACTTTCGGTCTGAAGATCAATGCCACAGGTTCGGAGAAGATTGCGTTTTCGGCGGCCTCTGCGCAGCCCGCGATCTATCTTGCGGGCAATACGGGCTCGGCCGCCGATAGCCAATCAAACGGGCCGCCTCATCAAGCTCGGCGATCTTTCGGGCACGCAGCAGGCCACATTCAACGACACCATCACACCCGACAGCGGAACATCGACAGCGCAATCCACCGTGGTCGATTCCAATGGCAACGTCTATGTCATCGGCAACACGACAGGCAGTTTCGGCGGCCAGATCGAACAGGGCGATCAGGACGTCTATCTCACCAAATACGATTCCGCGGGCAATGTTCAGTGGCAGCGCCTGCTCGGCAGCCAGTCTTCTGCGTCCGGCTATTCGCTCGCGCTCGATCCCACGGGCGGCGTTGTCGTCGCCGGAAGCACCACCGGGCCGCTGACGGAAAACGCCATCGGCGGCGGCACCGATAGTTTTGTCGCCAAATACACGAAGGACGGCACGCAATCCTGGCTGCACCAGCTCGATCCGGTGGCCAATGATGCAGCCCTTGCCGTCACGGTCGATGCTTCCGGCAACGTCTATTACGGCGGGCAGGTGAGCGGTGCGATCGGCAGCGGGCAGACGCGGCTGGGCGGCACCGATGGTTATATCACCAAGCTCGATTCCAAAGGGTCGGTCGTTTATCGCCAGCAAGTCGGTTCCGCGGGCGCCGATCAGGTTTCGCAGATGGCCACGACCGCCGACGGCGGACTTGTGGTTGCCTCCGTGCAAAGCGGACATGCCGATCGTCACCAAATATGCCTCGGGCGATGCGACATCGACGCCGCTGTGGCAGATGGATCTGGGCGATCTGCAGAACGGCACGCTGGGCGGCATCGCGGTGGACGGCAACAACGTCTATGTCTCCGGCACGACCGCGAACGCAAACCTCACCGCGGGCGGGCAGGCAAGCGTCGCCAACGCCTCTTCCGGTTCGAGCGATGCGTTTGTCTTCAGCCTGAACGACCAGGGTTCGAGCGCTTCGGCCAATTATGTTTCCTATGTCGGCACCTCCACATCGGATCAGGGCGGCGCCATCGCGGTTTCGAACGGTCATGTTTACCTGACGGGCACCACGCGCGGCCAGTTCGCCGGCCAGACGCAGAGCTTCGCCAACACACAGAACATGTTCGTCACCGACATGAGCACCGACGGGTCCATCAACTGGACCAAGCAATATGGCGGCCTTTCCGGGCAATCGACCGGATCGGGCATCGCCGTCGATGCGCAAGGTTCGAGCGTGCTCGATGCGCTGGGCCTGCCGCGCGGGCCGGTCAGCCTTTCGCAATCGGTCAATCTTGTCGATCAGACCACCTTGCGCGCGGGCCAGAGTTTCCAGCTCAAGATTTCCGGCCGCACCGACCGCGAAGTCACCATTCGCATCGAAGCCGACGAAACGATGAGTTCGCTCGCCACCAAGATCAACACCGCCCTGATGTTCGACGGTACGTCCAAAGTCACCTACACCTCCAATGGTTCGGCGTTGCAGATTTCCGCCAATGCGGGCACGCAGATCCAGCTCGAATCCGGCCCCGCAGGCTCCGATGCGCTGGCAGCCCTCGGCATCGCGCCCACAGTGCTTGCGAAAGACGCGACAAGCTCCACAAAGACGACCGCCTCCACAGCCGCCCAAAAACTTGTGGCGGGGCTTGGCCTCACCAACACGATGGATCTTTCCACCGTTGCCGGCGCGAAAGCCGCGCGCGGCACGATGGTCGCCGTGCTGTCCTCGCTGCGCACCGCCTATCGCACCTTGAACACACCGCAGACCGCCGCCACGACAACCGGCAACACATCAAGCGGTCCGGCGCCGGCCTACCTCACCAATCAGGTCGCGAATTATCAGCTCGCGCTGAACATGCTCGGCGGCGGTGCAAGCACGAGCGCCTGACGTCCAAAATCCAATTATCGGGATGTAGAGAAGATGGCGCGTGCAGCGTTGCGCTGCAAGGGCGGGCGCGAATTTATTTGCAGCGTCACGCTGGTGGGGGTTAAGCGATTGAATGCGCGAGGTTTGAAATTTTCTATTTGTGTTTTGAACTTCGCGAATGCGCAGATGTTGAATCACACCACGCTGTTGAAAATCATCGCGCCGGGTTGTTTTGGGGCGGCGGCGGGTTTGGCGGCGTAGGTGCGGGTGGGGGCGTTGCGGCGGTCCACTTCTTCGGCGATGGAGCGGATCATGCCTTCGCTGGCGTTCTTCACGCGGATGACGATGCGGGCGTGGCGCGCCAGCGTTTCGGCGAAGCGCTTTGGTCACGGCCATCAGGGTGGCGCGCAGAGGAGCGGGCGCTTCCTTGGCTGCATCCGGCGAAAGGCTTGCGGCTTCCTTGCCGTAGATGGCGCTCAGTTTCTGGATTTCGGGATGGGTGGTGCGCATCTCTGCCGGCTTGCCGCGTTCGAGTGCTGCGATGTCGGCTTCAAGGGCTTCGATCAGGCGCTCGGCCATCGACGATCACGCGTTCGATCTTGGGGGCGACGGGCTCGATCATTGCGCCTGCTCCTGATGCGACAGCAATTGCTTGGTGATGGCGGCGGAAAGTCCGAAGCCGCCCTGATTGGCGATCTGCTTGCCGTATTCGTCGAGCATCAGCGAGCGGAACATCTCTTCGCCCTGGCCGCCGCCGAACGGGCCATCGGTCTTGATGCCTTCGAACATGCCGCCCAGCATCTGCGAGATCATCACGCCTTCGAATTGCTTGGCCGCTTTCTTGGCGGCCGCCGCGTTGGCGGTCGCGTGCGGGGTTTGCACCGCGCCGGATTGCGCAAGCGTTGTGGCGCCCGCGATGCCGGCGTCCAGCTCATCCGATCACCTGGATTTCGGCCTGCAATGCGCCGGCCGCCTTGATCGCCTGAAGGATGGAGATGATGTCGCGCGGGCCGACGCCAAGTGCGTTCAAGCCATCGACCAGGCTTTGCAGGCTCACGCCATCGTGCAGCACGGCCATCGGTTGCCCTTGCTGTCGTCCACCGAGATGGTGGTGCGCGGCACGACTTCGGTTTTGCCGCCCTTGGAGAAGGGTTCGGGCTGGCTCACCAGCGGGGCTTCGTTGACCTTGATGGTGAGATTGCCCTGCGCGATCGCGACGGTCGACACGCGCACATCCGAACCCATCACGATCACGCCGGAAGTTTCGTCGATGATGACCTTGGCGGGCTGGTCGGGATCGATCTTCACCTGCTCGACATCGGTGAGAAGGCCCATCACGCCGTTCTTGTAATTCTGCGGCACGTTGAGCGCGACGGTGGAAGGATCGGTTGCCTGCGCCACGCCGCCGCCGAGATAATTGTTCACCGCATCGGCAATGCGCGTCGCGGTGGTGAGATCGGGGTTGTGCAGCGAAAGGCGCAAGGTCGTCTGGCTTGCGAGATGGAAGCCGGTTTCGCGTTCGATGATCGCGCCGTTGGCGATGCGGCCTGCTGTCGGCACGCCGCGCGTGACGCTGGCGCCCGCGCCTTGCGCGGAGAAGCCGCCCACGGCGACAGGGCCCTGGCCGAGTGCATAGATTTGTCCATCGGCGCCGAACAGCGGGGTGACAAGCAGCGTGCCGCCCTGCAGGTTTTTGGCGTCGCCCATCGCGCTCACCGAAACGTCGATGCGCGAGCCCTGCGCGCCGAAGGCGGGAAGGTTGGCGGTCACCATCACGGCGGCGACGTTTTTGGTCTGCATCGGACTCGCCGCGCGTGTTGACGCCGAGGCGCTCCAGCATCGTCTGGATGGAAAGCTGGGTGAACGGCGCGTTGCGAAGGCTGTCGCCCGAGCCGTTCAGGCCGACCACCAGGCCGTAGCCGATCAGCATGTTGTCGCGGATGCCCTCGACCTCGACGAGATCCTTGATCCGCGAGAAGGCCATCGCCTGCATCGGGGTCAGCGCGATGAGGACGGCGGCCAGAGAGGCCAGGGCCTTATGTATAAGTGTTGAGCGCAAGCGCATACGCGTTCTGCCTATGGTGTTCGTGAGGTTGGATGCCAGAACCATGCCGGTTCGCGCTGGAAAATATCCGTTTCATATCAATGGCTTGAGGTGTGGTGGCCGAAGTCGAAAACGGCCACTCGGCAGGTTTTTCCGGGCGGAAATCGCCTTTGGTCACATAGACTTGGAGTTGGGGGCTTCCTATTTTGCGGGCTGATTTCCGTGAAAGCCGCCATGACCGACAGTCCACCCACCCTGCGCCAGAGACCCGGCGTGCTGTGCATCCTGGATGGCTGGGGGTGGCGGCCGGAGGCGAAGGACAACGCCATCGCGGCGGCCAGCGCGGCAGGGTTCACCCCCAATTTCGACCGGATGCTGGTGGATTGCCCCCATGCGCTGCTGGCGACCTCGGGCCGGGCGGTGGGATTGCCGGTGGGGCAGATGGGCAATTCCGAAGTCGGCCACATGAATATCGGGGCCGGCCGCACCGTGATGCAGGACCTGCCGCGCATCGACGATGCGGTGGCCGACGGCAGCCTTGCGAGGCGCCCCGTGCTGGTCGAGCTGATTGCGAAAGCCAAAGCCGCGAATGGTGCCGTGCATGTGATGGGGCTTCTGTCGCCCGGCGGCGTGCACAGCCATCAGGATCATATCGCAGCATTGGTGCGCGCGGTTTCGGAAGAAGGCGTGCCGGTTTTCGTGCATGCGTTTCTCGATGGGCGCGACACCGCGCCCCGAAGCGCGCGTGGCTTTCTGAGCGATTTCGAAAGCAAGATCGCCGGGCTCGCAGGCGTTCGCATGGCAACCGTCTCCGGGCGCTATTACGCGATGGATCGCGACAAGCGGTGGGATCGCGTGCAGAAAGCTTATGATGCGATGGTCTGCGCCGATGGCGCACGGTTCGCCAATGCGTTCGAGGCGGTTGAAGCGTCTTACGCGGAAAATGTGGGCGATGAATTCGTGGTGCCTTGCGTGATCGGCGATTATGCGGGTGTGCGCGACGGCGATGCGATGCTGTTTGCGAATTTCCGCGCCGACCGGGCGCGCGAGATTTCGCTGGCACTGCTCGATCCGAAATTCGCAGGATTTGAACGCGCGCGCGTGGTGACGTTTTCGGCAGCGGCCGGGCTCACGGAATATTCCGATACGCTGAACACACTTATGGGCGCGCTGTTTCCGGCGGACGATATTCGCGACACCATCGGCGAATATGTGGCCTCGCTCGGCCTGAAGCAGCTTCGTATCGCCGAGACCGAGAAATATGGTCACGTCACGTTTTTCCTGAATGGCGGGCGCGAAACGCCGTTTCCGGGAGAGGATCGTATTCTGGTTCCAAGCCCGAAGGTTGCGACCTATGACCAGCAGCCTGAAATGTCGGCGTTCGATGTCACGGCAAAGCTGGAAGATGCGATTCTGTCGAACAAATATGATCTCGTGGTGGTGAACTATGCCAACCCCGACATGGTCGGTCACACCGGCATGATGGATGCGGCCACCAAAGCCGTGGAAGTGATCGATGCGTGCCTCGGCCGCCTGCGCGGTGCGATTGAAAAGGTTGGCGGCGTGATCCTTCTCACCGCCGATCACGGCAATGTCGAACTGATGCGCGATCAGGAAACGGGCGAACCGCACACCGCCCACACCACGCTCGATGTGCCTGTGATCGTCATCAATGCGCAGAGCAACAAGGGGCTGCATCTGGCAAATGGCAAGCTTGCCGATGTGGCGCCCACCCTGCTCGACCTGATGGGATTGAAGAAGCCTGCCGCGATGAGCGGGCATTCGCTGGCGGAACGCGCAGCCGCGGAGAGTGTCGCCTGAACGCGCATCGCGCCCCAATGGTTTTTGCGCTTGGTTCGAGCCTGATCTTTTGTGCGCCCGCGCAGGGCGCGTCCCTTCCTGCCGCGCCGCCCATCGCAGGCGATCTGAGCGGGGCCGTTCCGCTCAGCGATATGGCGAAGCTTCCCACGACGCAGGATCAATACCGCGCGCTCCAGCAGCAGATCGATGAGAACAGGCCGCGCGTCGCCGAAGCCAAGGCGAAAAGCGACACGCTGAACGCGCAGGCCAAAACGCTGCGCGAGAAATTGATCGCAACGGCGGCGAAAGTTCAGGCGCTCGAAGCCGAAAAGACCACGCTCGATGCGCAGGTGCTTTTGTTGCGGGCCGATGAAGACAAGTTAAACCGCGAATTTACGCGCGACCGCGCCTCCGTCAGCCGGCTGCTCGCGGTCCTGGAACGGCTGCAACACGATATGCCGCCCGCCATGATCATGCGGCCTGACGACGCGTCGGGCGCGGTTCATGGCGCGATGCTGCTGGGGGCGTCTTTGCCACGGCTTTATGGGGCGGCGGCCCAACTGGCGCGCAAGCTCGATGCGCTCCACAAGACGCGCGAGCAGCTTGTCGCGCGCCGGGCAGAGAGCGCGAAAAACGCCGCGGAACTATCGCTTGCCCGCAACCAGCTCGATCAACTTGTCGCGATGAAAGAGGCCGAAGCGACCGCCGCCGAAAGCCAGTATGGCGATCTCAAAGGCAAGCTCGATACGGTCGCCGATCAGGCGGCAAGCCTCGAAACGCTGTTGAGCCGGGTGGCCGAATTGCGCCGCAAGCCGCCGGTTGCCGGTGTGATGGTGGTGGCCGCCGACAATGGCAACAAGGCTGTTCCGGCGCGCAATTCCATGCTCCGGCCGGTGCTGGGGCCTGCGGTTTCGGGCGGTGTCGAAGGGGTGGGGGGCGCGAGCGCGCCGGGCATGACGTTCAGCGCCGAATCGGGGGCGCAGGTGGTTACCCCTGCCGATGGCGAGGTCTTGTTTGCCGGCCCTTACCATAAAACAGGCCGTGTCTTGATCTTGCAGATGGCCGCTGGCTACGATCTTGTGTTGGCGGGGCTGGATCGCGTTTCCGTGCGGCCAGGAGACCAGTTGCTGGCTGGAGAGCCGGTCGGAACAATGCCGCAGACGGAGCCCGCAAAGCTCTATCTGGAACTGCGGCGAAACGGTAAGGGCGTCGATCCGGCGCCGTGGTTGATGAGCGAGCCGTCAATGAGCAAGCCCGGGAAGGCGCAAAAATCATGAAGCGTATTGTATTGGTTGTGTTGGGCATGGTGCTGGGTTTCGGCGCCGCGATCACCCTGTTGCCCGCGCAAGGCGCCAACGATATGGGCGCGTATCGCCAGCTCGATCTCTTCAGCGACGCATTCGAACGCGTGCGCGCCAATTATGTGCGCCCCGTCGACGACAGCGAACTGGTCGATAACGCCATCGAAGGCATGGTCTCCGCCCTCGATCCGCATTCGAGCTATATGGACGCGAAAAGCTTCGCCGACATGCAGATCCAGACCAAGGGCGAATTCGGCGGTCTCGGCATCGAAGTGACGATGGAAGATGGCCTCGTGAAGGTCGTCTCGCCGATCGACGATACGCCGGCTGCCAAAGCCGGCATCAAGCCGGGCGATTATATTGCCGCGATCGACAACACGCCTGTGCAGGGCATGGCGCTCAACGACGCCATCGACAAGATGCGCGGGCCGCAGGGCAGCAAGGTCACCCTGACCATCCTGCGCCAGGGCCAGAAGAAGCCGTTCGACGTCGTGCTGGCGCGCGCCATCATCCAGGTGGACAGCGTGAAGTGGCATCGCGAAAACGATGTCGCCTATATCCGCATCACCGGCTTCAACGAACAGACCAATGTCGGGCTTGAAAAAGCCGTGCGCGATCTGAAGAAGCAGATCGGTCCGGGCCTCAAGGGATATGTGATCGACCTGCGCAACAATCCGGGCGGATTGCTCGATCAGGCGATCTCCGTCTCCGACGACCTGATGAATGCGGGCGAGATCGTTTCCACCCGCGGCCGTCACGCCGAAGACACGCAGCGTTACGACGCCAAGAACGGCGACATCACCGACAACAAGCCCATCGTCGTGCTCATCAATGGCGGCACGGCATCGGCTTCGGAGATCGTGGCGGGCGCGCTTGCAGGATCACCGCCGCGCGACGATCCTTGGCATGACGTCTTTCGGCAAGGGTTCGGTGCAGACCGTGATCCCGCTGGGCGAAGGCGGCGGCGCGCTGCGCCTGACGACGGCGCGCTATTTCACGCCGTCGGGCCATTCGATCCAGGCCCAGGGCATCACGCCGGATATCGCGGTGGCGCAAGGGGCAGAGGAAGACAAGCTGCCCAAGGTCATCCGCCCCAGCGAAGCCGACCTGCCGGGCCATCTGGCCGCCGAAAGCGCCCTCAAGAAGGGCCGCGCGGTGCCGGTGATCCGTGCCGCATGCCGGGCAAGAAATACGATGATTTCCAGCTTTCCTATGCGCTGGATCTGCTTCGTGGAAAGCCCACCGTCACCGCCTCGGCAGACAAGAACGCCACGGCGAAGGCGAATTGAGGCTTACGGGTTTCTTAACCGGCCCGTAACCGTGTTGGGTGCTTGCTAGACGCCATGGCGCTCGAAGGATTGAGCAGCGATTACGAGACCCTGACGGATCCGATGCCGGACCGTCCGAGCCTGCTTGCCTGGGCCTGCGCGATACTGGCCACACTGTTTGTCGCGCTCTGCCTGCTGGTGGTGCTGTTCGGCGATCCGCATGCAGACCAGCCCGCCGTTCATCTCGCCATCGACCCCATCGTGAAGACCAATGTTCAGCACGGCGACTGGTCGCAAGGCGTTCATTCTCCCAAGCCGAACAGCAGGGAAGCTGCCCGCGAGGAATTGAACAGCAAGCCCGCAACCATCGAACAGCCGGAGCCGGGCGAGAAAGTTCGCCAGGTCATCCGTCTGATCTATGCGGGGTCTTCGGTCGTTGCCGATCCCGCGCTGATCGAGAACACCGCGCTCGGCCCGATGCCGCGCATCGCCGACAATGGCCGCACGCCGCTGGACGTTTACAGCAGCACTGCATCGGCTGCGGGCAAGAAGCCGAAAATCGCCATCGTCATGCTGGGCTTCGGCGCCAGCGGCGAGGCGACCACCTCGGCGCTTGGCGCGCTTCCGGCTGCGGTGACTGTCGGCTTTGTGCCGCGTGGCGGCGATATCCAGAACTGGGTGAACGAGGCGCGCACGCGCGGACACGAAGTCCTGCTCGAATTGCCGATGGAGCCTTACGATTATCCCGACAGCGATCCCGGCCCGCACACCTTGCGCACCGGCCAGGGCGAAGATGCCAACACCCATCATCTCGCCTGGGCGCTGACCCGATTCACCGGCTATGTCGGCGTGACCAACGAACAGGGCGGCCGTTTCCTTTCGGATTCCGAGGCGCTGGAGCCGGTGATGACCTTCCTCACGCGGCGCGGGCTGATGTTCTATGACGATGGCTCCACGGCCAAATCGGCAGCACCCGATGTCGCCAGGCAAACCAACACGGCGTTCGCCCATGGCGCGCTTGAGATCGACAAGGTGCAGGACAGCGCCGCCATCGACCGCGCGCTTTCCGATCTGGAAACCGAGGCTCGCGCCCACGGCAGCGCGGTCGGCACCGCGTTCCTCTATCCGGTTTCGGTAGAGCGGCTGGCCCAATGGTCCCGCGGCCTTTCCGCCAGGGGCTTTGTTCTGGTGCCCGCTTCGGCCATAGTCGGCAAACCGAAATAATCGTTTCCCTTTTCGCGTTTTTCGATGGCCCGACCGCACACCTTCCTCAAACATGACGACCTTCCCTATCGGCCTTGCGTGGGCGTGATGCTCATCAATCGCGAGGGAGCCGTGTTTGTGGGCCGGCGCATCGACCAGACGATGGAAGGCTGGCAGATGCCGCAAGGCGGCATCGATCCCGGCGAAACGCCCATCGAGGCAGCACTTCGCGAATTGAAGGAAGAGACCGGCACCAACAACGCGCGGCCCTTGCGCGAGATGGAAGAATGGCTCGCCTACGATTTGCCGCCGCATCTGCTCGGTGTCGCGCTGCACGGCAAATATCGCGGCCAGCGCCAGAAATGGATCGCCATGCGTTTCGAGGGCGAGGACAGCGAGATCAACATCAACACGCCCGAACCCGAATTCGCCGCCTGGAAGTGGCTTGCCATCGAGGCGTTGCCCCGGCTGGTGGTGCCGTTCAAGCGCGACACCTATGCCAGGGTGTTGGCCGCGTTCGAAGACCTCGCGGCGCCAGAGTTCTGATGCTCAAAGCGCGCAAGCTGCCCCCGGTTGTGATGATCCATGGCGCTTTCTGCGGCGGCTGGGCTTTCGACAAACTGCGTGGAAGCTTTGAAGCTGAAGGCTATAAAGTTCGGGCGCCGACACTTCGTCACCACGATTGCGGAAAGAACCCGCCCGCCGTTTTGGGTACCACCAGCATCCTCGATTTCGCGAAAGACGTCGAAAAGGAATTACACGCGTTGAAGGAGCCGCCCGTATTGGTCGGCCATTCGATGGGCGGATTGCTGGCGCAAATTCTGGCGACGCGGCTGCCGGTGCGTGCGCTTGTGCTGCTCGCGCCATCCGCACCTTGGGGCATGATGCCTTCGACGATGTTCGAATATGCATCCGCGGGCGCGATGTTTTTCGCGGGCGATTTCTGGAGCAAGCCGATCCATCCTTCTTATGATATAGCGGCCTCCAACGCGCTCGATCTCCTGCCGCCTGCCGAGCGCAGCCATGTGTTCGCGCGCTTCGTTCCGGAATCGGGATTGGCGACATTCGAGATCATGCACTGGGCGCTCGATGCGCGCCGCGCAACGATGGTGGATGCGGACAAGGTGAAATGCCCGGTGCTCGCGCTTTCGGGCCGTCACGATAAGGTCAATCCGCCGCCGACTGTGCGCCGTATCGCGCAACGCTATCGCGACCGCGCGGTCTACGAAGAACTCGATGGCCACAGCCATTGGATGCTGGGCGAACCGGGCTGGGAAAAGGTCGCGGCCCGCGCGATGGAATGGCTGGAAGAAATCGCCGAGACCGCGGCGCCCGGCAGCGCGCGGTAAGCCTCACATATCCTGCCTGGTGCGGAAATCTTTCATGAACGCTTCGAGCGTTCCGATGGAGGCGAGCTTGGCGGCCGTCTCGCGGAAGGCGAGGCCCTGGCTGTCGATATTTTGCGTCACCACCGCGAAGGAATTGGCATCCGGTGTCGCCTGCATCTTGGGTGCGAAATGGGCGCGCAGGCGCTCGAGGCTTGTTTCGTCGTTCGCCAGCGAATAGGCGATGGCCGCGCGCATCACATCGGTGCGTTCCCCCGCATCCAGCGGTTTGTCGTCGCTCCAGCGGTTGGAAAGCAGGGCTTCGGTGTTTTGTGCCGCCGCCGCCCACTGGCCGCTATCCCATGAAATATCGGCGTGGAGCTTTTTCGCATCTTCGGAATCATCGACCGCAACGAGATCGAGGGCCTGGTCGTAGCGTTTCATCGCGGCCAGCGCGCGCGCTTCGAGCAGCATGCGCTGGCGGTTAACATCGTCGGGCAATCCGCTGAGAGATGTTTCTCGAATGGTTTGCAGCGCCTTCTCGGGCTTGCGGTCCATCAGGTAGAGCAGCGCCAGCCTTGTTGCGACCTGCGCCCGCGCCACGCCGTCGAGGCGTTTGTTGACCTGATAGTTCAGAAGCGTGGCTGCAGGGCCCAGCAGATCGACCTTCACCAGCCGGTCCGCCATGCGCCGGATCATCTCGTCGCCGTTGGGGCCGATGGGGGTGAGGTCGATGAAATCGTAGAACAGAGAGAGCGCCTCGATGGGCGCGATCTTGTCGGCCTTGCCCTTGAGGAACAGTTGTTCGAAGGCCCCGCGCATATCGTCCTGCGCCTGGCGGGCGAGATCGTCGTTGGGGAAATAGAGCGAGGCGACGCGGAGTTTCTCAAGCCCTTCGCGCCAGTGACCGTCGGCGAAATAAAGCGCGCCCAGTTTGCGCAATGTTTTCATTTCCAGCGCGTCGCCGCGCCAGCGGAAACGCAGGTCTTCCAGCGCGTCGATGCCTTTTGTGCGCGAGAGCGCACCGGCATTGATTGCGGCGATGGTGTTTTCGAACATCGCATTGGCAGCGATCCGGTCGTCACCGCTCTTTTCGAGTGCTGCGAAGATGGGGGCGGCCGTCTTGTAGCGGTCTTCCTCTGCGAGCAGGCGGGCATGCGCCAGCTCGCGTTCGAGCATCAGCGTTTTCGGCAGGGATTTCGGAACCTTGGCGAGCGCGAGGTCCGCGCCCTCCACGCTGCCCGCGGCAAGGGCTGCGTTCGTCATGGCAAGCTGCGCGCGTGCGCGCCATTCGGCGGGATAGCGTTTGATGACCGGGCCCGCATCGAGCAGGGATTGGCGGGCGTCCGTCCAGTCATCGGTCGCGGCATCGGCAAGGCCGCGCCAGAAGGCGGCATGGCGGTCGCCAACGAAACTCGCGCCGATCAAATCGTTGTGCGTGTCGCGATAACGGCCCATCAGGAAATCGGCTGCCGCGCGCATCACCTGCAGGTGGCGGTTGCCGTCGAGCGCCGGGTCGCTTTCGTGCATCTGCTTGAGCACGCCAAGCGTTTCCGCGGCGAAGCCATTGCCCAGATAGAATTGCGCGAGCGCCAGGCGCTCGTGATTGATCTTTTCGGGCGCTGCCTTGGCGATGGCTTCGCGCAGCTTGCGTTCCTTTTCGAGGAAGGCAGTGCCTTGCGCTTTGGGCCAATGATCAAAATCGAGGAACGATGAATTGTCATCGACGCTGGTGAGCAGCGCGGGCGTATCCGATGTGGCCGCGGGCGGGGTGAGGGCCAAGCCGCCGATCCTGGCGATGCGCACGCGCGCGTCGTGGGCGGTGACCGTTACGCCATCGCTCAGGGGTTTGGCAACGATGCCCGCAGCCGTTGGCAGCAGGGAGAAATCGGCATAATCGCGGCCCGTCAGCACCGCGCGGCCCGCGCGGCCGAGCACCGCCACGATCTTGTCGCCCACATTCGGGTCCGAAAGCGTGAGCGTGCGATTGGCGCCGGGCAGCAGCGTGACGAGGGCGGCATTGCCGCTGTCGCTCACATCGCGGGCAAAGCCGATACCGAGCGGAGTGATGTTGCTGTCGGGCGCAAGGATGAATTTGAGATCCACGCCATCTTCGCGCACGGCGATCTGTTCGGGCTGTTTCAGGCCGATGCGGATGATGGTGGCGTTGTCGCCGCTTGCCACATCGACCGAATCCGGCAGATCGCCCAGTTCGGTCTTGAGCTTTGCGGGATCGATTGCGATGGCGGTGTCGATCACCATCCAGGCTGTCATGCCGCGCAGGAACGCGGCCACGGTGTGACCGGAGGCATGGGGAATGGTGAGCACCGTGCCTTTGGCCGTGTGCTGCACGGTTGCTGTTTCGGGCGGCGCTGCGGGCGGCACGGGATCGGTGGGCGCGGGCGTTGCCGGTGTTGCCGCCGCCGCTGGTGCGGGCGGCGGGGCCTTCGCATCTTCGGCGGGCTTGGGATTCAGTTTGGCTGCCGCATCGGCGATGACTTGAGCCTGCGCCACGCTTGCGCCGGGAACGGCGGCGATTTTCGCGGCGAGCGCGGTTTCATCGGTTTCGGGCGACAGTATATCGACCACGATGCGGTTGCCTTCCGCGAAATCCTTGTGCCTGGAGCCGGGATCGGTTGCGAGTTCGATGACAAGGCTCTGTCCATCGATGCGCCAGCCGGACGGCTTCACCCAAGGCGGCGCAAGGCGTTCGATTGCCGAGAAATCCGGCTGCGCCACGCCCTGGAAACGTATGGTGAGATGGCCCCTGGACGGGAAGAGCGAATAGGCGGTCTTCTGCGGCCAGTCGAACACGATGCGGGAATACCGTGCATAGATGCCGGCGCGCACGCGCAAGCCCGGCAGCGTTGCAAGATCGACGGGCTTTGGCGCGGTTGCCACCTGTTTGGGAAGATCGGGCGGGGTGCCGCCAAAATTTTCCGGCACGAGATCGACGGCGGTTTTGTTGCCGGAGATGCTTGTGTGCAATTTGAATGTCTGCGCCAGCGCGAAACGCAGCGTCTTGCCGTCGGCATCGGCGCGCCCGCCGGTGACATAACCCGGCAATTGAATGGCGATGCTTGCGGGATCGAGTGCGACCTTGCGGTCGAACGCGATTTTGAGCACGCCGCCTTCAAGCGAAGGTTGTGCGTGGGCGGTGGGATCGAGTGTGATGAGAAGGCGGCCGAAACCATCGGTGGCGCTCGCCTGGATCGTATCGGCGGCAAAAGCCTGCGTCGTCACGAGCGTCAAAAGCATCAACGCGCCCAGAAGGTGGACGCGCGATACCAGCCCGGAAAGACTCAAATTCATGGCTTATCCGCCTGTCTTGCCTTGCGCAGGCGCAGCGGGTGGCGCGGATGGTGCGGGCGCGGATGTGATGGGCGCGCTCGCGGCTGGCGCGGCGATCGCGGCATTCGGCGCGGGTGCCGCGGCGGGCACATCGTTGGATGCGACCGTTGTGGGCTTCACATCCGGAAGCGCCAGGCGATTGGCGAGTTTGATGGTGAGTTTCTGGGCGGATTCGGCCTGCATCTTGGCGAGCACGGGCGCCAGCACATCGGGCTTCATCTGCGCCGGCGACCGGCACGCAGAATATCGTCGCTGAGCGAATCGAAGATGCGCGCGGCATCGGCGGGCTTCATCGAGGAATAGGTTTTCACCAGCGCATCGAGCTGCTTTTCCTGCTCGGCATCGCGCTGGCCGAGCAAGCTTCTGGATCTGGTCCTGCAAGCCTTTCAGCGTGGCGATCTTGCCGTCGACGCGCTTTTCGGCGGCTGCGATCAGGTTCTCGCGCATGGTGAGTTCGGCTGTTCGCGGGCGTCGAGTTCGGTGCGGCGCTTGGAAAGGCTGGTCAGCACATCGACTTCCGCGGCGCTGGCTGGCTTCGGCGTCGTCGGCGCAGGATCGTGCTTCGGCTTGGCGGCTTGCGGCGGGCGCGGGTGCTGGCGCGGCGCCGTTGCCTGCGCGCAGCGCATATTCGGCAGAAGCCGACGCTTTTCACCGCCAGCAACAGGCCGCCGTGCCGATCACGGACGGGCAGAAGGCGAAGATGCTTGAGGACGGGACGAATTTTCACCGCACGGCTCCCAAAGCGTTGAAGCGGCCGCTGTCGAGGCGGCCCATGATGGAGGCGCTGGGAAGCGGCGGTGCGGCCTTCACAGGCTTGGCGTTCGCGATCGATGCGTTCGGCGATGCGTTCGCCGGAAGCGGCTCAGCAGCGACAAGTTCGTCGGCGAGGCTGCGCGCGCGCGGTGATGCGCTCGTCCAGTGTCTCGGCGACTCGCCGGCGGCGGATTTCAGCATGCGCATGGAGGAGCCCGCCGCCGCGATCGCGTCGTTCAGCTCGCCGATGGTTTTCTTCAAGCCGTCCTGACCCTTGCGCAGCGCCGCGAGCTTGCGCTCCAGCACGGCGCAATAGAACGAGCGTGGCCGCAAGCAGCACTGTAAGGACCAGTTCGACGATCAGCGAAAGGTTCATCGCATCTCTCCTTCAAAGCCCGCGCGAGGCATCGGTGCGTTCGATGGCTTCGTCGACGCGGACGGCAACGGACGAGCCGACGCGGCCCATGCGGCCCTGCAGCAGCGGCACGCCGCCGCAGCGCAGTTCGATTTTGGATTCCGGGCTGGCGTTCAGCATCATCGTCTCGCCGACTTGCAGGTTCATGATCTTGTTGAGCGACATGATCTGCTCGTCGAGGATCGCGTCGATCTCCACGCGGGTGGACCACAGTTCGGTCGCCAGATGGCTTTCCCAGATGGAGTCGCGGCCGAATTTCTCGCCCATGAACTGCTGCAGCAGCAATTTGCGGATCGGCTCGAGCGTCGCGTAGGGCAGCAGCAGTTCGGTGCGCCCGCCGCGGTCTTCCATGTCGATGCGCAGCTTCACCAGGATGGCGGCGTTGGCGGGCCGCGCGATGGCGGCGAAACGCGGATTGGTTTCGAGCCGGTCGAGCGTGAAATTCACCGGCGCCAGCGGCTCGAACGCCTGGCACATGTCCTGAAGGATCACTTCGATCATGCGCTGGACCAGCGTGCGCTCGATGGTGGTGTAGGGGCGGCCTTCGATGCGCATGGCCGCGGTGCCGCGGCGTCCGCCGAGCAGCACGTCCACGATGGAATAGATCAGGTTGGAATCGACGGTGAAGAGGCCGTAATTGTCGAGCTCTTCGGCGCGGAACACCGCCAGGATCGCCGGCAGCGGGATCGAATTCAGATAATCGCCGAAGCGGATGGAGGTGATGTTGTCGAGGCTGACTTCCACGTTGTCGGAGGTGAAATTGCGCAGGCTCGTCGTCATCAACCGCACCAGGCGGTCGAAGACGATTTCCAGCATCGGCAGGCGCTCGTAGGAGACCAGCGCCGAATTGATGATGGCGCGGATGCCGGTCTTGTCCTGCAGCTGCTCGTCGTCGACGTCGAAGCCGAGCAGGCTGTCGATTTCGTCCTGATTGAGGATGCGTTCCGCGCTGGTGCCGCCGACCGCGGCGTCGCGTCGCCGATCTGCGCGGCGGCGTCTTCGGTCGGCGGCTTCGGTTTCGTCGGTCATGTCGTCAGCCTGTCGATTTCGTCGTGTCGTTATTGAACGATCATTTCTTTGAGCAGCACGTCGCGACGCGATAGGGCGCGGCGGCGACATTGATCCGGCGCAGCAAGCTCTTCCTTCAGGCGCATCACGCCGGCCGAGCCTCTGAGGTCGTCGACGCGCAGTTCGCGCAGATAGCCCTGGAACTGGTCGACCATGCGCGGCATCAGCGCCTGAATGCCGGCTTTTTCGTCCGGCGCCTGTCGAGTTCGAGCGAGACGGCGAGCTTCAGATAGGCGGGCGTGCCGTCGGCCGTCTGGATGTTCACGATGATGTCGGGCATGTCGTAGAAGGCGACCTGCGGCGGCACGATGGGTGCGGCGGCGATTGGCATCGGCGACTTTCGCCTCGCGCGGTCTTGGTCGTCGCCGAGCCGCTGAAGAGGAAGAAATAGGCGCCGCCGCCGCCGCCGAGCAGCAGCACCAGCGCGCCGCCGCCCGCGATCATCAGCAATCTTCTTGTTGCCGAGCAGTTTCTTAACGAAACCTTTCTTCGGCGCTTCGCGCCTTCGCGCTTCCGGCTGCTTCCGCGGCTTCTTCGTCGTCTTCGCCTCGGCGGCGCTTCTTTCGCCTTGTCTTTCGCCATGCCGGCATGCGCCTGTTCCCTGCTGCACCATGCGATCATGGGAAAACTTAGGCGATCGTGGTTAAGGAGTGGTTCAAATCGCTGCGCTGGACAGCTTCACCCGGCAAGTCTTTGCCGCGGCGCAGTGCGCGGCGCTCCGAAAATCCAGCAAAACCGCGGCGTTTCGCCGCTGGCACAGCGCGCTGCACTTGTTGTCGCGCGACGGACCAGAAAGGAGCCGGCAGGCCATGGACAACACGCTGCTCGTCAGCCTGTCGCAGCAGCTCGCGGCCTATCGCTCGATGGACGTGATCGCGAACAATATCGCGAACGTCATCCACGCCCGCGCTACAAGCGCGAAGGCGTGAAGTTCGAGGAATATCGTCGCGCAGATGCAGCCCGCCGAAGGCGAAACCGGCCCGCAGCCGCTCAGCTTCGTGCAGGACAAAGGCACGGTGCGCGATCTGACGCAAGGCCGCATCGAGCACACCGACGCGCCGTTCGATCTCGCGATCAACGGCAAGGGCTATTTCGTCGGTGCAGACGCCCGACGGCGACCGCTACACCCGCAACGGCCATTTCGCGCTCGATGCGCAACGGCAAGCTCGTCACCGACGACGGCAATCCGGTGCAGGGCGAAGGCGGCGACGATCACCATCACGCCCGACGACGGCGACATCCATATCGGCGCAGGACGGAACGATCACCGGCGCGCACGGCCAGCTCGGCAAGCTGCAGCTCGTCGATTTCGCCAACGAAGCGGCGCTGAAGAAGGAAGGCGCCAGCCTCTATTCGACCGACGCAGACCGCCGAACGCCGGTCGACAAGCCCGACGATCCAGCAGGGCATGCTCGAAGACATCCAATGTCGAGCCGGTGATCGAAATCTCGCACATGATCGAAGTGCATGCGCGCCTATCAGGCGACCGCCAACCTCACCCAGTCCCAGGAAGATCTCATGCGCCAGGCCATCGACAAGCTCGGCGGCGATGCCGAACTTAAGGAGACAGACCATGCGAGCTCTGAGCATCGCCGCCACCGGAATGCTGGCGCAGCAGACCAACGTCGAAGTGATCGCGAACAATCTGGCGAACATGAACACGACCGGCTACAAGCGCCAGCGCGCCGAATTCCAGGATCTGCTCTATCAGAACGTCGAGCAGCCCGGCGCGCAGTCCTCCGATTCCGGCACGGTGCTGCCGACCGGCATCCAGCTCGGCGCCGGTGTGCGCACGGCGGCCGTCTATCGCATCATCGAGCCAGGGCGATCTGCAGTCCGACCTCCAATCCCTACGATCTCGCGATCCAGGGCCCGGGCTATTTCCACATCACAGCATGCCGGACGGCACCGACGCCTATACGCGCGCGGGCAATTTCGCGCTGTCGCCGGAAGGCCAGATCGTCACCGACAAGGGTTATACCGTGGCGCCGGGCATCGCCGTGCCGGCCAACGCGACTCGGCGTCACCGTCAACGCGCAGGGCCAGGTGCAGGCGACGCATCCCGGGCCAGACCGCGCCGCAGACACTGGGCCAGCTCGAACTGGTGCGCTTCCCCAACGAAGCGGGCCTGAGCGCGCAGGGCGACAATCTCTTCACCGAAACGCCGTCTTCGGGTTCGCCGCAAGCCGGCGTTCCCGGGCTCGACCGGCTACGGCACGATCCAGCAGGGCTTTCTCGAAACCTCCAACGTCAATCCGGTGGAAGAGATCACTTCGCTGATCACCGCCCAGCGCGCCTATGAAATGAATTCCAAGGTCATCACCGCGGCCGACGAAATGCTGCAGACGACGTCGCAGCATGGGAGGCTCATGATGCATGAATTCCGCTTCGCTGCTCGCCTTCTGGCGTTGCTCTGCTCGCCAATGCCCGCGCTTCGCCGATACGGCGATGCGCCGCATCGTGGTGCCCGCCACGCGATATCGCGCGCGGCGAAACCATCGCCGATTCCGATCTGGCCTATCAGACGTGCCCGGCCGCCAGATGCGCGCCGAGCGTCGTGACGTCGATGAACGATCTGGACGGCATGCAGGCGCGCCGCGTATCTGCGCGCCGGCGAAGCGCGTGCGCAGCGACGATGTGCGCAAGCCCATTCTCGTCACCAAGGGCGCGACCGTGACGATGACGTTCGACGCGCCCGGCATCACGCTCACCGCCACCGGCAAGGCCATGAGCGAAGGCGGCATGGGCGAAACGCGTGACCGTGCTCAATCCGGTTTCCTATCGCCAGATCACGGCGACCGTCACCGGCGCCGGCACAGTGCGCGCCGGCAACGCCGTGCCGCCAACGTCGAACCCAGATCGCAGCATCGCGCAGTAAGAACAAGGACAAAGACCATGACAACGCGCCATCTGAAACAGTTCGCCAGCCTCGCTGCCTCGCTGCATCGCGCTGTCGGCGTGCAGCGCCGTGGACCGCATCGAGAATATCGGCGAAGCCGCCGAAGCTGGCGCCCATCGCCAATCCGGTCGCGCAGCCCGGCTATCAGCCGGTGACGATGCCGACGGAGCAGGCGCCGCATCGGGCCCGCAGCAGGTCCAATTCGCTGTGGGCGCCGGGCTCGCGCAGCTTCTTCCACGATCCGCGCGCAAGCCATGTCGGCGACATCATCACCATCGACATCTCCATCGCCGATGCCGCCAAGATCTCCGACACCACGACGCGCAGCCGCACCAATTCGGACGACGCCAACCTCACCAACTTCTTCGGCCTGGAAGGCACGCTGGCCAAGAGTCGCTGCCTGCCGGCGCCGATCCGGCGAGCCTGGTGAAGATGGGTTCGGATACGTCGAATGTCGGCGCCGGTTCGGTGGACCGTTCGGAAACCGTCAACCTGACGCTTGCCGGCATCGTCACGCAGGTGCTGCCCAACGGCAATCTCGTCGTGAGCGGCCATCAGCAGGTGCGCGTGAACAACGAAATGCGCGATCTGCAGATCGCCGGCATCGTGCGCACCGGAAGACATCACCAGCGACAACACCGTCGAACCTGTCGCAGATCGCCGAAGCGCGCGTCTCCTACGGCGGCAAGGGCCAGATCACCGATGTGCAGCAGCCGCGCTATGGCAGCCAGCTCTTACGACATCCTGATGCCGTTCTGATTTTGCGATTCCGCGCCTGGTGAGCGGAGGGGCAAGAGCAAACGGCCGGATCGCGAGATCCGGCCGTTTCGCTTTTCCGACTGCAATCATCAATCGTCGCTGATAGACTTTTTCGCGGCGCTCGTGGCGTTCCTGCGCTTCGATCGAAAGCGTCGCGATCGGGCGCGCATCGAGGCGCTTCAGCGAAATCGGTTCGCCGGTCTCTTCGCAGAATCCGTAAGAGCCATCTTCCAGCCGGCGCAGCGCGGAATCGATCTTGGCGATCAGCTTGCGCTGGCGGTCGCGCGTGCGCAGTTCGAGCTGGCGTTCGGCTTCGGTCGAGGCGCGGTCGGCGAGATCGGCGAACGGCGTCGTTTCGGCTTGCAGGTTCTGGATCGTCTCGCGGCTTTCGCGAAGGATCTCTTCCTTCCAGGCGATGCAGCTTGCGGCGGAAATATTCCCGCTGCCGCTCATTCATGAAGGGCTCGCTTTCCGACGGCTTGTAGCCGGCCGGAAGTTCAATACCCATGTGTTTCCTCGGTGCGTTTCATGGCCGGAGCCAAAAGCAGGCGGGGGTTATAACGATGTCGCCTGCCCGTATCAATCCGGGGCAGGCGAACTCGGTCTTTGTCATAATTCTTTTAGAATCAAGTATTTAGCTGAAGTACTGGAACTTTGCCCGCCCCGCTTGAACCCCGCGCCCTGTCCACCTGCCAGGCAAAGAGGGCAAAGACCGTGTAGGCGGCGAGCGCCATGGCCGCCGCGATCCGCGGTGTGGCGGGCTGGGGACCGAAGGTGCCGAAAAGCTGGGCCACCACCAGCCACCCTGCCAGTGCCCAAAGGCGAACGGCGCTGGAACGGTCGGGCGAGGGCGCATTGCGCATCATGATCCAGAGGCCGCCGAACAGGGTGACGAATTCGGCCGCGAGACTTATGTCGCGCCAGCGCCACAAACCGAAGCCCACTTTCATGCGATCGCCGATCAGCGGCAGGTCGGGCACATGCACCACGAGATCGAGCAGCCAGTGCGAAAACACGCAGGCTGCCACGATCAAAAACGTACGGCCCTTCTGCGGCAGGGCGTATTCGCTCACAGCACCAAGCAGCGCCGAGAGAACGAGCGATCCGATCAGCCCGTGCGTGTAGGGCATATAATAAAGGTCGAGCGGGTTCATCGCGGTGAAGCCCGGCACGATGTGCAGTTTCTCGATGCCCGCGAACACCAGCAGCGACCACACGACATCCATGAACTGGACGGCGACGAACAGCAGCCAAAGGGGAATGGGTTTCGACGCAGGTTTGGCGGCGAAAGCCGCTCCGTAATGCCCGACGAACATGTGATGTCTCCTTGCAATCGGTGGTGCAACATCGCGCGGGCGCGAGGTAAAGGAAATTGTATATCTTCCTATAATTGATATACATATATTTATGCCCCATCGCGAAGCCGACTGGAATTTCTATCGCTCACTGCTGGCGGTGCTGCGCACCGGCAGCCTTTCCGCCGCCGCGCGCGAACTTCGGCTCACGCAGCCGACTTTGGGCCGCCATATTGCCGAGCTGGAGGAGACGCTGGGAACGAAACTGTTCGTTCGCTCGCCGAAAGGCCTGGCCCCCACCGAAGCCGCCATCGCCATGCGCAGCGATCTGGAGGCAGCCGAAACCGCTTTTGAAGCGGCGATCCGGGAAAGTTCGGGCGGGGCGGATGACGAGCAGGGCGTGGTCCGGTTGACGGCGAGCGAGATCGTGGGCTGCGAAGTGTTGCCGCCGTTGCTCGCGGAGTTCGGCCGCATCCATCCGAAAATTGCGGTCGAACTGGTCCTTTCCAATCGCAATCAGGATCTGCTGCGCCGCGATGCCGATATCGCGATCCGCATGGTCCGCCCGCAGCAGGCGGCGCTGGTCTCGCGCCGGATCGGACAAGTGAAGATCGGGCTTTACGCGCACAAAGCCTATGTCAAAGCGCGCGGTGTGCCGCGCTCCGAACGCGATCTCGCGCAGCACGCGGTGATCGGGTGGGATCGGGATGCAACGCCCTTTCGCCATGTCGGCGGCCCGATTTCGGTTCTGTCCCGCGAGGCCTTCACGTTCCGCTGTGACAGCGATCTTGGCCGGCTCGCGGCCTTGCGCGCAGGCGTGGGAATCGGCGGGTGCCAGAAGGCCATTGCCCGGCACGAATCGGCACTGGTTCCCGTGCTGCCGGGGCGCGTGTCGTTCACGCTCGAAATGTGGCTCGCCATGCACGAAGACCTGCGTGGCAATCGCCGCATGAAAAGCCTGTTCGATCATCTGGCAAAGGGCTTGGGCGCCTATATCGCGAGCCAGGAGGGAATTGGTCTCTGAAGCAAAGAGGGGGCATTTGAGGGTGGACAGCCCCGCCCCGGTATCCTATATCCGCGCGCCCTCGGCGATGTTATCCGCCAGGCCATGACGCGGGGTGGAGCAGCCCGGTAGCTCGTCAGGCTCATAACCTGAAGGTCCCAGGTTCAAATCCTGGCCCCGCAACCAAGATAAGCCCTTGATTCCAAATCGGAATTGAGGGCTTTTCGTTGCCGAAACGGTCTGTCGCAAGTGCGAATATGAGCATTCCGCAAGCAACAATGGTTCGGCTGAGAATTCGAAAAAGAAGAGACGCGCCGCCGTTGGATGCGTATCCAGAGCCAGCGGCTCGGCGTTTTTGGTTGGGCGCCGATGGCGATAGGTTACCGTTATGAGCGCCAAGCCGCAGAAAATTCCCGGTCCCGATCATCCGATTTCGATTGCGCCGCATCCCTCGCGGGTTGTGGTCACGGTCGCGGGCAAGGTTGTCGCCGATACGCGGCAGGCGCTTTCGCTGCGCGAAGCGTCTTATCCAGCGGTGCTCTACATTCCGCGCAGCGATGCCGACATGGCGTTGCTCGAACGCAGCGGTCACACGACTTATTGCCCTTACAAGGGCGATTGTTCCTATTACAGCATTCCTGTGGGTGGCGAGCGTTCGCGCAATGCGGTGTGGACGTATGAAATGCCTTATGCGGCGATGGCCGCGATCAAGGATCATCTGGCATTTTATCCCGATCGCGTCGATGCGGTCGGGGAGCGGGTTTAATCGGACTTTTTCTCTTCCGCCGGTTTGAGGCGGCGGTTCTTCACAAACCGCGCAAGGTCTTCCAGCCGCAGTTTGAGACGCGGCTGTTGCAGGTCGAGCCAATACATTGGCGGGCTTTCCATGCTGAGGCTGCGCTTATATTGCATGTCGCCTGCCAGAAGATCGTAGACATGCGCGTCGCCCGCCAGATGATGTTCGATGGCGAGGTAATGTGAAACGAGGCCGGGCTTGAGCTTGGAATCTTCCTCGTAGTTAAACCCCGAAAGATAAGCCCCCACTTTTCCACCCCAGGTGAAATTGTAGAGGTAACCGATCTCGAAATCGCCGGCCGCGATGCGCAGCAATTCGATTTCGCCAAGCGGGCCACGGGTGAGAACGATCTCGCGGTGGAAGGTGCTGAGGAAGGGATAGCCGAACGCCCCCTTGCCGCCGCGCGCAATCCAGTATTTCTGGTGCATGTCGATCATGCCATCGAGATGGCGGGCGAAATCCGCTCCGGTTTTTGCCGGCGTCACCGTCACGGCCCCGCGTTCGCCATAGAGCTTCAGCGCGCGGCGGATCTGGTAGCGTGTGTTGGAACTGAGGGTGGAGAGATAATCCTGCTTGCGCTCACGCAACACATCGAGGTCGATGACACCGCTGTGCTTGGAAGCATAGGCATGGACGCGCAGGCCCGTCGCCTTGAGCAATCTCAGATAGTCGTCGCCGATACCGCCGAAACGCCATTCATCCCAGCGTCCGAGTAGGCGTTTCGCTTCGGGCGATGACAGGACGTAATCGATGCAGCGTGCGTGCAGAGGCTCGCCATAGGTGCGGTCGCACAGGAAACCATTGTGTTCGATGAACAGGATGTCGATGTCGGGATCGCCCGTTTCGTTGAGATAGAGTTTGCGGGCATTGAGCCAGCCGTGGCGCGTCTGCCGGTTGACGAGAAGAAGGCCCAGCGCCACCACCCGCCTGCCGTCTGTTGCGCGCAGCACGAATGGCTTGAGGCCGGATTGCCGGAGCAACGTGCCGATCCAGCCCCACGACATATAGAAGTCGATATCCGCGCGGGTCTGGAGATCGCACCAGTCGCGCTCCAGCGCCGCCAGATCGTCCAGCGGGGTGAGCGTGAATACGATCTGCGGGTCAGCCATCACAGTTCCGGCAGTAACCTTGTTGCCCGTAAAACGGGTATTATCTGCAAATATTACTTACAGTGGCGTCAAAACGACAGATTATTGATTTCGCAGGCGATTCTGAGATTGGTGCCATATTAAGCTTACTTTTCTGTCTCGCCATTTTTACAGCCTCTTTGGGAAAGCCGGAAAAACCGCGACGGCACAACCTTTGCTACATGTTTCGCGCCGGGGACAACCAAACGGAGGTAGCGATGCGCAAGGCATCTCTTCTGCTCGCCGCGGTGTCTGCGGCCTGCATGGCATTTCAAATTTCCACAGCCAACGCGACGGTCACCGGGGGCTCGAGTTCGTCCTACGGTGAATCCGTTTCGCTGGCGATCACGCCGTTGTTGTTTGGCGTGAACGGAAGCATCACCAGCAGTGCAACGCCCACCGCATCTGGTATCGCGCCCGGTGCCTATAACGACGCCAATTCGCTGTTGACGCTCACCATCTCCAACCTGTTGTCCACTGGCCTTCTCAACGCCGTGGCCAATTCGAATGTCGATGGTTCGGCAGGCGCGAAATATGCCTTCGCCAGTGCATCGGTCGATCAGCTTGGGCTGAATATCCTGGGTTCGCTCGGAATAGGACTGACGGCGATCGAATCCTCGGCCGAAGTCACCGGGGATTATGGCGCGTTGTCGGCCAGTGGCGGCACAGTGATAACCGGGCTTTCGCTTAACTCGATTCCGATCCTCAACCTCACCACCTCGCCGGATTTCGTTCTGCTGAACGCGCTCGGCATCAAGGTGACGCTGAACGAACAGGAAGAAAGCGGCGATGGCGTTTCCAATGCAGGAATGGACGTCAACGCGGTCCACATCACGCTGAAGAACGTGCCCTATCTCTGGGGTCTTCAGGCGAGCCTCCTGAACGGCGACATCATCATTTCGCATTCGCAAGCCGCGTTGTTCGCAGACCCCAACAACCCCAGCAACCCGGTGCCCGAACCGGCGACGCTGGCGCTGCTCGGCAGCGGTCTTGCGGGTGTGTTCGGCCTGCGCAAACGCCAAGCGGCCTGAAAACCACCTTGTTGCAAGGAACAGCGCCCCGAAAGGGGCGCTGTTCTGCTTTTGGGCATGCTTGCGCGGGCGGCGGCACGCGCGCCACAATGCCCGCCATACGAAATTCGATAAGACCGGAGGATACGCCTGTGAGCGATCTGGAAGAATTCCGCACCGAAACGCGCGCGTGGCTGGAGGAGAATTGTCCGCCTTCCATGCGAGGCGGCGGTGGAAATGCCATCGGCGAAGAAGGCGATTCCCCGATCTGGGGCGGACGGCGCGCGAAATGGAGCAATCCCGAAGCAAAACTCTGGCTTGATCGCATGGCCGCGAAAGGCTTTACCGCGCCGACCTGGCCGAAAGAATATGGCGGCGGCGGATTGACGCCCGCGGAGTCCCGCGTGTTGCAGCAGGAGATGGGGCGCATCAAAGCGCGCCCCCCGCTCTTTTCCTTCGGCATATGGATGCTGGGGCCGGTGCTGCTCGAATACGCCAACGAAGAACAGAAGCGCGAGCACCTGCCCAGGATCGCGCGCGGCGAAATCCGCTGGTGCCAGGGATATTCCGAACCGGGCGCGGGCTCCGATCTCGCAAGCCTGCGCACCAAATGCGAAGACAAGGGCGATCACTTCCTAATCAACGGCCAGAAGATCTGGACGTCTTATGCCAATTATGCCGACTGGATTTTCTGCCTCGTGCGCACCGATACGACGAAGAAGCACGAAGGCATTTCATTTGTGCTTTTCGACATGACGACGCCGGGCGTGGAAGCGCGCCCCATCAAGCTGATCTCGGGCAATTCGCCGTTCTGCGAAACCTTTTTCACCGACGTGAAAGTGCCCAAGGCCAATCTGGTGGGCAAGCTCAATGGCGGATGGGAAATCGCCAAGCGCCTTCTGCAATATGAGCGGCAGAATATTTCCGCAGGCGGTTTCGGCGGCGGCGGGGCTTACGATCTCGAACACGCGGCCAAGGATCATGTCGGCACCGAAAGCGGCAAGCTCGCCGATGGCGATCTGCGCGCCCGCATCACGGCGCACAAGATGGAAGCGCGCGCGTTTGCGTTTGACGGTGCGCCGCCTTGAAGAAGAGGCGAAGGCGAAGAAAGGGCCGAGCCCCGCTGTCTCCATCGTGAAATACGCGGCGGCAAAAGTGAATCAGGATCGCAGCGAATTGCTGGTCGAGGCGCTGGGCCATCAGGGGCTTGGCTGGGAAGGCGATGGCTTTGCGCCGGAAGAAATCGCGGCGACGCGCGGCTGGTTGCGCTCGAAGGGCAATTCCATCGAAGGCGGCACCAGCGAAGTGAACCTCAATGTCGTGGCCAAGCGCGTGCTTGGCCTGCTCGATCACCAATAGGCACGAGATAACAATGGCAGTTCTCAGCGAAGAACAAACGATGCTGCGCGATGCGGCGAAATCATGGGTAAGCGAGCAATCGCCCGTGACCGCATTTCGGAAAATGCGCGATAGCGCCAACCCGGACGGGTTTGACCGCGCCGCCTGGGCACAAATGGCCGAGATGGGTTGGGCCGGAATCCTGATCCCGGAAGAATTTGGCGGATCGGGACTTGGCTATCTCACGCTTGGACTGGTGCTGGAAGAAACAGGGCGGACGCTCACGGCATCGCCGCTTGTTTCGACGGCACTTGCAGCGACAACGGCGCTTCTTCTGGGCGGCAGCGATGCGCAGAAGAAAGCGTGGCTGCCGAAGATTGCGGAGGGCAAGGCGATTGCCGCCCTGGCGGTGGATGAAGGCGCACACCATGCGCCCGCAAAGATCGCGTTCAAAGCCGTCAAATCCGGCAATGGCTGGAAGCTTTCGGGCAAGAAGAATTTCGTGCTCGATGGCGGCGCTGCCGATTTGCTTGTGGTTACGGCGCGCACGAGCGGCAAAGAAAACGATGCGAACGGCATCACGCTGTTCCTTGTGGACGGCAATGCCAAGGGCCTCGCGCGCGCAAAACTCAAAAGCGTCGATAGCCGAGGCGTCGCCAATCTTTCATTCGCCGATGTCGAAGTGAGTGGCGATGCGGTGTTGGGAACGGTCGATCAAGGTTATGGCCTCCTCGAGGCGACGCTTGATCGCGCGCGTGCAGGGCTGGCAGCCGAAATGCTCGGCAGCGCCACGCAGGCCTTCGAAACCACGCTGGAGTATCTGAAAACGCGCGTGCAATTCGGGCAGGTGATCGGCACGTTTCAGTCGCTCCAGCATCGCGCGGCCAAGATGTATACCGATCTGGAATTGACGCGATCCTGCGTCGAGGCAGCCCTCGCGGCCATCGACAACAATTCGAACGACGTGCCGCAGCTTGCTTCCCTGGCCAAGGCGAAAGCCAATGAGCTTGCGCATCTCGTTTCCAACGAAATGGTGCAGATGCATGGCGGCATCGGGATGACGGATGCACATGATGCCGGGCTTTATATGAAACGTGCGCGCGCCGCCGAAGCGACGTTCGGCAGTGCGGCCTATCACCGGGATCGTTACGCATCCTTGCTCGAATATTAACGGACCCATCTTCGCAGCGGCGCGTTGTTGTGCGATAGCAGGCGCCACGGAGACATGCGAAGATGATTAAAGTTGAGACCAGCCTGGGCGATGCCACGGCCGATATATCCTCGGCGCTCGACCACTGGAGCAACAGGTTTTCCAAGCTCTGGGCCAGGGACAAATCCCTCTGGACGGGCGCTGACGAAGACAAGTGGCTCGGCTGGCTCGACATCGTGGCGCGGGAGCAGGCCGATCTCGCATCGCTTCAGGCTTTTTCCGAAGGGGTGAAAAACCTTTCGGATGTCGTGTTGATCGGCATGGGCGGATCGAGCCTTGGGTCCGAGGTGCTGGCGCAGAGTTTCGGGCAGCAGGCGGGCCGGCCTGTTTTCCATGCGATCGATTCGACCAGCCCCGATCAGATCGCGGCGCTCGAAGCAAAGCTCGATCTCGAACGCACGCTTTTCATCGTGGCATCGAAATCCGGGTCCACGCTCGAACCAAACATCATCAAGGATTATTTCCACGCCCGCATTGCGGCACGCGTGGGCGAAGACAAGGCCGGAAGCCACTTTGCAGCGGTCACCGATCCCGGATCGTCGATGGAGAAAGAAGCCAAACAAAAAGGCTACGCCCATATCTTTCATGGCGAGCCAACTATCGGCGGGCGTTATTCGGTGTTGTCGCGCTTCGGTCTCGTACCTGCGGCAGCTATGGGCATTGATCTCGTGCGGTTGCTGAATTCCGCAGGCGAGATGGTGGCGCGTTGCAAAGGTGCCGAGCCGCTCGATGCAAATCCCGGCGCGTTGCTGGGGCTCGCGCTTGGCACGCTGGCGACCAAGCATCACCGCGACAAGATCACGATCTCTGCCTCGCCTGCGCTCGCTTCGGTTGGCGGATGGCTGGAACAACTTATCGCGGAATCGACCGGCAAGATCGGCAAGGGTTTGATCCCGGTCGATCTCGAACCGCTGGCCGCACCTTCCTTCTATGGCAAGGATCGCGTGTTCATTCATGTGGCGCTCGCGAATGAAAGCGAGCCCGCGGCACTTGCAGCTTTGGAACAGGCGGGGCAACCCGTTATCCGCATCACGCTGCAGGATCGCTATGAACTGGGCCAACTATTTTTCATGAGCGAGATCGCGGTGGCAGTGGCAGGCGCGGTGTTGGGCATCAATCCGTTCGATCAGCCCGATGTCGAGGCGAGCAAAGTCAAATCGCGCGAACTTACCGATGAATATGAAAGCGCCGGCAAACTGCCCGTAGGCGAGCCGGTGCGCCGCTTCGATGGCATGGCGCTTTATGCCGATGCGCACAACGCCAAAACCATTGCGGGTTGCAACACGCTGGCCGATTGCCTGCGTGCGCATTTCAAACAGGCAGGCGCGGGCGATTATATCGGGCTGCTGGCCTTCATCGAGCAGTCCAGGATCCATACCGCCCTGTTGCAGGCGATGCGCACAAAATTGCGCGACGAGCTGAAAGTCGCGACCTGCGCCGAATTCGGGCCGCGTTTCCTGCATTCCACCGGGCAGGCTTATAAAGGCGGCCCCAATAGCGGCGTGTTCCTCACTCTCACCGCCGATCCCAAACGCGATCTCGCCATTCCGGCGCGCAAGATCAGTTTCGGCGTGGTACAGCAGGCCCAGGCCATCGGCGATTTCGCCGTCCTGAACGAACGGGAGCGGCGCGCGCTGCGGCTGCATTTCGACGATGCGGAAAGCGGGCTGAGGGTTTTGGGATCCGCCCTCGATAAGGCGCTGGCCTGACGGAACCAATGGCGTAGTCTTCCAGTTGAATCCCCCGAGTTCCAACCCGTTTCCGGAGGTTTCAATGGTCACGCGCCGCAAGAAAACGAAAGCCGCCCCAAAACCTTCGGCAAATGACAATGCGCCGGCCCATCGCCGTGGCGGCAGGCCCGCCTGGCAGGGGCATCTGCGGCTTTCGCTGGTGAGTTGCCCGGTGGCGCTGATCAATGCCACCACGCGGGCGAACGACATTTCGTTTCACCTCATCAATCCCGATACCAACAACCGCATCCGCATGATTCCCACCGATCCCGATGCGGGGCCCGTGGAGCGCGCCGATCTGGTGAAAGGCTACGAGGTCTCGAAAGACGAATATGTGATCGTGACCGATGATGAGCTGGACGAGGTGAAACTCGAAACCACCCGCACGCTCGATATCGAACGCTTCGTGGATGCCGGAACGATAGACCGGCTTTATTGGAACGATCCCTATTTCCTGGTGCCGGACGATGAATCCGGCATCGAAGCCTATACCGTGATCCGCGATGCGATGGCCAATTCCGATCGCATCGCGCTAGGCCGCGTCGTCATGCACACGCGCGAACGCCTGATGGCCATCGAACCGCGCGGCAAGGGGCTTATCGCCTATACGCTTCGCATGCACGATGAAGTGCGCGATCCCGAACTGGCCTTCCGCGATATTTCCACGACCAGAGCCGGACAAGAAGATGATCGAGATTGCCGAAAAGATCATCGATCAGAAGGAAGGCCCATTCGATACCGGCGATTTCAAGGATCGCTATGAAACGGCGCTTGCGCGAATTGATCCGTAAAAAGGAAAAGGGCGAAAAGCTCGTGAGCGCACCAGAACCGGAAGACACCAATGTGATCGACCTGATGGCGGCGCTGCAGAAAAGCCTGAAACACAAAGGCAAAGCGCCTGCGCGCGCAACGAAGGCCAAGCCAAAGCGCAAAAGCGCGCGCTAGACTTTCGCGTCCAGTTTCTTCCGTGCCGCTTCCAGCGAAACGGCACTCTTCTCCATATCCTTCCATGGATCGGCGCGCTTCAGAAGCGGCTTCGCATTGGCGATCGTGAAATTCTGCGGATCGAGGCCGCGCTTCAACTGGCTCCATGCGAGCGGCAACGCGATGGTGGCATGCGGCCGCGCGCGCGGCGACCAGGGGGCAACGGCAGTCGATGTGCGATCATTGCGCAGATAATCGAGGAAGATTCTTTCCGCCGCGCTTGGCCTTTGCCATGTTGGTTGTGTAATGCGCAGGGTCTTCGCGCTCCAGCGAAAGGCAGATGTCGCGGGCGAAAGCTTTTGCATCTTTCCATGTCGCGGGCTTCTTCGGCGTGCCCTTGATCGCCACGACGACATGCAGGCCCTTGCCGCCGGTCGTTTTCACGAAAGGCTTCAATCCGCAGGCCGCGAGCTTGTCGCGCATCGCTTTGGCGGCTTCGATCACCGTGTCGAATTTCACATCCGGCGCCGGATCGAGATCGAAGATCAGGATGGCAGGCGTTTCCGGATCGCCCTTCTTGCAACCCCAGGGATGGAGTTCAAGGCCGCCGGCTTGCGCCAATCCGATCAGGCCCTGCAGATCGTCCACCATCAGATAGGGCTTCGGCCTCGCCCGCCACTTTGATGGCGGAAGTGCCCTGCATTCCTTCCATCACATGGCGCTGGAAAAATCGCTGGCCTTCGATGCCATCCGGCGCGCGCACCAGCGAAACCGGTCGGCCCTCGATATAAGGCAGCAATCGCGGCGCAGCGAGTTCGTAATACGCGGCGAGATCGGCCTTCGTCACCGCATCGTGACCTTTGTCTGCGGGCCACAATTCCTTGTCGGGATGGCTGATGGCGATGCCCGCCACGCGAATGGCTTTGTTGCTCAAAGGCTTTCCTGGCTTTGCGCGCTTCATGTCGGGCGCTCCTTGCTGTTTTGCGGCGGGCTGTTCTTCCGGCACGACCGACTTTGCATTTTTGTCTTCGCGCAGGCCCTTGAAGCTTGCCTGCCTGAGAAGACCTGCCGAGGTTATCGTGCTGAATTCCGTCTCCGCCACAAGCTTCGGTTCGACCCAGTAAATGCCCTGCGTGCGCGGCACCTCCGAAGAACGTGCAAACGGCGGGGTCTTGCGGCGCAGCGGCAACAGGCGCTTCAACACCTCGCCGGAATTCTCCGCATTGAAGCCGGTGCCGACGCGGCCCAGATAGACGAATTCTCCGTCGCGATAGGCGCCCACCAGCAGCGAGCGAAGCTTGTTTGCATCGCCCCACCAGCCGCCGATCACCACTTCCTGCCCGCCGCGGCATTTGGCTTTCGTCCAATCGCCATTGCGTCCGCCGCGATAGGGCGAGGCGAGCCGCTTGGAGATGATGCCTTCGAGTTTCATCCGGCACGCAGCGTCCAGGATCGCGCCTCCCGTTGCCGAGAAATGCGAAACATAGCGCAGCCGCGTCATGTTGCGGGCGCGGGCTTCCAGGATCTTGCGCAAGGCATCCTTGCGTTTTGACAGCGGCTCATTGCGCAAGATCGAGCCCTTCGAAGAAAGGCAGATCGAAGAGGAAGAAGACCAGGCTCGCCGTCTTCTTGTCTGAAAGCGCGGCTTGCAGCATCGCAAAATCGGCGACGCCATCCTTGTCGAGCGCCACGATTTCGCCGTCGTAGATGCCATCGGGCAGCACGCCGCAATCCTTGGCGATTTCGGGAAAGCGTGCAGACCAATCGAGCTTCTTGCGCGTGCGCAATATCGCGCGGCCATTTTCCACGCGGGCCTGCATCCGGTAACCGTCGAACTTCACTTCATGCCCCAGTCCGCGCTGCCCGGCGGGCTGGCGACGATTTTCGCAGAGTTCAGGTTCGACGAATTCGGGAGTTCTTACGCGCTTGTTTTGCGTTTGCGCGCGGGAGTCTTTTTTTTTGCGGTGGGTTTTGGCGCCTTGCGCACTGCGGCCACTTTCTTGGTCGTCGTCGCGGCTTTGTTGGAATGCCAAACACTGCGCGATTTTTCGGCGATCTCTTCCAGCGTGCGGCCGGATTTCACCGACGTATCTTCTTCCAGCAAGGTATCCGGTTCGCCGGGACGGGCTTCGTCATCGCGCTCCTTGATGAGCAGCCAGTTGTGGCGAAGTTTGCGGCCCGGTTTGCGCGCATCATCGCGCAGACGCACCAACGCCCAGCCGCCTTTCAATCGCTCGCCGCTCAAGACAATCTTGAGCTGGCCTTTTTCCAGATCGCGCGCGGGCGGCTTGTCGGATTGGCTTTTCCAGGTGCCTTTGTCCCATAGCTGCACCGTGCCGCCGCCATATTCGCCTTGCGGGATCGTGCCCTCGAACGTGCCGTAATCGAGCGGGTGGTCTTCCACTTCGACCGCCAGCCGCTTTGTCGCGGGATCGAGCGACGGCACCTTGGTCACAGCCCATGATTTGTAGACGCCATCGAGTTCGAGGCGGAAATCGAAATGCAATCGCGTCGCATCGTGGCGCTGGATCACGAAACGCTGCGATTTGCCCCTGCCCACACGCCCGCGCGGTTCGGACGTGCGTCCGAAATCGCGCTTGGCGTTATAGGCGGAAAGGCGAGCCATTGCGGCCCTACTCCTGCAAAACCGCTAGATGCGGCCCATCAAAACGAGAATGAGAATGATGACCAGGATCAAACCCAACCCGCCGGAAGGACCATAGCCCCAGCTGCGGCTGTAAGGCCAGGAAGGCAGCGCGCCAAGAACCAGCACCACTATAATAATCAGAAGAAGAAGAGACATTTTCAAAATCCCCGTTTTTCCAAGACGCTGAGATAACAGGCCATCGGGTCAAAAGGTTCCGAACCGGCGGTGCGGAACTTCTGCGCGCGGCCATGCGTTCCTTCGCCAACGGACGGAGGTATTCCATGTTGAGATGGGCTTTGGTGTTTCTGGTGATCGGATTGATCGCCGGCGTTCTGGGCTTCACCAGCCTTGCGGGCGCGTCCATCGCGATCGCGAAATTCCTGTTCTTCATCTTCCTGGCGATCTTTGTGGTGCTGCTCGTCATGGGGTTGGCGGCGGCGCGCGCTGTTACAGGACCATAAGGAGGTATCAATGACCGACAGCAAGAAAATTCCCAAAGGCGACAAGGTTCACGGCGAAGGCAATTACGAAGCGGCGCGTGACTACGATAAACGCACGGAAAAATTCATCGCCGAGAAAAAGGCCGAAATCCCCAAATATGCCAGGAATGCCGAAAAGGCGCTCGAAGGGCCCGAAGGCGAAAAGCTCCGCGCGGCCGAGGAAAAGGGCAAGGCGAAGGCCCGCCACTGAATCGATGGTCAAATGGCTTGAACGGCTGCGTGGTCTGCCATGCGGCCGTTTCGGCATGGGTGGAACCTTCGTCCGGTGGCGCGCGTTTTGATTCCCGATTGGGAGTCCCGGGCACCGTCATGGGCGGTACATTCAGGCTGGCATTTCGCCGTTTCACGCCGTGGAAAGCGCGGGTTCGCGATATGCGCTGGGCGCTTGCCGCCCTCGATACGCATGTGCTGTGCGGAAAGATGACAGTCTCCGACGGCGCGCAATTGCCTTATCGCTACTGGCCAGCCCAGGGTACCGCGAGAGCCGCCATCCTGATGCTGCATGGCGCGTGCGATTATTCGGGCGCTTTCGATGAAGTAGCGCCCAAATTGATCCGCATGGGGTTTTCGGTTTTTGCCTATGACCAGCGCGGTTTCGGCGGCAACGAAAAACGCGGGCGCTGGCGCGGCAAGAAGCGCATGGCAAAGGATGTGGCCGAAGCGTTGGCGCTGCTGCGCAAGCGAGCCGGCCAGGAAATTCCCGCCTTCATTATCGGCGAAAGCATGGGGGGCGCCATGGCGGTGCAGGCTGCGGTGCGCGAGCATATCGCGGCCGATGGGTTGATCCTGGTTGCGCCGGGTGCCCTTGCCTCCACCTTCTGGCGGCTGCTGATGAGCTGGCTTGCGCGCGCCATCAATTATTTCGCGCCCGAATTCGAAATCGTGATCGAGCGGTTGAGCGGCAAGGATCTCACCTCGGCCGCCGCCATACGGCTACTGTTCGACCCCATGATCCTGCGCGGCGTGCGCCCGGATCTGCTGTTCGGTCTCGTCAAGCTCGGCAAGAGTTCGGTCGAGCGCGCGAACGAAGTGACGATGCCGGTGCTCACCATGATGGGCTCGCGCGATGATGTTCTGCGGCAGGCCTGCATCTGGGCGCTGCACCAGCGCGTGGCGGGCAAGAAGGAGTGGGCTTTGTTCGAAGGTGGCCCGCATCTTCTGTTGCAATGGCAAAAGCACGATCTGGTGCTGGATTGCGCGATGCGCTGGATCGAACGGCGCATCGCCGCGCGCGCGTTGGGCGGTGAAGCCGCGACGCAGCCGGAAGCGATTGTTCGCACGGCTGCCCAGCCGGGCATGGTGGTGAACGCCTAAAATTGCGATTTCTACGCTCCGCATTCGCTATCAGGCCAGATCAGGAACCCGGCGGAACCTGAGACGTTTCATGCGGGCAGGTATGGCGAGGGGCCTTTGAAGGCGAAGATCGTTTTCGCAGCCGTGGCGGCGTTGGCGACGCTGCCCACGCTGGCATTGGCGACAGGCGGCGGAAAGCCCGTCGGCACAGGTTCCGCAGAGACATTGCTCATCGCCCAGATCGTGTTGCTGATCCTGGTGGGCCGCCTTTTGGGCGAAGTCATGCAGCGCTTCGGCCAGCCAGCGGTTGTTGGGCAGTTGCTGGCAGGCCTTATCCTCGGGCCTTCGCTGTTTGGCTGGGTGTGGCCGCAAGCGCAGGCTTTTGTCTTTCCGCATAGCGTCCAGCAGAAAAGCATGATCGATGCGGTATCGCAGCTCGGCATCCTCATGCTGCTGCTGCTGACCGGCATGGAGACCGATCTGGCGCTTGCCCGCAAGGTTGGCGGCAAATCGTTCGCCATCACGGCAGCGGGCGTTGCCGTGCCGTTTGCCTGCGGTTTCACGCTGGGGGAATTTCTGCCGTCGTCGATGCTGGCCGATCCGCAGCAGCGGATCGTGGCGGCGTTGTTTCTCGGCACCGCACTTTCGATCTCTTCCATCAAGATCGTGGCCATGGTGATCCGCGAGATGAATTTCATGCGGCGCGATCTCGGCCAGATCATCGTGGCTTCCGCGATCATGGAAGATACGGTCGGCTGGATCATCATCGCCGTGACGCTTGGCATCGCAACCGCAGGCGGCGTGGCGGCGGGGCCGCTCGCGAAGACCGTGGTTGGCGTGGCGTTGTTCCTGGGGTTCAGCTTCACCATCGGGCGCAGGCTGGTGTTCTGGCTGATCCGCTGGGTGAACGACACGTTCGAGAGCGAATTCGCCGTTGTCAGCGCGATCCTGGTGGTGATGGGCGCGATGGCGATCACCACCGATCTCATTGGCGTGCATACCGTTCTGGGCGCGTTCATCGCGGGCGTTCTGGTGGGCGAATCCCCCATCCTTACCGAACATATCCAGCAGCAGGTGCGCGGATTGATCGTGGCGCTGTTCATGCCGGTGTTCTTCGGACTCTCCGGCCTTTCCGCCGATCTCACCATTTTGAAGGACCCGACGCTTGCGCTGCTAACAATTGGCCTCGTGGCCATCGCGAGTTTGGGCAAGTTTGCGGGCGCCTTTGTCGGCGCCCTTGCAAGCGGGCTTTCCGCGCGTGAAGGGCTCGCGGTTGGTTGCGGCATGAATGCGCGCGGTTCGACCGAGGTAATTGTCGCCACCATCGGCCTTTCGATGGGCGCGCTGACGCAGGATCTTTTCACCATGATCGTGACCATGGCCGTCATTACCACGACCGCCATGCCGCCGATGCTGCGCTGGGCGTTGGCGCGCTTGCCGCCGGGCAAGGAAGAAGAGGCCCGTCTCGAGAAAGAAGAGCTCGACGCCAAGGGCTTTGTCAGCCGGTTCGAGCGGTTACTGGTGGCGGTGGATGACAGTTTGAACGGAAAATTCGCCACCCACATCGCGGGCTTCGTCGCCGGTCAGCGCGGCATGCCGCTCACAGTGCTCGAAATCAACAAAAGGGAAGACAAGGCATTCGGCAGCATCGATTTCGAGCGGGTGGTGAAATGCGCCGCCAAGCAATCCAGCAAAAGCGCCGAAACGGAAAAGGGCGAAGACAAGCCTCGCAAGGTCGATATCACCCGGCGCGAAGCTCCGAAGTCCGAAGAGGCCGTGAGCAACGAGGCCAAAAAGGGTTATGATTTCCTGTTTGTCGGCGTCGAGAAGATGCGCGATGCAAAGGGCGCGTTCTCCCGCCAACTCAGCGATGCGGTGTCGGAGTTTCGAGGGCCCGATGGGCATTGTGATGACAGGCGATTATGAAGATGCGGCCGAACAGGCGGGATACAATATTCTTGTGCCTGTGAACGGCACGGAAGCTTTCGCGGCGCGGCGTGGAGATTGCGCTTGGCGATGGCATCCGCCGAAGGCACCAACGTCACGGCGCTGCATGTCGCAGATCGCGGTCTCGAACCTTCCTCCGGCCGGAAAGCGCGCCGGTCCTCCGCCAGCCGCAGGGCGGAGAAAGCGGTGCTCGACGATGTGAAGGCGCTCGCCAAGCGCTACGGCCACGAGATCACGCCTGCGATCCATCTCGAAGCCTCGCCCGATGAAGCCATTCTCGAAGAGGCGAAGAAGATAAAGGCCAATTTGATCGTGATCGGCGCGAACCGGACGGGTGGGTGACATCCTCTATTTCGGGAAAACCACCAGCGCGCTGCTGGAAAAATGGAAAGGGGCCATCGTGGTGGTCGGCGGATGATCAGCCGCGATCGGGCCGCGCGCGTGTTGCGAGCAACAGCACCGGCAGGCAAAGCACAAACAGGGCACCGATCATCAGCCACGCCTCGTTGAACGAAAGGGTGAGGCCTGCTTTTCGTACCAGTGGTTCGACAAGGGATTTGGTGAACGCATCCACCGGCCCAAGCGCCTTTTCATGGAAATATTGCAGCGGGAGGCCGACGAATTCCGCCGTCTTGCGGCTTCCCGCCTGAAGATGGGCGACAAGTGTTTGCGGCATGACCGGGGGTGCGCTGCTCGACAACGGTATCGACCAGCGCGATCCCGATGGCGCCGCCCAGATTGCGCATCAGGTTGAACAGCGCGCTCGCATCCGAAAGCTGGTCCTTGGGCCAACCGTCGAGCGCAAGCCGCGTGGAGGGCAGAAGACAGAACATGATCGCCACGCCCCTCAAAACCTGCGGCCAGAAGAATTCGCCGAAATCCCATCGGGGTGTCTGGAAACCGTTGAGAATGAGGCCTGCCGCGAACACCGCATATCCCGCGAAGGCGAGCTTGCGCGCGTCGATGCCGGGTTTCGAGATAGGCGGCAAAAGGTGCGGCCAGCAATTGCGCGGCGCCCGCCACGATCATGATCTTGCCGATATCGAGCGCCGTATGGCCCCGCACGAAACCCAGGAAAACCGGCGTCATATAGGTGGCGCTGAAAAGGCCAAAACCCAGCACGAAGCTTAGAATGCAGCCAACGGTGAACGAGCGATCGCGGAAACGGCGCAGGTTTACGAAGGGCTCCTTGCGCGCAAGGCATTGCTGGATCGTGACCGCGCAGGAGACACGCAGATCGCCAGCAATACATAAACATATTCTCCGCTCCAGTGCCGCTTGGGGCCTTCCTTCAGCACGAGCTCGAGGCTTGCAAGGAAGATCGCGGCAAGTATCACTGTGATGTAATCGATATGCTTCAGCAGCTTCCAGTTCGGTTCGCCCACCCGAACCGTGGCAACGACAATGGCGGTGACGACGATCCCCGGTGATCACGTTGATGAGGAAGATCGCGTGCCACGAATAGCTTTCGGTCAGCCAGCCGCCGAACGCGGGCCCCAGGGTCGGCGCGATCATCGCGAAGGAGCCTGCGATGGTGGTGGCAAGCGCCTCACGCTTGCCTTCGAACAGCACGAAGATGGTGGTGAAGACGGTGGGGATCAGCGCGCCGCCGCAGAACCCCTGAATGGTGCGCAGGGCGATGAGCTCCGCGAAATTGTCGCTCATGGCGCAGCCGATGCTGGCAAGCGTGAAAGCCGCAGTCGAGACCGCAAACAGCCAGCGCACGCTGACCGCGCGGGTGAGAAAGCCCGTGAGCGGGATCGCGATGATTTCGGCAATCAGGTAGCTCGTCTGGATCCAGGAGAGCTTGTCTTCGGCGATGTCGAGCGCCTCGGCCATCGCGGGCAGCGAACTTGCCACGACTTGAATGTCGAGGATCGCCATGAACATGCCCACGCACATGGCAACAAAGCCGAGCCATGCGGTGAAGGAGATCGGGCTTTCTTTCGCGTCGGTCGGGATCGGATCGTCTCCGGCTGGTTCAGGCAGGATAGGCGTTTGGCGAGGCTTCGATGCGTTCGAGTTCGCCGTCCATCACGCGCCGCCACAGCGGCGGGATCAGCGCCATGACGATGCTTCCGGCATAGCTTGCGGGAAGTTCGGGTGCGCCGTCCATCGGCTCGAGCGTTTCGTAAATGGCGGCCGCGCGCGCATGATGATCGCTGTGGCGGCCCATGTTGAAGATCAGCAGGTTGGCGGCGGGGGCGCTGGAATTCCAGGCGTGGCGATGGCTCATCGGCTCAAGCGCGCCGCCCGCGCCGCGTCCGCGCATCAGCCCGTAATGGGCGACATAGTTGAAGACTTCCAGGACGAAGATCCCGACGAAGCTTTCCAGTGCCAGAAACAGCGCGGCCCAGGGCCCCCAGAAGATATAAAGCGTTGCATAGATCGCGGCCATGATGGCGGCGTCGTGCAAAACGCGGTTGCGCAAAAGCGGAAATGATTTTCTGCCGCAGCGGTGCTGCTCGAATTCAAATGCCATCGCAACCTGCCGCACCAATGTGCGCAGGAAGAAGGCATAGAGGTTTTCGCCGCGCCGTGCGGTGGAGGCATCGCGCTCGGTTCCGGCCCAGCGGTGATGGCCATAGACATGGGCGATGGCGAAATGGCGATAGGTCATGCCGCTCAGCATGAGCTTGCCGTATGTACGTTTTGCCCGCGATGGGTTGTGCACCATCTCGTGTGCGGCCAGCACGCCGAAAATGCCGGTGGTGGCGCCGACAGAAATCGCAAGGCTTGCAAACTCCCACGCGGTGGCATCCGGCGCGCGGTGTGCAGCCCATAGCGTGACGGCAAGCTGTACGGGGATATAGAGAATGGGAAGCAGGTGGCCGGTTCGGGCTTCTTCTGGTCGCCCTGCACCCGCCCCGGAATATCGTTCGGCGAGAACCAGCGAAAAGAGGATTAGCCCAACCGTCGCGAAAGGGGCAGCCGGCGCCCATGCGTGCAAAAGGGGAATCGAGGCGAGAAACAGGAATGGCCCCGAATAGCGCAAGGCAGCCATGAAACGTGCCTCCCCTAGTTGCTCAACCCGGCCTTGCGAAGGCATCCGGCAATGCTGCCCGGCGGGTGGCGAGGGCCGCATTCTCGATCCGTATGCGCCAAAACAAAAGAGCGGCGTTGAGAAGCGAGAAGATAATCGCAATCGCTGTTTCGCCGAACACCAGCGGCAACAGCGCCACTTCGCCCACCACAATCCAGTAATTCGGGTGGCGGAGATAGCGATAAGGGCCCGGTTTCGACCAGCGGCGCGTCGGGCAGGGTGATGATGCGCGTCGTCCAATAAGGGCCGAGCGTCACCAGAACCCAGACCCGCAGAAGTTCGAGCACCACATAGGCGCCAAGAAACAGGCCAGTAGATCGGCGGTTGCGGCGGAAGTGCCAGCGCGATGGCGATCAGCCAGCCCGCGTGTAAAACGATGAACAGCGGATAGTGCGCACGGCCCACCTCGACGCCGCCTTGTGCCAGCAGGCGTTTGGTGTTGCGCGCGGCGTAAGGCAATTCGGCCAGGCGTTGAAAGGAGACGAGCGCGATGATGGCGTAAGCCCAGATCATCGCCCCTCCAGCATCACGAAGCCGCAGGAAAATCCCGGCCCAAGCGCCGTCATCATCCGGCGTTCGCGCTTGCCGCGGTCGTTCATCCGTTTCAACACGAACATCGCGGTGGCAGCCGACATGTTGCCATAGTCGCGCAATGTCGCCCGGCTGTCTTCGAGCGCGCCGCGTTCCAGCGAGAGCGCGTCTTCCAGCGCGTCCAGAACCTTCGCACCGCCCGGGTGGCAGGCAAACGCATCGATGTCCGTCAGGTCGATATCGTTCTTGCGTGCGAATTCGCCTGCGATCTTTCGGAAGTCGCGCGCGACGAGACCGGGAATGGAGGTGAGGAAGCGCGCCTTCAAACCGTCTTCCTCGATTTCCCATCCCATGATGTCGAGCGAATTGGTCCAGGTATATTCGCCGGTCGCACCGATCTCGGGGCCATCGCCTTCGGTGCAGAGGATCGCGCCCGCCGCCCCATCGCCGAAAAGGGCGGTCGCCACGATATTGCTCTTGCTCACGTCATCCTTGCGGAAGGTGAGCGCGCAAAGCTCGACCACCAGGAACAGGACATTGGTGCCCGGCATGGATTGCGCAAGCGATGCCGCGCGCGCCATGCCCAACACGCTGCCCGCGCAACCAAGCCCGAAGATCGGCAGCCGCACGATATCGCGCCTGAGGCCCATGCGTTCGACAAGCAGCGCATCGAGGCTGGGTGTGGCGATGCCGGTGGTGGAGGAAACGACGATTGCACCGATGTCCTCGCGCGCAAGCTTCGCCGCCTTCAGGCAATCCTCGGTGATCTTCTCGAACAGGGCGAGGGAATGCTCGATGTAAAGCTCGTTGCGATCCTTCCAGCCATGGGGCTCGGTGTACCAGTCTATCGGCACACAGGAATAACGCTGCTCGATACCGGTGTTCTCGAACACGGGCAGCAGGCGGTCGATATCCTTGCGTCCGCGAAAAAGATTTGCCGCGCGAACCGCAACGTCCTTCTGGTTGAGTGTGTAAGGGGGAACGGCTGTTTCCAGCGCGAGCAAACGCGGGCGAACGGACATTCAGTCTCGCTTCCGTAAATCAGGCCCCGTCACAAAGACATTTGACGTTGTTTCGCAGGCTTTGTCACGCGCTAAAGAGGCGTTATTCCACGCGCTTCCACACCGTGATGCCGGTGGCGGCGGCGCAAGTCACCCTGTCATGCCCGTCGAACTTGTATGTTCCCGAAACGGGCATGCCGCCCTGCTGCGCGGTGCGCGTCCATTTGCCGTCGGCCGCCTGCCACATGCCGGATTCCGAAATGTGGAAACGATAGCGATAGCGGCCGTCATGGGTGATATCGAGGGATGTCTTCACCGCGCCGATGGCGGGATTGGCCGGCGTGTCGGTGTACCAATGCCCGATGACGGGGGCGAGTTCCTCTCCCGGCTTGCCGTCCGAAATGCCGACAAGCGTGGATTGTGCACCCGCCGACCCTGACAGTGCGATCGCGCCATCGGTCGATTTTCCGCCAAGTGTCGGCGCATATGCGCCGTATTGCGCGGGGCTCATCGCGATATAGTCGAAATTCACGGGATCGTGGGTGATATCCGAGGTCAGGATCATCTTGCCTGCACCGTTCGGCTTCGCCGTTCCCGTGTCTTCGCCGCTGAAGACATATTTGTACTGGCCCAGATCGGCGACTTCGAAACTGCCATCGAGTTTGTTGCCTTTCACCGCCGCCCGAAAGAACACACTGATCGAAAAAGCCCCAAACGGACTTTGCAGTCCATCGGCAGCTTCGATCTTTTCTACCGCCCATTTTCCGACAAAACTTGGCGGTGTCGAAGGGCCAAGCAGCAGCCAACCCAATCCGCCGAGCACAACAGCGCCGCCGACGCCGCCGCCGATCAGCACGCGCCGGTCGATGCCGTCGAAAGGCTTGGGTGGTGGCGGCGGAGGAGGAGGCGGGGCTTCGCCCTTCAATATCTGCTGGATGACTTCTGCCAGATAATTCAGATGATGTTCGAGCGGCGGCGTGAACGCATCGAGCCAATGCGGCGTGGAAAGAAAATATTCGAGAGACTTCGCAGGCATCACGTTTTCGATGCGCAGCGGAATGATGGGAATGCCCTTGTTTACCGCGCGCTCGACCTCGCGCTTGATCTGCGGCGACAGATTGGCGTTTGCCGAAAAAACAAGCACAAGCGCGCGCGAGCTATGGATCGCGTCAACGATCGTCTCGCCCCAATCCGCGCCCGGCGTGATGTCGCGCGGGGCCATCCAGCAGCGGATGCCTTTGGATTCCAGCACCGCGCAGGTCGCGTCCGCCGCCGGTTTGTCTTTCGACGAATAGGAAATGAAGACGTCGTGCGCCATGAATGCCCCGGCCCGTTACGTCACGTTAAAAGTGGCGGGCGATTTGGGCAAGTTAGGCAGAAAGACGCGCCATCTCGGCCTCGCCGATCCAGCCTTCCACCGCGCCCGCCATGCCGCTGCCCGGAATGGTCGGCGGCGGGCGGCCTTCGTGCCAGAGGATTCGGATGGTCGCGCCGTATTTTTCCCGCGCCGTTCGCGCCACCTCCCACGAAGCGGCATCCGTCCCGTCCGCAAGGATGACGGCGTGCTCGCTGGGCGCGAGCGTGTCGAGCGTGGCAAGGGTCGTGCCGCTGGCCACAAGCGTCCGGTCGCGGCGGATGGATTGGCCCGCCATTTCGGCGATGGCCGGAATGCCGCGCACCATCTCGCGATTGCCCTGGCGCGCACTTTCCGGCAACGCTGCCCAATCGACCAGCAGCGGGTGCTGACGCAGATAATCGTTGCGCACCGCGCCATGGCGCCAGCCCGCCGCGCGCTGGGCAATGCTCCAGCGGTAATGCTCCATCTGCGCCAGCGTTTCGATTTCGGCGTCGCTGAAGGCAATGCGTTCGCCTTTCAGCGGCACGAGCCGCATACCGAGCGCATTGAGCTTCGTCTGGATGTGATCGGTGAAGGCGCGGTTGGATTGCTTGAAGCGTTCGGGCAGCAATTCCCACGGCACGGAAGATGCCTGCCCCTGCGGCGCATCCTTGAGATACATTTCGTGGGCGGCGCGCGCCAGCGTGTCGAGCGACTGGCCGAACAGCCGGTCGGGATGGGTGAGTTCGGCAAGGCTTCCAAACGGCGTGAAACGGTCCGGCAAAAGGGAATCGCCTTCGATCCGCGCCATGAACGCACCCAGCATCTGCTGCTGGCGCAACCGCACGAACACCGGCACGCCGTAACGTCCGCTGCGGTCGAGGCATTTGCGCATTTCGATGGCGGTGTGGAGGGCCGCGTCATCTTCCTTCAGCGTCACGATGGCCGCGCGCAGGTTTTCGTTGTCGAGAACTTTTTCGATGGCAGCGGAAGCGGTGGCATCGCCTGCGATGAAGGAGCAGGGCGCACACGAAATATCCATCATCGCCGACAATTCGGGAAAGCGCGTCTTGAATGCGGCAAGGCTTTCTTCGCCGCGCCGGTCGAGTGCCGCGACCGAAAGCCGTTGTCCCGGCAGGGCGTAATTGCCGCGCGCGGCCTGCAACAGGAATTCGGAAGCCATCTGTCCGAACCCTGCGACCGCCAGATACGGCGTGTCGGCTTTCATGTCGTGCGCGCGGAAGGCGGGCGCGCGCAGCAGCAGGCGCGCCGCATCGGCATTGAGATTGAAAAGGCGAAACTCTGCGGCGCGCGAACCGAGTGTGGCCGCCCGGTGCGTGAGCACTTCGTCGTAAAGCCATTCGCTGCTCAATTCGGGCAGGATGGTGATTGGGTCGTTGCGGCCGGTGAGCCCGTCCATGAAGGCACGCGCGCGAAGCCCGATCTCGATATTGGTGCCGTCGGATCCTGTGGCGAGCACCAGTGCCCTTGCATGGGCAAGGCCTGCGAGTTTCAGCATGTTGGGCTGCACGCCATCGCCCTTGAGAACGGCGACGCCGCGCGCTTCGGCGGCAAGCGCATTTGGGCTGTCGCTGTCGAGCGTGATGGCCACCACGCGCTGGCCGGCATTGCGCAGGTTCTCCACCACCTGGCGGCCCGCATCGCCAAGCCCGCACACGATGACATGGCCGCGCGCGCGCCGCGCCAGCGCCACGCGCATGTCGCGGCGCAGGTTCTGCAAAACAAGCTTGATGCCGCCCGCCAGCGCCGAAAGCGGCAGCAGCACCTGCGCCACGACAAGCTGCCATGGATCTTTGCCGAGCGAGAAATTGCCGGTGGCCTTGATGAGGCCGATTGCCTTGAACAGCGCGCCGAACGGCGAAGTGACGAGGCACTGGCCCCCGCATATTTCGAAGCCCCAGAAACCGAGCAGCAATCCCGCCAGCAAAAGCGGCGCGATGACGAACCAGTCCCGGGAGCGGAAGAGAGAGGTCTGCATGGTCATGCCGGCAGGGTGAGCGGTTTGTCGCGAAACACAAAGCGCCAGTCGGTCACATCCAGCGCCATGGCCTGTGCCGCCTTTTCGGTGAGGAACGAAACACGCGACAGCGTGAGCGTTCCCTTGACGGCGTCGGCTTCCAGCGAGGCCGATATCCGGGAGAGCTGTTCTTTCATGTGGCGCGCTCGGCGGGCGACGCGGCCGAATTCGCCCTGCACCCGAATGCCATAAAGTGCCGCACCTGATGCGGGCATGAACGACGCAAGGAAGATTTCCAGCTTCACCCGGCTTTCGGTGACCCATTGCGGAGCCGCCCAGCTTTCGGCGAGGTAGAACGCGCACACGAGCGCGGTCGAAACGAACAAGACGCGGCCCGCCAGATCGAGCCGGATATCGAGCTTTTGCGAAAGGTTTTCGGTGCTGCGGTGATACTGTGTCTGTTCGTGCAGCTCGGTCTTGCGCACCGATTGCGCGACCGATTGCGCGTAAGCGGCATCGGCGCGCGCTCCTACCATGCCGATATCGCGCACAATCGCGCGATAATACCAGCCCACCCAGGCCGTACCCGAATCGCCTGTTGCTTCGCCGGTGTGGGCGGTCTGGCGGATTTCAGGCGTGCTCGATCCGGTAAGTGTCAGCACGCGCATCTGCCGGAGAAGTTCGGCCAGATGCCGATAGTCTATCCAGCGATCGTGCCAGCCTTTCCGAACGCCATACAATACGACGAGGATGATGGTTGTCATCGCCAGAAATTCGGCGCCAAAAAGAATGTTGTGCTTCTTCTCCGCCCATAATCCAAGCAGCGAGATACCGGCAGCACCCGCCGCCAGTATGAAGCTCAGCACATAGGAACTGCGATAGATGCGCACATAATAAGACGCGAGCCCATCTGCCCAGCCAAAAGCGGGCTCCAGAACCGATTGCAGTTTCAGGCGCGAATTTTCCGAGATCGGCGGCAGAATGCGCCAATACTCCCGCCATTGCGTGCGCACCGAAGCGACATAATCCGGTACGCGGAAATCGCTCATGTGCACGAAACGGATGAGCACCAGCATCTGAAGCAGCGCATAAAAGATTGCGGGCGTGAAGCGCTTCTGCCTTTCATCCCAATACTGCTGCAACCGTCTGGACGGCGCGCGCCACACGCGCCGCTTGGGATCGTCGGGTGGCAGCACCATCGCGCGCAGCAGGGTTTGAAGCACGGCATCGCTCAGGTCGTCCGCGGGAATCTGCGCAGGATCGCGTGTGCCCATCGGGGCGGGCCGCAGCAATTTCGGCGGCGTGATCTTTTCGGAATGAATCCAGATGATCGGAATATTGGAATCGATGGCGTGGGAAACAATCTCGGCTGTGCCGCCGCGGCCTTCGGCGGGTTTGCCGTTCCAGACCGCGATCAGGATGTCGCATTGGCGCAGCGTCATCAGGCCCACGGCCTCGTAGGCGCGGTTGTCATCCGTGCCGCGCGTTTCTTCGAGTTCGAACACGTTGGAGGCGCGCGCGAGCAGGCCATGAAATGCCTTGCGCGATGCCTCGCTCCCGAAATCCGCTTCGTAAAGATCGCGCGCAAACGGAAGCGGGCATTCGAGGACGAAACCTCTGGCGAGTGCTGCTTCCGCCGCGATCCTGTCCGATCCTTCCGCCAGCGGGGAGATCAGCCGCAACGTCGCGCCATCGCCCGCGAACAACTCGCGATGCTTCGCGCTCAGTTTTTCCAGCTCCTCGCGCGCCGCCCCGAACAGGCTGGCGAGGGCTTCTTGGATGCGCGTGGTGTCCGCCTCGGCAAGTGTCCGGTGGCCGCTGATGCCAAAGCGCAGCACCAGCCGGGGCTTTGGCGGCCCATCCGTCTTGCGTGTCTGTTTTGGCTGCATCTGGCCCCCGCAAACCCCATGTAAGCAGCGGGCCGACCGCACGATCAAGCGCCTCGCGCGTTTGGCTTTGGAATGCCGCGCTCCGAACCCCATATTGGCACCATGATAAAGCCTGAAATGCTGCTTTGCCCCACGCCGGCAGGGCTCTATTGCCCGCCGGGAGATTTTTACGTCGATCCGGTGCGGCCGGTGGCGCGCGCCGTCATCACCCATGGCCATGCCGATCATGCCCGTTCGGGCCATGGCGCGGTGCTGGCCACTGCCGAAACGCTGGCCATCATGGAAGCGCGCTATGGCGCGGAATTCGCGAGCGAGACGCAGGCCCTGGCCTATGGCGCGCCCATCGTTCACAACGGCGTGGAGATCGAGTTGCATCCGGCGGGCCATATTCTGGGTTCGGCGCAGGCAGCGGTGCGCTGGAAGGATTGCCGGATTGTCGTCTCCGGCGATTACAAGCGCCGCCGCGATCCCACCTGTCCGGCGTTCGTGCCCGTGCCGTGCGACGTCTTCGTGTCGGAGGCGACGTTCGGCTTGCCCGTGTTCCGCCATCCCGATGATCGCGGCGAAATGGAAAAGCTGCTGCGGTCCGTGGCGCAATTTCCCGGCCGCACGCATCTTGTCGGCGCCTATGCGCTCGGCAAGGCGCAACGCATCGTCTGCCTGCTGCGCGAGGCGGGGTACGCGCAAACCATTTATGTGCATGGCGCGATGCAGCGGTTGAACGATCTTTATGAATCGTTCGGCGTGGCGCTCGGCCCGCTCGCGCCCGCCACCACCGATCGCAAGAAGGATTTCGAAGGCGCCATCGTCATCGCGCCGCCGTCTGCGGTGGCCGATCGCTGGGCGCGGCGCTTTCCCGATCCGGTTGCCGCGTTTGCTTCCGGCTGGATGGGCGTGCGCGCACGCGCCCGCCAGCGCGGCGTGGAACTGCCGCTTGTCATTTCCGACCACGCCGATTGGGACGAACTGACCACCACGATCAGCCAGGTGAACCCCGGCGAATTGTGGGTGACGCATGGGGAAGAAGAAGCGTTGCTGCGCTGGGCCAGCCTCGAAGGCATTCGCGCACGCGCCCTGTCGCTTGTGGGGTATGAAGAAGAAGAGAATTGATGCGGGCCTTCGCCAATCTCCTGGACCGGCTTTCGTTCACGCCTTCGCGCAATGCGAAGCTGGTGCTGGTGCGGGATTATCTGCGGGTGGCCCCCGATCCCGAACGCGGCTGGGCGCTCGCGGCGTTGACGGGCGGGCTTTCATTTGCCGCTGCCAAGCCTGCCTTCATCCGCAAGGCGGTCGAGGAACGCTGCGACCCGGAATTGTTTCGTCTCTCTTATGATTATGTCGGCGACCTGGCCGAAACCGTGGCGCTTATCTGGCCTGCAAAACACGGCGCCAACCGCGCGCCCGAATTCTCCGAAGTGATCGAGGCTTTGCGCACCGCCACGCGCGCGCAGGTGCAGGCTTTGCTCGAAGGCTGGCTCGATGCGCTGGATGCGAACGAACGCTGGGCGCTTTTGAAACTCGTTACCGGCGGATTGCGCGTGGGCGTTTCGGCGCGGCTCGCCAAACAGGCAGCGGCCGATATGGGCGATGTGCCGGTGTCGGAGGTCGAGGAAGTCTGGCACACACAATCGGCCCCTTATGAAGATCTTTTTGCCTGGCTCGAAAAGCGCAGCGAAAAGCCTTCCGCAGATGCACCCGGCCGCTTCCGCCCGGTGATGCTGGCGCAGGCCATCGACGAGGAAACCGATTTCGCCAAACTCGATGCGAACGATTATGCCGCCGAATGGAAATGGGATGGCGTCCGCGTACAGGCGGTGAACGAACGCGGGGCGCGCCGCCTCTACACCCGCACCGCGGATGATATCTCACATGCCTTCCCCGATGTGCTGGAGGCGATGAGCTTCGAAGGCGTGATCGATGGCGAATTGCTGGTGATGCGGGATGGAAAAGTTGCAGCATTCGGCGACCTTCAGCAACGGCTCAACCGCAAGGCGGCGGATGCGAAACTGCTCGTCAAATATCCCGCCTCGATCCGCGCCTACGATCTGTTGCTCCACGGCGAGACCGATCTTCGCCACCTGCCATTCCGCCAGCGCCGCGTGCAACTGGAACTGTTTGTGCGCGAGGCGGCCTCTGCCCGCATCGACCTTTCGCCGCTGCAACCGTTTGAAAGTTGGGAGGCCTTGCGCGCACTGCGCGCAAATCCACCTGAAGGCGATCCGCAATCCGCCGAAGGGCTGATGCTCAAACGCTGGGATTCGATCTATGAAGCAGGCCGCCCCAAGGGGCCCTGGTTCAAATGGAAGCGCGATCCTTTCCTGATCGACGCTGTGCTGATGTACGCGCAGCGCGGCCACGGCAAAAGATCGAGCTTCTATTCCGACTACACTTTCGGTGTATGGCGGCAGGATGAAGCTGGCGCACGCATGCTGACGCCGGTGGGCAAGGCCTATTTCGGCTTTACGGATGAGGAACTTCGCCAGATCGACAAATTCGTGCGCGACAACACGGTCGAACGCTTCGGGCCCGTGCGTTCGGTGCGTGCCGACAAGGATTTCGGTCTTGTGCTGGAAATCGCGTTCGAAGGCCTGCAGCGTTCAACCCGGCACAAATCCGGCGTCGCCATGCGGTTCCCGCGTATCAATCGCCTGCGCTGGGATAAACCGTCGCGCGAAGCCGATGAGTTGCAGACGCTGGAAAAAATGCTGGATCGCGCAAAGCCGTGAGGCGTGGCGGAACAATCGCGGCGCTCGGCAGTTAGGCTCATGTAACCAATGGGAGTGCCAACATGCCCACACCAAGCGGCCACACGCGAGCAATCCTTTCCTCCAAAGTGAAGGGAACCTCGGTCTACAACACAACGGGCGACAAGATCGGCCACGTCGAGGATATCGTGCTGGACAAGATGTCGAACAACATCATGTTCGCGGTTCTCGGTTTCGGCGGTATCCTCGGAATGGGTGAGAAATACCACCCGGTTCCCTGGTCGGTTCTCGATTACAATCCCGACAAGGGCGGATATATCGTGCCGCTCTCGCAGGATGTTCTCGAAAACGCGCCTACCTCACGCCTGGAAGACATCACCAAAAACGACAGCGATCTAAGGACGCGCGCTTACGACTATTACAAAGCTCCTCACTATTGGGAGTGATGTCAGTAACCGGGTGACGAAAAGCCGGTGGCGGAAACGCCGCCGGCTTTTCGCATGTTCGATTGGTGTTGATTTCGCGGTTGCCGAAGCGCGAAAGTGGCTGCACAGACATTAGAACATGCAGGTGGGAAATGCCCTGGAATTTCGGCGATATATTGGAAGCGATCGAGCCTGTCTTACCGCCCGACGCGCCCGCATTCATTCATGGGACGCACACCATAAATTGGGCGCAGGCTGCCAAACGCTCCAACAATCTGGCGCGTTCGCTGATCCGGCGCGGCGCGCAGCCGGGCGACAAGGTTGCGTTCTATATGCGCAACCGGCCGGAATATTGCGAATTGATGGCGGCCTGTTTCAAGGCGCGGCTGACACATGTGAACGTGAATTACCGCTACAAGCCGGATGAGGTGTTCTACATCTTCGACAATTCCGATGCGCAGACGGTGGTTTACGGCGCGGAGTTCCGCGATGTGATCGCCGAAATCCGCGGCCGCCTCGACAAGGTGCAAACCTTCATCGAAGTGACCGATGGCGAGCCCGCGCCCTTTGCGGAGCGTTTCGAATATCTCGCCCATGAAGGCGATGGCTCGGCGTTGCACCTCAAGCGTTCGCCACAGGATGAATTCTTTATTTATACCGGCGGCACCACAGGCATGCCAAAAGGCGTGATCTGGACGCACGACGATCTGCGCGAAACCCATCTCACCGCGCTGCGCCGCCTCGGCCCCGTGCCCGAAACGATGGAAGCGTTGGTGGAATCGATCCGGCAAGTCGGTCCCGGTGCGCGGCTTTTGCCCGCCTGTCCGCTGATGCACGGGACGGGCATGTTGATGGCAATGGCGACCATGCTGAGCGGCGGCTGTGTCGTCACGCTGGAAGGCGATCATTTCGATCCCGCGCAATTGTGGGAATGCGGTGGATCGTAACCGTGTCGCCACCATTGTCATCGTCGGCGACGCCTTCGCCAAACCGATGTTGCAGGTCCTCGACGCATCACCGGGCAAGTACGATCTTTCCTGTGTCGTGAACATGGTTTCCTCGGGCGTGATGTGGAGCGTGGAGGTAAAGCGCGGCCTCATCCGCCATATGCCGCAGGTCGTGCTGATGGATAGTTTCGGGTCTTCGGAAAGCGTGGGGCTGGGCTCATCGCAGATGACGAAGGACGGAGAAATCCAGACCGCGAAATTCCAGATCGGCGAACGCTGCAAGGTGTTCGATGAAAACGACCAGCCCGTCGAACCCGGCTCCGGCAGGACCGGCATGATCGCACAATGCCCGCCGATCCCGCTTGGCTATTACAAAGACCCGGAGAAAAGCGCCAAGACCTTCCGCACCATATCCGGCGTGCGCTACGCCATGCCGGGCGATTGGTGCAAGGTGGAAGCCGATGGCACGCTCACGCTTCTTGGCCGTGGCAGCGTCTGTATCAATACGGCAGGGGAAAAGGTTTATCCCGAAGAGGTGGAAGAAGCGCTCAAAACCCATCCGGCCATCGAAGATGCGCTGGTGATCGGCCTGCCCGACGAGCGCTGGGGGCAGGCGGTGACGGCCGTGGTGCACATTTCACCCGCCTTTCGCTTCGATGAAGCGGATTTGCGCCAGCATGTAAGGTCGAAGCTCGCCGATTACAAAACGCCCAAGCGGGTGCTCGCCAGCACGATTTCTTTGCGTGCGCCCAATGGCAAAGCCGATTACAAAGCAGCCGGCGAATTCGCCAGAAGCGAGCTGGGCATAGGCTGATTGTCACCTGGAAGATCGATTCGTCGCGGGCTTTGCTGCGCCGCCCTTATGGCGTTGCCCTCGCTTGCGCTCGCCGATGGCGTGGAAACAGTGGTGGTCACCGCCGCTCCGCCCGATCCCGTCGGCAATGCTGCGTTTTCCACCATCGCGCTGGATGCGGAAGATCTGCGGCAGAGCGATCAACTCGATAGCGCATTATCCCAGGTGCCGGGCCTTTCGCTGTTTCGCCGCAATTCCTCGCTCTCGGCCAATCCGACAACGCAAGGGGTTTCGCTGCGGTCCATCGCGCCATCGGGTGCTGGCCGGGCGCTTGTCACGCTGGATGGCGTGCCGCAGAACGATCCCTTCGGCGGCTGGGTGATCTGGAGCCAGTTGACGCCCGAAGATATTGCAAGCGCCAATGTCGTGCGCGGTGCAGGTGCGGGGCCTTATGGCGCGGGCGCGCTGACAGGGGTGATCGCCCTCGGCGAAGAAACGGGTGACGGTTTTGCGGGCGATGCCTCCTGGGGCGAACGCCAGTCGGGCCATGCCGCAGCGGCAGGCGGCGCAACATTGGGCGGCATCGATCTCTTCGGAAGTGCTGCGATAGATTCCTCCGCAGGCTGGATTCCCGTGGATGCTGCGCAACGCGGCGCCGCAGACGATCCGGTCACGTTGAACGCGCGCACCGCATCGCTGCGCGCGCAAACAACCGTGATGGAAGGCACGCTGCTTTCCGCGCGCGTTGGCGTTTACGACGAGGCGCGAGATTCCGGCCTCGGCGAAACAGCTTCGGAAGCGCGCGGTGTCAGCACAAGCCTCACCCTTGCGCATCCCGAGCAAAGCGATGTACCGGGCTGGCGGCTGCAGGGGTGGCTGCGTGCAAGCGATCTTTTCAATTCATCCGCCTCCGTCTCGCCGGATCGCGCCATCGCCACGCCCGCCAACAATCAATATGCCACGCCCGCGGTCGGCTGGGGCCTGAATGCGGCATTGCGCGGTTCGCTCGACTGGGTCGATTGGGAAGTGGGCGGCGATGCCCGCTTCGCGCGCGGCAATTCGCGGGAACGGTTTTCCTATGTGTCGGGCGCATTCACACAGGGCCGCGTCTCGGGCGGCAAAACCTCGGTGGGCGGGCTCTATGCCGAAGGTGCTGGCCATTTCGGCGATTGGCTTCTCACGCTCGGCGTGCGCGCGGACCGCTGGTCGAGCAGCGACGGGCATCTGTTGCAAACCGTGTTCGCCCCAAACGCGGTCACAACAACACTTTACCCCACGAAGCACGGCATCGTTCCGACCGCGCGGGGCGGGGTGCGCTATGATGCGTCGGAAAGCTTCTATATACGCAGCGCCGCCTATGCCGGTTTCCGCGCGCCGTCGCTCAACGAACTGTATCGCCCGTTCCGCGTCGGCAACGTCACCACGGCAGCCAATCCCGATCTTTCGCCGGAGGAATATTACGGCGTCGAACTCGGCGCCGGTGGCGCGTTCGGCGCGTTTTCGTGGAATGGCGATGTTTTCCTCAACCAGCTTCACGATGCGATCACCAACGTCACCACCGGCCCCAACGCTTTCCAGCGCCGCAACGCAGGCAATATCGATGCGCCGGGTGTGGAAGCCGATGCGAAATATCGCATGGCGGAAAGCCTCTCGCTTCGCGCCGGATTCAATCTCACCGATGCCCATGTGGGCGATTTGCGCCCCGCGCAGGCGCCGCGCTGGACGGCGACCGCAGGTTTTGACGCAACACCGCTCGATCGTTTCACCGTTTCCGCCGACCTGCGCTACGAGAGCAAACGCTTCTCCGACGATCAGAACACATTGCCGCTGGGGCCTTCGGTCACCGTCGATGCACGCATCGCCTATGCGGTCACACAACGGTTCTCGATTTATGTCGCCGCCGACAATCTGTTCGATGCCGCAGTTGCCACTTCGGCAAGCGCGGCCGCCACGCCCGTCGTCACTTACGATGCGCCCCGTATGGTGCGCATCGGCGTATCGCTGTCGCGCTGACGCATTGAACCGCGCGCCATAACCGGCGATGATCCGCCGATGGCCGGCAAACAACCCGATCCCGCAACGCTTGTGGCCCAGGGCCTTGGCTGGGTGGATGAAACCACGCGCGCGATCTCGCCGCCCATCCACGTTTCCTCCACCTTCGAGCGCGACGCGGACAATCAATACCGTTCGGGCCGCAACTATGCCCGCGCCGACAACCCGACCTACGAACAGGCCGAAGCCATGCTTTCCGCCCTCGAAGGCGGTGCGGGCGCGATGCTCTTTTCCTCGGGCATGGCGGCGGCGACGGCTGTGTTCCAAAGCCTTTCTCCCGGCGATCATGTGATCGTGCCGAAGGTCATGTACTGGTCGCTGCGCAACTGGCTGATGACGTTCGCGCGGGGCTGGGGCCTCGATGTCGAGCTTGTCGATATGGGCGATACATCCGCCATCGCGCGCGCGGCCCGCCCGGGCAAGACGAAACTGATCTGGGTGGAAACACCAGCCAACCCGCTGTGGACGATCACCGATCTTGCCGCGACCGCCGAAATCGCCAAACGTGTGGGCGCGAGGCTCGCAGTGGATTCCACGGTGGCGACGCCGGTGTTCACGCGGCCTTTCGAATGGGGCGCCGATATCGTGATGCATTCGGCAACCAAATATCTAAACGGCCATTCCGATCTCGTGGCGGGCGCGCTTGTCACCCGCGCCGATGATGAGCATTGGGCGCGCTTGAAGACATTGCGCATCCAGTTGGGCGGCATACCCGGTGCGTTCGAGGCCTGGCTGATCCAGCGCGGCATGCGCACGCTGTTCGTGCGTGTGCGCGCGGCCGCAGCCAATGCGCGCGCGATTGCCGAACATTTCCACGGCCATCCGGCGATTGAAGAGGTGCTCTATCCCGGCCTTCCCGGTTTCGCGGGCCACGCCATCGCCGCGCGCCAGATGAAAGGCGGTTTCGGCGCCATGCTCTCGATCCGCGTCAAAGGCGGCGAAGAAGGGGCAATCGCCACGGCGGCCAAGGTACGCATCTGGAAGCGCGCCACATCGCTCGGCGGTGTCGAAAGCCTGATGGAGCATCGCGCCTCGGTCGAGGATGCGTCGAGCCTTTGTCCGCGCGATCTCCTGCGGCTTTCCGTCGGCATCGAAGAGGCGGGCGATCTGATCGCCGATCTGGAGCAGGCCTTGGCCGCTCGATAGGCGTCTCAGGCCGAAAGAACGACCGGCGGCGAGGCAAGTGCGAGGAATTCGTCGCGCGGAACGGGTTTGCCGAACAGAAAACCCTGCAACGCATGAACCCCGGCGATCTTTAAAAATCGTGCGTTGTTCTCGGATTCCACACCCTCGGCCACGACCTTCATGCCGAGCGCGCGCCCGATGCTGGCAACCGCATGGATGACGGTGGCCGATTGCACTTCGGCGGTGCAATCGGTGATGAATTCGCGGTCGATCTTGAGCTTGTTGAACGGAAAGCGGCGCAGATGCTGCAGGCTCGAATAGCCCGCGCCGAAATCGTCCAGCGCAATCTTCACGCCGAGCGCCCGCAACCTGTCCATATTGGCTTTCACGCGATCCTGGTTTTCGAGCAGCGCGGTTTCGGTGATCTCGATTTCAAGGCGCGCCGGATCGAAATCGTGTTTGGCCAGAAGCGCCTGCACATGGGGCACGAAATCGTCCGCCGCGAAATCGATGGCCGAAGCGTTCACTGCGACCGGCACATGCACATCCGCCATTTCCGCCATCGCGCGGTCGAACACCCAATAGGTGATCGGGCCGATAAGGCCATGGGCCTCCGCCAGCGGAATGAAATGGGCGGGCGAAACCGGACCCTTCACGGGATGCTTCCACCGCACCAGCGCCTCGCACCCGACAACCGTGCGCGTGCCTGCATCGAATTGCGCGTGATAGACAAGCGAAAGTTCATCGCGCGCGATGGCCTGTTTCAGATCGGCCATCAGGCGTTCGTCTTCGCTCTCGCCGCCGGATTTTCCCGACAGCGCGGCAAGCGTCGCCTCCAGTGTTTTTGCAAGCCTGGCAATATCGGCGCCGCTGGGCACAGCACCATCGCGCGCCTGCGTCTCCATCGCGGCACACAGATCGGATACGGCCTTCGCGCCGATATTGAAGCTCATGGATTTTAGCGCATGCACAGCCGAAGCCGCCTCGGCAGCATCGGTGGCCCGCCTTTAACCGCTCGATGCAGCCGGGCGCGTTGTTGCGGTAAAGAGTCTGCACACGTTCCACGAAATCGCCGCGCCCGCTGGCGGCGAAGCTCTGGAGCTGGGCCACCGTTTCGGGGTCGAAAAGCGGATTGTCGCCAAGCACGAAGTCGGGCGAATGCGGTGTGTCCACGATGGGGCCCGCAATCGGGTTTTCGCTTTCCTTCAGGAATCGCGCCAGCACTTCGCCCAAAGACTTCAGCGTGAATGGCTTGTGCAGCACGCCATCCATCCCGGCGTCGCGCCAGGCATCGGCCGCCGTGCCCACAACGTGAGCGGTAAGTGCGATGATCGGTGTGCGCGCGGCATCTGTTTCCGCCTCGTGCCTGCGGATTTCGCGCGTGGCCGCGAAACCGTCCAGCTCCGGCATGCTGCCGTCCATCAACACAAGGTCGAAGGGTTCGGCCATCGCGTTCACCGCTTCGCGCCCATCGCCCACAAGCCTTGCGTCGATGCCGAAGCGGCTCAATGCTTCCATCGCCACTTCGCGATTGACCGCGCTGTCATCGGCCACCAGCACGCGCGCCCCGGAAAAATTCGGCAGGCCATGATCCTGTGCGGATTGGGCATCGCCGGCGGATTGCAGCGGTGCTCCCGCTTCCAGCCGGCGCAGCATCTCCACCAGTTCCTGCCGCCTGACGGGCTGCACAAGAATGGCCGCGATCTTTCCCTGCCGAAGCAATTCCTGCGGCTCGGATTCGCCATATGACCCGAGGCAGACGATCTGTTGCGCGCTGACCTTGCTCAATCCCGCCACGTTGGCGATGGCGATGTCGCCTTCGCCTTCGTTGCGAACATCGTATCCGGCGCGGGAAAAATACTGTGTCAGGCTTTGTGCCGTCAGCGCGCCGCCATGGGCGATCACCGCGCATCTGCCCGTCGCTTGCGGCCAGGGTTCGGCGGCTTCGATCGCCTTCATGGGCAGCGAGAACGCAAAAATCGAACCTTCGCCCACTTCGCTTGTCACCACGAAGCGGCCATCCATCGCATCGACCAGCTTCTTGCAGATCGCAAGGCCAAGTCCTGTGCCGCCGAAGCGGCGCGTGGTGGATTGGTCGGCCTGCGTGAAGGCGCCGAATACCGAGCCGATCTTGTCCGCCGGAATGCCTATGCCGGTATCGCGCACCGCGATGCGCAGCGTGCCGTCTTCTCCCGGCGCGATCTCGACGAGCACGCCGCCTTTTTCCGTGAACTTGATCGCGTTGTTGACGAGATTGGAAATCACCTGCCGCAGCCGCACCGGATCGCCTGCAACCAGCCGCGGCGTTTGCGGATCGACGAAGGAGGCAAGATCGAGCCCCTTGCTCGCAGCCCGATCCCAGAACAGGCTCAACACATCTTCGGCGATTTCGTTCAGGTCCACCGCCACGGTTTCGAGTTCGAGCTTGCCTGCTTCGATCTTCGAGAAGTCCAAGATGTCGTTGATGATGGCGATAAGGCTCGCGCCCGATTTTGCGATCACTTCGGCAAAGCGCCGCTCGCGCGAAGGCAATTGGCCCGCCGCCAGCATTTCCGCCATCACCATCACGCCGTTCATCGGTGTGCGGATTTCGTGGCTCATCGTGGCGAGGAAATCCGATTTGGCGTGGTTGGCCGCTTCGGCTGCATCTTTGGCCACCACCAGTTCTTCGGTGCGCGCGGCCACTTCGCTTTCCAGCCCGGCCATCTGTTCGGCGATGCGCGCATCGCGGCTGCGTATTTCGCCGAGCATCCGGTTGAAGCCGGAAACGAGGCTCGCCGTTTCGCCGTCGGCCTCCACCGCCACGGCCTGCCCGTAGTCGTGGGTTTCCTGCACGCGGTGCATGGAGCGCGTCAGCGCAACGATGGGGCGCGCAATGCGTTCCTGAAGCCGCCATGCGATGGCAAGTCCGCCGAGGATCGCAAGCAGCGCCACACCAAGGCTGACGCCGAGGCTTGCGAGAAAGCGTTGGAACATGCCTTGCGTCTGGCCAAGCAGCAACACGCGCCCGACATTCCGGTTGTTCAGGCGGATGGCGGCCGAAACTTCCGATGTCTGGCTGAACAATTCCGTCCAGAGCGAGGTGTTGCCGGTGCCGGAAGACTGCACATCGCTGTGCAGCCGCACGCCCGCGCCCGTTTCGACCAGAAGTTTTCCGTTTGCGCCTTCGATGCGGCCGTAACCGACATCGTTCATCTGGGCGATGGCGCGAAGTGCGTGGAAGGCGCCCATGCGGTCGTTGTGTGCGGCTGCCTGTGCAGAAAGCGAAGCCACGACATGTGCCGCCGCACTCAGCCGCGCGGTTTCCAGCGCCACTTCGCGCGCGCCATCGCGCCATGCCGAAACGCCCGCGATGGGAGCCGCCGCCAATCCCACCGAACAGACGACGAGCAACACCAGCTTGCGTCTCAGCGTGTTTTGCCGCCCCGCAGGTATTTCCCCGTCCTTCTGCACCCCGGAAAGTTCCCGAAAATTTGCGCGTCTCCAGAGTTACCACCGATTAATGACCCTGCCCTTAACATGCGGGCCGGATTGGAGATTTCGCATGGCTTCTGGGCCCGCACCGGGCGAGTTTTTTTATGTGCTGGACGAGCCGTTGCATCTGCTTTTCGTGGATGACGATCCGATCCTGCGCGAGTTCGCGACCGTGCACCTGGCCTCGGAAAAAGGCCGGGTTTCGCTGGCGTCCGATGGTGAAGAAGCCTTAACGCATATCCGCACGCATGGCGCCGATATCGTGCTGCTCGATCTGGAAATGCCGAAGCTGGATGGGTTCGGCGTGCTGGAGGCCCTGCGCGCCGATGAAGCCACTAGGCGTCTTCCCGTCATCGTCATCACGGGCCGCGAAGATGTGGTGGCCATCGACCGCGCCTTTGCGGGCGGCGCCTCGTCCTTCGTCGTCAAGCCGATCAATTGGCGGTTGCTGAATTACCAGATCCGTTTCGTGGATCGCGCCCATCGTGCCGAGCGGCAATTGCTCGATCGCATCGCGGAAGTCGAACTCACCAAGCGCGAACTCGAACGCACCTCCTCCGAATTGCTGGAGGCTTCGCGCGGGGCGGAAAAGGCAAGCGAGGCCAAATCGCAATTCCTCGCCGCCATCAGCCACGAATTGCGCACACCCCTCAACGCGGTGATCGGGTTTGCCGACATGCTCAATGCCCAGGCGCTGGGGCCTATCGGCAATGAACGGTATCTGCGCTACGCACAGGATATCCGCGACAGCGGAAAACACCTGCTCGCGATGATCAACGATATCCTCGAAATCTCGCGCATGGATGCCGATCAGGCGACCTTGCAGGAAGAGGAATTCGCCCCCGCCGAAGTGATCGACGAAGCCCTGCGCATGGTCGAACCGCAGGCGCAAGGCGCGGGCCTCTCGCTTTCCACCAGCATCGCCGCGGGCCTGCCGCGGCTGAAGGCCGACCGCCGGTTGGTGCGCCAGGTGCTGGTCAATATTCTTGCCAATGCGGTGCGCTTCACGCCTTCGGGCGGGGCTGTCAGCGTGCATGGCTTCGTGCGCGGCGCGGAATTGTGCCTGGAAGTGCGCGACACCGGCATCGGGATCGCAGCTGCGGATATTCCCAAGGCGCTCGAACGGTTCAGCCAGGTCGATGGCAAGCTCTCGCGCAAATATGACGGCGCGGGGCTCGGTCTTCCCATGGCCAAGCAGTTCATGGAATTGCATGGCGGTACGCTGGAGCTGGCAAGCTTGCCCGGCAAGGGTACGCAGGTGTGCATCGCGTTTCCCACCTCGCGCCTTGCTGCGATGGCGGTTACTTCACCAGCCTGACCGAGCCGCCGGAAGCGGTAGACGTCGGCCCGACGCCTGTGGGCACCGGCGGCGTATTATTTGCGGCGTAATTCGCGTTGACCACGAGATCGGCGCCGCCGCTGACGCTGATGGTCTTCGCAACGATCACCGTCCAGGCCGATTGCTCCGCCACCTGGTTGTTTCCCGTCACGCTGAGTGCGCCATTCGGAATATAGACCACGCCCAGAAGCTTGTGCGCCGCCGTGGTCGAGATCGTGAAGGTCTTGGTGTTGGTGGGCGTGGTGGCGATCACAAAGCCCGCAAACTTGCCCGTCTTGCGGCCTTCGAGTTCGATGTCGGATTGATCGTTGAAGGCGAAGATCGACAGCGTGTCGAAGATCAGCGCCACATCGGTGCCGATCAATCTGGAATGGTTGCCGAGGGTGAGGGTGCCCGCGAAGAAATAATGATCGCCCGGCGCCAGAATCAGCGTCGCATTGTTGAGCACGGCGTACACGCCGCAATGCACGCCCGGCTGCAATGTCTTGGTGCCGGTTTGCAGGCTCAGGCCGATATCCGTGCACAGCGATGGCACGCCGGTGTTGAGCGAGGCGAACGGATCGGCGATGCTTGCCGACCCCGTCATCGCTTCGGGCGAGATCGCCCCCGATGCCGTTCCCACCGCCTGAACGGCCTGTGCTGCAACAGTCGCGCTGTTCTGCACCTGAATGGCGTTGTTCGATTGCACAAGACACGATGCGGCGTTCAACTGCGCGGTATTCTTCATCGTGATGACGTTGGGTGTCGCGCCCAGCCCCAATCCCAATATCCCGCCTGTGGTGGTGCCGGAGCCCAGCACGCAAAGCGGCGTCAACCCTTCGATCTCGGCGGTAGCGGCGGCTTTGGCCGTCCAGCCGCCGTCGGGCAGGTTGTCGTGAAAATAGGAGGGGCGATGGCCCGTCACCGTGACCTGCACGCCTTTTCCGTTTTCGACGACCTGGGCATCGATCGAAAGCGTCCAGCGCGTGGCGACATCGGCAAGTTCGGCCTTCGCCTCGTTTTCGGCGCGCTCGGCGGTTGTGGAGGAGGTATCGAGCGCAAGCTGCTTGGCGGCATTGAGTGCTGCGAAATCGGCGACCGCCTGCATCTTGGTGCGGTCGTTGACGACGGAAGAGATATCGACGGCGCCAAGTGCGCCCAGGACAAGCGCAGGCAGGCCAATGGCGAAGATGAGCGCGAAATTTCCGCTTCGGTCGGAAGCGAAATTTTTCAGGAGCAGCAATAGGTGGTGGCGCAATCCCGGCATCGCACCCGTCCTTTTCCAGCCCCCGTTTTGCTTCAGAAGCCCTTCAATTTCGTAAAACATTGCTAGAGTCGCGGGCCGATCCGCGCCGAAATTCCCTTTAGTTCCAAGGCTGTGGTTAATCCGTGGCCGCCCAAAGTGTTAATGGAAGTCCCGCGATTTCGGCAAAACCCGCACATTGCGTGGGTGGCGCGGCACATAGGGCTCGGTGTTTACAGGCGCATGGGGGCCTTCTTCCGAAAGCAGGCGCAGATCGTCGCTGCGGTCGATGAGCCGCTCGGCAACAAGGTGAACAATTCCTTCCGGGCTTTTCTGGATGCGACCCTCGATCAAAAGGACACGCGCGCCCATCACCTCCTTGCGGAAGCGCTCGAACACCGAAAGCCATACCACCGCGTTGAGCACGCCCGTCTCGTCGCTCAAGGTGATGAACACCGCATTGCCTTCGCCCGGCCGCTGGCGCACCAGAACGATGCCGGCCGCGCGGATGAAAGTGCCGTCCTTTACTGCAAGCGCTTGCGCGCAGCTCAGGATCTTCGCCTGCGCATAGCGCTCGCGCAGAAACTGCATCGGATAGGCTTTGAGCGAGAGCCGGAGCATCTGGTAATCGGCCAGCACCTGCTCGCCTTTTGGCATCGCCGGTAACGCCTCGATTTTCTCCGCCGCTTGTTCGGGCGCCTGCAAGGCGGCGAACAGGGGAAGCGGTTTTGCATCGCGCAATCGCCGGACCGCCCACAATGCTTCGCGCCGGTCCATGCCCAGCGAGCCGAAATGCATCGGCCTCCGCCAGGACGATCAGCGCGCGCTTGGAAATCTCGCTGCGCCGCGCCAGCACATCGAGCGAAGAAAACCCATAACCGCGCGCGTTCACGATATCGGCGGCTTGTGCCGCGCTGAAATCCATCGATCTGCCGGAAACCCAGCCTGAGCGCGAGCACGCCGCAAGCGTTGCGTTCCAGCGTGTTGTCCCACTGGCTGAAATTCACATCGGGCGCCAGCACATCCACCCCATGCTCGCGCGCATCGCGCACGATCTCGGCAGGCGCATAAAACCCCATGGGCTGCGAATTGAGCAGCGCGCAGGCAAACACCGCCGGATGATGGCATTTGATCCAGGCCGAAATATAGACGAGATGCGAAAAGCTCGCCGCATGACTTTCGGGAAAGCCATAGCTGCCGAACCCCTTGATCTGTTCGTAACAGTTTTTGGCGAATTCCGGATCGTATCCCCGCGCCACCATGCCGCCGACCATTTTGTCGCCGAAATTCTGAATGGTGCCGACATTGCGAAACGTCGCCATGGCGCGTCGCAACCCGTTGGCTTCCTCGGGTGTGAATTTCGCGGCGACAATCGCAAGTTTCATGGCCTGTTCTTGAAATAGCGGCACGCCAAGGGTTTTCTGGAGAACACCTTCCAGCTCGTCTTCGGGACCGTGACCGGGAGACGGTGCGGGGAAGATCACCTTTTTTCCGGAGGCTCTTCGTTTCAGATAAGGATGAACCATGTTTCCCTGAATCGGGCCGGGGCGCACGATCGCCACTTCTATGACCAGATCGTAGAACTTGCGTGGCTTGAGCCGCGGCAGCATGTTCATCTGCGCCCGGCTTTCGACCTGGAAGACACCGATAGCGTCCGCCTTGCACAGCATGTCGTAGACTTCGGGTTGCTCACGCGGAATATTGGCGAGAGAGAAGCTCCTGTTCTCATGCTGGCGAAAGAGATCGAATGCCTTGCGGATACAGGTCAACATACCGAGCGCCAGAACATCGACCTTCATGATTTCCAGGCGGTCGATGTCATCCTTGTCCCATTCGATGAAATAACGGTTTTCCATCGCCGCCGGGCCAATGGGCACGATCTCGTCGAGCCGGTCGCGCGTCAAAACGAAACCGCCCACATGCTGCGAGAGATGGCGGGGAAAGCCGATCAGCTTGTTGGCCAGCAGAACCGCGCGCGCGATCACCAGATTGTGGGGATCGAAATTTCCCTGCCGCACTTCGTGTTCCTTCAGCATGGAGCCCCAGCTTCCCCACACCCCGCTCGCAAGCGCCGCCGTCACATCTTCGGTGAGGCCGAAAACCTTTCCCACCTCGCGGATCGCACTTCTTGGCCGGTAGCAGATGACGGTCGCGGTCAGCGCCGCGCGATCGTGTCCATAACGCTTGTAGATATTCTGGATGACTTCTTCGCGCCGTTCATGTTCGAAATCCACATCGATGTCGGGCGGTTCCTTGCGCTCCTGCGATACGAAACGCTCGAACAGGAGGTCGATTTCCGTCGGATCGACTGCGGTGATGCCAAGCATGTAGCAAACGGCAGAATTCGCAGCCGAACCCCGGCCCTGGCAAAGGATTTTCTTTTCATTGGCGAACCGAACGATGTCGCGAACGGTAAGAAAATAAGGCGCATAATCCCGCGATGCGATCAGCGCGAGTTCTTTGCGCAAGGTCTTTTCGACCTTGTCGGGAACGCCATCGGGATAACGTGTTTTGGCGCCTTCGTGCGTCAGTTCTTCCAGATATTCCTGGGCGGTCCTGCCCTTGGCGGATCGGTTCGTCGGGGTAATTGTATTTCAATTGATCGAGCGTGAAGGAAATACGATCCGCGAACGCGATGGTTTCGGCTATGGCCTGGGGGTGATTCCTGAACAACCTCGCCATTTCTTCCGGTGGCTTGAGATGGCGCTCGGCATTGGCTTCGAGCCGTTTTCCGGCATCGTTCAGCGTGAGATGTTCGCGGATGCAGGTAACGACATCCTGCAATTCGCGCCGCTCATGGGCATGATAAAGAACGTCGTTGGTGGCGATTAACGCAATGCCGGCGGTGTCCGCGATCTTTTGGAGCTTGCGCAGGCGGCGGCGATCATCGCCATGGTGCAGCATGGCGGCCCCGAGCCACACGCGACCGGAGGCCATGCTGCGTCAAAGCCTCAACCGTGGTCTTGGTTTCGCCGCCAAGCCTGTTCGGAGGCATGACGATGAAAAGCTGGCCTTCCTGCCATGCCGGAAGATCGGCAAAATCGAGCAGGCAATCGCCTTTTTCCGCGCGCATCTTGCCGATGGAAAGCAGCCGGCAAAGCCGCCCATAAGCTTGGCGGTCCGTGGGATAGACGAGAACATCCGGTGTGCCGTCGCGGAAGACGAGGCGGCTTCCCACCAATAGCTTCAGCTTCCTGTCCTCCAAAGGCAGGTTCATCAGCGCATCATAAGCCCGCACGACACCGGCCAATGTGTTGCGGTCGGCGATGCCGATGGCGGCCATCTCGTATTTTGCGGCTGTGGCGACAAGCTCTTCGGGCTTCGATGCACCGCGCAGGAACGAATAATTCGTCGTCACCCCAAGTTCGGCATAGTTCACGCAAAGACCCCATGCACATACCATCGGGGCGCTGCGATCTCGCGCCCGTAGAGGCCGTCGCGATAGAGCCAGAAACGGCGGCCTTCGGAATCTTCCACGCGGAAATAATCGCGCGTCAGGCGCGGCTCCTGGTGGCGCCACCATTCCATGGCAATGCGCTCGGGGCCTTCGGCATGGGCGATGGTGTGCAGAACATGGCGCCAGCGGAAGCGCATCGGCGTGCCATCGGGAATTTCGGCCATCGCTTCCACAGGTTCCGGCTTGGCCAGGAGACGCATCGGTCTGCGGGGCGCTGCGTCCGATGCGCGTTGCATCTGCCAGGATGTTTTCGAAGGCGCCGCATATTGCGCAGGCACGGTGACGGCGGCCGCTTCGGGAATATGCGTATCCTGTTGCCGGAATCGCAAAACCCGCTGCGCGCCAAACCGCGCCGCCAGCCGGTCCACAAGGAATGCGATCTCTTTCTCGGCTTGCGCACCGGCGGCAAAATCCGGTGCCTCTTCGGCTTGCCGTTCGGCGCAGCTTGCTTCCAGGCGGATCAGGTCGAAACCGAAACCTGCATCGAGCGGATCGGCGAGCGAATCGAGCCGTTCGCGGAACAGGCGCGTGATGATGGCGGCTTCGCGCGTGGGCGCGCCCGTCTGCACGCCAAGCCTGCGCACCGCGCCATCGGCGCGGAAGAACACCGCCATCATTTCGCGCGCGCCCTGGCCGTGGCGCTCCAGAACCTCGCCCAGCGTTTCGGCAAGATTTTGCAGGCTCGCCAGGATCACATCCTGCGTCATCACAGGTTCTGCGAAGCGGTGTTCCGCCATGAAATCGGGCAACGGCCGAAGCGGTGAAACAGGTTCTTCGGTGCGGCCAAGCGCATGATCGAGCCGGGCCACCATCGCCTTGCCGAAGCGGGCGGTCAGTTCGCCGCGCGTGCGCGCCGCCACCTGTCCGATGGTTTTAAGCCCTGCGCGCCGCAAGCCATGCGCGATAGCGCCATCAAGCTGCAGCGCTGCCACGGGCAGATTCGCAATCGCCTCATCTTCCGTGCCCGGCGCTGCAATCGTGCCGGGCGCATAATGTGCAAGCGCGCGGGCGGCAGCAGATGTTCCGGCGAGCGCGCATTGCACGGCAAAACCTTGGACCGCGATCCTGGCGCGTACGGTTTCGCAAAATGCGGCCTCGCCGCCGAAGAGATGTTCCACGCCCGTCACATCGAGAAAAAGCCCATGCGGGGCATCGAGTGCCACAAGCGGCGTGAAGCGGTCGCACCAGTCGGCGATCTTTGCGAGCAGCGCGCGATCGGCGGCAATATCGGCCTCGATCACCTCCAGCACCGGAATCATCGCGCGCGCATCGGCAAGCGGCATGCCGGTTTTCAGGCCGAGCCGTGCGGCGCGCCGGTCCGTTGCGTAAATCCTCAGCGCGCTGTCGTTTTTTATGGAAACGACAAGCGGCTTATCCGGCGCGGCGGAATTCTTCCGTCTCAACCGATCTGTCGGCAGGCGCGGCAGCCAGATCGAAACGATCCGGCGCGATTTCGCAAAAGCGGGTTTCGCAAAAAGATCCATTGTCGCAATCCCATTCCATGATCCAGCGCCCCGTAGGCCCATGCCGGTTGCGCGCAAGCGTTGCCTCGAAGCGCGGATAGCCGAAATCTTCCGCATTTGCGGATGAGGAAGATGCGCAAACACTCCAGCGTGTTTCGGCCGCACTCGCATCGGCGTCTGCTCCCAGCCGCAGAAGAATGCAGGCAACGCCTGCGCGCGCGGTCGCCAGTGTCAGTCGCCGCGTGGCGGTGAGATCGAGCGCCTTGTGCTCGCCATAGATCTCCAGCATCACCGCGCCCAATCCGGTACACGACAGCGCATCGCCTGCCGCACGCAGCGCATCCTTCGCATGATCGACCCGCAGCAGAATGAGCCGCGCCGGATCGAACCCCATTTCCATCAGGCCTGCGCCGTGGATCTCGCCATGTTCGAGCGCGGAAAAATCCTGACGGATCCACAGAAGCGTGCGCGCGCCGCAAAGCCGTTGCGCCAGCCCGAGCGCAAAACCCGAAGCGGCCCCGTCATGCCCCGGCCCGCCCGCATAGACTTCGTGCAGCGCCTCGCGCCGCAAGCCCCGCAAGGCCGCATCCGCACCCGCATGGCCCAGAAGGGCCGAGGCGCGCTGGGGCTCGAAGCGCTCCAGCGATTGGCGCAACGCGGCCAGAAGGTTGGGGGAATGGGCCATCTCTTTCCATTTGTTCTCTGTTATGTTCTAGTATGGATTTCGCCTCGCCAGAGTCAACCGCCTGTCATCAAGTCGTTGTTTTGCCTGAGAATATTCTCAGAACGGCGGTTCAGGCATTCCCTTCCGCGCGCATATATAAAGAGAAGGTGCCGCGCGCCCCGCCATCTTATGGGGAGTCCGCCCCGTTCGCGTGTTCTATCCGGTGTGAGCAACACGTCTTACCCTTTGCGAGCGGAAAGCTTTTGGGCGATGGCGGAAACGGTCGACACTGGTCGTGAGGGCGCGGGATCGCGCTTGGCCGGGGCCGACATGACCGCCTCAGACGTCCATGCGTGGTTTGTCCGCGAGGTGCTGCCGCTCGAAGCGGCGCTGATGCAATTCCTGCGTCACTCCTTGCGCAACCGCAACGAAGCCGAAGATCTTTGCCAGGATGTGTATGTGCGCGTCTATCAGGCCGCGCTGAAAAAAATCCCCGAGCCCGCCAAACCTTTTCTCTTCACCGTCGCGCGCAATCTGCTGCTCAACCGCGTGCGTCACGAAGCAATCGTTTCCATCGAGGCGGTGGCCGATCTCGAAGCGCTCAACATCGCAAAGGACGAACCCGGCGCCGACCGCTGGGTGATCGCGCGCGAGGAATTGCGCCTGCTCGAAAGCGCGCTCAACCGTTTGCCGCGCCGCTGCCGCCAGGCGGTCACCTTACGCAAGATCGAAGGCCTTTCGCATCGCGAGATCGCGCTGCGCATGGGCATCTCGGAAAAAACCGTCGACCGTCACATCAGCGATGGCGTCTGCGCCCTCGCCGACGCGCTGTTCGGCGAAAGGAGATCGCGATGAGCGGCCGCAAGACAGCCCTTGAGATTCGCGAAGACGCCGCGAACTGGATTTCGCGCCGCGACGGCACCGCGTGGGGCCAAGCCGATCAGAGCGAACTCGATGCCTGGCTCGCCTCGGCCCCCGAGCACATGGTGGCGTTCCTGCGCGCCGAAGCCGCCTGGGGCCGCGCCGATAAACTCGCGGCGTTGCGCGCGCCCAAAACAAACCGCGTCGCCGAAACGATCCGGGATGTCTGGCCCAATGCATTGCGCGCGGTGGCGGCTGCCGCCGTGATCGCCATGGTGGGCATGGCCGCCCGCGATTATCTCGCAACCGCCAGCGAGAAAACCTACACCACGCCCGTCGGCGGGCGCGAAACCATCACGCTGGTCGATGGCTCGCAGATCGCCCTCAACACCGACACGGTGTTGCGCATGGACTTGAGCGGCCGCGAACGCCGCGTCTGGCTCGACAAGGGCGAGGCCTATTTCCACGTCACCCACAATGCGGCGCGGCCCTTCCGCGTTTTCGCCGGCAACCGCACGGTGACCGATCTGGGCACCCGTTTCAGCGTGCGAAGCGAGCCCGAGCGTTTCGAAGTCGCCGTGATGGAAGGCAAGGTCGCCTTCGATGCGAACACGAAAGCGCAAGGGAAAATCATCGCGCTGCTGCCGGGCGATGTGGCGGTGGCCACGGCAACCAGAATCTCGGTGACAAAAAGGCCGTCGCGCGCGCTCGCAGAATCGCTTGGCTGGCAGCGCGGTCTTCTGATCTTCGACAACACCACGCTCGGCGATGCCGCTGCAGAATTCAACCGTTACAACGGCAAGAAACTCGTGATCGCCGCCGGCGCCGCACGGCTGCCCGTTGTCGGCACATTCCGTTCCAACGATGTCGAAGCGTTCGCGCGCGTCACGCAGGAAGTCTTCGGCCTGCATTCTCAAACGCGCGGTTCGGAAGTCGTCATCACACGCTGAATACCGGGGATTGGGAAGCCTGCTTCCCAGAAGGATTAAGAGGGGGAATTCGTGAACACCAAATTCAAGGCCGCCATTCTGGCAAGCGCCTGCGCCGCGGCTTTCGCCGTCGCCGCACATGCTGAAGACTTCAACATCGCGAGCGGCGATCTGAAATCGGCGCTCACAACCTATGCCCGCCAGACCGGGGTTTCGGTGATCGTGTCGGGCGATGCGGTGAAGGGTGTGCGCACGCGCGGCGCGCAGGGAAATCTCTCCGCTGACGATGCGCTTACGCACATCCTTTCCGGCACCGGCTTCACCATGCGCCGCGATACGTCGGGCGCGATGGCGATTGTGCGAGGAACTTCGGCGACAAATGAGCCGAGAAATCAGCCAATCTTCAGATCGCCCAGGCCACACCGGCACGCGCGGCTGTCGAAACGGTAACAGTCACCTCATCGAAACTCGGCGGCGCGGATGTGCAAAGCATCCCCATCGCGATCACGGCGCTCAGTCAGGAGCAGCTCACCGCCACACAGACCGCCGGTGGTCCGGACCTGATCAAACAGGTTCCGAACATGACCTTCACGAAGACCAACTTCAGTGGCTACAGCATCCAGATGCGCGGTATCGGAACCCAGGCCATTTCGGTCACGACCGATCCGGCTGTGGCGGTTGCCTTCAACGATCAGCCCTTTATTCGAAACCATTTCTTCGAACAGGAATTCTACGACGTCAGCCAAGTTGAGGTCCTGCGCGGACCGCAAGGCACGCTCTACGGCCGCAATGCGACGGCAGGCGTGGTCAATCTGACCAGCGCCAAGCCGACCGATCAATTCGAGGCAATGGCGTCTGGCGAGCTTGGCAACTATCACCAGAAGCGCTTCGAGGGAATGATCAACCTGCCGATCGTTGACGATCGCCTCGACATCCGCGTCGCGGGCGAGTGGACGAAGCGGCAAGGCTACTCGTTCAATCAGATCACGAACGAGCGCATCGATGGCAGGGATCTCTGGTCCGGGCGTGTAACCATCGGCTGGAAGCCGGTGGAGAATCTGCAGGCTTATCTGATCTGGGAACATTTCCAGGAAAATGACGACCGCATTCGGTCGAGTAAACAGCTTTGCAAGGCCGATTATCGGTCGGGAACCGAAGCCACAGGTGCATTTAGCGGACCGGGATATCTGAGCCAGGGTTGTCTGCCGGTGTCGATGTATTCACCGGAGGCTTTTGAGACGCCCAACGGTGACTCTCTGCCTTATGTTATCGCCTTGAAAAACGTCGGTCCACGGATGTCATCTGCCAATCCATACCTGAGTGCCACACAGTCGCCAAACCTACGCATCATAGAGTCAACACTGGATCCCACCTACAAGGTCAAGAACGATCTTGTTGAGCTCAACGCAGATTATAGTCCGAGTCCCGTGCTGACATTCAGTTCCCAAACATCATTCAATCACGATTTCCTCTACTCCACAGAAGATTACAATCGGTTCAACACGACACCGAACATCTTCATCCTGACAGGTGGCGACGAGTTTCGTCACACGGTCGTAGGAAACGGATTTATTTCTCCCGATGGAAGTGGTGAAGCTGGCGTTTTCTGTGATCCCCAGCTCGGTTGCACCAGCCGGTTGGTGGCCGAAGATTTATCAAAGGAACATGCATGGCAATTCAGCCAGGAATTCCGTGTCGCATCCAATTTCACCGGACCGCTCAATTTCAGTTTGGGCGGAAACTATCTCCACTATGAAACCGAAGAAGATTATTACGTATTCATAAATGCGCTTACGCTATTCGCAACCGGATCGGACCACACCGTTTGGGTACCTGGCGTATCGGACAACAGAACATGCATGCCAGGCGGCTTAACTCTGCCCGATCTGACGCGGGGACAAGGATCGGACTGTCCGTACATCGATCCAAATCCAATTTCGAATCTGAACGGGAATGGTCACAACTACTTCCGGAGCATCAATCCTTATTTGCTCAATTCCTATGCTATGTTTGGCGAAGCCAACTATCGGATATTTGAAGACCTCAAGCTGACGACCGGCCTTCGCTGGACCGAAGACCAGAAGCATTTCACGGACATACCGAGCGAATTGCTGGTCAGTAAGTGGGGATACCCGGTCATTGGCGCTGTCAATCAACAATGGGACCAGTTTACCGGCCGGGCTGTCGTCAATTGGACACCCAAACTCGATTTCACCGATCAGACATTGGTCTATGGATCGTATTCGCATGGCTACAAGGCCGGCGGTGCCAACCCGCCAGGCGCTGAGCGGATAAACTACGATACAAGCGATGTCGGTTCTGCGGTGCATCCGTTGACGTTCAAGCCCGAGTTCGTCGACGCCTTTGAGTTGGGATCGAAGAATACCCTCCTGGATGGATCGCTGACGCTCAATGGCGATCTGTTTTACTACAATTACGAGAACTATCAGATATCGGAGATCGTTGATCGCACGTCGGTCAACCTCAATTTCGATGCTCACGTCCTCGGTGCAGAGCTTGAATCGACGTGGGAACCCTCACCCGGCCTTCGTTTCAACTTCGGCGGCGGCTGGGAGCAAACTAGGCTGGCGAAAGGATCGAAAGCCATCGATCTCATGGATCGAACAGCCGGTGTTCCGGGCTGGCAAGTGTCGAAGCCGTTTATCACAGGAACCTCGAACTGCGTCATTCCGATAACTGGTGGAGGCTGCCCCAACCCCACCGGACCCAACGGAGGCGCCGGTTTTGAAAAAGACCTCGGCGGCAATGAACTGCCAAATGCCCCGCCGCTCACGGTGACCGTCGGCGCACAATACTCGATCCCACTGACATCGGATTGGGCTGGCACATTGCGCTCCGACTATTATTGGCAGGATTATTTCTGGGGCCGGGTGTTCAACGACGATCCTTATGACCGCATCCGCGGCTACAGCAATGTCAACCTGACCTTGATCTTCACCAACCAGAACGGCTGGCAGGTGATGCTCTATGACAAGAATCTGTTCAACACGACAGCGATCACCGGCACGTTCCTCAACAGCGATGACACGGGGCTCACGACCAACGTGTTCTTGACCGATCCCAAGCTGATCGGCATTCGCATCACGAAGAATTGGTAAGGGGGGATACAATGAGCGAACTTGCAAAAGACACCGGCGACATCACGAAAGTCCGCCATCAGCTTCTGGCCACCGTCTCCGTCATTTCCCTTCTGGGTGCAGCCTGCCTTTCAACCGCCCAGGCACAGAGCGATGAAGACCGGCCGACCGTCTGGATCGAACTGGGAGGGCAGCTCGAACGGACAGATGGCGGAGCTCAGCGGTTTGCACCGCCATTCGTTTCCATGTTCGACCCCGCTGACTTCGAAAATCCGACAAACATACAACGGCAGGCGCGCTATTCCATCGGCGAGGAGATCAAGCTGTCTGTGACTCCCGATCAGAGCAATTGGGTGCTTTCCGCTTCTGTGCACTATGGGCGGGCGAACCGATCGAGCCAAACCCACCACGAGTTGGGTTATGCAACGGCGATTCAACACGCCACTGTTCTTGGAGTTATCAGCACGCAGGTAGTGACGGGTCGCGCGAAAAACTTCGACGACGCGACGTTTAAGACAAATGAGTCCCATGCTGTCATCGATTTTCAGGCAGGTAAGGATGTCGGATTGGGGCTATTTGGCAAAGGGACATCGGTATTGAGCGGCGGTATCCGCTTTGCGCAATTTCAATCATCTACAACTGCCACGATCAGTGGCGTTCCGGACCAAGGCTTTTCGTACAACTACATCACCCACTTGGGAAAATATCAGGTATATATAAAAAGGCCGGTGGAACATTGGCATTTGTATGCTGCGAATGCGGAGATGAAGCATAACTTCCGGGGCATAGGCCCGTCGCTCGAATGGGATGCTTCCGTTCCGGTTCTGGGCCGGCCCGAAAGTCTTCAGGTAAACTTCGACTGGGGCGTCAATGGAGCCGTGCTATTTGGTCGGCAAAAGGTCAAAGGTCATCACGAGACAAAAGCCGATTATCGGCCCACAGACTTCACCACCGTCGGTGACGTCACGGCCCTCGTTCCCGTCTATCACCATCCCTATGACATTGATCGGTCCCGATCGGTGATTGTCCCCAACATTGGTGGGCTTGCCGGGCTCTCGTTCAACTACGCCAACGCCAAGCTCAAATTCGGCTATCGCGCCGACTTCTTCTTTGGCGCGATGGATGGCGGCATCGACACCCGCAAAACCTATGACCGCAATTTCTACGGTCCCTTCGCCACGATCAGTATCGGGCTGGGCGGCTAGGCATCGCGTCGGAGACGGCCGGAAAGGCGGCGGAGCGATCCGCCGCTTTTTTTGCTTTCTCCAACCCGTTGAAAAAGAAGGAGGAAAAATTTCCACTGTAGGTCTTGAAACCTTTATCATTTGGCTCTATATTCCTACTCAGAAAAGGAAAGGGCTGAAAGACCAGGAAAATCGGTCACTCAAGTCGGTGGCCGGAGTATCGCGAGACCATACAGGGCAGGGTGCGAAGCTCGCGCGCACCTGCGCGGATCGGGGCTGGCAATCCCGTTCGCAACGCCTGTGGGACAGGTGAAGGTGCGGTGTCGATCCGGTTGATCCCGGATGTTTCCCGCCTGCCGTAGCTTCGACGCCGAAGGCGGGTCTCGCAAGGGGCCCGCCTTTTTTGCGCCCGCGTCGAAATAAATCCGCACCCCCACCCCGAAACAGCCCTTCACCACTTGTCTCCCAAGCGTAGTCTTTCGCTCTAACCCTCAAAGGCAGGGCTTCCTGGGGGAATGGTCGGGACATCTGAAACGAGCCGGGAGACCGGCCTCTTCAAGCCGGGCGCGTCGATGACAGCGTCTGAGGTGGAGGTTTGGTTTGTCCGCGAAGTGCTGCCGATGGAGGCAATGTTGATGCATTTCCTGCATCAGAACTGGCGCAACAAGAGCGATATCGAAGATCTCCGGCAGGAGGTCTATGCGCGGGTTTGCGAGGCGGCACAAAAAGAAGTGCCCGAAAAGACCAAGGCCTTCGTGCTGACGACGGCGCGCAACCTCATCATCAACCGTGTGCGCCGCGAGCAGATCGTGCCCATCGAAGCGGTGGCCGATCTCGACGGGCTTGAGGTTGCCATCGATGCCCCGGGCCCCGAGCGCAACGTCATGGCGCGCGATGTTCTGCGCAAGCTGCAAGGCGCGCTCGACCGCCTGCCGCCGCGCGCCCGCGAAGTGGTGACGCTGCGGCGGATCGAAGGTCTTTCGCGGCCCCAGATCGCAAGCCGCATGGGCATCAGCGAGAAGACCGTTTCCGAACATCTGACCAACGGGCTCTGCGCGCTGGCCGACATGCTCTATGGCGATGCCTCCGATCTGCGGGGCAAGAAATGAGCGCCGCCGGACAACCCGCGAAAGACGTCAATGCGAGTGCCGCCAATTGGCTCGAACGGCGCGAATTCGAAAGCTGGGGCGCCGCCGATGAGGCAGAGCTTGCTGCCTGGCTTGAGCAATCCTGGGAAAACCGCGTCGCCTATTGGCGGCTGAAAGATGCCTGGGAGCACACCGAACGCCTTTCCGCGCTTCGCCCTTCTTCGCCGAAACGGGCAGGCGCGCAGACGCAGCGCAAGCCTTTCCGTCCGATCCTGTTCCGGGTTGTGGCGGCCGCGATTGTGGTTGCCGCTGTCGGCGCAGGTGTTGCCGCCTATCTCGGCGGCGCCACGCCTCAAGATACCGTTTACGCGACACTGGTGGGCGGCCATCAAAGCGTGCTGCTCGCCGATGGATCGAAGGTCGAACTCAACACCGATACCGTGCTGCGCGCGCGTGTCGGCGCCCATGAGCGGCTCGTCACGCTGGAGAAGGGCGAGGCGTATTTCCAGATCGCGCACGATCCCAAACATCCCTTCGTGGTGATGGCGGGCGCTCATCGCGTCACCGATCTGGGTACGAAATTTCTTGTCCGCCGCGACAACAGGAATCTCGAGGTCGCCGTCACCGAAGGCCGCGTGCAATTGGATACGCCAGATGGCCGCCTGCAATCGCCTGTGCTGCTGACACGCCATGAAGCGGCTTCGGTACACGACAACAAGATTTTCGTCACCCGCAAGACCGCGCAATCGCTTACCAACGAGCTTGGCTGGCGGCATGGCTTCCTGGTGTTCGATCACACATCGCTTGCCGACGCCGTGGCGCAATTCAACCGTTACAACCATGGCAAGCTCGTTATTGCCGATCCGGCGACGGCGCGGCTGACTATGGACGGCACATTCCCGATCGATGGCATTGGCGCCTTCACCGAAGTCGCCCAGGAAGTCTTCAAGCTGCACACCGAGCGGCGTGGGGAAAATATCGTCATCACACGTTGAGACATTGTTTTGTATTGCGGTCCGCATGGGCATCTGGAGGGGGAAGAAAATGATGAACGCAAAACTACTCAAGGGCCTTCTTCTGTGCGGCGCAGCCACCTTTGCGGGATCGCCCGCCATGGCCAGCGATTTTAACGTGCCCGGTGGCGATCTGAAAACGGCATTGCACGCTTATATCAAGCAGGCTGGCGTGCCGCTGATCGTCTCGGATGATGCGGTGAAGGGCGTGCGCAGCAATGGCGTACGCGGCGATCTCTCTCCCGATGAAGCGCTCTCGCGCATACTGGCCGACACGGGCTTCACCATGCACCGCCATGCCTCCGGCGCCATCGCCGTGGTGCAGGACGAACAGCCGGAAGCTGCCATCACAACATCGCAGGCCATCCAGTTCGCGCAACTGGCGCCGCGCAATGCCTCTGTCGAGACCGTCACAGTGACGTCCTCTAAACTCGGCGGTGCCGATGTGCAGAGCGTGCCGATTGCCATCTCCGCATTCAGCCAGGAGCAGCTCACCGCCACGCAAACCGCCGGCGGCCCCGATCTTGTGAAGAACGTCCCCAACCTGACGTTCACCAAGACAAACTTTACCGGCTACAACATCCAGATTCGCGGCATCGGCACGCAGGCTATTTCGGTCACCACCGATCCCGCTGTGGCCGTGGCTTTCAACGACACGCCATTCATTCGCAACCATTTCTTCGAACAGGAATTCTTCGACGTCGCACAAGTCGAAGTGCTGCGCGGACCGCAAGGCACGCTTTACGGACGCAACGCGACCGCAGGCGTGGTGAACCTGATCTCCGCAAAGCCCACGGATCAATATGAAGCGATGGGGTCGGTCGATGTCGGCAACTACAACAATCGCCGCCTCGAAGGTATGTTGAACGTGCCCATCATGGGCGACAAGCTCGGCATCCGCGTTGCCGGCGAGTGGACCAAGCGCGACGGTTACTCTTTCAATGAAACCACCGACAAGTCGATCGATGGCCGCGATCTGTGGTCGGGCCGCGTAACCGTCGGCTTCCATCCGGTCGAGCGGCTACGCGCTTACGCGATCTGGGAACATTTCGACGAAAAAGATGATCGCATCCGTTCGGCAAAGCAGCTCTGCAAGAAAGATCCGGGGCCGGATTCTGTGGATGGGCTGGATCTTTCCACCACCGGCAATGCGAACTTCTATCAGTCATGGCTGAGCCAGGGGTGCTTGCCGACCTCCCTGTATTCGAATGATGCTTTCGAAACTCCGAATGGCCAGGCCATTCCCTTCGTGGCCGCCGGAGAATTCGTCTTCAACGGTGCGGGTGGAAGTGCGGCCAACGGCTTTCTGTTGAACCAGGTCGATCCCTATGCCAGCGCAACCCAGTCGCGCGACCTGCGCGTCATCGAGTCCGCTCTGTCGCCCACCTATCGCGCCAAGAACGATACGTTCGAATTCAACGCCGATTTCGCGGTCACGCCGGAACTGACGCTGACCTCGCAGACGGCCTATAACAAGGATGAGTTGCGCTCGACGGAAGACTTCAATCGTTTCAACACCGCGCCCGGTTTGTTCGGAACACTCGACGGGCCCAACACGCTTACGCCGGGCGGCCTCTATTGCGATCCGCAGCTTGGTTGTTCCAGCAGGATGGTGGGCGAAGATCTGTCGCAGGAACGCGCGTGGCAGTTCAGTCAGGAACTGCGCATGACCTCCAATTTCGAGGGGCCGTTCAATTTCAGTGTGGGCGCAAACTATCTGCACTATCAGACGGTCGAAGATTATTATGTGTTCTTCAACCTCATCACGGCGATCGAGCAGCTTGCCAACGGACAGGGTCCCGGCGATTTCACCCATTGCTACCCCGGCGGCGGTGCATCGTTTGTCATTCCGGCCGTGCCGACCACGGAGAGCTTCTTCGGCGAAGGATATTATCCCGCCAATTTCTCCTGCGGCTTCGGCGGCTCCGTCGGCACTTATATCGACCCCAACCCGATCTCGAGTCTCGATGGCAACGGCCACAACTATTTCCGCAGCGAAAATCCGTATCGCCTGAATTCCTGGGCGGGTTTCGGCGAGGTTTATTATCAGGTCACGCCAGATGTGAAGCTTACGGGAGGCTTGCGCTTCACCGACGACAGCAAGCGGTTCTGGAACATACCGAGTTGGACCTTCCTGATCGGAGGCGGTTACCCCGTCGACAACATCGTCGACCAGGAATGGAAAGAGGTCACGGGCCGCTTCAACGTGAATTGGTCGCCCAAGCTCGATTTCACGGATGCGACCTTGTTCTATGCATCTTATTCGCATGGCTATAAGGGCGGCGGCGCGAACCCGCCGGGACCTCATTCCAATCAGTTCAGCTCCCAATCCTTCGTCGTGCATCCGGACACATTTGCGCCCGAGTTCATCAACGCTTTCGAGCTCGGCACAAAGAACACGCTTCTCGACGGCAGCATGACGTTGAACGGCGATGTGTTCTATTACGATTACAAGGGCTACCAGATTTCGCAGATCGTCGATCGTACGTCGATCAACCTGAATATCGACGCCAAGGTGAAGGGCGCGGAAGTCGAAGCGACGTGGGAACCGCTGCCGGGCCTGCGTTTCAATTTCGCCGGCGGTCTGGAAGACAGCAGCATCGACGATGGGCAATCCGCCATCGATCTCATGGATCGCACCGCAGGGCATGCAGACTGGATGGTCGTGAAACCTTATCCGACGTCGACGTCCAACTGCATCTTGCCGTCATCGATCGTCCGGCAATTGATCGAACAAAACCCGCAAAGCCCCACGGACACCGCAGCGTTTAACGGCCTGGTTCTGGCTTGCGATATCGCTTACAATCCAAACGCTCCAACCATTTTAAGTCAGGTCTTCCCGTCCGATCTGTCCAGTTTCGGCGTCACCGGTTTCGATCCCACGCAATCGCCTAACAATGGCGAAGGTTTCTCCAAGGATCTGGGCGGCAACAAGCTTCCCAACACGCCGCCATTCACCCTGTCGGCGGGCGCGCAATACTCCATGCCCCTCAGCGAGACTTGGGCGGGCACCTTGCGCGGCGATTTCTACTGGCAGGGCAATTCGTTTGCCCGCATCTTCAACGACAAGCCGTATGACCAGCTTCATGGCTACTCCAACCTGAACTTTGCCCTGATCTTCACCAATCAGGACGGCTGGCAGGCCATGGCTTATGTCAAGAACGTGCTGGATACGACCGCCATCACCGGCGCGTTCCTGAACTCGGATGACTCGGCGCTGACCACCAACGTCTTCCTCACAGATCCGCGCCTGTTTGGCCTGCGGATAACCAAGAACTGGTGAGGGAACTTCCGCGCGGCGGCTGGCGAAGGGCCGACGCGCGGTTGGTTTCAGATTTTAGAATATGCGGTTCTGAGCTTATTTCATCAGTGTACGAAGGACCGTTGTGGTCTTTGTGCCCGGATTTGTGACAGCGGCGCGTGATTCGCATCGAAGCATGAGAGTTCATGCGGGAACATGCGGGAATCTGTATCCGGCAGGCGAGTCTGTTCCGAAATTTGCCTTCGCGGATGCGAGATAACTAACATCCATGTCCATTGGTTTGGATGCATATCATAAAATAGAATATTTGGTACGCATTTTTCGGAAAATAAGTATTTCCGGTATGCTTCATATTATCGTTATTTTTATAGCATATCTAGGTTTTTATACTTCTTGACGATAATGGCATTAGAAGAACGGGTTTTGTCACCAAAGTCTTACCGCGAGTGTTGCCAACTTCACACGCTTCCAAAGCTTCGCTTCGCCAACCCATTGTCGGCCAAAAGCGAGGCTCTAGAATGCCCTCCGAACAGCGCTATTCAAGCATCTGTACTAGGGGAGATTTTGCATGTCGTTCCACCGTCCGGTGAAGTCAGGCCGCACCGCCACGTTCCTTGGCACTCTTCTCATGACCACCGCCTTCGCCGTACCGGTGTTGGCACAGATCGAAACGGTGGCGGTGACCGCCGAAAAGAGGTCGGAAGACGTCCAGACCGTTCCGATCGCAGTCACAGCCTATTCGGCGGAAGACCTCGCTGCCCATCAGGTCAGCGAGTTCAAGGACATCCAGTTTTCCACTCCAAACGTGTCCTACACCAAAGGCAACTTCACCGGCTCGAACTTTCAGATCCGCGGCATTGGTCTGACGGGTGTTGGTTATGACGCCGAATCCGGCGTCGCCGTCCACCAGGACGATGTGTTCCTCGTCAATCCGCCGCTTGCCGAAGCCAATTTCTATGATCTGGAACGCGTCGAAGTCCTTCGTGGTCCGCAATCGACCCTTTATGGACGCGGCGCGACCGGCGGCACGGTCAACATCATCACCGCCAAGCCGCAACTCGACAACTACGCGGTGGATGCCGAGGGCAGCTACGGCAACTACAATTCTTCGGAATTGAAGGGTATGGTCAATATTCCCCTCATCACCGATGTGGCGGGCATCCGCCTTTCGGGCGACTGGGTGCGACATGACGGTTATGTCAAAAATACCGCCGACAACAGCAACATTGACAGCGAAGACACTTATTCGTTCCGCGGCGCTTTGCGCTTCAAGCCGAGTCGAAGACACTACGATCGACGTCACCGGGTCTTTCTCGCAGGAAGCTGATAGCAAGATGCGCGCCCGCAAACAGCAATGCGCCACCGATCCAACAGGCGTTCTGGGTTGTTTGCCGGATGAACTGAACAATGGCGTGGTCAATATCAACTCGACTTTGGCGACCATCTCGTCGAGCAGGCAGGCATTGGGCGGCTTCGGCGGCTCCGTGGCCGCATCCCTTGTGGGGGCGGGCGCTCTCGATCCGGCAGATGTTCCAGGGTTCATCGGCAGCTTCCAGAATATGGGGATTTTCGATCTTTCACATCAGCCGGCCCTGCCAGCTCCTCTCAGCGTGCTTAACCCACCCGATCTGCGTAAGGTGAACACCGATTTCGCACCGATCTATCATGCGCATGACGATTTCGTCGCCCTGAACGTCAAACAACGGCTCACCGACTGGCTCGATGCGACATTCGTCGGCGGTTACGACTATCACGCCACGTTCTCGCAGGAGAGCTACAACAATGTCGGCGGGTTGCCGCTTGAGGATGCGACCCACAGGCTGGCTATCGCCAAGGGGACCTATCTGGGCGTTCTGACGAATCTGTTCGGGCCCGCTTATGCGGCCCACTATGCGCCCTTCCTCGCCGTGCCCGACGCGCTTCCTGTGTCCGGCATAGGTGGCCTTGGGCTGTCGAGCGGCAATATCCATGCTTATTCCACAGACGTTACCGCTTCGGACCAATCCGATATCGCCAGCCAGCAATATTCGGCGGAGTTGCGCTTCAACACCAATTTCGAAGGCCCGTTGAACGCCATGATCGCCGGCTATTATCTGCGCGCGACGAGTCAGGGCAGCTACTATGTGGTCGCCAACACGTTTGACTATCCGTTCATGGTGGTCGGTTCGATTCTGGGTGGCCTTACCGATGCGGCGGGCGGATATGGTGGCGCGCCAGGCTCCTATTGCCTGGCTGTCGGCTGCATCAATCCCGGCTACTATCACAATGATGGTAATTTCAATGGACTGACGTCAAAGGCCATCTTCGGCGAAGTGTATTACGACGTGATCCCCGACGAATTGAAGATCACGGCAGGCGCGCGCTTCACCAATGACGAAAAGACCCAGATCGGCCGCATCTTCATCTTCCCGGGCGTGGTGCCGCTGGGTACGCCGAGCGAAGCTGCCGCAGTTGACGACCTGCTGCGCACCGGCCAGGCAGATTTCGACGCATCGACGTCCGCAGCAGACGCTTTCCAGGTCAACAGCGTGACTTTCAGCAAATGGACCGGACGCCTGGTCGCAAGCTGGTCACCGAAGCTCGACTTCACCGACTCAACCAACTTCTATGCCAGCTATTCGCGCGGCTATAAGGCGGGCGGCTTCAATCCGGGTATCCAGCCGGATTTGCAGGCTGTTCTCGGCGTGCCGGCCTCTTATGCGCCGGAAAGCGTGAATGCGTTTGAAGTCGGAACGAAGAACATCATCGCTCAGGCGCTGCAGGCCAACATTTCGGCCTGGTATTACGATTACAAAAATCTTCAGGTCTCCACGATTATTGCCAACACTTCGGTCAATCAGAACATGGACGCGAAGCTGTGGGGTTTTGAAGGGCAGTTCCTCTACGCGCCGACAGACAATCTGCAGTTCGACATGAATCTTCGGCTACACCAACTCCAGGATCGGCAATAGCGCCATCGTGGATCAACGTAACCCGACAGCCGGTCGCAGCGACGTGGTTTTGATCAAGGACGCGACACTTGCTTCGAGTGTCAGCCAAAATTGCGTGATCTATATGAGCGGTGGTCAGACTGTTGCGCCGGCGGACAACGTGGCGTTCCAGACCGCCGCCGCCGCCAATGGTGCTGGAGGGGTTTTCTTTGCTCCGCCCGGTGGTTCAAGCGCACTCGCAGGTCACGGCGTAGCACTTGCAAACTTCGGCAGTTGCAACGGTGCCCTAGAGCCGCTGCTGGAAAACTTCGGTTATTCTTTCACCGACGCCAACGGGCGAATCAGGCTCTCGGCGTTCCCCAAAGTCTCTCAGCGGCAACGAACTGCAGAACACGCCGCCATGGACCATCAGCGTCGGCGCGCAGTACAAGTTCGATCTCGACGGTGGGTATTCGCTCACGCCGCGTGCGGATTTCTACTGGAGCGCCGATATGTGGGGCCGGATATTCAACACAGCCGCCGACAAGATCAAATCCGGTGAAACCACCAGCGCCCAGCTGACTTTCTCCGCGCCGGAAAATGACCAGTGGTATGTGACCAGGGCTATCATCAAGAACGTGTTCGACGAGGACAATATCACGGGCGAATATCTGACTAGTTCGACAGTTCCGGCCTCTACACCAACGCGTTCCTCGGCGACCCGCGCCTTTCGGCGTGCGCGTTGGCGCGCATTTCTAGACGTAACGTAGTCCCTCCTGACTTCAGGGGCGCTGGGCAACCGGCGCCTCTTTTGTTTGTGTCGCGCGCTTTGTGATTGCCGCGCCGTTGCAATTGCTCGCGGAAACCCGTCTCAATCTTTTTGCAAATATCACAGGCGCATCGGTTTGAGCGGTTCGGGAAAGGCATCTCGGCTTTCGCCTTTCGTGCTCGGTGCGTTTGCGAGTGCGGCGCTGCCGGTCGGCGCGCTGCAATTGCCGCTGGCGGTCTATCTGCCGAATTACTATGCGAGCCATATCGGGCTTTCGCTGGCCGCCGTCGGCTTTGCCTTCACCTTCGTGCAGCTTGTGGCGATCAGCCTTCGATCCCGCCATCGGCATCGGCATGGAGTGGACGCACACCCGTTTCGGCCGTTTCCGCCCTTGGCTTGCGGCAAGCGTGCCGGTGCTGATGCGTCGGCACGGTGGCGGTGTTTCTGGCAAAGCCCGGCGTCGGCACGGCCTATCTCACCGGTTGGCTGATCGTCTTCTTCCTCGGCTATTCGATGTCGCTGCTGGCGAGCACCGCCTGGGGCGCGGTGCTTGTGCCCGATTATAACGAGCGCTCGCGGCTTTACGCGTGGCTGCAATTCTCCGGCCTTGGCGGCGCGGTGCTGCTGCTCTTTCATTCCGCCGCTGCTCACCAACCTGTTCCAGGCCGATCAGGAAGCGGTGATGCATGCGATGGGCTGGTTCCTGATCCTGGCCGTGCCGATCACCGCCGCACTCGCGATTGCGGTTGCCGGCGAACCGCAGCGCCCGCAATGCGCGCGCGAGAAATTCACCTGGCGCGATTATGCGGGCCTTGATTTCCCAGCCCAGCATGGCGCGCATCCTGATCGCCAACCTTCTGCTTACACTCGGCCCCGCGATGACGGGCGCGCTCTATTTCTTTTTCTTCTGCGATGCGCGCGGCTACACGCTGGGGCAGGCGAACATCCTGCTGTTCCTTTATCTCGCGGCGGGCCTTGCGGGTGCGCCTTTCTTCGCCCATATCGCAAACCGCATCGGCAAGCATCGCGCGCTGGGCGTTGCGGCCGCGCTCAATGTGGTGACGCAGGTGGGGCTGCTGGCGCTGCCGAAATCCTCGATGCTGCTGATGGTGCCGGCCATGTTCACGGTCGGCTTCATCGCCAATTGCTATCCGCTGATCCTCAACGCCATGGTCGCCGATGTCTGCGATGAGGTGCGTCTCGATCAGGGGCAGGATCGCACAGCCCTTCTTTATTCCCTGATGACCTGCACCCTGAAGATCGGTTCGGCCATTCCGGTGGGCATCACCTTTCCCATCCTGGGGGCCATCGGCTTCAACGCCGCCGAAGGTGCGGTGAACACGCCGGAGGCGTTGCGCGGTCTGGAGCTGTGTTTCGTTGCGGTGCCGGTGCTGGTGGTGGCGCTGGGCGGGCTCGCCATGTGGGGGTATGGGCTGGACCGCCACCGCCATGCCGAAATCCGCGTGGCGCTGGATGCGCGCGATGGGGCGATGATGGCCGAGGAAAAGCTTGCGATCGAGCATCCTGTCGCCACAGCCCTTGCGGATACCGCAACCCCGCCTTAATTCGGTCTGTTAAGCGGTGCTTGATCCTGTGCGGCGATTTTGGTTGCGCTGGCGGCAAGAAACCGTCTCACTAAAAGCGTAAAGCGCGCGGGGCCAGTGCGCTGTCTGGGAGCGGAAATGTCACGGTTCGGGATCACATGAGCAGCCGTTCGCCTCAACGCCTCTCGGCCTGGATGCTGGCGGCCTATTCCAGCCCTTATATGCCGGTGGGCGCGCTTATCATTTCGCTCGTCGTGTACCTGCCCAATTATTACGCAAGCCATCTTGGTCTCGATCTCACCACCGCGGGCTGGGCGTTTACGGTCGTGCGCCTGTTCGACATCGGGTTCGATCCCATCGCGGGTGCCGCGATGGATGGGATGCGGCTTTCATGGGGCCGCTATCGCCCGTTCCTCGCGCTCAGTTCGCCGCTGATCGCGGTCGCGGTCTATGCGTTGTTCATGGCCGAGCCCGGCGTCAGCGCCAATTATCTGATTGCGTGGCTTGCGGTTCTCTATGTCGGGTTTTCGCTTTGCGTGCTGTCGCAGGCGGCCTGGGGCGCGGCACTCGTGCCCGAATATAACGAGCGTTCCCGCGTTTATTCCCGCATCCAGATTTTTGGCGTGGTGGGGGCGGTTGGCGCGCTCACTCTGCCGCCGCTTTTGCATTCGTGGTTCGGCACCGGCCAGGTCGAAGGCGTGCAGGCAATGGGCTGGTTCATTATCTGTGCTGCGCCCATCACGGCCTTCATCGCGGTGTCACGCGTGCCCGAACCGCCGGAATCGCCGCGGCTCGAACGCATCAGCTGGCGCGATTATCGCCAGTTGCTCGCGCGCCATTCCATGGTTCGCGTGCTGCTGGCCGATCTGTTTCTCACGCTCGGCCCTGCCATCACTGCAGCCCTCTATTTCTTTTTCTTTCGCGAGGCGCGGGGGTATTCGCTCTATCAGTCCAACATCCTGCTGCTGATCTATATCTGCGCAGGTTTCGGCGGCGCGCCGTTCTGGGCGTGGCTTTCGGGCCGCATCGGCAAGCACCGTACGATCATTCTGGCAAGCGTGCTGCATGCCATCACGCAAACCTGCGTGCTTTTGCTGCCGCAAGCCAATGTCCCGCTCATGGCGCCCGCAATGTTTATCGTGGGCTTCATCGCGAGTGCCTATCTGTTTTTGCTGAACGCCATGGTCGCCGATGTCAGCGACGAGGTGCGGCTGGAAACGGGAAAAGATCGCATCGCGCTTCTGTATGCATTGTTCACCGGCGTGCAGAAGATCGGGTCGGCCTTGTCGGTCGGCCTCACGTTCACGATCCTGGACAATATCGGCTTCAAGGCGGCTGAAGGTTCGGTCAACACGCCGGATGCCATCTGGGGCCTCGAAGCCTGTTTTGTGGCAGCGCCTGTGCTCGCCATACTGATAGGGGGGCTGACGATGTGGGGTTATCGCCTCACCGAGCAGCGTCACAAGGAAATCCGCGATGGCCTCGTCGCGCGCGATGGGCTCGGAGCGGACGCGCCCGAAAGTGTCACAGTTTCGGGCGCATTCGCACCCGCAGCGGCCATCGAAACGTGATGGTCAATCTATAGGTATTTGTTTCGTGGCACGCCTTTTGTTAGCGTTCGCCATGTTTCTGGAAATCCCCGCTCTTCTCGATCCGGCCGAAATCTCGCGGCTTCTGAAGATTGGCGATGAAATAACATTCGTCGATGGGCGGATTTCGAACCCGGCCAACCAGACCAAGGCCAACCTCCAGGCCGATCCCATCCATCCGCTACATGCGGAATCAGCCCAGATCGTGGCTGCGGCAATGGCTCGAAGCCGCGAATTCGTCGATTTCGCGATGCCCAGAAGGTTCGCGCCGCCGCTGATGTCGCGCTATGAGCCGGGCATGAAATATGGTGTGCACGCCGATGCTGCTTATATGAACCTACCCAGCGGCGCGATGCGTTCGGATGTATCCTGCACCGTCTTCCTTTCCGATCCGGCGAGTTATGAAGGCGGCGATCTTGCCATACATCTGGGCGCACGCACGACGCTGTTCAAAGGCGCGCCCGGGTCATGCGTTCTTTACCCATCCACCACCCTGCATGAGGTGCAGCCGGTGATATCCGGCGTGCGGCTGGTCGCGCTCACGTTCATCGAAAGTCGCGTGGCCGACGAAGCAAGGCGCAACCTCCTTTATGAGTTGAATGAAGTGGCGGCGCTCGAAGGCCTGAAGATGGAGTGGTCGAACCGGGTGCGCCTGGAAGCCGTGCGCTACAATCTGCTGCGCATGTGGTCTGCGAATTAAAGCAGTTCAAGCGTCATGAAGGTGCTGTTCGGATCGGCGAGATAAGAATCGAACGGGCCGCATTCGACAAATCCGAAGCGGGAATAAAGCGCGCGGGCGGGCGCGAACCCCTCCATCGATCCGGTTTCGAGACTTAGCCGCCGGTAGGAACGCCGACGCGACTCACCTTGGATATGCGTGAGGAGCCCCCTTGCCACGCCGCTCCCGCGATGCGCCGCTGCGGTGTGCATCGATTTCACCTCGCCGTGAAACGGATCGAGTTCCTTCAAGGCGCCGCATCCCAACAATGTGGCATCTTCCCACGCGGTCCAGAACGTGATCTTCGGCGCACGCAGACCATCGAGATCAAGCGCATGGATGCTTTCCGGCGGTGACCATTTTGCGGAATTCTCAAGATGCGCTCGAAGCAAGAGCGCTATTTTCGGCCCCCGCAGGTCATCGACACGAATCTGCATCCGCTTCTCCCGGGTTCTCTAATCGGCGAGCACACCGGCACCCGGCAACGCCGCGAGCTTTTCAAGCCATATCTGCGCGCGTGCGATTTCGTCGGCCTTTGCAGCGCGGGTTTCCGCCAATATTTGTGTGCGCCGGCGTATGGAATAAGGGTATTTGCAGTTTCTTGGAATAGCGCGACAGGATCGGGCTTTTCATCAACACATCCAGCATTCGCGGCGTCGTCTCCAGCCCGAAATGCACCATCGCGCGCTCCACATGGTCGCGCATGTCGCCCAGAAAGTCCTCGAAATCGATATTGAGGACGTGCGTGCCCGAATTGTCCGCTTAAGGATTGCTGTGTCAGCTTTTCTGCTGCCCAACTGATCGCCGCCATTTCGCCCACGGACTGCGGTTGCTCGATTTGCGTATTCCCCGAACATCGCCCGCAACCGGTTCCGCCGTTCCGCTCCGAACACTTCCAGATCGGTCTTGGCATATTGCGACGAAAGCAGGGCTTCGATAGCAGCTCTGGCGCGGAAGCGAAAGATAAACCGCCCGCGCGCCGGGAGAGCGCCTGCATCATCGCCCGCCCATACGCGCCGCATTGCTGGTGGCTTTCAGCACCACTGCGTTGGTGTGTTCATATCCCCGCCCCCAAAGTTTGAGGAATGCGGTCGAGCGCATTTTCCCGCAAACCATCCGTTGCGGGTGTATCGAAGGCGTCCGCCAGGCTTCGCAAGGGCAGGGGTTCGCGTAGCGAAAGCACCCCGCCTGTCTCACCCAGCAACCGGCTCAACAAGGTCGAACCGACATGTCCGGTGTGAAAGATGAAGTGTAACGGGCGGGCCTCGATCCGTTGCGCTTTCTCCATCACCTGTTCGAGGGGCACCCACGCACCTTTGCTCTGCGCCGTCAGCATCCGGTCGTCGAGAAAGCTCGCCGCGCGGTAATCTTCTTCGCGCATGCGGACCATCAGCACGCGGCTGCTGCGCCAGATCGAGCTTCTGCGGATAGATATCCGGCGAAGCAGTGCTCACGAGCGGCCTGGCGCGCCATAGGCATTGGCGACGATGCCGAAGATCTCATTGCGGATGCGGTTGAAATCATACTCCGGCGGCAGTTTGCCCGCGAGTTGCAGCATCAGCGCGCCATGCATCGCCGACCACACAACTGTTCCGATCAGAAGCGGGTCGCCTTTTATAAGGCCAGCATCGGCCAATCCCTGGAGATGGGTGGTCAGTGTCTTGCGCGCGCGCTCTCCGGCTCGCACCAGGTCGGGATAATTCTCTTCGGTCGGCTGCGAAACGTCGAACATCAACTTGTAGGCTTGCGCATGCGTGCGCGCGAAATGTTCATAGGCAAGACCAACAGCAGCGCTGCCGTCGATGGGCGAAGTGCGCGCGGCGTATGCGCGTTCGAGTTCGTCCGAGAACAGGTCGAAGGCGCGGGCGCGCACGGTTGCCAGGATGTCGTCCTTGTCCTTGAAGTAGCGATAGGGCGTCATCGGGCTCACCCCCAATTCGCCTGCCAACTGGCGCATGGTGAAGCCATCCGCCCCCTTTTCGGCGAACAGCCGGGTTGCCACCTCGCAGAGCCGGTCGCGAAAATCCTCGACTTCTGAAGGGGATAGGGCGCGGGGCATAAAGTTCGGGACTCACCTCTTGCAAAGGAGCATAGCATAATTTACGTTGTATATTATAGTGCAGCTCAAGGAGGATGGTCATGAACGCGCCCGCCCGCATCAACCCCTATCTCAGCGGCAATTTCGCTCCCGTTCGCAGCGAAGATGATTTCGCCGATCTGCCCGTGAAGGGCGAGATTCCAAAAGATCTCGCAGGCCGCCTTTATCGCACCGGCCCCAATCCGCAATTCGATCCGCGCGATCCGCATTATCACTGGTTCTGCGGGCGACGGCATGCTGCACGCCTTCCATCTCGAAAACGGCAAGGTGAGCTATCGCAACCGCTTCGTCCGCACGCCGAAATGGGAGTTGGAGCACGCGGCCGGCAAATCGCTGTTCGGCACGTTTGGCAATCCGATGACGACCGATCCAGACGTCGATCGGCAAGGATAGCGGCGTCGCCAACACCAATATCCTGTTGCATGCCGGCAAGCTGCTTGCGCTGGAAGAAGGCCACCAGCCTTTCGAAGTCGATCCAAGACGCTCGGCCCGAGCGGCTATCTTCCTTATGCCGGCGACGCGCGGCCGCTTCACCGCCCATCCCAAGATCGATCCCGAAACCGGCGAGATGTTGTTCTTCGGCTATATGGCGGGCGACGATTCCGCTCGACCAAAGCCATGGCCTTCGGCGTCGTGGACAAGGCGGGCAAGGTGACGCGGCTCGATCAGTTTCGATGCGCCGTTCGCCAGCATGGTCCACGATTTCATGGTGACGAAGCGCCATGTGCTGTTCCCCGTACTGCCGCTGACCGTGAGTCTGGACCGCGCGATGCAAGGCCAGTCGCCCATCGCCTGGGAGCCGGAAGCTGGCGCGTTCGTCGGCGTGCTCGGCCCGCGATCGCCAGCATCGACAAGATCCGCTGGTTCAAGACCGATCCGAACTATGTCTTCCATGTGATGAATACTTGGGAAGAGGGCAACAAGATCTTTGCCGATGTGATGGAATATCCGGTGGCACCGCTCTTCCCCAATGCCGATGGAACGCCCGGCGAGAAGAGCGCCGCCATCCTTCGCCGCTGGACATTCGATCTTTCGTCCAACAGCGACACCATCCGCCGCGAAACGCTGGATGACATGGCCGGCGAATTCCCGCGGATCGATGATCGCCGCGCGGGCCTCGCCTATCGCCATGGCTGGTATGCGGCCCATTCGAAAAATGATTTCGACGTGCGTTTCGATGCCATTGCCCATTTCGACACCAAGACGGGCAAGCGCGTCCTTCATACTTTCGGCGCCGGCGATATCACGAGCGAACCCGTCTTCGTCGAACGCGTCGGCGAATGCGGTGGAAGGCGATGGCTGGATTCTGGCCGTGGTCTATCGCGGCAACGAAAACCGCAGCGACCTTGTAGTCCTGGACGCACAGGATATCGTGCAGGGGCCGATCGCGACGGCCGAACTTCCCCGTCGCGTGCCCTTCGGCTTCCATGGCAATTGGGCCCCGGTGGCCGGAGTATAATTTAACCGGCATGTAATCGGTGCAACGCGGGCGAGACCTTCTCGCCCGCGTCACTTTTTCCCGGCATACTCGCCGGATGCGCAAACTCGCTCTCGTTTTATTCTTCCTCGCGCCCTTCGCGGCCCATGCTCAAACGACCTCCCATTGGGTCCAGATCGGGCCGGGCGGCGTGGCCGAACTGCGTGCGGTTACGAGCGGCCACTGCCCCGAAGCCGTGATCGATGGCCAGCGCAGCCCGCTGCAGGGCCGCGCCGAGGCAGACGCGAATTTCCAGCGCCTGTGCAGCATCATCCTTTCGCCGCACGTCAAAGAAGTTTCGCTTGAAGGCGTTGCCATCACCTTGCCGAAAGCAGCGCCCAAACGCGTCGCCGTGCTGGGGGACACCGGCTGTCGCATCAAGGGCGGCACGGTGCAGGATTGCAACGATCTGGCCAAATGGCCGTTCCCGCGCGTGGCCAATGGCATCGCCAAGCGTTAAGCCCGACCTCGTCATCCATGTCGGCGATTATCTCTATCGCGAATCCAAATGCCCGAAGGATCAAACGGCAGCGTGCGGTACCAGTCCGTATGGCGACAACTGGACGACATGGGATGCCGATTTCTTTACCCCGGCCCGCTCGCTGCTCGAAACCGCGCCCATCGTGCTGGTGCGCGGCAATCACGAAGATTGTCAACGCGCAGGCCCCGGCTGGCTGCGGCTGATGGGACCGCACGCATATGATCCCGCGGCTCCTTGCGCTGCACACCTTGCACCTTTCGTCGTGCCGCTGGGCGCGATGAACCTCGTCGTGATGGATGATGCCAATGCACCGGATCAGATCGTCGATACGGCAGAATCCAAAGTCTATCGCGAAGAATTTCAGAATCTTTCAAAGCTCGCGCCAGCCCCGCTCTGGCTTGCAATGCACCGCCCCATCGCGGGCGCGGTGCGCCTGTTCGGCTTCACGGTCGGCGGCAACCGCACGCTGATCGCAAGCCTCGATGACGAAATGCTTTCGCCGGTGACGTTGATGCTGTCGGGCCACATCCACACCTTCGAGGCGATCAATTACGAAGGCGATCACCCACCGCAGCTTGTCGCCGGAAACGGTGGCGACAAGCTGGACACCGCCTCCGCCAGCCTCGCAAACACAAATCTCGGCACCTGGCATGTGAAAGACGGCATTTCGCTGCCCGGTTTCGGCTTCCTGCTTTTGACTGAGCGCGAAAAAGACTGGCAGGTGGATGTCTATGGCGTCGATGGCGTCATCGAGCGCGTCTGCACACTGGCGGGCGGGCGCATAGATTGTCCCGAAAAATAAGCGTTTCATCATTTGGGCTACGCGTGGCCATGCTGCCGACAAGATTGTGCATCATTGTCTTCTCGTTTGCGGACGTGAAGCCGTAACGCTACGCTTCGCCCGCTGACCGGCCTTTGTGCCGTCGTGTTCGGGGATCGCCATGAAACGCTCGTTTGCTGTAGCCGTCGCGGTGTTCGCCGCGGCGGTTGTTGTCGTGTTCGGCGCCTGGAAGTTCGGCTATCTCGGCCATCCGCAAGGTGCGGGGCAAGGCAGCCGCTCCATCGGCGGTTTGTTGTCGAGCCTTGTCAGCCCGCAAACGCCGCAACAGATGGCGCGAAGCGCCCGAATTCGCCTTCCGCCGGATCGAGATCGACACCAGCAAGCCGCAAGCCGAAGCCTGCCTCGTGTTCACCCGCAAGCTCGATGCCACCGGCAAAACCCATTACGAGGATTATTTCACCGTCGATCCCAAAACCACGACCGCCGCGCGCGTGACCGATGACCGGCTGTGTCTGGCGGGCTTCGATTTCAACAAGACTTATAATGTAGCGCTGAAGCAGGGCCTGCCGTCCGCCAGCGGCGAAAAGCTCGGCGCGGGCGAAACCGTTCCCGTCGAATTGCGCGACAAGCCCGCGCTGGTTCGCTTCACCGGCGGCATCATCCTTCCGCGCGACAATCGCGATGGCGTGCCGGTGATGACGGTGAACATCAAGAAGCTCTCTCTCAAGATCGTGCGCGTGGGCGACCGGCTGCTGTCGCAGCTCGAAAGCGGCGTGCTCGATCAGACCGCGCTCTACCATTGGGATGAGCAGCAGATCGAAAACAACCAGGGCTCCGTCGTGTGGACGGGCACGGTGGAGGTCGCCAACGTCCAGAACGGCACCGTCACCACGCTGATCCCGGTGAACGATGTGCTGAAGGGCAAGCCGCCCGGCGCCTATGTGCTGATCGCAAGCGACGCCAACAAGAAAAAAAGCGACGACAACGACTATGATTACAGCCCCATCGCCGCCCAATGGGTGATCGATTCCGATATCGCCATCACCACCTTTCAGGGCGCCGATGGCCTCACCGTTTTCGCGCGCTCCTATGCCATCGCCAAACCGCTCGGCGGCGTGAAGCTCACGCTTGTTGCGCGCAACAACAACCTGCTTGCCACCGCCAGCACGGATAGCGCACGGGGCGCGCGGATTTCGGCGCGGGCTTTTTTCGCGGCAAGGGCGGCGATGAACCCGTGGTGGTGATGGCCTATGGCGACGACAAGGATTTCAGTTTCCTCGATCTGCGCCGCCCGGCCTTCGATCTGACCGACCGCGGCGTCGGCGGCCGCAGCACGCCCGGTCCGAACGATGCGTTTCTCTATACCGATCGCGGCGTCTATCGCCCCGGTGAAACCGTGCAGGCGACCGCGATGTTGCGCGACCGCGTGGGCAATGCGGAAACCGCCCCACTCACGCTCGTCGCCACGCGGCCCGATGGTATGGAAGTCGGCCGCAAGACGTTCGCGGGCGCATCGCTCGCGGCGGGAAGTGCATATTGGCCGGTCGAGCTCAACGCCACCGCTCCGCATGGCCGCTGGCAGATCGCGGCCTTTGTCGATCCGAAAGGCGATCCGGTGGGCCGCGTGCAATTCGATGTTGCCGATTTCGTGCCGCAACGGCTGAAAGTCACGCTCACGTCCGAACAGCCAGTGCTGCATCCGAAAACGGATTTCCACGTCCGCGCCGACACACGCTTCTTATATGGCGCGCCTGCCGCCGGTTTATCCGGTGATGGCGAGGCCCGCATCACGCGCGACCCCAAACCCTTTCCCGATTTCGCGGCCTATAGCTTCGGGCGCGTCGAAGATTCGTTCGAAGATGTGCTCGTCACCCTCGCCGTGCCGCAATCCGATCAGAACGGAGTCACCGATGTCAGCGGCACGATAGGCGAACTTGCCGCCACCACCTTGCCATTGAAAGCCGTGGTGAAAGTCTCGATCCACGAACCGGGCGGCCGCACGACGGATAAGACTGTCGAACTTCCCGTTCGCACCGCCGATGTGATGCTTGGCCTGCGCGCGGATTTCGATGGCGGATCGGTCGGCGAAAATGCGAAAGCCGGTTTCGAAGCCATCGCGGTGGATGCCGGCGGCAAGCGCATCGCGCTTCAGGGCCTCACCTATAGCTGGATGCGCGAAGATACCAATTACCAGTGGTATCAGGATGGCAATGAGTGGAAATACCAGGCGATCACGCGCGACCGGCTGATCGCGGGCGGCACGTTCGCGATCGGTCGCAACTGCGCCCGCCAAACTCGCGCAAGCGATGCCATGGGGTTCCTATCGCCTCATCGTCACCGATCCAAAAAGCGGCGCGTCGGCCTCCTATCGCTTCTATTCCGGCTGGGCCGCCAATGCTTCGGGCGATCGGCCCGACCGCATTCCCGTCGCCGCCGACAAACCGGCTTATGCCGTTGGCCAGACCGCGCATATTTCCATCAAGCCAAATTCCGATGGCCGCGCGCTGGTCGTGGTGGCCGGTGATCGCATCTTCTCTTCGCAACTCATCAGCGCGCCGAAGAGTCGGCGCTACCATCGACATCCCCGTCTCCGCCGATTGGGGCGCGGGCGCTTATGTGCTGGTCACGCATTATCGCGCACTCAACGATGCAACAGGGCGCGAACCCGTGCGCGCCATCGGTGTTGCATGGCTCGGCGTCGACAATGCGCCGCGCACGCTGGCCGTGAATATCGGCGGCCCGAAGAAGGTGTTGCCGCGCCAGCGCCTCACCATTCCCGTTTCGATCAAGGGACGCGGAAAGCGGCGAGGCCACCTATCTCACACTGGCCGCGGTCGATGAAGGCATCCTGCAGCTCACCGAATTCAAATCGCCCGATCCCGTCTCCTATTATTTCGGCAAGCGGCGGCTGGGCGTCGGCATGCGCGATGATTACGGGCGTCTGATCAAGGCAGAGAAGGGCGCCATCGGCTGCTATGCGCGAAGGCGGCGATTCCTTCGGCGGCCGTTCGCTTGCCGTGGTGCCCACGCGCACAGTCGCGCTGTTCTCCGGGCTGGTGAAGGTCGATGCCGATGGCAACGCGAACGTCTCTCTCGACATTCCCGATTTCAACGGCGAATTGCGCCTGATGGCGGTTGCCTTCACCGACAAGAAACTCGGCCACGCCGACCGTCCACTTACCGTGCGCGATCCGGTCGTCGCGGATCTCGTGCTGCCGCGCTTCCTCGCCCCCGGCGATCACATCCAGGCGGGCCTCAATCTGGACAATGTCGAAGGCAAGCCCGGCAATTACAGCATCACGGTGAAAACAAGCGGTCCGCTTAGGCGTCGAAGGCAGCGGCCAGTTCATGCGCGATCTCAAGGTGGGCCAGCGCGTGCTTGTGCCCGTCGCGTTGCAGGGAAATGGCGCCGGCATCGCCAGCATATCGCTGACGTTGAGCGGGCCCGGCCTCAAGCTCTCTCACGCATGGCCCATCGAAGTGCGCAGCCCGCAACTCGACATGGTGAACGGAAGAGGTGCGCCGGGTTGCCCGCGGGGCAAAGCTACACCGCGAACAAATCGTTGGTGGCAAATGTCATCGCCTCCACCGCCAATGTCGCGCTCACCGTTTCGGCGGCGGCACCGGGCTATTCCAATGTGCCGGGCCAATTGCGCTGGCTCGACAAATATCCCTTACGGCTGCATCGAACAGACAACGAGCGGTGCCATGCCGCTGCTCTATTTCAACGACGTGGCGAAACTTGCCGGCTGCCTACCGATCAGGCACTGCACGACCGCATCCAGAACGCCATCGACCGCGTGCTCGACATGCAGAATTACGGCGGCGATTTCGGCATGTGGGGCCCGGGCAGCAGCACCGATCCCTGGGTTTCCGCCTATCGCACTCGATTTCGTGGTCGCAGGCGAAATCCAAAGGCTATGTGGTGCCCGACGAAGCGCTGCGGCGCGGCACCAACTGGCTGCGCCAGACGGCGGCATCGGATTCGTTCAGCGACAATGCACGCGCCTATGCTTTCTATGTGCTGGCGCATTGGGCCAACTGAATCTGAGTGATCTGCGCTATTTCAGCGACACGCGCGGCCCCGAAATGAAAACGGCGATCTCGGCCGCACTTACGGCAGCCGCCGCCGCAAGCGCGGGCGATCAAAGCCGCGCCAGCGTTCAGTTCGCCCGCGCCCGCAATCTTTTGCTCGGTGCAAAGGATGCCGATTACACCCACGCCGAATATGGCTCGCTCACCCGCGATCTGGCGGGCACGACGGCACTTGGCAATGGAGAGCCATGAGAACGGGCTGATCCCCGCGCTCGTGCAAAAGAGCAGCGGCCTCGACATGCGATTGAAAGACACCACAACGCAGGAAAAGGCCTGGATCCTGCGCGCGGCCTATCAATTGTCCGCGCAACGCCTGCCGCTCAACATCACGGTCAACGGCAAGCCCGCGGCGGAACAGGCAGGCGCGGTGCGCGTCTCGCCGAACCCGTGCGGAACTCGCCAACGGCATCACCTTCCTCAACAAGGGCGATGCGCAAGCCTGGCGCATTTCCTCGGTGCAGGGCACGCCCACCATCGCGCTGCCTGCGGAAACCAACGGCCTTACCGTCAGGAAGACGATCTGGACGATGAGCGGCCAGCCTGCCGATCTTTCCAAATTGAAACAGAACGATCGCGTGATCGTCGAAATCTCCGGCCATATGGACAACAATTACGAACGCCAGATGGGCGTGATCGATCTGCTGCCCGCAGGCCTCGAAATCGAGATGCCGCTTTCGGGCGACGATGCCAAGCCTTATGCCTTCCTCGGCTCGCTCACCCCAACCGCGATGGTCGATGCGCGCGATGACCGTTTCGTTGCCTCGTTTCAACGTCGGCTGGCCGGTTGAGCGAATGGGAACAGCACAAGGTCGATCAGCCGGATTTCCGCATCGCCTATATTGCGCGCGCCGTGACGCCGGGCAGCTTCGTCCTTCCCGCTGCAATGGCGGAAGATATGTATGCGCCCAAGGTTCACGCGCGCACCGCAATGGGCAGGGTCGTGATCGCGCAATGAAATGGAGCGATCTTTCGCGCCGCACACGCGCGTGGATTGCCTCCACGCTTGGCGTGGCGTGCGCGCTGCTGATCGCCGACCGCATATTTCCGCCGGATATGACGCGCGCCAACACGCTTTCCACCGAAGTGGTGGATCGCAACGGCGTGCTGCTGCGCCCATTTCTCTCGCGCGATGGCTATTGGCGATTGAAAACAAACGTCTCCGATGTTTCGCCGCGCTATCTCGCCTTGCTCAAAGCCTACGAAGACAAGCGGTTCGATGGTCACCCGGGCGTCGATCCGCTGGCGCTCGGCCGCGCGGTCATCCAACTTGCGCAATCCCGCCACATCGTCTCGGGCGCCTCTACCCTCACCATGCAGGTCGCACGCCTGCTCGAACCGCGGCCGCGAGGATATGGCACCAAGATCATCCAGATGATCCGCGCCGTGCAGCTGGAAGAGCGTTATTCGAAGGAAGAAATCCTCTCCTTCTATCTCACGCTCGCGCCGTTCGGCGGCAATCTGGAAGGTGTACGCGCGGCCTCGCTTGCCTATTTCGGCAAGGCGCCGAAATCGCTTTCGCTTTCCGAAGCAGCCCTGCTGGTGGCGCTGCCGCAATCACCCGAACGCCAGCGGCCCGATCGTCATGCACTTGCCGCCAAACGCGGGCGCGATCATGTGCTCGCCCGCATGATCGACGAAGGCGTGATCGCGCATAGCAGATGTTGCGGGCGTTGCGCATGAAGGCATTCCCTCGGTGCGTCTGGCAATGCCGCTATCCGCGCCGCATCTGGCGCAGCATCTGGCGGCACGCGCCGAAACTCCGCGTGTGGTCTCCACGATAGATGCGCCGTTACAGGGCGCGGTCGAACGCCTTGTCGCGCAGGAGGCAAAATATCTCGATGATGGCGCGGGACTTGCCATCGTTGTGGTGGAAAACAAATCCCGCAACGTGCTCGCCTATGTCGGCGGCACGAATTATTGGGGCACGGCAGGCAAGCTCGATCTGGCGGATCGTGCTCGTTCTCCGGGGTCTGCGCTCAAGCCCTTCATTTATGGCATGGCGTTCGACGATCTGATCCTTCATCCCGCAACCCTGATGCAGGATCAGCAAACTGCCTTTGGCGATTATGCGCCGCGCGATTTCTCCGGCGGCTTTGAGGGCGAAGTGTCGGCGGCATCGGCTCTGCGCATGTCGCTTAATGTTCCCGCGGTTGCGGTGTTGGAGCGCGTCGGGCCTTTGCGCTTCACGCAGACATTGGAAAACGCGGGCGCCAAGCTCAGCTTCCCCACGCGCGACACGATGCCAAGCCTGCCGGTCGCGCTGGGCGGTCTCGGCATAAGTCTTGCGGATCTGACGATGCTCTATGCGGGCATCGCCGATGGCGGCATCGCGGAATCCCTGCGCACCACATTGGATGCACCCAAAACACCATCACATCGCCTGTTCGGCCCGGTTGCCGCATTCTATCTGCATCAGGTGCTGGCAGGCGTCAGCCTGCCGGATGGATGGGCGATGGGGCAGGGGCTTTCGCGTGCGCGCGTCATCGCGTTCAAAACGGGCACGTCCTATGGCTTCCGCGATGCGTGGTCGGCGGGCTTTTCCAACGATTACACCATCGGCGTCTGGGTGGGCCGTGCGGATGGCGCGCCGCGCGCCGACAGGATCGGCCGCGAAACGGCGGCACCCATTCTTCTGAAAGTGTTCGGGCTTCTGCCGCGGGATACGCGCGCGCCCACCGCGCCGCCCGCAGGCGCGATTTTGGTCGATAACGCCGATCAATTGCCGCCCGCCTTGCGCAAGTTCACCCGTGCGAAGGATCGCCAGTTGCAGGTGGCAACCAGCATCCCGCCGCCCGCAATATCCTTCCCACCCAATGGCGCAACAGTCCCCTTGCCCGAAAAGCACGGCGAAAATATCCAGCTCAAAGCTTCTGGCGGGCGAGAGCCGCTGACCTGGCTGGTCAACAACCGCCTGATCGGCAGTTTCGACCGTTTTGCGGCCATCGCCCTTACCCCCGATGGCGAGGGCGTGACCCGGATCACAGTGGTCGATGCTTCCGGCCGCAGCGACACATCGCAGGTCCGCTTCAAGCGCATGCATTGAACGCTTGACGGGCACCCCGGTTTACGGTGGTTTCATCCCATGAGCGACGCAGAAAACCAGGCGCAGCAAGACGCCGAACTCGAAGCCGCCTTCGCCCGCGTCACCACGCCCGCCGAACGCAAGCGCGCCTTCATGATCCTGTTCCTGAGCCTCGTCTGCATGGGCGCAGGGCAAACGGTGCTTTACGCCATCCTGCCGCCCGCCGCCCGCGAACTGCATTTGAGTGCGCTGCAGATGACATCGGTCGTGTCGGTATCGGCGCTGATCTGGGTTTTCTCCTCAAGCTACTGGGGATTGAAAAGCGACAAATGGGGCCGCAAGCCCGTGATGCTGCTTGGCCTTGTGGCATTCGGCATTTCATTTGCACTGCTGGCAGGCGTGCTCGAACTGGGCTTGCGCCACATGATCCCGGTTGTGTTCGTGTTTCCGGTCATGGTGGCGATGCGTTCGATTTACGGCACGTTCGGTTCGGGAACGTCACCCGCCGCACAGGCCTATGTCGCCGACCGCACCACCAAGGAAGAACGCCTGCAAGGCATCGCCACGATCAACGCGGCCTTCAGCCTTGGCACCGCGATGGGCCCGGGTATCGTGGTGCTGTCGGCCATCGATCTTCTGGCGCCGTTCTATTTCGTGTCTCTGCTTGCGCTCGGAAGTGCGGCGCTCATCTGGTTTGTCTTGCCCGAACGCACCGCGCCCAAATCCCATGCGCGAGAATTCAAGTCTTCACTGCGCTGGTACGACAGGCGCATCCTGCCCTTCGTGATGTTCACCGTCGGCCTGTCGCTGGTCGGCACCATTCCGGTGCAGACCATGGGCTTCTTCTTTATCGACATTCTTCACATACCCGCCAAGGATTCCACGCAGTTCACCATGGTGGGCCAGATCGCCTCGGCGATGTCCGCATTGGTCGCGCAATTGCTGGTGGTGCAGCAGCTTGATCTTTCCGTGCGTCAGCTCACCGCCTGGGGGTGTGCCGCGATTATCGCGGGCTTTGCGATCTTTCTCACCGTCAGCCAGTTCGCGCCGCTTATTTTCGCGCTGGTGCTCATCGGTTTCGGTTTCGGCATGGCGCGCCCGGGTTTCACCTCGGCTGCATCGCTCGCCGTCACGTCGAAAGAACAGGGCGCGGTTGCCGGTATCATGGGCGGCGCCAGCGCCACGGGTTTTATCGCGGGGCCAGTCGTCGGCGCGATGTACGATATTTCGCCATACCTGCCTTATGCATTCGGCGCCATATCGCTTGTCGGTTTGTTCGCCTACATGCTGATTTCGCCGACCTTGCGCAACGCCGGCGTCATCCCCCCGGATATCACCATCACCGAAACCGATCCGGTGACCCCGGTTGCAAACACTTGAAGATCACGAATTGCGGCGTATTTCCGCGTCCATCATGTCCAGCAGCGACTTGGTGGCGAACCCATCCGCCGCAAGATTGCGCGCCTTCTGGAATTGCCGAAGGGCGGCGCGCACATTGCGCCCGATCACGCCATCGATCGTGCCGGGGTCATAACCCAGCGTCTTCAGGTCCTGCTGCAACTGGAAGCGCTGCGTGCGCGAAAGCGGCTGCTCGTTGCGCGGCCAGGATGCGATCACGCCGTTGCCGCCGGCAAGCCGATCGCCCAACAGGCAAACGGCAAGCCCATAGGAAACGGCTGCATTGTATTTCAGCACCGCGTTGAAATTGCCGAACACCAGAAATGCAGGCCCGCGTGCGCCCGCCGGAAGAATGATCGCGCCGCTCTGCTGATCGGCGGGCAATTCTCCACCCGATACAGGCGTGACGCCTGCCGCGCGCCAATCCGAAAGCGGCTTGACGATATCGAGATCGGCCTGTTCATAGGCAAAGCCCGCAGGCAGCTTCACTTCGTATCCCCAACCTTGCCCGCGCTGCCAACCATAATCCACCAGCAACTGGGCGGCAGAGGCGAGCGCATCCGCGCTTGAATTCCACAAATCCTTCTTGCCGTCGCCATCGAAATCGACTGCATGTGCGAGCCATGATGTCGGCACGAATTGCGTCTGTCCAAACGCACCCGCCCAGGAGGAGAACATCGTACCCGGCGCAAAGGGCCCGGCTTGCGCCACCTTCAGCGCCGCCAGCAATTGCGGACGGGCATAGCTCACACGCGGGCCTTCGAAGGCAAGCGTCGCCAGCGCCTGGAAGATATTGAAATTGCCCAGCGCGCGGCCGTAATCGGATTCGTTGGCCCAGATTGCGGCAATGATTTCTTTCGGCACGCCGTATTGCGCCTCAAGGCGTGCGAACATTTCGGCATTGCTTGCAAGCGCCGCCTTGCCGTCTGCGATGCGTGTCGGCGAAACCGCGCCGTCCAGATATTGCCAGATGGGCTTGGTGAATTCCGGCTGGGCGGCGTTGAGCTGTTCGATACGCGGGTCGAGCGTCACATGACCCAATGCCTGGTCGTAAAGCGCGCCATCGATACCTTGCGCCAGAGCCTGCGCCCGGAAATCCCGCACAAAGCCTTCGAACGCGGATTCAAGCTGTGGCGTCACAATTGGCCCGGTGGTCACGGGTGGCGTTGGCGGCGGAGGAGCCGCGGGGCCATGCCGCCCGGTGGCACAGGCCGCCACAAGGACCAGCGTGGCCGCGCCTGCAGCCTGCCGGGCCCGCTTCGGGAAAGTTCCGTTTTCAGCCATTTCCACCGTCCAGAATCACCTGTAAATCTACGCTATCCAGGCGAAAAACTTAGGCTTTTCCGGCAGGTTGACAGGGCAGGGGGCCGCCACTAGGTTCCGCGCCTCTTTGCGGGCGCCCATGCCCCTTTAGCCGTTTGGAAGAGTGTCATGAAGGTTCGCAATTCGCTGCGGTCGCTCAAGAAGCGCGATAAAGATTGCCGCATCATCCGCCGCAAGGGCCGGGTCTACGTCATCAACAAGAAGAACCCGCGCTTCAAGGCTCGCCAGGGTTAGGGGTTGCTGGTACGCGCGAACCTCGCGCGCTAGATTCCCGAACATGCGTTTCTTCGCGTTCGCTGCTTTTCTTCTTTTGCCGTTCGCCGTCCAAGCGGCCGAACAGAAACCCGCGCCCTCACCGCTCACAACCGCCCAACAGCTCGACAAGCTGTTCGCCGATCTGGCGAAAGCGGATTCGCAGGATGATGCCGCCCCCATCCAGACCCAGATCGAAGCCCTGTTCCTGCAATCGGGCAGCCCGACTGTCGATCTGCTGATGACGCGCGGCCAGAGCGCGCTGCAATCCGGCGATACCGGCACCGCGCGCAAGATGTACGATTCCGTCACCAGACTTGCGCCCGATTTTGCCGAAGGCTGGCATTTGCGCGCCCAGCTTCAGGCAGCGGCGGGCGACGATACGGGCGCGCTTCTTTCGTTGCAGAAAACCATCGCGCTCAATCCGCGCGAGTTCAACGCGCTCGTCGCATCTGGCCGACATGCTGGACGATTATGGCGACAAGAAAGGTGCGCTTGCGACCTATCGCAAGGTCGAGGCGCTCGATCCGCAAAACGACGATGCCAAGCGCGCCGTGCGCAAACTCAGCCGCGAAGTCGAAGGCGAGAAGATCTAGCTATTTTCCGCCGCCGACAAACGCCACGCGCAGCATGTTGGTGGCGCCCGGCGTGCCCAGCGGAACACCGGCGGTGATCACGATCCGCTCGCCCTGTTTGGCAAAGCCTTCGCTGAAGGCAAATTTGGCCGCGCGTTCCACCATGTCGTCGAGATCGTGCGCGTCATCGGTCAGCACGCAATGCAGCCCCCAGGCGAGCGCGAGCCTGCGTACTGTGCTGGCGGTTGGGCGAAAGCACGATGATCGGCGCTTCAGGCCGCTCGCGCGCCGCGCGCAAAGCGGTCGAACCCGATTTCGTCCACGTTACAATCGCACGCGCGTGGATGGTGTGGGTGACTTCGTGCACGGCGGCCATGATCGCATCGGCTGTCGTTTCTTCCGGCGGGCTGCGTTGCCATCGAGAATTTGCTGATAAAGCGGATCGGTTTCCACCTGCGAGGCGATCTTGTCCATCATCGCCACGGCCTCGACGGGATAGGCCCCCGATGCCGTTTCCGCCGAAAGCATCACGGCATCGGCCCCTTCGAACACGGCCGTTGCCACGTCGGAGACTTCGGCGCGCGTCGGCTGTGGTGCAGAGATCATCGATTCCAGCATCTGGGTCGCCACCACCACCGGCTTGCCCGCCTTGCGCGCGGCGCGCGTGAGGAGCTTCTGCTTGCCGGGCACGGATTCGAGCGGCAATTCCACACCCAGATCGCCGCGCGCCACCATCAGCGCATCGGAGAATTCGAGAATTTCGTCCAGCCGTTCCAGCGCCTTGGGCTTTTCGATCTTTGCGAGCACGCCCGCGCGCCCCTGCACGATCTTGCGTAATTCCGCCACGTCTTCGGGGCGCTGCACAAAGGAAAGCGCGATCCAGTCCACGCCCAGATTGAGCGCGGCATCGAGATCGGTGCGATCCTTCGGCGTCATCGCCGGGATCGGCAGAACGGTTTCGGGAAGGTTGACGCCCTTCCTGTTTTTGAACACCCCGCCCAGTTCGACAATCGCATCCGCGCTGTCTTCCGCAACGGAAAGCACACGCAGCCGCAAGCGCCCGTCATCGACCAGAAGTGGATGGCCCGGCTTGATTGCCGCAAACACTTCGGCATGGGGAATGGAAATGGTGCCGGGCTCGCATCGCATCCACCTTGCGCACAAGCTTCACATGCGCGCCCGTTGCAAATGTCGCCTCGCCGCCGGGCAGGCTGCCGAGCCTTATCTTCGGGCCCTGCAGGTCGACCAATATCCCGATGGGCCGCCCCACTTCGCGTTCCAGCGCGCGCACGCCGGCATGGATTTCGGCAAGTGCCGCGTGCGAGGTGTGGCTCATATTGATGCGGAACACATCGGCGCCCGCCTCGAACAATGCCCTGATCTGCGCTGGCGTCGAAGATGCAGGTCCGAGCGTTGCAAGGATTTTCGTTTTCCGCCGTCGCCGCATCGTTCAATCCGAAAGTGATTGGGTCCAATCGGGCTTGTTGCCCGTATCGACCTCGAAGAAGGATTTCTCGTCGTAACCGCGGCCCGCGCATTCGCCGCGTCCGCCGATAGAGAATTTGTCGGTCTGCGAAACGCAGAAGGCGCGGCTGCCGCTCCAGCTCCCCGCGCCGCCATCGGTCGCATAGAGATAATAATAGCGCGCCACCAGCGGATGATCGATCAGTGTGGCGCAGGCCTTGGGTGCGATCGTCCACCAGCCTTCGCTCATCCAGGCTGCTCCGTCGAAACGCCCAAGCGCCACCCTGGCCGGGCCCGACGCCTTGTTGCACACGTCGAGCCTTGCGCAGGCTGGCCCTGCCGCGCAAATCAAAATCGCAAGCAAAACGAACCGCATGCGACATAGGGTGTCGCCCAAGGTGGAATCGCTGTCAACCGAAAGGGATGAATGGGCTAGGATCGCGCGCATGGAAGCCTATGAACATCACGGTCAGGCAAGCGGCACGGGGCTGATCTTCGTCTGCGATCACGCCTCCAACGCGCTGCCCGAATCTTACGGCGATCTCGGCCTTTCGCGCGCGGCTGCTCGAAACCCATATCGCCCAGGATATCGGTGCGGCCACCGTCACCCGCGCGCTGGCCGATGCCTATGGCGCGCCTGCCATTCTCGCCCGCTGGTCGCGCCTTCTGATCGATCTCAATCGCGGCGCCGATGATCCCACGCATCGTCATGAAACTTTCAGATGGCAGCATCATTCCCGGCAATGCGCGCGCGGGTGCGGATGAAGTGGCCAAACGCATCGCGAATTTTCACGCGCCCTATCACGCAGCCATCGAAACCGAAATCGCGCGCCAGCGCGAGCAGGGCGCTGTTCCCGCGCTGATCTCGATGCACAGCTTCACGCCCGCATGGAAAAATGTGGCGCGTCCGTGGGAAATCGGCATCCTGTGGGATCGCGATGACCGGCTCGCGAGGCCGTTGCTCGCGGGTTTCGCGCGCGCGGGTTTCGCGGTCGGCGACAACGAGCCTTATCGCGGCGAACTCGAAAACGATTGCATGTACGCCCATGGCACGATGCACGGTCTGCCGCATGTGCTGATCGAAATGCGGCAGGATCTGATCGCGACCGAAGAACAGGCCCGCGCCATGGCCGCGTCGCATCAAGCCCATTCTGGACGATGCGCTGGCGAAATGGGCGCGCCCGAAATCCGCTTCACCCGTCCCCTTATCCGGAGATGTCCCAATGGACGAAAAGACCCGCGAACAACTGGAGGCCGCCGCCTTCCGCCGCCTCGTCGCGCATTTGCGCACCCGCACCGACGTGCAGAACATCGACCTGATGAACCTCGCCGGCTTCTGCCGCAACTGCCTGGGCGATTGGTATCGCGAAGCCGCAGCCGAAAAAGACATTACAATGTCTAAGGATGAAGCCCGCGAGATCGTCTACGGCATGGCGCAAGCCGAATGGAAAGCGCGCTACCAGAAAGAAGCCACGCCGGAACAGCAGGCCGCTTTCGCCAGGGCGCAAAAAACCCACAGCTAAAGTTCGGTGTTTCGTTGCGCGGCCGCGCGTGGGGCGTTCTAGGGTCCGCGCCCTTAAAGCCCGCCGAGAACAACATGTCGAAAACCGGTTTCGCCAAAGATCAGCTGCGCTCTTTCATCGAGCGCATCGAACGCCTGGAAGAGGAACGCGCGGCCCTTAGCGCCGACATCCGCGAAGTCTATTCCGAGGCCAAGGGCACGGGCTTCGACACCAAGGCGATGCGCGCGGTCGATCCGCCTGCGCAAACTCGACACGGCCGATCGTCAGGAACAGGAAGCGATTCTGGATCTTTACCTGAGCGCGCTCGGAATGGAGCGGGATTAGCCGACCGCCGTGCTGCGGTTCGTCGCCCGCCGCTCTCGTCGCCTTCCAGCCCCAATTCCTTGAGCTTGCGGTAGAGCGTCGAACGCCCGATGCCGAGCCTGCGCGCGACTTCGGACATATGCCCATCATAGCGCGAGATCGCCATGCGGATGATCTCGGATTCGATTTCTTCCAGCTTGCGCATATGGCCCGCCGGATCGACGCCCAAAAGCGCATAAGGCGAAGAGGCCGAACTCATGGTCGAGCCGCCGCGCACCGGCGCATCGTGGCGCGAAAGCGGCATCATCACGCGGCGCTGCGAGGCATCGATGCCCATGGCGGCGGCGATCTGCGGGAAGTCGCAGACATCGAGCGTGGTCTCGTCGCACAGCACCACCGCGCGGAACACCGTGTTCTCCAACTGGCGCACATTGCCCGGCCAGTCGTATTTCTCGAGCATCTGCGCTGCATCCGGCGTCAGCCCGGACACGGGCTTGTTCTCTTCGGCGGCAAAGCGCGCCACGAAATGGCGGGCAAGTGCCACCACATCCTCGCGGCGCTGGCGCAGCGGCGGAATGAAGATGGGAAACACGTTGAGGCGGTAATAAAGGTCTTCGCGGAACATCCCGTCGCGCGTCAGTTCGGCCAGATCGCGATTGGTGGCCGACATGATGCGCACATCGACCTTCATCGGCCGCTTGGAGCCGACCGGATCGACTTCGCCTTCCTGCAGCGCGCGCAGCAGCTTCACCTGCATGTCGAGCCGCAATTCCCCGATCTCGTCGAGGAACAGCGTGCCGCCATTGGCTTCCTGGAATTTGCCGAGATGCTTGTCGGTCGCGCCCGTGAACGAGCCCTTCTCGTGACCGAACAGAATGCGATTCAACGAGGTTCTCGGGGATGGCGCCGCAATTGACGGTGACGAACGGTTTGCCCGACGCGATCCGACGAGCCCTGGATGGCGCGCGCGATCAATTCCTTGCCGACGCCGGATTCGCCTTCGATCAGAATCGGAATGTTGGATTGCGCCGCGCGTTGGCCGAGACGAAACACCTGGCGCATTTCCGAACTGCGCGCGATCAGGTCTTCGAACAGCAGCCGGTTTTCCTGCCTCTTCTTCAGGCGCACGACTTCGCCGGACAGCGTGCCGATGTTGAGCGCGTTGCGGATCGAAACCGCGATGCGTTCCGGGCTCGCGGGCTTCACAAGGAAATCGTTGGCGCCCGCGCGCATCGCATCGACGGCGGAATCGATGCCGCCTTTGGCGGTGAGCACGATCACGGGAAGTTCGGTGTGCGTGGCGCGCAATTCGCGTCAGCACGGTCAGCCCGTCAATGTCGGGCATGACGAGATCGAGAAGCACGAGCGCAAACTGATCGCCGCGCGGGCCGTTGATGAGGTCGAGCGCGGGCTGGCCGCCGGGCGCGGTCACGACCTACATGCCGGAGCGCGTGATCGCGGCTTCGAGCAAGCCTGCGTTGCACGGGATCGTCATCGACGATGAGAATAGTCTGCGCCATATTTTACCCAAGCCTTTCGTTGGCGCATGTTGCGCCCGCAAAGGTAAATCGCGGTTTAAAGTCTCACTTTGCGACATGATTTCCTTGTGGGCGAACAGTGCACCAACGCGTTTATGGTGAAGAGAATGTTAAACATCTGCGAGAGGCGCGGCGGATGAGCGAAAAAGCCTTCGATTACTGGGATTTCTTCGCCAAGGATGCCGCGCGCACCGGCTCTGCGATGTATGCGCGCTTTGCGGAAGGCGTGCGCGGCGATGCAGAATTGCGCGGGATTGCCGCGCTCGCCAAACCGGGCCAGCCGCATGCCAATCTGCTTTTCGCCGCCGTGCATTTTCTGTTGCTGCGCGGCGCGCAGCATCCGCTGCGCGCATTTTACCCCAATCTGAACGATGGCCACATCGAGGGCGGCGATCCGTTTCCGGCGTTCCGCGATTTTGTGCATCGCCCATCGCGCGCAACTTGAGCCGCTCATCGCCGCGCGCGTGACCAACACCAATGAGGTCGGCCGCTCCGCGATGCTGCATCCCGCATTTCGCGCGCTCGCGGAACGAAGCGGGCGCGCCGCTCAACCTGATCGAGATCGGGCCGAGCGCCGGCCTCAATCTGATCTGGGATCGTTACGGCGTGAATTACAACAGGGATGGGAAGACGTGGCGTCCATCGCGCCCGATGCGCCGCTTGTCATCGAATGCGAATTGCGTGGCGAAAAAATCCCGCCCACCGGGCCGACACCCACGCGTCGGCAGGCGCATGGGCCTCGAACTCAATCCCGTCGATCTCTCCAATGCCGATGATCGCGATTGGCTGCGCGCGCTGATGTGGCCCGATCAGATCGCGCGCCTCGAGCGGCTGGACAAGGCCATGGCGCTGTTCCGCGAAGGCAAGCCGGAAATCCGTGAAGGCGATGCGCTGGCGCTGTTGTCCGATGCGTTGCGCGAAATGCCGGAAAGCGAAACCGGTCTGCGTCTATCACACCATCGCGGTCTATCAGTTCAGCCGCGCGATGAAGGAAACGCTGCACGATATCTTGACGGTTGCGGGCCTTCGCCGTCCCGTCCTGCGCCTGTCGTTCGAAGCCGAAGTCGTTTGATGGCCGCTGCCCCGTCACGCTGATCCGCTATCACGATGGCACGCGCGACGAACGCGAACTCGGCCACGCCCATCCCCACGGCACATGGCTGGAGTGGACGACTTGAGTAGGCGGCTTAAGCCGTGCGAGCCTCCAGGCGATGAGCGATACCCCCATCATGCCGCCGATTCCCGGCCCGCCACCCGATACGGTGCGCGAGATGTTCGATCTTGCGCCCACGCAAGGCCCGCTCACGCCGTTTCATGGCCGCCATCCCGACGCGCCCCAATGGTTCACCGATACGGTGGCCCAGATCCCGCAATCGAGCTTTGTGCGAGGTGAAGGGCGCGCGCATCCATTATCTGCGCTGGGGCGATCAAGAGCGGCCCGGCCTGCTGCTCGTTCATGGCAATGCGGCCCATGCCTATTGGTGGAGTTTCATCGCGCCCGTTCCTTGCCCGCGATTACAACGTGGCGGCGATGGATATGTCCGGCATGGGCGATTCCGAGTGGCGCGAACATTATTCGATGGAAATCTTCGCCGAGGAACAGCTCGCCGTCTGCGAGGAGGCGGGCATGTTCGTGCTCGCCGAGCCGCCGATGATCGTGGCGCATAGTTTCGGCGGCTTCGTCACCATGCTGACCGGCGCGCTCTATGGAAACCGGCTGTCCGGCACGGTGATCGTCGATTCGCCCGTCAATCCGCCCGGCCGCCCCGGCGGTCCGCCCGAACGGGCGATCAAGCCGCATCACATCTACGCCACGATGGCAGCGGCCCTGGCCCGCTTCCGTCTGATGCCGCCCGCAGACGAGCGAGAACCTCTATCTTGCTCGATTGGGTGGGCCGTCATTCGCTGAAAAGGGTGGAGGGCGGCTTCACCTGGAAGTTCGATCCGGCGATCTGGCGCTCCTTCTCCATCGGCGACACCGCGGCCCGCCTGCGGCAGACCAAATGCCGGATCGCGGTCTTCCGCGGCGAGAATTCGGTCCTGATGCCGCCCGAGATCGGCGAATACATGTTCAACATCCTGGGCCGGGCAGCCCCCATGGTCGAAATCCCGCAGGCCCAGCATCACATCATGCTGGATCAGCCGCTGGCCTTCGTGGCGGCCCTGCGGGCATTGCTGGCCGACTGGGAGCATTCCATGCCGAACCGAAGGATATCGGAGGGCGGCGGGTTTAACGCGCCGCAGCAAAGGGCGTTGTCAGGGGGGCGTCCTTTGCTATAGTCCGGCCCGCTTTTGAGGGGATTACCATGGCCGCTGACCACCACGCCCACGACCACAGTGGCTATCAGCCCGGCGAGATGGATATCAGCGCGCACAGAAGACGTGGCACGGCTTCACCGCGTTCACCAAATGGATCGTTGATCGGTATCCTCATTATCATGGCGCTCCTCGCCATTTTCCGCACCCATTGATCGCTCGCCCATGAAACTTGCCGTCCTCAAGGAACGCCGCGCCGGTGAGGCGCGCGTCGCCGCCACGCCGGAAACGGTGAAGAAGCTCAAGAGCTTGGGCTGGACATCACCGTCGAACGCGGCGCGGGCGCCGGCGCGCAAGATCGCCGATGCCGATTATGAAGCCGCCGGCGCAACGATCGCGCCCGATGCGGCGTCCGCGCTTTCGAATGCCGACATCGTGTTCAAGGTGCGCGGCCCCGAAGCCGGTGAAATCGCGGCGATGAAAAAGGGCGCGGTGCTACGCCTCGCTGCTGTCGCCGTTCACGGAAAAAGAAACCATCGCGGCACTGGCAGGCGCAGGCGTCACCGCCTTTGCGATGGAAATGCTGCCGCGCATCAGCCGCGCGCAATCGATGGACGTGTTGTCTCGCCAGGCCAATCTCGCCGGCTACAAGGCCGTGATCGATGCCGCCGCCCAGTTCGGCCGCGCCATGCCGATGATGATGACGGCGGCAGGCACCATCGCGCCCGCGCGCGTGTTCATCATGGGTGTGGGTGTTGCGGGCCTTGCAGGCGATTGCGACCGCCAAGCGGCTCGGCGCCATCGTGTCGGCGACCGACGTTCGCCCCGCCACGAAAGAACAAGTGGAATCCCTTGGCGGCACCTTCGTCGCCGTGATGGACGAGGAATTCGCGCAAGCCCAGACCGCGGGCGGCTATGCCAAGGAAATGTCGAAGGAATATCAGGCCAAGCAGGCGGCACTGGTTTCCGAACACATCAAGAAGCAGGATATCGTCATCACCACCGCGCTGATCCCGGGCCGCAAGGCGCCGGTGCTGGTCACCGAAGAGATGGTGAAAACGATGAAGCCCGGTTCGGTGATCGTCGATCTCGCAGCCGAGCAGGGCGGCAATTGCCCGCTCACCACCGCGAACGAAGTGATCGAAGTCCATGGCGTGACGCTGATGGGCTACACCAATCTGCCCGCGCGGCTGGCGGTGGATACCTCGCAGCCTCTATTCGCGCAACCTGTTCAATTTCGTGAGCCTGATCGTCGACAAGAAAACCGGCGCGCTCGCACTCAATTGGGATGACGAGATCGTCAAAGGCGCAGGGCTGACCCGCGACGGCGAAATCGTTCATCCGTCACTGAAGGCCTAAGATCATGGAACTCGTCGATCCGTTCGTTTTCCGCCTCTCGATTTTCGTGCTGGCGATTTTCGTGGGCTATTTCGTGGTGTGGGCTGTGACGCCCGCGCTGCACACGCCGCTGATGGCGTGACCAACGCGATTTCCTCGGTGATCGTGGTCGGCGCGCTGATCGCGGTTGCGGTCGCCGGCGATCGGCAGCGGCATCGTGGACGTCCAAAGGCCTCGGCTTCTTCGCGCTGATCCTCGCATGCGTGAACATCTTCGGCGGCTTCCTCGTCACCCAGCGCATGCTGGCGATGTACAAGAAGAAAGAGAAGTCCTCGAGCGCCGTAGGACGATATAGAAAGCCGATATCGCCGCCATTCTCCTATCTCGTTTCCGGCGTGCTGTTCATCATGGCGCTGCGCGGGCTTTCGTCGCCCGCCTCGTCGCGCGCGGGCAATCGCAACGGCATGATCGGCATGGCGCTGGCGATCGTGACGACCTTGTGGGTCGCGGGCGTCACCGATCCTGTCACATGGGGCATGATCGTCGGCGGTCTCGCCATCGGCGGCGGCATCGGCGCGCTCACCGCGCGGCGCATCGCCATGACGGACATGCCGCAACTTGTCGCCGCGTTCCATTCGCTGGTCGGTCTTGCCGCGGTGCTGGTGGCCGGTGCCGCGTTCTATTCGCCCGATGCGTTCGGCATTGCGGCTGGACGGCGCGATCCGCACGCAGAGCCTGATCGAAATGAGCCTCGGCGTCGCCATCGGCGCCATCACCTTCGCAGGCTCCATCATCGCGTTCGCCAAGCTCAACGGCAATATGAGCGGCGCGCCGATCATCCTGCCCGCGCGCCACGCGCTCAACATTCTGATCTTCGCGGCCATCGTGGCGCTGATCGTCTATTTCGCGATGGCGCAGGCGCAATGGACATTCTGGGCCATCGCGGTGCTCAGCTTCGTCTTCGGCATCACGCTCATCATTCCCATCGGCGGCGCGGATATGCCGGTCGTCGTGTCGATGCTCAATTCCTATTCGGGATGGGCGGCGGCCGGCGATCGGCTTCACGCTGGAAAACTCCGCGCTCATCATCACCGGCGCGCTGGTCGGTTCGTCGGGCGCGATCCTCTCCTACATCATGTGCAAGGGGATGAACCGCAGCTTCATCTCGGTCATCCTCGGCGGCTTCGGCGGCGAAACGGGCGGACCTGCGGGTGCTGCCGAAACGCGCCCCGTGAAGCAGGGCTCGGCGGAAGACGCCGCCTTCATCATGAAGAACGCGGGCTCGGTCATCATCGTGCCGGGCTATGGCATGGCGGTGGCGCAGGCCCAGCATGCCGTACGCGAAATGGCCGACTTGCTGAAGAAGGAAGGCGTGAAGGTTTCCTACGCCATCCATCCGGTCGCGGGCCGCATGCCCGGCCACATGAACGTGCTGCTCGCCGAAGCAAACGTGCCTTATGACGAAGTGTTCGAGCTGGAAGACATCAACTCGCAATTCGCGCAGGCCGATGTGGCCTATGTCATCGGCGCGAACGACGTGACCAATCCATCCGCCAAAACCGATCCCAAATCGCCCATCTTCGGCATGCCCATTCTGGATGTGGAAAAGGCCAAGACCGTGCTCTTCATCAAGCGCGGCATGGGCTCGGGCTATGCAGGCGTGGAAAACGAACTGTTCTTCCGCGACAACACGATGATGCTCTTCGGCGATGCCAAGAAAATGACCGAAGAAATCGTGAAATCGCTGGGCTAGCGTTCTTCCGGGGCCTATCCTGCACCGTCAGCAGGAGATCGGGTTCCCTTCCATGAAACAGCTTTCACATTTCATCGCCGGAAAACATGTGGCCGGAACGTCGGGCCGCTTTGGCGATATCTTCAATCCCGCCACCGGCGAAGTGCAGGCCAAAGTCGCGCTCGCCAGCCGCGCCGAAATGCGCAATGCGGTTGAAACAGCGCTGACGGCGTTCCCGCAATGGTCGAACACCAATCCGCAACGCCGCGCGCGCGTAATGTTCAATTTCAAATCGCTTGTCGAAAAGAATATGGATGAGCTGGCGCACATGCTCTCCTCCGAACACGGCAAGGTGCTCGCGGATTCGCGCGGCGATGTGCAGCGCGGATTGGAAGTGATCGAATTCGCCTGCGGCATTCCCCATCTGCAAAAGGGCGAATACACCGAAGGGGCCGGTCCCGGCATCGATATCTATTCCATGCGCCAGCCGCTGGGCGTCGTCGCCGGCATCACGCCGTTCAATTTCCCCGCCATGATCCCGATGTGGATGTTCGGCGTGGCGATCGCGTGCGGCAATTGCTTCATCAACAAGCCGAGCGAGAAAGACCCAAGCGTTCCGCTGCGCCTCGCCGAACTCTTCATGGAGGCGGGCGGCCCCGCTGGCGTGTTGCAGGTGGTGAATGGCGATAAGGAAGCGGTCGATGCCATTCTCGAAGATCCCGATATACAGGCGGTGAGTTTTGTCGGCTCGTCCGCGATTGCAGAATATGTCTATTCGCGTGGCACCGCGCATGGAAAGCGCGTGCAGGCGATGGGTGGCGCAAAGAACCATGCCATCATCATGCCCGATGCCGATCTCGATCAGGTGACGAACGAGTTGATCGGCGCAGGTTATGGTTCGGCGGGCGAGCGCTGCATGGCGATCTCGGTTGCGGTTCCGGTGACCGACAAGCTCGCCGATGCGCTGGTCGAGCGCCTCAAGCCTCGCGTCGAAGCCTTGCGCGTGGCGCCGCCCACCGATCCCGATGCCGATTACGGCCCGATGGTCACCGCCGCCCAGCGCGATCGCGTCGCCTCCTATATCGAGATGGGCGTAAAGGAAGGCGCGAAGCTTCTGGTCGATGGCCGCGGTTTCAAACTGCAGGGCTATGAAAACGGCTTCTATATGGGCGGATCGCTGTTCGATCATGTGAAGCCCCACATGCAATCCTACAAGGATGAGATTTTCGGCCCCGTGCTGCAGATCGCGCGCGCGAAGGATTTCGATGAAGCGATCTCGCTTCCCACCAATCACCAATATGGGAACGGCGTCGCAATATTCACGCGCGATGGCGATAGCGCACGCGAGTTCGCTTCCCGCGTGCAGGTCGGCATGGTGGGCATCAACATTCCCATCCCCGTGCCGCTCGCCTATCACACTTTCGGCGGCTGGAAGCGCTCGGCCTTCGGCGATTTGAACCAGCATGGCCCCGAAGGCGTGCGCTTCTACACGCGTGTGAAAACGGTCACCGCGCGCTGGCCCAAGGGCGGCGTGCGCGAGAACCCGGATTTCAATATTCCCACCATGAAGTGAGATTTCCGGCGGCTATCTACGTCTTTGGCCGTGGCGCGAATCCGGGAAAAGCGCTACTGAATCCGCGGGCAGGTGGGGCGCATTTCCCATATGGACATGGAACAACCCGACATCCGCGCGCTTGGGCGCGAATGGAAGATCGGCCTTGCCGTGGTGATATGCGGATTCGCGCTCGCGATTGCCGCGGCTGCGTTTTTTTCCTTCGGCCACGAACCCCACGCAACGGTCCCGGATGAAACGCAGATCGCCGAGCGTGCGCTGCCGCAAGAACCGAACGGCGCGCCGGGCGATCGCGCCCAGATCTGCCGCGCAGCACTCGCCAATGCGAAGAATTTCGGCATCCTGCCGGATAATGGCCGTCTCACCGATCCCAATCCGCGGCCGACCGATCAGGAAGGCCGCTACATTTGCGATGCGGCGACGGCTCACGCCAGATATTCGCTCGCAGCCGATGTCGTTTGCGCAGACACGGCGAAAACCCAGTGCGTCAGCCTCTACAACATCGCCCAGGAAGATGGCTCGGTGCTCTACCAGCGCCAGCAATAGGAGATTTAATGGCGCACGATGTTTTCATTTCCTATTCTTCGAAAGACAAGCCCGCCGCCGATGCCGCCTGCGCCGCGCTGGAATCCAGGGGTGTTCGCTGCTGGATCGCGCCGCGCGATATCATGCCCGGCAATGACTGGGGCGAAACCATCGTCGAGGCGATTCACGGTTCGCGCGCCTTCCTGCTGATCTTCTCCGGCAACGCCAACACCTCGCAACAGATCAAGCGCGAGGTCGAACGCGCAGTGAACACGGGTCTGCCCGTCATCCCGATGCGTATCGAGAATGTCTTGCCCGCAAAGTCGCTCGAATATTTTCTCTCTACGCCGCATTGGCTCGATGCGTTCGCCCCGCCATTGCAGCAGCATTTGAATTACCTGGCCGACATCATTCGTTCCGTTCTCGACGGGAAGAAGGCGCCGGAACCGCCCAGGCCCGAACCGCAGCCCTTTTATATGGATCGCCGCGTGATGATCGGCGGCGGCGCAGGCGCGGTCGCGTTGATCGGCTTGCTGTTCTGGATGTTCGGTGGCCCGCCGACATTCGTGGGCAAGTGGACGGCACAGAAGATCGCGCTGGATGGCAGCAGGCTGGGCTCGGATTATTTCCAGTATATCGGAAGCAACTTCGCCAAATCGGCGGTCGCCGGCAACGCGATTACCGCCACATTCCAAACCGGCGATGTCGGCGAATACACGCTGGATATCACAGCCGAAGATCACGGCATCGTCGCGCTGACCGACAAGACGATCACCTTCACATCCGATCTCGATCACGCAAGTCTGACCACGGGCTATTTCTTCCTCGGGCCGCAAAATGCCGTGAGCATGGTCGGCGCCTATGGCGGCCATAGCGGCGATGATGGTCTGACCATGGACCCGCCGCTTCCGCTCACGCAGACAACCTATGTCGGCACGCCAGACCCGAAAGCCTCAGGCCCCACCGCCAAAATCGCCGCGACCTGGCATTTCCGAAACGCGCTGGGGATAGCCTCCGACAACACTCTCGTGATCACCGCCGACGGTCATTATCGCTACAGCCTGTCGGTGAAGGAACGCGGTGTCTGGCAGGCGGCAGACGGCAAGTGGTCGCGCACACCGCAAAACGGCATCCAGCTTGCCGGAACCTACAAATTCGATGGTTCGTCCCGCGTCACAGTGGCCGGATCGAAGGATACGTTTGTCTGGAAGCGCAATTAAAAGCCCGTCATCCCCCGGCTTGTCCGGGGGACCTATTTTGTTTTTCAATCCTTCACGCCACCGAGCTTGCAGATGTGCTTCCATTCCGCAGGCGTGACCGGCTGCACCGAAAGCCGTGGCTCGCGTGCCAGCACCATGTCCTTGAGTTTCGCATCGGCCTTCACATCGGCCAGCGTCACGGGCTTGGGCACATCCTTCACCGCCTTCACATCGACAAGCCCGAACTTGCCGGTTTCATCTGTGGGATCGGGCTTGTATTCCGCGATCACCTCCACGATGCCGACGATCTGCTTCTCATCGCCCGTGTGATAGAAGAAGCCGAGATCGCCCTTCTTCATCGCCTTCATGTGTTTGGCGGCAGCGAAGTTGCGCACGCCGCTCCACGGCTCGCCCTTGGCGCCGCGCTTCTTCTGCATCTCCCATGAAAAGGTTTCGGGCTCGGTCTTGAACAGCCAGTAATTCATCGCCGCCTCCTTCAGAGCTTGGCATCGCAGTTGTTGATCGTCGCCCGCCACGGCCGCACGATGGAAGAGGCAAACAATCCGGCCTTCATATAAGGATCGTTCGCCGCCCAGTGCTCGGCCGCTTCAAGATTTTCCGCTTCGAGAATGATAAAGCTGCCGATCATGTTGCCGTCCGCGTCGAGAAAGGGTCCGCCCAGCCGCAACCGGCCGCCTTCCTTGCCATAGGCCAGATGCTTTTCGCGCGTGGCCATGCGCAGCGCTGCCGAATCCGGTTTGTCGAGCGAGGTGATTGCAAACAGCATCGTCGTTCTCCCTTTGATTATTCGCTCTTGAGCGGGCGGCCCATCAGGCGCGGCACGGCATCGGCAAGTGCCAGCGTGCCGTCGAGGATGGCCGCCATAGTTTCGGCAATCGGCAATTCGATGTTCTGCCGCCGCGCGCGTGCAACAAGGGCGGGTGCGGTTTCGATGCCTTCGGCAAGCGGCTTTCCGGGCGCGAGCAGGGATTGCAGCGCCTCGCCGCGGCCGAGCGCCAGGCCGGTGGCGTAATTGCGCGAAGTGGGGCTCGTCGCGGTCAGCACCAGATCGCCCAATCCCGAAAGCCCCATCAGTGTTTCGGTGCGTGCGCCAAGCGCTTCGCCCAACCGGCTCAATTCCGCGAAGCTGCGCGCGAGAAGGGCCGCGCGCGCGCTTTCGCCGAGGTTCATCCCGGCAACCATCCCGCAACAGATCGCATAAACATTCTTCGCCGCCCCGCCGAGCGCCACGCCGACAAGATCGTCGCTCGCATAAGGGCGAAATGTGCCATGCGCCATCGTTGCCTGAAGCCGCGCGGCGATATCGGTTCGTGCCGCAATCGTCACCGCTGTCGGCAGGCCAAGCGCTGCATCGCGTGCGAAGGATGGGCCGGAAAAAATCGCGGGTTCGCAATCGGGCAGTTCGGCTGCCAGCACTTCGGTCAGCAGTTGCCCCGTGCCGCGCTCGATGCCTTTGGCGCAAAGAACAAGCGGCGTGCCTGATGCCAGGGCCAGGCGCGGCTTGAGTTTCCGCAAGGTCGCGCGAAGGTGCTGCGCGGGCACCACCAGCAGCAACGCCTCGGCAGCGCGCCGCTTCGGCAAGGTCGGCGGTGGCCACGATGTTGGCGGGCAGTTGAACACCGGGCAGGTAGCGCCCATTTACATGGATTGTGCCGATCTCCTGCACGACCTCTGGTTCCAGCGCCCAAAGGGTCACATTCCGCCCGCCGCGAGCCGCCACCAGCCCCAGTGCGGTTCCCCAGGCGCCCGCCCCGATCACCGCGATATTGCCATAAGGCATTGTTTTCGAACTATTATCTTTCACTTCCTGTAATCCTGTTGGCATCTCGGGAAGATTGAACGATTTGTTGAATATTCAGAAATGGCCCCTATAATCCTTGGAGATAAGAAGACTTCCAGGGTGGAGTGAGCGCTCATGGCCGAAAAAGAAGACGTCCGCACGCAAATTGTGGAAGCCGCGAAAAAGCGGTTTTCGCATTTCGGCTATGCGAAGACCACAATGGCCGAGGTCGCCACCGATTGTTCGATGTCGCCGGGCAACCTCTACCGTTTCTTCCCCGGCAAGCTCGACATCGCCGAATATATCGCCACCCAGGATTTCCAGAACCATCTCGAACAATTGGCCGTGCTCGCCGATGCGCCGGGCAAGAGCGCGCGCGAACGCCTGCACGATCTGCTGTTCGAGGAATTGCGCCGCACCTATCACAAGCTCGAAAACGATCCGCGCGCCTATGAGATCGCGCTCATCATTTCGCGCGAGCGCCCAGAATTCGCCAACTGGATGCTCGCCAACGAGCGCACCATCATCGTGAAGGTGCTGGAAGATGGCCGCAAGCATGGCGAATTCGCCGGCTGCAATTGCCCGGTGGAACAGACCGCCGAAATGATCCAGGCCGCCGTGATGAAATTCCGCTATCCGCAATTGTGGTCGAAGCTCACGCTGCCGAAGCTCGAAACCGAACTCGAAGGCGTGATGCAGCTGATCGTCGATGGCCTCTCCCCGCGCCTGCCTTGCCCGGAAGCTGCCTGAGGCACCTCTTCTTTCCGCCATAAAGCGCGAGTAGAAATCCCGATGCGCCGCGCCATTCCGTTTGTTCTTCTCCTGCTCGCAGCTCCGCTTCTCTCCGGCGCGGGCCAGCCCGCTCCCGAAGCCCGCCCCACGTTCAGCGGCGAGCAGCGCGACGATCTCGACAGAATCAGCGCCTACCTGAACGCAATGCACGCGGTGGAGGGCGGCTTCAGCCAGATCGGTCCCAATGGCGATGTCGATCAGGGAAAGCTTTATATCGACAAGCCCGGCAAGATCCGCTTCGAATACGAGCCGCCGAACCCAACGCTTGTGTTGAGCGACGGAAGCTCGATCTATGTGCAGAACCGCAAGCTCAACACGGTGGATCGCTATCCGCTCGCGGGCACGCCGCTGCAATTGATCCTGAAGGGCGATACCAATCTCAGGCAGAACACCGCCATACTGGGCATCCATCGCGATGGCGATTCACTGATCGTCGATGCGCGAACCAGCACCAACCGCAAGAGAAGCAATGTCACGCTGGTCTTCGCACAAAGCCCGGTCGAACTGCGCCAGTGGACCGTGATCGACGATCAGGGCCTTTCGACAACGGTCGCGCTTGCGCAACACCCATCCCGTGCCGAGCCTGCCCGACACGCTGTTCGAATACGCGCAAGCCGCCCCCAAGCCGCAATGAGCCGCCCGTCCTCCCATCGTCGGTATCGCGTGCGATTATCGCATGATCGGGCCGCATCCGTTCCATGCGGTGGGCGAGAAATATATCACCGCCGTCCGCGATGGCGCGCACACTTTGCCATTGCTCATTCCGGTGCTCGAACCCGCCATTCCCGTGGCGGAGATTCTCGCCGCCGTCGATGGCCTGTTCTTCACCGGCTCGCCATCGAACGTCTCGCCGAAACTTTACAACGGCGTGCTCCCGCGCGAAGGCGTGTTGGCAGGACGAGCATCGCGATGCCACCACCTTGCCGCTGCTTGAAAGCCGCAATCGATGCAGGCGTGCCGACCTTCTGCGTCTGCCGCGGGTTTCAGGAATTGAACGTGGCGCTTGGCGGCACGCTTCATCAGCATCTGCAGGAGGTCGAAGGCCGCATCGACCACCGCGAAGACAAACACGCCCCCCTCGATGTTCAATATGGCCCGGCACACGACATGGCGTGAACGAAGGCGGCCTGCTGTCCAAATTGTTCGCGGAGAAAACTTTCCGCGTGAACTCGCTGCATGCGCAGGGCATCGACAGGCTGGCGCCATCGCTGTTTGCGGAAGCCACCGCCCCCGATGGAACCATCGAGGCCGTTTCGTTGCCGGGCGCGCGCGGGTTCCTTCTCGGCGTGCAATGGCACCCGGAATGGAAATGGCGCGATAACCCTGTTTCCACCGCGCTTTTCGCGGCCTTTGGCGATGCGGTTGCGCGCAGCCGGCCCGGGCTTAACAATTTCTAAGCGACCGCTTTGCCACTCTCTCCCCATCCGGGGAACGATTGTGGTCAATCCAGCACGCCTTCTTGGTTTTGCTTTCGCCAATGCCGACCTTTTGTTCGAGGTCGACAGCAAGGGCGCCATCGTATTTGCGACCGGTGCGGCCAGTGAATTCGGCGGCAAATCCCAGCTCGTCGGCGAACAGGCCGGAACATTGTTCGAGGCCCGCGGCGGGCGCGAAATTCGCAACCTATGTGAAAGGTCTCGGCCATGGCGGCCGCGCGGGTCCGCTCAAACTCAAACTCGCGGGTGGCGCGGAAGCGGTTCTCTCGCTTTGCCATCTGCCGCTGAACGGCGACAATATCTCCTGCACCTTGTCGAAGCCCGGCCCGAAATCTCGCTTCGGTGGCGATGGCAAGGATGCGAAGACGGGCCTTTCCACGGCGATGCATTTATTTCCGCTGCCGCAAAGATCGCCGCTAACACCGATGCGCTCGCGCTCGTCGAAATCCCGGGCCTTCCCGATGCGGTTGCGAAACTTCCGCAGGCAGCAGGTGAAACGCTTCTTGAGCCGCATCGGCCAGATGATCCGGCAAACCGGCGTCAAGGAAGCGGGCCGCATTTCGGCCAGCACTTTCGGCGCGGTGGCGGGCATCGGCGCGCGCAACAAGGTTGGCCAGGCGGTGCGCGAAGCGCTCGCCGAAGGCGGCCTCGGCTCGCTGCAGGTGGAAGAAACACTGATATCGTTGAAGGCGCAAGGTTTGAGCGAAGATCAGCGCATGCTCGCTTTGCGTTATGTCACCGATCGCCTCTCAAAGCGCAGGCCCGGCGAAAAGCTTCCCATCGACCTCGACACCGCCTTCGAAGGCATGGTGCGCGAAACCGAAGCCCGCGCGCTGAAGCTCACCGAAACGGTGGCGGAAGGCGCATTCGAATCTTGCCTTCCAGCCCATCGTGAAACTGGCGAACCACGAAATCTGCCATTACGAGGCGCTCTCCCGTTTCTCGCAAAACCAGAACACTGCCGAGACAATTCAGTTCGCCGAAGCGCTGGGACATTGCCGATGCCTTCGATGCCGCCGCCGCCATCAAGGTGATATCGGCCATCGAGCGCGAAGGCGCATATGGCGCCTCCATCGCGCTCAATCTTTCGGGCCACACGATTTCCACGCCATCCAGCTTCGCGTTGATCGCGGGGTTCCTTGCAAAGAAGCGCGCGCTCGCCAGGCGCGTGCTGATCGAAGTGACGGAGACGGCGGAGATTTCCGATCTCGATGTCGCCAACAAGGCGATCCAGTCTCTGCGCGATCTGGGATATCGCGTGGGGCTCGATGATTTCGGCGCGGGTGCCGCCTCATTCCAATATCTTCATGCCTTCACGGTCGATTTCGTGAAGATCGACGGTTCGCTGGTGAAGGCCATCGGCAAATCTGCGCGCGACGATGCGTTGCTCAAAAGCATCCTCAAACTGTGCGGCGAACTGAAAATCGAAACCATCGCCGAATATGTCGCCGACAAGCAGATATTCGAACGTGTCCGCGAAATGGGCTTCGATCTGGGGCAGGGCAGCTTCCTTGGCGCGCCGATGACCGATCTTCCGCCGCCGCCCGCTTCCTCGAATGCGGCAAGCGCCAAGCGCCGTCAGGGTGTTCGCGAAAGCTGGGGCTGAACGGCTTGACTATAGGTAAGTAACGACTTACCGTTAGTTATGGCTTACCAAAATGCCCTCGCCGCCCTGGCCGATCCCACACGCCGTGAGGTGTTCGAACAACTCCGCAAAGGTCCCTCCAGCGTGGGTGAAATCGCCCGCCATCTGCCGGTCAGCCGGCCCGCGGTCTCGCAGCATCTGAAGGTGCTGAAGGAGGCGGGCCTCGTGCAGGACGAACCCAAAGGCACCGCCCGCATCTACCGCATCGATCCCCAAGGTCTGGGCGCGATCCGCGCCTGGCTGGACCGTTTCTGGGATGGCGCGCTCGAAGCCTTCAAGGCCGAAGCCGAAAAACCGCATTCCAACGACAGGGAAGATCCATGACCGTGCAGCAGAAGATAAAGGTCGCCCCCGTGCGCAAGACCGTTCAGTTGCGCGCGCCGCAGGCACATGCTTTTGAAGTGTTTACCGCGGGCTTCGGCCGCTGGTGGCCCAATACCCATCACGTTGCCGCAGTCGAAATGAAAGATGCGGTGATCGAGCCCCGCATGGGCGGGCGCTGGTATGAAGTGGGCGAAGACGGCTCGCAAACCGAATGGGGCAAGGTGCTGGCCTGGGAGCCGCCCGCGCATTTGCGGCTGAGCTGGCACCTCAACGGCAAATTCCAGTATGACGACAATGTCGAAAGCGAAATCGACATTCGTTTCATCGCCGAAAACGCAAATGTGACCCGCGTCGAGCTGGAACATCGTATAATGGCGCCGGATGCCGAGGAACTGCGCGCAGGCGTGGATTCACGCGGGTGGCTGGAGCGCCCTTCTCGAATTGTTCGCGAAGCAAGCCGCGGCCTGAAGGAGACGTTCGATGCAGGGATTTTTGCGTGTCGCCGTGATCGCGGTGCTGGCCACGCTCGGCTGTGCGGCCAACGCCGCCGTGGTCGATACCGCCGAGAGCGGCTTCGACATTCAGCAGACCGTGCATATCGCGGCATCGCCCGCCAAGGTCTATGCGGCCCTCATCGTCCCCGCCAAATGGTGGAATTCCGAACACACTTTCTCTCAAAGCGCAGCCAATCTTTCGCTCAGCGCGAAAGCGGGCGGCTGCTTCTGCGAAAAGTGGGCGCAAGGCTCGGTGCAGCACGCTGTCGTCGTCGATGCGGAGCCCGGCAAGGTGTTGCGCCTGCACGGCGCGCTTGGTCCCTTCCAGGGCTCGGGCGTTGCAAGCGCGCTTACCTTCATCGCTGAAAGCCGCCGAGGCGGCGGCACCGACGTGATGCTCGACAACAGCATCGGCGGCTATATGAAAGGCGGTTTCGGCAACTGGCCGACGCTCGCCGATGTGATGCTCGCCGAACAGATGGCGCGGCTGAAGAAATTCATCGAAACCGGATCGCCGGAATAGAGGTTTCGTGCAATAGTTCTCTCCTCCCGGGAGGAGATCGTGCTCGAAATTCCGCCACCGATCTGGATGTTCCTGTTTCTCGCGCTCGCCGGTGCTGCGAGTGCCGCCTATCCGTGGAAAGGGATTATCGATCTCACCATGGCGCCGCTCGGCATCGCGTTGGCTGTCGCCGCCTTCGCTTTCGCGCTCTGGGCGCGTCTGATCTTCGTGGCCGAGAAGACCGAAGTGATGCCGACGTCGGAAAAGAACGCCAAGCTCGTCACGCGCGGCGCTTTTTCCATCACCCGCAACCCGATGTATCTGGGCATCGTGATCTTCACGCTCGGCATCGCGATCTGGGTGGGATCGTTGCCGATGTTCGTCGTGCCGGTTTTGTGTTTCCTCGTCTGCAACCAGCTTCACATCCCGTTCGAGGAAGCAAAGATGCGCCGCCAATATGGCGAGGCATACGATGCCTATACCGCCCGCGTGCGGCGTTGGATTTGAAGCGCGCCGCTTGTTATGCTCCAGCCATGACGCGCAAACGCGCCCTGCTCATCCTCTGCGCCCGGATCGGCTACAATCCATAGCCGTGCTCGCGAAGCCTTGGCCCTTCTATCTTTCGCGAGAGGAATTCATGACCGACAATACCCACAATCTCACCAAACACTGGCAGGCGCTCGATGCCGCCCACCACATCCATCCCTTTTCGCAAACCGTCCTCGCTCGCCGCCGAAGGGGTGCGCGTCATCACCAAAGCCGATGGCGTCTATCTGTGGGATTCCGAAGGCAAGCGCCTGATCGATGGCATGGCGGGGCTTTGGTGCGTGCAGGTGGGCTATGGCAATGGCGCGCTGGCAGAAGCGGGATACGAAGCGCTGAAGCGGCTTCCCTATTACAATCACTTCTTCAAGACCTCGAACCCCTACACGATCGAACTCGCGGCCAAGCTCGCTTCGCTTCTGCCCGAAGGCCATTCCCGCGTGCTGTTCGCCAATTCGGGATCGGAGGCGAACGACACCGCGCTCAAACTGATCCGCTATTACTGGAATTTGCAGCGCAAGCCGGAAAAGAAAATCCATCTGTCGCGCGAGTATTCCTATCACGGCGTCACGTTCGCGGCGGCCTCGCTTTCGGGCCTCACGCCGATGCATCCGCAATTCGATCTGCCGCTGCCCGGTTTCGCCAAAGTGCCGGCGCCCTATTGGTTTGGCGCGGAAGCGGCGGGTTATGGCGATATCGGCGCCGATGAGTTCGGCCTTTTGATCGCAAGGAAACTCGAAGAACGCATCCTCGAACTCGGCCCCGCCAATGTCGCATCGTTTTCGGCGGAACCGGTGCAGGGCGCGGGCGGCGTGATCTTCCCGCCCGATACCTATTGGCCCGAAGTGCAGCGCATCTGCAGGAAATACGATGTGCTGCTGCATCTGGATGAAGTCATCACCGGCTTCGGCCGCACCGGCGAATGGTTCGGCGCGCACACCTATAATATCGCGCCCGACATCATGACGATGGCGAAGGGCCTTTCCTCCGGCTACCAGCCGATTTCCGCGATTTCACTGGGCGCCGCGCATGGGCGATGCCATTGTCGACGGCCGATGAAGAACTCGTCCACGGCTACACCTATTCCGGCCATCCGGTTGCTTCGGCGGTGGCGCTGCGCAATCTCGAAGTGATGGAAAAGGAACGCCTCGTCGATCGCGTGAAAACCGTGATCGGCCCTTACCTGCAACGCCGCCTGCGCGAGACCTTCGCCGATCATCCGCTGGTCGGCGAAGTGCGCGGTATCGGCCTGCTCGCGGCCATCGAACTTGTGCCGGAAAAACCGAAGCGCAGCTTCTTCGCGAGCGATACCGGCGTCGGCACCCATTGCCGCAATTATTGTTTCGAAAACGGCCTCGTCATGCGCGCCATCCGCGATACGATGGTGTTGAGCCCGCCCTTCACCATCACCGAGAAAGAGGTGGAGGAGATCATCGAAAAAGCCAAACACGCCATAGACCAGACGGCGCGCGATTTCGGAAAGATGTGAAATGGAGCTGCGCATTCTTTCGGTGAATGTGGCGCTGCCCCGCATCATCGGCGCGGTTCATTCCGAGCCGGTGGTCTCCGGCATCGCCAAGATTCCCGTCGATGCGCAAAGCGTGTTCGTCGGCCGCACCAATATCGAGGGCGATGCCCAGGCCGATCTCACCGTCCATGGCGGACCGGACAAAGCGGTCTACACATATCCTTCCGAACATTGGCCGTGGTGGCAGGCGCAGCGCTTCGCCTGCGTGCCCGCAACCTTCGGCGAAAACCTCACGCTCGCAGGCGCCGACGAAGACGATGTTCACATCGGCGATCGTTTCCGCTGGGGCGATGCGGTGCTGGAGGTCAGCCAGCCGCGCGCGCCGTGTTACAAATTCGCCATCCACACCGCCCGGCCCGATGCGCCACAGCTGATGACAATTTCAGCACGCTGCGGCTGGTATCTTGCGCGTGGTCGAGGAAGGCCGTGCCGGAACAGCGGGCACGGCCTATGACACGCGTGTCAGCTGAACCCGAAAATCCCAGTGTGGCCGAGGCTTTTCGGGCCGTGATGCACCCCCGCATGCCCCGTCGAAGTCCGCCAGAAGGTCTACGAAACCACCGCCTTGGCCGAGGCCTGGCGGCGAGGGGCTGGCGAGACGGTCTGGGATCGCTGCTAGTAACAGATTTGCAACTGTCACTCCTTTTCCGGCAATTTTCGAAAATTACCGAGAAAATAGTTGAAACCTGTTGCATGGATGCATAGTTTATCTCTCTGAAGGACGGCTCGTCCCGGCAGGCACTGCCCCCCCGCTCGCACGCCGGGTGAGCTTCTTTCACCGGATATCGGTCATCCCCTCCCGATATCCAGCGCGAACAGCGCATAAGCGCCCGGTCAGCCCCCCTGGCCGGGCGTTTTTTTGTGCCCGCCACGCCAGCCTCTATCTTGCCCCGATAGAATCAGGAAGGGCTAGGCCATGACGCTGGGCATCATCGTCGCCTGGATTCACTACATCGGCATCATGTCGTTCCTCGCCTGTCTGCTGGGCGAGCACCTGCTGCTGAAACCGCAGGTAACGCTTGCGCAGGCCAAAACCATTCAGACCCTCGACATCATTTATGGCCTCTCGGCGACGGTCGTTCTCGGCACCGGCATCTGGCGCATGTTTCTGGAAAAGGGTGTCGATTATTACCTGCATCACGGCGCCTTCCACATTCTCGTCACGCTGTTCGTCGTGATCGGATTGCTGTCGGCCTATCCCACGATGGTCTTCCTGCGCTGGCGGCCGATCACGCGCGAAGGCCGCACGCCGGAGATCGCGCCCGCGCAGTTCAAAAATATCCAGATGATCCTGCGCGTGGAGATGTTGCTCTTGGTGATCGCGCCGCTTTTCGCCGCCTGGATGGCGCACGCGGAATTTCTAAGTCACGCGCCGCAAGGTGAGGTTGATCCGTCCGCCGCCCGGCACAAGCGTCGAACTTCCCGCAATCACCCGGTCGATGCCGTGATAGGCCATGCGCGCCACGCCGCCGAAGGTCAGCACATCGCCCGATGAAAGCTTCACGCTCGCCGTCTTGCCCTTGCGTGTGTCGCCGCCGATGCGAAACACCGCGTCATCGCCCAGCGAAACCGAAAGCACCGGCGTGCGCGGCGTCTCATCGCGATCCTGATGCAGCCCCATCTTCGCGCCCTCGCGATAGAGATTGACGAGGCAACATTCCGGCGGTTCGGCGTATCGCGCCACCTCAACCCAAAGTGCGAGCAAGGCTGGCGGAATATCCGGCCACGGCTTGCCCGTCACCGGATGGGTCTTGCGCATAGCGATAGCCTTCGCGATCCGAAACCCAGCCGAGCGAGCCGAAATTCGTTTCCTCGACCGAGAACGGCGCGCCGCTTTTGGGCATCACAGGCCGATAAAATGGCGCAAGCTCAATCCGCGCGAAAACCGCGTCCAGCAAGGCCGATTGTGCCGCGCGATCCAGCTTTTCGCGCCACAGCACGATACCGGGTGCGATCTCCACCCTCACCATTGCCAGCGGCTGGCTTGCGGTTTCACGAACACTTCCCGGTAAGTGCCTCGTGTCCGTTGGCATCCAGCCATTGCGCGAAAAGATGCGGGTCATAATGCGCGCGCACCCATTGCGCGACCGGCGCGCCGCGACTTTCGTTTTGCGCATAAGCCAGGAACGGCCGCAGCCAGCGCTGATGCTCTTTCGGAAAATGCAGATAAGGCCAACGCGAGAATTGTTTCTCGGCCCGCGCGCGCGCGCCCCAGCCGCGCGTGTGGATCAGGTAAAGCGCGCAGGCGAGACTCGTGCGATCCTGCCCGCCCGAGCATTTGACCAGCAACGGGCGCGGCGCATGCGTCGAAGGCTGCGAACAGGTCTGTCAGCATCGCCGCGTCGGCAATTTGCGCGAATCCAGCATGGCGTCGAAATGTGCGACGCCCAGATTTCGCGCAAACCTGCGTCTCGTAACGCCACCAGCCGTAATCGGGATTGTTCCCGCGCAGGTTGATCACCCGCGAATTTTCTGTGATGCCAGCAACCGCGAAAGTCCGCCCGCCACGGCCTGCGCCGAGCGCGCGATCTCGCCGGGCACGACCCAGTGGAAATTGTAAATGGTGTTCAAGAGCTTGCGCATCGCATCCAGATTTAACAAATGTTTGCCAGTCGTTGCCCGAAAAACCGGCGGCGCACAGGAGTGCCGGGAAACATGCTTTGAATAAAGCTCGACACGTTCCCGAAACGGAGTCACCTTTGACCATCGCCGGTGAAATTCGAAGGGCCGCCGGCGGCTGAGAGCCAGCCACCAGACCGCAGCATCTGCTGCGAAACGGTTCCCTGCACTCTCGCCTGCCTTATACGGGGAGCTTGATATGTCGAGCTACCAGATTCACTACCTGAACCGCCAGAAGGCGCTTGCCTGCCTTATGATCGCGCAGTGCGCCTCCGATAGCGATGCGCGGGACCTTGCCGACCTCGCTTTCCGGCATCACCCACCGGACATTCGAGATCTGGCGGGGCGATACGCTGGTCTATGAAGGCTTCAATCCCCGCATCGCCAACTGACTCGGCTTTGCGCTAGGCTCCCGCCCTCGAAGCAGGGGGGAAGCATGATGTTCCAGATATCGGTTCGCGGCCTTAATCGCCGCTGGGCATGGACAAGCATTTGTGCGCTGGGCGCGCTTCGCCGTGCTCGGCATCCTCGACCGCAAGCTGAAACCGCCACCGGCTACGGCACCATCGATCTCCAGCGCGTCACCACCGCCGATGGGGTAAACCTGATCCTCGTCGCCTGGAGCACCTCGCGCCGCGCGGTGCTCGCGGGCTTCGGTCTCGGCTTCGATTATCTCTTCATGCCGCTCTGGGGTTTTGCGCTGTTCTATGGCGTGCTCGCCGCCCGCGAACGCTTCACGCCCGCCGCCGGTGCTGCGCGCCGTGCGATGCTGTTCGTGGCCGCCATCCCGCTCGCGGGCATGTTGCTCGATGCTGCCGAAAACGCCATCGAGCTTTCCTGGGTCATGCGGGGCGCAACCGATACATGCGCCCTCATCGGCAACACCGTCACCAACGCAAAATGGTTGTGCGTGGCGGTGGGGCTGGTCGTTCTCGCTTGCAGCTCTCGTGGGGCGTTTCATTCCGCGCAAGGCTTAAAAGCGGAACGAAACATTCACCGCGCCGAACTGGTCGCCATCGGGCTGCGTTTTGAACTCCTTGGTGCGCATCACATGGGTAAAGGTGATGCGCGTGCCGCCCAGCGTGATCGCCGCGCCCAATTGCAGGTCGCCCACGAAAGGTTTTTTCGTCACGCTGCGGCTGTCCACAAAGCTGTTGCCGTCGAGGAAGATGTTGCGCGCGATGGCGCGGCCATCGACACCGGCAAACACATAAGCGCCGATGGGCCCGTTCTTCGCGCGTTCGAAGAAGTTCGATCCCGGCGAACTCGGATCGATGCGGATCGGGCCGTAATCGTCCGGCACATTCCAGCCGAAACGCGCCATCGCGCCCGCATTCACATAATCATACACATTGCCGACCGCCGCACCGATATGCGGATCGACATCGAACTGGAATCCCAGGATCGAAGGCGCGCGCCAGCGCCAGGAATGTTCATAGGTGATATTGAGCGCGGGTTCGTCGCGCAATTGATAGTGCCAGCCTTCGGGTTCGCGGTCGTTGATGATGCGGTGAACGAAGGTCTGGCTTTCCTGTGCAAGCGATGCGGGGCCGATAACGCCAAACTGCACCTGCAATTGATCCAGATCGTTTCCGCTCCTGTCGATCACGCCCACGCCGCCATACAGAAAGCCCGCATAGGGCCTGTCGGTTAGCGGCGGATCGGAGAGCGTGATGTCGCGCGGCGTATAGATGTTCTGGCCGACCGAATAGCTCATGCGCACTTCGCCGTTCTGCGCGAAAAAGGGAAGGAAGCGGGCAAGGTTCACCGCCCAATCCAGATTATCGGCAGGCCCGGTTGTCCAGGCGAGTTGCACGCCGTTCGAATAATCGCGGTCGGTCTTGTAGAAGATGTCGTTTTCGAACAGCAGCGAAAGCGTGCCGTCTTCTTTTTTGTCGGTATCGAATTGCGCCAGTGCAGGTGTCGCCACCAGCATCGAGAACACCGTCACACCCAAAATTTTCCGCAGAAACGCTACGCCTGCCACACCCTCGCTCCTTTTGCTCGCGAAGCCGGAACGCGCGGTGCAGCATTTTCGTTGCACGATCGATCGTTAAGACGGACCCAAAGAAAAAGCGCGCCCGCAGGGAGCGCGCTTTTCACGGTAACGGAACTGTAATCAGGCGCGCTTGCGGCGGGCGAAACCAAGTCCTGCCAGACCGGCCGCGAACAGGCTCATCGAAAGCGGCTCGGGAACGCCGTTGGAAGGCGGCACGACGACCGCGTCATCCACGCCCAGAATATCGAACGCCCACTGATTGTCGCGTTGATTGCAACCGGCATCGATAAAGGGTCCCGTCAGGCTGCAATCGTCGAAGATGGAGCCGGTGAAATTTCCCTGCCCGGAACGGCTGAATCCGTTGCCGAGCAACGGACCGACGGCAAAATTGTTGTATTGCATGATCGCGACGGTGTAATTGCCGGGGCTCAGGATTTCCTGCAGGAACACATCGTAAGCGAGCCCTGTTGCCGGGTCTGTGGGAACGGTTCCCGTTTCATCGTCGTCATTCTGGTCGATAAAAGCACCCGTGCCGTCAAACAGCGCGAGGATGGGATCGAACCCGCCCGCATCGATCAGATCGCCTTTCGCATTCGTTCCGCCCGCATAGGAAAGGCTGCGAAGCGTAACCGTGCTGCTGCTGCCGACGGCGAAATTGAACAGTTGCACATTGTCGTCTTGGTCAAAGGTGCCCTGAAAGGAGAAGTCCGTCGCAAACGCCGACGGTCCGATGAAGATTGCAGCAGCGAAAGCAGCCGCACCGAGCCAGTTTTTCATGTTCACTCCCAACGCCGGTTTGAACCCGTTGCCCGTTAACCAAGCAAGCAGCGGACCATTCTAGCAATATCAATGGGTTAGGAGGATCCCGGTCCAAGGCAAGCACTGGGTTGCCAAAGTTATTTACACTTTCTTAACATTTGTGGCAGGGCACTGCGCTGCACCTGATTTTTTGCTTCTGCACTGTGTGTTTTCCGCGCTTGACCGGAAAAGCTTGCTGACTATAGTGCGCCGCTCCCGCGAAAAGCCTTTTCGCGTGGAAACTCTTTCGTTTCAAGGATTTAGCGATGTTCGCGGTCATCCGCACCGGCGGAAAGCAATACAGGGTCGTCCCCAACGAGATCCTTTCGGTGGATCGCATCCTGGGCGAAGTGGGCTCGACCCTCACTTTGGGTGAAGTTCTGCTGCTCGGCGGCGATAGCCCGAAGACCGGCGCGCCGCTCGTCTCCGGCGCCTCCGTGGCCGCCGAAATCCTCGAACAGGGCCGCGGCCCCAAGGTCACCGCCTTCAAGAAGAAGCGCCGCAAGAACACGCATCGCAAGCGTGGTTCGCGCTCGCATTTCACCAAAATCAAGATCACAGCGATCAGCGGCTAAGGGCAGAACACCATGGCGCACAAAAAAGCAGGCGGCTCCTCGCGCAACGGACGCGACTCACCGGGCCAACGTCTCGGCGTGAAGAAATTCGGCGGCGAAGTGATTACCGCCGGCAATGTGATCGTTCGCCAGCGCGGCACCAAGTTCTTCCCCGGCGAAGGCGTCGGCATGGGCAAGGACCATACGCTGTTCGCGACGCGCGACGGTAATGTTGCTTTCAAGGAAGGCTTCAAGCGCCGCACCTATGTATCGGTGCTTGCGCGGCAAAAGCCGGCGACGAAGGCGGCAGCAGAATAAGGCGGCTGAAGACATAGGCCGCCATCCAATTGGCGGCCCATTGTGAGCGAGGGAGATGGTCCGCCATCTCCCTTTTTTGTTCCCTCGCATGGAGAGGGATCATGTCTTGTTGCAAACTGGAAACGGAGAGATTGCTCTTGCGCCCGCCAGAGGAGGCCGACATTCCGTCAACGGTCGTCCTCCTGGGCGATTACGACGTCGCCAAGAATCTCGCGACGCGTGCCGCATCCGTTCACGCGCGCCCACGCCGAGGATTTTCTCAAGCGCTCGACGGAAAGCCGCGCCGATGGATCGGCGTTTCGTTTTTCCATCGTGCGCAAATCGGGCAACATCCATGTCGGCAGCATCGGGCTGCGGCTTGCGGGACGGCGTGTTCGAAATGGGTTACTGGCTGGGCCGGCCCTATTGGGGCCAGGGCTATGCGACCGAGGCCGCCAAGCGCGTGGTCGGCTTTGCCTTTCACGATCTGAAGGCGCAAAGCGGTCGCAGGCCAGCCGCTTCCACGACAATCCGGCGTCGGGCCGGGTCCTGTCCAAGCTGGGCTGCGAGCCCAACGGCGTGGGAACGCGCGATTGCATGGCGCGGGGCCACGCAGTCTATTGCCATCTCGTTCTTCTCGACCGCGAGAATTTCGGGAGAAAGAAAGCCGCATGAGATTTCTCGACGAGGCCAAGGTCTATATTCAATCGGGCAAGGGCGGAAACGGCTGCGTCGCGTTCCGCCGCGAGAAGTTCATCGAGTATGGCGGCCCGAACGGCGGCAACGGCGGCAGGGGCGGCGATGTCTGGGCCGAGGCTGTCGAGAATCTCAACACGCTGATCGATTACCGCTATCAGCAGCATGTTCGCGCCAAGAACGGCGAAGGCGGCATGGGCAAGGAGATGACGGGCGCGGGCGGCGACGACGCCGTGATGCGCGTGCCCGTCGGCACGCAGATCTTCGAAGAAGACGGCGAAACGCTGATCGCCGATCTCGCGACGCACCGGCGCAACGCCTGCTGCTGCTGAAAGGCGGCAATGGCGGCTTCGGCAATGCGCATTTCAAAAGCTCGACCAATCAGGCGCCGCGCCACGCCAATCCCGGCCAGCCCGGCGAAGAAAAGACGATCATCCTTCGACTCAAGCTGATCGCCGATGCGGGCCTCATCGGTTTGCCGAACGCGGGCAAATCCACATTTCTTTCGCGCGTATCGAGCGCGCGCCCCAAGATCGCGGATTATCCTTTCACCACGCTCGCGCCGCAGCTCGGCATGGTGCGCGTCGACGAAAGCGATTTCGTGCTCGCCGATCTGCCGGGCCTGATCGAAGGCGCGCATGAAGGTGCTGGCCTCGGCGACAAATTCCTCGCGCCACGCCGAACGCTGCGGCGCGATTCTGCATCTGATCGACGGCACGCAAAGCCGAAATCGCCAAGGCCTACAAAACCATTCGCGGCGAACTGGAAGCCTATGGCCACGGCCTCACCGACAAGGCCGAACTCGTCGCGCTCAACAAGATCGATGCGATTCCGAAAGCTGCGCTTGCCAAGAAACGCGCGGCACTTGAAAAAGCCTGCGGCCATCCGGTGTTCCTGCTTTCCGGCGTTTCCGGCGATGGCGTGTTCGAAATCTTGCGCGCGATGGGAAGCGAAATCGCCAAGCGCCGCCGCAAGGAGAATCCGCAGGCCGAGCCGCAAGGCGCCTGGCAGCCATGAGCGATCCGCTTGAAAGAGTGCCGCGCGCCTCGTCGTGAAAGTCGGCTCGGCCCTGCTGGTCGATGCGCAAACCGGCGCGCTGAGCCGCGACTGGCTGAAATCCTTTGCGCCGATATCGCCGCGCTCAAACGCGAAGGCCACGAAGTGATTCTGGTTTCGTCCGGCGCGATTGCATTGGGCCGCCGCGCGTTGAAACTGAAATCCGGCGCGTTGCGCCTGGAAGAAAGCCAGGCTGCCGCCGCCGCAGGCCAGGTGCGTCTCGCCGAAGCCTATGCCGATATTCTTGCGGGCGAAAAAATCGTCGCCGCGCAAATTCTTCTGACACTCGGAAGATACCGAAGAACGCCGCCGCTATCTCAATGCGCGCGCCACCATGCGCACATTGCTCGCGCTCGGCGCTGTCCCCGTCATCAACGAAAACGATACGGTGGCGACAGCCGAAATCCGCTATCGGCGACAATGACCGGCTCGGCGCGCGCGTCGCCAGCATGATCGAAGCCGATCGCCTCATTTTGCTGTCCGATGTCGATGGGCTTTACAAGCCGATCCCACGCGCGATCCCGATGCGCAAACACATTCCCGAAGTCACCGCGATCACGCCCGCAGATCGAGGCGATGGCGGGCGAATCCGTTTCCGGCGTCGGCCGCGGCGGCATGGCGTCCAAACTGATCGCCGCAAAAATCGCAACCGGCGCGGGCGCAAACGTCATGATCGCCAAAGGCAAAACCGATCATCCGCTCGCCGCGATCCGCGATGGCGCGCGCTCCACCCGTTTTCATGCCAGCGCCACACCCGCCGCCGCCCGCAAACGCTGGATCGCAGGCGTGGTGAAACCGACACGGCGCGCTCATCATCGATGCGGGTGCGGTGCGTGCGCTGAAAGAAGGCAAAAGCCTTCTGCCGGCGGGCATCCGCCAGATCGATGGCCGTGTTCGAACGCGGCGATGCGGTGATCGTGCGCGATGCCGAGGGGCGCGAAATTGCGCGTGGGCTGGCCGCCTATGGGGCATGCGGATGCCGAGCGCATCGCGGGCAAGCGCAGCGTCGAAATCGAGGCCATTCTGGGCTATCGTGGCCGCGATGAGATGATCCATCGCGACGATCTGGTGGTGACGGGAGCATGAACCTGCGCGCCGAACCAACGATGCTCTCGCCGCCGAAATGCGCGCGCTGGGCAAGGCCGCGCGTGCAGCGGCGCGTGCCATGCGCGAAGCCTCGACCGAAACAAAGAACAAGGCATTGCGCGCCGCTGCGCAGCGCATTGCGCGCCACGCCGAAAGAAATTCTCGCCGCCAATGCCGAAGATCTTGCGAAGGGCCAAGCGAGCGGTCTCACGCCAGCCTGCTCGATCGCCTCGCGCTCGACGAAAAACGCATCGAAGCGATGGCGAAAGGCGTCGAGGATGTGGCGGCGCTGCCCGATCCGGTGGGCCGCGAACTCGCCCGCTGGACACGTCCCAACGGGCTCGACATTTCGCGCGTGGCGACGCCCATCGGCGTCATCGGCATCATCTATGAAAGCCGCCCGAACGTGACGGCGGATGCGGGCGCGCTCGCGCTCAAATCCGGCAATGTCTCGATCCTGCGCGGCGGTTCGGAATCCGCGCAGAGTTCGGCCGCCATTCATGCGGCGTTGCTGGAAGGTTTGCGCGAAGCCAACCTGCCGCAAGTCGCCATCCAGCGCGTGCCGACAACCGATCGCGCCGCCGTCGGCATGATGCTCGAAGGATCTGGACGGCACCATCGATCTCATCATCCCGCGCGGCGGCAAGGGCCTCACCAGCCGCGTCATGGCCGAAGCGCGCGTGCCGGTGCTCGCGCATCTCGAAGGCCTCTGCCACGTCTATGTGAATGAGAAGGCCGATCTCGCGAAAGCGCGCGCCATCGCGCTCAATGCCAAGATGCGCCGCACCAGCATTTGCGGTGCTGCCGAAACCTTGCTGATCGACAAGGCGATTCTGCAAATCGCATGGCCTGCCCATTCTGGAAGATCTTGCACAAGGCCGGTTGCGAAATCCGCGCCGATGAATGCGTGCGCGCGATCTTCCCCAATGCCAAACCCGCGACCGAAGAGGATTGGCGCACCGAATATCTCGATGCGATCATCGCGGTGAAAACGGTCGATGGCGTGGAAGATGCGATCCGCCATATCGAAGAAAACGGCTCGCAGCACACCGAATTCCATCATCACCGAAGACAAATCCGTGGCCGAACATTTCCTCGCCACGCCTCGATTCCGCCATCGTGTTGTGGAATGCCTCCACCCAATTCGCCGATGGCGCCGAATTCGGCATGGGCGCGGAAATCGGCATCGGCACCGGCAAGATGCATGCGCGCGGCCCCGTCGGCGTCGAGCAACTCACCACCTTCAAATACATCGTGCGCGGGAGCGGGCAGACAAGGCCGTGAAGCGCAAACCCTGCCGCTGGATCAAGCCGCCCGGCCCCGTGGCGCGGGGCTTGAAGATCGGCCTGCTCGGCGGCTCGTTCAATCCGGCGCATGCGGGCCACGTTCATATCAGCGATGTCGCGATCAAGCGGCTCGGTCTCGATTACGTCTGGTGGCTGGTCGCGCCGCAAAATCCGCTCAAGCCCACGCAAGGCATGGCGCCGCTTGCGCGCCGTCTCGAATTCGCGACGAGCTGAAACGCTCGGCCATCCGCGCATCGTGGTGATGGATATCGAGCGCGCGCTCGGCACGCGCTACACCATCGACACGCTGACCAAGCTGAAGCGCCGCTTCCGCGAGGTGAATTTCGTCTGGCTGATGGGCAGCGACAATCTCGATGGTTTCCGCCACTGGAGGCGCTGGCAGGACATCATGCAGACCGTGCCCATCGCGGTCGTCACGCGGCCGGGCAGCATCATGGCCATGCTGCATGCCAAGCCCGCCATCCGCTTCTGCCGGGGCCGCACCTGCGATTATCGCGGGCTGGCACGCGCGCGCCCACCTGCCATTGCGGTGCTGGATGGCCCGCGAAACCCGCTCAGTTCGACCGCCATCCGCGCCCGTTGCGCCGAAAGCGAAATCTTTGTGAACCTGCTGCCCGCGTGATAGAAATACCTCGCACCTTGGGGAGTGCCAGCCATCGGAGGACCAGATTCTGACTCGTAAATCCACGCCCGCGCCCGCGAAAAAAGCCAAACCGAAGGCGCAAAAGCCGCAAATCGCGAAAACGGTCGCGAAGGCGAAATCCGCAAAGCCCGCCAAGGCAAAGCCTGCCAAAGCGAAGGCCGCGAAACCGGAAATCAGAAAGACGGCTCCCAAATCGGTCGAGCCCAGATCCGTAGCTCCCAAGTCCGTTGGCCCTGAGCCGACTGTGCTGTCGCGCATCCTCACCTCGCTCGATGACGACAAGGCCGAAGACATCGTTACCATCGATCTCGGCGGCCGTTCCTCGCTGGCCGATGCCATCGTCATCGCCATCGGGCCGTTCGTCGCGCCACGTCGCCTCCATCGCCGATCATCTTGCACGCCGTCTGAAGGAAGCAGGCTATGGCACGCGTCCCGTCGATGGCGCAGCGCAAGGCGATTGGGTTCTGGTCGATGCGGGCGATGTGATCGTCCACGTCTTCCGCCCCGAAGTGCGCGACTATTACGATCTCGAAGGCATGTGGTCGGTGCGCGAACCGGAACGCGCTGCAGCTCGCTAGATGAGATTGCTGGTTTTCGCCGTGGGTCACGCCCGCGGCACGCCCGAAGCAACCCTCACGGAAGATTTCATCGGCCGCGCGAACGCGATGGGCCGTCGTCTCGGCTTTCAGGCCGTCGCTGTAGAAGAGATCGCGGTCTCGAAAAAATCCGACGCCAAGCAGCGCATGACCGAAGAATGCGAACGCCTCGCGGGCCGCGTGCCGGAAGGCGCGCATGTGATTTTGCTCGATGCCAAAGGCAAAGGCATGACGAGCGAGGATTTCGCCGAAATGCTCGGCGCCATGCGCGATGCGGGCACGAAGGATTTCGTCTTCGTGATCGGCGGCCCCGATGGGCTTTTGCCACTTCCCAAAATCCGTGCGGGCCGCAGCCTCGCATTCGGCCCGCAAACCTGGCCGCATCTGATGGTGCGCGCGATGCTGTCAGAGCAGATCTATCGCGCGCTCACCATATTGGCCGGCCACCCGTATCATCGGGCGTAATTATTCCGCCGCCAGTTTCATCCTTGTCGCCTGATAGGGCCGCTCGCCCAATATCGTCGCGCGATGCATGATGCGGCGGTGGGGTAGGTAGTCGTTCACCGCGTAATGCTGCGTCACGCGATTGTCCCAGAAGGCGATGGCGTTCGGTGTCCAGCGCCAGCGCACCAGATATTCCGGCTGCTGGATGTGTTCGTGCAGCAGTTTCAGGATCGCAGCACTTTCTTTGCGGCTCACACCAAGAATGCGCGAGGTGAAACCGTAATTCACAAACAATCCGTCCTCGCCCGTTTCGGGATGCGTGCGGATCACCGGATGCACCACGGGCGGATGTTCGGCGCGCGCCTTGGCGTGTTTGTCTTCACCCGCCGCTTTGGCAACCGTTCCTGCCGCCGGAAAGCCGCGCGCGAAATCGTGCACCGCATCGAGCCCTTTGAGGAATTCGCGAAACGGGACGGATAGTCCAAGATAAGCCGCGCGCATGTTCGACCAGATCGTGTCGCCACCTTCCGGCGGCAGGTGCTTCGCATAGAGAATCGAACCCATCGGCGGCGTCTCGATGAAGGTCACATCGGTGTGCCACGCATCGTTGTCGGTCGGATTGCCCGCGTGATTGTCGAGGATGAAAAGTTCTTTGGCTTCTTCAACGCCGGGATAAAGCGGATGGGTGTGCAAGCCGCCGAAGCGGGCTGCGAAATCGCGATGCTGTGGCGGCGTCAGGTGCTGATCCTCGAAGAAGATCACCTGATGTTTCAGCAGCGCCTTGCGGATCTCGCCCACATCGCCGTCGCTCAATTCCCGCGAAAGGTCCACGCCTTTGAGAACGGCCCCGATGGCCGGGCTCAGCACCTGAATGTCCATGGCAAGCCTCCGATAGCGAAAGGGCGAGCATAGGCCCCGAAAGCGCCGCGTTCCACGCATGGCTTGATTTCGCATAACGCAGATGCAGCAGAAAATGCCCGTTTAGAGCCTTTTATTGAGGCAAAGCCTGCCCCGCCCGCTCGCAAATGCAGCATTTCGCCCCTTGTAGGGCAGCCAATGAGCCCCTATTGTTAAATACGAAATCCTGAAGGAATTATTCACATGACCAAGATCAGCGCCCTCGCCCTGTTTGCTCTTCTGCTGGTTGGCAATATTGCCGTCCAGAGCGCCCAGGCTGCTCCGGTCGCCGGGTCATGGAAGGTCGCCATCGGCACCAGCGAAAGCCCCTGCACCGTGACGCTCAACACCGGCGCGTCCGATGAAGCAGGCACGGCAGAAGCCGCCGCCGGTTGCCCCGCTGCCGCCACCAAGATCGCCCGCTGGAGCGCTGCTCCCGGCAAGCTGACGCTCAAGTCGGCCAATGGCGAAACGATTGCCCTGCTCACCTCCGAAGGCGCCACCTATGTCGGCAAGCAGTTCGCCGACAGCCGCAAGGTCGTGCTCTCGCCTGCTGTCAGTTCGGTTGCGCAAAGCCAATAATCCCCCCAGGCGTTGCGCATGTGAGGAGAGGCCGCATCCAGCCCATGCGGCCTCTTTTCTTTTTGAGCTTGTGAATCAGGCGCGCCGGTAAAGAAGCCATCCGGCAAGCGCAAAGCCTGCGCCATGCAACGCCCGCAAGAGACGCCGAAATCCATCCGTTGTGAACACGCCGGTAAGCTTGGCACGTCAGGATGCGTCCGCGTCTTGACGGCGCAGCCATGCAATCCATGCTGCCCTCCCGGGGAATCAATGACCGTTCAGGCCCTTCAACTCGATCACGTCACCAAGCGCTTCGGCGATTTTACCGCCGTGCGCGATCTTTCGTTCGCCCATGCGAAGGGGCGCATATTGGGCTTTCTCGGCCCCAATGGCGCGGGCAAGACAACCACCTTGCGCATGATGCTGGGCCTGATGAAACCCGATGAGGGAGATTTGCGCATCCTGGGCGAACTGCCCGGCCGCGTGCGCAACCGCGTGGGCTATCTGCCGGAGGAACGCGGCCTCTACAAACGCATGCGCGCCGATAGCGTGATCGCCTATCTCGCGCGCTTGAAGGGGCTCGATGGCGCAACCGCACACCGCCGCGCCCACGAAATGCTCGAACGCTTCGGCCTTTCGCAATTCGCGCGCGTCCGCATCGAAGGCCTGTCCAAAGGCATGGCGCAGAAAGTCGCCTTCATCGCCACACTTGCCCACGATCCCGAAGTGCTGATCCTCGACGAGCCGTTCTCCGGTCTCGATCCCCTCAATCGCCAAAGCTTCGAAGGCGCGATCCGCACGCTTGCCCATGAAGGCAAGACGATCCTGTTCTCCACCCACACGATGGAACAGGCCGAACGCCTCTGCGATCACCTCATCATTCTGGCGCGCGGCTCCAAGGTGTTCGACGGCACGCTTGCGCAAGCCCACCGTCTTTTGCCGCGCCGCGCGCGCATAGGTGCTGCCGCCGATCTCGGCTTCCTCAAAAATCTGGCAGGCGTCGCAAGCCTCGCGCCGCTCGGCCCCGATCAGGACCTCTGGGATGTGGCCCTGAAGGAAGGCGCGGACGGAAGCGCGCTGCTGGCCGCCTGTTTCGAACAAGGTGTCGCCCTTTCGCATTTCGATCTTTCCGAACCGAGCTTGCAGGATGTCTTCGTTTCGCTGGCGGGCCGCGATGCGGCGGGTGCGCCATGATCCGCACCCTTCTCGTCGCCCGTTCCGAATTCCTGAAATATGTCACGCGCCGCGGCTTCATCATCAGCCTGTTGATGTTTCCGGTCTGGGTGGTGGTGGCGGGCGTCGTGCCGCAATGGATCGAAAGCAAAACACCCACGCGCAGCTTCACCGTGGTCGATCGCACCGGCGGCGAATATGCTTTCGCCGTCGCCAAAGGCCGTCAACGACGATACGGAAAGTGCCGATCGCGATGCGCTCTCGGCTTATGCGCAAAACAATATCGCCATGCCGCGCCTGCGCCAAAAGATGCCCGCGATTGCAGCCATCCTCGATGCGCCATCGGGCGATGCGCGAGCGCTGAAGGATTTCCGCAACTCCGGAGGCGCAAACGGCGTGCTGTCGCTGATCGAACCGTTCCGCAACATCCAGGCGGCGTTCCAGCGCCCGCGCCCGCGTTTCCGCTTCGTGGCGCCGGCCGCACTCGGCAAGGCAAGCGAGGCCATGTTTCCCGCTGCCGCCAATACGCGGCTTTCGGGAAACGGCGCGCTTTATGCGGTCGTTCTCGGTGCCGGAAGGTTTTTCAGGTGACGCAAACGGCCCCGAGGCGGAATTCTGGAGCGTGAATGCGAGCGATCCCGAACTTGAAAACTTCGTCCAGCGCGCATTGACCGAAGAACTGCGCCGTCAGGTGCTGGCGAAACTTGCCCCCGACATATCTCCGGAAACACTGAAGCCCTCGGCGCGCCTGCGTTCCTATGATCCGGTGGCCACAGCCAGCAATCACCAATTGTCGCTCGCAGATCAGGCCCGCACCTATGCACCCGGCGTGCTTGCCTTCCTGCTGCTGCTCACGATCTTCATGAATGCGGGCGCGCTGCTCTCCGGCGTGATCGAGGAAAAATCGAGCCGCATCGTCGAGGTGATGCTGTCGGCCGTCACGCCGGTCGAATTCATGACGGGAAAATTGCTGGGGGCGGCGGCGGCCTCCCTTCTCACGCTCATCCTTTGGGGCGTGATGCTCGTGGGCGGTGCCGCGGCCTTCCTGCCCGGCGCGGTCTCGAACATCGGCGGGTTGTTGACGAGCATTCTTTCCACCGGCCTGTTGCCGATGCTGCTTCTGTGTTTCGTCTGCGGTCTTCTGATCTATGCGTCGATCTTCCTCGCCATCGGCTCGATGGCGACATCCATTCAGGATGCGCAGGCCCTTGTCGGCCCCACCATGATCCTCGTCATGGCGCCCCTCATCATGATGCCCGCGCTGCTGCACGATCCCAACGGCACCATCGCAACCGTGCTCTCGTGGATTCCGGTCTACACGCCCTTCTTCCTGATGTTCCGGCTGCCGTGGCATCCCCCGCTGCTGGAGATGGTCGGCGCCACGATCCTGATGATCGCCACCACGATCTTCCTCGTCTTCCAGATGGGCCGGGTGTTTGCCGCCCATGTGCTCACCGCCGAACGTCCGCCGAGGTTGGGTGCTTTGTTGCGGCGTATGTTCAGCCGCAAATAGATCGCCTCAAATGGGTCCAAGAAAAAACCCGCTGCCGTTTCCGGCAGCGGGTTTTCTCCATCCCTCTGGAAGGGGCGCGTATCAGGCGCGCTTCTTCCTGCGAACCATGCGAAGGCCTGCGAGACCGCCGCCCACGAGCGCAAGGCTCATCGGCTCCGGCACATCGGCGCTTCCGATCTTCACGCCATAGAAATCGAGATAGTTGAGATTGGGGCGAAACCGCACACCGAAGTCGCTCGTATCCCAGAATCCGTTGTTGGCAATCGGATCGGTCAGATAGATGTCGCCCAAACCGATACCGAAAAAGTTGCCCGCGTCGATTTCGACGGCGACGATCGCGTAGACATCGGCACCGGACGTGAACGTCCAGGTACCAGACTTGCCGCTAAGGCCCGTGCCCGTGAGCGAGGCACCGGTCAGGCCAGACTCAACCGGATTGAAAACGGCGCCGCCGGCCGACAACCGGCCGATATAATCGACGTCTTCACCAAGCGCGACCGAAAGCCCAAGATCCGTCGCGCCGATATGCAGCGGATCGAATACCCCAGCATTGCTCGGCGTCGGCGTGCTCGCCCATGGGCCGCTCAAACCGGCTGGCGTTGCCAAGGCGGTCTGCGAAACACCCATCATCCCAAATGCCAGCGCAAATATCGCGCCGATGATTTTTTTCATAAAAACTCCTTCGAACATGCCCAGTGAAGCATTTGGCCCAGCAAACTTCGTGCCGGAAAGCGCCTGCAGGCCAAGATGTTGTTTCAATTCAGGGTTTTTTGTGCGCAAAAGAGCTTGCCGCAAATCTGTCAAAAGCGGTGACAATGTGAACGGGCGCAACTGCGATTGCGCGTCACCAGGGATTACAACCGGAAGAGATCAGGCCTTGCGGCGGCGCAGGCGCAGTCCGGCAAGGCCGGCGCCGAACAGGGCAAGCGTTGCGGGTTCGGGGCAATCCTGCGGGGGCGGCGGCGTGTACTTCTCGCCGAACACCAGGAATTTCACCAGATTGGGATCTTCATAGTCGTAGCACTTTTGGGTGCTGTGTCTGCTGTTCCCGTAGGCGATCTGGCACGCCACCTGGACCTTGAGCTTGGTGAAATCGTCGTTGTTCCAGGTGCCGCTGTTGGCCCAGGTGTTCAGCGCATAAATTTTGCCATCATATTTGCTGCCGTGGCTGGGGTCGGTGACCATCAACTCGATGGCCACGATCTTGTATCCTGTCGTGCCGGGCTTGAAGGTCCATGTACCCGAATCGCCGCTGAAGTCGCCCGTCAGCGAATAACCCGTGCCTGCATGGCTAAGCGTCGCGTCGGGATGAAATGTCCCGCTGAACACATAACCCAGAAAGTCCACATCGGTGGAGCCGAAATGCTGGTCGACATAATGATCGACCGTGTTTTCGGCCGTGTTGAAATAGCTGGACCCGAAAGAGACGGCGTTGTTCGTCGCAATCAAGGTCGTGCCGGTCGGCGTCGCCGAAGCCGGCGCCACCATCCCCGTCAGAGCCCAAACACCCGCAACGCCCGCAAGAGCAACTTTCAACCAGCTATGCATTTTTTGTTGTACGCCATTACCCGGTTAACACTTTAGCAAGGATCGTACCGGTGCCTGATTCATTTAAGGGATTCCGGTTAACGCCACTGCGGCGCGGAACTTATGTAGCCTGCATTTACAACCCAGGGCCGTGTCGGGATTGCGGCCCAAAAGCAAAAAGGCCGCCCGGAGGCGGCCTGAAAGCATAATATCCGGAAAGGCTTAGCGGGGCAGAACGCCTTCGCGCTGGAGGCGCTTTCTCTGCAGCTTGCGGTACCGGCGGATCGCTTCGGCCCGTTCGCGGGCGCGCTTCACGCTCGGCTTCTCGTAGTGGCCACGGAGCTTCATTTCGCGAAAGATGCCTTCACGCTGCATCTTTTTCTTCAGCGCCTTGAGCGCCTGATCGATATTGTTGTCGCGAACGATGATCTGCAAAGGCTACTCCTTGAGGCGTCTGTCGAGGGCGGCGGGTGATAACAGACAGGGTTTTGCCTGTCTATCCCGCGAAGTCCCTTTCTTTCCCGCCAATTCGTCCCATATGGGTGTAACACCGCCCGCCTTAAGGCCCGGTTTCGCCGGGGGAGGGGGGTATCTGCAAAACCGAAAAACGAATAATTGGGAATACCGTGTTGAATCAGATAGATAGAAAATCGCATCCGGCGGCGCGCTCATACATTCGGTCGCTTTGACCGGCATCATCCCCACGCCCATATTCCGCAAATGCCTATTCTCAAGATCGCACGCATGGGTCATCCGGTGCTCGCCAAGAAGGCGCAGGCCGTACTCGACCCCACCGCCCCCATGATCCGCCGCCTCGTCAATTCCATGATCGAGACGATGGTGGATGCCAATGGGGCAGGGCTGGCCGCCCCCCAGGTCCACGTCCCCCTGCGCGTGGTGGTCTTCCAGGCCCCCGAGGGCCGCAGCGATGGATTGAGCGAAGCCGAACGCTACGATCACACCGCCCCCCTCACCGTGCTCATCAATCCCGAAATAGAAATCGCCGGCCCCGAACGCGAAGGCGGATGGGAGGGATGCCTCTCTGTCCCCGGCTTGCGCGGCTATGTCGAGCGCCCCTCGCACATCCGCTATCGTGGCTTCGATATGCTCGGCCGCGAGATCATGCGCACCGCCAAGGGTTTTCACGCCCGCGTCGTGCAGCACGAATGCGATCATCTTGAAGGGGTGCTCTATCCCCAGCGCATGACTGATCTGACGCAACTCATCTTCGAATCCGAAACCAAGCATTGGGTGAAGGTCTCCGAAGCATGACCGCGCGCAAGAAAGCTCCGCCGGATGATGCCGCGCTGCGTGCCGCGATCCTTGAAGCTGCGTTGCCCCATGTCGCGTTCGACGGCTTCACCGACAAGCTGCTGGAGCGGGCAAGCGAAGAGACCGGCGCGGACAAGGAGACGATTGCGCGCCTGTTCCCCAGAGGCGCGCTCGACCTGCTCGAAGAATTTTCCGTGTCCGCCGACCGTGAAATGGAAGCGCGCATCGCAAAGCTCAATCTCGCGGAATTGCGCATTCGCGAACGCATCACCGCCGCCGTCAAGGCGCGCCTCGATGTGCTGCGGCCCAACAAGGAAGCCGCGCGCCGCGCCGCCGCCGTCCTCACACTGCCGCCCAATGCAGCCCAGGGCGTAAAATTGCTGTGGCGCACCGTCGATGCGATGTGGCGCGCGATTGGCGATACCACCACCGATTTCAATTTCTACACCAAGCGCGGAATTCTCGCGGGCGTCTATTCGGCGACGCTCATGCGCTGGTTCAACGACACCAGCGAAGGCGAAACCGCGACGAACGAATTTCTCGACCGCCGCATAGAGGACGTGATGAAGTTCGAGAAGTTCAAGGCGCGGGTGAAAAAGGAAACGGCGAAGTTTCCTTCGCTCGAGGAAATCCTGAGCCGCGTCAACCGCCGGCCTTCTCCTTAAGCCAGGTAATGTGGCCCATCTTGCGGCCCGCCCGCGCTTCGGTTTTTCCATAAAGATGCAAAGCCCCACCGCGTGCGGAAAGCGCACGCCAGTCATTTGCGTCTTCGCCGATCAGGTTTTCCATCACCGCATCGCTGTGCCGCGATCCGTCGCCCAGCCTCCATCCGGCAACCGCGCGGATATGCTGCTCGAACTGGCTGACGATGCAGGCCTCGATCGTCCAGTGGCCGGAATTGTGCACGCGCGGCGCGATCTCGTTGACCAGCAACGCGCCATCGCTGCCCACGAACAGCTCAACGGCAAATACGCCGACATAGCCAAACGCCTCGGCGATCTTCCAGGCAATCGCCTTGGCCTCATCGCTCTGCGCCGCACTCAGCCGTGACGGCACTGTGGAGCGCTTGAGAATGTGGTTCTCATGCGCATTCTCCGGCGGATCGTATGCCGCAAATGCTCCATCTGCGCCGCGCGCAGCTATGACCGATGCCTCGAAGGAGAAGTCGACGAAGGATTCCAGAATGGCAGGCGCGCCCTTGAACGCCGCCATCGCCTTCACGATATCCTCGGCAGTGGCGATCTTCGCCTGCCCCTTGCCATCATACCCCATGCGGCAGGTTTTCAGCACCGCGGGTGTGCCCACCTTCGCGATTGCATCGCTGGCACCTTCCGCCGAAGCGACGGAGGCAAACACCGGCGTCTTCAATCCGAGTGACGCGACAAAATTCTTTTCGGCCAACCTGTCCTGGCAAATCGCAAGCGCGCGCGGGCTTGGATTGACGGGCACATGATCGGCCAGGAATTCCGCCGTCGCACTCGGCACATTCTCGAACTCGAATGTCACCGCGTTGCACGCGCCCGCAAATGCCGCGAGTGCCGCTTCATTGTCGTATCGCGCATGGGTGCGAAAGGCCGACACCTGAAACGCCGGCGCATTCTCCTCATCGGAATAGATATGCGTCTTCAATCCCAGCCGTGCGGCGGCCAGCGCGAGCATCCGCCCCAATTGCCCGCCGCCGAGAATCCCGATCGTTCCTCCCGGCGCAACGGGAGCGGTAAGACGCTTGTGCTCGCTCATTGCGGCGCTTCGGCTACGCTCTGCGTCTGCCGCGCCCGCCAGGCATCCAGCTTCTTCGCCAGCTTCTTGTCGGAGAGCGCCAGAATGGCAGCGGCATGAAGGGCTGCGTTCTTCGCGCCGCTCTCGCCGATGGCAAACGTCGCCACCGGCACGCCGCCCGGCATCTGCACGATGGAGAGCAGGCTATCCATTCCCTTGAGCGCCTTGCTCTCGACCGGCACGCCCAGAACCGGAAGCGTGGTCATCGAAGCCGTCATGCCCGGCAGATGTGCTGCCCCGCCTGCGCCCGCGATGATGACCTTGAGCCCCTTCTTGGCCGCGCCCTTGGCATAGGCATAAAGCCTGTCCGGCGTGCGGTGGGCCGAAACGATATGCTTCTCATGCGCCACGCCCAGCTCGTCGAGCAGGGTGGAGGCCGCGCGCAGGGTCGGCCAGTCGGACTGGCTGCCCATGATGATGCCGACGAGAGGGGAGGCCATTGCTTCCTGCCTGATTCGGAGGGAACCGCGAAGAAGCGGCCCATTATAGGTCCGTTGCGCGCAGCGCGAAAGGTGGCATTTCGGCTTGCGTTAACCTTTTAGGAACCTTCCTCAACGAAAAGTTAAGCGTGTGAGTCCCGGAGCCGCCTGTGAAGGTCGAACGCAGCAGCACAAGCAGGGCCCGCGCCGTGGGCACGGCCGCCTATGCGCGCCGGGCCGAATCCGGTCGGCATATTCGAACGCGGTGCCGGCATCGGTTGCCAATGCCAGCGTGCTTGGCATCCCGGAATCCGAATTCACCGCCAGCGTGCGCGATGCGATCATGGCGCTGATGGGCGAGGTGGATTCGCTGCGCCGCGAATTGCAGCAGACCAAGGAACGACTCGAAGAGGTGGAGAAGACCGCCGACCAGGACCATCTGTTGCCGCTTTTAAATCGGCGCGCCTTCGTGCGCGAACTCACGCGATATATCGCGTTTTCCGATCGCTACGGCACGCCCGCGAGCCTTGATCTATTTCGATCTCGATGGCTTCAAGGCGATCAACGACACGCATGGCCATGCGGGCGGCGATGCGGTGCTTGCTCATTTCGCCGAAACTCTGCGCGGCAATGTGCGCGACAGCGACATCATGGGGCGTTTGGGCGGCGACGAGTTCGGCGTGATCCTGAGCCACGCCACGCAGGAACAGGCTTACAAGAAAGCGGATTCGCTGGCCGAGAAACTCAAGGCGTCGCCGACGCAATGGCGCAGTCAGTCGATCCCGATGACATTTTCCTATGGCGCGTTCGAATTGAAGCCCGGTGAAAGCGCCGATACCGCAATGGCGCGCGCCGATGAAGCGATGTACGCGCACAAACGCACGCGTTGAAGGTCAGGCGATGATATCGGGCAGCAGCGCATTCTCGATTCGCGCGATCTGATCCTTCAGCTGCAGCTTGCGTTTCTTCAGCCGGGTGAGCTGGATCTGGTCGCCGGTGCCGGTCTGGATCAGGGCGGCTGTGGCCGCATCCAGCGCGCGATGCTCCTGCGCGAGTTCCGCCAGCTTGATTCTGAGCCCCTGCTCCTCAGCCTCGGTCATGTGCCGGAAATCTCTCGCTTTTGGCAGGTTTGGGCCGCAAAATCCGCGGGTTTCCGGTGCGGATATTGCCAGCTTTTCCCCACTTAATCTCTGTTAATCCCCGATCAAGCAAGTGCTGCAAAAACGGGTGACAGCAAAGCCGGTTGGTGGTCTAATCCATGATGCCTTAACAGAGTGAGGTGCAGCCTATGGCACTAGCAGGGCATATCCAGGAACTTTCCGACAAGCATAGAAAACTCGAGCAGCGCATCGAATCAGAAATGGCCCATCCCGATTGGGACGAAACACGGGTCGCCGCGCTGAAAAAAGAAAAACTCCGGTTAAAAGACGAAATAGAACGGCTGCGAACCAGCCTTCACTGACCTTTCAGGTCGGGCGAGAGCTTCTGCACGCGCGCCAGCGTTGTTGCACGCAGCAACGCGTGGGCGGCGTCTGTCTATGCCACGTCCTTCGCCATCTCGCGCAGCTTGAATTTCTGAATCTTGCCCGTGGAGGTCTTGGGCAATTCCACGAACACCACATGTTTGGGGATTTTGTAGCGCGCGAGATTTTCGCGGCAATAGGCGATCAGATCTGCCTCGCTTACATTTTCAAAGCCGCGCTTGCGCTCCACAAACGCACAAGGCGTCTCGCCCCATTTCTCATCGGGCCGCGCCACCACCGCCACGAACATCACGGCGGGATGCTTGTTGAGCGTGTCTTCCACCTCGATGGAGGAAATGTTTTCGCCGCCCGAGATGATGATGTCCTTCGAGCGGTCTTTCAGCTGGATGTAGCCATCCGGATGCATCACGCCCAGATCGCCGGAGTGAAACCATCCGCCCGCAAAGGCATCCTTCGTTGCTTTGGGATTTTTGAGATACCCCTTCATCACGATATTGCCGCGGAACATCACTTCGCCCAGCGTCTGCCCATCGGCCGCAATCGGCTCCATCGTTTCGGGATCCATCACCGAAAGCGCATCGAGCGCATGATAGCGCACGCCCTGGCGCGCTTTGCGTGTTGCCTTGCTGGCCTTGTCCGAGCATATCCCATGCGGGTTTCCAGTCGTTGACGACGGCGGGCCCATAGGTTTCGGTCAAGCCATAAACATGGGTGACGTTGAAGCCCGCACCGTCCATCGCCGCCAGCACCGCTTCCGGCGGCGGCGCGGCCGCGGTGACGAATTCCACGCGATGGTCGAACGACTTTCTTCTCGTCTTCTGCCGCATTGAGCAGGGTCGACATCACAATCGGCGCGCCGCACATATGCGTCACGCCATGTTCGGCAATCGCTTCATACATCGCCTTCGCGCGCACCCAGCGCAGGCAGATATGCGTGCCCGCCACGACCGAGAGCGACCATGGAAAGCACCAGCCGTTGCAATGAAACATCGGCAGCGTCCACAGATAAACGGGCGCCTTGCCGATATTGGCCGAGATGATGTTGCCATATCCCATCAAGCGTGGCGCCGCGATGATGGAACACCACGCCCTTGGGATTGCCCGTGGTGCCGGAAGTATAGTTCAGCGCAATCGCATCCCATTCGTCGGCGGGCGGCGTCCAAGCGAAATCGGCATCGCCTTCGGCCAGGAACGCTTCATATTCGAGTGCGCCCAGCAATTCGCCGTCCTGCGGAAATTCGCGGTCGTCATAATCGATGACAAGCGGCTTCACCTTCGCAAGCCGCAATGCTTCCTTCGCGACTGCTTGCAAATTCGCGGTCTGTGATGAGCACCTTGGCTTCGCCATGATCCAGCATGAAGGCAAGCGTTGCCGCATCGAGCCGCGTGTTGAGCGCGTTCAACACTGCGCCCGCCATCGGCACGCCATAATGGGCTTCCAGCATGGGCGGCGTATTGGCCAGCATCACCGCCACGGTGTCGTTCTTCTTGATCCCGCGCTTGCGCAAGGCCGAAGCAAGCTTCTTCGAACGCACATAGAATTCCGCATAAGTTGTGCGCGAGGCGCCGTGCACAATCGCGATGCTGTCGGGATAAACAGATGCCGCGCGTTCCAGAAACGAAAGCGGCGTTAGCTGCTGGTAATTCGCCGTATTCCTGTCGAGGTCGCGATCATAGGCGCTGCCGCCCACCCGCAATTTCACTTGCGGCACCGCGCGCAGCGCATCGGTCACCCGGCGCACCAGCGATTTCCGCGGCCGCGCGGAAATGCGCTTGGTCGCCGCCTTGTGCGGCGCGCGCCGCGGTTGCGCCGTTTTGGCTTTGGCCCGCGGCGGCTTCATTTTCGTTTTGGTTTTCGCGGGCTTCTTCGCCGCTTTCGTGATCTTGCGCGTCTTGGTCGGTTTACGCTTTGCCATTGTTCCTGTCGCCGGATGCCGGAAAGCGCGGAACGCTAAAGAAACGGGCTGAACCCGGCAAGTGGACGAAAGAGGCGCGCATTGCTAGAAGGCCCGGCATTCTGGCGGAACAATCCATGTCGGGTCACACCGAAACTGTCGCGCGCGGCGGACCTTTGCGCGGACTCTATTTCTGGCTGATGCGCCATGCCGAAGGCCGCCACGCCTGGACGATGCTGGCCGTTGTTTCCTTCGCCGAAGCCTCGTTCTTCCCCATCCCGCCCGACGTGATGCTGGTGCCCATGGCGCTGGCCGACAGGAGCCGTGCGCTGTTGCTGGCGGGCTGGTGCATGTTGTGGTCGGTGCTGGGTGGATGTCTCGGCTATGCCATCGGCGCGCTGCTTTATGATTCCGTGGGCCACTGGCTGATCTCGGCCTATGGCTATGGCAGCGACCTCGAAGCGTTCCGCGCGATGTATGCGAAATATGGCGCGTGGATCATCCTCATCAAAGGCGCAACGCCTATTCCCTATAAGCTGGTGACCATCGCGTCCGGCTTCGCGGGCTACAATCTCTTCCTGTTCGTGGTGCTGTCGGCGATCACGCGGGGATTGCGCTTCGGAATAGTCGCGGGCCTCATCGCCTATTTCGGGGAACCCATACGGAATTTCATCGAAAAACGGCTCGAATATGTCATGATCGGTGTGCTGGCGCTCATCGTCGCCGGGTTTTTGGTAGCGCGTTACGTCGTCTGAAACAGGCGTGGGAAAACATATCTATCCGGTCGCGGCGATCCTGCTGGCGACACTCATCTTCCTCACCGGCAATGGTTTGCTCGGCACGGTCACGCCCGTGCGTGCCCATCTCGAAGGCTTCAGCGATCTCGCCATCGGTTTCATGGGGTCGGCCTATTATGCGGGCTTCTTTGCCGGCTGTTTCGTGGGCCCGCGCCTGCTCGCGCGCGTCGGTCACAGCCGCACCTTTGCCGTGGCCGCGGGCCTTGCCGCTGCAACCGCCGTTACTCAACCGCTCATCGTGAACGAAGTGGTGTGGACGTTGATCCGCGCCACCATCGGGTTCTCGGCGGCCAACCTCTACATGGTCATCGAAAGCTGGCTCAACGATCGCGCCACGAATGAAACGCGGGGGCGTATTTTCTCGTCCTATCTCACCGTCAACTACACCGGCCTTATTATCGGGCAGGCATTGCTGATCGCGGGCGGCGCCAAAAGCTTCTCGCTGTTCAATCTCTCCGCGGTTTTCTATGCCCTCTGCCTCATCCCGATGGGGCTCACGCGCCTGCCGCAACCAGCACCCACGCCGGTACCGAAACTGCGTCCGGCGCGTCTGTTTGCGATTGCGCCCGTCGGCGTGACGGGTTGCATCGCCGTGGGTCTGGCCAATGGCGCGGTGTGGACGCTCGCGCCCGTCTATGCGCAGGCCCACAATCTCAATCGCGGATTGCTTGCCGCGTTCATGTGTGCCTTCGCGCTCGGCGGCGCGCTGGTGCAAGTACCGATTGGCCGATTGTCGGATCGTATGGACCGGCGCATCGTCATCGTGATGGTGGCGTTGCTGGCCGCCGCGGCCGGGCTTTCGCTCGGCTATTTCGGCGGCACCCATGTCGCGCGTACACTGGTGCTGGTAACGATCTTCGGCATGACGGCGCTACCCTGCTATGGCCTCGCCGTTGCCCATACCAACGATCGCCTGCCGCGCGATGCGTTCGTCGAAGCCTCGGCCACCTTGCTGCTGGTGAATTCGCTGGCCTCGGTCGCGGGGCCAATTCTGGCCGCGCTGGTCACTGCGCGCGCAGGTACGCAGGCGCTTTTCTATTACACCGCGACAATCCACATCGCGTTTGCGCTCTACACGCTCTATCGCATCCGGCGGATGGAGCCTGCGCCCGATGAATATCGCGATGCGTTCACGCCGATGCCGCAGCAGGCATCACCCACCGCGCTCGAACTCGACCCGCGCAGCCCCGAAACGCCGCAGAGTACCGCTTACGAGTCTTCGCCCACTTCGGCCGTATGATCTGCCGCAAGGCCATCGTCGACAGGTTTGAGCGTTCCACCGGCTTTGGCAGCCTTCTTGGCGAGACGTTCATGGCGCTGGGTCACGCGCGTGACCGCGAGATCTAGTTCCAGCTGCGAGCAAAGCCCCAGCGTCACCGGATCGACCGCCTTGATGTTCGGCGCGTTCCAATGCGAACGCTCGCGGATCTTCTGGATGGTCGCCTTGGTGGTGCCGATCAGCTTGATGATGTCGGGATCGGTGAATTCGGGGTGATTGCGCAGGATCCAGTAAACCGCATCCGGCTTGTCCTGCCGCTTCGACACCGGCGTATAGCGCGGCGCCTTTTTCAGCTTCACGGGCGGAATCTTGTATTTCGGCGGCGCCATCTTCAGGCGCAGCTTGGGGTTCTTTTCCGCCGCCTCGATCTGTTCGCGGGTGAGCTGGCCCGAGGCCACCGGGTCCTGGCCCTTGATGCCCTTGGCCACGTCCTCGTCGGCTATGCCTTTCACTTCCAGCGGGTGCAGCCCGCAGAAATCGGCGATCTGCTCGAAGGAGAGCGAGGTGTTATCGACCAGCCACACGGCGGTCGCCTTTGGCATAAGCGGTTTGTCGGCCATAGCTTTTCCCTTTCCCGGGCAGGGCCTTGCGGCCCCGTCCCTTCGCTCGAACCATCCAATTGTCGAGGAAGGCGGCCCTTTTAGCCGCCCGCGCCCCCGGTTTCAACAGTCACGGTTTCAGCAGAAGTTTGCCGATATGGGCACTTTGGGCGATCCGGGCATGCGCCGCCCCCGCCTCGGCCAGCGGAAACACATGGTCCACCACCGGCTTGATCTTGCCTGCCTCGATCAGCGGCCAGACCTCGCGCTTCAGCGCATCGCGAATGGCGCCTTTCTCTTCGTTTGAGCGTGCCCGCAAGGTGGTCGCCATGAAGCTCAGCCGCTTCATCAGCATCGAAGCGAAATTGACCTCGGCCACCATGCCTTTCTGGAATGCGATGTTCACGATGCGGCCCCAGATGGCGGCGGCGCGGAAATTCTTCTCGATGTAATCGCCCCCCACCATGTCGAGCGTCACGTCGATGCCTTTTCCGTTCGTTGCGCTTTTAACAATATCGACGAAATCTTCTTCGCGGTAGTTGATCGCGCGCGTGGCGCCAAGCTTCTCGCAAGCCTCGCACTTTTCTTTGCTGCCCGCCGTCGCAAACACCTTGTGCCCACGGGCCGCGCAAAGCTGGATCGCCGCCGTTCCAATTCCGCTCGATCCGCCATGAATCAAAACGCTCTCGCCCATCTTCAGGCGCGCGGCATCCATCAAATTCGTCCACACGGTGAAATGCACTTCGGGAAGAGCGGCCGCCTCGATCAGCGAAACATTTTCCGGAACCGGCAACACGCAAAGCTGCGAGACCGCCACATATTCCGCATAGCCGCCGCCGGCGAGAAGGGCGCAAACCTTATCGCCTGCGTTCCATTCCGAAACATTGGTTCCCACGCTTTCGATCTCGCCCGAAACTTCGAGGCCCAGCGTGTCGGGCGCGCCGGGCGGCGGCGGATAAGCGCCCTTCGCCTGGATAAGATCGGCATGATTCACGCCGGCCGCCGCAACCTTGATGAGCACTTCGCCTTCACGGGGCGCGGGCTTTTCGATTTCTCCCAGCACCAGCTTGACGTCGCCGCCCTCGCGTTGAACCTGAATGGCCTTCATCTTTGATCCCGTTTTGCTATTGCACCGATCCTGCACTGTAACAGACACTGACACAGCCTCCAGAGGGCCGCAGCCATGGACCCAGAAGAACTCCTGCCGAAGAAGAAACTGGCCGACATCGTTTTGGGCCAGGATCTATCGCATTTCTCCGAACATGAACTGGCCGAACGAATCGCTGCCCTGGAAGCAGAGATCGTGCGCGCCCGCGAGGCCATCACCGCGCGCAAGCACACAAAGTCGGCAGCAGACGCATTCTTCAGGCGTTAAAGGCGCATACGCTCGCAATTCATCGTTAAAACGTGTGAAGGCGAATGTTAGCCATTATCGAAGAAGATGTGCGCTTTTCGACACTTGCACATCATTCGGGCTTCTCTCGCGCGAAATGGCTTGGTAGCTTCCGCCCGCATTGATCGCCGGGGAAGAATGCCGATGACGACGGCTGAGTTGGAAAACAAAACCGCAAACGCGCTCGACCTGCGCGAATTCGCGGGATCGGCGATGTTCGATCGCACCTTCGATGAAGGCATGGCGCTGGTGGAAGAAACCGCCCGTTACCTCGATGGCCGCGGCCGTCAGGAATCGCGCGACCTGCCACGGAAAGCAGCAATGCTTTACGCGGGCGAAAGCATGCGCGTGACCACGCGGCTGATGCAGGCCGCGAGTTGGCTCCTGGTACAGCGCGCGGTGCATGAAGGCGAGATGAGCGCCGAAGATGCGCAAGGCGATCGTTATCGCCTCGGCTCCAAGGAAATCTGCTTTGGCGGCCGCGAGGAAGGAACCGAGCTTCTTCCCGCAACCTTGCGCGATCTTCTGGAACGCAGCGACAACCTCTATCGCCGCATCGCGCGGCTGGATGACGAATTGTTCGGCGAACTTCCGGCCAAGCAGGGCGTGCAGGCCCATTTCAATATGCTGGAACAGGCCTTCGGCGAAGGCGTGGCGTAACAGCTATAGCTGCACAGGATATGCAATGGCCCGCGCAAGCGGGCCATTGGCGGTTTCGGGATAAACGAAACTTACTTCTTCACGAACTCTGCGAAACGCTTGTTGAAGCGCGTCAGGCGCCCGCCGCGGTCGAGCAACTGCTGCTGGCCGCCGGTCCAGGCCGGGTGCGTCGTGGGGTCGATGTCCAGCGTCATCTTCTGGCCGGCTTCGCCCCAGGTCGTGCGGGTGCGATAGGTGGTTCCGTCGTTCAGTGCGACGTCCACGAAATGATAGTCGGGGTGAATGCCCTTTTTCATCGGCCAGGCCCTTTAATTCGGAAGGAGGCGGCTTATAGGGGATCAGTCCGGGGCTGGCAATAAGGGCGCGCGGCGATGGGTCAGGGTTCGCGAAACCCCGCCCCTTTCCTATATAGGGTCCAGCCAGAGCGAGGCCGATGCCGGAATCCAGCGCAGAATATGCAGCCCAAGTGGCGCACACGGCGGCGGGCCGCGAAAAGGCCCGGTCGCTGGAACCTTTGTGGCGGCTGGGTCCGTTTCTCCGGCCTTACCGGACCCGGATCGCGATTGCCGGCATAGCCCTTGTCTGTTCCTCGACCGCCAGCCTCGTCATCCCCGTGGCCGTGCGCCGTATGATCGATCACGGTTTCGACGAACGCTACGCCGCCCAGATCGGCCACTACTTTCTGGCTCTCATCGGCATCGCTGCGGTGTTGGGCATCGCCACCGCCACCCGCTTCTATTTTGTGACCTGGCTGGGCGAGCGCGTCATCGCCGATATCCGCAAGGCGGTTTTCAATCATGTCCTTTCGCTCACACCGGCTTTCTTCGAGATCACGCGCACCGGTGAAGTTCTCTCGCGCCTGACCGCGGACACCACGCTGATACAGACGGTGATCGGCTCTTCCGCCTCGGTCGCGATGCGCAACGCGGTGATGCTGACGGGCGGATTGATCCTTCTCTTTCTCACCAGCCTCAAGCTCTCGGTGATGGTGCTGGCCGCCGTCGTGCTCGTGATGTTGCCGCTGATCGGATTTGGCCGCTGGGTGCGCGCGCTTTCCCGCAAGAGCCAGGATCGCGTGGCCGATACAAGCGCGCGCGCCGGCGAAACGCTCAACGCCGTGCAGACGGTGCAGGCCTTCACCCACGAAAACGAAGACCGCAAATTGTTCGGCCAGTCGGTCGAAGGTTCGTTCGATGTCGCCGTCACCCGCACGCGCGCGCGTGCCGCGATGACGGCGGTGACGATCTTTGCGATGTTCAGTTGTATTGTCGGTGTGCTCTGGGTCGGCGCGCGCGATGTGATCGCCCACACCATGACCAGCGGAGAACTCACGCAATTCATTCTCTATGCGGGCATCGTCGCCAGCGGCTTCGGCGCGTTGAGCGAAACCTGGGGCGATCTGCAACGCGCGGCAGGCGCCAGCGAACGCCTGATGGAATTGCTCCACGTCGAACCCGATGTGAAAGCGCCTGCAAATCCCACCGTCCTGCCCGAACCATCCAGAGGCGCCATCGCCTTCGAGGACGTGACGTTCCATTACCCCACACGCCCCGATTACGCAGCCCTCGAAGGGTTCTCGCTGAAGATCGAACCGGGCGAAGCTATCGCGCTTGTCGGGCCATCGGGTGCAGGAAAATCCACCGTCTTCCAATTATTGTTGCGCTATTTCGCGGCACAGGACGGGCGCATCCTTTTCGATGGAACCGATGTCGCCGCTCTCGACCCGACCGATCTGCGCCGCCACATCGCGATGGTGGCGCAAGACCCCGCGATCTTCTCGGGCACGATTGCAGACAACATCCGCTATGGCCGCCTCGATGCGAGCGATGACGAAGTGCGCGCCGCGGCCGAAGCGGCTGCTGCCGCCGAATTCATCGTGGCACTCCCGCAAGGTTTCGATACGCTGGTCGGTGAGCGCGGCGTCACGCTTTCCGGCGGCCAGCGCCAGCGCCTGGCCATCGCGCGCGCGATCCTTCGCGATGCGCCGCTTCTGTTGCTGGATGAAGCCACCAGCGCGCTCGATTCCGAAAACGAACGGCTTGTGCAACAGGGCCTTGCAAACCTTATGGCCGGCCGCACCACCATCGTCATCGCGCACCGGCTGGCCACGATCCAGAAGCTCAAACGCATCGTGGTGATGGATAAGGGGCGCATTGTGGGCGAGGGCAGCCATGCCGAACTCGTCGCAAACGGCGGCCTTTATGCGCGTCTGGCCGATCTGCAATTCGCAAGTGCAATGGCGCTGGCGGGTTAGGCCAATACGCGCCCCGTCATCCGTTCCAGCACCTTGATCGGCGCCCGCGCGGGTTGCGACATCGCGGCAATGTCGAGATGGAATGTCTGTTCCAGCACATATTGTCCGGCCAATGCGGCGTGCATCACCTGATCGGTGAAGCATGCCCATGTCGATCCCGCAGGAAACGCGATCTCGGTGTGAACGGTGCTGCGCTGATAGCTTTCATCGAGCTTGGCGTTATCGTGCAGACCAAGCATCAGGTTGTCGTAAGGCGAGCGCACGCCGCGTGTCGCCCTTACCGCTGCGAGCAACAAGGGTGTCAACGCAATCGGTTCGCGCACCTTCGGCAATATCTTTTTCGCCATGTCCTCGAACGGTTCGCCCACATGCCACAGTCTTGGCGCGCCGTTAGGATTGATGTTGGTGAACAGCCGCAATATCCGCCGCCCGCGCATCGGCCGCGTCGGGAACGCATCGACATGCAGCCGCGTGTCGTCCTTCACCGGCGAATAGCTGCGCCCTGCGATCTCCACAGGGCGATAGGATGTGCGCGCCCGCTCCAGCGTTGCCGCATACCCAGGAAACAGATTGCCGACCAGGCCGACCGCGCCGGTCGCAAACCGCTCCATCATTGCGCGCAATGTCTCGCGATGCGCATCCGGAACGTCGGTGTGTTTCAGCTTGCCGTTCGGATCGAGGCTGATGTTCTTGGCCTTGCCGTCCGAAAGTGCGGGCGAAAGAAGCGCGGTCTCGTTGGCGCGCAGCATGAAGGGGAGTTGCGGGAAAAACAGAACCCGTCCGCCTTCAAGCGCGTCGTTTGCCTCGCGCCGCAGGCTTTCAGGCGGTGTGGCGGTCCAGTCCGTCAGGGGCAGGGCATAGAGGGCGTCCATGCCCGCTCCATACCATCAAGCCCGGCGTAAAGGGAGGCTCATGCGTTATCTGTTCATCTGCCAGATAACGGTGTTCATCATGACAGCAAACCCCATCCATATTAGATAAGGCAGCAGCAGGATCGCCGCGATCCGTTCGACGCGCCAGAACTCCCAGATGTTCCAGACGATCGCCAGCGTCAGCAGCACCGCGCTCGTCAGCAGCAACCCGATATGTTGGGAATCGAAAAACAGCAGCGCGCTGAAAAGATTGCAGGCAAGCTGGGTGATATAAGCAAGCGTCGCGCGGATCGCGCCCAGTCCCACCTCGCGCCACACAAGCCATCCCGCCAGCGCGATCATCACATAGAGCAGCGTCCAGAACGGTGCGATCATGCCTGTCGGCAGCGCGAAGTCGGGCCGTTCGACCGTTGCAAACCACTGCGCGGCGTTGCGTTGGGCGGAATATAGCCTGACGGCGCCCGAGCCCGGCACCGGCTGCGAGAAAGCCCAAAAGACCCAATGTACTGTTGCGCGCCATCATCCATCCGCCAAAATCCGGTTGAATACGTTCCCAGAGATGGATTGGTTCTGTCTATAAGGTGGATACGTTTGTCAGGTCCGGGTTGTGCATGCGGTTGCGTGCCGCCACGAGCATCACCAGATAACCCAGCCCCAGCGGCGCGAAGACCAGCAATGGCACCGGCCAGAGCATGGAATGCTGCATGAATCCCAGAAGGCTCAATAGCGCGGTCGGCACAGCCACCGTCACCGGCGCGAGAGCGGCTTTGCGCCAGCCACCCGAATAAGCGCGCACAAGCAGCACCTGCACGATCACATAGCAGGGCACGCAAAGCTGGATGAACAGGAGTGCGAACATGCTGGCCCCGATCAACAGGGCCAAGGTTGCTCCAAAGACGTGAACAGGTGCTTACGCGGCCTGTTCGGCTTCCGGATCGCGCAGAACATAGCCGCGGCCCCAGACGGTCTCGATGTAATTGTCCCCGCTGGTCGCCGCCGCAAGTTTCTTGCGCAACTTGCAGATGAAGACGTCGATGATCTTCAACTCAGGCTCGTCCATGCCGCCATAGAGATGGTTCAGGAACATCTCCTTGGTGAGGGTCGTGCCTTTGCGGAGCGAGAGAAGCTCCAGCATCTGATATTCCTTGCCGGTCAGGTGGACGCGGCTGCCATCGACTTCGACCGTCTTGGCGTCGAGGTTGACCGTGAGCTTGCCGGTCGTGATGACCGATTGCGAATGGCCCTTGGAGCGGCGCACGACCGCCTGGATGCGGGCGATCAGCTCGTCCTTGTGGAACGGCTTGGTCATGTAATCGTCGGCGCCGAAGCCCAGCGCGCTAACCTTCGCTTCCACGATGGCGTTGCCCGAAAGGATCATCACCGGCGTCTGGACTTTCGCCAAACGCAGGGATTTCAGCACTTCGAAGCCGCTCATGTCGGGGAGCTGCAGGTCGAGCACGACAATGTCGTAATCATAGAGCTTGCCGAGGTCGATACCTTCCTCGCCGAGATCGGTGGTGTAGACGTTGAAGCCTTCGCTCCTCAGCATCAGTTCGATGCTGCGCGCCATGGCGCTGTCGTCTTCGATCAAAAGCACACGCATAGTAACAGACCCCTTCGTCGCACGGACCCGCCGGCTTGGTTAACCGATGAGCAAACGGTAACCGGAAATGGTTAACACCGCCTTTCCAGAGGGGGAAGGGGTTCAGGGGGCGCGAACAGGGCTTAACGCGAATTATTCGTTTGGAGCCCATCCCTTTGATTTGCTTTGTTAAGTTTACCGCCACTTAAATCCTTCCCCTCAAGATGGGGTCATTCGGGCCTGCAAAAGGCGGCCCCTGGAACGGTGGAATGCTCGCTCTTTTAAAAGAAATTGAGGCCATACCCCCCCTGCGCCGCTTCGGGCGCGTGGCCCGGATCGAGGGGTTGTCGGTCGAAGTCACCGGGGCCGCCGGGGCCATAAGCCTGGGCGGGCAGGTTCGCATCGCCATTTCGGGCGGCCGCCATATTCCGTGCGAAGTCGTGGGCTTCCGCGATGGCCGCGCGCTGGTGATGCCGCTGGGCAGCCTCGATGGCGTGACGCTTGGCGCGCGTGCCGAATTCGAAGACAGGCCCGCCTGCATCTATCCCACCAAAGCCTGGCTTGGCCGCGTGATCGATGCGTTCGCGCAGCCCGACAGATGGCAAAGGCCCGCTGCAGCAGGGCCCAGTTGCCTATCCTGTGAAGAATGCGCCGCCTCATGCATCGTCGCGCGCGCGCGTCGGCGGCAAGCTCGATCTGGGCGTGCGTGCGCTGAATGCGTTCACGACGCTGCTGCAAAGGCCAGCGCATGGGCATCTTCGCAGGCTCCGGCGTCGGCAAGTCCACGCTTCTTGCCATGCTCGCGCGCAACACCGATGCGGATGCGATCGTCATCGGGCTGGTCGGCGAACGCGGCCGCGAATTGAAAGAATTCATCGAAGACGATCTGGGCGAAGAAGGTTTGGCGCGCAGCGTGGTGGTCGCCGCGACATCGGACGAGCCCGCGCTGGTGCGCCGTCAGGCGGCTTATGTCGCGATGGCGGTTGCCGAACAACTTGCGCGATCAGGGCTTGCATGTGCTGATGCTGATGGACAGCGTGACCCGTTTCGCAATGGCACAGCGCGAGATCGGCTTGTCGGCCGGCGAGCCGCCTGCCTCGAAAGGCTACACGCCGACAGTGTTCGCGGAACTGCCGCGATTGCTGGAACGCGCTGGCCCCGGGCTTAACAAGCAAATCAGGTTCCATCACCGGCCTGTTCACGGTTCTCGTCGAAGGCGACGATCACAACGAACCCGTGGCCGATGCCGTGCGCGGCATCCTCGACGGCCACATCGTTCTGGACCGCGCCATCGCCGAACGCGGCCGTTTCCCGGCGATCAACATTCTGAAATCGGTATCGCGCGCGATGCCCGCCTGCAACAGCGATGACGAGCAGAACATTGTTGCAAGCGCGCGCGCGCCGCTCGCCGTCTATGAAGACATGGCGGAGTTGATCCGTCTTGGCGCATACAAGCCTGGCACGAATGCTGAAGTGGATGCCGCGATGAAAGCTGTATCCGCAGCTCGAAGCATTCCTAACGCAAAAGAAAGACGAACGCGCGACACTGGCCGAAGGATATGCCGAGCTCGAGGAAATCATGGCCGAGCCGGGAATGGGAGCAAAGCATGAAACGCGCGCGATACGCTGATGCGCCTCAAGCGCTTCAAGGTCGATGACCTCAAGCGCCGCATGGCGACGCTCGACGGCATGAAATCCGATCTCGAGCGCAAGCTCGCCGATCTGGAAGACAGCATCGCGCGCGAACGCCAGCGCGCCAACGATTCCGATATCGGGCGCCTGGCATTTCCGTCGTTCCTGCGTTCCATCGAAAGCCGCCGCGAAAATCTGCGCGCGACGCTGAAGGAAATCGAGCGCGAGCGCGCGGTCGCCCAAGACGATCTCGCCGGCGCCTATCAGGATCTGAAAGCCTCGAACTGGCCACCGAACAGCAGGCCCGCCGCCTCGAAGAAGCCGAGGCCCGGCGCTCCCAGATCCCAGCTCGACGAGATGGCGCTGGTCCGCCATCTGCGCAAACACGCGCTCCGCCAAGCGTAGCTAGCCTTTACACATGCCCTGGCAGTCACTTGGCGTTAACTTTATAAGTCATTGGAACTGGAACAGAATTCCGTTTCCGGTTCCGCATGTGACATAATTCTTGCATGCAGTGGTGATTCGCGGGGGACGCGGATGGCGATGATTTCTACGCCGCACGACATGACAACGCATCAGATGCCTGACCAGTTTGGCCGGTACGCGATCATATTGCTCGCGCTGGCCGGTATCTTCGGCGTGTTCCACGTCTATGTGGTGGCCCAGCTCGTGTTCTCGATGCTGTTCGTGGGCGGGGTGGCGCTGGTGCTGTTCAGCATCGTTGCCCGGCCGATGGGCTCACCGCAGCGCGAAACCTGGGTGGCGGCGCTGCTCGCCTGCGGGCTTCTCACGCTGGTCCTGGGCGCATTCGGCTGGCACTCGCCCTTCTAGGATCGCCCGATGTCCTTTTCGGAAGTCATCGCACCGCTTCTGGGGCGTATCGCCATCGGCTGGTATCTTATTACCCAGGCCTGGGGCTATGCGGTGGACTGGAACGCCACCGTGGACATGCTCGAGGCCCGCCACATCGCAGCCCCGCCCGTCCTCTTCGGCCTGTTCCTCGCCGTCGTCGCGCTGACCGCCATTGCCCTCATCATCGGCTATCAGACCCGCTATGCCGCGATGGTTCTTTTCGCGGCTGATGCTGGCCATCGCGATCCTGCTGCACAATTACTGGGATATGCGGCGGCGATGCGCGCGAAACCGCGTTCGATATGTTCTCGCGCGACGTGCTCTTGATGGGCGCGCTTCTGCTGATGGTCGGCATGGGCGCAGGCCGTTTTGCCGCCGACAATACCGGCAAGAAAAAAGGCGGGCACTAGGCCCGCCGCGTGTCGTTTTTTGAAATAGATGTTCCGAAAATGAATGAGGCGGCCGGCGCATGCGCGCCGTAGCCGCCTCATACTGCCCCCTTTTAAGCGGACTTGCCGCAGGTCTTGCTCCCCCAAGCCGAACCGGCGACGGACGTAACCTGTGCCGCGACCCCGCCCTCACGCAATGGATAGTTTGCCGCCGCAGCGGTTTTTACCACGGCATGTGGATTCAAAGTCACAACTGAGTCAGTAGTGCCGCAACGATGTTGCGTACACGGATCAGCAGCACTTCAGCTATCCGCCGCGGAAATGCTTGGAGAGTTTCAGGCCCTGCCGCTGATAATTCGAGCCGATTCCCTGTCCATAAACTTCCGGCGGCGGATCGGTGAGCCGCTCGAACACCAGCCGCCCGATGATCTGTCCATGTTCGAGGATGAAGGGCACTTCGCGGGAGCGAACTTCCAGAACGCCGCGCGCGCAAGGCGGTTTGCCGGGCTCGTAGCCGAAGCCGGGATCGAAGAACCCCGCATAATGCACGCGGAATTCGCCGACCAGCGGATTGAACGGCACCATTTCGGCGGCGTAATCGTGCGGGATCGCCACCGCCTCGCGGCTGACCAGAATGTAGAACTCGTCCGGGTCGAGGATCATGTGGCCTTCGGGATGGGCCTCGATCGATTCCCAGATAATCGCCGCGGCGAAAGCGCATCGCGCTTGTCCACATCGATCATGCCCGTGTGGCGCTTGGCCCGCCAGCCGATGCGCGACCCGCTCTCGCCCTGAAGGTCGATGGAAAGCGCCAGCCCGTTGTCGATATCGGCCTCGCCCGATCACCAGCGGGTGTCTCGGCATGCAGCCGGCGCAACTGCGTGTCGGTGAATTGCGGCGAGCCGTGGCGGATGCGCAGCTGGTTGAGCTTGCGAGCCCTTGCGCACCAGGACCGGGAAGGTGCGCGGCGAAATCTCCGCATAAAGCGGCCCGCGATAGCCCGCCTCGATGCGGTCGAAGGCCTGGCCGCGGTCGGTGATGAGCCGCGTGAACACGTCGATCCGCCCGGTCGAGCTTTTCGGGTTGGCGGTGCCCGGAAACGCGCGACGAGAAATCCGCATGTTCCAGCAGCGGCACGATATAGACGCAGCCCGTTTCCAGCACCGCGCCGTTGCGTCAGGTCGATCTCGTGCATGAAGACGGACGGAAGCTTGTCCGCCACCGTCGCGTTCGGCCCGGGCAGGAAACTCGCCCGCACCCGCCAGGCGATGGCCCCAAGCCGCAGGTCGATGCTCGCGGGCTGGATCTGCCCGTCTTCGAAATCCTCGGTGGCCAGTATCTCGCGCCGCGCCCGGATCAGCCGCCGGAGCACATGGCTCGGCAAAATGCCGGTCGAATGGCGGCCATACTGGTCGCCGCTCGCGGGCTTCGGTTTCGCCGAAAAGATTGTCGTCCGTCATGAGGCTTCTTATAGGGGCGCGGCTTTGGCCGGTCACTCGCCCGTTCCAAGAAACCCACGGATTTCCGCAATCGTCTCGGCCAGCCCGCAGCGGCGAACCGGCGCATCCGGCGGAAAGGCCGAAAGCAGCCGCGAGGGCGTGGCCGGTTCGAGGATCACGAAACAGCCCTTGTCGGCGCTGCGTGCGGATCAGCCGCCCGAACGCCTGCTTCAGGCGCAGCCGCGTCAGCAGGTCGTCATAGGATTTGCCGAATCGCGCGCGGCGCGCCTTGTGCAGGATGGTGGGCTTGGGCCACGGCACCTTGTCGAACACGACAAGCCGCAAGCGAACGCCCCGGCACATCCACGCCGTCGCGCAACGCATCGGTGCCGAGCAGGCAGGCGTTTTCCTCCGCGCGGAACAGATCGACCAGCGCGCCGGTATCGAGCCGGTCCACATGCTGCGCATAAAGAGTGATGCCCGCATCGGCGAGCGGGCCCGCGATGCGGTTCTCCACCGCGCGCAACGCACGCACGGCGGTGAACAATCCCAAGCCGCCGCCGCCCGCGCGCCAGAAACAATTCGCGATAGGCGGCCGCCACCTGATCGATATCGCGCCGGTTCACATCGCTCACGATGAACATGCGCGATTGCGCGGCATAATCGAACGGCGATCCGAAACTCGCGCGCTTCGGCGGCTGCGGGCAGATGATGCGCGCCGGTGCGCACTTCCGCGCTCGCCCAATCGTCCACGCCTTCCGCATTCGCGCAACGTGGCCGAGGTGATGAGCGCGCCATGCGCGGGCGCCAGCACTTCGCGTCGCCAGCGGAATGGTGGGATCGACCCAGTGCCGGTGCAATCCCACATCGCGGTCGCGCCCGTCTTCGCGCTCGATCTCGAACCAGTCGACGAATTCCTCGCCCGTCGCATCGTCTTCCAGCGCATCGAGCATCGCGATCCATGCGGGCAGGATGATGCTTCGCCCGCCGCGCCAAGCCGCGCGCCGCCGCCTCGATGCGCGCGCGCTGAAAGGTTTCGAGTTCGGCTCGCCTTGTCGTCGAGCTGTTTGCGCAACGCCTGCGAAAGCCGCAGCAGCGGCACCGCCACCCGCTTCAACGCCCGCGCACAGATCGCGCGCCGCTTCCAGCAATTCGCCGCCAAGCGGTTCGGTATCCGCTTCCAGCGAATAGAACGCTTCGCCGTCTTCGCTGCGCGCACGCACATGGTTGTAGGCAGCGCGAGAAACACTTCGCCCGCGCCGCGCGGCGCCCGCCCGTGATGCGCCCATGCCAGCCTTCGCCCGCAAGCGCGCCTGCTGCAGAGAACGCATTCGTCCAGAGCCGAACGCGCCACATCGTCGTCGGCGACGAGATCTTTCAGCCGTTCCTCAAGCCCGCGCATACGGCTGCGGGCGCGCGCTTCCGGCCCGCGAATCCAGCGGCGCAGATCGGCCATCTCGGTGCCGGAAAGAACCGCCGCAAATCCCGAATCCGCCGCATCGAACAGATGATGGCCTTCGTCGAACACATAACGCACGCGCCGTTCCGGCGGCGCGTCGTTGGTTTCGTCCAGCGAAAGCCAGTCGCCTGCGGCCTGCGCGATCACCAGCGCATGATTGGCAACCACGATGGGCGCATGCCGCGCGCGCCGGATCGCGCGCTCGATGAAACAGGTGCGGTAATGCGGGCACGCCGCATAGATGCATTCGCCGCGCCGGTCGGTGATTTCGCTCGAGCGGAAAAGCTTGCCGCCAGAAACGCCGGAAAATTCTGCGCCCGACAATATCGCCGTCCGCCGTCGCGCCGATCCAGCGCGCCACCAGCCCCAGCGCCACCGCGCGCTGTCCCGGCGCAAGTGCGGTGCGTTTCGCTGCTTCCTCGAAATTGAGCAGGCACAGATAATTCTCGCGGCCCTTGCGCACGACCGCTTTTTCTTCGCGCTCGGCGGGATCGGGATAAAGCCGCGCGATTTCCTGCACGATCTGCCGCTGCAGATTGCGCGTGTAAGTCGAAAGCCAGAGCCCCGGCCCGTTCTTCTCCGCCCACACGCTTGCAGGCGCGAGATAGCCAAGCGTCTTGCCGATGCCGGTGCCCGCTTCGATCAACGCGATCTTCGGCGAGCCCGCACGTCTCGCGCGCGCCGAACGCATAGCTCGCCGCTTCCGCATAATCGCCCTGTTCGGGCGCGATGTTCATGCGAATGCCCACAAGCTGCGCCAGCCGCGCGCGCGTTTCACCTGCATCGACGGGTATCGAACTCGGCTTGTCCGGCGCCATGTCGTCTTCCCATTCGGGAAGCCGCGCCATGCGTCATATCCGGCAAGCGGCCCCGATTGCTTTTCCGGTTCGCCGATCGCACCAAGAACCAGCGCGCCCCATTTCCATCCCGCTTTCGCAAGCGAGGATGCAAGCGGCCGCAAACGATCCTTGCGCGTCGGCGTCCGCCAATTCCTGCAACAGCGCTTCCCCGGCGCGGCCCAAGCGTCAGCGCCTGCTCCTCCGCCGTTTCGGGAACAGGCAATCCAAGCGCGCGCGCCAATCCCAGCGGACTCGGGATGCAGGGTTGTGCGGGCCGCACGAAGGCAAAGAGTTCCAGCACATCGTAAAGCGGCGCGGCCGGCGGCGTCTTCAATCGGCCCGACAACAAATCCCGCATGCGCCACGAGCACATCGCCCGAGCGGAACAGGCGCCGCGCTTCGTCAAAGCCGAGCCTGCGCGTATCGCCATGCTGTGCCGCACACGCCGCCGCCGGGGGCGGTCACCAGCGCGGGCAGGTCGATCCAGAAGGGAAGGAGCGGGCGTCATGGGATTTTACTTACCCTCCCGCAAGGCAAGGGCAAAAAGCGCGCGAAAACTTAAGCCGCGAGGTCGGGATAAAGATTGGAAAGCGCCATCCGCACCCGCAGATGTTCGCCCACCACCATTTGGGCGGCATTGCGCAAGCGCGTGGCCATCGTCGGTTTCGCGTGCCTTCATGGCGAAGCCGCGCGCCGCCGCCGTCATCGCCGCAAGCCCAAGCCCGCCTGCCGCACCCGCGATATCCTGCGCCACGCGCCCGGCTTCGCTCCAGTTGGAATCCACGCTCGCCTTGGTCAGCGCGTCGCAAAGTTCTTCGGCGGTCTTCACATAGGAATGCAGGATTTCGAGCAGCGTCGTGATCCCGAGCGATTTCTCCAGCGCCGCAAACGCCGTTGCATCGATGGGCGGCGCCGCACTTTGAGGTCTTTCCGCGCAATGACGCTGCTTTTCCTCGCCATCGCACAACGTATGCAGCACGCCATAGAATTCGCGCGGCCGCGCGGGCCAGTGCAGCGATTGGTCGCCGCTGGCGGGCGGCCGGTCGCCGGCAAACAGCAGCGCCAGCAGCGGCGCGCGGCGCCCCGGCATGGCGGCAAGCGATTCCACATCGCGCGCCTCGGCGATGATCGCGTCGAACGCTGTCGCGGCTGGCGCGCTGTGCCGCATCGGCCTCGTCGTGCGCGATCGTGACGCGATTGCCGAAGGGCTCCAGCAGCTTCACGATTTCGGCGGATGCCTTGCGCATTGCGCAGGAACACCAGCAACAGAAGATCGGAAGGCGCCGGCATGTCGCCCGAAATGTCGAGGAATTGCGGTTTGGGATTGGTGCGGCCCGCACACGCCGGCAACAGGAACCAGAAGGTCGATCCTTCGCCCGGCTCGCTCTCGAAGCCGATGGTGCCGCCCAATTGGGTTATCACGCGCTTGGCGACCGCCAGCCCAAGCCCCGCGCCCTGATGTTGGCGCGTATAGGAACTGTCGCCCGGCGTGAACGCTTCGAACAGATGGTGACGCGACTTCCTGCGGAATTCCGTGCCCCGTATCGCGCACCGCGAAACGCAGCCTGATCGCTCCACCGCCTCGACGAGTATTTCCACGCCGCCGCGTTCGGTGAATTTGAGCGCGTTCTCGGCAAGTTTCAGCAGCACCTGCCGCACGCGCCGCGGATCGGCCGCTGCGCGCGGCAGGTCGGAAGGCACCGAGATCGTGAGCCGCAATTGTTTTTCCCAGGCGCGCGGCTGCAGCAGTTGCGCCACCGCGCGCGCGGCAAGCCCCGCATCGCAATCCTCGGTCTGGTGTTCTTCGGAATCTTCACGCGCCAGCGCGATCACATCGTCGAGCAGGGTGCGAAGCCCCCGTCCGGCTTCCAGCATCACCTTGACGTAATCGCGATGCGGCCGCTCAAGCTCCGCCCGCTCCAGCAATTGCGACATGCCGAGCAGCGCGTTCAGCGGCGTGCGGATTTCGTGGCTGATATTGGCGATGAACACCGATTTCGCCCGCGTGCTCACTTCGGCCGCATCGCGCGCCTTTTCGGCGGCCAGCTTTTCTTCGGAAAGTTTGCGCACCAGCGCCGCGTTGTCATCGCGCAGCTGGCGGGCCTCGTTCAGGATGCGGGCCGTGCCCACGCGATGATAGAAAACGGCCACGATGAAAGAACACGACCGGAATGGTCAGCGCGGTCGCCAGGCTGGCATGAAGCATCAGCAAGGTCGGAAGGGTCGCCAGCCCGCAGATCGCAAGGGTCATCAGCGGCAGGCGGCGCGGCAGGTGCGCAAGAAGGTCGGCGCGGCGGGTGGCCGCGCGCGGGTCTTCTTCCGATGAATTGCCGCCAGCGGTCATTGACGCGATCCCCTGCCAAAGCCTAGCTTTCGCGCCCTTTCCAATCGCTTAAGCAGCTATTGCCATGACCACGGAAATATCCGGCGGCAACGTCCGCGACCTTGCCCTGAATGGCCACGCCTGGCCGTTTGAAGAGGCGCGCAAAGTGCTCGCCCGCATCGAGCGCCGCGCCAAGGCGGGCAAACCCCTTAACAAAGTCTTGTTCGAGACGGGCTATGGCCCCTCGGGCCTGCCGCATATCGGCACCTTCGGCGAGGTCGCGCGCACCAGCTGGGTACGCCACGCCTTCGAGACGATGAGCGGAATCCCAACGCATCTGATCGCGTTTTCCGACGATATGGATGGCCTGCGCAAAGTCCCCGACAATCTGCCCAATCAGGAGATGCTGCGCGCCCATCTGGGCAAGCCGCTCACCTCCATTCCCGATCCGTTCGGCACCCATGAAAGCTTCGGCGCACACAACAATGCACGGCTGAAAACCTTTCTCGACCGTTTCGGCTTCCGCTACGAATTCCTGAGTTCGACCGATTGCTACAAATCGGGCCGCTTCGATGCCGCGTTGCTGACGTTGCTTCGAACATTTCGAAACCGTGCGCGATGTCGTGCTGCCCACACTGGGCGCCGAGCGCAGCGCCACCTATTCGCCCTTCCTGCCGATCTCGCCGAAGACCGGCAACGTGCTGCAAGTCCCGGTGCTCGAATGGAATGCCAAGGCCGGCACCATCGTGTTTGAAGATGAAGACGGCACGAAGACCGAAATCCCCGTCACCGGCGGCCATGTAAAATGCCAGTGGAAGGCCGATTGGGCGATGCGCTGGCTGGCGCTTGGCGTCGATTACGAAATGTCGGGCAAGGATCTGATCCCGTCGGTCGAATTGTCATCGAAGATCTTGCGCGCCATCGGCGGCGAGCCGCCGGAAGGCTTCAACTACGAACTCTTTCTCGATGAGAAGGGCCAGAAGATATCGAAGTCCAAGGGCAATGGTCTGAGCATCGACGAATGGCTGGCCTACGGGTCCGAGGAATCCATCGCGCTGTTCATGTATCAAAAGCCGCGCGTGGCGAAGAAACTCTATTTCGATGTCATCCCCAAGGCGGTGGACGATTACATCACCTTCCTCGAAGCCTATCCCGGGCGAAGAGGAAGCAAAGAAACTCGAAAATCCCGTCTGGCATCTGCACGCGGGCCATCCGCCGCGCGAAACCTATCCCGTCACGTTTGCACTGCTGCTCAATCTCGTCAGTGCCTCCAACGCATCCAATCGCGATGTGTTGTGGGGATTTATCAAGGCCTATGCGCCGGATGCCTCGCCGCAGGCCAATCCGGGTATTGACAAACTTGTAAGTTACGCCATCAAATACTACGAAGATTTCGTGCGGCCCGCGAAGAAGTATCGCGCGCCGTCCGAAAAGGAACACAAAGCGCTGGCAGATCTGGCGCAAACATTGGAGGCAATGGGCCAGGAACGCGACGGTGCGGTGGTGCAGAATGCGGTCTACGAGATCGGCAAGGCCCACGGCTTCGAACCTCTGCGCGACTGGTTCAAGGCACTCTACGAAGTCCTGTTCGGGCAGACGCAAGGCCCGCGTTTCGGTTCTTTCGCAGCCCTTTATGGCTGCAAGGAAACAGCAGTATTGATCCGCCACGCACTCGCGGGCGGTCTGATGGAGAAAGCCAGATGAAGTCTCGTGTCGCAGCAGTTGCGCATTTTTGCAGCCGCATTCTCGACACAGGCTTTGTTTTCAGTACCGGCTTTCGCCGATCCCGCCTTCGATCTCTGGACGCAGGGCAAATACGAAGAGGCCATCAAATCCGGCCTCGCCGAAAACACCCCCGAAGGATTGTCGGTTGCGGCGCGTGCCGCGGTCTCCGACATGACGATGCACACAACGCCTTGCATGGATTGCGTGAAGCGCGCCGAAGATCTTTCGCGCAAGGCGCTTGCCGCCAATCCGAAGGCGGCCCTTCCCACCATCTATCTCGCAGCAGCACTGGGCTATCGCGGCCGCATCATCGGTTTGATGGCCGCCCAGAGCGCCAAGCTCGGCGAACAATCCAAACAGGCGATCGAAGAGGCGATGGCCGCCCATCCGAAAGATGCCCAACTCATCGCCACGATGGGCGGCTGGCATTTCGAAGTCGTGCGCGTCGGCGGATCGTTTCTCGCGCGCATGACCTATGGGGCGTCTACGAGCAAAGGCATGGAATTCTACGATCAGGCCCTCAAGATCGCGCCCAACGATCTTCTGGTGAATTATCAATATGGCCTGGCGCTCGCCGCCAACGATGCGGACGAATATCACGACAAGATCGTGGCCGCCTGGAAGCGCACCATCGCGGCACCCTCGCAAGGCGCCTATGACGAATCGCAAAAGAAGCGCGCCGCCGAATTGCTCGCGCTGCTCGATGGCAAAGATCGCAAAGCCTTCGAAGCCAAGCTGAACAGCTATATGGGCATTCCGCAGTAATTACTGGCTCGCCCAGACGATCCGGTGCATGAACGCGACCTCGGATAAGATCGAAGCCGCGCGTCTCATAAGCCGGATTGAACGATTGCAGTTCGATGCGTTGCGCGGTCGAGCGTGAAAGCTGCTTGGCCATCACTTCGCCCGCAAGCGTCTTCACCAGCACCCGGTCGCCGCGGCGCACATTGGCCGAAGGCGAAACCACGATGCGGTCGCCATCGCGATAGACGGGCAGCATCGAATCGCCGGTGATTTCGAGCGCATAGGCATGGTCGTCTTCCACGCCGGGAAATGCGATCTGTTCCCAGCCATGGCCGGCCGGAAAACCGGAATCGTCGAAATAGCCTTTGTCGCCCGCCTGCGCGAGGCCGAGCAGCGGCACGAAGCGCAATGCGTGCCGCGATCCGTCGCGCGAGGTGACGAGCCCGACAAAGCCTTCAAGGCTTTCGCCGGTCGCGGCCAGAACCTTCGACACGCTTTCGGTCGAAGGCCAGCGTTCCTTGCCATTGGCGGCGGTGCGCTTGGATTTGTTAAAGGTCGTGGGATCGAGGCCCGATATTTTGGCCAGTCCCGAAGCCGAAAGGTCGTGGCGCTCGGCCAGCCCGTCGATGGCATTCCAGATTTGCTTGTGAGTCAGCATATGTTTCCGCTCGTAGAGGAGCGCCATCTCCTGTAAGAATTCCTAAAATATGGAACATCTAGGAAATTACAACTATAAGGGGCCGAAAGTCTAGGGATGTTGACGGATTTCGCCACAGCCGGTTTGCGATGCCTGCCAGCGGAGGCCGCGCACCGCGCAACCATAGCCTTGCTGCGCGCTCGGCGGCGCCCTTTTGCCCGCCGCCCCGGCGGATGATCCGAGGCTCGCCATACCCCTGTTTGGCCGGCTTTTTCCCAATCCGCTAGGGTCTTGCGGCGGGCTTCGACAAGAACGCCGAAGTCCCCGACATCATGCTGAAGCTGGGGTTCGGGTTTGCCGAATGCGGCACCGTCACCCCCGCCCGCAAAGCGGCAATCCGCGCCCGCGCATGTTCCGGCTCGCAGGCAGGATCGCGCCGTCATCAATCGCCTCGGCTTCAACAATGAAGGCATGGCGGCAGCCGCCGAAAGACTGTCGCGCCGCCCGCGTCACGGCATCGTCGGCATCAATATCGGCGCCAACAAGGATTCGCCCGACCGCATCGCCGACTACCGCGAAACCTTCGCGCGCCTTTCCCCGCTCGCCGATTATGTGACGGTCAATATCTCCTCGCCCAACACACCGGGCCTGCGCGGACTTCAGAACCGCGAAGAACTGGAAAAGCTGCTGGCGCTTCTCACCGAAGAACGTGCGCGCGCGAACAGCACCGTGCCGCTGCTGCTTGAAGATCGCGCCCGACCTTGATGAGCACGGCCTCGACGATATCGCCAACGCCGTTCTCGCTTCGGGCATCGAAGGCGTGATCGTCTCCAACACCACGCTGGCGCGCCCTGCGAGTTTGAAAAGCCCGAACGCAAAAGAATCCGGCGGCCTCTCCGGCGCGCCGTTGTTCGCGCCGTCCACCGCGATACTGAAAGCGATGCGAACGCGCGTGGGAAACCGGATCGCCCTGATCGGCGTCGGCGGCATATCTTCGGGTGCGGATGCCTATGCGAAGATCCGCGCGGGCGCGAGCCTTGTGCAACTCTACACCGCGATGGCCTATGAAGGCCCCCGCCTCATAATCCGCATAAAACATGAACTTTCGGCATGCTTGACGCGCGACGGTTTCGCGCGCATTTCCGATGCGGTCGGTGCTGACGTCTGAACTATTCCGTCACAATCAGAAAATGACCGTGCAGAACCGCAACAGGTTTGGTCTCGTCATCCTGCCACATCTCGGCATGCACATTGATGACGCGCCGCCCCAGCTTGACGATGCGCGCGGCCGCATAGCTCGTCACCGGACGACCGGTGCGGAAATAGTCGATGGTGATGTCCACCGGCTTGGGCGTGGCCGTCGCGCCTGTTTCCCAGATCACCTGGCTGATCGCCGCCGTCTCCAGCAACGAGCCGATCACGCCGCCATGGATTGCGGGCACCATCGGATTGCCGATCAGATGATCGGCAAACGGCATCTCCAGCACCAGCCGCCCGCCTTTCACGCCGAGTTTCACGCCCAAGATGGGTGCAATAGGGAACGCTGTCGGCCAGCGCGTTGGCGTCAAGCGCCGCATTGGTGAGGTCGATCTTCATTTCTGCGGCCGGGAGAACATGAACGTGCCGGTGGAGCGCGCGATGAAATCGTCGCGATTGTCCTGAAAGGCGAGGCCGCGCGCGAAGATGATTTCATGGGTGATCTTCAGGCACTCCGCCTCGAACAGGATGTCGGATTTCGGCCGTGCCGGTTTCATGTAGTCGATCCTGAGATCGAGCGTGACGTAAGGGGCGGGCGCATTGAGCGCGCTGCCGATGGCAAGCCCGCAGGAATGATCGAGCATCGCGGTGATGACGCCGCCATGCACCACGCCGGTATCGGGATCGCCGACAAGCTTTTCGGAATAGGGCAGGCGCATCAGCACGCGCCGGTCGCCAACCTCGACGATCTCGCCGCCGAGACTGACGATGAACGGCGTCTTGCCCATGGCGACCGCCATGATGCTGCGCCAGTTTTCTTGGATTTCCGCCAAATGTCCTTCGCCTTTACATGTTAACCATAAGCCCTTTCGGGCGCTCGATTAGATTATTGAATCGCGGAGCTTTTCCTATGTGGCACGGCGCTTGCTTTTAACCAATTGGCCATAAGCCGGAGGGATAACATGCATATTCGCGACACATTATTTGCTGCTGCTGCCGTGGCCATTCTGGCCAGCGGGTCTGCAAGAGCAGATAGTTTCAACATTTCTTATGGAGCGGCGGGCGAACAATCCGCCAATTCGGTGGTTAATTCCAACGCCAATGTCATTGGCGTCGAGAATTTTGACGGCCTGCCCCAAGATGCCAATGGTTTCGTCACCAATTTCAACACCGGCGGCGTGATTTCGGGGACATATTCGGGCGCGCCCGCAATCACAGGCCCGGATCAGTATGGCGGTGCGGGCGGCAGCGGTCAGCAGATCAAAGCCTTCAACAACGATGGCGGCTATACGATCACATTGACCCATGATGGCACCATTCCCGGCGTGAACTATTTCGGGTTCTGGCTTTCCGCGCTCGATATGGGAAATCAGCTTGAGTTCTATAGCGGTGGCGTGAAGGTTGGGTCTTATTCGCCGGATGATCTTATCGCTTCTCTCGGCGCCTGCTTCAACGCCTATTGCGGCAACCCGACTGCACCGTTCCTGGGCAAGGATTCGGGCGAACCCTTCGCTTTCGTGAACTTCGTTGATCTCACCGGATACTTCGACACCATCGTTGTTTACGAAGATCCTCATGTGGGTGATTACGAGTCCGATAACCACACCGTCGCCTATTGCAAAGATGCGAAAGCATGCATCACGGGCACCACCATCGGTGCGCCGGAACCGCTGTCGCTTTCGCTGCTCGGCGCCGGACTGGTCGGCATCGGCGCATCTCGCCGCCGCCGCAAGACGGCCTGAAGCGAGCCTTCTCGCAAAACGGACAAACGGCGGCTCGGAAGGGGCCGCCGTTTTTCTTTTGCCGGACTGCATCGCCAGAAAGTTGACGTTGCGTCATCAATCATTACACTTGAGACATGACAACCGAGCTAACCCGGCCTCTGCCGACCCGCGCGGGCAAGCGCGAGAAGACCAAGGTGCAGAACCGCCAGCTCATCCTGGAAGCGGCCCAGCGCGTCTTCGCCGAACTGGGCTATGGCGCGACCACGGTGCGCGACATCATCCGCGCCACGCCGCTCGCCTCGGGCACGTTCTACAATTACTTCAAGTCGAAGGAAGAAGTGTTCCAGGCGATCCGGGACGACAGCGCGCTGCGCATCCGCCCGCGCCTGCGCGCCGAACGCATCCGCGCCGCCACGATCGAGGAATTCATCTCCGGCACTTTCCGCACCTTCTTCGAATTTGTCGCACGACGATCAGGGCAATTTCCAGGCCATCCGCCGCAACCGCACCGATGCGCTGCGCATCCGCATGGATACGCCGGAAATCATCGCGGGCTTCGAGGAATTGCGCGAAGACATCGAGACCGCGATCTCCAAGGGCCTGTTCCCGCCGGTCGATGCGGATTTCCTGATGGCGGCCATTGTGGGCGTCGCCTTCGAAGTCGCCGAACGGATGCTGGATCGCAAGTGACATCGATCCGCCCGCCGCCGCCGCCAATTTCGCCACCGCGCTGTTCCTGGGCGGCGTGCGCACGCATTCCCCACGTCGCCGCGCCGCGCGAGAAATCGCTGATCGAGAAGACGGGCATCCAGAACACGGCGGGCTGTGAAAGCGATTCTCTGCCGCGAAATCGCCGATGACATCGGCACCGTCAAACTCGAAGAGGTGACGCTGCCACCGCTCAAGCCCACGCGAGGCCCGCATCCGCATCCGCGCGGCGGCGGTGAACTTTCCCGACATCCTGACGATCCAGGGCAAATATCAGCACAAGCCGCGAACTGCCGTTCACGCCCGGCACCGAAGCCGCGGGCGATGTGATCGCAACCGGTGCAGCGCGCGTGACGAACGTGAAGGTTGGCGACCGCGTGATCGTCGGCGGCCATCGGCTGCTATGCCGAAGAAGCCGTGCGCGAAGCCGTCCACCCTGCGCCATATTCCCGATGGCGTGGACTATGCGCAAGCTGCGAGCTTCACCGTCGGCTATCTCACCGCTTATGTGGCGCTCGTCCGCCGCGCCGAATTGCAGAAGGGCGAATGGTTGCTCGTCCATGGCGCGGCCGGCGGCATGGGGCTCGCCGCCGTCGATCTGGGCAAGGCGCTCGGCGCGCGCGTCATCGCCACCGCATCGACGCGAAGAAAAGCGCGCGTTTCTAAAATCCTATGGCGCCGATCATGTTCTGCCGTCTTCCGGTTTCCGCGAGGATGTGAAGGCGATCACAAACGGCGGCGCGCGATGTGATCTACGATCCGGTGGGCGGCGATGTGTTCGATAAATCGGCCCGCTGCATCGCCTTCAATGGCCGCCTCCTCGTCATCGGCTTCACCAGCGGACGAATTCCCACGATCAACGTGAACATGCCGCTGATCAAGGGCTATTCCATCATGGGCGTGCGCGCCGGCGAATATGGCCGCAAATTCCCGGAGAAAGGCCGCGAGAACATTGCGGCTATCGACAAGCTGCTGGCAGACAGAAAAATCCGCCCGCACATCGGCGCGCGCTATCCGCTCGTCCGCGCTGTCGAAGCCATGCAGTTGCTGCAAACGCGCAAGGCGATCGGCAAAGTGGTGATCGAGCCTTAAGCGGCGAGTTTGTCCAGCGCCTTCAAGATCGCATCCGCCATCTCGCGCGTGCCGGCCTTCTTCATGCCGGGCTGCATGATGTCGCCGGTGCGCTAGCCGTCGCTCAGCACCTGATCGACCGCGCGTTCCAGAGGTTCGCATCTTCCACCCGGCCAAACGAATAGCGCAGGCACATCGCAAGCGAGAGGATGCAGGCGATCGGATTGGCCAATCCCTTGCCCGCGATATCCGGCGCGCTGCCATGCACGGGCTCGTAAAGTCCCGGCTGGTTGCCGGCCGCATTCTTCGCGCCGAGCGAGGCGCTGGGCAGCATGCCGATGGAGCCGGTCAATTGGGCGGCTTCGTCCGAAAGGATGTCGCCGAACAGATTGTCCGTCACCATCACGTCGAATTGCTTGGGATTGCGCACCAATTGCATCGCGCAATTGTCCGCCAGCATGTGGGAGAGCTCGACGTCGGGAAATTCCTCTTTGTGCACGCGCGTCACCACCTCGCGCCACAGAACGCCCGTGACCATCACATTGGATTTCTCGGCGGACGCCACGCGATTGCCGCGCAGCCGCGCCAGTTCGAAAGCCACGCGCGCGATGCGCTCGATCTCGTGCGTCGTGTAGAGCTGCGTGTCGACCGCGCGCTTTTCGCCGTCGGGAAGGTCGGTGATTTCCTTCGGTTCGCCGAAATAAACCCCGCCCGTCAGTTCGCGCACGATCAGGATATCGAGCCCCGCCACGATCTCCGGCTTCAGGCTCGATGCATCCTTCAACGCATCGAAGCAAAGCGCAGGGCGCAGGTTGGCAAACAGCCCGAGATCCTTGCGCAGCCGCAAAAGCCCGCGCTCGGCGCGTTTCTCGAACGGCAGCTTGTCCCATTGCGGCCCGCCGACCGCGCCGAACAGCACGGCGTCGGCGGCCTTCGCCTTCGCCATCGTCGCATCCGGTTGCTGGCGTGCCCAGCGTTTCGTAGGCGATGCCGCCGACGAGATCTTCGTCGATCGCGAAGGCGAGATTGCGGTTCTGTCGCAAACCAGCCGAGCACGCGGCGCGTCTCGGCCATCACTTCGGGCCCGATGCCGTCACCGGGGGACAACAGGATTTTGTAGGTCATGTCTATTTCCGCATGCGCGCGAGGCGTTCGGCCGTCTCCGGGCCACGTCCTTCGCTTCTGTGAACTTCATGGGCAAGCCCCGCTTTCAGGGACATGCCTTCGGTATCGTCGACCAGCTTCTTGATCGCCCGGCTCGAACGCCACGAATTGGCCAGAACATCTTTCACGAATGCGGCAACCGCCGCATCGAGCTCTGCATCGGGCACGCAGATATTGGCGAGCCCCATCTTCTCGGCATCGCGCCCGTTATAGAAGCGCGCGGAGAACGACATTTCCAGAGCCTTGGCGCGGCCCACGCGGCGCGGCAGGCGCTGGCTCAGGCCCCACACCGGCACCAGATCCCATTTGCCATGCGTGTCGCCGAACTTCGCGCTTTCGCCCGCGATGATGATGTCGGCGGCAAGCGCCAGCTCCAGCCCGCCGGTCAGGCAATGGCCCTGCACCGCGGCAACCACCGGCATCGGCAAACTCGCAAGCCGCTCCACCGTGTCGCTGCGGAAGCCGCGAACTGTCGCCGCCTTCGAACACTTCGGTCAGTCCGCCCAGATCGTTGCCCGCGCAGAAGCGCGGCCTTCACCGCGCAGCAGCACGCAGCCGATTTCCGAAACATGCGAGGTGATATAATCGATGCTCGCGGCCAAACCCTTGAAGCTCTCAAGGCTCAGCGCGTTGAGCTTGTCCGCCCGGTTGAGCGTGAGCGTGCACAATCCGTCTTTGACTTCCCGCAGAACCGCGTCGCTCATGCGTGCCCCTTCAAAGCCAGGGGCTTTGGGTTTTGGCGCGCGCCTCGAAATCGGAAATCTTCTGCTCGTTGCGCAGCGTCAGCCCGATATCGTCCCAGCCATTGATCAGGCATTGCTTGCGGAACGGATCGACGTCGAATTTGATCGTGCCGCCATCCGGCCCGCTGGATCTCCTGGTTCACGAGATCGACGGTGATCACCGCATTGGCGCCGCGCTCCGCATCGTCCATCAGCTTGTCGATGTCTTCCTGCGGCAGCGCGATCGGCAGGATGCCGTTCTTGAAACAGTTGTTGTAGAAGATGTCGGCGAAGCTCGGCGCCAGCACCACCTGGATGCCGAAATCGAGCAGCGCCCAGGGCGCATGTTCGCGGCTCGACCCGCAGCCGAAATTGGCGCCGGTCACCAGGATCTCGGCATGCCGGTAGGCCGGCTTGTTCAGCACGAAATCCGGGTTCTCGCTGCCATCGGCCTTGTTGCGCATTTCATGGAACAGCGCAGAGCCCAGCCCCGTGCGCTTGATGGTTTTGAGGAAGTTCTTGGGAATGATCATGTCGGTATCGACATTGATCATGCGGCAGGGGCGCGGCAACGCCCGTCAGTGTTTTGAAGGGTTCCATGGCGGGGCGGACCTTAACGGCTCGCCCCCGCGTCCTCAAGGGCGCCATCTGTCTCAAGCCCCACGGATTTCAGGTCCAGCGGCGTCGTGTCGTGGATGCGGCCAAGGTCCACGATGCGCTTGCCGCTGTGGATGCAGGGTCAGGATGTCCACGAACTGGTGATCCCAATGGATGTCGTCCGGCACATAGGAATGGCGCGCATAGATGCGGTCCGCAAGCGTCTCGTCGGTGCCGCCCAGCAGCACCACGATTTCCATCCGCCCGCTCGTTCAGGTCGTCCAGCGTCAAGCCGTAGAGCGGGCTCGTCTCGTCGATCCGGTGCATGATCGTCCACGACAGCGCGAAGAGCGAGGTGCGCTCGCGCACCGGCTCCAGATCCTCGAACCGCCGCATCACCAACCCTTCGCGCGTGGTCGCGGTGCGCGCGAGCGTCATGGTGATCTCGGCTTCGAGAATCTGGTTGCCGCGCTGGTTGGCGGCGCGGAACATCAGCGTCGGCACGCCGTCGAACGGCGCGATGATCGCAACATTCGAGAAAACCGACACGCGCCGTCGGCCGCGAAAACCGCGCGAACATGATCGACATCATCAAGCCCAGATAGGCAAAGCCGACAAAGGATTCGACGATGACAAGCCCGTTGGCATAAGGCGTATGCGGCGCCATCACCGAATAGTTGATGGAGCCGATGGTCTGGGCGCTGAAAATAAACGCATCCCAGAAATTCCCCGACCGCGCATTCAGGATGCTGTGCGGCTGGGCGACATAGGCAAGCGCGAAAATCGCGTTCACGCTGCCGAATATCAGCGCCAGCACCAGCATGAACAGCCGACCACGGCAGCGTCAGCACCAGATGATAGAAATCGGTGAAGCGGGATTTGTCCTGCCCGCGGATCACCGCCACCCGTCGCGGAGGCTGCTTGCCCTGCGGCGCCATGAAACGCGCAAATTGATGTTCGTTGGGCGGCGGCGTTTTGGGCATTATCCTGCGGGTTGTCCGCGCAACAGGCCATCCACGCTCAAATCTTCGTCGAGGCGCGGCCAATGAATGCCATGCCCCGCGGCAGAAGGCTCCCACACCGCGCGATCCTCGCGGGAAGCGGATTGCAGCCGTCGGAAACCACGAAAGCGGCGCGCTGATCTTCCGCCCGTCGCGCAATAGGACGGACAGCGTGCTGTCGCTCACTTCCACGCTGGCGACCTGCGGGTCACGCGTTACGGCTGAAATACTCATGCCATGCCTCGATGAACTGTTCGCGTTCTTCCCGCACCTTGTCTGCGATGATCGCGAGATCGCGCGCGGCAAAGCCAAAATTGCGCGCCACCTCCACATCGGTCAGCCAGAACTTTACCGTATTTCCGTCCTTGTCGACATGGATATGGGGCGGTTCATCGCCCTCATTGCTGAAGAAATAGAAGCGATAACCCCGCCAGCGCAGAACGGTCGGCATCCCTTAGCCCCTGTTAAGCCCCTGAATCCGCAACGCCCTCAGATACTCATCCCATTTCTTGTTCCGGTCGCGGCCGAGTTCGTGCAGATAGTCCCAGGAGTACAAGCCCGCTGTCGTGCCCATCGTCGAAGCAGATGCGCACCGCATAATTGCCCACCGGCTCCAGCCGTTCGATCTTCACATGGCGCTTGCCGCCGACCGTCACCTTCTGGTCGCCGCCATGGCCCTGCACTTCGGCGCTGGGCAATTCCACGCGCAGATATTCCGCCGGCAAGCGCAAAGCCGTCGCCATTGTCGAAGGCGACGTTCAGTGTGGTCTTGGCGGCATCCAGCCTCAGTTCGCTCGGCCAGATGTCAGCCATCGCGTTCGGCATCGGAAAGTTCGCGCGCCTCGTCCGGCAGCATGATCGGGATGCCGTTGCGGATGGGATAGGCAAGCCCCGCCTGCTTGCTCACCAGTTCGCCGCGTGCGCGGTCATAGGAAAGCGGGCCCTTGGTCAGCGGGCAGACGAGGATTTCCAGAAGTTTGGGATCGGGTTCCATCAGTTCAAACTCTTCGCATCGGGCAATTCCGCGCCCGCCATTTCCAACAATGCGATCAGCGTGTCCACGCGGCGCCGCAAAATCGCGCGCTTCGAGCAACGCCTGTTTCTCCGTCGGCTCAAACGGACACAGCATCGCCAGCGCATTGACCAGCGTTTCCGCGGGCGCATTGGTGACCGAACTCCAATCCGCCTTCAATTGCCGCCGCTTCACATATTGCTTCAGGGCGGCGACCACCCGCTCGCGCGGAATATCCACCATGTCCGCCGAAACAAGATCGCCCGCGAAGGCCGAATAATCCGCCTGCACCTGGCGGTAAGGCGTCATCACATCCAGTTCGTTTGCCACGCGGAACCGGCAGATGCCCGTCAGCGTGACGAGATAGCGCCCGTCATCGGTCTCGCCGAACGAGGTGAGCCTGCCCGCGCATCCCACGGCCGAAAGCGTGGCTTGGCAGTTGAATTTTCATGCTCCGTCGGCTGGATCATTCCGATCAGGCGGGGGCCTGCGAGTGCGGTGTCGATCATCGCCAGATAACGCGGCTCGAAAATGTTGAGCGGCAATTGTCCGCGCGGCAGCAACAGCACGCCGGTCAGCGGAAAGACCGGCAGCGTCCGCGGCAGTTCCTCGACCGAATGATAATGACGCGGCACGCGGAGCCTCTCAGGAGAACAGGATGGAAGAAAGCTTGCGCCGCGCGGCAAGCGTCAGCGGATCGGCAGGGCCCAATGCTTCGAACAACGTCACCAGATGTTTGCGCGCCGCATCGTCGTTCCATTTGCGGTCGCGCTTCACGATGTCGAGCAGTTCGTTCATCGCGCCTTCGCGATCGCCTTTGGCATCGAGCGCCAGCGCCAGATCGTAACGCGCCTGATGGTCGTTGGCATTGGCTGCAAGCTTCGCCTTGAACTGATCGAGATCGCCCGTATCGGGCGCTTGGTCGCGCAGTTTCAATTCCGCTTCCACCGCGCGAATAGCTTCGTCGGCTGCGCCATCCGGGCGCACAAGCTGCAAGGTGTGCTTCGCGCGCTCGACATCGCCCGCCTTCAGGTAACACCGCGCAAGCCCCGCAACCGCTTTGGGATGGCCCGGCTCATCCTGCAACACATGCGCGTAAGCCTGTGCGGCCATATTCATGTCGCCCGCGGCGAACGCTTCGTCAGCGGCCGCCAGAACTTCCTCGGCATGATCGTGGCCGGCATGGCCGCCCGTCAGCCCTTGGATGAAGGTGCGCAATTGCGATTCCGGAACGGCGCCCATGAAGCCGTCCACCGGCTGTCCGTTCTTGAAGGCGTAGACGGTGGGGATCGACTGCACGCGCAGTTGCTTGGCGATTTCCGGGTTCTCGTCGATGTTCACCTTGACCATGCGCACCGCGCCCTTGGCCTCGTTGACCAGTTTCTCCAGCATCGGCCCGAGCTGCTTGCACGGCCCGCACCACGGCGCCCAGAAATCCACGATCACCGGCACCTCGCGCGAGGCATCCAGCACATCGGCCGCAAAGGTCTCGATTCCGCCGTCCTTGATATAGGCCGAAGGGGCGCTTGTGCTCTGTGTGGGGGCAGCCGGCGCACTCGTCACAGGCCGCCCGGTGGGACCGATCAATGCCATGAAAGACTAACTCCTTGAACCCGCACGCCGATCCGGCAGCGGAAAAAATTGCTGGCGAAAACCCATTTTATACGCCGCTTCCCCAATTGCGGCCACAAAAGACAAATAGGCTGCTCCCCAAGTCCCGCCAAGCCGAGCGGAACCAGGGGAGGACATCATGACCATCACACGTCGAAACGCCCTTTTGACCGGGGCCGCAGCCGCTGCGACCCTGCCGCTGCTCTCGCGGCAGGCCCGGGCCGCAACCGATCTCGATATCGCCATCGTCGGCGGCGGGCTTTCGGGCATCTATGCCGCGCTGCGGCTGGCCACCTCCAAGGCCGGCCAGTCGATCCGCCTGTTCGAGGTGAGCGACCGCATCGGTGGCCGGTTGCATTCCATCGCTTTCCCGCAAGCCCCCGGCCTGATCGGCGAGGCAGGCGGCGTGCGCTTCCTCGATTCCCACCGCAACATCGTTGGCCTCGCCCACACGCTCGATCTGGCGATCCGCCCAACTCCGCTCGACCTGCCGCAGGACAGGCTGGCGCTGCGCGGCCGCAACATCCCGCTCGCCCATGTCGGCGTCGGTAGCGATGCGCTGCCCTATGAAATGCCTGCCGACCATCAGGCCCTCGGCGCCCGCCGGATGCGGCAGGCGCTTGCGGGCATCCTCCCCGACGCCGCCACGCTCACGCCCGAACAATGGCGCGGCAGGCGCCTGAGCGTCCGCGTCAAGGACAAACCGCTCGCGGCATGGAATGCGGGCCAGCTTCTCGCCGATGCGCTTTCTCCCGGCGAACGCGATTTCCTGCGCGACACCGCCCGCCTCGACGATGCAGCTCTCGAAGGCAACGCACTGGCCCTGTTCGATTCCATTCTCAGCGAAGCCAATTCCGAAGGTCCGTTCTTCACCATCGCCGGCGGCTTCCAGAAACTGCCGCTTGCCATCGCAGACAAGCTCACGCCCTTCGGCGACATCGTGTCGAAAGGCCAGCGTCTCGTCAGCCTCGCCGTGCCGGAAGGCAAGGGCGGCACCTTCAAGCTCGCCTTCGAAGATGCGGGCGGGCGGCGCAATCAGGTCACGGCCAGAACCGTGATCCTCGCCCTGCCGCGACGCGCGCTCGAAGCCATTCCCGATTTCCGCGCCCGCGCCGCAAAACCTTTTGCGCAAAATCTGGCAAGCGTCACTTCGGTCGCCGCGGCCAAGGCGTTCCTGCTTTACAGCGCGCCGTGGTGGAAGGATCTCGGCATCGAGGGCGGTCGTTCCGTCACCGATGCATCGGCGCGCCAGTTCATCGCGCTCGGCGTCGAAGCCCAGCGGCTGACGAGCGAAACGACGGGCGGTTACGGCCTGCTCGAAACCATGGCCGAGGCGAAGGATGCCGCCGCCCTGAAGGCGCTCGCACCCGCCTCGCAACCGGGTGCATTCGGGCTTTCCTGGCTCGGCGCAGATAGCGCGCTTGCACAGGAGCTTCACAAGCAGGCCGCCGCCACATTCGCGGTGCCCGCGCCTGCGCCTGTCGCCGCGGCGTTTCAGGACTGGAGCGTCGATCCGTTCGGCGGCGGCCTGGCCGGTTGGGCGCAAGGTGCCGATCCGCTGGCAATCGCAGACACCATGCTCAAGCCGCTCAAGGACCGTTCGCTCTACGTCGTGGGCGACACCTGGTCGGCGCGGCAGAACTGGGCCGAAGGCGCGCTCGAACAGACCGAAGCGATGTTGCAGAAGTATTTCGGTTTGAACGTGCCGCGTTGGGTGAGCGCCTGAGAGCGCAGTCCCGCGAAGTGTGAAGGGGTTTGTGCAGACGGCGCAGCCAATCAGGAACGCAGCGGCAGTTTCGCAATCACCGGCTCGCCGGAAACCGCGCGCACGAATTTGAGCAGGTCTGCGGCAGACACCGCCGTCGTGCGGTCGTTGCGCAGCGGATGAAAGTTGAGCGGATCGAGCGCGAGCATCCCTTCATCGAGCACCGGCCTGACGATGCGGGCGCGCGTCGTTCATCAATGAAAAAGGCGTCACCGATCCGGGCGCGATGCCGAGCGTGGCGACCAGCAGCTCTGCCGAACCGAATGAAAAGCGCGGAGCCTGAAGCTGCTTTGAAAGCGCATTGAGATCGATGCTGAGATCATCGCGCGCCACGACAAGCCAGAGCCCGTCCTTCTTGTCTTTCAGAAAGAGGTTCTTGGTGTGTCCGCCCGGCTGCTCCGCATAAAGGGCGGCTGCTTCCTCGACCGTGAACACGGCCGCGTGCTCATAGGTCTTCCACGAAATCCCGAGCGCGCCAAACCGCGCATAGAGCGCAGCCTCGCGCGCATCAGGCGAAGGAAGGCCCGCTTCGCTCACGCCGCGTAGGGCGCGATCTCGCGCTCGATTTTTCCGTGCGATTGCTCGCGGGCAACGTCAAGATCATAGCGGGATTGCAGGTTGATCCAGAATTCTGGCGTCGTTCGCAGGAAGCGCGCGAGCCGGATGGCAGTGTCGGCGCTGATGCCGCGACGTTCCAGCACAACGTCGTTTGCTCGCGACCGCGGTACATGGATCGCCTTGGCCAGTGCATAGACGCTGATGTCCAACGGTTCCAGGAAATCGTTGCGCAAAATCTCGCCGGGATGAACGGGGCGCAGCTTCGCGCCGTTCACCACGCCTTTGAAATCAACGCGGCCCGAATCCAAATCTTCACGCCGGATAGCCATGGCTCACCTCAATGATAGTCCGCAATTTCCGCTTCCCATGCTTCCCCATTGCGCCAGACAAAGCAGACCCGCCACTGATCGTTGACGCGAATGCTGTGTTGCCCGGCCCGGTCGCCCTTCAGCCGCTCCAGGCGGTTGCCGGGCGGGTTGCGCAAGTCGTCCACCGCCGCCGCAGCATCCAGCGCGTGCAGCTTTGCTTTCGCCCGTTGCTGGATTTGCGGCGGCAACCCTTTGACGCCAAGCCCCGCGAAAATCGCGGCCGTTCGCTTATCGGCAAAGGAGCGGATCACGGCTGAAGCGTACCGTATACCGGTACGTTCGTCAAGCTCGCGGAACGAGCCGCCTGATCCATTCCGGCAGTGCGAAGGCGGCGGCGTGGATGGCGGGGTTGTAGTAGTCGGTTTTGAGCCTGGCGCGCTTGAAGGCGGCCGTTGCCTTCTTGATGCCGGCAGGCGTGCCGAGTTTGGCCTTGCCGTTGCAAGCCCAGGAGAGCGCCATGAAGCCACCGATATAGGTGGGCACCACGCTGAGATAGAGGCCGGATGACGGAAAGAACCCTTTGAGCTCCTCCAGCGCCTCTGTGATCTCCCACGGCTGGTAGAACGGCACGCCCGTCTGGAAGGTGGCGAAGCCGCCGGGCTTCAGCGCGCCTTTCACGCGGTCGTAGAAGGTTTCGCCGAACAGCGCCTTGCCGGGGCCGACGGGATCTGGCCGGTCGGCGACGATCAGGTCGAAGCGCTTCCTGTTCTCCTTGCGGCCGAGATATTCGAAGGCGTCGGCGATCTCCACCGTGAGCCGCTTGTCCTTGAAGGCGCGCGCGTTGATCTCGGAGAAGTGCTTGCGGCAGAGTTCCACCACGTCGCCGTCGATATCCACAAGAACGACTTCCTTCACGCCCTTATGCTTAAGAGCCTCGTCGGCGATGGAGAGATCGCCGCCGCCGACGATCATCACGCTGCCGCGCGCGGCCATGTTCCAGGAGCGGCAGATGCGTGAGCATTTCGGCATAGGCGCTCTCGTCGCGGGTGGTGATCTGGACGATGTCGTCCAGCGTCATCACGCGCCCGTTGGCCACGGTGTCGAAGATTTTGATGCGCTGATATTGGCTTTTCTGATCGACGAGCGGCTTGCCCGAGAGCTCCATGACCTGGGCGTAACCCTTGTGGAGGCGTTCCTTGTGGCTCGTCGTCATCGCAAAACCTTTCAGAATGTGACAGCGCCGGAGAGCGGCGCGGAAGCCGAAGCGGAGGCGCTTTTAAGGTGCGCGCCGCACTTCGTCCATGCCCGTCCAAACCGCCCGCGCGCACGGCGGCACAGTGTGACAGCTCCAACCGCCCGGCAGAAAAAATTTACCGCAGGGGTCTAATAATTCTTGCATGGCGGGACAAGCGGCCCTATATTCCGCCCGTTCCCTCGGGAACAGAGCGGCGGACGCGAAAGAGACCCTTTCGCCCGCCGCTTTCTTCTTAGCGGTGTTATGTGCCCCCGGACGGGTTCGTTCAAAGGCGGCAGGCATCAGGTGTCAACGCTTTGAGAGGGTAGGTGCCAGAATGGCTCGACTTGAACTCGTAGCGGCGATCAAAGAAGCAAGGGCCCCTCGTGCCCGCGTTTCTGCGAGGACCGTTCCGGTTCCTATTCCCCCCAGGGATGAGGACCGCAAGGATCACTTCATCACTCGTAACGGACTAACCTTCGCGGGAAGTCACCTGATCATAGATCTTTGGGAAGCCGAGGGACTCGACGACCGGGATCGGATCGAACAGGCGCTGATCGACGCAGTGGATCAGGCAGGAGCAACACTCCTGCACATTCATCTGCACACGTTTTCGGAAGGTGGCGGCATCTCAGGAGTTGCCGTGCTCGCCGAAAGCCATATCAGCGTCCATACATGGCCGGAAAAAGGCTACGCAGCATTCGACGTCTTCATGTGCGGAGACGCCGAACCTCGCAAAGCCCTTTCGGTCTTCAAGGCCGCTTTCAATCCCGGCCGGATCGTCATCGGCGAACACAAGCGCGGCGTCGTCTAGGCCGTAGCATTCGCGAATAAATTAAAAGGCGGAAGCAGCAATGCTTCCGCCTTTTTTCTTTTCTGTTTTGCCTCCCCCTTGTGGGGAGGTCGGCGGCTCTGAGCGGCAGCGAAGAGATGACGGGTGGGGGCGGTACCCGCCACGCAGAGCGGCCCCCCACCCGAATTCCTGTTCGCTGCGCTCCAAGAATTTCGGCCTCCCCACAAAGGGGAGGTGAGTTCACAATCCCGCTTTGATCTCCGTCCAGGCGGCGACGATCTTGTCCTTGTCTTTCAGCCGCTGCTGGAAGATGCCGCTCTTGAGGAAGCTTTCCACGTCGCGCGTCAGCCCCAGCCCTTCGAAGGTCGAGTTCGGCACTTTGGCGAGCGCCTGCTGGTTGGCCGGTTCGTCGCCGATGTGCTGGATCGTGTAGATGCCAGCTTCGTCGCTCAGCGAGGAATCGATCAGCGCCAGCGCTTTCGCCTCGTTCGACGGGTTCTTGTGCACCACCAGCCCGCAGACATAGGTGAACATCCCGCCCTTGGGTTTCATATAGGCGACGGGCTTGTGCTCTTTCTTCAGCGTGGAGAACGTCGCCCGCCACGTCATCGCCGCCACGATCTCGCCCGATGCGAGGCCTTGCGCCAGTGCGGTGTCGTCGCTCGAAACGAAACGCGATTGCTTGATCACCTGCGCGCAACCGCGCCTGCACCTTGGTCCATTGGTCGGGCGTCATTGTGTAGGCGTTGATGCCGATGGTGGCGGCGATCAGCGGCACGGTGTCGTCCACACCGTCCATGATCGCGATGCGTCCCTTGTATTTGGGATCGAACAGAATGTTCCAGCTCGGGTTCTTCACATATTCGGGTGCGAGATCGGTGCGGAAGGTGACCGAGGTGTTGCCCCAGTAATGCGGCACGAACCAGACCTTGGTTCCGCCCGCGCTGATGCCGGGCAGGTTGCGCAAGGTCGGCGAGATCTTGTTCCAGTTCTTCAGCTTCGCCGTATCGATCGGCTGCAGCAGGCCCGCTTCTTTCCAGCGCGGGAATTCGTAATAGCAGGGGCCCATCACATCGGGCTTGTAGCCCGCGCGCATTTTCGCGAACGCTTCGTCTTCATCGGCGAAGATGGTGACGTTGGGATCTTCCTTGAATTGCTTTTTGTAATCGGCGAGGAACGGAGGATCCATGTAATCCTCCCACTGAAACAGCGTCACCGCGCCGTTGCCGGCCACACCCGGCGTCAGCATCAAAAACGCAGCGCCAATTGCGATTGCGCCAAGGCTTGCGATTCTTTTGAAGGTCATGGTTGATCCCCGTTTTGGCCGTTGCGCGGCAAGGCCATCCCACGCAATTAACGGTAATAGGGGAATCGGAACTGCGCAATCTATCTATTGTGGTGGTTTGGTGCGCACTTCCTCTTTTTTGACGGTCCGTTTATGATTGGGTGCATAGGATTTGTGCAAGTGTCATGAACAAGTTAGCCACCCCTCCGGCCTTCGCGCGCCCCGCCTTTGTGGAAGAAGCGTGCCCGCGAATTCGAAGCCCTGATCGCGGCCCATCCCGAGATCGAATATCTCGATGCGGTGGTCGTCGATCTGTGCGGCATCCTGCGCGGCAAGCGCATTGGCATCGCCGAGGCCGCGAAGATTTTCGAAAGCGGCATGCAGATTCCGGAATCCGTCTATCTGATGGATGCGCGCGGCGAGATGACCGATGTGTTCGGCCATGGCTACGGCGATGGCGATCCCGATGGCACGGCCTGGCCCATTCCCGGCACGCTGAGCCTCGTCTGGGGCGATACGCCTGCGCGCGCCCAGATCGTCACCACCTTGCGCGACGAGCAGGGCATGCCCGTTCACCGGCGAACCGCGCGCCGCGCTCGAACTGCGTGCTCGATCATTTCGCCGAGTTGAAGCTCACGCCCGTCACGGCCCTGGAACTCGAATTCTATCTGCTCGATATCGAACGCGATGAGCTGGGCCAGCCGCAGCCGCCGCGCTGCCCGCGCACCGGCGTGCGCGAATGCGAGCCTTCGGTCTATGGGCTCGACGATCTGGATCGCTATCGCGATTTCCTTCAGGCGCTCAACGAGGCGGCGCAGGCGCAGAACCTGCCGCTCACCGCCACCAGCAAGGAATATGCGCCCGGCCAGTTCGAAGCGAATCTGCGCCATCAGGCCGATGCGCGTCACGCGGCCGATCACGTCGTGTTTCTCAAGCAGATCGTGAAGGCAGCCGCGCGCGCCACAGGCTTCGAAGCCACCTTCATGGCCAAGCCCTTTCCCAACCGTTCGGGCAGCGGGCTGCACATCCATGTCAGCGTGCTCGACGAAAGGGGCCGCAACATCTTCGACAACGGCACGCGCGAAGGCGCGGATACCTTGCGTCATGCCATCGGCGGATTGCAGGCGATGATGCCGGAATCCATGGCGCTGTTTGCGCCCAACGCGAATTCCTATCGCCGCTTCCAGCCCGATATGTTTGCGCCCGCCAATCGCCAGTGGGGCGTGAACAACCGCTCCGCCGGTTTGCGCATTCCCATCGGGCCTGTCGATGCCCGCCGTGTCGAGCATCGCGTGGCGGGTGCCGATGCCAATCCCTATCTCGTGATGGCGGCGGTTCTGGCCGGCGTGCATCACGGCCTTGTATCAAAGCTCGATCCCGGCGCGCCCGCGCATGGCAATGTTTCGCGCGAGCCCGATCCGGCAATCGCCATCACGCTCGACGATGCGCTGAACCGCCTGTTCCAGGCGCAAGGTGCTGGCCGCTTATATGGGCGCCGAAATGATCTCGCTTTATCGCGAGACCAAGCGCATCGAAGCCGTGCCGCTTCCGCAAGATCATCAGCGCCGCCGAATACGACTGGTATCTCTAGGCTTTCCTGCAGCCGCAATTCCGCCGTCGTGCCCGCTGCCTGGTTGCGCACCAGCATCATCTCGCCGCCCATGCGCTCGGCAAGAGCGGTTGCAATGGCAAGCCCCAGCCCCAGCCCGGTTGTCGATCCCGTGCGCTCGAAGGCGGCGAACGGCTCGCCCGCGCGCGTTGCTTCTTCTTCCGAAAATCCGCGCCCCGTGTCGCGCACGCGCGCGATCACCGCCGTTTCGCTTTCCACGATCTCCATCCGCACGCTTCCGCCATCGGGCGTGAAGTTGAGCGCGTTGCAGAGCAGGTTCGAAAGAATGCGCTTCACCGCGCGGCCATCGGCGTGCGCGCGTGTATCCGGTCATCGGCGCCACGCCAAGTTCGATGCGCCGCGAAAAGGCGCGCCCCGCCATCTCGTTCACGCAGGCCTCGGCGCACCTCGCCCACATCCACGCGCGCAAAGCGAAATCGGATGGCGGCCCGCTTCCACATTGGCGAATTCCAGAATGTCGCCGATCTTGCCGTGCAGGTCGCGGCCCGCCACGCCGATGTCGCGCGCATATTCGATATATTTGGGATGGCCCGCCTGGCCGAGGAATCCGTGGCTGATGATTTCGGAAAATCCGATGATCGCGTTCAGCGGCGTGCGCAATTCATGGCTCATATGCGCGATGAATTCGGATTTGGAGCGCACCGCCTCGCTCGCGCGGCGCTCGGCTTCGGCAAGCCGGATCAGCAGCCGCGCATCGCTGGAGGAGGTGTTGCGCAGGCGTTGCAGCGCATCGTTGGCGCGCACCCGCCGTTCGAACTCGCGCACGAACACCACCGCAAGCCCCGCGCCCGCAAGCGCCGGCCCCAGGATCACGAACAGATAAAGCGGCAGCGAGCCGTACCACGCCCCCACCGCGCCCTCGACATCGAGCATGCCCGCAACCCGCAGCGGCCATCCCGGCACCGAAACCGCAGAGACCAGCTGCCCGTCCGAGACATCGGCCCCTTCGCCCGCGGGCAGGTCTGAGGGAAGCCGGTGCAGGGTCCATGCGCGGCCCTTCGCCAGCACAAGGCCGTTGCCGTCGGTCAGCGCGCTGTCGGCCCAGCACGCCCGCCGGAAACACGCGCCGCGAAATCGAGTTCGGCCACCGTCACGTTGCCGTTCTGCGGAAAGGCCAGCAGCAGCGACGATCCCGATACGCCCGCCGCGCGGCCCGCGAAGGCGTGCATCAGCAGGCCCGGCGGCAAGCGGCAGGAAGCCCGGCTTGCGCAGCGCCGAAATCGCCACGCCCGTCTCGTCCACCACCGCGATATTGCGCAGCGCGCTTGCATGCGCCGCCAGAAAGGTTTCGAGCGCGCCCGCATCGAGCCCGCCACCGGCGACCTTGGCCGCTACCGCCGCATTGCGATCAAGCCGGTCGCCAAGCCCGCCTGCGATCTCGTGTGCCCGCTGCACTTCGAGGGAGGCCGCCTGCTGCAGCGCATGTTCGCGCCCGATGCGCATCTGAAGCGCGCCGGCCGCCGCAAAGCTGCCGCAGATCAGCACGACGCAGAGAAGAACGGTGATGCGGATATGGCGCGCGGCCGTCCGCGTCACGCCCGAAAGCGCGTGGCTTGCAGCCCCAAGGGGGCCAGCGGCAATCCCAGCTTGCGCCATGATGGCGAACACACCCCCGAGCGTTTTGCGAATCGCCCTTTGGGCAATTATGCGAAAGCCGGAGTCGGTGTCACTGCAATACCTGTGATCCCCGGCGAACGAAGCGAAGCGGAGTGAGGTTAAGGGACCTGGGCGCGGAAACCTGTTCCAATGTCGAACACCCAGGTCCCCTTCCCCTCGCTGGTGCTCGGCCGGGGATGACAATTCACCCCAGAATTTTGGATGCCACCTCGAACAGGTTGGGCGAAATGCCCTCTGTCTTCAGTGTCTTCTCCAGTTCGCCGCGCATCAGTGCCTGGCGGGGCCATCGTAGCGCCGCCAGTTCTCGAAGGCCGATGCCATGCCCGCCGACATCTTGGGGTTGAGGCCGTCGAGCGCGCGCACGGTCTCGCCCACCAGCGCATAGCCCCGCCCGTCGCCCGCGTGGAAGCGCAGATGATTGCCGGAAAACGCCCCCACCAGCGAACGCACGCGGTTGGGATTCTTGATGTCGAAATGCGGATGCTTCATCAGCGCGCGCACGCCATCGACCGTGGTGGGAAGCGGCGATCCGGCCTGCAGCATCATCCATTTGTCGAGCACCAGCGCATCGCCCCGGAAGCGATCGTGGAAATGCGCAAACGCATTGTCGCGCTTGACCGAGTTCATCCGCGAAAGTGCGGCAAGCCCCGCGATCATATCGGTCATGTTGTCCGCATCGCGGTAATGCGCATCCGCGATTGTCGCGGCCGCTTCGTCATCCGCCGCCGTCAGATAGCGCAGCAGCGCATTGCGCAAGGCGCGCCGCCCGGCAGGGGCGGCATCGGGCGAATAAGAACCCTTCGTCGCCAGTGAATCGTAGAGCCGTTCGATCTTTGGCCCATGCGCATCCCGAACGCTGCGGATCAGCGCCGTGCGCGCCGCATTGATCGCATCGGGATCGGCGGGCGTCATCGCCAGCGCCAGTTCGCTTTCAAGCGGCGGCGCCAGCATCTGTGCCGCGAACGCATGGTCTTCATCGGCGCGCGAAAGCACATCGCCGATGGCATCGAGATAGATCGGATCGGTGGCGGGCGCGCGGCCGCCTTGTGCCGCCTTCGTCATTTCCAGCAACAGATCGGTCGCCAGTGCCTGGCCCTGCTCCCAGCGGTTGAATGCATCCTGATCGCGTCCCATCAGGGTGGCGCGGCCCTTGCGGTCGAGATCGGTCTTGAAGATCACGGGTGCGGAGAAATGCCGCCCGATGGAAAGAAGCGGGTGCTTCCTCCACATCCACGAACACGAATGTCTCTTCGCTGTCTTGCAATTCCAGCACGCGCTCCTCCGGCCCGGCAGCGTTCTCGCCTTCCAGCGTCAGCGGCAATGCGCGGCCGTTATGGCCGACCAGCCCCAGCCTTATCGGCATGTGCATCGGCTTTTTCTCGGGCTGGCCCGGCGTCGGCGGCACGATCTGCTTCAGCGCAAGCGTGTAGGTTTTTTTCGCCGCATCGTAAGCGCCTTTGGCTTCCACCGTCGGCGTGCCGGCCTGGGCGTACCACAGCCGAAACTGCTTCAGGTCGCGCGCGTTGGAATCCTCAAAACACTTCACCCAGTCTTCGACCGTTGCTGCCTGTCCATCGTGCCGCTCGAAATAAAGATCGGTCGCCTTGCGATAGCCTTCGGGCCCCACCAGCGTGTTGAGCATCCCGATCACTTCCGATCCTTTTTCATAGATCGTTGCGGTGTAGAAATTGTCGATCGCGATATAGCTCTGCGGCTGCACGGGATGGGCAAGCGGCCCGCCATCTTCGCGGAACTGGCGCATCCGCAGCATCTTCACATCGTCGATGCGGCGGCCTTTGGAGCGCATGTCCTGCGAGAATGTCTGGTCGCGATAGACGGTCAGCCCTTCTTTCAGCGAAAGCTGGAACCAGTCGCGGCAGGTGATGCGGTCGCCCGTCCAGTTGTGGAAATACTCGTGCGCCACCACGCTTTCGATGCGCGCATAATCGTCGTCCGTCGCCGTGTCGGGGCTCGCGAGCAGCAGCTTGTCGTTGAAGATGTTGAGGCCCTTGTTCTCCATCGCGCCGAAATTGAAGGCGGAGACGGCGACGATCATGAAAATATCCAGATCGTATTCGCGCCCGTAAGCCTCTTCGTCCCATTTCATCGCCCGCTTGAGCGAATCCATCGCATAAACCGCCTTGGGTTCGTTGCCGTGTTCCACGAAGATGCGCAGATCCACCTTGCGCCCGCTCATGGTGGTGAAGGTGTCGTGGATGCTGCCCAGATCGCCCGCCACCAGCGCAAACAGATAGCAGGGCTTGGGGAACGGATCGTTCCACACCGCGAAATGCTTGCCGCCCGCCAGATCGCCGTGGTCGATCAGATTGCCGTTGGAAAGCAGGGTCGGATATTTCGATTTGTCCGCCTCGATCCGCGTCGTGTAGGTGGCAAGCACGTCGGGCCGGTCGAGGAAATAGGTGATGCGGCGAAAGCCTTCCGCCTCGCATTGCGTGCAGAAGATGCCTTTGGAAACGTAAAGTCCTTCGAGCGCGGTATTGTTGACCGGCGAAATCTCGGTGACGATTTCGAGCGTGAATGTTTCCGGCAAATCCGAAAGCGTCAGCGTCGCGTCATCGGCTTTGTGTGCGACTGCGCTTGCCATCGACCTTCACGGAGACGAGCTTCAACTGCTCGCCATCCAATACCAGCGGGCCCGCGCCCGTGCGCGTCATCTTCGATGTCGCCGTCACCCGCGTCGTTTCGGGTTCGAGAATGAAATCGAGCGCGATTTCGGAAATCTTGTAATCGGGCGCGCGGTAATCTTTCAGCCGGATGGCGCGCGGCTCTTCGGTGCGCATGAACATTCCTATGGATAGATGGCATTCGGGATATAGCGGCAAGCGCAAGCTGGCGCAAAGCTCAGAAACGTTTGCGTAGGCCGATGCCGATCATGCTGTTTTCGTCATAGTTCAGAGAATAGACGCCCCACATGCCCGAGCGGTGGTAGATGCGGATAACGCCGTCCCACCCCCTTGCTTTCGGAATGGCGACCGCAAGTTCCATTCCCAGATAATTGAGCAGCGCCTTGCCCTTGAAATGGCGCGCCGTAGTAACCGGATTGATGGCGTAAGACGGTCCCGTATACATCGAGAATGCTGTCGGCCAGCGCCACGGAAAACGATTGAACTCCATGCCGAGGCCAAGGGCGGCGGTCTCGTAATTGTGACCGAAAGTGTATTGCGTGATCTGTCCTTCCGCGGCCAACGAAAAGCCGCCGCCGAGGTTTACCAGCCTGCGATTGAGCGAAAATCCCGCCATCGCATTGTGAACGGCAAACCCGCTATCCAGCACATCGGTGATATTGCGATTGGTCGAGACGCCCGCATAAAGCGTGGCCGACCAGGGGCTTTTTGTTTGTGCGCCGGCAGCGGTCGCAAAGGCCGCAAGAGCCAGGCCCATCAGAATACGCCGCACACGCAAATCCTCTCTTCAGCGCGAAGGATTTGCGAAGAGGTCTAACTTGGATTTTGGGCGGCAGGCAATGTCCGCGAAATTTAGTTATCGCCGCCTTCGGCATAGGCGAGCAGATCCGCCGCCTTCTTGAACGGTTCGCGCAGCGCCATGGGCGTTTCGGGCGATTTCTTCGCGAAGTCCACAAGCTCCTTCAACAGGGCCGTCATCTGCGGCACGCTTGCCACCATCCGGGCCTGCTGTTCGATGCGGGCAGGGCTCAGAGCATATTCCGAGCCCGGAACGCGCCATCCGCCCCAATCTGCCTCACCCGTCACCACCACCGGATAGGTGCCGGGGAAGGGGTGGCCGGTGGTTTCCTGCGGGGCCTGCCAGCGGTTATGGGCGCGAATGATCCGCCATTTGTCGCTGCCCTTCACATCCTCGGTCTGGGCATTGTCGAATTGCAGTTCTTCGGCCGCGAATTCGCGGCCCAGTCCCACGTCGTAGAAGATGCGCAACGGCTCATCGAGACCCTTTGCCCAGTGTGGAACCACGCGCTCGATCAACGCCCAAGTCCCTACGGGCTTTACATAAACGCGCTGATTCTTGTGAAATGCTGCCTTCGCCATCTGTCCCGCGACCCCGGATTACCCAGCGGTAAATCTACGGGCCGCTGCTTAAGTCCCCGTTAGCGGGAATGAATATCAAGGTGTTTAGAAACGCTTCAAAAGAGAGCCAATTTGCAATGGTTTGCTGGCCCCGGCGGGGATTCACCAAACTTCGAATTGTTGATTTACCGGGGGATGTATCCATCGTAAACGGCCTCCATGCGGGGGCAGCTGGGAATACTGTTTTGGTGCGGGGTCATTTTGGTGGGCGTGGCCACGCTGGCCGCCCCCCAGGTGATCGATGGCGAGCCCACCTGGCAAATCACGGCCCTGTCGCTCGGCCTTATCGTCATCGCGATCCTGAAATTGCGCCGTACCGGCAATATCGAAAGCGGCGATGCCGCCGATCGAAGCAGCCCGTCTGATTGAATCGATCATCGCCTGCGTCCGGGGGCGTTGCATGGCTCCCAAGGCGCGCTATCGTGGCGGTGACAGATAATCAGATATGGCAGGGAGCCGAAATGAACTTCGATTTTTCCGACGACCAGAAGATGCTCAAGGATCAGGCGCACAAGTTCCTGAGCGAGAAATGCACCCCCAAAACGGTCCGCGCCATCTATGAAAGCGGCAAGACATTCGATGCCGGATTGTGGAAGCAGGTCGGCGAACTCGGCTGGGCGGGAACCGCCATTCCCGAACAATATGGCGGCCTCGGCCTGGGCTATCTCGAACTGTGCGTGATCGTGGAAGAACTCGGCCGCGCGCTCGCGCCAATTCCGTTTTCCTCCACCGTCTGCCAGTTCGGTGAGGCCATTTTGACGAGCGGCAGCGAAGAGCAGAAGACGCGCCTCCTGCCAAAAGTGGCAGCCGCTGAAATCGTCGGCACGCTTGCGCGCGCGGAAGGCGCGGGCGCGATTTTGCCGAAAAACATTCGCACTAGTTTCAAGGGCGGCAAGCTCAACGGCAAGAAAACGGCGGTGGCCGATGGCATGGATGCCGATTACGCCGTGGTGCTTGCGCGCGGCTCCGATGATGCGGGCGAACGCGGGCTGCAACTTGCGCTGGTCGATCTGAAGCAGCCGGGCGTCAAGCGCCGTGCGCTTTCGAGCATCGACCCGTCGCGCGCACGCGCCGAACTCACCTTCGAAAACGCCAACGCCGAAGCACTCGGCAAACAGGGCGAAGCGTGGAGCGATCTCAACCGCGTGCTCGATCGCGCCGCCATCCTGATGGCCTTCGAACAGGTGGGCGGCGCCGATGTCTGCCTGCAGATGGCCAAGGGTTACGCGATGGAGCGTTACGCCTTCGGCCGCCCCATCGCCTCGTTCCAGGCGATCAAGCACAAGCTCGCCGATATCTATGTGGGCAATGAGCTTGCGCGTTCGAATGCCTATTATGGCGCGTGGGCGCTATCGACGGGGGCGCGCGAACTTCCGCTTGCAGCAGCCGCGGCCCGCATTTCCGCCACGCAGGCGTTCGATTTCGCAGCGAAGGAAAACACCCAGACACATGGCGGCGTCGGCTTCACCTGGGAGTTCGATTGCCACTTCTATTACAAGCGCTCCCGCGAACTGGGATTGGCGCTTGGCGCCGCAGCGTGTCTGGAAAGACAAGCTCGTGAGCCAGCTCGAACTCAGCAACGCCGCATAAGGAACAGACAGATGGATTTCGAAGACAGCCCCGAAGAAGCCAAGTTCCGCGCCGAAGCGCGCGCCTGGCTCGATGCCAATGCCAAACTGAAAACCTCGCGCGACAATTCCGATCCGCTGGGCGAAGACGACAAGACCTCGATGAAAGCCGCCAAAGCCTGGCAGGCCAAGAAAGCCGAGAAAGGCTATGCCCGCGTCACCTGGCCCAAGGAAGTCGGCGGCTATGGCGGCACGCCGATGCAAAGCGTGATCTTCGGCCAGGAAGAAGGAAAATACGATGTCGCCAACACCGGCGCTTTCGCCATCGGGCTTGGCATGTGCATTCCAACGCTCATGGCCTATGGCAGCAAGCAATCCATTGGCCGTTATGTGAAACCCGCTTTGCGCGGCGAGGAAATCTGGTGCCAGCTTTTCTCCGAACCCGCTGGCGGTTCGGATGTCGCCGCACTTCGCACACGCGCGGAAAAAGATGGCGACGATTGGGTCATCAACGGCTCGAAAGTGTGGACGACCGGCGCGCAATTCTCCGATTACGGTCTGCTCCTCACGCGCACCGATCCGAACCTGCCCAAGCACAAGGGCCTCACCATGTTCTATCTGTCGATGAAAGAACCCGGTGTGGAAGTGCGGCCGATCAAGCAGGCAAGCGGCGCCAGCGGCTTCAACGAAGTGTTCTTCACCAATGTCCGCATTCCCGATTCGCAACGCCTCGGCGAAGTGGGGCAGGGCTGGCAGGCAGCGCTCACCACGCTGATGCACGAACGTCTTGCCGTCGGCGGCGGCGCGGGCGGCGGTCTGGATGTGCCGCAACTGGTGCAGCTCGCCCGCGAACTCGAACTCGAAGATGGCCCCGCGATCAAGAACGCAGCGGTGCGCGAGAAAATCGCAGACTGGTATGTGCGCAGTGCCGGTTTGAAATACACCACCTACCGCACGATGACCGCGCTCAGCCGCGGCCAGCAGCCGGGGCCGGAAGCCTCGATCGCCAAGATCGTCGTCGCCGCCAAGCTGCAGGACTTAAGCGCGTTCGCGATGGAGCTTGAAGGCGAAGTGGGCGCGCTCACCGGCGAGGATGGCGTGGAGAACGGCGCGTTCCAGATGGGCTGGCTGGGCGCGCCGGGTCTGCGCATCGCCGGTGGAACCGACGAAATCCTGCGCAACATCATCGCCGAGCGCGTGTTGGGCCTGCCGCCCGATATTCGCGTCGACAAGGATATGCCTTTCAACAAGGCACCAACGGGAAGATAAGGAAAAACACCATGCTCGGATATGTCACCATCGGTGCCAGCGATTACGAAAAATCGCTCGCCTTCTACGACGCGCTTCTGGCCGAACTCGGCGGCAAGCGCGTTTTCGCAAGCGACCGCATTCAGTTTTATGGCGCACCGAAAAGCGGCATGATCGCCATCTGCAAGCCTTATGATGGCGAAGCCGCCACCATCGGCAACGGCATGATGGTGGCGCTCGCCGCATCGTCGCGCGAAGTGGTGGACAAGACATATGCAAAAGCCATCGAGATCGGCGCCCCCGATGAAGGCGCTCCCGGCGTGCGCGTCGGCAATTTCTATGGCGGCTATTTCCGCGATCCGGCGGGCAACAAACTCTGCGTCTTCAATATGTAATGGCCGTTATCGACACGCCTTGCATCAAAGTCTGCGTCATGAGCCCCGCAACCGGTCTTTGCACCGGTTGCGGCCGCACGCTCGAAGAAATTGCGCGTTGGGGAACGCTCGATTCCGAAACCCGCAAACGCGTGATGGCCGAATTGCCAGCGCGAATGAAGACCGCGAGCCTCAAACCGCAGCGCGTTTGAGTGCTGCGTCCATTTCGGTTTTGAGTTGCGCCACAAGTTCGCCCGCAGGCATCGCGCGCGAAAGAGGTGCCGCCTGTCCCGCCCATTGCGCGCCAAATCCGGTCTCGCCTTTTGCCTTGGCCGCCGCGTTCAATGCTTTTCCCGCATCGTAAGCCATCGGATAACCCGCGATCTCGCCCGGTGAAACCGTTTCGCCGATTGCCGTGAATTTGTTGGCAAGCGACCGCGCAGGCCGCCCCGAAATCGCTTCCGTCATGATGGTGTGTTCCGCGCCCGCGCTCAGCAGCAATTTCTTGTGCGCGGGATCCGCACTCAATTCCGGGCAGGCGACGAACGCCGTTCCCAATTGCGCCGCACCCGCGCCCAGGACAAGGGCTGCTGCAATCCCCGCCCCATCCATGATGCCGCCAGCCGCGATCACCGGAATGGAAAGCGCGCTGACCAGCATCCGCGTCAGCGCCATGGTGCCGAGTTTCTCGTCTGGCGCATCCTGATCGAACACGCCGCGATGACCGCCCGCTTCATATCCTTGCGCCACCACCGCATCGATTCCGGCTGCCTGCAGCGTGCGCGCATCGGCAAGGTTGGTGGCCGATGCCAGAAGAACGATGCCTGCCTGTTTGAACGCAGCAATGCGATCCGCCGACGGAAGGCCGAAATGAAAGCTCACGATCGCCGGCCGTTCCGCCAGCAGCATGGTCAGCATCTCGTCGTCTTCGACAAAGCTTTTATAGATTTCGCGCAGTTGCTTGGGCGGCTCCGCGCCATATTGCGCGAACACGGGCCGCAATTTCTCGATCCATCCAGCCTCGCGCACAACGTCGTGTGTCGCGGGCTTGTGGCAGAACAGGTTGACGTTGAACCCCCGGTTCGATGCCGCCCGGATGCCCGCGATCATCTCGCGCGCGCCCACAGCATTTGTGGCCGCCACGCCGATGGAGCCAAGCCCACCCGCATTGGAAACCGCCGCCGCCATCGCCGACGTGGATGTGCCCGCCATCGGCGCCTGGATGATCGGCAATGCGATGCCGAGTTTTTGCAGAAGCGGATTCATGTGCGGTTCCTATCGCTCTTTTTTTGTACCCGAGACGATCTTATGCGTTCCGCTGCGCGTCGGACGGAAGCGGGCGCAGCCGGATCGATTTCAACAGTGCCGCTTGTCTTGCGTCCGATGCGCTTTGGCTCGGCCCCGGAATTGTCGAAGATCAGAGCCGTATCCGCCTGTTCGAGAAACCAAGGCAATTGGTCGAAGAGCGTTCATAGCGTTCTCCTATCTTTTGTTCGGCAACCGCGTGCCCGCCCGCCGCAACGCGCAGCTTGACGCGCGCAATATTCATTTCGACGGATTGTAACATGACATAAAGCAACCGCACTTCGAAGCCCCTGGCTTTCGCGGTTTTCACAAGCGGGCGGTATTTTGGCGTCGAGAGTACGGTTTCAACGCCGATGGTCTGATAAGCCTGAAGCGATGCGTTCAGCCAGTCCCAGATTCGGTCCAGCGCCTCGCCATTGGCGCGCAACAACGCCTTGCGTTCGTTGCCGGCAATGCGCGCAGCCAGCACGTCGGGATTTATGATCCGGACCGAGCGGCCAAAACCTTCTATGTCGGTGGCGTCATAAAGCGTGCTTTTGCCCGATCCGTTCGGGCCCGCGACGATCCAGAAGCGCGGCGGTTCAAGCCTTTGCGGCACGGCGCTTTGGTTTGGCCAGTTGCGTGTGCCGGCGGCGCGCCTTGGCCACGTTCTTTTTGAAGACGTAAGTGAGATCGCTGTCGAAGGTGGGGCTATTCGCATCGATGGTCAGAAGAGTCCTGACCTTTCCGTCGGCGCCTTTGACACGTTTCCTTTTGACCGATGCGCGTCCGCTAGCCTTTAGAGGAGCAAAAATGACTTTGGTCATCGCAAAACCCATACCTCGCCGAAGAAGTATAGGATCAGGACAGCCATGGCGCCAGACCCGGTCAGCCCGTTTCGCCCAACTCATCGCGCCCCAGCGGATCGGGTGCGAGAAGTTTGCCGCTCATCGCGCCCAGCCAGTCGAGCCCTTCGCGCAGTTTCACATTCTCGCCGACAACGATGATCGCAGGCGCTGTGCTCTGCACGGCTGCTTCGCCAAGCTGCGCGAGCGTCGTCACCACCACGTTCTGCCTGCCATTGGTCGCGTCGCTCACAATGGCCGCGGGCTCATCGCTCGCGCGCCCGTTTGTCGTCAGCAGCGCGGCGATTTCGCCCGCAAAACCGCGCGCCATATAAAACACCAGCGTCGGCGTTGCCTTCGCCACGCTTGCCCAATCGAGCTTCGGCAGTTTGCCGTCGGACCCATGTCCGGTGATGAAGGTGACCGCATGGTTGGTGTCGCGATGCGTCACCGGAATGCCCGCATAGGCCAATCCGCCGATGCCCGCCGTCACGCCCGGCACGATGCGAAATGGCACACCTGCGCGCGCAAGCGTGAGCGCTTCTTCCGCGCCGCGCCCGAACACAAACGGATCGCCGCCTTTCAACCGCAACACGCGCTTTCCTTTGCGCGCCAGCGAAACCAGCGTGCGCGAAATATCGCTCTGCTTGCACGATGCGGCGCCCCGCGCGCTTACCCGCATAGATCAGTTCGGCGGTTGGCCGCGCGAGTTTCAGCAGCGCCTCGTTCACCAGCGCGTCGTGCAGAATAACGTCGGCATATTCGATGGCATGCAGCCCGAGCACTGTGATCAATCCCGGATCGCCCGGCCCCGCACCCGCCAGCCAAACCCAGCCCGGCTCAAACGGCGGTAGTCCGAGCAGTGCTGCCCGATTTTGCTGGGTAGGGAAGTCCATGACCGTTTCTACATCTTCAGGGCGTTATATAGAATATATCACGCGGCAGCCATGGAAAATAGGGCTTGAAAATAGACCTATATTGTGGGATAATAGTCCCAGATCGAAGTCATGCACAGAGAGAGCGAGCCATTCCAGACGAGATACCTACCCCCACCCCCCATCAAATTTCCGAGGTTCGAATGGGCAGATGCCATTTCGTCCGCCCATCGGCTAGAGAGCACACTTCTATATAAGAGTGAGAGATGAAACCCCGTGCCGACCTCAAGCCCAACACCGCGGCTTACGAAAACGAACCCCAGGTCACCCCCAACGGCTTCCGGGAATATGACGCCCGCTGGCTGTTCGGCGAGGAACTGAACCTTCTGGGCGTGCAGGCTCTCGGTCTGGGGCTGGGCACCTATCTGCATGAAATGGGCGTGCGCCCCACCATCGCCACCGGTCACGATTTCCGCAGCTATTCGCTTTCCATCAAGCAGGCCCTCACCATCGGGCTGATGCAGGCCGGTTGCGAAGTGCTCGATATCGGGCTCGCACTTTCTCCCATCGCCTATTTTGCGCAATTCGAACTCGATGCGCCTGCCGTCGCCATGGTCACCGCAAGCCACAATGAAAACGGCTGGACCGGCGTGAAGATGGGCGCGCAACGCCCGCTCACTTTCGGTCCCGACGAGATGACGCGATTGAAGCAGATCGTGCTGAATGGCGAAGGCAAGGAAAGAAGCGGCGGAAGTTTGAAGCGCATCTGCCGATATGCGCGAGCGTTATCTTTCCGCCGTCACCAAGGGCCACAAACTTTCGCGGCCGTTGCGCGTGATCGTCGCCTGCGGCAACGGCACGGCGGGCGCGTTTGCGCCGGAAGCCTTGAGGCGCATCGGTGCCGAGGTGATCCCCATGGATACCGATCTCGATTACACCTTCCCCAAATACAATCCGAACCCCGAAGACATGCACATGCTGCATGCGATGGGCGATGCCGTGCGCGAACATGGCGCCGATCTGTGCCTGGGTTTCGATGGCGATGGCGATCGTTGCGGCGTGGTGGATGACACAGGGCCACGAATTGTTCGCGGACAAGGTGGGTGTGTTGCTCGCGCGCGATCTTTCGCTGACCCACAAGAACCCGCAATTCGTGGTCGATGTGAAATCGACCGGGCTCTATCTCACCGATCCGGTTTTGAAATCGCGCGGCGTGAAAACCGATTACTGGAAAACCGGCCACTCCTATATCAAGCGCCGCACCAGCGAGTTGGGCGCGCTCGCCGGTTTTGAAAAGAGCGGCCACTTCTTCTTCAACGAACCCATCGGCCGTGGCTATGACGATGGCATCGTCGCCGCCATCGCGGTGCTGGAAATGCTGGATCGCGCGGGCAAGAAATTGTCCACGCTGGTCGGCGAATTGCCCAAGACATGGGGCTCCCCCACGATGAGCCCCTATTGCCCGGACGACAAGAAATACGCGGTCGTCGATGCGCTGACGAAGGAATATGAAGCGCAGGCCGCGAAAGGCGAAAAAATCCTCGGCCAGAAGATCGCTGAGCGTTGTCACGGTCAACGGCGTGCGCGTCACGCTCGAAGATGGAACATGGTGCCTGGTGCGCGCGTCATCCAACAAGCCGTCGCTGGTGGTGGTGGTCGAAAGCCCCGCCTCGGAAGCCAACATGCGCGCCATCTTCGCCGATCTCGATGCGCGGCTTTCGAAGCACAAGGAAGTCGGCGAATACGACCAGAAGATTTAGAAGATCATCGCGCCTTAAGCGTCCGCCGGTTCCGGATAGCTGCGGCCTGAATGCGCTATCGCGCAAGCGCGGAAGGCTCAGCCGCGAGATCTGCGAAAGCGCCGCCAGCAGAACCTCGATGCCGGCTCCGCGCCGCGTGGCATTCTCGCTTAAGATGCCGCCGGAACAGACGCCCGCCCGGCTGTCCGCTGAACAATCCCAGCATGTGTTTGGTCATCGTGTTGAGCGGCACGCCCAGCGCAAGCTGGCGCTCCACATAAGCGATATAGTCTTCCAGCGCCTCTTCCATGGTGCGCTGCGCGCCACCGAAGAACCGCGCATCCACATCCAGCAGCATCGCCGGATATTGATAAGCCGCGCGCCCCAGCATCACGCCATCGACATGCGCAAGATGCGTTCTCCGCCTGCATCCAGATCGGCAATGCCGCCATTGACGATGACGGTGAGCTGCCGGATTCTCCTGCTTCACCCGATAGACAAGATCGTAATCGAGCGGCGGCACATCGCGGTTCTCCTTGGGCGAGAGGCCTTTCAACCACGCCATGCGCGCATGAACTATGAATGTGTTCGCGCCTGCCTCGCGCGCAGGCGCGTATCGTGGCCCTCAATGCCTGTTCGGGTTCCTGATCGTCCACACCCAACCGGCACTTCACTGTCACCGGCACCGAAACAGCCTCGCGCATCGCGCGCACGCACTCTGCGACCAGTTCCGGCTCGCGCATCAGGCAAGCGCCAAACTTGCCCGACTGCACGCGATCCGAAGGGCAACCCACATTCAGGTTGATCTCGTCATAGCCAAACTCCGCCCCGATCCGCGCCGCCTGCGCCAACCGCGCAGGCACCGCCCCCCCGAGCTGCAGCGCCACCGGATGCTCCGCCGGATCAAACCCAATCAGCCGCTCCCGCTCTCCCCGGATCACCGCCTCCGCCGTCACCATCTCGGTATAAAGAAGCGCGCCGCGCGAAAGCTGGCGATGAAGAACCCGGCAATGCCGGTCCGTCCAGGCCATCATTGGAGCGACTGAGAATCTATGTGATTGAATTTGCACAGAAAATTCCATACATAAAAGGAACTAAGGGCGAACGTGTGCACGCCCGTGTGCACTCATTTACCCCCGCTTTCGACCCGTTTCGTTCTCTTACTGCACACGGAGCGCACACGTTGGCCACCATCCGAAAGCTTCCCTCCGGGAACTGCAGGGTCCAGGTCCGGCGGAAGGGACAGTATGTCAACGAGACCTTCCGGAGATTCAAGGAGGCCGAGGAATGGACGCTCCATGCCGAGCGGCGCATGGATCGGGGGCGAGACGCCCACTTCCCGGTCAAGGGTTGATCCCACCACGTTCGCGCATCTGATCGAACTTCACATCGCGGATATGAAAGCGGTTGGGATGGTTCAGAGGCAATACGGATATAGGCGGGCGTCGTCGCATGGCCGGCGTGACGCGCAAGCGATTGAGCGGCAGCGCCGCCGCTCGTGATCGCAACATGTGCGATGACGCGGCACGGATATCCCGGCCGCGATACCGGGCGCCGTATTTGCTTCGATGCGCATGCAACCAAATACGTTGTGCCTCGCACGGCTGCCTGATCTGCAAGGCGGCGCAAGAGAAATATTGCTTTAAGAGAGCCGGGCAGAAATTCATCCAAATCCGCTGTCGGCGACAAACAGGTGCTGCATCCGCCAGCTCGCACACATCCGGCACCTCGAATTATTTTCCGGCGTATCCCCACCTGTGCCCCGTCTGCCTTGTCTTCCCAGGTGTAGCCTGAGCGCCCAAACGGGTCGGAGAGCTGCGGGGAATGACGGAAACGCCGGATATCGAGGGCAAAAGAGCGGTGACGGTCGCGGAAGCGGACGCATGGTTCGTGCGCGAGGTGCTGCCTCTCGAGGCCATTCTCATGCAGTTCCTGCATCACAACTGGCGCGCCAAGGATGACGTGCCAGATCTGCTGCAGGACATCTATATGAACGTCTACGAAGCCGCCCTGACGCAGATCCCGCATCAGACGAAAGCTTTTGTTTTCGCCGTGGCGCGCAATCTTCTCATCAACCGGGCGCGGCGCGAGCAGGTTGTTTCCATCGAAGCCGTGGCGGATCTCGACACGCTGGGCATGGCGATGGATGCGCCCGGGCCTGATCGAAGCGTGGTGGCGCGCGATGAGCTGCGGCGTCTGCAGGCGGCCATCGAACGCTTGCCGCCGCGTTGCCGGGAAGTGGTCGTGCTTCGCCGCATCGAGGGAATGCCGCGCCGCGAGATCGCGCAGCGAATGGGCATCACCGAAGACACCGTGGCCGAATATCTCGCCAATGGAATGAATGCGCTTGCCGACACGCTGTATGGCGAGCCGCCAGATCTGAGGGAAAAGCCGTGAGCGACGTGACGCGAGCGCCCGCATCATCGGCTGCGGACATCAAGGCGCAGGCCTCTTCCTGGCTCGAGCGTCGCGATCGCGAGACATGGAGTTCCGCAGGATCAGGAAATGCTGGACGCGTGGCTGGCGGCATCGCCTGCACATCGGGTGGCATATCTGCGCATTGGTGCTGCGTGGGAACGCACGCAACGTCTTGTTGTTCTGCGTGCGCTGCCCAGCCATGACGAACCGCCCGCGCGCCGTCGTTTGCTGCCGATCTTGGCAGGGCTTACGGCCGCTGCCTGCGCGGCGATCCTGATAACCATCGGTTTCGTGTATTCGCCGTCGATACAGGAGCGAACCTATCGCACGGCTGTTGGCGGACATGAGATCGTCACTTTGCGCGACGGTTCGAAGATCGAACTGAACACCGACACCGTTTTGCACGCGCGAGTAAGCCGTTCCAGCCGCGAACTCTGGCTCGACAAGGGCGAGGCATTCTTTCAGATCGCCCATGACGCGCATCATCCCTTTACGGTAAAGGCGGGTGACCGCCTTATTACCGTTCTGGGCACGAAGTTTTCGGTGCGGCGCGACGACAAGCGTGTGCAGGTCGCCGTTGTCGAAGGCCGCGTCCGCTTTGCAACTGTCGATGGCGACAAGCCTCAGCAATCGGTGATTCTCACGCCGGGCGCGGCCGCCATCGCCAACAATGATGGGCTCGCGGTAACGCACAAGGCCGCGCAGGCTCTGAACAACGAACTTGGCTGGCGCCACGGAATGCTCGTGTTCAACAACACAACGCTTCAGGCCGCGGCTGCGGAATTCAACCGTTACAACGATCGCAAGATCGTGGTCGCCGATCCGGCAACCGCGCGGTTGACCATCGACGGGACTTTTCCGGTCAACGATGCCGCGAATTTCACCAATCTCGCGCAGGCCATTCTCGGACTGCATATCGAATACCAGGGAAACGAAACGGTGATTTCGCGCTGACGCGAAGCCACCGGCCCTAAAGGCCGCAATAGAGGGGGAACGAACATGACACCGGGAATGAAAGCCATCCTTGCAGGCAGCGCTTGCGTCGTCGATTTTGGGCGGCAGCGCATCGGCCAGGAGCTTCGATGTGCCGGCGGGCGATCTCAGATCGGCGTTGAGCGCCTATGCCTCGCAATCGGGCATTGCGGTTATTTTCTCCGGCAACGCCGTGACCGGCGTGCCGTCGAGCGGTGCACGCGGAGATTTGTCGGTGGACGATGCGTTGAGCCGCATTCTGGCGGGCACAGGGTTCACCATCCAACGCGCACCCTCCGGCGCCATCGGCATCGTTCGCGATCAGCGTTCGGAGAACGAAGCGCCGCTGGAACTGGCGCAGGCGGCCCCTTCAAGGGTCAACACGGTCGAAACGGTGACGGTTACGTCTTCCAAGCTGGGCGGAGCGGATGTGCAGTCTATCCCGATCTCGATCACGGCGCTCAGTCAGGAGCAACTCACCGCCACGCAGACGAGCGGCGGGCCGGACCTCGTGAAACAGGTGCCGAACCTGACGTTCTCGAAGACGAATTTCACCGGCTACAACATCCAAATTCGCGGTATCGGCACACAGGCGGTTTCGGTGACAACCGATCCCGCTGTGGCTGTGGCGTTCAACGATATTCCGTTCATCCGCAATCATTTCTTCGAACAGGAATTCTACGACGTCAGTAATGTTGAGGTCCTGCGTGGCCCGCAGGGCACGCTCTATGGGCGCAACGCGACCGCTGGCGTCGTAAATCTTTCTTCGGCCAAACCGACGGATCAATATGAAGCGATGGCTTCGCTCGATGTCGGGAATTACAACAACCGTCGCATAGAAGGCATGCTCAATATCCCTATCGTCGGCGACAAACTCGACCTTCGTCTGGCGGGCGAATGGACCAAGCGCGATGGCTATGCATTCAATGAACAGACGGATCACAGCATCGATGGCCGCGACCTGTGGTCGGGTCGTGTTTCTTTGCTCGTTCATCCGATTGAAAATCTCTCGGCGACTTTCGTCTGGGAACATTTCAGCGAGGATGACGACCGGGCGCGTTCCACCAAGCAGCTTTGCACGCGGGACAATCCGCCGTCGGTGGTCGATGGCCCCGCTGGCCCGTTGGCTCCGCCCGCTTTCGATGCAGGCTATCTGACGCAGGGCTGCGCGCCGGGGCCTCTCTATGGCCCGGCTGCATTTCAAACGCCCAGCGCCGGCGCTCTCCCGTTTGTTACCGCGTTAGAAATATTCGGCCAGATTCCGATTGGCATCAATCCTTATGCTGGCCTCAATCAGTCACGCGACCTGCGGGTGGTGGATTCGTTGCTTGATCCAAAATACCGGGCAAAAAACGATACGTTCGAGTTGAACGCGGATTACAATATCAACGAGGTTCTGACGCTCACGTCGCAGACGGGCTTCAACAAGGACACGCTGCGTTCGACGGAAGATTATAACCGGTTCAATACCCAGCCGGGACTTTTCCTGAATTCGGGCATCGGACTTGTCGGTCAGGACGGCGAATATTGCGACCCGCAACTGGGCTGCTCGAGCAGGCTTGTCGGCGAGGATCTCTCCCAGGAACGCGCGCAGCAGTTCTCCCAGGAATTGCGGTTGGCCTCGCATTTCAGCGGCCCGTTCAATTTCAGCGCCGGAGCCAACTATCTCCACTATCAGACAGTTGAAGATTATTACGTCTTTCTCAACGCCATTTCCCTGTTTGTACAAACTGAAGATGGAGACCGTGGCCCCGATCTGCCGCACACTCCGTTCAGCGCCGCGATTGCGAATTCCTGCAATCCGCAACCCGCCGATCTGGCGAGCACCGGTTTTCTGGGATTGGGGTGCGCTTACACCGATCCCAATCCGATCGATCATCTCGACGGCCTGGGGCACAATTATTTTCGCAGTCAAAATCCTTACAGCCTGAATTCCTGGGCGGGCTTCGGCGAGGCTTATTATCAAGTGACGCCGGATGTGAAATTGACCGGTGGTCTGCGCTGGACCGACGATATGAAGCATTTCGTCGAGATTCCAAGCTGGACCTCTTTGCCGGGCAAGGGCTTTGTCATCACCGGCGATCTCGATCAGGAATGGAAAGAATGGACAGGCCGGTTCAATGCCACCTGGACGCCCAAGCTCGATTTCACCGATGCAACATTGATCTATGGCTCCTATTCGCGCGGCTACAAGGGAGGCGGCGCCAATCCGCCGGGTGTGGTGCCATTACCAGGTTTCGTTCCTGGCACGGTCTTTTCATCGCCGAGCAACACGACCCATCCGTTGACCTTCAAGCCGGAATTTGTGGATGCTTTTGAGCTTGGTACAAAGAATACGCTGCTCGACGGCGCGATGACATTCAACGGCGACGTGTTCTTTTACAAATACCAGAACTATCAGATTTCCCAGATCGTCGATCGCACGTCCGTGAATCTGAATTTCAATGCACACGTCAAGGGCGCGGAAGCGGAAGCCACCTGGGAGCCCGTTACCGGATTGCGGTTCAATCTTTCCGCAGGCTATGAGGACGCCACGCTCGACAACGGTTCGCGGGCGATCGATCTGATGGATCGCACGGCGGGACATGCAGACTGGATGGTTGTCAAACCGTTCGCCACGGCCACGTCCAACTGCATTGTTCCCACTGCGGTTGCGAACCAGATGCTCCCGTTTGATATTACTTATAATAGCCCGTTTCTGAGCAACACCTGTCTTTTTGCCTATTCATTTGGGTATGATCCCGTCACCGAAGCGCCCTATGTTCCTTATCCCGGCGTTGGATTGTACGGTGTGCCGGCGCCCAACTATGCCGGATTTGATCCCAGGACAGCGCCCAATAACGGCGAGGGTTTCGACAAAGACTTAAGCGGCAATAAGCTTCCCAACACGCCGCCGTTTACGCTTGTCGGCCGGTGCGCAATATTCCATGCCGGTGAGTGCGGATTGGGCGGCGACCGCGCGCATCGATGGATACTGGCAGGGCAATACGTTCGCCCGGGTGTTCAACGACAGGCCCTACGATCAGATCCACGGCTATACCAACGTCAACCTGTCGCTGACCCTCACCAATCAGGACGGCTGGCAGGCGATGGCCTATATGAAGAATGTGTTCGACACGACGGCCATTACCGGCGCATTCCTGAACACCGACGACACGGGATTGACGACCAACGTCTTCGTCACCGATCCTCGCCTCTTCGGTCATTCGCATCACCAAGAACTGGTAGACCACCCCAAACGGCTGACCAAAAGGCGGCGGCGAAATCCGCCGCCTTTTCTGTTTGCGCCACCGCCACTGCGCGGTCCCGGCAATAATCTTTCCGTCCTGAGCCCATATTTTCACCCACCCCTACATTTTTCCCCCTGCTGCGTCGTTTCCTATGTAGTCACAATGGACCCTCGGAAGGCGGGCAGCTCGAGAGGGATGGCAGAGACACCGGACATCACCCGTGAGGACAGCGATCCGCGCCGTACCGGTGCGGGCATGAACACGTCCGAATTGCGGGCCTGGTTTATCCGGGATGTCCTGCCCCTGGAGCCGGCTTTGACCCAATACCTGCACACCAACTGGCGCAACCGAAGCGATATCGACGACCTCCTGCAGGAAGTCTATGTCCGCGTCTGCGAGTCCGCGAAAAAGCAGCAGCCGGACAATGCGCGCCTGTTCGTTTTCACCACCGCGCGCAACCTGCTGATCGATCGCGTCCGCCGCGAGCGCGTCATTCCCATCGAGGCGGTCGAAGATTTGGGTGCGCTGAACGCCGCCATCGACGAACCCGGCCCCGACCGCGCCGTGATGGCGCGCGAGGAACTTCGCCGCGTGCAGAACGCGCTCGACAAACTTCCCCCGCGCTGCCGCGAGGCCGTGGTGCTTCGCCGCGTCGAAGGATTGTCCCGCCGCAACATCGCCCAACGCATGGGCATCACCGAGGCAACCGTCGCCGAACACCTGGCGCACGGCATGAGCGCCATCGCCGACCTCCTCGGCAACGACGATGCGGCTGCGTCCGCGAGGAAATCATGAGCAATCCCGGCGACGCAAAATCCATCAAGGATGTGGCGGCCTCGTGGCTCGAACGCCGCGACAGGAGCGACTGGTCGCAAACAGAGCAGGCAGAGCTGGATGCATGGCTCGATCAATCCATGGCACACGCGACCGCATTCTGGCGATTGGAAGGCGCCTGGCAACGTACCGAAAGATTGAGCGCGCTGCGCGAGCCCATGCGCTCATCACAAGGAACACAGCGTTCCGCCTTGCGCCGCTCCGCGCCCTGGGCAACGGCCGTTGTGCTTGCCGCCATCCTTGCGGCGAGCGGAAGCACATATTTCGCCCCGTCGCGCGCAAAAAGCTATTCCACGCCCATAGGCGGCCACGAGATCGTCACGTTGGGCGATGGCACCTCCATCGAACTAAACACCGATACTTCGATTCAGGTGGCGCGCAACGGCGACACACGAAACATCACGCTGGAAAAGGGCGAGGCCTATTTCCAGGTCGTCCACGATCCGGCGCATCCCTTCGTGGTGCATGTGGGCACGCATCGGGTCGTGGACATCGGCACCAAATTCCTGTCTGCGCAAGGATGCAGCGAGGGTGGAGATGGCGCTTTATGAAGGCGCGGCGCGTTTCGAATCGCTGAAGTCCGGGGCGGTCACACAGAAGACGGTCTGAGGCCGGGAGATGTGGCCATCGCCGCGCCCAATCATCCGAGTTTCAAGACGATCCGCAGCGAACCGGCCGACGCGCTCGTCAACAAGCTCGCCTGGCAGCGCGGGTTCCTCGTTATGGATCACACCACGCTTGCCGAAGTCGTGCGCGATCTCAATCGCTACAACGTCGAAAAGATCGTCATCGCCGATCCGTCCGCCTCGCGGATGGAAATGTACGGCACGATACCGATCAACGGCGTCAACGGCTTTGTGCGCGTGGCCCAGGGCGTTCTGGGCCTGCGCGCCACGCGCCACGGCGACGAAATTCAAATTCGAAGTGAAACAGGCGTCGAACATCTGACATCAAGGGGGGAATTATGCAGCACACCGGATTTCTAAAGGCCATACTGATCGCAGGCGTCTGCAACGCCGCATTGACCGGCGCTGCTTACGCCGCGGAATTCAATATTCCCGCCGGGCGACCTGCGCGATGCGCTCTCCGCCTATATGGCGCAAACCGGAACGCAGATCGTTGTTTCGGAATCCGCCATCGAAGGTGCGCGCTCCGTCGGCGTGCGCGGAAGACTTGCGCCGAACGCAGCACTCGACCGCCTTCTGAAAGGCAGCGGTTTCGCCGCCCACCGCGATCCCTCCGGCATCACCGGCATCGTCCGCTCCCAGATGCAATCCGAAGCCGATGTCGCGCCGCTGCAGCTTGCACAGGCCGCACCCGCCTTTCGCGCCGCCGTCGAAACGGTCACTGTCACTTCGTCGAAGTTCGGTGGCGCCGACGTGCAGAGCATTCCGATTGCGATCACGGCACTGAGCCAGGAACAACTCACTCGCCACACAAACCGCCGGCGGTCCCGACCTCGTCAAACAGGTGCCGAACCTCACATTCTCGAAGACGAATTTCACCGGCTACAACATACAGATTCGCGGTATCGGCACGCAAGCGATCTCGGTCACGACAGATCCTGCGGTGGCTGTTTCGTTCAACGATATTCCTTTTATTCGCAATCATTTCTTCGAGCAGGAATTCTTCGACGTCAGCCAGCTCGAAGTCCTTCGCGGTCCGCAAGGCACGCTCTATGGCCGCAACGCGACTTCAGGTGTCGTCAATATGATCTCGGCGAAGCCGACAGATCATTGGGAAGCGCAAGCATCTGTCGATGTCGGCAACTACAATAACCGTCGCCTCGAAGGTATGTTGAACATCCCTATCCTCGACGACAAGGTGGATTTGCGCGTGGCCGGCGAATGGACCAAGCGCGATGGCTATTCCTACAACGAGGGAACACAAAGTCAGATCGATGGCCGCGACCTTTGGTCAGGCCGCATGTCTTTGCTGCTGCATCCCATCCAGCAGCTCACCGCGACCGTCGTATACGAGCACTTCCAGGAAGATGACGATCGCGCACGTTCCACCAAACAACTTTGCAATAGAGCGAATGCGCCTGCAGCGGTCGATGGCCCCGCCGGCCCGCAGGTCCCAAACAGTCGTCCCTATACTACTCCTGACGGAAATCTGGGGCTGCCATGGCTATCACAAGGCTGCAAAGCAGCTTCGCTTTACTCGCCCCAATCGTATCAAACGCCTGACATAGGCGGCGCGCCCTTTATGGCGCCGTTTCTCGTCTTCGGTGCCCTCAACGGGTATCTCACAGGCGATAAATGGACGGATCCCTATGCAGGGATAACACAGCCGCGCGACCTACGCGTCATCTCCTCCCAGATCGATCCCATCTATCGCGCGAAAAACAACACCGTCGAGTTCAACGTCGATTACAACGTCACCTCAAATCTGACTTTCACATCGCAGACCGCATATAGCGACGATTTCTTGTACTCGACGGAAGACTACAATCGCTTCAACACGGTCGATAATTTTTTGCAGGATCGTGCATCCGACTCCGACCCGTCAACTTATGTGGGGCAGGACCATCAGTTTTGCGATCCGCAGCTCGGTTGTTCGAGCCGCTTTCTCGCGGAAGATCGCTCGTCGGAGAGTTCGCGGCAGGTCTATCAAGAGGTTCGCCTGAGCTCCAGTTTCGAGGGGCCGCTGAATTTCGTCGTGGGAGGGAATTATCTCAACTATCGAACCAGCGAAGACTATTATGTGTTTTCCAACGCATTCACACTTATTGCCATGAGCACCGGCAACAGCGTGTTTGTCGGCGGTACGCCGGGCGTTGACGCGCCGCACATTCCCTTTAATGCAACAGGCGCCAATAGCTGCAACCCGCAACCGGCCAGTCTGTCTGGAATCGGAGCCCCCATTTTCGGCGGAATAGGTTGCCAATATATCGATCCCAATCCCGTGGATAAGGTGAACGGCCAGGGCCACAACTATTTTCTGAGCCACAATCCCTACAGCCTCAAGTCATGGGCCGGATTCGGCGAAGCCTATTATCAGGTGACGCCGGATGTGAAGTTGACCGGCGGATTGCGCTTCACCGATGACACAAAGGATTTCCCCCTCTTTCCAAGCTGGACGCTTGTGGCGGGGAAGGGCCTTTTGCAACAGGGCGAAATCGATCAGGAATGGCAGGAGGTCACCGGCCGTGCCGTCGTGAACTGGACGCCCAAGCTCGACTTCACCGATCAGACCTTGATCTATGCTTCGTTTGCGCACGGTTACAAGGGCGGCGGCGCGAACCCGCCCGGTGTTATACCGCTCTGTTTCGGAACCACCTGTTTCACATCTCCAAGCAACCAGACGCATCCATTGACCTTCAAACCGGAATTCAACAACGCGTTTGAATTGGGAACGAAAAACGGCGCGCTGGATGGCGCGCTCACTCTGAATGCGGATGTCTTCTATTACAAATACAAGAACTACCAGATTTCCCAGATTGTCGATCGCACGGCCGTCAATCTGAACTTCAATTCCACGGTCCGGGGTGCCGAAATCGAAACAACCTGGTCTCCGCTGCCTGGCCTGAAATTCGGCTTCAACGGTGGCTATGAGAACGCGACGATCGATAGCGGCCAATCGGCAATTGATTTGATGGATCGCACTGCCGGCCACGACGGGTGGCTTGTCGTCAAGCCATTCCCAACCATGACTTCGAATTGCATATTGCCAAGCTACGTCGTCAACGTATCCCTGGCGCGCATTGCCAACTCTCTAACCCAAACGTGCCTAGGGGCTTATACTCTGGGCCTCGATCCGGCTACCGCTGCGCCATACAATCCCGACAATCCGTCGGGCGGCATTCCCAACTATCCCGGTTTCGATCCGGCCACTGCTCCGAACGGCGGCCAGGGTTTTTCGAAGGATGTCGGCGGCAACCAGCTTCCCAACACGCCGCATTTCAACACCAGCATTTCCGCCGATTATTCCATGCCGATCTCCGGCGATTGGGCCGGAACGCTGCACGGTGATTTCTACTGGCAGTCGAATTCCTACTGGCGCATTTTCAACGACAGCGATTACGACAAGCTGCGCGGCTACACCAACGTGAACCTGGCTCTGATCCTCACCAATCAGGACGGTTGGCAGGCGATGGCCTATGTGAAGAACGTGTTCGATACCACGGCTATCACCGGCGCGTTCCTGAATTCGGACGACAGCTCGTTGACCACGAACGTCTTCACCACCGATCCACGCCTGTTCGGCCTGCGCATCACCAAGAACTGGTAGGCTGATCTTTTCGGTCTGAAAGAAGGGCGGTGGAGCGATCCACCGCCTTTTATTTTGCGGTCTGTCGTCCTGAAAGAACTTCGTTTCCGCTGAGGATTTTCCGGGCGCGCAACTTAATTGCGCGTAGATCGTCCGCATCCCGATCCGCGCAGATTATTCCTTAGCCACCGGCGGGCGGGTTTGCTTCGCCGGCGCGGAAAAACTTTGCGCGTTTCCCTATCCCTGGCGAGGGCTCGTGAGTCTCTAGAGATAGGACGATGCTCAAACCCCTCAAAAAGCGGGATGCTGCAGGGGATGGCCGACAATACAGGACCCGGTTTTGGCGATGCCTACCCACGCAAGCAGGGGGCGCTGATTACTGCGCCCGATGTCGATGCGTGGTTCGAACGCGAAATCCTGCCGCTGGAGGCGGCGCTGATGCAATTCCTGCAGCACAATTGGCGCAACAAGAGCGATATCGCCGATCTGCGGCAAGACATCTATGTCCGCGTCTATGAAGCCGCGCTCAAGGAAATCCCCCAGGCGGCCAAGCCATTTCTCTTCACCACGGCGCGCAATCTTCTGATCTCCCGCATGAGGCGCGAACAGGTGGTGCCCATCGAGGCGGTTTCGGATGTCGAAGCGCTCGAAACCGCGATCGACGAGCCGGGCCCGGATCGTGCCGCCATCGCACGCGATGAATTGCGCCGCCTCCAGACCGCCGTCGACAAGCTTCCGCCGCGGGCGCGCGAAGCTTTCATGTTGCGCCAGGTGGATGGCCTTTCGGGCGCCGGGATTGCCCAGCGCATGGGCGTGGCGGAAGTCACGGTCAAATTTCATCTGAAAGAAGCAAGCAGGATTCTCGCCAACCTTCTCTACGGCGAACCGGCAGACGTGAAGAGGCCCCAATGAGCGAAGGCTTCGAAAGAGCCATTTCCGCAGATGCCATGACCATCGAGGACATGGCCGCCGATTGGTCCGCGATGCGGCGCATGAGCAAAAACTGGTCGGCAGAACGGCAGGCCGAGCTTGAGGAATGGCTTGCCCGCTCGCCCGCCCATCGCGTGGCGTATCTGAGGATCGAAGCCACATGGCGGCGCACCGAGCGGCTGGCGGCCCTGCGCGAGCCGATGCGCAAGACACCCTCTGCGGCATCGCTCAAAAAAATAGCCTGGCGGCATCTTGCAGCCGCATTCGGGCTTGTTCTTCTCGCCGGAATTGCCGCGGAAAATTATTTCTCCCACCCACGCGGACAACTCATCGAAACGCCAAGGGGCGGTCAGGAACGGCTGCTGCTGGCGGATGGGTCGCAAGTCGAGCTCAACACCGACACCGCGATCCGCGTGAACCTGAGCGGACAAGCCCGTGCGGTCGAACTGGTACGCGGCGAAGCTTTCTTCCAGGTGAAGCACGATGCTTCGCGCCCCTTCGTGGTGACGGCCGGTTCGCACAAGGTCACCGACCTCGGCACGAAATTCCTCATGCGCATGGCGCCGCAATCGCTCCACGTCATGCTGATGGAAGGAAAAGCGCAGCTGGAAAACGACAGCAGCAGGGAAAAGGCTGTCGTGTTGTCGCCCGGCGATGTCGCGGTCGCCACCGCGGAGACGACGCGCGTGACCAGAAAGCCGATCCACGATCTTTCCGAAAGCCTTGCCTGGCAGCACGGCGCCATCATTTTCCGCAACGAACGCCTCGCCGATGCGGTTGCCGAATTCAATCGCTACGGCGGAAGGCAGCTTGCCGTGACGGGTGAGGGCGCGGCCGATCTCAAGATCAACGGCACGTTCCAAACGGGCGGCGCCGAAGATTTCGCAGGCATCGCCCACGAAATCTTCGGCCTGCATGTCAAACGCGAAAACGGAAACATCGTTCTGTCGCGCTGATCGCGCGTTGAAAGAGATTTAAAGGGGGGCTTGATGTACAAGACACGGGATATTTTCGCAGCCGCGATCGTTGGAAGCGGAAGCTGGCTGCTTATCACGTCCGCGCTGGCAGGTTCGTTCAACATACCGCGGGGCACGCTTGCCTCCGCGCTCGAAGCCTATTCCGCGCAATCCGGCGTTCAGGTGGCGATTTCGAGCGATGCGCTGCAGGGCGCGCGCACCCAGGGCGCGGTCGGCGAAATGTCCGCCGATCAGGCGCTCAGCCGCATCCTTTCGGGCACCGGCTTTACCACCCGCCGCGTGGGAAGCTCCATCGCCGTCGTGAGGACGCTTCAGGAGCAGAGCGAAGACGCCTCAACCATCCAAAGCATACAGCTCGTGCAGGCCGCATCTTCCCCGCGTGCAGCGGTGGAAACCGTGACGGTCACCTCCTCGAAACTTGGTGGCGCGGATGTGCAGAGCATTCCCATTGCCATCACCGCACTGTCGCAAGAACAGCTCACAGCGACCCAGACGACTGGTGGCCCGGACCTGATCAAGCAGGTTCCGAACATGACGTTCACGAAAACCAATTTCAGCGGCTACAGCATCCAGATACGCGGCATCGGAACGCAGGCGATTTCGGTGACGACCGACCCGGCCGTTGCTGTCGCGTTCAACGACATGCCGTTCATCCGAAATCATTTCTTCGAACAGGAATTCTATGACGTTGCGCAAGTCGAGGTCCTGCGTGGACCCCAAGGCACGCTTTACGGCCGCAATGCGACCGCTGGCGTTGTGAACCTGACCTCCGCCAAACCGACAGACCAGTTCGAGGGAATGGCGAGCGCCGACATCGGTAACTACAAGAACCGCCGCTTCGAAGGCATGCTCAACCTGCCCATCGTCGATGACCGGCTGGATATTCGGCTCGCAGGTGAATGGACAAAGCGTGATGGCTATTCATTCAATTCTCTCACCGGCAAACCCATCGATGGCCGTGATTTGTGGTCGGGCCGCGCGAGCATCAGGTTCAAGCCGACGGAAAAGATTACGGCGGATTTTGTGTGGGAGCATTTCCAGGAAAATGACGATCGCTTGCGTTCGGCCAAGCAGCTTTGCAAACGCGACGATGGCGTGGCGACTGTCAATGGTGTTCCGACAAATACCGGATTATTTATACAAGAAGCATATTTGAGTCAGGTCTGTTCGCCTGTTTCACTTTATAGCTCTGAGGCATTTCAAGTCCCGAATGGGCTTGCACTACCTTACTATGGCGGCATAACAGGCGTAGGCTTCGGGCAAGCCTTGCTTTCACCTGTTGGCGGCGCTTTTACCGATCCTTACGTTAGCACCGTCCAATCGACAGATCTGCGTGTCATAGAGTCAGCGCTCAATCCTGGCTATCGGGCCAAGAACAATGTCTTCCAGCTCAATGTGGACTATGCCGTCTCGCCATCGCTCAATTTGATATCGAGCACGGGATACAACAACGATTTCCTGTGGTCTACGGAAGACTATAATCGCTTCAATACTAGACCAGGAATTTTTACTGCCTTTGGCAATACCACCCAGTTGGATGGGAACTACGTGTGCGCCGATAACTCCGAGAGTGTTGGAGGAAATCATTGCGCCGACGGAAGCATTGGTACTCCGACTTATTCCTTCTGTGATCCCCAATTGGGTTGCAGCAATCGTATGGTGGCTGAAGACCTAGTCGAGGAGCGCGCTTGGCAGCTTAACCAGGAATTTCGTTTAACTTCCAGTTTCAGTGGCCCGCTTAACTTCAGTGTCGGCGGAAACTTCATGCATTACGAGACGGAGGAAAACTACTTCGTCTTCTTCAATACGCTTACGGCTTACAATGCCAAGTCTGTAAACGATTGGAATGTGTCGAAGCAGTGCGGTGGGGCAACTCAGCCGGTTAATCCGGCTTATCCGGGGCCTGCTGGGTATGCATGCAGTTGGATGGATCCGGGCCCCATCGATGATCTGGACTATGCGGGACACAATTATTTCCTGAGCCAGAACCCGTACGTGCTCAACTCCTATGCTGGCTTCGGCGAAGTTTATTATAACGTCCTGGACGACCTCAAACTGACCGGCGGATTGCGCTGGACGGATGACCAGAAGCATTTCGTGGATATTCCCAGTGCACTACTTGCACAAGGTTACGGTTATGTTGTCACCGACGTTGTGGATCAGGAATGGAAGGAATGGACAGGTCGCTTCGCGGTCAACTGGACGCCAAAGCTCGATTTCACCGATCAGACGCTCGTCTATGCAACGTTTGGACACGGCTACAAGGCAGGCGGTGCCAATCCGCCGGGTGCGTTATTCACCATATTCCAATACGGTGACGTCCCAAGCATCACCCATCCTCTGACCTTCGCACCGGAATTCATAAACGCCTATGAACTTGGTACCAAGAACACGTTGTTGGACGGTGCGCTCACGCTAAATGGAAATTTCTTTTATTACGATTACAAGGGTTATCAAATTTCGGAGATCGTCGATCGCACGTCGATCAATCTGAATTTCGATGCGACCATCAAGGGTGCGGAACTCGAAACAACCTGGGAGCCGTTGCCGGGTCTGAAATTCACTTTCTCGGGCGGGTACGAGCAAACGCGTGTTGCCGATGGTACTAAGGCCGTAGACCTGATGGATCGGACGGCTGGAAATCCGGATTGGGTTCTGGTCAAACCATTCGTAACGCAGGCCTCGAATTGCGTTTTACCTACTTATGTTGTTGCTTACTTTTTTACCTCGGGAAGCATTTATGGATTACCGAATGCCTGCGGGGTGGCCTATAACGGCCATCGCGATCCTATTACAAACGCGGACTATACGGCGTATCCAACTGGAACTACGATACAGGGCTTTCCCATCTTACCGGGCTCGTATTCCGGCTTCGATCCCTTAGCGGGTACGCCAGGCCACCCCTATACCGGACAGAACACTTGGGCCGGCATCGATTACGGGCCTGCACCGAACAACGGTGAAGGTTTCTTCAAGGATCTGAGCGGCAACGAGCTCCCGAACGCTCCGCATTTCACGACCTCGTTCACAGCAGAATATTCGATGCCGGTAACGCAAGATTGGGCGGCGACGTTGCACGGCGATTTCTATTGGCAAGCGTCTTCCTGGGCCCGCATCATCAATGATGATCCCTATGATCGCCTGCGCGGTTACAAGACTTTCAATCTGGCGCTTATCCTCACCAGCCAGAACGGTTGGCAAGCGACGGGTTATATAAAGAACGTCTTCGACACGACGGCCATCACCGGCACCTTCCTGAACAGCGATGATAGTGGACTCACGACCAACGTGTTCCTCACCGATCCGCGTCTGTTCGGTGTTCGCGTCACGAAGAACTGGTAAGGGGGGATCGCGCCATGAATGAACTTTGCAGCACAACGAACCAAGCGGCAAAAATCCGCAAGACTCTGCTCACGACGGCTTCCGCACTCGCTCTCGCTGCCTATGGCGGAAGTGCCCAAGCGGCAGACAACGAACGTCCCACCGTATGGATCGAAGGCGGTTGGCATTTCGAAAGCCTTACCGGCGAGAGCGATCCCTTCGTTCCACCGCTGGATGCCTACAACCGAGCCAACGGCCTCGTATCCTTTGTAACATTAGAGCAGTCGCTGGGCCGGACCTATGGCGGTGAAGGAAGCATCTCATTCCAACCACAGGGCTCAGATTGGGTGTTTGCTGTCTCTGGCCGATATGGCCGTGTGCACACTGTACGGCGTTTCCTTGACAAGAAGGCGATCATTGCACCCGGGCCGCTGAAAGACTGGATACGCGGAACGATCATACCCTCCACCAGTCTTTACGCGGAAGGATCAGTCTCGAACAGTGAATCCCATGCGATCATGGATTTCCAGGTCGGAAAAGATATCGGTATTGGCCTGCTTGGCCAAGGTACGGACTCCATCATCAGCTTTGGCGCCAGATACGCGCAGATGAGTGCCAAATCGAAGGGAAACATCAACGCCCATCCCGACGCCAAATTCGAGCAAGGTACGATCGTGCTCCTAAGCACCAAGTACAAAATTTTCACCCCGGGCCATGGCTCTGCAGCAGTGATGGACCGCGCCGACAGTTTGCGAGCGCTCGGACCATCACTCTCGATAAAAAACACCACCGGGCTTCTGGGGACGGTTGATGACGGACAACTCGCGCTGGATTGGGGCGTGAACGCGGCAATCTTGTTCGGGCGACAGAAGGCGAATATCAGTCATCAATCGACGGTGATAATCAAAAATGGGCATTACGACGGAGCGGCTATTCCATATCCGCATGTGACACGCTCACGCTCGCGAATGGTCACCGTTCCAAACATCGGCGGATTTGCGGGGCTTTCGTTTCGCTTCATCAACGCAAAGATCAGCGCGGGTTACCGCGCGGATTTCTTCTTCGGTGCGAAGGACAGCGGGCTGGACACGCGCAGCACGGCAGACGTCGGCTTTCACGGGCCCTATGCCACCATCAGTATAGGCCTTGGGGGCTGATTTCCGGTCGCAATATTGCTTCTGAAAATGGCGGCGGGCTGGGGCCCGCCGTTTTTTTATTCTGCGGCTCCCTATCGGCGCGCGAGACTCTGGATTGCGGCAGGCGCGGACATTAGGCCAAACCGCCGGCAGCGATCGGCGCACTATTTTCCCGCAACAAAATTTCTTCCATTCCCGCGCCCCCGCCTCTGGAAGCCAATCGTCTTCGAGAGTGTAGAGCCGTTTGTGCGCCGTCGTTGCGATCGCACATATCGCCAAGGCGATGGGACGCTCCACCAGCAACAATATTGCCCCGCCAGGACGCCTCGCGCCGGCGATTGTTCAAAAGAATCTGCATGCGGACCCGAAATCCCTTCGGGCCGATCCGTTTATCCCTATGAAGCATTCACTTCGGCGCCGAAAGGCGGAAAGCTTCAGGGGAATGGGCGAGATATCGGATAACGGACGTGAAAATGCCGATTTGCGCCTTCGCAGCGCCGGCATGAGCGCGCCCGACGTCAATGGCTGGTTCGTGCTAGAGGTGTTGCCGCTTGAGGCCGCGCTGATGCAGTTCCTGCGGCGGAGCTGGCCGAACAAGAGCGATCTCGATGATCTCGCGCAGGAAGTCTACGCGCGGGTTTATGAGGCAGCCTGCGAGAAGATTCCCGAGCCGGTGAAGCCGTTTGTCTTCGCCATCGCGCGCAATCTTCTGATTGATCGCGTGCGCCACGAGCATGTGGTGCCGATCGAGGCGGTGGCCGATCTGGAGGCGCTGGGCGTGGCCCTCGATGCACCGGGCCCCGATCGCAGCGTGATGGCGCAGGATGAGTTGCGCCGCCTGCAGGCAGCGCTCGACCGCCTGCCGCCGCGTTGCCGCGAGGTGATTGTGATGGGACGGATTGAAGGGCTTTCGGGGCGGGAAATTTCGCAGCGCCTGAATATAGGCGCTTCAACCGTTTCGGAGCATCTCGCCAATGGAATGAATGCGTTGGCTGAAATTCTTTTTGGTGACGACGCAGAGTTTGGGAGAAAGCCTTGAACACGATATCTCGCGATCCCCTGCCAAGCGCGAAAGCCATTCGCGCCCAAGCCGCCGATTGGCTGCAACGCAGCAAATTCTGGACCTGGACCGAAAAGGATCAGGCAGAGCTGGACGGATGGTTGGCGCAATCGCCAACGCACATGACGGCTTATTTGCGGGTGAGCGCAGCATGGGAAAATAGCGGGCGGCTTACCGCGTTGCGTATCGTGCGCGCTCCCGTTCCGTCGCAGGCAACGCAGCGGCGGATGCTTCCCCTGCTGATGGGGGCGGCCGCCACCCTGGCGGTCGCCGCGGTAATCGGCAGTGCGCTGCTGCCGCCGCTCTTCGCGCCGCGCGTCAAAACCTATGGAACAGGCATCGGCGGCCACGAAACCCTGAAGCTCGCCGATGGTTCGCAGATCGAATTGAACACCGATACACGGCTGCGCATCGAGGTGGGCACGCGGGAGCGAAAAGTCTGGTTGGAGAAGGGCGAGGCTTATTTCCAGATCAGGCACGATGCCTCGCGCCCGTTCGTCGTTCTCGCAGGCAAGGATCGCGTCATAGACCTGGGCACGAAGTTTACCGTACGGCGCGAACCGCATCGACTGCAGGTGGCGGTGATGGAAGGAAAAGTTCAGCTCGAATCCAACAGCGGCGCCAAGGCGCGTTCCATTTCGCTTACGCGCGGCGATGTGGTGGTCAGTTCGGCGAACGCCATGCCGCTGCAGCACAAGCCGGAAGCGGAACTGGCAAAAGAGCTTGGCTGGCGTAACGGCGTGCTGACCTTCGAGAACACGACGCTCGCCGACGCGGCCGCCGAATTCAACCGTTACAACGCCGAAAAAGTCGTGGTGACGGGAGCGGATGTCGAACGCCTGACCATTGGCGGAAAGTTTTCCAAGAACGATGTCGCAGCGTTCGCCGAACTGGCGCAGCACGTTCTGGGATTGAAGGTTGAAGATCACGGAGGCGTAACCGTGATCTCGCGTTGAGAGGGCGGCACATCGAGATATTCAGCCATGCAGGCCGCGAGAGTGTCGCGATACGGATTTGGGGGGAATATGACGAAATCATTTTATCTCGGCACGGTTTTCGCAAGCGCCATCGGCGTTTTGAGTGTGGGCACGGCGCTTGCCCATGATTTCGATATCCCCGGCGGGGAACTGAAATCGGCGCTGGATGCTTACGTCAAGCAATCGGGTGTCACGCTGATGTATTCGCTGGAGGCGGTGAAAGGCAGGCGCACGGGAGGTGCAAGAGGAGATCTTTCAGCTCCCGATGCATTGTCGAAAATTCTCTCCGGAACCGGTTTCACCGAATATCGCAACGCAACGGGAGCGGTGGGCATCGTACGCGACGAGCGCTCCGCGCTTGAAGGTTCGATGGAACTTGCCCAGGCGGCGCCTTCGCACGCGGCTGTGGAAACCGTGACGGTGACATCCTCCAAACTCGGTGGCGCGGACGTGCAGAGCGTGCCGATTGCCATCACCGCACTCAGCCAAGAGCAGCTTACCGCGACCCAGACCGCCGGCGGCCCGGATCTCGTCAAACAGGTTCCGAACCTGACGTTTTCGAAAACGAATTTCACCGGTTACAACATCCAGATCCGCGGGATCGGCACACAAGCCATCTCCGTCACCACCGATCCTGCCGTGGCGGTGGCGTTCAACGATACGCCCTTCATCCGCAACCACTTCTTTGAACAGGAATTCTTCGACGTCGGCCAGGTTCAGGTTTTGCGCGGGCCCCAAGGCACGCTCTATGGCCGAAACGCAACAGCGGGTGTGGTGAACATCACATCGGCCAAACCAACCGACCAGTTCGAGGCAATGCTCTCAGGCGATATCGGAAATTACAAAGAGCGCCGTTTCGAGGCCATGGTCAATCTGCCGATCACTGATGACAGGGTTGATCTGCGCGTTGCCGGCGAGTGGACCAAGCGTCAGGGTTACACTTTCAATGAAACCACAGGCGAACGCGTCGATGGGCGCAATTTGTGGTCGGGACGCGTCACGCTAGGCCTGAAGCCGATGCAAAACCTTCAGGCCTATTTGGTCTGGGAACATTTCAACGAAGACGACGATCGAGAACGTTCCACCAAGCAACTCTGTCACTCCGATCCGGGGCCGACGCAGGTCGGGCCGTTTAACGCATCGTTCGTTCCCCATGATTTTTTTGGAAACCCTCTCGCCCCGATTTCCGCAGGCGATGTCATCGATATCAGCCAGAACCCTTCTGCGAGAGGCGCGTTGAGCCAGGGTTGCACGATGGCGTCCCTATATTCGCCAAACTCTTATGAAACCCCCAACGGTGCAGCCCTCCCATTTGTGTATGCTTCGCAATTCACTTTTCTGATAGAAGGTATCGACCCCTATACGAGCAAAACGCAGTCATCGAACCTGCGCGTCATCCAATCGGCGCTCAAACCTTTCTACAAGGCCAAGAACGATATTGTGGAGTTCATGGCCGACTATGATATCACGTCAGCACTGAAGCTCACGTCGGAAACCAGTTACAATCACGACTTCCTTGCCTCATCGGAAGATTTCAATCGCTTCAATTCCACACCCGGGCTGTTTTTTACGTCATACGACGAACCCAATCCCGGTGCGGGCCCTCTTGGCGGCTACAATGCCGGCGTGCCCTACACGCCGGGCGGCATATTGTGCGATCCGCAACTGGGGTGTTCGGACAAGCTTGTCGGTCAGGATCTGAGCCAGGAGCACGCCTGGCAGATCAGCCAGGAATTGCGCCTCACATCCAACTTCAGCGGGCCGCTCAATTTCAGCTTCGGCGGCAACTATCTGCATTATGAAACGAAGGAAGACTATTATGTCTTCATCAATCTGCTCACGTTGCTCTCGAGATATGAAGACCTGCCGTCCGGATCTGCCTATACCGCCAATGGTCTTTGTAACGGGATACCCCAGCCGCAGGCCCTTCCGCCGCCGGGGAAAACACTACCCCTCTTCAATTGCCCCTATGTCGATGGAACGCCTCTGACTCCCGGATTCGACGGGCAGGGTCACAACTACTTCCGCAACACCAATCCTTATGTGCTGAGTTCATATGCGGGTTTCGGCGAAGTTTACTATCAGCTGCTTGACGAACTGAAACTCACGGGCGGCCTGCGCTGGACGGACGACAGCAAGCATTTTGTCGAGATTCCCAGCCAACTTCTCAACAATGCATGGGGATATCCGGTCGCGGGTGCGCTCGATCAGCATTGGGCCGAATTCACCGGCCGCGCCGTCGCCAATTGGACGCCGAAGCTCAATTTCACCGACCAGACCCTTGTCTATGCGTCGTACTCACATGGCTACAAGGCTGGTGGCGCCAACCCGCCATCCCTCACCAGCTTTATCTTCGCAGGCACCTCGGTGGTTCATCCGCTGACTTTCGCACCCGAATTCGTCAACGCCTTCGAAGTCGGCACGAAAAACACGCTGCTCGATGGCACGCTGACGGTGAACGGCAATCTGTTTTACTACGATTACAAAAGTTATCAGATTTCCGAAATCGTCGATCGCACGTCGGTCAATCTGAACTTCGACGCCAATGTGCGGGGCGCAGAACTTGAAACCACCTGGGAGCCATTGCCGGGGCTGCGCTTCAATTTCGCAGGCGGTTGGGAAGATTCGAAACTGGCAAAAGGCTCGCAATCGATTGACTTGATGGATCGCACCGCCGGCCATACCGATTGGCTGGTCGTCAAGCCGACCCCTTTCGCCTCATCGAACTGCATCCTGCCGCAGTATGAAGTGGCCGATCTGGTGGAAGCTGCAATTGCGGATAAATCGCTGGGAGGAGGTACTGTCGGCAACAATTTCTTCTCCGGCGGCGAATATATCTCTTCCATACAGTTCGGATATGCGTGCGCTGCCGCTTATTCGCTTCACATCGATCCCGTTTTGGAGGAAGGCACCGATCCGATCAATTTTCTCTATGGCATTCCATCCACCTTCGATCCTTCCACTGCGCCGAACAACGGCGAAGGCTTCGACAAGGATCTCTCCGGCAATCAACTGCCGAATGCACCGCCGCTGACGGTCACCTTTGGCGCGCAATACACCGTGCCGCTGACATCGGATTGGGCGGCCACTCTGCGCGGGGATTACTATTGGCAGGATTATTCCTGGGCGCGTGTGTTCAACGACAATCCCTATGACCGGTTGCGCGGCTATACCAACGTAAACCTGACACTGATCCTCACCAGCCAGAACGGCTGGCAGGTGATGCTCTATGACAAGAACGTGTTCAACACCACGGCCATCACCGGCACGTTCCTGAACAGCGACGACACGGCGTTGACAACCAACGTGTTCACGACCGATCCGAAACTGATCGGCATTCGCGTCACCAAGAACTGGTAGGGGGAAACAGATGAGCGAACTTGTGAACACCGCGCCGGGAAATTTTCGCAGACGATTGCTGACGAGTGCCTCGGCAATTGTGCTGATGGCATCGCTATATGGATCGCGCTCGGCCCTTGCCGGGGATTCGGACCGCCCCACGGTCTGGATCGATCTGGGCGGGGCGTTCGATCAGATAAGCAACGCCGGGGCGAGCTGGTTGCCGCCCAACCTGACACCGCCCATTTCAAATCCGCCGCCCGAGCCCTTCGGCCGGGTGCCGTCCGTGGGATATGATTTCAACGGCGCGGTCACAATCCAGCCTCATGATTCCGATTGGGTCTATTCGGCATCCCTGCGCTACGGCCGTGCGCAGTTCGGCCCCAAGCGCAACCACGATCAGTCCTATATCTTCAAGACTCAGGGGCTCAGCCAAAAATACGTCCTCTCCAATTACGACTTCGCCAATTCCAGGCAGCAGAGCCATTCCTCCCACGCCATTCTGGATTTCAGCGTCGGCAAGGATGTGGGAATTGGTGCGTTCCGGGGTGGGAAGTCCACCCTTCATTTTGGCGTGCGCGCGGTACAGTTGAACGAGAAGTCCGACGCCCAGCTTACAGCGTTCGTTTCCGCCCCCGCAAAATACAGCCCAAGCGAAGTTTCGCACACGGCGCAGGCCATCTTCACGCGCAGTTTCAGCGGCGCGGGCCCGTCCGTCTCCTGGGATGGCGCCGAGCCGCTGATAGGATCGGCGGACGACAATGTTTCATTCGACTGGGGCGCCAATGCCGCCATCCTCTTTGGCCAGCAAAAGGCACACGTCTCCCTGCACACCCAAAATGCGCAGTATTATAAAACAGGCGTGGGATATGCCGCCCGAGTCCTTTCGCATTCGACAGAGACGCCAAGACGCGACAGAACCGTCGTCGTGCCGAATGTCGGCGCCTTCGCCGGCCTTTCCTGGCGGCTGCCGAACAGCCGGATCAGTTTCGGTTACCGGGCCGATTTCTTCTTCGGTGCCATCGATGGCGGGCTCACCACATCCGAAAAAGAAATGCGCGGCTTCTATGGGCCGTTCGCTCAGGTAAGTATCGGGCTTCCGTAATGGGCCTTTTCTCTCGCCGGAGGTCACAGGCTTCCGTATGTGGCCGGTCTTTGCCGCCACATGATGCAGTGGGAGGAAGCCGGGAGCCTATCTGGGAGACGTGCCGATCCATTTGAAGGATGCACACCCGATACATGAATCCGGTGGCGCTCCCCTGATCGAGCAGCAATAAAATTATTTTCCGATCTATCCCCCAGACTCTCGCATCTCCGGTCGTTTTTCCTATTGAGGGGTTAAGCTGAACCCCTCAGCTGGACAGGACGCTTGCGGGGGATGGTCGATAGATCTGGAACCGGTCGTGAGGGCCCCGGCACGCAAGGTGCCGGTAGGATCATGACTGTTTCGGACATCGGTGAATGGTTCATCCGCGAGGTGCTGCCACTAGAGGCTGCGCTTATGCAATTCCTGCGTCGATGCGTTCGCAACGATGGCGATGCTGCCGATATAAGGCAGGACGTATATGTACGCGTATACGAAGCAGCCCAGAAAAAGATTCCCGATCCGGTTAAGCCATTCGTTATCACAACTGCGCGCAACTTGGTCATCGACCGCATGCGTCGCGAGCGGATCGTGTCGATAGAGGCCGTGGCCGATCTGGCCGAGCTTGAAATTGCTGAAGAAATGCCTGGGCCGGAACGCAACGCCATCGCGCGTCAAGAGTTTCGCCAGCTTCAGGCCGCGCTTGAACATCTGTCGCCACGTTGTCGCGAAGCTGTCGTGCTCAAAAAGATCGAGGGGCTGACCATTCGCGAAATAGCAGCGCGCATGGGGATCGGTGTCGATACGGTCAACGAATATCTCGCCATTGGCATGGTTGGTCTTGCCAATCATATGCACAGCGATTCCGGAAATGGTGGAGGACCGCTGTGAGCGAACCCGATCTCGAAGACATCTGGAAGAATGTACATGCAAGTGCCGTCGAGGCCACTGCCGCCCGCTGGCTCGCACGTCAGGAACATGACGCACTGAGCGAAGCCGACCAGTCCGAACTGAACGCTTGGCTCGCGGAAGCGTCCGCTCACATGGTGACTTACCTTCGCCTTCGCGATGTTTGGGGCCGTGCGAACCGACTGGCTGCTTTGCGCTCGCCGATGCGCGAAAGCACGAGCACTTCCAGCGGGCGATCGAGCAAGAGGTTTGTCAAATTTGCCGCTGGCGCCGTTGTCGTTGCTGGCGGAACGATTTTCGCGATTGCGGGCATTCGCAACATGCCGTCCGAAACGACTTACAACACGCCTGTAGGTGGCCGTGAAATCATAGCTTTATCGGATGGGTCGCAAGTCGAACTGAACACCGACACGATACTTCAGATAGCAAAGGGCAATCCGCGCTCGGTAACTCTCGTGAAGGGAGAAGCGTTCTTTCAGATCAAACACAATGCGGCCCATCCTTTTGTTGTAAGCGCATACGGCCACAGGATCACCGATCTTGGAACAAAATTCGCTGTAAGCGGCGCTGCACAACACCTCATTGTCACGCTCGTCGAAGGAAAGGCTCGCGTGGATGCCGGCGGGACCGAGCACGCGTCGGCCGTTCTTGCTCCTGGCGATGTGGCGGTGGCAGGCCCGAATACGGTTTCAGTGACCAAGAGGGCGCCAGCCATTCTTAGCGATCAACTCGCCTGGCGCCAAGGAATGCTGGTTTTCACGCACGCCACGCTCGCCGAAGTGGCTGAGCAGTTCAATCGCTACAACAGCCGCAAAATCGTCATAAGCGATCCCAATACAGCGCGGCTTGCCATCATGGGAAAATTTCCGGTGAACGATGTCGAACTATTCGGCCGCGTCGCCAAGGCAGTCCTGGGCGTCGCGGTCGTTCAACGCGGGGAGGAAATCATCGTGTCTTCCAAGCAGGGCAGCAAGTAACTCACCAAGTCCGTTACGAATAACAGGGGGATAGTATGCACAAACGCCTACAGGAAGTTCTCGCTGCCAGCGCTAGCATGGCGCTACTGGCCGGTGTGGCAAATGCCAAGGATTTTAATATTCCCGATGGTGACCTTGGCACGGCACTAAGTGCCTACATGGCTCAATCCGGTGCCGCGCTCGTTATTTCCCTAGATGCAGTAAAGGGCGTTCGCACCAATGGCGCCAAGGGAGACATATCGCCGGACGCTGCCCTCACAAAAATTCTGTCCGGCACGGGATTTACCACACAACGCGACTCCGGAGTCACTGCGATTGTAAGACAGCAATCGTCTTCGGCTGATGACATTCAGACGATGCAACTGGCCCAGGCCGCTCCGGCGCATTCTGCTGTTGAAACGGTTACGGTGACATCGTCGAAACTTGGTGGTGCGGATGTTCAGAGCATTCCGATTTCGATCACGGCGCTGTCGCAGGAGCAACTAACGGCGACGCAGACCAATGGCGGTCCTGACCTCGTGAAGCAGGTGCCGAACCTGACATTCTCCAAAACCAATTTCACCGGGTATAATATCCAGATACGCGGCATCGGCACCCAGGCGATTTCTGTCACCACCGATCCGGCCGTGGCGGTTGCGTTCAACGATATTCCGTTCATCCGCAATCATTTCTTCGAACAGGAATTCTACGACGTTAGCAATGTCGAGGTGCTGCGCGGCCCGCAAGGCACGCTTTATGGGCGCAACGCCACAGCGGGCGTCGTAAATCTGAGCTCCGCCAGGCCGACCGATCAGTATGAAGCGATGGCCTCACTCGATGTCGGCAACTACAACAATCGCCGCATGGAAGGTATGCTGAATATCCCCATCATCGGCGACCAGCTTGAGCTCCGCATCGCGGGCGAATGGACAAAGCGCGATGGTTACGCGTTCAACGAGCAAACAAATAAACCAATGGATGGTCGCGATTTGTGGTCCAGCCGCGTTTCGCTTCTCGTTCATCCGGTTGAAAAATTCACGGCGAATTTTGTCTGGGAGCATTTCCAGGAAGACGACGACCGCGCGCGTTCGACCAAACAACTTTGCACGCGGGCTGAGCCTCCGTCCGTCGTCGACGGTCCTGCTGGGCCGCAGCCTGTTGTCGGGTACAACGCAAATTTCCTGTCTCTGGGGTGCGCGATGGGCCCGCTCTACGGTCCCACCGCTTTTCAAACGCCTAGCGCCGGCGCCCTTCCGTTTGTCGCGGCGGTGGAGCTATATAGTTTCATTCCCGGCGGCATCAATCCTTATGCGGACCTACAACAGTCACAAAATTTGCGAGTCGTCAATTCACTTCTCGATCCCAAATACAGAGCGAAGAACGACACCTTCGAGCTGAATGCGGACTACAAGATCGCCGACGCCCTGACGTTCACGTCACAGACGGGGTTCAACAGGGATATGTTGTATTCGACAGAAGATTACAATCGGTTCAATACAACGCCCGGGCTGTTCGTGGATGATCCAACCATTGCCAATTGGTGCCCCGGCCTTATTGGGCAGGACGGGGAATTTTGCGATCCGCAATTGGGATGTTCCAGCAGATTGGTTGGTGAAGATCTGTCGCAAGAGCGCGCGCAACAGTTCTCGCAGGAATTGCGGCTGGCTTCAAACTTCAGTGGGCCTCTTAACTTCAGCGTCGGCGCCAACTATCTTCATTACCAGACCGTGGAAGATTACTATGTCTTCATAAATGCAATTTCTCTCTACGCAGAAATTAAAAATACTTTTCCTGGTGGCGTGACTTCCGCCGACGTACCTCACGCTCCGTTCAATCCCGCGATCATAAATGGTTGCAACCCGAAACCGGCCGATCCGACAACTCTCGATCCTCTCGGTGGGGGTGGTTGCTCGTATGTCGATCCCAATCCGCTCGATCAGATCGATGGCCAGGGTCACAATTATTTCCGCAGTCAAAATCCTTATAACCTGAATTCCTGGGCCGGGTTCGGCGAGGTCTACTATCAGGTCACGCCGGATGTGAAGCTGACGGGCGGCTTGCGCTGGACAGACGACAGGAAGCATTTCGTCGAAATTCCGAGCTGGGTGGCGTTTGCGGGCAAAGGCTATCCCGTCGAGGGCGTTCTCGATCAGGAATGGAAAGAATGGACGGGGCGGTTCGTTGCCAACTGGACCCCCAAGCTCGATTTCACCGACCAATCGCTGTTCTATGGCTCGTATTCGCGCGGTTACAAAGGTGGCGGCGCAAATCCGCCGGGGGTCGTTCCGCTACCGTGTTACAGCCCTATCTACTGTTTCGATTCGTCCAGCAACAAGACGCACCCGCTGACTTTCAAGCCGGAATTCGTGGATGCTTTCGAACTTGGAACAAAGAACACGCTTCTTGACGGCGCAATGACGTTCAATGCCGATGTTTTTTACTACAAATATCAGAACTATCAGATATCGCAGATTGTTGACCGCACATCGGTCAATCTGAATTTCAACGCACATGTCAAGGGAGCGGAGGCGGAAGCCACCTGGGAACCCCTTCCTGGATTGCGGTTCAATCTTTCGGGCGGTTATGAGGACGCAACACTCGACAACGGCTCGCAGGCCATCGATCTGATGGATCGCACGGCGGGGCATGCAGGTTGGCTGGTCCTCAAACCGTTCATTGCCGGGACATCCAATTGCATTCTCCCGACAGGGGTCGTGAACCAACTTATGGCGTCTGGCACAAGTCTCTCGTTCGCCGGATGCCTAGGTGTCTACAATGAAGGATTTACAACGCCCGATTTCGATCCTGCTACCGCGCCCAATGGCGGTCAAGGCTTTGACAAAGACCTGAGTGGCAACAAACTTCCCAATGCACCGCCATTCACACTCTCTGCGGGCGCGCAATATTCTATGCCGGTTAGCGCAGATTGGGCAGCAACGGCACGCGTCGATGGGTATTGGCAGGGCAACACCTTTGCGCGAGTCTACAACGACAAACCCTATGATCAGATCCACGGCTATACGAACGTAAACCTCTCGCTGATCCTCACCAATCAGGATGGTTGGCAGGCGATGGCCTATATGAAGAACGTGTTCGATACGACGGCGATTACGGGTGCGTTCCTCAATACGGATGATACTGGCCTGACCACCAACGTCTTCGTCACCGATCCGCGCTTGTTCGGACTGCGCATCACCAAGAATTGGTGAGTTAAAGGATTCGCCGAAAAAGACGGCGAGGGCGACCTCGCCGTTTTTTTCTTTCCACCCGATAGAAAATGGCGAAACGATCCGCCGCTTTCGCCTTTTGCAGTCGAGTGCATTGCATCGGCCGATAGGCCCGTGCCGCGACCAGCCTTCACTTGGCGGTTGGCAAAACCCGGTTCGGCCAAGCCCAATAAAGGCGGCAGAGCCTCAACCGGCCTCGCTTCCGGGCAACATTATTGCGCCGAGAAATTTTTCCGAACCCATACTAATTCTCGCGCTCCCCCCGTGTCTATGGGGTCAGAGAAAGCGAAACTTCGAACCCTCAATCGGCAGGACGTTCGCGGGGGATGATCAAGAGCCCGGACAACGGTCGCAAAGGCGAGGGCACGCGGGAGCATCCCATGCCCTCCGGTGCGCAAGGCGTTGCGGCTTGGTTCATCCGCGAGGTTCTGCCGTTGGAACCGATCCTCATGCAGTTCCTCCACCGCAATTGGCGCAATCAGAGCGACATCGTCGATCTGCGCCAGGAAGTCTATGCTCGCATCTGGTCGGCGGCGCGCAAGGAGCTTCCGCAACATACCAAGCGCTTCGTGCTGACGACCGCGCGCAATCTCGTCATCAACAAGCTGCGCGACGAACATGTCGTCCCCATCGAGGTGATTGCCGATGTGGATGCGCTGGGCGCCGCAATGGATGCGCCCGGTGTCGATCAGGCGGTGATCGCGCGCGACGAGCTGCGCCGTCTTCAGGATGCGTTGGATCAGCTTCCGCCGCGTTGCCGCGAAGCCGTGGTGCTTGCCCATGTAGAAGGGCTGGCCGGCCATGAGATCGCCGAACGCATGAACATCTCGCGTCCTACCGTTTCGGTGCACCTCGCGCAGGGCCTGCGTGTGCTCACCAACATCATGTATGGCGAGGACATCGCCCGGGAGAAGAAATCATGACCCCGGCCGAACCCGTTTGCGCAAGCGCCGTAGAAGAACGTGCCGCCGAATGGCTGCAGCGCCGCCGTTACTGGAAAGACTGGTCTGCGGAAGATCAGTCTGCTCTCGACGCATGGCTTGAGGAATCTTCGAGCAACGCCGTCGCCTATTGGCGTTTGGCAGGCGGGCTCGATCGCACCGAGCGCCTGCAAGCGCTGCGTCCGCGCCGCCCGCGTACGGCGTCCGGTATCTTTGCCGTGTTGCGCCCTGCGTTGCCGAAACTCGTTGCCGCTCTCGCCGCAGCGGCGGTGCTCGGCGGTGGCGCGGTGGTGCTGCTCAATGGTCCGCAGTATCGCGATGGCGGTCAGCAAACCTATTCCACCGGTCTTGGCGGTCACGAAATCATCACGCTGGCCGACGGTTCGCAAATCGAACTCAACACCGAAACCACCTTGCGCGCCGACATCGCGCCTAATCATCGTTACGTTACACTGGACCGCGGCGAAGCCTTCTTTCAGATCGTACACGATGAGAAACGCCCATTCGTGGTGGAGGCCGGACGTCAGCGCATCACCGATATCGGCACGCAATTCCTTGCACGCCGCGAAACCGGACGACTTGAAGTGGACCTCGTTGAGGGAAAGGCGCGCGTAGATACTGCGAACGCGAAATCCGCATTGCTGTTGCCCGGCGATCGCGCCATTGCCACCGCCAGTGACCTTTCCGTTACCAAACGGCCCCAGCGTAAATTGCAGGAACAGCTGGGCTGGCGGCGCGGCGTGATCGTATTCGACAACGCGTCGCTGGCCGATGCCGCGGCCGAACTCAACCGCTACAACCAGCAGAAGATCGTGATCGTGGGCGCGGGCACCGGCCAGCTTACACTTAACGCCACGCTGCCGGCCAACAATGTCGGGCTGTTCGTCCGCTCGGCGCAGGCACTTTTCAATCTCCAGGTCGAAAACCGCGGAAGTGAGATCGTGATCTCGCGCTGAACGCGCGCCGGTCCGCATATATCAGGGGGCTTAAACAATGAAGTTGAAAACACACCTCGCCATCGGCACCTGCCTTGCCGTTTGGACGACCGTCGTACAAGCAGCGGACTTCAACGTCCCCGCAGGCGACCTCAAAACCGCACTGGACGCTTATGTGAAACAGGCCGGCATCTCGCTGATGTATTCCGGCCAGACCGTAAAAGGCATCAGAAGCCCCGGCGTGCAGGGATCGTTGCCAACCGAGGCCGCGCTTGCGCGCATCTTGCGCGGCACCGGCTTTATCGCGCGAGAGGAGCAGGGCGGCGTGGTGATCCTACCCGATCAGCGCAGCGAGGAAAGCGTGCAGCCGATGCTTCTCGCGCAAGCCGCACCTGCGCGCGCGGCCGTCGAAACAGTGACCGTCACCTCCTCCAAGCTTGGTGGCGCCGATGTTCAAAGCATTCCCATCTCAATTACCGCCCTGTCGCAGGAGCAATTAACGGCCACCCAAACAGCAGGTGGCCCCGATCTGGTGAAGCAGGTTCCGAATCTCACCTTCACAAAGACAAACTTCACCGGCTATAGCATCAACATTCGCGGTATTGGTACGCAAGCCATTTCGGTGACAACCGATCCCGCAGTTGCTGTTGCATTCAATGACATCCCGTTCATCAGAAACCATTTCTTCGAACAGGAATTCTACGACGTCGCACAGGTCGAAGTTCTGCGTGGGCCGCAAGGCACGCTCTATGGACGAAACGCAACAGCAGGCGTCGTCAATCTCACCTCTGCCAAACCGAGCGATCAATTCGAAGCGTTGGCCAGCGGCGAGATCGGCAACTATCACCAGAAACGCCTCGAAGGCATGATCAACATCCCCATCGTGGACGACCGCCTCGACATCCGCATCGCCGGCGAATGGACAAAGCGGCAGGGATATTCCTTCAACGATATCACCGATCAGCGCATCGACGGCCGTGACTTGTGGTCCAGCCGCGTCTCCATCGGCCTCAAGCCTTTTGAAGGGCTACAAACCACGCTCGTCTGGGAACATTTCTCCGAAAACGACGATCGCATGCGCACGGCGAAACAGCTGTGTCATCGTCAGCCGATTGCCGACATTTTCGGCGGCGATGAGGCTGCAACCGCGCCCTACGGCGCGAGCACGGCAATATTCAATTCTGCGAACTATGGCAGCCAAGGCTGTCAGATGAGTTCGCTTTATTCGCCCGAAGCTTTTGAAGTGCCGAACGGCTATTCGCTTCCCTATTACTTTGGAGCGGCTGCCCTCGGATTACCGGTTACCGTCGCCGATCCGTATGCCAGCAGAACGCAATCGCAAAACTTGCGTGTCATTGAGACGGCCTTCAATCCTTCGTATCGCGTAAAGAACGATATTGTTGAATTGAACACTGACTATTCGTTTTCCCCATCTCTAACGCTGAGCTCACAAACGGCATTCAACCATGACTTTCTATGGTCTCAGGAAGACTACAACCGCTTCAATACCGTGCCGGGTGTTTTTGCGGCCTATCCCGGCGACAGCCGATTTACACCCGATGATCTCACCGTCTGCATCGGCGGTGGCACGACCTGTCTCCCCGGCGGCATTTTCTGCGATCCGCAGCTGGGCTGCAGCGACAGGCTGGTTTTGGAAGATCTGTCGGATGAACATGCCTGGCAGTTGAGCCAGGAATTCCGACTAGCATCGAATTTAAGCGGGCCATTCAATTTTAGTATCGGTGGCAACTACCTGCATTATGAGACTGACGAAGATTATTATGTTTTCATCAACTCGTTGACAGCGGCTACTGCAGCGCCGGGTTTGGGTTGCAGCTTTCTAGATTGCCCGGCATACGTTCCCGGCGTTTCGGATAATTCATACTGCCTCTTTAGCGGCCTTTCTTTACCAGATCCGTCGGCGGCGCATAGCCCTGGAGCCTGCGCCTACATCGACCCAAACCCAATCACGGCACTGGATGGCAACGGTCACAACTATTTCCGAAGCCAGAACCCATACGTTCTGAATTCGTATGCGGCGTTCGGCGAAGCGTACTACAATATTTTTCAGGACCTCAAATTGATCGCCGGCTTGCGATGGACCGATGATCGTAAGCATTTCACAGAGATTCCGAGCGAACTGCTGGTGGATGGTTGGGGCTATCCGATAACCGGTGTTGTAAACCAGGTATGGGACCAATTCACCGGACGCGCCGCCATAAACTGGACGCCTAAACTCGACTTCACCGATCAGACTTTGGTCTACGGATCATATTCTCATGGATACAAAGCTGGCGGTGCAAACCCTCCCGGTGCCGTCTTGCTGGCCTATGGCGGCAGTAGAATACCCACCGAAGTCAGCAATCCTATCCATCCACTGACCTTCAAACCCGAATTCGTGGATGCGTTCGAATTGGGCACGAAGAACACGCTGTTCGACGGCGCGATGACGTTGAACATCAGTGGATTCTATTACAACTACGAAAACTATCAGATTTCGGAGATCGTCGATCGCACATCGATAAATCTGAATTTCGACGCTCATGTAAAGGGTGCAGAAGTTGAAGCCTCATGGGAGCCCGTTCCAGGTCTGCGATTCAACTTTGCTGGCGGATACGAAGATGCGCGTTTGGCGAAGGGGGCGAAGGCAATCGATTTGATGGACCGTACGGCCGGTAATCCAGGCTGGATCGTCGAAAAGCCATTTGTGACGCAAGCGTCCAACTGCGTGGTTCCTGTGTACACCATCCAGGAGGGATTCGTCATAGGCTGCGGCGCATATGTGCAATACGCGCCCAATTCCCATATGGATCCAATAACAAACCTTCCTTATGTGGCTAACCCAACAATCAGATACAGGCCGGATCTCGATGAGTTCGATACGATAACCGGCTATTCCGGGTTTGACATCTCCACAGCTCCCAATGGGGGAGAGGGAATTGACAAGGACCTGGGTGGAAACCAGCTGCCCAATGCACCCCCGCTCACCGTTTCCGGCGGCGCTCAATATACGATCCCGCTTTCATCGGATTGGGCGGGCACATTGCGCGCGGATTATTACTGGCAAGACTATTCCTGGGCGCGCGTTTTCAATGACAACCCTTATGATCGGTTGCGCGGCTATACAAATTTGAACGTGACGCTGATCCTCACCAGCCAGAACGGTTGGCAGGTGATGCTCTATGACAAGAACGTGTTCGATACCACGGCCATTACCGGCACGTTCCTCAACAGCGATGACTCGGGCCTTACGACCAACGTGTTCCTGACCGATCCAAAGCTGATCGGCATCCGCGTCACGAAGAATTGGTAAGGGGGATCCAATGAGCGAATTGATAATCACAAATAGCGGATCACGGGCCAAACGGCGATTGCTGACCGGCGCATCCGCGCTCGCGCTGGTCGCCGCGCTGCCTCAAATGGCAGCTGCGGATGATAATCGGCCAACCGTCTGGATCGAGGTCGGAGCCCAGCTCGAACGTCTCACCGATGGACAGGATAGCTTCGCTCCGCCTTTCGTAACGACACTGCTAGAGAACCCGTTCACTCCGCCTGCCGAAGTGCAGAGGCCGCCGCGTTATTCGTTTGGGCAGGAAGCGCGCATCTCCTTCGCGCCGGAAGGAACAGACTGGGTATTCTCTGCGGCTGTACGGTATGCCCGCGCCAATCGCAGCGGCAATTCGCATGAAGAGATTCCGCAAGCCTCCGCCCACTCATTGATCAGCATTCCCGCCACCGAGAAGTACATCACTTCCCTGGTGTCTCCATCTGCGAAGCGATATGCAACGACTGCCGCACAAACGCATTCAACGAGTCTCACACTGGATTTCCAGGCTGGAAAGGACGTTGGATTGGGCGTTTTCGGTTCGCACGGCACATCGACATTTAGCGCAGGCGTCCGATTTGCGCAATTTACGACGCGTTCAAAAGTCAGGATAGATTCCGATCCCAATGCTACGTTCAACTACAAATACCTCACGACGTTCGCCGGTAACGCTGGCATTTTCAAAATTCCGCGTCAGGACTGGGATTTGTATACAGGCAAGATGAACGTGGCGCGGAGCTTTCACGGGGCCGGTCCGTCGCTATCCTGGGAAGACAGCGCGATGATGTTCGGTGGAGAGGAGACGAATTCCGTTTCATTGGATTGGGGGCTGAATGCAGCCCTGCTCTTTGGGCGTCAGAAGATGCAGGCCCACCACACCACCACGGCCCATCACGGAAGCCAACTGCATGGCTCTGGGCCGCTCCCAACGCTGTATCCCGCCAATGTACATGATACTGCCAGGTCCCGTTCCGTCATCGTGCCCAACATCGGCGGCTTTGCAGGTTTTTCGTTGCGGTTCCCCAACGCCAAGGTCAGCATGGGTTATCGCGTCGATGCGTTTTTCGGCGCGATGGATGGCGGCCTGGCCACGCGCAAGACCTATGACCGCAATTTCTACGGTCCCTTCGCCACCATCAGCATCGGCCTTGGCGGATAGTTCGGCAGGTTTCCCAAACCTCTCTGGGGCGGCGGAGCAATCCGCTGCCCTTTTTCCTTTCAAACCTGGCTATTAGGCATTGCGGTGGGAAAATTTGTTTTCCCGATCCGAAAAGCCTCTTTCGGTCGCAAATCGTCCTGTTCGGTAAGTGACAGCCTTGTAAGCGCTCGGCTGGGTTCGATTGCGTGTCGGGTGTGAGAATAGCCGCCGCTGCTTTAAGAGTGGCCCCGTCACCATCTATCCCGAAATATTATTGCGCACCATCGCAAACAATTTTGGCAGTTTTCTCCACGTCGTTCGACTTAAGTTGCAGGACGTGTTCGTGCCCTCGAAACGACGAGCAGCAGGCGGGGGATGGCAGAAACACCGGATATCGATTGCGGAGCTGGCGGGGCTGGACGCTCGGACATGGCGTCGGATGTTTCGCGCTTGGATGCATGGTTCGTTGCCGAGGTTCTGCCGCTTGAATCCGTCCTGATCAGATTCCTGCGCCGTATTTGGCGCAACGAAAATGATATTCGCGATCTGTGCCAGGACGTATACGTGGAAATCTATCAAGCCGCTCAGAAGGAAATCCCCGCTTCCACCCGCGCGATGAGCTTTGCGATCGCGCGCAATGTGGTGGTGGAACGCATCAGGCGCGAACAGATCGTTTCCATAGAAGCGGTGGCGGATCTCGATGTATTGGGCATCGCGGTGGACGAACCGGGCCCTGAAAGGGCCGCCATGGCGCGACAGGATTTGCATCGCCTTCAGGCCGTGCTGGGCCAATTGCCGGAAGATTGGCGAACGGCCGTACTGCTGCGCAAGATCGACGGCCTTTCACCGCGCGAGATAGCGTCCCGCATGGGCGTCGGCGAGCGCACGGCGTTTCGCTATCTGTCCTCCGGCCTCGCCCTGCTCACAGATCTGTTCCAGGCAGACACCGGTAAATCGCCATGAGTAAGGATGCCGCCGTCATATCGGCGCTGGCGAGTGACTGGGTCATCCGCAGGGAATTGGCGGATTGGAAAGCGACCGATCAGGCCGACCTCGACAAATGGCTCTCGGAATCGCCACACAATCGGGTTGCGTTTTTGCGTGCGGCGAGCGTCTGGGACCGTGCCAATCGACTGCGTGCGCTCAAACGGCCGGCAAACCGTGGTTTTTCATTTCTGCGACGCCGCAAAGCGGTCCCAATCCTCTTGCGCGCTACAGCCGCACTTGGCCTTGCGTCTATTGCCGGTGTCGGTGCTGTGAGCTGGCTCAGCCGCCCGCAGGAAACAATCTATACGACGGCCATCGGCGGCCATGAAACGGTGCCGCTCGCCGATGGCTCGCAGGTCGAACTTAACACCGACACTGTTCTGCGCGTGAGCGAAACGCCTGCGCAGCGCGTGGCAAAGCTCGATCGCGGCGAAGTATACTTCAACATCCGTCACGACACGAAGCGTCCGTTCCTCGTTTATGCCGCCGGTCATCGCATCGTGGATCTCGGGACGAAGTTCGAGGTCCGCAATGATGGCGGCGCGATAAAGGTCTCGCTGCTGGAAGGAAGCGCGCGACTGGAAACGAGCCGACCCTGGGCGCCGGCGCATAGCGTCGTTCTGAAGCCGGGTGACGTGGCGATTGCCTCGGTCGATTCCTTGCGCGTCACGCGCGAGCGCGAGAAAGCACTTAGCAACGAGCTCGGGTGGCGGCGCGGCGTCATCGTCTTCGAGCACACCACACTCGAAAACGCCGCGGCCGAACTCAACCGTTACAACCATCAACAGATAGTCGTGGCCGATGCGGGCGTCGCCCGGATGAAGATAGACGCCACGCTGCCCATCAATGGCGTCGATGCCGTCGTGCGTGTCGCGGTGGATGTGTTGGGTGTGCACGCCACGAGGCGCGCGGACGGAAAGATCGTGATTTCGCGTTAAGCGCATCAAGGGGGGAAGATGAAGAAATCCGCTTATCTCAATTCGGCTGCCGCGGGCGGTGTGCTCTGTATTGTCGCATCCACCGCGTTTGCCGCCCAGTTCGATATTCCCGCAGGCACGCTGGAAGGTGCGTTGACCACCTACATGCATCAGACAGGCGTGCAATTGATGGTGTCCGAAGATGCGGTGAGGGGAGCACGCACCCATGGAGTTAGGGGCGATCTGACGAGCGAGGAAGCGCTCACCCGTATCCTGAGCGGATCGGGCTTTTCGGCCCGCCGTGATTCCTCCGGCATTACCGGCATCGTGCGCGACCGCTCGTCGGCCAGTGAGATAGCTGTCCCTGGTTTGCAATTGGCGCAGGCAACGCCTGTCCCCCGACAGGCGGTGGAGACCGTAACGGTCACCTCGTCGAAACTCGGCGGTGCGGACGTACAATCCATTCCAATCGCCATCACCGCCCTCAGTCAGGAACAACTTACCGCCACCCAAACGGCAGGTGGTCCCGATCTTGTGAAGCAGGTGCCGAACCTGACCTTCACCAAAACGAATTTCTCCGGCTACAGCATTCAAATTCGCGGTATCGGCACTCAGGCGATCTCGGTCACCACCGATCCGGCAGTGGCCGTCGCATTCAACGACGTCCCGTTTATCCGCAACCATTTCTTCGAACAGGAATTCTACGACGTCAGTCAGGTCGAAGTGTTGCGTGGCCCGCAAGGCACGCTCTACGGCCGCAACGCGACGGCAGGCGTGGTGAATCTCTCCTCCGCGCGGGCAACGGATCAATTCGAAGCGATGGGTTCTGCCGAATTCGGCAACTATCATCAGCGCCGCTTCGAGGGCATGCTGAATATTCCCATTGTCGACGACCGGCTGGATATCCGGTTGGCCGGTGAGTGGACCAAGCGTCAGGGCTATTCGTTCAACGAGCTTTCTGGAGAGCGCATTGACGGTCGCGATCTTTGGTCGGGACGTCTCACGATCGGCCTGAAGCCCGTCGAAGATCTGCAGATCGACTTCATCTGGGAACATTTTTCCGAAGATGACGATCGATTGAGAAGCTCCAAGCAGCTTTGCAAAAAAGACCCGTCACCTCGGGAAATTGCAGGCACACCAATTCCGGCTCCTGTCGGAGACTATACCGACCCTTCAGCATATCTCAGTCAGGGATGTCAGATGGTGTCCCTTTACTCGCCCGAGGCGTTCGAGGTGCCGAATGGATACTCGCTGCCCTTCATTCTGGGGCTGGGAGCGCAGGTCAAGAACGCGCTCGATCCCTATGCAAGCACCACGCAATCACGAAACTTGCGCGTAATCGAATCTTCGATAGAGCCGATCTACAGGGCAAAAAACGATGTCGTCGAAATCAATGCCGACTATTCGATTTCGTCACAGCTGAGCGCAGCATCGCAGACCGCGTTCGGCCATGATTTCCTCTATTCGACGCAAGACTACAATCAATTCAACACCACTCCGGGGATTTGGGACGCGGACGCCAATAACAACACATATCGTCAGGGGCTAATAAACAGCAACGGCGAATTCTGCGATCCACAACTTGGGTGCAGCTCCAGGCTCGTCGGAGAGGACCTGTCGAACGAGCATGCGTGGCAATTGAGCCAGGAATTTCGTGTTAAATCCAACTTCTCGGGTCCGTTCAATTTCAATATAGGTGGAAACTATCTTCATTACGAGACCGAGGAGAACTACTACGTCTTTATCAACGCGATCACACTGGTGGCGAATGCTCCGCTTTTTCTTCCTCCTGGCGGATTGTCTCCCTGGATTCCAAATGTCACCGACAATTTGCAATATCTGCCGGGAACCCAGCGGCCGGATCCCTTTAAATTCCAGCCGGCGCTCAATCTTGGGTACATAGATCCCAATCCTCTAGCCAGCATAAATAGCCAGGGTCACAACTATTTTCTGAGCCAGAATCCCTACAAGCTCGATTCCTACGCCCTCTTTGGCGAGGCAAACTATAAGATATTCGACGATCTCACATTGACCGCAGGATTGCGCTGGACGGACGACCAAAAGCACTTCGTCAAAATTCCAAGCGAAGTGCTGGTTCAATATTACGGTTATCCTTCAACCGGTGTCGTCGATCAAAAATGGGGTGAATTCACCGGGCGTGGCGTCGTGAATTGGACGCCAAAGCTCGATTTCACGGATCAGTCGCTTGTCTACGCCTCTTTTTCGCATGGGTATAAAGCAGGAGGCGCGAATCCGCCCGGCGCGATATTGACGGTGCGTGTCGTCGGTACAATATCGAACCCGATCCATCCCCTGACATTCGATCCGGAATTTATCGACGCGTTCGAGTTGGGAACAAAGAACACTCTGCTCGACGGATCTGTCACGTTCAACGCGAGTGCGTTCTACTATAAGTATCAGGGCTACCAGATTTCCGAAATTGTCGACCGTACGGCCATCAATTTAAACTTTGATGCGCATGTGAAGGGCGCCGAAGTCGAGGCCAATTGGGAGCCCGTGCCCGGCCTTCGCTTAAATTTTGGAGGTGGATGGGAAAGCACTTCGCTCGACAAAGGAGCAAAGGCGGTCGATTTGATGGATCGGACGGCCGGAAGAACCGATTGGGTAGTCGTCAAACCGTTCCCGACGCAGGCGTCTAATTGCATTTTACCCGACTATGTTGCGCTGGCCGCGATTAAAGCAGGTGTCGCCCAATATGCTACGATTTCGCTTGTGTGCGGTATAGCTTACGCGGATCAGGCAGATCCTCTGACCGATTTTCCGTATACACCAAATCCTACCGTTTCAGGCTACACTGGAATTCCGGCTGGTTACCCGGGATTTGATCCGGTCAGCCCGACCGCCACCAATACCTACAACGGACATAGCTACGGTCCAGCGCCGAACAACGGTGCGGGCTTCGACAAAGACCTGAGTGGAAATGAGCTACCGAACGCGCCGCCGTTCACGGTTTCCGCAGGCGCGCAATATTCGCTTCCGCTGTCGGTTGATTGGGCGGGAACGCTACGCGGCGATTTCTATTGGCAGGATAACAGTTGGGCCCGTGTCTTCAACGACGATCCGTATGACCGCATTCATGGCTACACAAACTTGAATCTGGCCCTGATCCTCACGAGCCAGAACGGCTGGCAAGTGATGCTCTACGACAAGAACGTCCTCAACACGACCGCAATCACGGGCGACTTCCTCAACAGTGACGATTCCGGACTAACAACGAATGTGTTCCTGACCGATCCCAAGCTGATCGGTGTTCGCGTCACGAAGAATTGGTGAGGGGGAAATTATGAGCGAATTGAGATCATCCGGGCGCGGCAGTGCTTCGATAAACGCATTCCTGCTGACGACGGCTTCGGCTCTGGTGCTGGGGGGAGTTTTTTGCGACATCGCGATAGCCTCCGATGGATCGGCAGATCGACCGACGGTTTGGATCGAACTTGGGGGCCAACTCGAACGTAGGGACGGTAGAGATTCGCAGTTTCTGACGATCTTCCAGCCGGCACTTGCGGAGCATGATCTGTTGCTGCCGACAGACGTGCAGCAGGCACCCAGATATAGCTATGGCGGAGAAGCAAAACTGACTCTGGAGCCGCGAGGCTCCAATTGGGTGTTCTCGGCGGCTGTCCGCTATGGCCGTTCAAATGGCAGCAAGCATCGCTATGAGGAAGCCAAGATTCCGCCAATTCCCACGCACAACGGAATTTATCACATTTCGCTCGCGATATCCGATCTTTCGGAAGCCCAAGCGAAATACAGCAATAGCCACGCGATTCTCGATTTCATGGCCGGAAAAGACGTCGGACTTGGCCTATTCGGTGGCAAATCCGTCGTGGGATTGGGAGTTCGGATCGCGCAGTTCTCGTCCAATGCTTCATTGCTAGCCTATGCGCTTCCGCATGGTACGATAACATTCCCGCCGCCGTTTTACCTTCAGCATATACATTACAATCGATACACCGCAGACGCTGCATCCATGCGCAGCTTTCACGGTATCGGCCCTTCGATCATTTGGACAGGGTCTGCCCCCATAGTGGGTCATGAGGACAGTGCGAGACTGGCGGTGGATTGGGGACTCAACGCAAGTGTGCTCTTCGGCCGCCAAAGGGCGCACGGCTATCAACGAACCCACGAAAAAACGGTCACCTTCGTCCCGTTCCCCAGCAAGTACACGACGCAAAATATCGAACACAATTTCAGCCGGTCGCGATCGGTCGTTGTTCCCAATATCGGTGCATCGGCGGCAGCCTCGCTCGAATTCCCGAATGCGAAAGTCACACTCGGATATCGCGCCGATTTTTTCTTTGGGGTGATGGACGGTGGCATCGATACGCACAAAGCCTTGGACCGCAATTTCTACGGACCGTTTGCTACGATTAGCATCGGTATTGGCGGATAAGATTTAAGCCCCAGTATCGTATTCGGGGCAGGGCGCGACACCGGTGCGCCGCGCCTGCCCCTTATATGCAACGGCCGGCGATAACTGGCACGCTTTTATCCGCATTCGGCAACATTCTTGCGAATCGCCTCGCAAAAAATCGCCTCTCTCGTCCCCGCCATCCGCCAACCTGCCGTGTCTCAGGAGTAGGCTTCGATTTGGGCCTGCGAAACAGAGGCTGGCGGGGTGGCGGATAGGACGGATTACGGCTTTGGACACCATCGCGTCCCCAGCGGAGACGTGAGCGTGGAATCGTCTGCGGTCGATGCATGGTTCCTTCGGGAGGTTCTCCCGCTGGAGGGCGAACTATCCGGCTACTTTCGGCGCAACTGGCGGAACGAGAGCGACGTGCGCGATCTGATTCAGGAAGTTTATGTCCGGGTCTACGCACACGCGGGTGCGGCATCCGAATTGCCGCAAAAGACGCGGGCTTTTGTGTTTACCACGGCGCGCAATCTGTTGCTCAACAAATCGCGTGACGCCCAGGTCGTACCGCTGGAGATGGTGGGCGATGTCGAGGGGCTGGCCGCGGCCTCCGATCAACCCGGGCCGGATCGCGCCGTCATCGGCCGCGATGAATTGCGCCGATTGCAAACTGCGCTGGATCAACTGGCACCACGCTGCCGCGAGGCCATTCTGCTGCGTCAGCTTGAAGGCCTGTCGCGCAAGGAAATCGCTTTGCGCATGGGTATCGGCGAAACCACGGTGAAGGATTATCTCGCCGTCGGTCTCTTTGTACTTTCCGACATCTTCTTCGGCACATCCAGCAATGGGGGGAAGGCGCAATGAACGACGAACTTCTTGCCCTTGTTCCCTCCACGGAATCGGCCGCGGTGCAGCTTGCCGCCGCGCGCTGGGTGATTGCGCGTCAGGATAGTGAAAGCTGGACGGCAGGCGATCAGACCGAATTCGACGCCTGGTTGAACGAAACAGCGATAAACCGCATCGCGTTTCTGCGCGCGGATCAGGCCTGGCAACGAACGTCGCGCGCTGCGGCCTTGAAGCGCCCCATGCGTGAGACGGTGACGCAGTCGCGCGGCAGCCAGTTGTCCAGTGCCAAGCTTGCGGCTGCTATCGGCGCAGTGCTTCTTCTGGGGGGTGGCGTGTTCGGCTACTTTACGCAGCCGAACTACACTCCTTACGAAACGCCCGTCGGTGGGCGCCAGATCCTCACGCTTTCCGATGGATCGCAGATTGAGCTCAACACCAATTCGAAAGTGCGTATCGCCAAGATCGAAAACGGGCGGCGCGTCATCGTCGATAGAGGTGATGTGTATTTCGACGTTCGTCACGATGGAAAACGTCCGTTCGTCGTCACCGCGCATGGTCGCACGCTCGTCGATCTGGGCACAAAATTTCTGGTGCGGGAACGGCCGGAAACGCTTGAAGTCTCGTTACTGGAGGGAAAGCTTAGGCTCGATGCGCCGAAAGGCGAGGGCGGCCCCGCCACCATCATGGCTCCCGGCGAAGTGGCGGTGGCGACCGAAGGTACGACCTCGGTGACGAGGAGCGCGGCACAAGGCTTTCGCGACCGAGCTGAGCTGGAGGCAGGGCATTCTGATCTTCCATCACACACCGCTGTCCGAAGCGGTGGCCGAATTTAATCGCTACACAACCCGCAAGATCACGATCACCAATCCCGCCGTCGCACGGCTGGAGATCAACGGCAAGTTCCGCACCAACGATATCGCGATGTTCGCCGATGTGACTGCCGACGTGTTGGGACTGAAGGCGGATAAGCAAGACGATCGTATCGCAATTGGACGGTAAATGTTTGCACATCGAGCGGCGTTTTCGCCGCGCATTGGGGGAAAGATGACATTGCTCAAAAAAACATTGCTTTGCAGCTGCTCAGTGTTGCTATTGGCGGGGCTTGCAAACGCGCGCCCTTTCGATATTCCCGGAGGCAGTCTTGAGCAGGCGCTCGACACCTATACCACGCAAACCGGTGTCGATCTCGTGGTATCGACGAGCCAGTTGAAGGGCGTGCGCACAAACGGCGTAAGCGGCGATCTTGCCGACGATGCCGCCCTGACACGGTTGCTGACGGGCACCGGCTTCGTTGCCCGGCACCATGCCGGAGGGGCCATTGGCATCAGCCGCGATACACAATCGCTGAACGACGCCGCATTGCCGTCTTTCGAATTGGCGCAGGCGATATCCGCACCCAGATCGTCTGTTGAAACGGTGACTGTTACCTCGTCGAAACTGGGCGGAGCAGATGTGCAAAGCGTACCGATCGCCATCTCGGCATTCAGTCAGGAACAGCTGACGGCGACGCAAACGGCTGGCGGCCCAGATCTCGTCAAGAATGTACCCAACTTGACGTTTTCCAAGACCAACTTCACTGGCTACAACATCCAGATCCGCGGCATCGGTACCCAGGCGATTTCGGTGACGACCGATCCTGCCGTTGCCATCTCGTTCAACGACACTCCTTTTATTCGCAATCACTTCTTTGAGCAGGAATTTTTCGACGTCAGCCAGGTCGAAGTGTTGCGCGGTCCGCAAGGTACCCTCTACGGCCGCAACGCCACTTCCGGCGTGGTCAACTTGATTTCGGCCAAACCCACAGATCACTACGAGGCAATGGCCTCCGTCGACGTTGGCAATTTCAACAACCGTCGCCTCGAAGGCATGTTGAACATCCCAGTATGGGAAGACAAAGTAGCCTTGCGTGTTGCCGGGGAATGGACCAAGCGAGACGGCTATTCGTTCAACGAACAGACCAACAAACCGATTGACGGCCGCAATTTGTGGTCCGGCAGGGCTTCGCTCCAGGTTAAACCCACTGATTACATCACTGCCAATTTCGTATGGGAGCACTTCCAGGAGAACGACGATCGCGAGCGTTCCACCAAGCAGCTTTGCCAGAAGGATACTGCGCCGGCGGTTGTTGACGGTCCAACGGGCCCGCAAACGCCAGATGCAAGCAATTACGGCTCCATCTGGCTGGAGCAGGGTTGCAAAATGACTTCGCTCTATGCGCCGACGGCGTATCAAACGCCGAACGCGAGCGCCGTGCCGTTCATCGCAGCACTCCAGCGGTTCAGCCAGTATCTCACCCCAAACTCGGATCCTTATGCCGGTGATCACGCAATCGCCCGATCTGCGGGTGACGGACTCGCTGATCGATCCGCACTACACGGCGAAAAACGACGTGTACGAACTCAATATCGACGTCAATGTGACGCCGGAGCTGACGCTGACATCGCAAACGGCGTACAATCAGGATCACCTTTATTCGACCGAAGATTTCAATCGCTACAATACCGCGCCGGACCTGTTCCAGGATCCGGGCGGCGCTACGCTGGTCGGACAGGATCACCAGTATTGCGATCCGCAGCTCGGCTGCTCCAGCCGCCTTGTTGGCCAGGACGTTTCGCGCGAGCACGCTCACCAGTTTTATCAAGAGGCGCGCCTGGCTTCGAATTTCGACGGACCGTTAAATTTCGTCGCCGGTGGAAATTATCTTAAATACTCCACGCTCGAAGATTATTTTGTTTTATCGAACTCGATTTCGCTTGCGACCGAGTTCTTCAGCACGCTGACCAGTGGCGGTACGCTGTCACCGCCACCGGACGCCCCACATATTGCGTTCGATCCGGCGAGGGCGAATGCCTGCGGCCCGCAACCGGCTACGGATGACCTGCTTCTGACGGGTTTATTGGGCCTCGGCTGTGGTTATGTCGATCCCAATCCGCTGGAGCAGATTGACGGAAATGGACACAATTATTTCCGTAGCCAAAACCCTTACCGTCTGTCGTCGTGGGCGCTCTTCGGCGAGACGTATTATCAGGTCTCTCCGGATGTGAAACTGACCGGCGGTTTGCGCTTTACCGACGATAAGAAGAGCTTCGATCTATATCCAAGCTGGACCCTTGTGCTGGGCGAAGGCTATCCTAGCAAAGGCACGATCGATCAGGAGTGGCAGGAAGTTACCGGCCGTTTCAACATCAACTGGACTCCCAAACTCGATTTTACCGATCAGACGATGGTCTATGCGTCTTATGCGCATGGCTACAAAGGCGGCGGTGCAAATCCGCCCGGTGTGATCATAATACCTACTCCGTTGGGGGTGCCCGCGACTTCGCCCAGCAATCAAACGCACCCGCTTACTTTCAAGCCCGAATTCAACGATGCATTCGAAGTGGGAACCAAAAACACGCTGCTTGACGGCGCGATGACGTTAAACGGCGATGTATTCCTGTATAAGTATAAGAATTATCAAATTTCACAGATTGTCGATCGCACGTCGGTCAACCTGAATTTCGATGCAACGGTTAAGGGCGCGGAACTAGAAACGACCTGGGAGCCTGTGGCGGGTTTGCGCTTCAACATGGCGGCCGGCTATGAAAATGCCACGCTTAACGACGGTTCGCACGCCATAGATCTGATGGATCGCACAAACGGTCATTCCGACTGGATGGTGGTCAAGCCGTTCATCACGCAAACCTCCAACTGCGTTATGCCGACCGCTGTCGTCAACGAGCTTTTGGCGGGCAACTCATCCCTCACGACGCTCGTGACTGCGTGCTATATTGCCTACACGCCTGGCACCCAAAACAATACCGATCCGAATGGATATGTCGATCCGGTCACTGGCGTGGCCTATGTGGCCAATCCTGCGGGATTTCCGGGCTATGCGGGGTTTGACCCCACAACTGCGCCCAACGGGGGCGAGGGTTTCGAAAAGAACATCAGCGGCAACCAGTTGCCAAACACTCCGCACCTGACGCTTTCGATGGGCGCGCAATATTCCATGCCGGTAAGCGAAAGCTGGGCAGGCACGCTCCGCGGAGATTTCTACTATCAATCGGATCTTTACGCTCGCATCTTCAACGACCGGCCGTATGATGAGATCCGCGGCTATACCAACCTGAACTTCGCCTTGATCTTCACCAACCAGGATGGTTGGCAAGCAATGGCCTACGTCAAGAATGTTCTCGATACCACCGCAATCACCGGGGCCTTCTTAAACTCGGATGACGCGGCGCTTACGACCAACGTGTTCGCAACGGACCCCAGATTATTCGGCATCCGTGTTACGAAAAATTGGTGAACTGGTTTCAATTGGCTTTCCAGTGAGCGGCGAGGATGACCTCGCCGCTCTTCCATAAAAGCCGCGAAGAAGAGCGATGGCCTTCGCCTCGTGATGGAAAGTCAAGGAAAGACGATATGAAACATACGGCGGAGCAATCCGCCGTATGTTTTCTGTCAACATACAGCACACGGAAAGAAATTCCTGAAGGGGGAAAAGACACCTCCTAGCGATAATTCGGAGTTATCGCTATTAGCGATAGCGCGAAGAGCCCAGTGGTACGTTCGTTTGATATAACGTCGAGCTGAGTGTCGCTTATCGCGGGGACTTCCTTCTTCAGCGCAGTAGAGCGGAATAGACGCTCGCGAGGCGAAAACAAGTTTTTCAGGCCCTTTCGCTACTCTCGGCACTGGTCGTGACGGATAGCCAAGTCTGTGAGTGCGGGGTTCAATCCGGGGGCGGACCTTTGGTTCGCCGCCCAGTTTTCTCCCCGCAATTAAATTTCGCGAAAGTTGAAAATATCTTCCCGCCGCGTTGGCTCATTTGTCTGCCTTGCTTGTTCTAGGCGGCGTGGACCTACACTCAAGGCCCTCGTCAGGCGGAAGGCTTCCATGGGGATGGCCGAGACACCGGAATGCAATCGTGACAACGCCGATCCAGGCGGATCCGGTGAGTTCATGACTGTGCCCGATGTGAACGTCTGGTTTGTGAACGAAGTGCTTCCGCTGGAGGCAGGGCTGATCCGTTTCCTCAGCCGGCGGTGGCGCAACAAGAAGGATGTCGAAGACTTGCTGCAGGACGTCTACATGCGCGTCTACGAAGCCGCTCAAAAGGAGATGCCGCATCCTGTTCGCCCCTTCGTTTTCACGGTGGCACGCAACCTGCTGATCAACCGTTCGCGACACGAGCATGTAGTAGCCATTCAATCGGTAGCCGATGTCGATCTGCTGAATGTCTCCGATGAAGAACCGGGTCCTGAACGTAACGTGATGGCCCGTGAGGAGCTGGTGCGCCTGCAGGAGGCGCTCGACCGATTGCCGCCGCGCGCCCGGCAGGCCGTCATCCTGCGCAAGATCGATGGACTGTCGCGGCGCGAAATCGCCGAACGAATGGGTATCACCGAGCAAACCGTCAACCGCCATCTCACCGATGCCATGTATGAGCTGGCCGAACTTCTCTATGGCTCGCCATCCGATCTTCGGGGAAAGTCATGAGCGATGAATTGAACGCCCGCGATGTGAAGGTGCTCGCCGCCGACTGGCGCGATCGCAAGGATCGCGAAGATTGGAGTACGGCAGATCAGGCATCACTCGACGCCTGGCTTGCGCAGTCCTCTGCTCACATGATCGCGTATCTACGCGTCGATGCCGCTTGGACGCGCGCCAGTCGTTTAAGCGCCTTGCGCGGCGAACCTGCGCGCCGCGAGAGCGCGGTAGCCATAAGAAAAAGAGCTCTTCCAACTCTATTTCGCATTTCAGCCGCCGCAGTAGTCGTCGGTATCGCGGGGTATTGGGCAAGCGGTCTTCTTGTGCCCAAGCCAATTGGCCATACCTATGCAACAGTGGTTGGCGGTAGCGAAACCATACGCTTGCCGGATGGCTCCCGCATAGAACTGAATACTGACACGGTGCTGCGCACCGAACTAGGTCGCAACCGCCGCTTCGTCGTGTTGGAAAAGGGCGAGGCCTATTTCGACATTGTGCATGATGCGCAACGCCCGTTGATCGTTCAGGTGGGCATGCAGCGCATCATCGATCTCGGAACGCAGTTCTCCGTGCATCGCGACCGGCGTCGCCTCGAAATCAAACTCGTCGAAGGCCGCGCCCGAGTCGAAACAGCGAATGGTAACAAGCTTGCAGTGCTGATGCCGGGCGATGTGCTCGTCAAACAAGGCGCTACCTTGAACATTACGAAAAAGACGGAACGCGTGTTGTCAGACGAATTATCGTGGCGGCGCGGTATGCTAACCTTTCTACACACTCCGTTGTCCGAAGTGGCACGCGAACTCAACCGCTACAATCGCGACAAGATTGTGATCGCCGACGCGTCGGTTGCGCGGTTAACGATGAACGGTGCCATACCGGCAACCAGTACTTCCGCCTTTACAAATACGGCGCGTGACGTTTTCGGCCTTAAGGTTGAAACGCGCGGCCACGAACTCGTGATTTCGCATTGAGACGCCGCAGTATTCAACAGGGGGGCATATGAAGCGGTATAACATCACACAGACGATTCTTCTCGGAACGGCCAGCGTAGTGCTTTTCTCCGCGGCCGTATCCGCGCAGGATTTTAGCATACCAGGAGGCGACCTCGAAACCGCGCTCAACCGCTACATGACGCAGACAGGCGTCTCTCTGACCGTCTCAGACGGCGCTATCCGCGGCGTCCGCACCAATGGAGCGCTAGGTAATCTCTCTTCGGACGAAGCGTTAAACCACATTCTTTCCGGTACGGGCTTTGTAACCCGCCGCCACGCCGACGGGACTATCACCGTGGTCCAGGGCCGCCGCTCCGCCGCTGACGTTCCTGCGATGCAACTGGCCCAAGCCGCCCCGCCGCGCGGCGCTGTGGAAACCGTTACGGTAACGTCCTCGAAGTTGGGTGGTGCGGACGTTCAATCAATTCCGATTGCGATCACTGCGCTATCACAGGAACAGCTCACATCGACCCAAACAGCCGGCGGTCCGGATCTGGTAAAGCAGGTCCCGAACCTCACCTTCACCAAGACCAATTTCACGGGCTATTCGATCCAGATCCGCGGTATCGGCACGCAGGCGATTTCGGTCACCACCGATCCAGCGGTGGCGGTCGCCTTCAACGACACGCCCTTCATCCGCAATCACTTCTTCGAACAGGAATTCTACGACGTCGCCCAGGTCGAAGTGCTGCGCGGCCCGCAAGGCACGCTCTATGGCCGCAATGCGACTGCTGGCGTGGTGAACGTCGTTTCTGCGACGCCGACAGATCATTGGGAGGCTCAGGCCTCGATGGATGTAGGTAATTACAACAACCGCCGCCTCGAAGGCATGCTGAACGCTCCAATCGTTGGCGACCGCCTCGATCTGCGCGTTGCAGGCGAGTGGACCAAGCGGGATGGCTATTCGTTCAACGAAGAGACCGGAAACAGCATTGATGGCCGCGACCTATGGTCCACGCGTGTAACTTTGGGCTTCAAGCCTTCCGAGCGCCTGCAGGCTTATGCGATTTGGGAACATTTCGACGAAGACGACGACCGCACACGTTCGAGCAAGCAGCTTTGCGAGCGCGACCCCGGCCCTTCATCCGTCGATGGACCTGCGGGCCTTGTGACCAATCTCAACTCGAGCGCACGCTCATGGCTTAGCCAGGGCTGCTTGCCCGGATCGCTCTACGCGCCCACCGCCTTTGAAACACCCAATGCAGGGGCCATACCTTTTGTCGGGGCGGCGGAGTATATTTTCAACACTGTGGGGTACTTTTATGTGCGCTCGGGCACCGATCCCTATAGCGGCGTAAATCAGTCGCCGGATCTTCGGGTGATTGCGTCGGAGCTCAACCCCAAATACCACGCGAAAAACGATACGTTTGAGTTTAACGCCAGTTACAATATCAACGATGCGCTGACTCTCGCCTCGCAAACCGGTTATAACAAGGATCAGCTTTATTCCACCGAGGACTACAACCGTTTCAACACAGCGCCTGGACTGTTCGATGATCTGCACACTCTCACCAATGGCGAGAGGGGCAGTCTTGTTGGGCCGGATGGCACATTCTGCGATCCGCAATTGGGCTGTTCCAGCCGGCTCGTCGGCGAGGACGTTTCCCAGGAACATGCTCAGCAATTTTCGCAGGAACTTCGGCTGACATCCAACTTCAGCGGGCCGCTGAATTTCAGTGTCGGCGCCAATTATCTTCACTATCAAACAGTGGAAGATTACTTCGTATTTTTCAATCTGATCACGCTGGAACAAGAGCGCCTCAACGGTCTTGACGGGAACGGGAATACGAATTTGGATGGTGGTCCGTTCGATCCTGTCAGCGCCAATGCTTGCAACCCGGCACCCGCCAGTTTGGACGCCGCCGCTCATGCCTCGCAGGGACTGGGCTGCGGGTATGTTGACCCGAATCCTCTCGGCCAAATCGATGGAAACGGCCACAATTATTTTCGCAGCGAGAATCCCTACAGATTGAACTCGTTCGCAGGGTTCGGCGAGGCTTACTATCAACTAACTCCCGACCTGAAGTTGACCGGCGGGCTGAGGTGGACCGACGACAGAAAGCATTTTGACCAGATACCAAGCTGGACGCTAGTGTTGGGCGAGGGCTACCCCGTGACGGGTATCGTAGACCAGGAATGGAAGGAATGGACCGGGCATCTCACTGCCAACTGGACTCCCAAACTCGACTTTACCGATCAGACGATGGTGTACGCGTCCTATTCGCGCGGTTACAAGGGCGGCGGGGCAAATCCTCCTGGACCGGTGTCTCTCGGGCTTTATTCTTCGCCCAGTGTCGCCGATCATCCGCTGACCTTCGAACCGGAATTCGTGAATGCGTATGAAATCGGCACCAAGAATACGTCGCTCGACGGCAATTTGACTTTGAATGGCGACATTTTCTTTTACGATTATAAAAATTACCAGATATCCACGATCGTCGATCGCACCTCGATCAATCTGAACTTTGACGCGACGGTGAAGGGTGCGGAATTGACGGCCACCTGGGAGCCTGTGCCAGGTTTAAGGTTTAACCTCGCGAGCGGCTATGAAGACGGATCCCTTGCCAAGGGGTCTCAGGCAATCGACCTGATGGACCGCACTGCCGGCCATTCAGACTGGATGCTGGTCAAGCCCTTTGTCACGCAGACATCGAATTGCATATTGCCAACTGCCGTTGTCAACCAGTTGATCTCCGGCTTACCGCGATAACAACGGCGGCAGCAATTCACAGCCCGCACCCAGCGGCATCGTGGACGGCAGCGGTTCCGAGAGCACCGGTCTCGATGTCAACTCGTTTGCGCTCGCGTGTTTTGCCGCCTACAGTTACGGAATCGACCCAAGAGTGTTATTTGGAATCGACACAACCGGCAGCGAATTCGATCCGTCTAAAGCGCCAAACGGCGGTGAAGGGTTCGCCAAAAATCTTGGGGGAAACCAATTGCCCAACACGCCGCACGTTACCCTCTCATTCGGCGCGCAATATTCCATGCCGTTGAGCGCGGACTGGGCCGGTACTTTGCGCGGTGATTTCTATTCGCAGACGGGCTCCTGGGCGCGGGTGTTCAACGACGATCCGTATGATCGTCTTCACGGATACACCAACATGAACTTCTCCCTCATTTTCACCAACCAAGATGGTTGGCAGGCCATGGCCTATGTCAAGAACGCCCTCGACACCACGGCCATAACCGGCGCCTTCCTGAATTCGGATGATACGGCACTGACCACGAACGTCTTCGTCACGGATCCACGCCTGTTCGGCATCCGCATTACAAAGAACTGGTAACCTGTTTTGTTCGAGTTGAAAGGGCGGCGGAGCGATCCGCCGTCCTCGTTTGCCCGCATATGGCACCGAGATGTCTTTATTGCGTGCTTACCCGATTGGCAGCGGCTTTCGCTTTGGATTTTATTGCCTGTGGGATTGGTCCCGATGTGCCTCGGGCATTGAGGATTGAAATGGGCCCGCCCGGCAGAAATACCAGCGCTTGCGCGGTGCGAGGATTGGCCTCGGATATCGGGCTGATTTCGGATTGCAGAGTAGTCTTGGCGGCTCCAATGTCAGGGCCGCTCCTTAGCCCGCGTTTGCATTGACCGCAGTCGACAGATTCGCAGCATTTTCGCGAAGATATGCAACGGCTTGGGCGAATGTGGTGGCCATGCTGGTCCATATCCCCCTTTGAAATAACATTGCCGGCCAAAATTTCGCGGCCGCCACCTGTCCGTTTGCGCGCCAGCTTCGTCGCACTGGATGTAGAGTCTGAATATCCACCCTCCCACAGGCAGGAAAGCTGACGGGGGAATGAGCGACACATCGGATACCAGCCGTGAAGATGTCACGCCGCGCGCCCGCGAAGCCGGCCGCATGAGCGCGCCAGATCTGCGTGCCTGGTTTCTCGCAGACGTGTTGCCGCTGGAGGCGAGCTTGGTGCGGTTTCTGCGCCGGAATTGGCGAAACGAGAGCGATATCCCGGACTTGCTGCACGAAACCTATGTGCGGGTCTATGATGCCGCGCAGCGCGAGCTTCCCGATAGCGCCAAGGCCTTCGCCTTTGCCACGGCGCAGAATCTTCTGACCGATCTCGTTCGCCGCGAGAAGGTTGTGCCCATCGAGGCGGCATCCGAACTTGATGCCCTCGACGTGGCGCTCGACGAGCCCGGCCCGGATCGCAAGACGATAGCGCGCGACGAATTACGACGCCTGCAACTCGCGCTCGATGAGCTGCCACCCCGGGCGCGCGAAGCTATTGTGCTGCGCCAGGTGGAAGGGCTCACGCGCCGCGAAGTCGCCCAGCGCATGCAGATCACCGAACGGACCGTCAAATGGCATTTGACGGAGGGCCTGCGTGCACTCGCAAAAGCGTTTTACGGCGATGGGCGAGGTTCGCCATGAGCGATCGTTCCATCCGTCTGGGCCTCGCCGATTCCGAAGCCATTTCCGAGCGTGCCGCAGAATTCGTCGTCGAACAGCAGACGGGCGAATGGAGCCAGGCCGATGAAGCGGCTTTGGTGGCGTGGCTTGCGGAATCTTCAGCCAATCGCATCGCCTATTGGAAATTGGAAGCTGCGTGGGATCGTACCAAACGCATCGTCGCGTTGAAGCCTGCGCGCCGCAGTGCGCGCCTGGTAGAAATGGGCCGTCGCATCTGGCCGGTGTTGGCGCGGGCAACGGCGGCCCTGGCACTTGTTTGCGCCGGTGGGGCGGCCGCGTTTTATTATTCGCATCGCCCACCGCAGGAACAGACCTATGCCACAACGGTTGGCGGGCACGAAACCCTCGCGCTGGACGATGGATCGCGCATCGAACTCAACACCGATACATCCATCCGCATCGCAATGACAGGCAAGAGCCGCAAGGTCTGGCTCGACCGCGGCGAGGCTTACTTCGAAATACATCACGATGGGGCTCGCCCCTTTGTGGTGACGGCGGGCAATGCGCGCGTCACCGACCTCGGCACCAAGTTCACCGTGCGCCGCGAAGAAAAGCGTCTCAGCGTCTCGCTGATCGAAGGCCGCGCCGAATTGGAAAATGGAGAAGCGGGCGACAATGCGCGTTCCGCTGTGCTGAAGCCGGGCGATGTCGCGGTCGCCACGCGCGACACCGTGGCCATCACGCGCAAGCGCGACCAGGTGTTGAAGGATGCGCTCGGCTGGCGCCGCGGGGTGCTCGTGTTCGAAGACACCGAGCTTTCGGCGGCAGCGCAGGAATTCAACCGGTACAATCGCAAGAAAGTGGTTGTGGCCGATGCGTATACCGCGCACCTGCGCATCGGCGGCACCTTTCCATCCACGAATGTGGATGCCTTTGCCGACGCCGCGGAAGCCATTCTCGGATTGCATGTTCGGTATCGGAGCAACGACATCGTGATCTCGCGTTGAGACACGGGAATCGATTTCAGCAGGGGGGACTATGAAAAACCTTTCCATCTTCAAGACCATGCTCACCGCAACGGTGTTTGCAGCTGGGCCCGTATTGGCGGAAGACTTCAACATACCTGCCGGCGATCTCGGCAAGGCGTTGAATGCCTATGCGGTGCAAAGTGGCGTGATGCTGATCGTCTCTTCGGATCAGATCCGTAACGCGCATACATTGGGCTTGAAAGGCGTCCTTCCTGCGGAGGAAGCGTTGAGCCGCCTTCTGAAGGGTACCGGCTTCGTCACACGCCATGCCCCCTCCGGCGCTATCGGTATCGTTCCTGGACCTTCGTCTTCGGACGCGGCAGACAATATCCTGCCGATGCAACTGGCGCAGGCCATGCCCTCGCGTGCAGCGGTAGAGACGGTGACCGTTACCTCATCGAAGCTCGGTGGTGGGGACGTACAGAGCATTCCGATCGCAATCACGGCGCTGTCGCAGGAACAACTGACAGCAACTCAAACGGCGGGCGGTCCCGATCTCGTGAAACAGGTACCGAACCTGACATTCACAAAGACGAATTTCACCGGCTACAGCATTCAGATCAGAGGTATTGGAACACAGGCAATATCGGTCACAACCGATCCCGCTGTCGCTGTGGCTTTCAACGATATCCCTTTTATCCGCAATCATTTCTTTGAGCAGGAATTTTACGATGTCAGCAACGTCGAGGTGCTGCGCGGGCCACAGGGCACACTCTACGGCCGCAATGCGACAGCAGGCGTTGTCAATCTCACGTCGGCGAAACCCACGGACCACTATGAGGCATTGGCCTCGGTCGATGTGGGAAACTACGGCAATCGACGCCTTGAGGGCATGTTGAACATTCCCATTATAGGCGACAAGCTCGATGTTCGCGTTGCAGGGGAATGGACCAAGCGAGACGGCTATTCATTTAACGCAACAACGGACAAATCTGTCGATGGCCGAGATCTCTGGTCATCCCGAATTACCGTCGGATTTCGTCCGACCGACAAATTGCACGCTGATCTCATATGGGAGCATTTCTCCGAAGACGACGACCGGATGCGCACGGCCAAGCAGCTTTGCAAAAAGGACACAGGTCCGCAATCGCTTGATGGGTTTGATCTAGATTCGCTTCCGCCTCCTGCACCGCCTATTTTTCTCAATGGACCCATATTCTGGCGATCATTGATGAGTCAGGGATGTGTTGCATCGTCATTATACACGTCGGACGCGTTTCAAACCCCCAACGGCCTGGCTCTCCCATTTGTATTTTTCCTGTCAAACGTGGCCAACGCTTTTGGCGGGCGTGGGGCATATAACGGATATATGCTGCCGCAGGTTGATCCGTACTTAAGCCAAACACAATCACGAAATTTACGCGTGATTAAATCCGATCTGTCTCCGGTTTATCACGCAAAGAACGACACGATCGAACTCAACGCCGACTTTGACGTCTCGCCAACCGTAACATTGTATTCGCAGACAGGTTACAACAAGGATCAATTATACTCGACGGAAGATTTCAATCGGTTCAACACACGGCCCGACATATTTGCGCAAGATTTAAATTCGGGGAATGGGTATCAGCCGGTTATTCAGGACGGAGAATACTGCGACCCACAGTTGGGATGTTCCACAAAACTCGTCGGGGAAGATCTCTCTCAAGAAAGAGCCTGGCAGTTTTCACAGGAAGTCAGATTGGCTTCCCATCTTGGCGGCCCATTCAATTTCAGTGCGGGAGCAAACTACTTACATTATCAAACAACGGAAGATTATTTTGTCTTCATAAACTTGGTATCGATGATTGCTCAGAAAAACAACAAGGCTCCTGCGAACGACTTTGAGAATTGTTTTCCTCATAGCAATGGGCAACCACCAGTGGTGCCTCTGACAGACGAACCTTACCTCGATCCCGATAGCGGATTGGGTATTCAGGGTATAAACGGTTGCAGCCAGGGAGGGCCGGGAACCTACATTGATCCAAATCCACTCGCCGAGATAAATGGCAACGGGCACAATTATTTTCGAAGCCAAAATCCATATCGCCTCAACTCATTTGCCGGCTTTGGAGAGGTTTACTATCAAGTCACTCCGGACATTAAACTGACCGGCGGGCTGCGCTGGACGGACGACAGCAAGCGTTTCTGGAACATACCGAGCTGGCTGCTGCTCGAAGGCGGCAGCTATGTCGTGCAGGATGTCATCGATCAGACGTGGAAAGAGTGGACGGGTAGGTTCAATGTGAACTGGACACCAAAGCTCGATTTCACCGATCAGACGATGGTCTACGCATCCTACGCGCGGGGCTATAAAGGTGGCGGCGCAAACCCTCCGCCGCCTATCGCCCAAGATAATGGCGCTACGGGGGATGCTACAATCGCTGTGCACCCAGCCTCGTTTGATCCCGAGTTTGTCAATGCATTCGAGTTGGGGACGAAAAACACCCTGCTTGATGGAGCCCTGACAATGAATGGTGATGTCTTCTACTATGATTACAAGGGGTATCAAATTTCACAGATCGTTGATCGCACATCCGTCAACATCAATGTGAATGCAAAGATAAAGGGTGCCGAACTGGAAACGACATGGGAGCCTGCTCCAGGACTACGGTTCAATTTGAGCGCCGGTTATGAAGACACTTCTATCGACAATGGCCAGAAATCAATCGATCTTATCAACAGAACCGGCGGAAATCCCGATTGGGTTATCGTAAAGCCATTTGTTTCCGAAACTTCAAATTGCATCTTGCCCACGTCGACGATGAGAAAGGCCGCCCAGGCTTTTCCTCCAGCTCAGTTGGCAAACCTAGGCTTTCTTCTTGGAATTATGTGCGACGCATTTTACAACGACACGTTTGGCGCAACTGGAGCAGCCTTTAGAAACCTGATCGACCCAACATTCGATCCGAGTACTGCTCCAAACAACGGAGCAGGATTCTCAAAAGACTTGAGCGGCAACAAGCTTCCGAACTCGCCGCCATTTACCTTGTCTGCGGGCGCTCAATATTCGATGCCGATAAGCGATACCTGGGCCGGCACGCTGCGTGGAGATTTTTATTGGCAGGGTAATTCCTTTGCTCGAATTTACAACGACAAGCCTTATGACCAGTTGCATGGCTATACCAGTCTCAACCTGACGCTGATCTTCACCAATCAAGACGGTTGGCAGGCGATGGTGTATGCCAAGAACGTGCTCGATACGACCGCGATCACGGGCGCCTTTTTGAACACGGATGATACGGGCCTTACCACCAACGTGTTCCTCACAGATCCGCGCCTGTTCGGCATCCGAATCACCAAGAACTGGTAGTTCTTCTTCCTTCGATAGACGGGAGCGGCGGAGCAGTTCGCCGCTCCTTTTTTCATCTGCTTTCGCCATCGGCAGGCAGCTGCAGTCGCTATTATTGGCCGCGTTTTGGCGAGGTTGGTCCATAGATCGCCGCAAAAGAACGCGTTCGATACTCCCAAGTGCGACAAGGCGATAACAGGTCAACTCGGCTTGGGCCTCATTGAAACAAACTTGCGCAAACGGCTTCGGTTTTTTGGAACGCCGCGCGGGTAGATTTGCCTTTGGCATACGTCCTACAGGCAAGGTCTCTGTCTTCCCCCCTTTGTGAGGAAACACAGACGAACATGAACGATGAAAAGCCGAGCTTGACCAACGAGAGCGTCAATCCACGCGCTGGGGATACGGCCGTGCCTTGGGCTGAAGCGAAAGCTTGGTTTGTCCGGGATGTGCTGCCGCTTGAGGCAATATTGATGCGGTTCCTTCAGAGAAATTGCCGCAATTCCAGCGATGTCGAAGACGTTCGGCAGGAAGTCTACGCGCATATTCTGAGGGCAGCCGAGAGCAAGCTCCCCGAACGGACGAAGCCGTTTCTGTTTGCAACAGCGCGCAATGTGCTGATCGATCGTCTGCGTCGCGAAAACGTCATCCCGATCGAAATCGTGGCAGATCTCGATCTCACACTTATTCCCGCCGACGAGCCCGGGCCGGAACGCAACACAATCGCGAGAGATGCGCTGCGCAGACTGCAACTCGCGCTCAACGACCTGCCGCCGCGCTATCGGGAAGCTTTGATATTGCGGCGCATCGAGGGGTTGTCCGTGCGGGAGATTTCCCGGCGCATGGGTATCTCCGAACAGGCCGTCTCCAACTATGTACAGCGCGGCATCTTCGTTCTTGCCGATCAACTTTACGGAGAGCTGTCCGCAATCGGGGGTGAACATGACCTCTCTTGAGTCTCCTCCCTCCGCAAAACTCGTGCGGGAACAGGCGGCGGCTTGGCTCATGCGCATGAACTCCGCTGACTGGAGGGGAGAAGATCAGCAACAGTTCGATGCATGGTTGAGCGCATCCGAATTTCACCGGGCGTCATATTGGAGGCTTGAAGCTGCGTGGGGGCAAGCCACGCGTCTGGCAGCGCTTCGAACGCTGGAGCGGCCTCGCGGAGCATTGATCCGGCTGTTCAATCCCGCTGCCTGGAAAACGGTGGCGGCCGTTTTTTTGCTCGCGGTCGCTGGTTTGGGTGGCTATCGCATCTATTCCACTCCCGATGTTCGCGAATACGCGACCCCGATTGGGGGCCATCGCACGCTGACGCTTCCCGATGGGACCGTCATCGAGTTGAATACGGACACCGTGCTTAGCATCTCCAACGATCTGTCCCGGCCGACAGTCTGGCTGGCAAAGGGAGAAGCCTATTTCCGGGTCGTGCACAATCCGCAGCGGCCATTCAGTGTAATCGCCGGCAATCACAAGGTCACCGATCTGGGCACGAAATTCGTTGTCCATCGCACAGATGGCGGAATCGAAGTTGCGCTTATCGAAGGTCGGGCCCAACTCGATTCAATTGGCCGGGATGTTCCTCAGCGGTCAACCGAATTGACGCCCGGCGAAATCGCTACCGCCACCAAAGATGGCATGTCGGTAACGAAGAAGCCCGAGAAGAACTTGTCGAATGAGCTCAGTTGGCGAAGAGGCCTTCTGATTTTCGACGGTACGACGCTCGGCGAGGCTGTTGCGGACTTTAATAGATACAACATCGAAAAGCTCGTCGTTCGCGATCCGTCGATTATGCGGTTACGCGTGAACGGAACTTTCCCGGTACATGCGCGCCAGGAATTTGTGGATGTGGCGCAGGCCGTGTTCGGACTTCGCATCAAGTCGCAAGGAGACGCCACGCTGATTTCTCGATGAAATCGTCTTGGTCGGTGTTGGAATTGCAACAGGTAAACAGGGGGGCCTATGCCTAGTCAAATACGTTGGAAGTCGTTTCTCACGGGTAGCACATGCCTGATGTTGTCCGGCGCTGCATTTGCGGGCGAGTTCAGTATCGCCGGAGGCGATCTCAAGGATGCGCTGAATGCCTACTCTGTCCAGTCCGGCTTGCCTCTGCTTGTCTCGACAGATGCTGTTAAGGGGATACGCAGTTCCGGCATCAAGGGCGATTTCTCCAACGATATGGCCCTAAATCGCCTGTTGTCGGGAACCGGATTTGTCGCCGAACGGCGCGCAGGCGGCACAATTGCCGTGGTGCGAAGACGTGAGCAATCCAGTGATTTGAGCAACGACGTTTCCGACGTTCAATTGGCTCAGGCCACGTCATCTCCCCACAACGCCGTCGAAACCGTGACGGTCACATCGTCGAAGCTGGGCGGCGCCGATGTTCAATCCGTTCCCATCGCGATCACCGCGCTCAGCCAGGAACAGTTGACGTCCACGCAAACGGCGGGCGGGCCGGATCTCGTGAAGCAGGTGCCGAACCTGACGTTCTCGAAGACCAATTTCACAGGTTACAACATCCAGATTCGCGGTATCGGCACGCAAGCGATTTCGGTGACGACCGATCCGGCGGTGGCGGTTGCCTTCAACGATACGCCCTTCATCCGCAATCACTTCTTCGAGCAGGAATTCTACGACGTGGGCCAGCTTGAAGTGCTGCGCGGCCCGCAAGGAACGCTCTACGGCCGCAATGCGACGGCGGGTGTCGTGAACATGGTGTCGGCGCGCCCCACCGATCAATTCGAGGCAATGCTCTCCGCCGATGTCGGCAACTACAAGTCCCGCCGCCTAGAAGGCATGGTCAATATCCCCATCGTGGACGACCGTCTCGATCTGCGTATCGCGGGTGAGTGGACCAAGCGTGACGGATACACGTTCAACGAAACCACTGGCGAGCAAGTTGACGGCCGCGATCTTTGGTCCGGGCGTGTCACTCTTGGCATGAAGCCGTCGGAGCATTTGCAGGCCTATCTCATTTGGGAACATTTCTCAGAAGATGACGACCGCGAACGCTCGACCAAGCAACTCTGCGCCAGGGATCCAGGCCCAGCCCAAGTCGGTCCGTTCAATCAGTCGTTCACTGCGTTGGGCGGCCGCCTGGGTTACCCGAGCGATATTGCCGTGAATATCAATCGGGGCGATACGCTCGACATAAGCGCTAATCGCTCTGCCAGAGGGGCACTCAGTCAGGGCTGCCTACCGGTATCGCTCTATTCGCCAGAGTCCTACCAGACGCCGAATGGCGCTGCACTCCCCATTGTCTATGCCGCGCAGCTTATTACCAGTGCGTTTAATAGTGGGGCGCTGATCCAGGGCGTGGACCCTTATGCAAGCCAAACGCAGTCCAGAAACCTTCGTGTTATCCAATCCGCTATCAAGCCGCTCTATAAAGCGAAGAACGACATCGTAGAATTGATGGCGGACTACGATGTCGCGCCGGGTCTGAAGCTGACGTCGCAAACCGGTTTCAATCACGACTTTCTTGCTTCCACCGAGGATTTCAACCGATTCAATTCCAATCCGGGTCTGTTCTTTTCATCGGCCGATCAGCCCAATCCCGGGGGATTCGGCAATGGCATTTTTGGTGTTGCTTTTACGCCTGGCGGCATCATGTGCGATCCGCAATTGGGTTGTTCCGACCGCTTCGTCGGCGAGGACCTTAGCCAGGAGCACGCATGGCAGCTCAGCCAAGAAGTCCGGCTGGCCTCGGATTTCAAAGGTCCATTCAATTTCAGCGTCGGTGCGAACTACCTCCACTACGAAACACTGGAGGACTACTACGTTTTCCTCAATGTGCTCACTCTGGTTTCAAGATATCAGGATGACGGATTTTTTGGGCCCAAAAACGCGAATGGTCTTTGCTCCGGGCTGCCGCAGCCCCAGGTTTTCACACCGATCGGTCAATCCCGTACATTAAACAACTGCCCTTATACGGATCCGACGCCCCTAACGCTGGGGTTCAATGGCCAGGGCCATAATTATTTCCGCAGTACAAATCCCTATGTGCTCAGTTCCTATGCTGGGTTCGGTGAAGCCTACTATCAGGTACGCGACGATCTGAAACTCACTGGGGGCGTGCGCTGGACCGACGATCAAAAACATTTCGTAGAAATTCCAAGCCAGGTACTTGCCGCTGGTTGGGGTTATCCGATTTCCGGTGTTGTAGACCAGCAATGGAAGGAGGTCACTGGCCGCGCTGTCGTTAACTGGACACCGAAGCTCGATTTCACCGATCAAACTCTCGTCTATGCTTCGTTTTCGCGAGGCTATAAGGCGGGGGCGCTAATCCGCCGGTGCCGAATCCGTTGTTGGGTATCTCTGGCACCATAAGCGCCGATTCAGTTACGCACCCAAAAACGTTCGCGCCGGAATTCGTCAACGCGTTCGAATTGGGAACGAAAAATACGCTATTTGACGGCGCGCTGACGCTCAACGGCGATGTGTTTTATTATGATTACAAGGGTTACCAGATTTCCCAGATCGTCGATCGTTCGTCGATCAACCTGAATTTCGACGCTAAAGTTCGTGGTGCAGAAATCGAAACCACCTACGAACCGTTGCCTGGTCTTCGGTTCAATTTCGCAGGCGGTTGGGAAGATACAAAACTCAACAATGGTTCACAGGCCATCGATCTGATGGACCGCACCGCCGGTCACACGGACTGGCAGGTGGTCAAGCCGTCAGTCTTTTCGACCTCCAACTGCATCTTGCCGCAATACGTCGTCGCAGAGCTTGCACTGGAAACGGGGCTGATTAACACGTTTGGCTATGGGGAGTTCGGCGAAGGCGGAAAGTTTATTTCCAGCCTTGGAACTGGCATGGCTTGCGAACTCGCATACAATCTCCATAGCGATCCTGTCACATATGCGCAGGATCATCAGATCCACACGGCATTAATCCGGAGCGTGCGTTTCCTTCGTCGGGGTTCGATCCCACAACAGCACCCAACAATGGCGAGGGTTTCGACAAAGATCTCTCTGGCAATCAACTGCCGAACGCGCCACCGCTTACGGTTTCGTTCGGTGCGCAATACTCCATGCCGCTGACGCCAGATTGGGCGGGTACCATTCGCGCTGACTATTACTGGCAGGATTATTCCTGGGCACGCGTTTTCAACGACAATCCGTATGATCGGCTTGCGCGGTTACACCAACGTGAACCTGACGTTCATTCTCACCAACCAGAACGGTTGGCAGGCCATGGCCTATGCGAAGAACCTGTTCAACACCACAGCAATTACCGGCGCCTTCTTGAACAGCGACGATACGGCATTGACAACAAACGTATTCACGACCGATCCGCGCCTGATAGGCGTTCGCGTCACGAAGAATTGGTGAGGGGGGAACAATGACTGAGATTATACCAGTAAGTTCGCGCAAGAGCCTTCGCTACAGGCTGCTACTGTCGGTGTCCTCGGCAGCTGTTCTGGTACTGGCAGGTGAGGCACGGGCAGAGGATGCCGATCGTCCAACCGTCTGGATCGAGCTAGGTGGCGCATTCGACCAGATAAGCCGCGGTGCTGTGGGCTGGGTGCCGCCCAATCTCACCGATCCAATAACCAATGCCTCGCCGGAGCCATTCGGCAAGGCACCTGGCATTGGCTATGATTTCGATGCAGCATTCAGCTTCGCGCCTAAGGAGGCGGGTTGGATTTATAGCGCATCAATACGTTATGGCCGTGCACAGAAAGCGCCCACGCGCGACCATGATCAAGGCTATGGCGTCCAGCGCTACGGCATATTACGGCAAGATACAGCCTAACCAATTACGCTTTCCTCAACGCCACACAGACAAAGCCATTCCACGCATACCATCCTGGATTTTACCGCGGGCAAGGATGTGGGGCTGGGATTGTTCGACGGCGGAAGATCCACCATCCATTTTGGGGTGCGCGCGGCTCAGCTCACCGAACGCGCCGAAGGGACAATGACAGCGTTCTCAACGGCTCCCGCCAAATACAGCGGCGGCGAGGTTGTCCACAAGGCAGATGCTCTCTTCGCGCGCAGCTTCACCGGTGCGGGACCTTCCGTCTCGTGGGATGGCGCCACGCCATTGATGGGCTCCGTGAACGACGGCGTGACCTTCGATTGGGGCGCCAACGCGGCCATCCTGGTCGGTCGGCAAAAAGCTCATATTTCTCTCCACACCTCCGACCTGCGATACCCTGGAAAATATCAAGAACCCGTAGTTCTCACGCAATCGACGGTTACGCCCGAACGCGACAGAACCGTCGTCGTTCCAAATCTCGGTGGTTTTGCGGGGATTTCCTGGCGGCTGCCTGCGGGAAAGGTCAGCATGGGATACAGGGCCGATTTCTTCTTCGGCGCTATCGACGGCGGTCTTGCGACGGCCCGGAGAAATACAACCGGCTTCTACGGCCCATTTGCGTCGGTCAGCATAGGTTTGGGCGGCTAGCGAGTTCGTTTACATGAGATAAGTAAGGCCGAACAACAATCGTTACTCAAACAATCCCAAGGCAGGAATCTTCCTCTTCAATTGAGGGTTCCTTAGACACGGCGGCCGGTGGGCTGTCTTCCGCCCTTTGCCCAACGGCTGTTTCGTATCCTGATGGATTTCGGGTATGCCCCGATTTCGTCTTCGGGCGTATGGGCCGCCGGTTAACAAAGTAATTCGATCGTTTGCGGATGGTTTGCAGATCGAATCGAATTCCGATCCCACATGCGGCGGACCATCTTTTGTGGTCGATACTGGCGAAAATCGCGCAATAACATTGCGCCAAAAAATAATTGCACAGCCCACCTAAACTCTCGCACATCTCATACGTCTATGTGCGCGCAAATGTGCAACCCTGAACCGTCGGAGGGCGACACGCTGTCGGCGGATGAGCGAGAGACCGGGATTTTATCGTGAAGGCGCTGGCCGAGGCCAGCCGGGTACGGCCGTGAAAGCGGATCCCGTAGCGGCTTGGTTTGTGCGCGAAATCCTGCCGTTAGAGGCGATCTTAATGCAGTACCTGCATCACAACTGGCAGAATCGCAGCGACCTCGCGGATCTGAGGCAGGAAATATATGTGCGCGTCTGCGAAGTGGCGCAGGACAGACCCCCGGAACATCCCAAGCGCTTTCTGCTGACCACGGCACGCAATCTTCTGATTGATCGGGTACGTCACGAACAGGTTGTCCCCATCGATGCCGTTGCGGATGTCGATGTGCTGGGGGCAGCCCTTGATGAACCCGCGCCCGACCAGGTGGTGATCGCGCGCGATGAATTGCGCCGGTTGCGTGTGGCGCTGGATCGGTTGCCGCCACGATGCCGCGAAGCCGTTGTGCTTGGCCAGATCGAGGGGCTTTCGGGTCGAGAAATTGCCAGCCGCATGGGCATTTCGCCCGGCATGGTTTCCACCCATATCGCAAACGGGATCAAGGCCCTGGCCAACATGCTCTATGGCGAACCGATCGACCGGGGGAGGGCATCGTGAGCTCGAACACGGGTCACCCGGCCGCAGCGGAAATCGAAGATCGCGCGGCGCAATTCCTGGCTAGCCGCCGTTTCGAACAGTGGGCTGAGCAGGAACAGATGGAACTTGACGCCTGGCTTGCGCAATCGCTTTCGCATCGCGTCGCGTTTTGGCGGCTGGAGGCGACACTGCTGCGCACCGATCGGCTGGCTGCGTTGCAATCGCGCGTCTCGCCAAGGGCCCCCGCATCGCCGCGCCCGAACAGACTTGGGCTCAAGGTGGCTGCGATCGTTTCGGTGGTGACGCTTGCGGGGCTTGGCTCCGCTTATCTCTTCTCCGGCGATGGCAGCAAGCTTTATTCAACTCCACTCGGCGGTCACGAAGTTCTTTCGCTACGCGACGGTTCCACGATCGAACTCAACACAAACACAGCCGTACGCATAGACGCTTCGCAACGCTCGGCCATACTTGAGCGCGGTGAAGCCTATTTCCAGATCACGCACGATGCCGAGCACCCTTTCGTGCTGAAGGCGTCCGGTCATGTGGTGACCGATCTGGGTACCAAATTCCTTGTGCGAAGCGCGGGCAGCGAACTGACAGTATCGCTCGTGGAAGGCATGGCTCGCATCGAAGCGGCCACCCAGCCTTCGCAGAGAGCGCTTCTGACGCCCGGCGATGTCGCCATAACCAGAGGCGACAAGATCGATGTGCGCAAAAAGCAACCAGTCATTGTGGAAGAAGGTCTTGGCTGGCGGCATGGCGTGATCGTGTTCGATAACACAACGCTTGCGGATGCGGCTGCGGAATTCAATCGCTACAACGAAGTCAAGCTCGTCGTGGCCGATCCGCAAATAGCACGGATGAAGATCGGCGCAACTTTTCCGGCACGCGATGTCGAACGGTTTGCACGCGCCGCCCATGTGCTTCTGGGTGTTCGCGTAAGCAAAAAGGGCAACGAAGTTTTGATCACGCGATAGGCGCGTGATCTGGATAGATCGAAATTCTCCGGTCCGCTGCGGCCGGGTGCAGGGGGAAAGATGAGGCCTACAAAATCCATAAAAGTCGCTCTCTTGGGAGGGGTCTGTGCGTTTTTCACAAGCGCCGTCGTCGCGCAGGACTTCCGGATCGCAGGCGGAGATCTGAAAGACGCGCTCGATGCCTACGCCAAGCAATCCGGCGTTTCGGTGATGTATTCGGCATCCGCCGTGAAAGGTGTGCGCAGCAAGGGAGCGGTCGGCGAACTGCCGGTCAACTCGGCGCTGAACAGGATTTTGTCGGGAACGGGGTTCACCGTTCAGCAAGAAGCTGGCGCAATGGTCATTGTCCCCAGCCATTCCTCGGAAACGCAGGCCATCGATATCCAGTCCGTTCAACTCGCACAGGCTGCTCCCTCCACGCGCGCCGCGGTGGAAACGGTGACGGTCACTTCGTCGAAACTCGGCGGTGCCGACGTGCAGTCGATCCCGATCTCGATCACCGCGCTCAGTCAGGAGCAGCTGACCGCCACGCAAACCGCCGGCGGACCCGATCTCGTGAAGCAGGTGCCGAATCTGACGTTCTCGAAGACGAATTTCACCGGCTACAACATCCAGATTCGCGGCATCGGCACGCAAGCCATCTCGGTAACGACCGATCCCGCCGTTGCTGTTGCGTTCAACGACATTCCTTTCCTGCGCAATCATTTCTTCGAACAGGAATTCTACGATCTGGCTCAAGCCGAAGTGTTGCGCGGGCCGCAAGGCACGCTTTACGGCCGCAACGCAACGGCGGGCGTGGTGAACCTCATCACTGCCAGGCCTTCCGATCAGTTCGAAGCGATGGCGTCCGGAGAAATCGGCTCCTATCACCAGAAGCGCTTCGAAGGCATGATCAATCTTCCGATCGTCGATGATCGTGTCGATCTGCGCATCGCCGGCGAATGGACCAAGCGCCAGGGCTATTCGTTCAACGATCTCACGCAGCAACGTATCGATGGCCGCGATTTGTGGTCGGGCCGCGTCTCGCTGGGCTTGAAGCCCATCGAGCGCCTGCAGATCAATGTGATGTGGGAGCATTTCTCCGAAGATGACGACCGCATGCGCACCGCCAAGCAGCTGTGCAAGACGGCGCCCGATTCCGCACGAAATAAACGGACGGGTCGTCGACAACGGATTTTATGGAATTGCCGCTTATCAACCCGATCACTATCTGAGCCAGGGCTGTCTTCCGACGTCGCTTTATTCGCCGGAAGCGTTTCAAGTCCCCAATGGCATATCGCTTCCCTATTACTCGCCATTGTCGGGCATTGGTGTTCCGGTCAATGCGTCCATCCACTTCGATCCCTATGCCGGTACCGCCCAATCGACCAATTTGCGCGTGATCGAAACCACGCTCAATCCCATCTACAAGGCCAAGAACGACACGGTCGAACTGAACGCGGATTACACGCTTTCTCCCGAACTGACGTTCACGTCGCAAACCGGCTTCAACAACGATTTTCTCTGGTCGACGGAAGACTACAACAGGTTCAACACGCGCTCGGGCGCCTTTGAGGCCGATGGCTTTCTCGGCAGCACGTCTGCGTTGGACCCCAACCATGGAATCTGTACGCAGATATATGGCAGTTGCACGGATTACTATCAGCCGTGCACAGGCGCAGGCGTAGGAGGACGCTTTGGAGGTGGCGAAGCTGCCTGTATGGGTGTCGGAACATTCTGCGATCCGCAGCTTGGCTGCAGCGACCGGCTCGTGGCGCAGGATTTGTCGAGCGAACATGCCTGGCAGTTGAGCCAGGAATTTCGGCTCGCATCGCATTACAGCGGCCCGCTGAACTTCAGCGTTGGCGGCAATTACCTCCACTATGAAACGGAAGAAAACTATTACGTCTTCATCAATTCGCTCACCCTTGCGAGCTATACATGGAATCGCGGCGGCTCTGCCCAGCAAACGCTGCCCTGGGTTCCCGGCGTTTCCGACAATACGAACTGTCTCGTTGGCGGGCTGGGACAATCCAATCCGTTCGGCAAGTTGCAAATCGGTGTGGAAGGCGAATTGCCCTGCCAATACATCGATCCCAACGACCTGGAGCACCTGAACAACAAGGGACACAATTATTTTCTCAACCAGAATCCCTACACGCTCAATTCCTATGCGGCGTTCGGCGAGGTCTATTACAATATCCTCGATGACGTGAAGCTGATCGGCGGCTTGCGTTTCACCGAAGACCAAAAGCATTTTACAGACATACCAAGCGAACTGCTTGTTCCCGGATATGGCTATGCCGTCACCGGCGTTCTGAACCAGCAATGGGATCAGTTCACTGGTCGGGCGGCGGTGAATTGGACGCCGAAACTCGATTTCACCGACCAGACGTTGATCTACGGATCATATGCCCATGGCTACAAAGCCGGCGGCGCCAATCCGCCCGGCGCAGTCCTGCTCACCTACAACGATATCGTCGGCAACGGTGAGAAAAGTAATCCGATCCACCCGCTCGCGTTCAAGCCGGAATTCATCGATGCGTTCGAACTCGGCACGAAGAACACGCTGCTCGATGGCGCGCTGACCTTCAATATGTCGGCCTTCTACTACAACTACCAAAATTATCAGATATCTCGCATCGTCGATCGCACCTCGATCAACGACAATTTCGATGCCCATGTGAAGGGCGCGGAAATCGAATCGTCGCTATGAACCTCTCCCTGGCTTGCGCTTCAATTTCGCGGGCGGCTGGGAAGATACTGCGCTTGCAAAGGGGTCGAAATCCGTCGACCTCATGGATCGTACCGACGCCGCAAACCATCCCGATTGGATCGTCGTCAAACCGTTCGTCACGCAAACCTCCAACTGCATCCTCCCCAAATATGTTGTGGCGGCGAGCTTGGAATATGGCGGCTCGCAGGCTCCGGGCGAAACCGCGAGCAGCAACGTCATGCTCATTTGCGGTAGAACATACGGTGCGCAAACCGATCCGATAACGGGCAAGGCCTACACTCCGGTCCAGAATCCCGCCTACCCGGATTATCCGGGATTCGATCCCGCCTCCGCACCGAACAACGGCGAAGGCTTCGATAAGGATCTGAGCGGCAACAAATTGCCGAACGCGCCGCCCTTCACTGTGTCGGCGGGCGCGCAATACACGATGCCGCTGTCGTCCGATTGGGCGGGAACGCTGCGTGCCGATTATTACTGGCAGGATTATTCCTGGGCGCGCATCTTCAACGACAATCCGTATGACCGGCTGCGCGGCTACACCAACGTGAACCTGACGATAATTCTAACCAGCCAGGCGGGTTGGCAGGTGATGCTCTACGACAAGAACATCTTCAACACGACAGCCATCACCGGCGATTTCCTTAACAGCGACGACAGCGGCTTAACCACCAACGTGTTCCTGACCGATCCCAAGCTGATCGGCATCCGCGTAACGAAGAACTGGTGAGGGGGAAACAATGAGCGAATTGATTCAAAACAGGAAGATGCAGTCGCGGTGGCAGCTTCTGGCAACCGCATCTGCAATTGCCTTGCTGGGATATACAGGGGGCGCGGCCGCGCAAGGCGATGAGCCGCAGGTATGGATCGAGCTGGGCGGTCAGATGACCAGGCTCGATGTGGGCCAGGAAACATTTTCGCCTGTGTTTCCGCAAAAAAGACCCGCCATGTTTGCGCCTTCCGCCAATTACGAAAAACTCCCGCATCAAAGCGTCGACGAAACCGGAAAGCTGTCTTTTCGTCCGTCGGGATCGGATTGGGTCTTATCGGCGGGAGTCCGCTATGGCCGCTCCGTAAAGAAGGTGGACAAGAACCAGCAAACATTCCCCAAGCCCGTCTATGGCACGCTCGTCAGCGGCACGCTCGTGGTCCCCTTCCTTTATCACGGTCCCCTGGCGCACAAATTTGCCAGCACCCAGATGGAGGCGCGCGAAAGTCATCTGATCCTCGATTTTCAGGTGGGCAAAGACGTGGGGCTCGGCCTGTTCGGCGGTTCGTCGCAAATCGATTTCGGTGTGCGCTTCGCCCAGTTCAATAACAAATCGAACATTGCGCTGGCCTCCGATCCCGATTGGCATGTCCACTACAAATATGCTCCCGACTTTTTCATCTCCCTTTTTCCAAAGCTGCAGGGCATGAAATTCTGGGGCGGCGAGGGCTATCACAACCACTACGCAACGCTTCAGTCGCAGCGAGATTTCCGGGGCATTGGCCCATCGCTTTCGTGGAACGGCTCATCTCCTTTCGTGGGCAATCGCGAAGACGGGGAGTTGACCTTCGATTACGGCGCGAATGCCGCCGTGCTTTTCGGACGGCAGCGCGTCAAGGTCTCTCATCAGACAAAATCGAACTACCATCCCGAGACTTTGAATTATGGCGCAAGAGGCCAGCACGTTCAGACAGTGACCGCAGGAACGGCGCATACGCGCAGCCGCAGCATCGTCGTTCCCAACATCGGCGCATTGGCCGGCGTCACCTATCGCATCCACGATTTCAAAATCAGCGCCGGTTACCGCGCGGACTTTTTCTTCAATGCGATGGATGGCGGTAACGACGTGCGCCGCACCGAAAAGATCGGAAATTACGGTCCTTTCGCCACGATCAGTTTTGGGCTGGGCGGATAACGGCATTTCGGCTTTACCGCCCAGCCTTCGCTCGATCGATCGACTGCCAAAGGCCGCGGCGGGCGGCTCGGCTGTCAAAGGGCCGCCTTTCCCGTTCCAGTTCGGGAACGGCCAACCAGCAGCCATTTGCATGCGGGCCGGCGCCCTACTGTTCGGTTTCCTCGCGCAGCATTTCGAGTTCGAGCCAGCGATGTTCATGCTCGGCGAGTTGGGCCTGCATGGTGCCGAGGTCCGACGATGCCGCCATGAACGCTTGCGGATCGCGGGCATAGAAATCCGAATCCAGAAGCTTCGCCTGCAGCGCCGCGATCTTTTTCTCCAGATCGGCAATCTGTCCCGGCAGCGATTTGAGCGCGTGGCTCTGGGAAAAATTCATCTTGCGTTTGCGGGGCACGGTGTCGCGCGAGGCGCTTTCTTTTTCTGCAACAGGTTTTGAAACCTGCCGCGCCGCCACGCCAGTGCCGCGCTGGGCGAGCATGTCGCTATAGCCGCCCGCATATTCGACGAAGCGGCCGTCGTCTTCCGCCATCAGGATCGATGTCGCCACGCGGTCGAGGAAATCGCGGTCATGGCTCACCACCAGCACGGTGCCCGGATAATCCGCGATCATCTCTTCCAGAAGGTCGAGCGTTTCCAGATCGAGATCGTTGGTCGGCTCGTCCAGCACCAGAAGATTGGAAGGCACCGCCAGCACCTTCGCCAGAAGCAGCCGCGCCCGTTCGCCGCCGGACAACACGCGCACCGGCGTGCGCGCCTGCTCCGGCAAGAACAGAAAGTCCTTCATATAGCTCACGACATGGCGCGGCTTGCCGTCGACCTCCACCGTGTCGCCATGCCGCCGGTCAGCACGGCGGCGAGTGTCGTTTCCGGATGCAGCGTGGCGCGGTTCTGTTCGAGCGTCGCCATGTTGAGATTGGTGCCGAGCTTCACATTGCCGCTGTCGGGCTTGAGCTTTCCCGTCAGCATATTGAGCAGCGTCGTTTTGCCCGCGCCATTGGGGCCGACGATACCGACGCGATCCCCGCGCAGGATGCGGATCGAAAAATCGCGCACCACCATCCGCTCGCCATAGGATTTGGAAATCTTCTTGGCGTCGATAACGCGCGTGCCGCCCTCTTCCTTTTCGGATGCTGCGAGTTTGACTTGTCCCACCGCGCGCAATTGCTCGCGCCGTCCCCGCCGCATTTCGCCAAGCCGCGCCAGCCGCCCCTGGTTGCGCTTGCGCCGTCCGCTCACGCCATAGCGCACCCAATCCTCTTCCATCGCGATGCGGCGGTCGAGCTTGTGGCGCTCGGCTTCTTCCTGCGCCAGAGTTTCGTCGCGCCAGGCTTCGAACGCGCCAAATCCCTGTTCGAGCGCGGCGTGCCTGTCCGCGATCGAGCCAAACGGTTGCGCGCGAGAGGTTTTGCAGAAAACGCCGGTCATGGCTGATGAGCACAAGCGCGGACCGCATCTGCGCCAGCTCTTTTTCCAGCCATTCGATCGCGGGCAGGTCGAGATGGTTGGTCGGCTCGTCCAGCAGCAGGATGTCGGGCGAAGGCGCCAGCGTTCGCGCCAATGCCGCGCGCCGGGCTTCGCCGCCCGAAAGACTTGCCGTCGGTTCGTCACCCGTCAGCCCAAGTTTGCCCAGAAGCACAAACGCCCGGTTGGGATCGTCCCCGGGCGCCAGCCCCGCCTCGACATAGCGCCGCGTATCGGCGATAGCCCGAAAGATCGGGTTCTTGCGGCAGATAGCGGATGGTGGCGCCCGGCTGGGCAAAACGCGTTCCGCTTGTCGGCTTCCAGAAGGCCTGCCGCCACCTTCAGCAGGGTGGATTTGCCCGATCCGTTGCGGCCCGACAAGGCACAAGCTGTTCGCCCGCGCCCACGGAAAGCTCCGCTCCGTCCAGAAGTGCGGAGCTTCCGAACGTCACATGAATGTCCTGCAAAAGAAGCAGCGGTGCTGCCATCGGGTATCTCTTGTCCGCAAGCGAGCGCCGGTTTTGGAGAAGAAGTGGCGTCCCCGCAAGTCCGGCCCCATTGCGCTATAATCCGCGCCGGAATCGAACCGCGCAGCCCGTCCGTGATTGCTTATGTTTATGTACTGGGAAGCGAAGAGGGCGGCTCGCGCAAAACCTATGTCGGCTGGACCACCGATCCCGCCCGCCGCCTGGAACAACACAACACCGGCCGCGGCGCCAAATCGACCCGCGGCCGGCAATGGTGTGTGCTTTATCTGGAACGCTACGAAACCCGCAACGAAGCGATGCGCCGCGAATGGTCGCTCAAACGCGACAAGGCTTTCCGCGCGAGTTTGCGATCGGGATAATCAGCCGAGCGCTGCGAGCGCGGCTTGCGCCACTTTCATATCCTGCTCGTAGTGGCCGCCGCTCACCCCGATGCCGCCGATGATCGTGTCGCCGTCCTTGATCGGGTAACCGCCGCCGAAAACCACCAGCCGCGGCGTCTTGATTATGCCGTGCAGCAGTGGCGGATCGTTCTTCACGAATTCAAACCACTCATGCGTCGCGATGCCGAAGGAAACGGAAGTGTAAGCCTTGTCCTGGGCAATATCGACGCTGAGAAGTGCCGCCCCATCCATCCGGCTGAGTGCCTTCAGCACGCCGGATTCATCGACGATGGCGATGACCATCGGCACGCCCAACTCGCGCGAGGCGGCTTCCCCTGCTTCGATCAGCACCTTCGCCGTCTCGCCCGCGATGGATTTCTTCGTAATCGATTTGACCATTTCTTTCTCCTGTTGCTGCTGGGCGCAGGGTCGGACACCGGAAGGTTCCGATCAAGGGGGCGGGGCGCCTTTACCCCGGATTTACCAACCGGCGTCTACCCTGCGCACCCACAACCCGGCATCGATGGGACGCAACAAGGCCCGGGCTTTTCACTCGGGCCGGACTGAAGGGCCGATATCATGACCGCCGGTTTGGCACTCTTTATTATAGACGCGCTCATGTTGCTGGCGGCATGGCCGCTGACCGTGCGTTTTGCTGTCAACGATGCAGCCGCGCCGCATGCCTGGTTGCAGGCCGCGATTTTCGCGATCCTCGATCTGCTGTTCCTCTATGCGCTCGGCCTTTATCGCCGCGACAGCATCGCCGATACGGGAAAGGCGCTCGGCCGAATTCCTCTGGTTGCGGCCATCGCGGTTGCCGCCGCCAGCTTTGTTACGGCTGCGGCGGATGGGGCCTTTCGCCTTCGCTGTTCGTTGCGGCGGCAATCTGCTTTGCCGCATTTGCGCGATGCTGTCCCGGCTCGGCTTCCGCATTCTTGCGGCGTCATTCGTTGTTGCGTCCGCATCTGCTCGTCATCGGCGCGGGCAAGCGCGCCTGGGATCTGATCTGGATATTGCGAAGCCAGGGCCGCCATCTGCAATACGACGTGACCTTCGTGCATGACGATATCTTCGGCCCCATGGATCCGCGGCTGGCTGCCGATCCGGTCAACCGCATCGTGCCTGCCTCCGGCAATCTTCTGGAAATCGCAGCAGCGCGCGCGTGCCGACCAGATCGTGGTCGCCCCGATGAACGCCGCGGCATGGCGCTCGAGTCGCTGATCAATTGCCGGACCGCGGGCTATCCCGTTTCGCAATATTCGAGTTTCCTCGAAAAGGAAGTTCGCCGCATCGACATCAAGCGGCTCGATCTGGCGTGGCTGCTTTATTCCGAAGGTTTCTACATCGGCCCGCTTCATCGCGTGCTGAAGCGCATCCTCGATATCACGGTCAGCCTGGTGATCCTCATCTTCTTCCTGCCCGTGTTGCTGATGGCGATGCTGGCGGTGTGGCTCGGCGATCGCCATTCCGTTTTCTATCGCCAGGAACGGGTGACCCTGGGCGGGCGCATCTTCCGCATCGTGAAATTGCGCAGCATGCGCATCGATGCGGAGGCAAGCGGGGCCGTCTGGGCGGCGGAAAAAGACAATCGCATCACGCCCGTCGGCGAATTCCTGCGCCGCAGCCGTGTCGATGAACTGCCGCAACTTTTCAATGTGCTGCTGGGCGACATGTCGCTCGTGGGCCCGCGCCCCGAACGCCCGGAATTCATCGAAGGCCTCGCGAAGGAATTGCCGCTCTACCACGAGCGCCATGCCGTCAAGGCGGGCCTCACCGGCTGGGCGCAGATCAACTATCCCTATGGCGCCTCGCTGGACGATGCCCGTTCGAAGCTGAGCTACGATCTCTATTATGTGAAGAACTTCAGCATTTTCCTCGATCTGCTCATCATCATGCAGACCCTGCGTGTCGTGCTCTGGCCCGGCACGGGCGTCCGGTAAGCGCTTCGCGGCGCATTTCGCTGTTGCAGCATAACTGCCCTGCGGCATTGCGCGCAGCCCTTCGCCCGGGTGCTTTGGCGCGCAAAACAGGCTATCCATTCGCCCGCAAACACTTCCCGGGTTCCCCCGTTTATGCCGTTTCAAGCCTTTAAGCCGGAGGCCTCGCAATGAGCGCGCCCCGAATCCTGATTCCGATTTTGCTGCTTGTCGTGGGCCTGGTGGCCGGGTGGGTTGGCCATGCCATGGTCGCCGCCCCGCCGGATGTCCCCACCGTCTCGCTCTATGACGATTGGCGCGTTGGTTGCCCCAAGCTGTCGGAGAAGGCGGGAAGCTGCTCGATGGTGCAGGACATCATCGACACCAAGGCGGGCCGCGAGATCGCCCATCTTTCGCTGACCGACAGCAAGACGGGCCGCATGCTCACGATCACCGTGCCTTATGACGTGCTGTTGCCTTCCGGCGTCGGCATGGCGCTCGGCAAGGACAAGATCCGCGTCTATCCCTACAAGACATGCGACGGCAACGGATGCATCGCACAGGTCGTTGCCGATGATGCGCTGGTGAAGGCCATGATCCCGCAGCGCGACGCCCGGCTTCTGATCGCGCAACTCGACAATCGCGTGGCTGCCCTGCCGTTTTCGCTCAAGGGTTTCGCCAGCGCCCAGAACGCTTACACGGCCGATCACGCCAAACGAAACGGCTGGCTGGCGAGGATGCTGCCATGAAAACCATTTCCCGCATCCTTCTTGCCGCGGCCTTTGGGATGAGTGTGTCGCCCGTCCTCGCGCAAGCCCAACCTGCGCAGCCCAAGCCCGATGTGACCAAGCAATATGGTGACTGGCTCGTGCGCTGCTACCCGGTTTCCTCGCCGTCGCCTTGCGACATGTTCGAATTGCTGGCCCAAAAGAAAACCGGCAACCGCGTGATGAGCATGTCGTTTGCTTTTGCACCCAAGGAAAATCGCTATGTGGTGCAGATCGCGGTTCCGTTGGGCGTGGCGCTGAAAACCGGCCTCACAATCAAGGCCGGCACATATTCTTCGCCCCCATTGCGTTTCCGCCGCTGCGACCGCGGCGGTTGCTATGTCGAAGGTGTGACCGATTCTGCCATCATCGATGCATTGTCACAGAACACGGGCCAGGCCAAGGCGACGATCGCCTCCGACGAAGGCCGCGTGCTCGATGTGGCGTTTTCGCTGACGGGTTTTGGCGAGGCGCGCAACGCGATGGCCGAACTCGCCAGACAAAAGGCGGTGGCGCCTCCCGCTCCGCCGCCGCAAAACACGCTGACCCCGGAATAACCCGGTTCATGCGGCGTCATGAAAAATGACGCCGAGCGTGAAACGCTGCCCCGTTCGCAACCTGCTCACGCCGTGACGCAGGTTGACGCGATAGATTCCGCGCGTGCCGCGAACAGGCCGCGTGTGCACCGGAAAGATCACGCTATCTCCGCGCCGGATCGGAACCACTTCCACGCGTGACTGCATCCGCGGCCGCTGTTCGGTCAACACGAATTCCCCGCCGGTAAAATCGCTCTCCGGTTCCGAAAGCAGAACCGCAAGCTGCAACGGAAACACCAGCGCTCCATAAATATCCTGGTGCAGGCAATTGTAATCGCCCACGCCATACCGCAACAGAAGCGGCGTGGGCCGTGTCTGCCCGGCATCATGGCATTGCGCCAGAAACTGCTCGTGCGCGGAGGGATAGGCCGCATCGTTTCCCATCGCCGCGTTCCAGCGATTGGCGATCTCCGCCAGCGGCGGATAAAACGCGCCACGCAAAGCGGCAACCGGCGCGGGCAGGGGATTGGAAAAATACTTGTATTCTCCACGCCCAAACCCATGCCGCGCCATGACAACCCTGCTGCGAAACAGCGTTTCGTCAGCATAACGCGCCGCCAGATCTTCGCAGGCCTTGGCCGTCAGCAGATTGGGAATGGTCGCGCAGCCATGGTTGTCCAGATCGTCCGCGATCCGTCCCCAATCCAAAGCGGCAATTTCCGTGTCTTTCATGTTTCGCTCCGCGATCACATAGTGCTCGCAGACCACCGCGCGACGCGCCACCCGAAACTTGCGGATGCAAGAAGGTGGGGTTCAAATTGCTCCGGCGGCGGTGCGATCGGCGAACCAGAAAAGCGAGCCCTGTGGCCGCAAGCGCCCTGCCGGAATCGAGGTATCGCGCGTGCGTGCCCGGCGCAACACATCCGCCTTGCCAGCGCCCGCAACAAGGAACATCACAACGCGGCTTGCTTCGAGCGCGGGATAGGTCAGCGTGATGCGCGGCTCTTCGCGGCCATGCGGAACGGCGGCAGCCCAGGCTTCGCGTTCGTTCAACACAGGCTCGCCCGGCAACAGCGAAGCAATATGGCCATCCTCGCCAAGGCCGAGAATATTGAGGTCGAACAACGGCCGCGCCGGCGTCAGCGTGGCAGCGCCATATTCCGCTTTCAGAAGGTTTGCATATCGCGCGGCCGCATCACCCGGCGATCCATCGGTCGGAATGGGGTGAATGGCTTTCGGCTTCGCGCCGCCCGCCAGAAGCGTTTCGCGCACCATGCGGAAATTGCTATCGGGAGAATCGTGCGGCACGAAACGCTCATCGCCCCAGAACAGTTCAATCCGATCCCAGGGAAGATCGCGGTTTGCGCCGAGCAGAGTGTAAAGCGCGCGTGGTGTCGATCCGCCAGACAGCGCAAATCGGATGGTGCCGGTGGACGCCCGCAACCTGCCGGCAATGAAATCCGCCGCCTGCGCAGCCAGTGCCTGCGCATTGTCGGCGATAATCAATTCGCCCGCCGTCATTTGATCGCGCGCCACGCCCGCCCATCTCGCGCGAGCAATTCGTTGGCGGCTGCGGGCCCAGCACTTCCCGCAGAATAATTGGGAAAATGCCGCGGCGGCGTGTTCGCCCAGCCTTTCAGCACCGGCTCCACCACCGCCCATGCGGATTCCACCTGATCGGCGCGCTGAAACAGCGTCGCGTCCCCGATCAGGCAATCGTAGATCAGCGTCTCGTAACCCACGGCAGGCGCCTGGTGGAACCAGTCGGTGTAGCGAAAATCCATCGCGACGCTTTCCAGCTCCATCGTCGGGCCCGGGCGCTTGGCATTGAAGCGCAGCTTGATGCTTTCCTCCGGCTGGATATGCAGCACCAGCCAGTCCGCATCCAGTTCCTCCACCGGCGTCTCGCGAAACAGCGCGTGCGGCGCATGTTTGAAGCGGATCGCGATTTCGGTGGTGCGTTTGGTCAGCCGCTTGCCGGTGCGCAGATAAAACGGCACGCCCGCCCAGCGCCAATTGTCGATCATCAGCCGCATCGCCACGAATGTCTCCACATTCGAATGCGGATCGACATTGGGCTCTTTGCGATAGGGCAGGGTCTCGGCATTGCCGATGGTGCCGGAATCATATTGGCCGCGCACCGTGTCCGATAAGCGTCAGCGGATGCACGGCGCGAAAGACTTCCGCCTTCTTGGCGCGGATGGCCTCGGCATCGAAAGATACCGGCGGCTCCATCGCCGTCATCGCGATCAGCTGGAACAGATGGTTCGGCACCATGTCGCGCAGCGCGCCGGTCTGCTCATAGAATTTCCCGCGGCCTTCCATGCCGATGGATTCGGCGACCGTGATCTGAACATGGTCGATGCGGTCGCGATTCCAGATCGGCTCGAACAGTCCGTTGGCGAAGCGCAGCGCCATGATGTTCTGCACCGTTTCCTTGCCCAGGAAATGATCGATGCGATAGATCTGGTCCTCGCGCAGCCATTTCAGCAGCCGCGCATTCAGCGCCTTCGCCGATTCCAGATCGTGCCCGAACGGCTTCTCGACGATGACGCGGCGATATCCTGTCTTCTCTTCGACCAGCCCCGCCTTGCCCAGCTCGTCGACCACCGGCCCGAAGAACCTGTCCGCCACCGCGAGATAGAACAGGACATTGCCGCCGAAACCGCCCGCCTTGTCGCGCTCCGCCAGATGCGCGGCGAGTTTTGGTAAGTGGCCGGATCGGTGAAATCGCCCGTGACATAGGAAAGCGAATCCGCGATCGGCTTCCAGCAATCGGCGTCGATCTCGCGCCGGTTCCTTGCCTTTCTTCAGCGTCTCGCCCAGAAAATCGTGCAGCCCGTCGCGCCAGGTTTCCACGCCCTTGTCGTTATGATCGACGCCGATCAGCGCAAGCTTTTCCGGCAGCAGCTTTGTCTTGGCCAGATTGTAGAGCGCGGGCACGATCAGCCGCTTGGTCAGATCGCCATTCGCGCCGAAGATGACAATGGCCGCGGGTGGCGGAGGGCCGGGATGTACGCTGCTGGTCATTTGGGCTTATGCGCCTCCAGCGCGCCTTCCACATGGCCGCCGAATTTGTTGCGCATGGCGGAAAGTATCTTCTCGCCGAAACTGTGCGCGATGCGCGAACGGAAACGCGCATAAAGCGCCGCTGTAAAGAACAGGTGCGGCCACGGCTTCATCGATCGCCGCGTTGATCGTCCAGCGCCCTTCGCCGCTATCGTCGACCGAGCCTTCGATATTCCTCGAGTGTCGGCGTTTCGGCCAACGCCATCGCCGTCAGGTCGAGCAGCCAGGAAGAGATCACGCTGCCACGCCGCCAGACCTCGGCCACATCGGCGAGATCGATGATCGAAGCGCTCGTTCGGCGCCAGCTCCTTGCCGTTGCGCCCGCGCAGAATGTCGAAGCCTTCCGCATAAGCCTGCATCAGGCCGTATTCGATGCCGTTGTGCACCATTTTCACGAAGTGCCCGGAGCCGACAGGGCCCGCATGCAGATAGCCCTTCTCCACGCGCGGATCGCGCCCTTCGCGATGGGGCGTTTTGGGAATTGTACCCGCGCCGGGTGCGAGCGCGGCGAAAATCGGATCGAGCCGTTCGACCGCATCCTTCTTGCCGCCGATCATCATGCAATAGCCGCGCTCGAAGCCCCACACGCCGCCGGAAGTGCCGACATCGATGTAATCGATGCCTTTTTGCGCAAACGTTTCCGCGCGGCGCACATCATCCTTGAAGAAGCTGTTGCCGCCATCGAGGATCGACGTCGCCTTTTGAAAGCAGCGGTGCCAGCGCCTGAACGGTTTCTTCGGTCGGCGCGCCCGCCGGCACCATCACCCACACTGCACGCGGCGCGGAAAGCTTGCTCACAAAATCTTCCAGCGATTGCGCGCCGACCGCACCTTTCAGCGCGGTGACGGCCTTTGGATCGTGGTCATAGGCCACAACCTCATGTCCATGCGCCATCAGGCGGCGGGCGATGTTGCCGCCCATGCGCCCCAGTCCAATCAATCCCAGTTGCATGTTTTCTCCACGCGCGCTCAGCGCGTTTCCAGCCAGTGGATGGCGAAGAGCTTTGCTTCGTCGGTCCAGCTTTTGCGCAAGGCAAATCCCGCCTCCGCGGCCAGTTCGGTGAACCCCTCGATGGTGTATTTGTGCGAATCCTCGGTGTGTACCGCCTCGCCTTCGCCAAAGCGGATCGTCTCGCCCGCCACGCGCACCGTCTGCCGCGCAAGGCTCACCAGATACATCTCGATCTTCATCGCAAGCGGATTGTAGCAGGCATGATGGGCAAAATGGTTGAGTTCGAAATTCGCGCCCAGTTCGCGATTGGCGCGCAGCAGAAGATTCTTGTTGAACGAAGCGGTGATGCCGGCGGAATCATTATAGGCCGCGTGCAGGATCGCGGGGTCTTTCACAAGATCGGTTCCGATCAGCAGTCCGCCGCCGCCCAAAACGCGCGCGGCATTTCTGAGAAACGCCACCGCCGCATCGCGCGTGAAATTCCCGATGGTCGATCCCGGGAAGAAACCCACGCGCCGCGAAACGCCTGCGGCCATGGCTCCAAGGTTGAGGGGCTGCGTGAAATCCGCGATCACGGGTTTCAGCGTCATTTCCGGATAATCTTCTTCCAGCCCGACGACGACATCGAGCAGATAGTCTCCCGAAATATCGATGGGCACATAAATCTGCGGCGCGTCCAGCGCATCGAGCAGGATGCGCACCTTGGCAAGCGAGCCCGCGCCGAATTCGATCAGCTCCACGCGCTCCCCCATCGCATCGGCGATTTCGCCCGCATGTTGGCGCAGCAGCGCCATTTCGGTGCGGGTTTGATAATATTCCGGCAACCGGCAGATACGGTCGAACAATTCCGATCCGCGCGCATCATAAAAATATTTGCATGCGATCTGCTTCGGTTTGCCGGCGAAGTCCGGCCACAAGATCGCGTGCGAATTCCTCGCTTGCTTCGTCCAGAATGTAATGCGCGCGAAGCGCTGCGTCCTTCATAGATCGCCTGCCAGTCTGATGCCGCTGAATTGCCAGCGCGCCGAAGGTGGAAAGAAATTGCGATAGGTATGCCGGATATGCCCCGGCGGCGTGGCGCAGGATCCGCCGCGCAACACCATCTGCCCGCTCATGAACTTGCCGTTATATTCGGCAAGCGTTCCATCAAACGGCTTGTAACCCGGATAGGGATCATAGGAGGAGCGCGTCCATTCCCAGACCGCGCCAGGCAAGGTGCGTGCCTCCATTGCCGCTTCCCATTCGAATTCGGTCGGCAAACGCGCGCCCGTCCATGCCGCAAAGGCCGCCGCCTCGAAAAAGCTCACATGTGCAACTGGTTCGTCCGGATCGAGTTTTTTCACGCCGTTCAGCGTGAACACGCTCCACGCATCGCCATCCGAAATCCAGTAAAGCGGTGCATCCCAGCTTTGGGATTGCGCCATCGCCCAACCATCGGAGAGCCAGAATTCCGGCCGCCGGTATCCGCCATCTTCCATGAAGGCCAGATATTCCCCGCACGTCACATTGCGCGAAGCGATGCGGAACGGCCGCAGCAAAACATCATGCGCCGGCCCTTCGTTGTCGAAAGCAAAGTCTTCTCCTGCATGGCCAACGCGCAGAATGCCACCCGGATGGTCCCGCCAGGAAAGCGCGCCCCGCATCTTCCGCCGCCTTCGGTCTGGAAGGCTCGTAAGCAGGCATCAGCGGATTGGAGAAGAATGCATGCTTGATGTCGGTCAGGAGCAGTTCCTGATGCTGCTGCTCATGATGAAGTCCCAGTGTCACAAGATTTGCGATCTCTCGCCCGCGCGCACCGATCAGCCGCTGCATGGCGGCGTCAACATAGGAACGATATTTCATCACCTCGTCGTTCGAGGGCCTGCTCAAAAGTCCGCGCTGCGGGCGCGGATGGCGCGGTCCCAATCCCTCGTAATAGGAATTGAACAGATAGGCGAAGGCCGGATCGAACGGCGTATAATTATCGGCATATTGCGAAAGGATGACAGTTTCGAAAAACCATGTCGTGTGCGCGAGATGCCATTTCGCCGGGCTCGCATCCGGCATCGATTGCACGGCGCGATCTTCCGCGCTTAAGGGTGCCGCAAGCTGCTCGCTCAACGCGCGCACTTGCGCATATCGCGCGCTCAAAGCCGCAACATCATGCTCCGTCTCGCCCTCTTTATCGGCGATGGCGGCATTCATTCCCATAAGCTCGGCCCTTTCCGCCACTTTGAAACCTCTCGCTGCGAAAAAAGTTCCGAATTATGGCAGGCCTGCAGGAAAGAATTGAGCGCTCGCGCGTTCCTTCAAGGCGAATTCGCCAATTATCTGCAACACTCACCGCCCTTGCCATGCGCAAAGGCCTGATCGGGGACGGGGCTTTTCCCGCCAGTAGCCATTGCGTCAGGACTTTTTCATCGCCGATCCGGAAAAGCCCATCCGGGCAGAATTGTTCAGTCTCGAACGGCTGGAAAGCCATGCCGAAAGCCTTGCCGCTGCCCAAAGCATCGCCGATCGCGCGCGCAGGCGACGCTCGCTACCCAAGCGATTGCGCGAGAACGCAAAAATCCTTGTCGACTCTTTCCGCGAAATCGCACATTCCGCTCAAGCCCATCGCCCGATAACCCCAGCGGGCGAATGGTTGCTCGACAATTTCCACGTCGTCGAAGAACAGATCCGCGAAATCCGAAACGACCTTCCTGCCGATTATTATGGCCAGTTGCCCAAGCTCGAAGAAGGCCCGCTCGCCGGTTACCCGCGCGTCTATGGCATGGCCTGGGCGCTTGTCGCGCATACCGATAGTGCTTTCGATTTCGAAAAGCTCACGCGCTTCGTCGATGCCTATCAAAAGGTGACGCCGCTCACCATTGGCGAGTTGTGGGCAATCGCCGTGACCTTGCGGCTCACACTGATCGAAAATCTTCGCCGTCTCGCACAGTCCATCGTGCGCCGCGCGCGGCAAACCGAAGAAGCCGATACAATTGCCGATCGCGTTCTCGCTGCGGAAACGGACGCAGCGCTTGCCCGCATCACGGATGAATTGTCGGATCGTTCTCTTTCCGCCGCCACCATTTCGCGCCTCGAACAGAAGCTGCGCGATCGCGATGGCAGCCCGGCGAAATTCCTTCACTGGATGGGCGAGAAGATCGCAAGCCAGGGTATGTCCACCGAACAGGTGGTCCGAGAGGAATATCAGACGCAGGGCGCCGTCAACGTCAGCGTGCGCAATCTCATCACCTCGATGCGCCTTCTTTCGGACATCGACTGGACGGTGTTTGTCGAAAGCATCAGCCTGGTCGACCGCGTGCTTTCCGCCGAAAGCGATTTCGAGGCGATGGAATTCGTCACGCGCGATCATTATCGCAGGGCCATCGAAAAGCTCGCCCGCGGTTCCGACAAGACAGAGATCGAGGTCGCGCGCGCCGTCATCACACATGTTCGCGCCGCCGAAAAGAACAATCGCCCTTCGCGCGAACGCGAACCGGGATATTATCTCGTCTGGCGCGGCCGCGCCGATTTCGAGCGATCTATCGGTTATCGCCCATCATCGCGCGATGCCATAAGGCGCGCCATCTCGCGCGGCGGGCTCGGCTTTTATCTCACCATGTTTATCGCCTTCACCACCGCCATCGTGCTTGGCGCGTGGTGGGCTATCGCCGATGTGCTGCCCGATAATGCAGGGCTCGCCGCGGCCGTGGTGCTGCTGGCGATACTTCCCGCAAGCGATCTTGCCATGGCGCTTGTCAACCGGCTGGTCACCCAGCGCCTTGGTCCCGCAAGCCTGCCCGGCATGGCCTTGCGCGATGGCATTCCCGATTCGCTGCGCACGCTCCTTGCCGTGCCCACATTGCTTTCCGATGAGGAGGGCATCGAAAACCAGATCCGCACGCTCGAAGTCCATTATCTCTCCAATACCGATCGCAATCTCCATCTGGCGCTGCTCACCGATTGGGAAGATAGCGACAGCGAAACCACGCCCCAGCGATGCGCCGCTTCTTGCCGCCGCCCAGCGCGGCATCGCCGAACTCAACGCCCATTATGGCGAGGCGCGGTTCTTCCTGCTGCATCGCAGGCGCTGCTGGAATCCGGCGCAAGGCAAATGGATGGGCTGGGAGCGCAAGCGCGGCAAGCTGCACGAATTGAACCGCCTGCTGCGCGGCGCAACGGACACAAGCTTCGTCGTCACCCCGGAAGGTATCGCGCGTCCTCGGCCAGAGCATGCGCTATGTCATCACGCTCGATGCCGATACGCGCCTGCCGCGCGGCAGCGCGATCCGGCTGGTGGGCAAGATGGCCCATCCGCTCAACCGCCCGGTGGTCGATCCCGATCTCGGCCGCGTGGTCGAAGGTCATGGCATTCTGCAGCCGCGCGTCACGCCCAGTCTGCCGCCATCGCGCCGAAAGCTCGCTGTTCCAATGGGCATTCTCCGGCCCCAACGGTCTGGACCCTTATGCCTTCGCCGTGTCCGACGTGTATCAGGATCTGTTCGAAGAAGGCTCCTATGTCGGCAAGGGCATCTACGACATAGATACGTTCGAGGCGGTGCTGCACCAGCGCATCCCCGAAAACACGGTGCTGAGCCACGATCTGCTCGAAGGCACGTTTGCGCGCGCAGCGCTTGCGTCCGATGTCGAGGTCGTCGAGGAATTTCCCTCGCGCTACGATGTCGAAGCGCGCCGCCAGCACCGCTGGATGCGCGGCGATTGGCAATTGCTGCCATGGATATTCGCCCGTGGCCGCGATCTGGCCGGCGATCGCAAACGCGCGCGCATTCCGCTGCTCGCGCGCTGGAAGATGCTCGACAATCTGCGCCGCTCGCTCTCCGCGCCCGCAATGCTGCTCGCATTGCTGTGGGGCTGGACGCTGCCCGAGCCTGCGCGATGTGCAACTGGACGCTGTTTCATCCTTGCCGCCTTCGTCCTGCCGCCGCTCCTGCCGCTGGTCACCTCGATCATTCCGCATCGCGTGGGCATTTCGCGGCGCACGCATATCCGCAATCTCGCGCGCGATTTCACCCTGGCGCTGACGCAGATCGTTTTTGTCTTCACATTTCTGGCGCGCGCCGCATGGCTTTCGCTCGATGCCATCGGGCGCACCGCGTTCCGCCTTTTCATCAGCCGCCGCCACATGCTCGAATGGGTTTCGTTCGCGCGCAGCAATTATGGCCGCCGGCAGCAATGTCCGGGGCCTCGCCTTTCAACTGGCCGGAAGCATCTGCTTTCGCGGCGCTTGTCACGCGCGCCGTTATTCTTGTCGTGCAGCCATCGAATGCGCCCTTCGCGTCGGCCGTTTCTTGCGCTGTGGGCCTTTCGCCGCTCATCGCGCGCTGGGCCAGCACGCCGCGCGATATCGAACCCCATCGCGGCATCGACGCGGAAGAGTGCACCGAACTGCGCCTGATCGCGCGGCGCACCTGGCGCTTCTTCGAAGCCTTCGTCACGGCGGAAGAAAATCATCTCCCGCCCGACAATTTCCAGGAAGATCCCAAAGCCCGTGGTGGCCCATCGCACATCGCCCACCAATATCGGCCTCTATATAATAAGTGTGCTCGCCGCGCGCGATTTCGGCTGGATCGGCACCGCCGAAGCGCTCGAACGCATCGAAGCAACGCTTGCCACGATGGAGCGGCTCGAACGCTATCGCGGCCATTTCCTGAACTGGTACGAAACCCAGACCCTTCAGTCGCTCGAACCGCGCTATGTCTCCTCGGTCGATAGCGGCAATCTCGCTGGCAATCTTCTGGTCCTCAAGAATGCCGCCCATGAAATCGCAGAAGCTCCCCCGTGGGATGGCGCGCGCTTCGAAGGCATCGCCGATGCGCTCGCGCTTGCTGCAGCGCGCGTGCAGCGACGTGCCCCAGCCCAAGCCGCCGCAGATCGAGACAATCCTCACGCTGGTCACGGGCTCGCCCATTCGTTGCGCCAGCATCCCGCGGATAGCGCGAACTTCGCGACCTGGCTCGAAAGCATCTGCTCCGCACATCGCGCAGATCCAGACCGAAGCGCGCCAGAAGCGGCGGCGAAATTGCGGTATGGGCGGCGGCGCTTGCCGCCTGTGCGCAAAAGCCATCGCCGCGATCTGGAACCGTCGCCGGATCTTGTCCAGCGCCTGGCGTGCCATCGCCGCGAAAAGCCGGGCAGATGGCATCGCGAAATGGAGTTCGGCTTTCTGTTCGAGAACGACCGCCAGCTTCTCTCCATCGGCTTCCGCGTCGATGAGCAGACCCTCGATGGCAGCGCTTACGATCTGCTGGCCTCCGAAGCGCGCCTCGCAAGCTTCCTCGCCATCGCCAAGGGCGATATCCCAACCCGCAACTGGTTTCGCCTGGGCCGCACCATGATGCCGCTGCGCCATGGCTCGGTGCTGCTGTCATGGTCCGGCTCGATGTTCGAATATCTGATGCCCACCATGCTGATGCGCGAACCGGCCGGCAGCCTGCTCGCGCAGAGCAATCGCCTCGCCGTGCTGCGCCAGATCGGTTATGGCAACGAGCTCGGCATTCCCTGGGGCATTTCGGAATCGCAATACAACGCCCGCGACCGCGAGCAGAACTATCAATACACCGGCTTCGGCGTTCCCGATCTCGGTCTCAAGCGCGGCTTGAGCGAGAATACCGTCATCGCGCCTTATGCTTCCGGCCTCGCCGCCATGGTCGAACCCACCGCCGCCCTGAAAAATTTCGCGCGCCTTGCGCGCATCGGCGCACGCGGCGCATTACGGCTGGTACGAAGCGGTGGATTACACGCCGCGCGCGCATTCCCGAAGGCGCATCCTATGCGGTGGTGCATTCCTACATGGCCCATCATCAGGCCATGACGATCATCGGCCTTGCCGATGTCGTGCATGATGGCGCGCATTCGCGAACGCTTCCACGCCGAGCCGATGGTGCAGGCGACCGAATTGCTGTTGCAGGAGCGCATGCCGCGCGATGTCTCCGTCGCAAGGCCGCCGCCGGAACTGAAGACCGGCGCCGTCGTGCTCTATCAATCCGCGCCGCCCACCCAGCGCCGCTACAACACGCCCTACACGCAGACCCCGCGCACGCATCTTTTGTCCAATGGCCACTATGCGCTGATGATGACGGCGGCGGGCTCCGGCTACAGCCGCTGGGGCGATTTCGCCGTCACGCGCTGGCGCGAGGATTCCACGCGCGACCATTGGGGCTCCTTCATCTATCTGCGCGATGCGCGCACGGGCGCTGCATGGTCCGCCGGATTCCAGCCCTGCGCCACCGAGCCGGACACCTATGAAGCGGTGTTCTCCGAAGACCGCTGCACCATCATGCGCAACGATCTGGCGCTGATGACCACGCTCGATGTCGCGGTTTCGCCGGAAGACGATGCCGAAGTCCGCCGCGTCTCCATCACCAATCACGGCAGCCGAACCCGCGAGATCGACATTACATCCTATGCCGAACTGGTGCTCGCGCGGCCCGCGGACGATGCGGCCCATCCCGCCTTCTCCAAGATGTTCGTGCAGACCGAATTCGATTCCAATCTCGGCGCCCTGTTCGCCACCCGCAGGCCGCGCGGGTCCGGCGATCCGCGCATCTGGGCCGCACATCTGAGCGTGGTCGAAGGCGATACGCTGGGCGAAGTGCAATATGAAACCGATCGCGCGCGCTTCCTCGGCCGCAATCGCACCGCGCGCACGCCCAACGCGGTGTCCGAAGGCTGGCCGCTTTCCAACACGGTGGGCGCGGTGCTCGATCCGATCTTCAGTCTGCGCCGCCGCGTTTCCATTCCGCGCGGCCAAACCGTCACCGTCGCGTTCTGGACGATTGCTGGGCGCCACCCGCGAAGATGTGGTCGATCTGGCGGACAAGCATCGCGATGCCGCGGCCTTCACCCGCGCCACAACGCTTGCCGCCACGCAAGCGCAGGCCCAGCTGCAATATCTCGGCATCACCGCCGATGAGGCCCATCTGTTCCAGCAGCTCGCCAATTGCGTCATCCATCCGGATACCGCGCTTGCGCGCCCCGCAGGATGTTCTGCGCCGCGCGGGCCCCGCATCCGCGCTATGGCCGCTGGGCATTTCCGGCGATCTGCCCATCGTCGTGCTGCGCATCGACGAAACCGACGACATGGAAATCGTGCGCCAGCTTTTGCGCGCCCACACTTATTGGCGCTCCAAGCTGCTCACCGTCGATCTGGTGATCCTCAACGATCGCGCGGCTTCCTATGCGCAGGATCTGCAGACGGTTCTCGACACGCTGGTGCGCGGCCATGCCGAGCGCATGGGCGCCCAGCCCGGCGCGGTCTACCTGTTGCGCAACGATCTGCTCAACGCGGGCGTGCGCGAATTGCTGCTGGCGGCGGCCCGCGTCGTGCTCTCCAACCGGCGCGGCACGCTGGCCGAACAGATCGAAACGGTGTTCGACGACAAGCCGCTCACCCCGCCGCGCGCCCGCAGCCTGACGGCGGTTTCCAAACCGGAAGCCGCGCCTGCCGCACTTCCCAAGCTCGAATATGCCAACAGCTTTGGCGGCTTCACGTCGGATGGCCGCGAATACGCCATCGTGATGGAAGACGGCCAGCTCACGCCTGCGCCTTGGATCAATGTGATCGCCAATCCCGATTTCGGCTTTCAGGTTTCATCCGGCGGGGCTGGCTTTACCTGGGCCTTCAACAGCCAGCAGAACCAGATCACCGCCTGGTCCAACGATCCCGTCACCAATGAATCGAGCGAAAATATCTATATTCGCGATCTCGATACCGGCGAAGTGTGGAGCCCCACCGCCTATCCGATCCGCGATCGCACAGACCCGTTATGTCGCCTATCACGGCCATGGCTATTCCCGCTTCGAACATGCTTCCCGCGGCATCGGCATCGAACTTACTCAATTCGTGCCCACAAACGATCCGGTGAAAATCTCCCGCCTCAAACTCGTCAACCGCAGCAGGCCGCGCGCGGCGCCTTTCCATCACCGCCTATGTCGAATGGACGCTGGGCCCCAATCGCCCCAAATCCCAACCTTTCATCGCAACCGAGGTCGACACACTCACCTCCGCCCTGTTCGCGCAAAATCCCTGGAGCGAAGATTTCGGCCGCCGCATCGCCTTTCTCGATATGCAAGGCAAGCAGACAGGCTGGACAGGCGACCGCCGCGAATTCCTCGGCCGCAACGGCACGCCGGAAAAACCCGCAGCCCTGATGAGCGACGCCCCGCTTTCCATGCGCACCGGCGCGGGCCTTGATCCTTGCGGGGCGTTGCAAACCGAAATCCGCATCGCGGCCGGCGCCGAAGCCGAAATCGCCATCACGCTCGGCCAGACCGAAACCCGCGCCGATGCGCAAAGCCTGATCGCGCGCACCCGCAACGCCAATCTCGACACGTTGCTGGACGAGGTGAAGACATTCTGGGACGAAACGCTTGGGACCATCGAGGTCAAAACGCCCGAGCGTTCGATGGATATCATGCTCAACCGCTGGCTGCTCTATCAAACGCTCGCCTGCCGCATGTGGGCGCGCGCGGGGTTCTATCAGGCAAGCGGCGCTTATGGGTTTCGCGATCAGTTGCAGGATTCCATGGCGCTCTGCGTCTCCCATCCCGAACTCGCGCGCGCGCATATCCTGCGCACCGCCGCGCGCCAGTTCGTCGAAGGCGACGTGCAGCATTGGTGGTTGCCCGAAACCGGCAAGGGCGTGCGCACCACGATTTCCGATGATCGCGCCTGGCTCGCCTATGTCGTGTCGCATTATCTGGAAACGACCGGCGACACCACGATCCTCGACGAACAGGTGCCTTTCCTCGAAGGCCAGCGCCTGAAGGATGGCGAACACGAAGCCTTCTTCCAGCCGCACCCCACAAGCGAAACCGCCACCCTTTATGAACATTGCGCCCGCGGCCTCGATCTCTGCCTGCCGGTTGGCGCACACGGCCTGCCGCTGATGGGCACCGGCGATTGGAACGACGGCATGAATCGCGTCGGCGAAAATGGCCGTGGCGAAAGCGTGTGGCTGGGCTGGTTTGTCTATGACACGCTGAGCAAATTCATTCCCGTCGCGGAGGCTCGCGCCGACGGCAAACGCGCCGCCACCTGGCTGCTGCACACCACGGTTCTGAAAGAATCGCTCGAAGACAATGGCTGGGACGGCGACTGGTATCGCCGCGCCTATTATGACGATGGCACGCCGCTCGGCTCCGTCGCCAATGCCGAATGCCGTATCGATTCCATCGCGCAATCGTGGAGCGTGCTTTCGGGGGCTGCCGAACCTGCGCGTGCCGCGCGCGCCATGCAGGCGGTGGACAAATATCTCGTGCGCGGCGGCGATCAGCTTGATTCTTCTCTTCACGCCGCCTTTCGTCGCCACCGAGCACGATCCCGGTTACATCAAGGGATATCCCGCGGGCCTGCGCGAAAACGGCGGCCAATATACCCATGGCGTGCTGTGGACGATTGCCGCTTTCGCCGAACTCGGCAACGGCAACAGGGCAGGGGAGTTGTTCTCCATGCTCAATCCCATCAACCATGCCCGCACCCGCACCGCCGCCCAGCGCTACCGCGTCGAGCCTTATGTGGCGTGCGGCGATGTCTATTCCGTCACCCCCCATGTCGGGCGCGGCGGATGGACATGGTATTCCGGCTCGGCGGGCTGGATGTATCGCGTCGGCATCGAATGGATTCTGGGTCTGCGGCTGAAGGGCGATACGCTGGCGATCGATCCCTGCATCCCGTCTCACTGGCCGCGTTTCGATGCCAAGCTGCGCCACAAGGGCGCGACATATGAAATCGCGGTCGAAAACCCCAACGGCCTTTGCAAAGGCATCGCCGAACTGTATCTCGATGGCGCCCGGCTCGACGGAGCGGCCGTCCCGCTCGCAGGCGGCCATGGCACGCACAAAATCCGCGCTGTGATGGGCGAAGCAAAACAGGTCGAACAATCTCAACCGGCAAAGGCCGCCTCGTGAGCGAAAAGACAAACCCCCGCGCGGGCGAAATGCCCAAGCCTTCCGATCTCGTCGATCTGGCCAAGCTCAAGGCCGCCTATTATGCGCAAAAGCCCGATCCCGCCATCGCCGCCCAGCGCGTGAGCTTCGGCACCTCCGGCCATCGCGGCTCGGCATTCGATACCGCCTTCAACGAAGACCATATTCTGGCGATCACGCAGGCCATCTGCGATTACCGCAAATCGAAATCCATCGATGGCCCGCTTTATCTCGGCAAGGACACGCACGCCCTCTCCGAACCCGCCTTCAAATCCGCGCTCGAAGTGCTTGCCGCCAACGGCGTGACCACAATGATCGACGCGCAAAACGGCTACACGCCGACACCCGCGATCAGCCACGCCATTCTGGTCTACAACAAAAGCCGCATATCGGGTTTGGCCGATGGCATCGTCATCACGCCATCCCACAATCCGCCTTGCGATGGCGGCTTCAAATACAATCCGCCCCATGGCGGCCCCGCCGAGACCGAAATCACCGGCACCATCGAACGCGCTGCCAACGCCTATCTCAAGGAAAAGCTGAACGGCGTACGCCGCACCGCGCAAGACCGATGGCATCACGCGCCACGATTATATCGCGGCCTATACCGCCGATCTCATCAATGTGGTGGATATGGAGGCGATCCGCAGCTCGGGCCTGCGCATCGGCATCGATCCGCTGGGCGGAGCCGCGGTGAATTACTGGCAGCCCATCATCGAGCGCTACAAGATCAATGCGGCCGTGGTGAATGCGACCGTCGATCCCACCTTCGCCTTCATGCCGCTCGATTGGGATGGCAAGATCCGCATGGATTGCTCATCGCCCTTCGCGATGAAGAAGCTGCTCGCGATCAAGGACAAGTTCGATCTCTCCTTCGGCAACGATACCGATGCCGATCGCCATGGCATCGTCTGCCGTTCCGGCCTGATGCAGCCGAACAATTATCTCGCCGTCTGCATCGATTATCTCAAGCAGTTCCGCGAGAACTGGCCGAAGGATTGCGGCATCGGCAAAACCATCGTTTCGAGCTCGATGATCGACCGGGTGGCCGCGCGCCATAAAGCCAGGCTCGTCGAGGTGCCCGTCGGCTTCAAATGGTTCGTCGATGGCCTGATCGATTCTTCGCTCGGCTTCGGCGGCGAAGAAAGCGCCGGCGCTTCCTTCCTGCGCCGCGATGGCAACCGTCTGGACGACCGACAAGGATGGGCTCATCGCGGGCCTGCTCGCCGCCGAAATCACCGCCCGCACCAAAACCGATCCCGCCGAACGCTACCGCAAATTGACCGAAGAGATGGGCCAGACCTTCTATGCCCGGATCGATAGCCCCGCGACCGCGCAACAAAAAACCATTCTCTCCAAAATCAAGCCGGATGAGGTGAAAGCCACCGAACTGGCGGGCGACAGGATCGAGCAACGCCTCACCAATGCGCCGGGCAACAATCAACCTTTCGGCGGCCTGAAAATGGTCACCGCCAAAGGCTGGTTCGCCGCCCGCCCGTCCGGCACCGAGGACATATATAAAGTGTATGCCGAAAGTTTCGAAAGCGAGGCCCATCTGGCCCGTATTCAGTCCGAGGCACAGAAAATCCTTTCCGATCATTTCGCATCTGCGAAAACGCGGCCGAATAAATCTTCCCCACCTTCTGGCGGTGCCGCTCGTCGGGATAAGTGTAGGCTTACGCACCTACTAGAACATCCGCGGGGGATGACCGGCAAAGTGGAAAGCAATCGTGACAGTTCGAGGCCGCCCAAGGCGAGCGGAGCTGTGACCGGCGCTGCGCTGCGGGATTGGTTTGTGCGTGAAGTCCTGCCGCTGGAGGCAGCCTTGACGCAGTTCCTGCGCCACAATTGGCGCAACAAGAGCGATATTCCCGACCTCGTGCAGGAGGTTTATGCCCGCGTCTATGAAGCCGCGCGCCAGGAAATGCCGGAACAGACCAAAGGTTTCGTTTTCACCACCGCCCACAACCTGATGATCGATCGCATCCGCCGCGAGAAGATCATCCGCATCGATACCGTATCTGAGCTGGACACGCTGGCCATCGCCGCCGACGAGCCCGCCCCCGATAGAAGCGCCATCGCGCGCGATGAACTCCGCCATCTGCAGGCAGCGCTCGACCGCCTCACCCCGCGCACCCGCGAAGTGGTGACGATGCGCCGGATCGAAGGCCTTTCCCGCGCCGAAATCGCCCAACGCCTCGGCATCACCGAAGTTACCGTCAAATGGCATCTCAACGAAGGCCTGCGCGCGCTTGCCGACGATCTTTATGGCGAAACGCCCCGGAGCAAGTCATGAGCGCGGAAGAGATTCAAACCCGCGCCGCCGATTGGGTGAACCAGCACCGCGATTCCGGCGCATGGAGCGCGGAAGACCAATCCGCTCTTGAGATTTGGCTTGCCGAGTCTCCCGAGCATGTTGTGGCCTATTGGCGCCTCGATGCCGCGTGGGAACGCACGCAGCGTTTGGCGGCCCTTCGCCCATCGGCGCAGCCGCGGTCGCGCGGCCAGATCTGGCGCAATCTCGCGCGCTTCACCGCCGCGGTCATCGTGGTTGCGGCTGGTGTGGGTGCCGTCTTCCATTTCGCCAGACCGGCGGCCCCCGATATTCGCCGTTTTGCAACCGAAATCGGCGCGCGCAAAACCATCAAGCTCGCCGATGGATCGGAAATCGAACTCAACACCAACAGCGTGTTGCGCATCGCGCCGGGTCCCAATCCGCGCATGGCCTGGCTTGATGCGGGTGAAGCCTATTTCCGCATCCAGCATGATAGCGCTCATCCCTTCGTGGTGATGGCGCAGGGCCGGCGCGTGGTCGATCTCGGCACCGAATTCCTGGTGAAGTCAGAACCCAAGCGTCTTGAAGTTGCCCTCGTCGCCGGCCGCGCCCAACTGGATTCGCCCAACGATCCGACGCAGGAACCCGCCGTGCTGACGCCGGGCGACGTCGCCATCGCGACCGCGACAGCGATTTCCGTCACCGCGAAAATCGTCGAAAACGCTCGCCGATACGCTCTCATGGCGGCAAGGCGTGCTCGTCTTCAAATACACCACGCTTGCGGACGCAGCCGCCGAGTTCAATCGCTACAACCGCAAGAAGATCGTCATCTCCGATCCCGAAGCCGCCAAACTCACCATCGTCGGCACGTTCCCGTCGAACGATGTGAGCGCCTTTACCGATGCGGCGCAGGCGATCTTCGGCCTCAAGATTCAGAATCGAAACAGGGAAATCGCCATCACGCGCTGAACAGATTGTTCGGGAAAGTTTTGCCGGCCACGCGCCGCACAGAGGGGGAAGATGAAGACGTTTAGACATCTCAATGCAGTGTTCCTGGGCACGGCAGGCACGCTTGCCTGCATGACCGCGGCGTTCGCCGGCAGCTTCAACATCCCCAGCGGCGATCTGGCCTCCGCGCTCAATGCCTATACCGAACAATCGGGCGTCGCCCTGATCGTCAGCGGAGAAGCCGTTCGCGGCGTGCGCACAAGGGGTGTCAGCGGCGCGCTCGACAGCGATGCGGCCCTTTCGCGTATCCTCGATGGCACCGGCTTTGTGATGCAGCACAGGGCCTCGGGCACGGTGACCATCACCCGCGATCAGCGCAGCGAGCTTCCCGATATCCAGATCGCCCAGGCAACGCCCGCGCGCGGCTCCGTCGAAACCGTCACGGTCGACATCGTCCAAGCTCGGCGGCGCCGATGTGCAGACCATCCCGATTTCGATCACCGCGCTTTCCCAGGAACAGTTGACCTCCACGCAAACCGCGGGCGGCCCGGATCTCGTCAAGCAGGTGCCGAACCTCACCTTCTCCAAAACCAATTTCACCGGCTACAACATCCAGATCCGCGGCATCGGCACACAGGCCATTTCCGTCACCACCGATCCCGCCGTGGCGGTCGCCTTCAACGACACGCCTTTCATCCGAAATCATTTCTTCGAACAGGAATTCTTCGACGTCGGCCAGGTGGAAGTGCTGCGAGGGCCGCAGGGCACGATCTATGGCCGCAATGCCACCGCGGGCGTTGTCAACGTGGTGTCGGCGCGCCCGACCGATCAATTCGAGGCAATGGCGTCAGGCGAAATCGGCAATTATAGGTCGCGGCGCTTTGAGGGCATGGTCAATATCCCGATTGTCGATGACAGTCTGGATCTGCGCATTGCGGGCGAATGGACCAAGCGCAAAGGCTACACCCTCAACGAAACCAACGGCGAACAGGTCGATGGCCGCAATCTGTGGTCGGGCCGCGTCACGCTCGGCATGAAGCCGATCGACGATTTGCAGGCCTATCTCGTCTGGGAGCATTTCTCGGAAGACGATGATCGCGAGCGCTCAACCAAGCAGCTTTGCAATTTCGATCAGGGCCCCGCGACGCTGGGGCCGTTCAACCAGTCGTTCACCGGCGCCGGTGGCGCGCAGATCAATGCCGGCGACTTCCTGACCAATGTTCCGCGTGCTGCCCGTGGTGCCCTCAGCCAGGGTTGCCTGCCGGCATCGCTTTATTCGCCGGTATTCCTATGAAACGCCCAATGGCGCGGCACTTTCCATCGTCTATACGGCGCAGGCGCTCGGTTACATCAAGAACACCGATCCGTATGCGAGCGAAACACAGTCGATGGATCTGCGCTCGATCCAGTCCACGATCACACCGCGTTACAAGGCAAAGAACGACATCGTGGAGTTCATTGCGGACTACACGGTCACTCCGGCTTTAAAATTGACATGGCAAACCGGCTACAACGCCGACTTCCTGTCGTCATCGGAAGATTTCAATCGCTTCAATTCGAACCCGGGCCTCTTTTTCCACTCTGCCGACGAAACCAATCCCGATGGAAACGGCAACGGTGCCTCCGGCGTCGCCTACACGCCGGGCGGCTTCCTGTGCGATCCGCAGCTGGGTTGCGCGGATCGGCTGGTCGGCGAAGACCAGAGCCAGGAACATTCCTGGCAGATCAGCCAGGAAGTTCGTCTGGCCTCGAATTTCAGCGGGCCGCTCAATTTCAGTGTCGGCGGCAACTATCTGCATTACGAGACGACGGAAGACTATTTCATCTTCATCAATCTGCTCACGCTTGCTGTCGCGATATGAGGATTGGGGATTTTCTTCGCCGCAGAATGCCGTCGCAAACGGCTTGTGCAGGGGCGACCCGCAGGCGCAGATCTATTCGCCGTTCGGGCAGGATGTCGGCGCATTCAATTGCCCTTACACCGATCCCGACGCCGCTGACGCCGGGCTTCAACGGGCAGGGGCACAATTATTTCCGCAGCATCAATCCTTACGTGCTCAATTCCTATGCCGGTTTCGGCGAGGCCTATTATCAGATGACCGACGATCTGAAACTGACAGGCGGCGTGCGCTGGACGGATGACCGGAAGCATTTCGTCGAAATCCCAAGTGAGGTGCTGAACACCGGCTGGGGCTATCCCGTCTCCGGTGTCGTCAATCAGGAATGGAGCGAAGTCACCGGCCGCGCCGTCGTCAATTGGTCGCCGAAACTGGACTTCACCGATCAGACGTTGGTCTATGCCTCGTTCTCGCGCGGCTACAAGGCCGGCGGCGCCAATCCGCCGGTGCCAAATCCGTCTGCTCGGCATCAGCGGCATCATCCAGCCCGATTCCGTGACGCACCCGTCGACCTTCGCGCCGGAATTCATCAACGCCTTCGAACTGGGTACAAAGAACACGTTGCTCGACGGAGCGCTGACGTTCAACGGCGAGTGTTCTATTACGATTACAAGGGTTACCAGATCTCCGCAGATCGTCGATCGCACCTCGATCAACCTGAATTTCGATGCCAAGGTGCAAAGGCGCCGAAATCGAAATCGACCTATGAGCCGGTGCCCGGCCTGCAGGTTCAATTTCTCCGGCGGCTGGGAAGACACAAGTCTTGCCGAGGGCTCAAAGGCCATCGACCTGATGGATCGCACGGCGGGTCACACCGATTGGGTGGTCGCCAAGCCTTCCGTCTTCTCCACCTCGAACTGCATCCTGCCGCAATATGTCGCGGCCGAGCTTGTGGAAGCGGCTCTCATAAACCCGCAAGGCTTCGGCGATTATTGGCAGGGCGGCCAATACATCTCTTCCGTCGGCTGGGGCAACGCCTGCGAGACGGCCTACAACACGCATCAGGATCCGATCATCGGCGAAGGTCTCACCGGATTTCGTGCCGCCATCTGGCTTCGATCCCGACCACTGCGCCGAACAATGGCGAAGGCTTCGACAAGGATCTGTCCGGCAACAAGCTGCCCAATGCGCCGCCATTGACCGTTTCGTTCGGCGCCCAATATTCGATGCCGCTGACGCCGGATTGGGCGGGCACATTGCGCGCGGATTATTACTGGCAGGATTATTCCTGGGCGCGCGTGTTCAACGACAATCCCTATGATCGCCTGCGCGGCTACACCAACGTCAATCTGGCGCTGATCTTCACCAGCCAGAACGGCTGGCAGGCGATGGCCTATGCCAAGAACGTGTTCAATACCACAGCCATCACCGGTGCATTCCTGAACAGCGATGACACCGCGCTCACAACCAACGTGTTCGTCACCGATCCGCGCCTGATCGGCGTTCGCGTCACAAAGAACTGGTAAGGGGGAACAGATGAGTGAAGTGATGCAAACACAACAGCGCCGGATCGTTCGTCACAGATTGTTGTTGACGGCGTCTTCGGCGGCCCTTCTTGTTCTCGCAGGCGGCGCCCGCGCCGAGGATGCAGATCGTCCCACCGTCTGGATCGAGCTGGGCGGCGGCTTCGATCAGACTCAGCCCGATGCGGAAGGTTGGAGCCCTCCCAACCTGACCGATCCCATCACGGCTGCATCCCCCGAACCGTTCGGCCACCCGCCCAAGATCGGTTATGATTTCGATGCCGCGGTCAGCATCCAGCCGCATGGTTCGGATTGGATATTCACCGCTGCCGTTCGTTATGGCCGCGCGCAGCGAGGGCCGATACAGCGTTCACGATCAGACCTACGAAGATAAGCTGGGCTTCTTCAGCAAATATCATCTGACGACCTATGCCTTTCTCAACGCAACAGAGAAGACGAGCTCCGCTCACGCGATCATCGACTTCAAGGCGGAAAAGATATCGGCCTCGGGTTCTCCCGCGATGGCAAGTCGACATTGAATTTCGGCATCCGCGTGCGCAGCTGACCGAGCGTGCCGAGGGCACGATGACAGCGTTCTCGACGCTGCCGGTAAAATATGTCTCGGGCGAATTGGTTCATAAAGCGAATGCGCTGTTCGTCCGCAGCTATACCGGCGCGGGCCCATCCGTTTCCTGGGAAGGCGCCGAACCGTTCCTCGGCTCGATGGAGCATGGCGCCACGTTTCGATTGGGGCGTGAACGCCGCTGTTCTGTTTGGCCGCCAGAAGGCCGACATCCTGCTGCACACAAAAGATGCGCGTTACCATGGCTATGGCGCGCACGACACACTCTCTGAAACCACCCTGACCCGGATCGCGACAGAGCCGTTGTCGTGCCGAATTTGGGAGGTTTCGCCGGCGTCTCGTGGCGGCTATCCGCCGGAAAGGTCAGCCTCGGTTATCGCGCCGATTTCTTCTTCGGCGCAATCGATGGCGGCATTGCCACTTCGCAGAAAGAAACACGCGCCTTCTACGGCCCCTTCGCCTCGGTCTGCCTCGGTCTCGGCGGATAGGCGCATACAGGGTTTCTTCCCCCAATGGCGGCGGGTCATCCCGCCGCCTTTTTCTTTGCCGCAACTTCCTTGCTTTCGCTGCACCGCACAACGCCGGTCGCAATTTTTGTGCCCGCCACTCAAAGTTTTCGCCTCGCTCTTTGTCTTCATAGGCGTAATTCTTGTGCGAACCCTCTTGCGGCAGGCGGCTTACGGGGGATGACAGGGCGATCGGAAGACCATCGTGGAATGTCGGGCGCGCGCCATTCGGGCGCTCTGATGAACACGGCCGAATTGCAGGCATGGTTCGCGCATGAAGTTTTGCCGCTGGAGGCGGCGCTCATGCAGTTCCTGCAGCACAATTGGCGCAACCAGTCCGACATCGCCGATCTCCGGCAGGAGGTCTATGTGCGGGTCTGCGAAGCCGCGCGCGCCGAGCGCCCGGAAAACGCCAAGGCCTTCGTCTTCCGCACCGCGCGCAATATCCTCATCAATCGCGTGCGCCGCGAACATGTGGTGCCCATCGAAGCGGTGGCCGATGTCGATGCGCTGGGCGTGGCGATGGATGCGCCGGGCCCGGACCGCACCGTGATCGCGCGCGATGAATTGCGCCGCCTGCAAGCCGTGCTCGACCGCCTGCCGGATCGCTGCCGCGAAGCGGTGATCCTTGGCCGCGTCGAAGGTCTTTCGGGGCGCGAGATCGCGCTCCGCATGGGCATCACCGAGAGCACGGTCGTCGATCCATCTCGCCAATGGCGTGCGCGCGCTCGTCGATGCGTTCTTCGCAACCGGCGCCGACCGCAGGGGGCAACCATGAGCGCGGCGGACGAAGACGTCGATCGCCGCTCGGCGATGCCAGGCGAAATCGAGGCGCAGGCCGCCGAATGGTTTCAGCGCCGCCGCTTCTGGAACTGGAGCGAGGAAGATCAGGTCAGGCTCGATGCCTGGCTCGCGGAATCGATGGCCCATAGCGTCGCCTATTGGCGGCTCGATGCGGGCTTCGAAGGCACCGAACGTCTCACCGCCCTTCGTCACCCGCATTTCGGCACGGCCGATGCGGCGCCCAAGCGCAACTGGCGTCCCATCCTGTTTCGCACCGCGGCGGCGGTGCTCGCCATAGGCGTCATCGGCGCAGTTCACGCTTCGCTATGAAGAAAAGCCGCCGGTCGAGAAGACCTATGCGACAGGCGTCGGCCAGACGGAACGCATCGCGCTTTCCGATGGTTCCAGCATCGAACTGAACACCAACACCGAAGCTGCGCGTTTCCGTGGGGCGGCAATCAGCGCCGCGTGTCGCTGGATCGCGGCGAGGCCTATTTCCAGGTGGCCCACGATGCCTCGCGTCCCTTCGTGGTGATGGTCGGCAAGCGCCGCATCACCGATCTGGGCACGAAATTCCTCGTCCGCCGCGGCGTCGAGCAGGTGGAAGTCGCGGTCTCCCAGGGCCGCGTGCGCCTGGAAGCGACGGATGAAACCGCATGCCTTCGCACCCGTCGAACTCATCAAGGGCGAAGTGGTGGTGGCCAACGACAAGCAGATCGTGGTGAACACGAAGACACCCAAGAAACTCGCCGATGAACTCGGCTGGCGCCATGGCGTGCTCGTCTTCGATCACACCTCGCTTGCCGATGCCGCGCGCGAATTCAATCGCTACAACGAAGGCAAGCTCATCATCGAAGATCCGCAGGTCGCCGGCCTCACCATCGACGGCACGTTCCGTTCGAACAATGTGGGCCTGTTTGCGCGCGCCGGCGAAAGATCTTCTGGGCTTGAGGATCGAACTGCGCGGTGCCGATACGGTGATCGCACGCTGAACTGGGCTGTTACATCCCGCTCCGTGAAGGAGCTTTCAAAGGGGGGATTTATGAAAACGAACACGATGAAAAAGGTGCTTCTGGGATCGGTTTGTGCCGCTGGCTTTGCGGGCGCGGCGCTTGGCCACGACCGTGGATATTCCAAGCGGCGATCTGAAAACGGCGCTGCACACCTATTCCGTGCAAACCGGCGTCCAGCTTCTCTTCCTCGGCGACACGATGCGCGATACGCAGACACGCGGCGTCAAGGGCGCGCTCTCCGCCGACGATGCGCTGTCGCGCATGCTGGCCGGCACGGGCTTCGTGGCCCAGCATGAAGGCGAGGCCATCGTCATCACCCACACCGACGCAGCCGTCGAACCGCAAGGCGCGATCCAGCTTGGCCCAGCTCAACTCGCGCGCGGCGCATCGGTTGAAACCGTCACGGTCACGTCGTCGAAGATCGGCGGAGCCGATGTGCAGAGCGTGCCCATCGCGATCTCCGCCTTCAGCCAGGAACAGCTCACCGCCACGCAAACGGCAGGCGGCCCCGATCTGGTGAAGAATGTGCCGAACCTCACGTTCTCGAAAACCAATTTCACCGGCTACAACATCCAGATCCGCGGCATCGGCACACAGGCGATTTCGGTTACCACCGATCCTGCCGTCGCGGTTTCGTTCAACGACATTCCGTTCCTGCGCAATCATTTCTTCGAGCAGGAATTCTTCGATGTCAGCCAGGTCGAGGTGCTGCGCGGTCCGCAAGGAACGCTCTATGGCCGCAACGCGACTTCCGGCGTGGTGAACCTGATCTCCGCCAAGCCCACCGATCAATACGAAGCGATGGGCTCCGTCGATGTCGGCAATTACAACAACCGCCGCCTCGAAGGCATGCTCAACATGCCCGTGCTGGACGACAAAATCGATCTGCGCGTCGCCGGCGAATGGACCAAGCGCGACGGCTATGCGTTCAACGAGCAGACGGACCAGTCCATCGATGGCCGCAATCTGTGGTCGGGCCGCATCTCGCTGCAGGTGCGCCCGATCGATCATGTGACCGCCAATTTCGTCTAGGAACATTTCGACGAAGATGACGACCGCGAACGCTCCACCAAGCAGCTTTGCGAGAAGGATACCGCGCCCGCCGTTGTCAATGGTCCCGCCGGTCCGCAGACACCGGATTTCGACAATTTCGGCGCGGTGTGGCTGGAGCAGGGTTGCCGCATGACGTCGCTTTATGCGCCGACCGCGTTCCAGACGCCGAATGCCAGCGCCGTTCCGTTCATCGCCGCACTCTATGCGTTCAGCCAGTACCTCGCCGCCCAACTCCGATCCCTATGCGGGTCTGACGCAATCGCCGGATCTGCGCGTCACAAGCTCGCTCGTCGATCCGCATTACACGGCGAAGAACGACACATATGAACTCAACATCGACGTCAACGTCACCCCCGAGCTGACGCTGACCTCGCAGACTGCCTACAATCAGGATCATCTCTATTCGACGGAAGACTACAACCGGTTCAACACGTGCACCGCAACCTGTTCCAGGATCCGGGCGGCAACACGCTGGTCGGGCAGGATCGGCGAATATTGCGATCCGCAACTGGGTTGCTCCAGCCGTCTCGTCGGTCAGGACGTGTCGCGCGAACACGCCCATCAGTTCTATCAGGAAGTTCGCCTGACCTCGAATTTCGAAGGCCCGCTCAACTTCGTGGCCGGCGGCAATTACCTCAACTACAAAACGCTGGAAGATTACATCGTGATGTCCAACGCCATCTCGCTGGCGACGGAACATTTCAACAATATATTCGGCGGCGGCACCGCGCCTGCCAGATGCAACGCACATTCCGTTCGATGCGCACGTTCGCCAATGCCTGCGGACCGCAACCGGCGACCGACGAGTTGCTCGAGACGGGCTTCCTCGGTCTTGGCTGCGCTTATATCGATCCCAATCCGCTGGCAGCAGATCGATGGCAACGGTCACAATTATTTCCGCAGCCAAAATCCCTATCGCCTGACATCATGGGCGCTGTTCGGCGAGGCCTATTATCAGGTCGCGCCGGATGTGAAACTGACCGGCGGCATTGCGCTTCACCGACGACAAGAAAAGTTTCGACCTGATCCCGAGCTGGACGCTGGTTCTTGGCGACGGCTATCCGGTCAAGGGAACGCGTCGATCAGGAATGGCAGGAAGTCACCGGCCGCGTTCAATATCAACTGGACGCCGAAGCTCGATTTCACCGATCAGACGATGGTCTATGCATCCTATGCGCATGGCTATAAAGGCGGCGGCGCCAACCCGCCGGGCGTGGTCATCGTGCCGAGCTTTGCGGAAGGCATTCCCGTCACCTCGCCCAGCAACCAGACACATCCGCTCACCTTCAAGCCGGAATTCAACGATGCCTTCGAACTCGGCACCAAGAACAGCCTGCTCGATGGCGCGATGACGTTGAACGCCGATATTTTCCTCTACAAATACCAGAACTATCAGATATCGCAGATCGTCGACCGCACCTCCGTCAATCTGAACTTCGATGCCACCGTCAAGGGCGCCGAACTGGAATCGACATGGGAACCCGTGCCCGGCCTGCGTTTCAATCTCGCAGCGCGGTTATGAAAACGCCACGCTCGACAGCGGCAGCCACGCCATCGACCTGATGGATCGCACCACCGGCAATACCGACTGGATGGTCGTCAAACCATTCATCACGGAAACATCGAACTGCATCCTGCCAACAGCCGTGGTCAACGAAATCCTGGCCGGCAATTCACAGGTCACGTCGATCACCACCGCCTGCTTTGCCGCCTATGTCCCGGGCTTCACCAACAGCGATGCGTCCTCCGGCTTTATCGATCCGGTCACGGGCGTACACTATGTGGCCAATCCGGATCAGACGCGCTGGCCCGGCTATGCAGGTTTCGATCCCACCACCGCGCCCAATCTGGGCGAAGGTTTCGACAAGGATCTGTCCGGCAACCAGCTTCCCAACACCCCGCACTTCACCCTGTCGATTGGCGCGCAATATTCGATGCCGCGTCAGCGAAACATGGGCGGGCACGCTGCGCGGCGATTTCTACTACCAGTCGGACTCTTATGCTCGCGTCTTCAACGACCGGCCATATGACGAGTTGCGCGGCTACACCAACCTGAACTTCGCCCTGATCTTCACCAATCAGGATGGCTGGCAGGCGATGGCCTATGTGAAGAACGTGCTCGACACCACGGCCATCACCGGCGCGTTCCTCAACTCCGATGACAGTGCGCTGACGACCAATGTCTTCACCACCGATCCGCGCCTGTTCGGCATCCGCCTCACCAAGAACTGGTAAGGGCGACAAACCCCATAGCGTCCTTACAAGGGCGGCGGAGCAATCCGCCGCCCTTTTGTTTTGCGCGGGATATTGGTTCTTCGCCCGGCGCAACAATATTTCTTGCGATTTTGCGAGCGCGCCATCGAAACTTCCCCCCGTCGCTTCGTCCAATAGGATGTGGTCCTGACCCCGAGAGGGCAGGAAGGGATGACGGAAACGCCGGACTCAAGACGTGAAACCGCCGATCCACGCGATCGGGGCGCGGCCATGACTGCGTCCGAAGTGGACGTGTGGTTCGCCCGCGAAATCCTGCCGCTGGAGGCGGCGCTGATGCAGTTCCTGCAACATCACTGGCGCAACCGCACCGATGTGGAAGACCTCGTGCAGGATGTCTATGTCCGCCTCTATGAAGCCGCCCAAAAGGAAATTCCCGAACAGCCGCGCCGCTTCCTCTTCACCACCGCGCGCAATCTTCTGATCGATCGCGCCCGAAGGGCCCAGATCATTCCCATCGAAGCGTTGCCCGATCTCGATGTGCTCGATGTCGCGCTCGATACACCCGGCCCCGAACGCAACGCCATCGCGCGCGATGAATTGCGCCGCCTTCAGGAAGCGCTCGATCGCTTGCCTCCCCGCAATCGCGAAGCCGTTGTGCTCGCCCGCATCGAAGGCCTCACGGGCCGCGAAATCGCAAGCCGCATGGGCCTGGCCGAAGCCACCGTCTCCCATCATCTCTCCAATGGCATCGCCGCATTGGCCGACATGCTCTATGGCGATGCGCCGAAAGACGCAGGCGGCAAATGAGCGACGCCCAAACCTCCGCCCGCGATGTGAAGGCCGCTGCCGCCCAATGGTTCGAGCGCCGCAATTTCTGGAACTGGTCGCCCGAAAACGAATCCGAATTTGCCGAGTGGCTCAACGCCTCGCTCGCCCATCGCGCGGCCTATGTGCGCGTCGAAGCCGCGTGGAAGCGCACCGAACGCCTCACCGTGTTGAAAAGCGCGGTTCATCCGCAAACGCAAACCGCGCCGCGCGCATCGGCCCGCTTCTGGTTCTTTGGCGCGGCCGCTGCAGCCGCGGCGATTGTCGCCGTGCTGGGCGCAAACACGTTCTGGGTCGCAGAAAAGCCGGAGACGCAGATTTACGCCACCGCCATCGGCGGCCGTGAAACCCTCGCGCTCACCGATGGCACGAAGATCGAACTCAACACCGATACGCAATTGCGCACCCAGATCACCGCGCGCGAACGCCGCGTCTGGCTCGACAAGGGCGAAGCCTATTTTCAGGTGAAGCACGATGCCGCCCATCCCTTCATCGTGATCGCGGGCAACCATCAGGTCACCGATCTCGGCACCAAATTCGTCGTCCGCCGCGAAGACGCGAAAATCGAAGTGTCGCTGGTGGAGGGCAGGGCGCAGGTCGATGCCCTGAACAGCAAAGCCAATGCGCCAAGCGTGCAGATGGTGCCGGGCGATGTCGTGGTGGCCTCCGCCAACCGTATCGAAACGCAGAAGAAACCGGTTGCTGCACTTTCAACCGATCTTTCCTGGCGTCAGGGGCTGCTTGTCTTCAAGCGCACGACGCTCGATCAGGCCGCGGCGGAATTCAACCGCTACAACCGCGAAAAACTCGTGATTGCCGAAAACGCCGCGCAACTGAAGATCGGCGGCACCTTCCAATCCGACAACATCGCCGATTTCGCCGAAGTGGCGAAGGATGTTCTGGGCGTGCGCATCGAGCGGCGTGGCGACCAGACAGTGATTTCGCGCTGAACCCGCGAACCGAAAACCGAGGGGGCAATATGAAAAGACATTCCTACCTGAAATCCACCGCAGCCGGCGCCGCGCTCGCGCTGGTGCTCGCGACGTCCGCCGCGGCACAGGATTTCAACATCCCCGCGGCGATCTTGCGGGCGCGCTCGATCTTTATGCCACGCGCACCGGCGTCCAGCTGATCTATGCCGATAGCGCCGTGCGCGGCATCCAGAGCAAAGGCGTGAAAGGCGATCTGCCAGCCGATGCCGCGCTCACCCGCATCCTCACCGGCACCGGTTTCTCGATCCATCGCCGCCCTACAGGCTCGATCGCCATCGTTCAGGACCAGCAATCAAGTCTGGATGAGCCGATGCAACTGGCGCAGGCGGCGCCCGCGCGCGCAGCCGTGGAAACCGTGACCGTCACATCGTCGAAACTCGGCGGCGCCGATGTGCAGAGCATTCCGATTTCGATCACGGCGCTTGAGCCAGGAACAACTGACCGCCACGCAAACCGCCGGCGGCCCGGACCTGGTCAAGCAGGTTCCGAACATGACGTTCACGAAAACAAATTTCACCGGCTACAGCATCCAGATTCGCGGCATCGGCACGCAGGCGATTTCGGTGACAACCGATCCGGCCGTGGCCGTCGCGTTCAACGATATTCCCTTCATCCGCAATCATTTCTTCGAACAGGAATTCTACGACGTCGGCCAGGTCGAAGTGCTGCGCGGCCCGCAAGGCACGCTCTATGGCCGCAACGCGACGGCGGGCGTGGTGAACCTGATCTCCGCCAAGCCGACCGATCAGTTCGAAGCGATGGCGTCGGCCGAAATCGGCAATTATCACCAGCGCCGCTTCGAAGGCATGATCAACATTCCGATCGTCGATGACCGGCTCGATATCCGCATCGCGGGCGAATGGACGAAGCGGCAGGGCTATTCCTTCAACGAGCATCACCGATGAGCCGCATCGATGGCCGCGATCTGTGGTCGGGCCGCGTGACGCATCGGCTTGAAGCCGATCCGAAAATCTGCAGACCTATCTCGTCTGGGAGCATTTCTCCGAAGACGACGACCGCATGCGCAGCAGCCAAGCAGCTTTGCAAGACCGATCGCCGATCCCGCGACCGATCGATGGCGTGCCGGTGCCGCTGCCGGGCAGCATGCGACATCTGCGGCGACTCGATCTCGGCGGACTATCTCAGCCAGGGTTGCCTGCCGACATCGCTTTATTCGCCCGAATGCGTTTCAGGTGCCGAACGGCTATTCGCTGCCTTATGTCGCGGCCGGCATATATGGCGGCGCAGATCAACGCCGGCGTCGATCCCTATGCCAGCACGACACAGTCGCACGAATCTGCGCGTGATCGAATCGACCATCGATCCCACCTACAAAGCAAAGAACGACATGGTCGAATTCAATGCCGACTATGCTGTCACGCCAGCGCTGACGTTCACATCGCAAACCGGCTTCAATCAGGATTTCCTGTGGTCGACGCGAAGATTACAATCGTTTCAACACGTCGCCGGGCATTTTCGTCGCATATGCGATCCCGAACGGCCACGTGGACTTTCCGGCGGCAGCAATTTCCGCCGGACGGCGTTTTTTGCGATCCGCAACTGGGCTGCTGCCAACCGGCTGGTGCCGAAGATCTGTCGGACGAACATGCCTGGCAGTTGAGCCAGGAATTCCGGCTGGCATCGAATTTCAGCGGCCCGTTCAATTTCAGCGTCGGCGGAAATTATCTGCACTATGAAACCGAAGAGAATTATTATGTCTTCATCAACGCGCTCACCGCTCTTCACCTACGAGCTACGGCGGACATGCCGGCTCTGTGCCCCGGGATGTCGCCGGCGTATCCGATGTCACCGACGAGTGCCATGCGTTGCGATGACCACTGGCGACGGCGGCTATCAATATCACCGATCCCGATACATGGCGGCGGCACGCCGACAATTTCGTGCGTCTATATCGATCCCAATCCGATCACGAGCCTCAACAACGAAGGCCACAATTATTTCCTCAGCCAGAATCCTTATACGCTGAATTCCTATGCGGGTTTCGGCGAAGCCTATTACAAGTGTTCACGCCGATCTGAAGCTGACCGCGGGCTTGCGCTGGACGGAAGACCAGAAGCATTTCATCGATATTCCGAGCGAGCTTGTGACGAACGGTTATGGCTATCCATCACCGGCGTCGTCGATCAGCAATGGGATCAATTCACCGGCCGCGCCGTCGCCAACTGGACACCCAAGCTCGATTTCACCGATCAGACGCTGATCTATGCCTCCTATGCGCATGGCTACAAGGCGGGCGGCGCAAATCCGCCGGGCGCTGTGCTTGACACTTTCCAGGCGGAGCGATATCGGCCTTCCCGATCCATCCGCTGACCTTCAAGCCGGAATTCATCGACGCGTTCGAACTGGGCACGAAGAACACGTTGCTGGATGGCGCGCTGACGCTGAACGCCGATGTCTTCTACTACAATTACGAGAACTACCAGATTTCCGAGATCGTCGACCGCACGTCGATCAATCTGAATTTCGATGCGCATGTGAAGGGCGCGGAAGTCGAAGCGACCTGGGAGCCATGCCGGGCCTGCGCTTCAATTTCGCCGGCGGTTGGGAAGATACAGCACTTGCCAAAGGACAAGCGCGGTCGATCTGATCGACCGTACGGCCGGGCACTCCGGCTGGATGGTCATCAAGCCGTTCATCACGCAGGCGTCGAACTGCATCCTGCCGATCTAGTGTTGTGGCAGCATCGATCATTTACGGCATACTCAATCCCGATGCGGGCAGCCTCGGCGCGATCGTTCAGCTTTGCGGTGCTGCCTACAATCGCCATGACGATCCGGTCACGCGATCTTCCCTATGTGCCAAACCCGACCGTGTCGCGCCGGGATATTCCGCGGCTGGAGCCCAGTCGTTGATCTCCGGCGATATCCGGGCTTCGATCCTGTCGACCGCGCCGAACAATGGCGAGGGTTTCAACAAGGATCTGAGCGGCAACAAATTGCCCAATGCGCCGCCGTTCACCGTGTCCGTCGGCGCGCAATATACGATTCCGCTTTCATCGGATTGGGCGGGCACGCTGCGCGGCGATTATTACTGGCAGGATTATTCCTGGGCGCGCGTCTTCAACGACAATCCCTATGATCGCCTGCGCGGCTACACCAACGTCAACCTGACGCTGATCCTCACCAACCAGAACGGCTGGCAGGTGATGCTCTACGACAAGAACGTGTTCAACACGACCGCGATCACCGGCGACTTCCTGAACAGCGACGACAGCGGGCTGACGACCAACGTGTTCCTGACCGATCCGAAGCTGATCGGCATTCGCGTCACGAAGAACTGGTAAGGGGGAAACCATGAGCGAATTGATAAACACGCCGGCCGCACGCGCAGATTTTCGCAGTCGGCTTCTGGCAACTGCCTGCGCATTTGCTCTGCCGGCATTGGCTTGCAGCACAGCCGATGCGGCGGACAGCGATGCGGACCATCCGCAGGTCTGGATCGAACTGGGCGGCCAACTGGAAGCCGTTGCCGGGCGAGGGCAGCCGTTTACAGCTCCTTTCATGAGCACTTATGCGGATTCTCCGGCATTCAAGCCGAGTTCGCCGGTGGAGGCCCAGAACACATCGAAATACAGCTTCGGTGGCGAAGGCCGTATTTCTTTCGAACCGGAAGATACGAAATGGGTATTCACGGCTGCGGTCAGGTATGGGCGTTCCGGCGGCAACAAGCAGATTCATCAACAAACGCCGGGCATAAAACTTCCCGCATCGGGCACTCTCTATAATTGTGCTCAATGTGTTCACACATACGATTTCCAGAAGTTCTCCGAAACGAGCGCCGTTACGCACGAGAGCCATGCCATTCTGGATTTTCAGGTCGGCAAAGATGTGGGGCTCGGTCTTTTTGGAAAGGGCGGAACGTCGGTTGCAAGTCTGGGGGTCAGGTTTGCCCAATTCACCTCGGAAGCCGACTTCACGCTTCACGCGCGGCCCGATCTCACCTTTCCAGGGAAATACCAAAAGTATTTCCATACTTTTTCGGTCGCGGCTCAAAGCGCGCGCAGCTTTCATGGCATGGGGCCTTCCCTTGCCTGGAACGGTTCGGCCGAGCTTTTCGGAAACCGGGAAGATGGCGGGCTCACTATCGATTGGGGCGCGAACGCCGCCCTTTTGTTTGGCCGTCAGAAAGCCAGTGTCCAGCATCAGACCATCGCCCGGACGTACAAAATGAAATACGGCTACAGACCGCTTTACCAACACACCGGCGGTCACAATCAGGCGCGATCGGTCATCGTGCCCAATATCGGCGGGTCTGCTGGCATTTCCTACCGCTTCGAGGCAGCAGCCCTCAGCCTCGGCTATCGCGCCGATCTTTTCCTTGGCGCGGTAGATGCGGGCATCGACGCGCGGCAATCAAAACTGTTGGGCTTTTATGGTCCTTTCGCCACCATCAGCATCGGCTTGGGCGGCTAGGGCGCGTCCCATTTGAAAAACAAAGGCGGCGGCTCATCCCGCCGCCTTTTTCTTTTCGCGCGCAATTTCCTTTCGCATTTTCGCCCCCCCATCCTTCGCGGCTGGCCCGTCCCAATAAGTGTAAAGTCGAGGCTCAAACCCGCAAAGGTGGGAACTCGGGGGATGGCCGACACAGGGGACAGCAATCGTGAAGGCGCTGTGCGCCCCTTCGGAGCGGTGATGACCGCGGCCGGGGTTCGCGATTGGTTTGTCCGCGAGGTTTTGCCGTTGGAGGCAGCACTGGTGCAGTACCTGCAACACAATTGGCGCAACAGGGCCGATGTCGAGGATATCCTCCAGGATGTCTATGTGAAGGTTTGCGAGGCTGCCGCCCGCGAGCGCCCGCAACAGACCAAATCCTTCGTCTTCACCACCGCCCGCAACACGCTGATCGATCGCGTGCGCAAGGAGCAGGTCGTGCCCATCGAAGCGGTGGCCGATCTCGATGCACTCAACATGGCCGCCGACGAACCGGGCCCCGAACGCACCACGCTCGCCCGCGATGAATTGCGCCGTGTGCAGGCAGCCCTCGATCGCCTTCCGCCGCGCCGCCGCCAGGCCGTCTATCTGCGCCAGGTGGAAGGCCTCACGCGCCGTGAAATCGCCCAACGCATGAATATCGGCGAGGAAACGGTGAAGGAATATCTCGCCGAAGGCCTCTTCGATCTGGCCGAGCTTCTCTATGCCGAACCCGCCGATATGCGCAGGCGCACATGAGCGAACACTCCACCTCCGCCCACGAAATCAAACGCCGCGCCGCAGGCTTCGTCGCCGCGCGCCGCGCCTCGGAGGATTGGAGCGATGTCGAGCAACAGGTGCTCGATGCCTGGCTTGCCGAAAAGCCCGAACATGCCATCGCCTATTGGCGCATGGATGCGGCGTGGGAAAGCACCAACCGCCTTTCGATCCTGCGCCCGCAACATGGCGATGCGCCTGCACGCTCGAAGATTTTGCCGCGCTCCGCCAAGGCGGCGGCAGCCATCGCAGGCGTGACGCTGGCGATCTTCGCCGCACAAAGCGCGCTCGCGCCAAAGCAGAAGGTCTATGCCTCGGCCGTGGGCGACCGGAAAATCCTCACGCTCAGCGATGGCTCGCGCATCGAGCTCAATACCGACACCGTGCTGCGCGTCGCCCAGAGCGATAAGGGCCGCAAGGTCTGGCTCGACAAGGGCGAGGCCTATTTCGATATCAAACACGATGCGGCCCATCCCTTCGTGGTGGAAATCGGCAGGCACCGCGTCACCGATCTCGGCACCAAATTCGTCATCCGCCAGGCAGGCGAGCGGGTGGATGTTTCGTTGCTGGAAGGCCGCGCCCGCATCGATGCGCCCGATGCCGAAGACAAAACCCATTCCGCCATCCTGACGCCGGGCGATGTGGCGGTGGCAACCGCCACCTCGCTCTCGGTGCGCAAAACGCCCACCCGCCGCATCCAGAACGATCTGGCCTGGCGCACGGGCCTGCTCGTCTTCAACAACACGCCGCTCGGCGAAGCTGCCGATGCGTTCAACCGCTACAACCGCCGCAAGCTGGTGATCGAAAACCCGCAAACAGCAAGCCTCACCATCGATGGCACGTTCCACACCAACAATGTGATGGCCTTCGTCGATGTGGCGCAGCACGTCCTGAAACTCAACGTCAAACGCAACAGCGGCGAGATCGTTATCGCGCCATGAGGAAACGGCCCGCAACAGCCGGAAGAGGGGGAATATGAAACGCCTTGAAGCCCTGAAGTCGATTTTCCTGTGTGGCGCCGCCGCCTTGCTGGCAGGAAGTGCCGCCGCGCACGGTTTCGATATTCCCGCGGGCGATCTCAAATCCGCGCTCGATGCCTATGTGCGTCAGGCCGGCGTCGAACTCGTCGTTTCCTCCAGCGCCATCAAGGGCGTGAAGACGCGCGGCGTCAAAGGCGATGTCGCCCCCGATGAAGCGTTGACGCGCATCTTAAAGGCACGGGCTTCAACATCTATCGCCAGTCTTCCGGCGCGCTCGGCATCACGCAGCAGGAATCCTCCGTCGAGGAAATTCCGGTGCAGCTCGCCCAGCTCGGCCCCCGCAACGCCACCGTCGAAACCGTCACCGTGACGTCATCTAAGCTCGGCGGCGCCGATGTGCAAAGCGTGCCCATCGCGATCACCGCGATGAGCCAGGAACAGCTCACCGCCACGCAAACCGCAGGCGGCCCCGATCTGGTGAAGAACGTCCCGAACCTGACGTTCACCAAAACGAATTTCACCGGCTACAACATCCAGATTCGCGGCATCGGCACGCAGGCCATCTCCGTCACCACCGATCCCGCCGTGGCGGTGGCGTTCAACGATACGCCCTTCATCCGCAATCATTTCTTCGAGCAGGAATTCTTCGACGTCGCTCAGGTCGAAGTGCTGCGCGGACCGCAGGGCACGCTCTATGGCCGCAATGCGACCGCAGGCGTGGTGAACCTCATCTCGGCCAAGCCGACCGATCAATATGAAGCGATGGCCTCCATCGATGTCGGCAATTATGAGAACCGCCGCGTCGAAGGCATGCTGAACATTCCCGTCATCGGCGACAAGTTCGATGTGCGCGTTGCCGGCGAATGGACCAAGCGCAACGGCTATTCGTTCAACGAGACCACTGGCAAGCCCATCGATGGCCGCGATCTGTGGTCCACGCGCCTGACAGTCGGCTTTCATCCCATCGAACAGTTGCATGCCTATCTGATCTGGGAGCATTTCGACGAAAAGGATGACCGCATCCGTTCGGCCAAGCAGCTCTGCAAGAAGGATCCCGGCCCTGATACCGTCGATGGTCTCAACCTCAACACCTTTCAGTCCCCCTACGACGGATCGACCAATCCGGGTTTCTACAAAGCCTGGCTGAGCCAGGGCTGTCTGCCGGCATCGATGTATTCGAAGGAGGCGTTTCAAACGCCGAATGGCCAGTCGCTTCCATTCGTGGCGGCGGGCGAATTCGTGTTCAACGGCGGTGGCGGCGGTGCGCCGAACGGCTTCCTGCTCAATCCGATCGATCCCTACGCCGATACGGTTCAGTCCACCAATCTGCGCAACATCCAGTCGGAAATCGAACCCACCTACCGCGCCAAGAACGACACGTTCGAGTTCAACGCCGATTTTACGGTGACGCCGGCCCTGACATTGTCGTCGCAGACCGCCTACAACAAGGATGAACTGCGCTCGACGGAAGATTTCAACCGCTTCAACACGGCACCGGGTCTCTTTGGCACTTTGGGCGGCGGCAATGGCGGCAACGGGTCGATTTCGCCGGGCGGGGTTTATTGCGATCCGCAGGTCGGATGCTCCGACAAGATGGTGGGCGAAGACCTGTCGCAGGAACGCGCCTGGCAGTTCAGCCAGGAATTGCGCCTGTCGTCGAATTTCTCCGGCCCGCTGAATTTCAGCGCGGGCGCAAACTATCTGCACTACCAGACGGTCGAAGATTATTACGTCTTCTTCAATCTTGTGACGGCCATCGAACAGCTTGCCAACAACCAGGGGCCGGGCGATTTCACCACCTGTCATCCCCTGTTCGATCCCGCTTTCGAAATTCCGCAGGCGCCCGCCATCACCAGCTTCTTCGGCTTTGCGCCCGGTGTTTATCCGGCGAATTTCAGTTGCGGCTTTTATGGCGATGATCCGAGCCAGCCTTATGGCACGTCACACGGGACATCCGGCAACTATGTCGGCACCTATATCGATCCCAACCCCATCACCAGCCTCGATGGCAACGGCCACAACTATTTCCGCAGCCAGAATCCCTATCGCCTCAATTCCTGGGCGGGCTTCGGCGAGGTCTATTATCAGGTAACGCCCGGATGTGAAACTGACAGGCGGCTTGCGCTTCACCGACGACAGCAAGCGCTTCTGGAACATCCCAAGCTGGGTGTTCCTCACCGGCGGCGGCTATCCGGTGCAGAGCATCGTCAATCAGGAATGGAAAGAAGTCACGGGCCGCTTCAACGCGAACTGGACGCCCAAGCTCGATTTCACCGACCAGACGCTCGTCTATGCTTCTTATTCGCACGGTTATAAAGGCGGCGGCGCCAATCCGCCGGGGCCGCAGACCAACACATTCAGTTCGCAATCCTACATCGTGCATCCGGCGACCTTCGCGCCCGAATTCATCAATGCCTTCGAATTGGGCACCAAGAACACGTCTGCTCGATGGCTCGCTCACCTTGAATGGCGATGTGTTCTATTACGATTACAAGGGCTATCAGATTTCGCAGATCGTGGATCGCACCTCGATCAATCTCAACATCGATGCGAAGGTAAAAGGCGCCGAACTCGAAGCGACCTGGGAACCGGTGCCGGGCTTGCGTTTCAATTTCGCGGGCGGTCTGGAAGACAGCCGCATCGACAATGGCCAGTCCGCCATCGATCTGATCGACCGCACGGCGGGCCATACCGATTGGATGGTGGTAAAGCCGTTCCCCGTTTCGACCTCCAACTGCATTTTCCCGGCCTATGTGGTGCGCGAACTGATCGAGAAGAATTCGCAACCGCCGACAGATAGCGCTGCCTTCAACGGCCTGGCCCTTGCCTGCGATCAGGCCTATGCGGGCTCCGAGAACGGATTCTGGGCGGGCACCACGCTTGCGGCGTTGGGCGTCACCGATTTCGATCCGGCGACCGCGCCCAACAACGGTCAGGGTTTCGCCAAGGATCTCGGCGGCAACAAGCTCCCCAACACGCCGCCGTTCACGCTCTCGGCAGGCGCGCAATATTCCATGCCGGTGAGCGAGAATTGGGCGGGCACCTTGCGCGGCGATTTCTACTGGCAGGGCAATTCCTTCGCCCGCATCTTCAACGATGAGCCATATGACCAGCTTCACGGCTACACCAACCTGAACTTCACACTGATCTTCACCAATCAGGATGGCTGGCAGGCCATGGCTTATGTGAAGAACGTGCTCGACACGACCGCCATCACCGGCGCGTTCCTGAATTCGGACGATACGGCGCTCACCACCAACGTCTTCCTCACCGATCCCCGTCTGTTCGGTATCCGCATTACCAAGAACTGGTAGGATTTCGTCCCGGTAAAAAGGGCGGCGGAGCGATCCGCCGCCCTTTTTGTTGCGCATTTCGGCAATATTGTTGCTGCCCCACATATTTCGCTTCCGCACCCCCTAACAATCGCTGCGCGCCTTCGTCGGAATAGGCAACGCTGAGGCCTTCGCCACGGCGGATCGGTTCGGGGATGGTCGAAAGATCGGACAATTTCGGGAATGCGGGCTTGGCGCCTGCGGATGAGGCCGGCGCGGTCGCGCGCGCGGATGCCTTTTTCGCGCGCGAGATCCTTCCGCTTGAGGTTTCGTTGATGCAGTTCCTGCAACACAACTGGCGCAACAAGAACGAGATCGCCGACCTGCGGCAGGAAGTCTACACCCGCGTCTATGAAAGCGCGGTCAAGCGCATCCCCGAAAAGCCCAAGCAATTCCTCTTCGCCACCGCCAGAAACCTGCTGATAGATCGCGCCCGCCAGGCTCGCGTCATCCCCATCGATGCGGCCTCCGATATCGATACGCTCGATCCGGCTTCCGATACGCCCGGTCCCGATCAGATCGTGATGGCGCGCGATGAATTGCGCCGCCTGCAGGCAGCATTGGAAAAACTCTCGCCGCGTTGCCGCGAGGCGGTCGTGCTCGGCCGCATCCAGGGCCTTTCGCGCCGCGAGATCGCCCAGCGCATGAACATCACCGAAGGCACCGCCGCCCAATATCTGGCCGAAGGCATCTGCGCGCTGGTCGAACATCTCCAACGCGGCGGCAAGGCAAAGCCATGAGCGCGCCCGAACAGACAGAAGACTTGAGCGTGGATGCGCTCACCCGCCAAGCCGCCCTCTGGATCGAACGCCGCGATTTCGGCGGCTGGAGCGAGGAAGATCGCCGCGAATTCGATGCGTGGATCGCCCAATCGCCGGCCCATCGCGTTGCCTTCATTCGTCTGGAAACGGGGTGGAAGCGCAGCCGAATTGCTGAGCGCGCTGCAAACCTTCAAACCGCAACGCCTTGCCGAGCCGCAACGCCGCCGCTGGTGGGCAATCACGGGCGCCGCCGCAGCAGCCGCCATCGCACTGGCAGCCTATGGAATTTCCGGCAACTATTTCCAGAAGCCCAAAACCCAAACCTACGCCACCACCATCGGCGGCCGCGAAACGCTGGCGCTTGCCGATGGTTCGGAAATCGAACTCAACACCGATACGAGCCTTCGCATCTCCAATGAAGCCGGCACGCGCAAGGCCTGGCTCGACAGGGGCGAGGCCTATTTCAAGATCAAACACGATGCCGCCCACCCCTTCGTGGTGATCGCGGGCGCCCACCGCATCACCGATCTGGGCACCAAATTCACCGTGCGCGATGAAGACGGCGGCATCAAGGTCGCGCTGATGGAAGGCCGCGCGCGGCTCGATGCGGCGGGCAAAACCGGCCCGCGTTCGGTCACGCTCACGCCCGGTGATGTGGCGCTCGCCACCGCCACATCCTTGTCGGTGAACAAGAAACCCGCTCCAGCAGCTCATCAAAGATGTGGGCTGGGAACATGGCGTGCTCACCTTCGATCACCTCGCGCTGGCCGATGCCGCGCGCGAATTGAACCGCTACAACACGCGCAAACTCATCATCGCCGATGCGGGCTGCGGGCCGGCTCACCATGGGCGGCACGTTTGCAACGAACGACGTGGACGCCATCGCCAACGTCGCGCACGAAATCTTCGGCCTGCATGTCGAAAACCAGGGCAACAACATCGTGATCTCGCGCTGAACCGCGCACGCAACATCGGGGGGCAAATGCCAAACAACTTTCAAATCCGCGCATGCTCGCAAGCGCCGCCATCGCTGCCTCGCCACGTCCGCGAACGCCGCCGATTTCAACATCCCCGGCGGCGACCTGAAAGCGGCCCTCGATTCCTATTCCCGCCAGACAGGGGTATCGCTGCTCTATTCCGATCAGGCGATCCGCGGCATGCGCTCCAAAGGCGTGCAAGGCGACATCGCGCCCGATGAAGCCCTGTCGCGCATCCTGAACGGCACAGGCTTCCAGATCCGCCGCCACGAAGGCAGCGCCATCACCATCGTGCGCGGCGCGACACGCAAGCCGACAGAAGAATAAGCACCCTGCAGATCGCCCAGGCCGCACCCGTCGCGCGCAGCCGTGGAAACAGTGACGGTCACATCATCCAAACTCGGCGGCGCCGATGTGCAATAGCATCCCGATTGCGATCACCGCACTAAGCCAGGAACAACTCACCGCCACGCAAACAGCAGGCGGCCCGGACCTCGTCAAAGCAGGTGCCGAACCTGACCTTCACGAAAACGAATTTCAGCGGCTACAGCATCCAGATACGCGGCATCGGCACACAGGCCATTTCGGTCACCACCGATCCCGCCGTGGCCGTCGCGCTGAACGACATTCCGTTCATCCGCAATCATTTCTTCGAACAGGAATTCTACGACTCAGCCAAGCCGAAGTTTTGCGCGGGCCGCAAGGCACGCTCTATGGCCGCAACGCGACCGCCGGTGTGGTCAATCTCATCACCGCCAAACCGACCGACCAGTTCGAAGCGATGGCATCGGGCGACATCGGCAATTACAAGAACCGCCGCTTCGAAGGCATGATCAATCTGCCGATCGTCGATGACCGCCTCGATATTCGCCTCGCCGGCGAATGGACCAAGCGCAATGGCTACACGACCAACGAAATCAACGACAGCCAGGTTGATGGCCGCAATCTGTGGTCGGGCCGGCTGTCCATCGGGTGGAAGCCGCTGGAAAATCTGAAGGCCAATCTCGTCTGGGAGCATTTCTCCGAAGACGACGATCGGATGCGTACCTCCAAACAATTGTGCAAGCACGATCCGGGCCTTGAGAGTGTTGGCGGCATGCCTTTGCCGACTCCGCAATCGACGGGTGGGGGCATCGGTTTCGCATTCAGCATGACGCAAGCCTCGTTCAGCCAAGGTTGTCTTCCGACATCGCTTTATTCGCCGGAAGCATTTCAGGTGCCCAACGGCTATGCGTTGCCTTATTTCATTGCAGGCACTCTTTCCGGCGCGATCGGCGGCAGCGTCGATCCCTATGCTGCCACCGTACAATCGACGAATCTCCGTGTGATCCAGACCCAGATCGACCCGCATTACAAGGCGAAGAACGACACGGCGGAATTGAGCGTCGATTACGACATGACGCCTGCGCTCACCTTCACCTCGCAAACCGGGTTCAACCAGGATTTCCTGTATTCAACGGAAGATTACAACCGCTTCAACACTTCGCCGGATATCTTCAGCGTGCAAACGAATGGTAGCGAACGCATTCTTACGCTCATACACCTGATGGCCACTATCGCTGCAGCTACACATCGGTGGTGGACAGCGGCTTTGCCCGGGAGGATATCAGGGTACCCCTACGGGCTATTTCTGCGACCCGCAGCTCGGGTGCAGCACCGTCTCGTGGCGCAGGATGTTTCGGAAGAGCACGCCTGGCAATTCAGCCAGGAATTCCGCCTGACCTCCAATTTCACCGGCCCGCTGAATTTCAGCGTGGGCGGAAACTACATGCATTATGAGACGGAAGAAAATTATTACGTCTTCGCCAACACGCTGACGCTGCTCGCCGCAACGTCGGCAACAGGCGATCTTCTATGTCCGGGCGGTGCACGCCATGGATCCCAAATGTCACGGACAATCATGAATGCCTGCAGGAATGGCACCTACAATCTTCCTGGATATCAATATAACGACCCGACAAAAGGCCCGGGCACGCCAACCGAGGTGACTTATTATATCGATCCCAATTCGCTCGATCACCTGAATGGACAGGGGCACAATTATTTCCTTAGCCAGAATCCCTACACGCTGAATTCCTATGCGGGCTTCGGCGAGGTCTATTACAATATTCTATCGCGATCTGAAGCTGACCGGCGGCATGCGTTGGACCGACGATCAGAAGCATTTCGTCGATATCCCCAGCGAACTTCTCGTTGGCGGATATGGTTACGCCATCAACTGGGATCGTCGATCAGCAATGGGCAAAATTCACCGGCCGCTTCGCCGCTGAACTGGACGCCGCAACTCGATTTCACCGATCAGACGCTTATCTATGGTTCATATCGCGCATGGCTACAAGGCTGGCGGCGCCAATCCGCCCGGCGCGGTTCTGGGCGGTTATGGCGCCGGTTCGGGGATCCGCGGCATTCCCACCCATCCGCTCACCTTCGAGCCGGAATATCATCGAATGCCTTCGAACTCGGCAGCAAGAACACATTGCTCGATGGCGCGGTGACCATCAACGGCAACATCTTCTATTACGATTACAAAGGTTACCAGATATCCGAAATCGTGGATCGCACCTCAATCAACCTCAATTTCGACGCGACTGTGAAGGGGGCAGAGATCGAAGCCACTTATGAACCTCTGCCCGGTCTGAAGTTCAGGTTCGCGGGCGGCTACGAGCACACAAGGCTTGCAGACGGTTCCAATTCCGTCGATCTGATGGATCGCACGGCGGGGCATCCCGGGTGGGTCGTAATGAGGCCCTATGTTCAGCAGTCGTCGAACTGTATCATGCCGGTCTATGTCGTCGCGACGCTCAAGCAAGCATATCCAAATCCTGCCGAAGGCGATGACGAGAGCGCGGCGGCCTGCGGTTATGCATATGTCTCGCATCTCGACCCTTACAACGATTTGCCTTATGACTATTCCGGACATCCTGCTCCCGGCAGGGCATTCTATCCGCAGCCCGGCTATCCCGGCTTCGATCCGTTAAGCGTCGATCCCAATGCACCGGCGAACGTCAACAACGGCCTCGGCTTGCCACCCAATGGTGGCGCGGGTTTCTCGAAAGACTTGAGCGGCAACGAATTGCCCAATGCGCCGCCCTTCACGGTGTCGTTCTCGGCGGACTACACGATCCCGGTCACGTCCAACTGGGCCGCCACGATCAGAGGCGATTACTACTGGCAGGATTATTCCTGGGCCCGCGTGTTCAACGACAATCCATATGATCGCCTGCGCGGTTACACCAATATCAATCTTGCCCTGATCCTCACGAGCCAGGATGGCTGGCAGGTGATGGGTTACGTCAAGAACGTGTTCGATGTCACCGATATCACTGGCACCTTCCTCAACAGCGACGATAGCGGGCTCACGACGAACGTATTCCTGACTGACCCGCGCCTCTTCGGCGTGCGTGTCACGAAGAATTGGTAAGGGGGGATAGAAAATGAGCGAACTCATAAATATTCACGACCCGCGCGCGGTTATTCGCAGGCAGTTGCTGGCAACCGCCTCCGCCATGGCGCTGGTTTCCTATATCGCCTCCGCGTCTGCTGCGGCAGCGGATGATACGGATCGTCCAACCGTTTGGATCGAGTTGGGCGGCCAGATCGAGATGACACAAGGCACGACCAGTCCATTCATTGCGCCGTTCATGGCGCTCAACCCCACGCCCGATGTCTATAGCGGCGTTCCCCTTGCCACTCTCCAACGGCCATCCGCCATTGGCATCGGCGCGGAAGGCGAGATTTCCTTCGCACCAAAGGGGTCGGATTGGGTGTTCTCGGTCGGCGTTCGTTATGGCCGATCACATGCCAAGCGGCACGCACACAATCAGCTCGGCGTTCCACCCGTGCCGTGGAACCTGACCTATGCCGGAAACGTCTATCCGTATACGAAGTATATTTCCACGGCGAAGCTTGCCGATGCGCAGACCGAATACAGCGAACAGCATTTCATCGTCGATTTCAGTGCCGGTCGCGATGTGGGCATCGGCAGGTTCGGCCGCGATGGTTCGTCCACGCTTGGCGCGGGTGTCCGGTTTGCATCTTTCGTCGCCCATTCCTTCGCCCATGTGTCGGCGCGGCCTGAGGTGGATACGGTGTTCGCGTCCGTCTATGGCTTTCACATTCCCCGCCCCACATTCCACCAATACACGATGATCGCATCGGCCGAGCGAAGCTTCCGGGGAATCGGCCCATCATTGTCCTGGAATGCGTCTGCTGTGCTTCTGGGCAATGCCGAAAGTAGCGAGCTTTCGCTCGATTGGGGTATCAATGCCGCTCTCTTGTTTGGTAAGCAGAAGGCCAAGGTCGCGCACACAACGCAAGCTTACCATCAGACAACTGGTCAGGGTTACCTGCTCACGGCTTATCTTCCCCATCATACCACCAGATCCCGTTCTGTCGCCGTTCCAAATCTTGGTGGCTTCGCCGGGTTGTCGGTGAAATATCCCAATGGCAAAGTCAGCTTCGGCTATCGCGCCGATTTCTTCTTTGGCGCCATGGATACCGGCATCGATACCCGCAACACCAAGGATGTCGGCTTTCATGGGCCGTTCGCGACCGTCAGCATAGGCCTCGGCGGCTAAGCGTTGCCGCGCATGTGTGGCCTGCATTTTTGAATGGTGCCGGAACGGGCAGATCGCTTTAGATAGGTGAAGCGATCCGCTCCGGTTCACCGTGCCGCCCCAGAAAGCCGCCCTCACCCCCGCCCATGCGCTCCTCACGCTCGCGGTTATGCTCGTGTGGGGCACCAACTTCGTCGTCATCAAGCTGGCGCTCGGCCATCTGCCGCCGCTCTTCTTCGCCACGTTGCGCTTCTTCTTCGTGGCGTTCCCGCTGATCTTCGTTCTCAAGCGGCCTGCCGTGCCGTGGTCGCATCTCGCCGGTTATGGCGTGCTGATCGGGGCGGGGCAGTTTGGCCTGCTGTTCATCGCGATGAAGTCGCAGATCTCCCCGGGCCTTGCTTCGCTGGTGGTGCAGGTACAGGCGTTCTTCACCATCGGCCTGTCGATCTGGTTCACCGGCGAAAAGGTGCGCGTGTTTCAATGGGCGGCGCTGGCGCTCGCCGTGCTTGGCCTCGGCGTCATCCTCGAACACACGGGCGGCGATGCCACGCCCCTGGGGCTCGCGCTGGTCGTGCTGGCGGCACTGTCATGGGCGGGCGGCAACACGGTGCAGCGCGCAGACAAACCGCCCAACATGCTGGCTTACGTCGTGTGGTCGGCCGTGTTCGCGGTGCCGCCGCTGTTTCTTCTGTCGCTTGCGTTCGAAGGCTGGCCCGCCATCGCGCGCGGTTTGGAAAACGCCGATGCGCTCACCTGGGCCGCCGTCATCTATCAATCGGTCGGCAACACGATGTTCGGTTACGGAAGCTGGGGCTATCTGTTGTCGCGCTATCCCGCCGCCACTGTGTCGCCCACCGCGCTGCTCGTGCCGGTGTTCGGCATGGCGGCCAGCACATGGTTTCTTGGCGAATCCCTTCCGGCATGGAAGATCGCCGCCGCTTTGCTGGTGATGAGCGGCCTCACGCTCAATGTCCTGTGGCCCATGTTGCGCCGGCCCGCGGCTCGGTGCCGGTGACGATCCACCCATCCTATCTGCTGCGCATCCGCGAAGAAGCCGAGGCGCGGACGGAATACTCCCGCTTCGTGGCAGATTTGAAACAGGCCGGAAAGCTGGCCGCCGGAGGCTAACCTGTTCAGCAGGTTCAATAACCCCGGGTGCTGACGCCGCCGTCATGCTTGCGTCGACCCCATTAATTGCTTGTCAGAATCGTTGGCCGCGCGCAGGATTCATGCGTCCAAACGGCAGCAAAAGCCGAAGGAGGAGCGCAAATGCAGGTCAGACATATTCTCTCGGATAAGGGTCGCGAGATCATCTCGATCACCGCCGATGCCACCTTGTCGGAAGCAGCCCGCCTTCTGGCGCGCCGCCGCATCGGCGCGGTGATCGTCACGGGCGAAGATGGTGGCCTCGTCGGCATTCTGTCGGAACGCGATGTGGTGCGCGCGGTCTCCGATGAAAGCGTGGCCGCGCTCGCGCGCCCCGTCAGCCTTTTCATGACGCGCGCCCTCACCACCTGCACGGAAGACGATCCCGTCGATGGCCTGATGGAAGTGATGACCAACGGCCGCTTCCGTCATATCCCGGTGCTCGCCGGCGGGCGCCTTGTGGGCATCGTGTCGATCGGCGACGTGGTGAAAACCCGCATCGAGGAAACGGTGCGCGAAGCAGCCAACCTGCGCGACTATATCGCCACCGGCTGAGAAGCGATCCGTACACGGATCATCTCCAAGAGTTCCCGAAGTTCCGCCATATTCAAAGCGCGGAACTCCCTAAGCGCTCAGGCGTTTCCTCGCTGATCCAAGCCGCGCCCGCGGCCTGTTACAGGAGAACGCCATGACATTCCGCAAAGCACTGCTCGGCGGCGCAACGCTGGCCCTTTTGGCCGCGCCCGTTTTCGCGCAGCAAGGCCCCTACACACAGGATTCCACGCCAGAGGAAAAGGCGCAGACCCAAACACTGAATTCCGCCGCCGAACCCGGCACAGTTCCCGCCGGTGCGCAGGCCACTTACGAATTGCAGCAGCAGCAATATCAGCAGCAGCAGGAAGATTATCAGCGCCAGCGCTCCAATTACGAAGCCCAGCGCAACAACTATCAAAACCAGCGCGCGCATTATGCTGCACAGCGCGACAGCTACTATGCAGAGATCGAAGGCGATCCATGGGCGATCCCCGCCGTTGCCGCGCCCGCCTGGCCGGATGACGCGCAACTCAACCACCTCTATGTGATTTCCGATCCCGTGCATGAGCTTGCGCGCGCCCCGCTGGTGGATGGCGATGGCCATTGGGTCGGCCGCGTCCATGACGTGGAAACCAACGGTGGTTTTGCGCGTCGCGTGAAAATCTATCTTTATCGCGATCACCGCTATGTCTGGGTTCGCCCAAGCGCGTTGCGTTACGATGCTTCCAGCGGCGTGCTCTATACCCATCTGGATTATCGCGACCTGCGCGAAATGCCGGGCTACAACACCTGATTCGAATATAAGTAGAGCGGAAAAGGCCGGCCCTTCGCGCCGGCCTTTTTGTTAGCAAGAATCGGGTCGCCGCCTTTACGTCGCCGCTGCAGTCTTTCCGCTTTCGGAGGGGGCAGCATGGCGACATTCATTTTCCTGCACGGTTCGTTTCACGCGGGCTGGAACTGGCACAAGGTTTTGCCGCTTCTGGCGGGCGCGGGCCATCGCGGCCTTGCGCCCGATCTTCCGGGCCATGGCCGGGATCGCACGCCCGTCCGCAAGGTCACGCTCAAACGCAATGTCGATGCCGTGCTCGCCCTCATCGATGCCGTTCCGAAAGAGGAAGACATCGTTCTGGTTGCCCATAGCCGCAACGGCATCGTCATTTCGCAAACCGCCGAAGCCCGGCCCGACCGTCTCAAAGGGCTGGTTTATCTTGCGGCCTATCTTGTCCCTTCCGGCCGCTCGATGATGGACTATGCGGTCGAAGACGAAGCCTCGCTGGTGCTGCAGAACGCGCAAACGTCGCTGCCGCCCAAACGCATCCGCCGCCTTGTCACGCTGCTGAAATCGCCGCTGGCGCGAAAGCTGGGGCAGATGCTGCTTCCCGAAGCGATGCAGGTTCACCGCCTGAAACGCGCGGCCTATCAATCGGCGCTCTATCGGGATTGCCCGGATGAAATCACCGAACTCGCAAATGCGCTTCTGGAAGCCGAACCCAACTGGTCCGGCTTCGAGCCGCTGTCGCTGACCGCGGCGCGTTTCGGCAAGGTGCCGAAGGTCTATATCGAATGCCTGCAGGATCGCGCCGTAACCCTCGATATGCAAAGGCGGATGCAGCGCGAAACGCCGTGCAACAAGGTTTTTTCGCTGCAATCATCGCACTCGCCGTTCTTCTCGCAACCCGAAAAGCTCGTGGCGGCGCTGCTCGAAAGCCTCGCTGTGTTTTAAGTGGAGACTTTCTCGCGCAGGAATGCCCGCAAGGTGGCGGCAAAGACATCGGCATCTTCCAGAAATGCGGCGTGCCCGCCCTGCATCAGTTTGATCGTGCCGTTCTTTGCGGTGGCGGCTGCCCGCTTCGATTGCGACCACGCCAATATCCGGTCCGATTTCGCCCAGGCAAACAGGATGGGGCACTCTACCTTTGCGACAAGCGCGCGTGTGTCGGCATCTGCGCGCGCGAAGCTTTCCCAGGCCTTGCGCAGCAGCGGCGCCATCGCATAACCGGCGGCGATGATGCGTTCGCGGTGGGCAACCGGCGCGCGGGGCAGAACCAGATTCGTGTAATAGAAACGATAGGCGCCGCCGAACCATTTCTTTCCGTGTTCGCCCGCGCGGAAGAACGAAACCATCCATCCGATCGCAAATCGCGTCGCCGGCGCGATCGCCTGCAGGCCGCCCGCGTTGCAAAGAACAAGTCCGCCGATCTGCGGCCCACGCGCCGCCGCCACGCGCAACGCCGCCGCCCCGCCGATGGAGCAGCCAAGCAATATGGGCTTTTCCAGTTGCAGCGCATCGAGCACGCCGCCCAGAATATCGGCATAATGTCCCGCATCCGGCGCGCGCCCGTCATCGGGCGAAAGTCCGTGGCCGGGCCAATCCACCGCGATAATCTCGAACCCGTCGCCCGCCTTCTCCGCCAGCAATTCGAAATCGCGTGCGCCATGGGCAATCGCATGCAGGCAGACGACCGGCACGCCCGCCCCGCGCCGCATCAGCGCGATGCGCACGCCGCCAACCTCGGCAAAGCTCGCAGGCTCCTGCGCGCCCAGATCGCGAACGGGGCTGGAAAGCACGTTGTGATTCATCTATCACTTCCGGGTAAGAGGCCGTTCCGTCACAAGTGATAGGAATATCACATCATGCCGCGCCCCCGCAAATCCGTTGTCTTCAAACCGGTCCCGCGCGATCCCGGGGAAACCCGCGCCCGCCTGGTCGCGGCAGCCGAGGCGATCTTCAACAGCAAGGGCTTCGAGGGCACCGATACCAACCGCATCGCGCGCGCCGCGGGCTATGCGCCGCAAACCTTCTATCGCCACTTCGAAGACAAGACGGCGATCTTCCTTGCGGTTTATGAAAACTGGTGGCGCGCCGAGGCTGCAGAACTGGGGCGCGCGCTCGCCGATCCGAAGCGTCCTTCCCCGCGGGCCGCCGCCCGCATCGTGCTCGATTTCCACAGGCGCTGGCGCATCTTCCGCCGCTCGCTGCGCCAGCTGTCGCTCACCGAGCCCGCCATCCGCAAAGCGCGCGCGAGCGCCCGGAAGATCCAGATCGCCAAATGGAAGAAGGCGGGCGCACAAAAAAGCACCGCCCAGCTGGCAGGCGCCCTTCTCGCCGCCGAACGCCTCTGCGATGCGGCAGCCGAGGGCGAACTGGCCGATCTCGGCCTCTCGTCCGCCACCACGCTTTCCCTCGTTTCGGACGCCATGGCCGAGCTGATGGCCCGGCCGGACCGCCGATTTCGGTAACCATCTGATATTATTAGAATTTTCCAAATCGAAGGGAGTGGCCGCCGCGCCGCCGGTTTTTTCCCGGGTCTTTGCGCCCGCTCGTTGCAGCGTCCGCCCGATGTTCCGATGGAACCTGAAAGAAGAGGTCGCCGGCTTCCCCAGCCGCCGCGAAGGGACGTGCCGCGATGCGGACTCGCGTTTCGCCGTCCGGAAACCTTGTGCCGTCACAGATGGCCACCACATTGGATAGCGCTTTGCGCAAACCTGTCGCATGGCGAGAAATGCAGCTATTGCTGGGCTTTACGCTCCATCCACAGCCCCTGAAATTATTTTGTTATTTGCGTTTGACAGGGCGGATGAGCCCCCCTATACACCGCGCCCACGCCGCCCGCCGGGCTTGCCTTGCGGGCGGTGTTGCTTCTCTGGCAGAATGAAAATTCGCGCCAAAAAGCAGCTCTTTGACATTGTGATTAGAGGAAGGGGAACGTGGGCGGCGGCTTGATCGCTTCGCGTACGGCAAGAGCTTCGGCTTGAGCCCTGCGCTAAATAAATCGAGCTATCCGAACGCTCGCGTTCTTCTGCAAAGACAAACATGTAAATGTTCGGTGTTTCGGACCTGTGACGGGACCGAGACATCAAACCTCGTCATGTAGGTATTTGCGAACAACGCAAGCGTTTGGGATGGCTCAGGATCATAACTTGAGAGTTTGATCCTGGCTCAGAACGAACGCTGGCGGCAGGCCTAACACATGCAAGTCGAGCGCCCAGCAATGGGAGCGGCGGACGGGTGAATAACACGTGGGAATATGCCTTTCGGTACGGAACAACTCAGGGAAACTTGAGCTAATACCGTATGCGCCCTAACGGGGAAAGATTTATCGCCGAAAGATTAGCCCGCGTCTGATTAGCTAGTTGGTGAGGTAATGGCTCACCAAGGCTTCGATCAGTAGCTGGTTTGAGAGAACGACCAGCCACACTGGGACTGAGACACGGCCCAGACTCCTACGGGAGGCAGCAGTGGGGAATCTTGGACAATGGGGGAAACCCTGATCCAGCCATGCCGCGTGAGTGATGAAGGCCTTCGGGTTGTAAAACTCTTTTGCCAGGGAAGATAATGACTGTACCTGGAGAATAAGCTCCGGCTAACTTCGTGCCAGCAGCCGCGGTAATACGAAGGGGGCTAGCGTTGTTCGGAATTACTGGGCGTAAAGCGTGCGCAGGCGGTTTCTCAAGTCAGGGGTGAAAGCCCAGAGCTCAACTCCGGAATTGCCTTTGAAACTGTGAAGCTTGAGTACGGGAGAGGTGAGTGGAATTCCCAGTGTAGAGGTGAAATTCGTAGATATTGGGAAGAACACCGGTGGCGAAGGCGGCTCACTGGCCCGTTACTGACGCTCAGGCGCGACAGCGTGGGGATCAAACAGGATTAGATACCCTGGTAGTCCACGCCGTAAACTATGGACGCTAGCCGTTGGGTAGCTTGCTACTCAGTGGCGCAGCTAACGCATTAAGCGTCCCGCCTGGGGAGTACGGCCGCAAGGTTGAAACTCAAAGGAATTGACGGGGGCCCGCACAAGCGGTGGAGCATGTGGTTTAATTCGACGCAACGCGCAGAACCTTACCAGGGTTTGACATCCTGTGCTCGCTGGAGAGATCCGGTTTTCCCGCAAGGGACACAGAGACAGGTGCTGCATGGCTGTCGTCAGCTCGTGTCGTGAGATGTTGGGTTAAGTCCCGCAACGAGCGCAACCCTCGCCTTTAGTTGCCATCATTAAGTTGGGCACTCTAGAGGGACCGCCGGCGACAAGCCGGAGGAAGGTGGGGATGACGTCAAGTCCTCATGGCCCTTACACCCTGGGCTACACACGTGCTACAATGGCGGTGACAGTGGGCAGCTAGCTCGCGAGAGTAAGCTAATCCCAAAAAACCGTCCCAGTTCAGATTGCACTCTGCAACTCGAGTGCATGAAGGTGGAATCGCTAGTAATCGCAGAACAGCAGGCTGCGGTGAATACGTTCCCGGGCCTTGTACACACCGCCCGTCACACCATGGGAGTTGGTTCTACCTGAAGACGGTGCGCTAACCCGCAAGGGAGGCAGCCGGCCACGGTAGGGTCAGCGACTGGGGTGAAGTCGTAACAAGGTAGCCGTAGGGGAACCTGCGGCTGGATCACCTCCTTTCTAAGGATAGATGAGTACGAAGACTTCATGGGGTTCGCCCCTCTCTCCTCACGAGAGGTTTTCCATTCATCTGCTTAGACAATAAAATGGCGAACATGCCGCCGCCTTCGTTTCCCTTCCTTTCCGTCGATTGTCCGCGCGACTGCGCGCGGATCGTTGCCGCATTTGGGCGAGTGCCTTGCTTATGGGCGAGTAATTTGGGCCCACACAGCTTGGGGGCTCGTAGCTCAGGTGGTTAGAGCGCACGCCTGATAAGCGTGAGGTCGAACGTTCAACTCGTTCCGGGCCCACCATCTGACTCGAGCACAAGCCAATCAGATCGGGGCCATAGCTCAGTTGGGAGAGCGCTAGCTTTGCAAGCTTGAGGTCATCGGTTCGATCCCGATTGGCTCCACCAAAACCGGCAACATCGAAAACGACGGAAAACAACAAGCTTCGAGACAGATCAAACGCGTATCGCGCGTCGTCTGTTCTCGCAAGAGCGTTGAAATTGTGAAGGCGGGGTTAGCCGGTTCGCACAACCGGTGAAACCTCAATACGACACTTAAAACTGATCGCAATGAATAACATGACCAGTTGAATGTCCGGCGTACGAAGTCGTTCGTACACTGGCCTTTTTTCTGGGCATGGAACGAATGCTGAGCGATCAAGCGTTAAAGCAAGGGCATCTGGGGGATGCCTTGGCGCACACAGGCGATGAAGGACGTAATACGCTGCGATAAGCCGCGGGGAGGGGCGAACACCCTTTGACCCGCGGATTTCCGAATGGGGAAACCGAATCCGCAAGGGTTATCTGTCCCTGAATTCAATAGGGGAGAGAGGCGAACGCGGGGAACTGAAACATCTCAGTACCCGGAGGAAAGGACATCAATTGAGACTCCGTTAGTAGTGGCGAGCGAAAGCGGACCAGGCCAGTGGCCTTCGATTAAGAACCGGAACACTTTGGAAAAAGCGGCCATAGCGGGTGATAGCCCCGTACGGGTAGAAATTTCGAAGGTCCTCGAGTAGGGCGGGACACGTGAAATCCTGTCTGAACATGGGGCGACCACGCTCCAAGCCTAAGTACTCGTGTGTGACCGATAGCGAACTAGTACCGTGAGGGAAAGGTGAAAAGAACCCCGACGAGGGGAGTGAAATAGACCTGAAACCGGATGCCTACAAACAGAGGGAGCAGGCTCACCAAAGGTGAGCGGGCCACTTCAACCTTGCATCAAACGCAGATGTGTCGATCGAAACGTGATTGCGAAAGCGATCGCGCGATTTCGCATGTCTGTTTTTTGAATCAATCGTTGAAGAAGTCCGCTCGTTTTTGGCGAGCCTGTGACTTCGTACCTTTTGTATAATGGGTCAGCGAGTTCGTCTGTCTAGCAAGCCTAAGCCGATAGGTGGAGGCGCAGCGAAAGCGAGTCTGAATAGGGCGACTGAGTTAGACGGATGAGACCCGAAAGCAAGTGATCTAGCCATGACCAGGTTGAAGGTGCGGTAACACGCACTGGAGGACCGAACCCACGCCTGTTGAAAAAGTCGGGGATGAGTTGTGGCTAGGGGTGAAAGGCCAATCAAACTTGCAGATAGCTGGTTCTCTGCGAAAGCTATTTAGGTAGCGCGTCATGTATCACCACCGGGGGTAGAGCACTGGATGGGCTAGGGGACTTCACCGTCTACCAAACCTAACCAAACTCCGAATACCGATGAGTGCTGAGCATGGCAGACACACGGCGGGTGCTAACGTCCGTCGTGAAGAGGGAAAAAACCCTGACCTACAGCTAAGGTCCCCAAGTCATGGCTAAGTGTGAAAGGATGTGAGGTTCCCAAAACAACCAGGATGTTGGCTTAGAAGCAGCCATCATTTAAAGAAAGCGTAACAGCTCACTGGTCTAAATAAGGAACTTTGCGCCGAAAATGTAACGGGGCTCAAGCCACGCACCGAAGCTTCGGATTTCACAGCAATGTGGAATGGTAGCAGAGTGTTCCGTATGCCTGCGAAGGGAAAGCGTGAGCGATCCTGGAGGTATCAGAAGTAAGAATGCTGACATGAGTAGCGATAAAGAGGGTGAGAGACCCTCTCGCCGAAAGTCCAAGGGTTCCTGCGTCAAGTTAATCTGCGCAGGGTTAGCCGGCCCCTAAGGCAAGGCCGAAAGGCGTAGTCGATGGGAACCAGGTAAATATTCGTGGGCCTGTGGGTAGTGACGGATCCCGTAACTGGTTCTTCCTTATTGGATTGGGAGGGCAAGGAAGGGGTCCCAGGAAATAGCTCCCACGTTCAGTCCGTACCCGAAACCGACACAGGTGGACAGGCAGAGTATGCTAAGGCGCTTGAGAGAACGGTGTTGAAGGAACTAGGCAAATTGCCCTCGTAACTTCGGAAGAAGAGGGCCCGGTTTTTACGCAAGTAGAGAGCCGGGGGCACATAGCAGGGGGTGGCGACTGTTTACTAAAAACACAGGGCGCTGCGAAATCCAAAGATGACGTATAGCGTCTGACGCCTGCCCGGTGCCGGAAGGTTAAGAGGAGATGTGAAAGCGTCGAATCGAAGCCCCGGTAAACGGCGGCCGTAACTATAACGGTCCTAAGGTAGCGAAATTCCTTGTCGGGTAAGTTCCGACCTGCACGAAAGGCGTAACGACTTCCCCACTGTCTCCAACACCGGCTCAGCGAAATTGAATTCCCCGTGAAGATGCGGGGTTCCCGCGGTCAGACGGAAAGACCCCGTGCACCTTTACTGCAACTTTGCACTGGCATTAGGAATGTGATGCGTAGGATAGGTGGTAGGCTTTGAAGCTTGGGCTCTGGCCTGGAGTGGAGCCGCCCTTGAAATACCACCCTTTATGATCCTGATGTCTAACCGCGACCCCGAAACGGGGTCCGGGACCATGCATGGTGGGCAGTTTGACTGGGGCGGTCGCCTCCCAAAGAGTAACGGAGGCGCGCGATGGTAGGCTCAGACCGGTCGGAAATCGGTTGTTGAGTGCAATGGCAAAAGCCTGCCTGACTGCAAGAGCGACGGACCAAGCAGAGACGAAAGTCGGTCATAGTGATCCGGTGATCCCGAGTGGAAGGGTCATCGCTCAACGGATAAAAGGTACGCCGGGGATAACAGGCTGATCGCACCCAAGCGTCCATAGCGACGGTGCGGTTTGGCACCTCGATGTCGGCTCATCACATCCTGGGGCTGTAGCCGGTCCCAAGGGTATGGCTGTTCGCCATTTAAAGTGGTACGTGAGCTGGGTTTAGAACGTCGTGAGACAGTTCGGTCCCTATCTGCCGTGGGTGTTCGAAACTTGAGAGGACTTCTTCCTAGTACGAGAGGACCGGAAGGAACGTACCTCTGGTGGATCGGTTGTCACGCCAGTGGCATAGCCGAGTAGCTAAGTACGGACTAGATAACCGCTGAAAGCATCTAAGCGGGAAACTAACCTCAAAACCAGGTTTCGCTTGAGAGCCGAGGAAGACTACCTCGTCGATAGGCCAGGTGTGTAAGCGCAGCAATGTGTTGAGCTTACTGGTCCTAATCGCTCGATTGGCTTGATCGCCAAGCACTCGTTCCATGTCTGGAAACAAGGCCAGACATCATCGCAACTACAGCAATGCGTGTTCAGCTAGCATAAGTGTCGTTATTGATCAATCGTTCCGATCTGTCCTTTGCCGGACTGGTGGTCCTAGCGGGGGAATTCTACCCGATCCCATTCCGAACTCGGCCGTCAAAGCCCCCAGCGCCCATGGTACTGCGGCTCAAGCCGCGGGAGAGTAGGTCGCTGCCAGTCCTGCCAAGGACAGAACGAAAATTTTGGTTTGTTCGCCTCCGCGAACAGGCCCCGCCAACACAACAAAAGCCCCCGTGGTCGAAAGACCGCGGGGGCTTTTTGTTTTTGGCTTATATCGTTCACGCTTGGACATGAAGATTGCCGGCGCTTGGAGCCATTAAACAATTCCCCTTGTCCTGGGGGATTCTATTTGCGTACCGCCTCTTCCAGCGCCATGCGAATGAACCGCTGATACGGCAGCCCCGCCCGTTTCGCGCGCTTGCGCACCGCATCGAGCAATTGGCCGGGAAGCCGCAGGTTCACCGATTTGTCTTTCGGCTTCAGTTCGAAGCGCACGAGTTCTCCGCCTGAAAGGTCGTATTGCGTCAGGTCCGCCTGTTCGACGAACTGTTCCGCCTCACGGTCGCTTTTGAGCGATGGAAGTTTTTTAAGTTTCGCCGCTTTTTTCATAGTGTTCGATTTCCCTCTTGTGCATGTATCGCGCGCTGATCGGGCGGATCAGAACGGTGTTGCCGCGCCGGCGCAGCGTGAAAACGACGAATACCATGCGCCCTTGTTACGTTCGTCCAATGGCTTTGAAGCGGCGTTCTTCCTGTGAATGCGCTTCGTCGGGCAGGATCATCACGCCCCGGCCAAAAAGACCTTCGATCGTTTCGGCGGCAACGCCATGTTTCCGGCATTTTGCTTTGTTTCTCGGACTTTGCGGCCATCGTGGGTCTGGGCTTCGACAAAGTCGTACGACCAGACGTGATTGCGCCGCTCCGGCCTCAGCCGGATGCAACTGCCGTCATTGAGCCATAACCTTCCTCGTGGCCTTTGTTTCTTCGGGACTTTCAGCCCCTCACGGCGCCAGATGCGCTGCACGCGATCAACACCAACCGACCATCCTGCTTCCTGCAGAAGCGCAGTGATCCGTCGATAGCCATAGCGGCCATACTGGGTCGCCAGATGTATGATCGCTCGCGTCAGCGCATCCTCGTCAGCCCGCACGATCACGCTGTAACGTTGCGTGCCACGTGGCTGACCGACGATCCGGCAGGCCTGTCGTTCCGACAGGCGATACTTCGTTTGCGCCCCGTCAACCGCCTGCCGGCGCCGTTCGGGGCTTACAAGTTTCCCTCGGCGATGTCTTTCAGCACCAGCTTCTCAATCGACAAATCCGCCACCAGACGCTTCAACCGAGCGTTTTCTTTCCAGCGTCCCAGTCGAACCCCGAAAATTCCATTTCCTGCCCCTATACCAGAAGTGTAGGCAAATGCCTATACAAACGCAACGACAAGTTTGCCCCGCCAACCCCACTGCCGGACCCGAGCCGGACCTTTCGTTTTGAAGCGTCGCGCGACATTCTCTTGTATGCGCATCACACGGCGAACAGCGTTACGTCTCGGTGCTTCGGCGGTTTGCCTGCCCTCGCTTGTGCGCGCTCAGCCCACAAGGTCCGCCGCCGGTACCACCCTGCTGCAATCCGCCATGGCGAACGGCCGCTTCGTCACCTACCAGCCCACAGGGCTCAAAATCATCAACGGCAAGGTATCTCCCACCACCGATGAAAGCGTTCGCGCCGATCTCAAGGTGCTGCGTCCCTATTTCGATTCCCTCATCACCTATGGCGCGTTGGGCGGCGCAGAGCGCATTCCAGACATCGCCGCCGAACAGGGTTTCCGCGCCGTCGTGATCGGCGTCTGGGATTTCTATAACGAGGCAGAGCTCGCCAACGCCATCGCCGCCGCAAAACGCAATGCGAAGATCGTGGCCGGGGTTTCGCTCGGAAACGAGATGATCCTTGCCAAACGCGCAAGCTGGGGCGATCTCGAACATGCGCTCGATCAGGTTCGCGCCCAACTTCCAACGATCCCGCTCACCGTCACCGAGGCGTTCGCCGAATTCCTCAACCAGCCCGATGCGAAGCCGACATTGGCGAAAATGGATTTCCTGCTCGCCAATATCCATCCCATCTTCGAGCCATGGTTCCGGCAGGCTGCTCCTGCGAACTGGGCGGATTTCGTGGCCAAGGTGAGCGATCTTCTGGCCAGGGCTTTTGCGGGGCCCATTCTGGTGAAGGAAACCGGCATCCCCACCGGCCCGCCTTCGCTGAATTACGCGCCCATCCATGCAACACGATTTCTATCGCGCTCTCGAAAAGCGGTTCCCGCAAAGCGCCGGGCGCGGCTTTTCCTATTTCTCCGCCTTCGATGCGCCTTGGCGCACGAGCGATGCGATCGTGGGCGGCGGCGCTCACCCCGAAGAGGCCCATTGGGGTCTGTTCGATGCGGCGCGTGCGCCCAAGCCGGTGATGGAGGATTTCCCGCCGCTGCCAAAACCGCGATAGGCCTTTTGGTTGGCCGCGCGCCGCTTTATCCTGCGGCCCGTGATTCAGTCGCAAAGGAGTTGCGCATGGCCAATCGTGAGCAGAAGTCCAATAGAGAAAAGAAAAAGCCCAAGGCAGACGCGGGCAGCAAAACCAAGGCCCGCCGCCGCCTTTCGTGGCGCCGGAACTGAGCCGCAAGGTGGGCAAAGCCAAACGCGACTGAGTGCCTGAAAAACAAAAAGCCCCGCGAAATCCCGCGGGGCTTTTTCGTTTTTACGCGGGCAAAGCTAACCCTGATATTTGAACGACAGCATCACGCGCGCCCGATAGGTCGCAACCTTGCCGTTCTCCACCGTCATGTCGAGCTTGCCGATTTCGGCCACGCGCAGATCGCGCAAGGTCTTTCCGGCCGTCTCCACCGCGCGCTTGGCGGCGTCTTCCCACGATGTCGTACTGGTGCCGATGATCTCGGTGACGCGATAAACTCCGGTGCTCGCAGCCTTCTTGGCCATGGCGTGTTCCTTCCTCTGGCGGCGGCGCCCAATGGCCGCCGCTGACCCAAAGCCTACGCCCGGATGAACCACGGCCCAATCTATTTCGTATGGCCTTCAATGCCCGGGAGCCCCTCGATGAAGCCCAAGCACGTCACCGTGAACGACAAGATGCAGCGCAATTACCGCTACACCCTGATCGAGCCGCCCGGCCGCAATTTCGATCCGGCCTTCAGGCCCGAACTGACGCCGAAGGAGATGCTCGAACTCGGCGTCTTCGCGGGCAAATACATGACCGATTGCACGAAGGAATTCCCGGCAAGCTGGTTCGTCCATGCAAAGCTCGCAAAGGGCAGGCGCGATCCCAGGCTCAATTTCTTCGGCGTCGATGCGAGCCAGCCGCTTTCGGTCTGGAAACGCAAGGGCTGGATCCATGTCGATGATCCGCGCGGCTGGTTTCAGTGGTATTGCCGCTACCATATGGGCCGCCGCATGGAAGATGACGCCCGCCAGATCGGCCGCTGGAAGGCGATCACCCGCCACCTCCGCCAGATCGAAAAGAACTGCGAACGCGGCGATCTCGGCTGCCGCCCGCGCCAGCGCCAGGCGGTGCTGCACTGGGCTTATGACAGCCGGGAAATCTAGATCACGGCATCTTGAGGCCACCCGTTCCCCGCGTGACCCGATCCCCGATTGCGCCTAGGTTTGTGGAACCGAAATCAGGGGGAATCCCATGGAAACGCGTATCGTATTGACCGCGGCCTTTGCCGCCGCTTTCACCGCACTCTCCGCCTCTGCGCAAACCGCCGATCCGCTGGCCCCCGTCGGCCTCGGCCCCAAGCCGCCCGCCCCCAAATCCGAGCCCGTCACCGAAACGCTCTTTGGCGCCACCATCACCGATCCCTATCGCCAGTTCGAGAAGATGGATGCCGCCACGACGGACTGGATGAAGGCGCAAGGCGCCTACACACGCTCGGTGTTCGATGCCATCGCCCCGCGCGCCGCTCTCGAAAAACGCATCGCCGCTTTCAGCGGCAGTTTCGGCTTTGTCCAAAGCTACCAGCATCTGGGCGGCCGCTCCTTCTATGAATATCGCGCCCCCGGCTCCGACAATTTCGACCTGATGGTGTCGGACGGCAAAGGCACGCGCAAACTTATCGACGTGGCCGCCCTGCGGGCGAAGAACGGCGACAAGCCTTTCGCCATCAATTATTTCACCCCGTCGCCGGATGGCACCAAGGTTGCCGCCGGAATTTCCGAAGGCGGCTCGGAAGATGCCTCCGTCACGGTCTACGATGCGGCCACGGGTGCGGCCATCGCGGGCCCGCTCGATCGCGCCGAATTCGGCGCGCAAAGCTGGAGCAGCGATTCCGGAACGCTCTATTTCAATCGCCTCAAACCGCTTTCCAAAACCGATGCCGAAACCGAGAAATACAAAGACTCCAATGTCGAATCCTGGGATCTGAAAAACGCGCCCGTGCGCGTGCTGGGCAATGGCTCGGCCAACACGATGAAATTCCTGCCCGACGAAACGCCCATGATCGCCGTTATTCCCGGCGCGCGTTATGCAATGGCGTTGTCGCTCAACGGCGTGCAGAACGAATGGGCGATCTCGCTATGCGCCCGCGAACAAAGCGTCCGATCCCCTGACGGTATGGAAATCCTTCGTCACCCGCGATGATGGCATCACCAGCGCCGATATGCGCGGCAACGAAATCTTCCTGCTCAGCCACAAGGATGCGCCCACGTTCCAGGTGTTGAGCCTAAAGGCGGGCGAACCGCTGTCTTCTGCCAGGGTGCTGTTGCCGGTGCGCGAGGATCGGCTTGTTGAATCCATACACGCCGCGAAAGATGCGCTCTATGTGTTGACGCGCGAAGGCCTCTATTCGCATCTGTTGCGCATTCCCGCCGGCTCGACCAGGGCCGAAGACATAGCGCTTCCCCATCAGGGCACGGTGTCGGATGTCTTCACCGATCCGCGCGGCAACGGCGCGTCTTTCGCGCTCGAAAGCTGGAACCTGCCCCCCACCGAGTATTCCTACGATCCGAAGTCGGGAAAGTTCGCCGAACTGAAGCTCGGCATCATGCCCGCCTTCAACCCGGAGGATTTCACCGTGCAGGGCCTTCAGGCGCGCGCGAAAGACGGCGCGATGGTGCCGCTGTCATTGATGCAGCCCAAGGGCGTGCACGGCCCGCAGATTGCGATGATCCAGGCCTACGGCTCCTATGGCATTTCGCAATGGCCCTTCTTCAGTCCGCGCAATGTGAGCTTCGTGCGCGAGGGCGGAACATTCGCCATGTGCCATGTTCGCGGCGGCGGCGAGCTGGGCGAGAAATGGCGTCTGGCGGGCAAGGATGAAAACAAGCCCAACACCTGGCGCGATCTCATTGCCTGCGCCGAAGATCTCATCGCGCGCGGCATCACCACGAAAGAAAAACTCTTCATCTTCGGCGGTTCGGCGGGCGGCATTACCATGGGCATGGCGCTTACCGAACGCCCCGATCTTTTCGCGGGCGTGATCGATGCGGTGCCCGCCGCGAACACGACGCGCAGCGAATTCTCGCCCAACGGTCCGCCCAACATCCCGGAGTTCGGCACCATCGCCACCGAACAGGGCTTCAAGAACCTGCTCGCGATGGATTCCTACCAGCATGTGAAAGACGGCACGACCTATCCCGCCGTCCTGATAACGACCGGCATCAACGATCCGCGCGTCTCGCCCTGGGAGCCCGCGAAATTCGCAGCAAGGCTGCAGGCTTCCGGCACACCGAACCCGGTGCTCCTGCGTGTGGACCTCGAAGCCGGCCACGGCATCGGCTCCACCAAAACCCAGAACGACGAATTGTATGCCGATATCATCGCCTTCATGTTCTGGCGCGCCGGATTGCCGGAGTGGCGGCCGGGGAAATAGGAACGCAAAACCGGGCCCTCCTTACCTCCCCGCGTAGGGAGAGGTAACGAGTTTTTCTTTGAACGAAGTTCCACGCTATCGAACACCAAACCCCAAACTCCGCCTGCAAAAACACGCGAGTTATCGAACACCTCGAAATCGCGCGTATAATCGCGTGCATGATGACCACAGAAAGGGCCGTGCCCGAAAACACGATTGAGATGATAGATGCGGAAATCTTTCCGCCGGAAACAACTGCGTTCGATCCCGATGCGCTGTTGACCGAACAGCTGAAGCGCTGTCACGCATCCTTGCTCGAATGTTTCGATTGTGGCAGCAATGGCCACCTGCCCATGAGCACGCAGATGGATGCGCTCAAGCTCGCCGCCAAATTGATCAAGACATCCATGGCGCTCGCCGCCGCGATCAAAGGTCCTGCGCGCAGCAACGAATTCCGCCGCCACGTTGTCATCGAGCACATCGTGAAAACCATCCCCACCCCATCCCCCAATACAAAAATCCGTAAAACAAATAGTGGTGCCGATCAGATTGGAAGCCACGATGGCTAGAGGTGCGCGCACCGGGAATCTCAACGCGCTCAAACATGGCCGCCACACCGCGCAGATGCGGGCGCTGCGCAGCCGCGTCCGCGCCCAGCTTTCCGTCGCAGCAGAATTGCTGAAGGACGCCGCTTTGCCCGCCCGCCCGCGATGTGATTTTATGTCACCAGACACGCGCGGGGCTGCGCCGGGTTCCGTGAAAAAATCGCAAAGGGAGTACTAAGCCATGGAAAACAAACTGCAATTTTATATCGACGGCAAATGGGTGGACCCCGTCACGCCCAAGACGCTGGAGGTCATCGACCCCGCCAATGAAGAAGCCTTCGCGCGCATCAGCATGGGCTCCAAAGCCGATGTCGATAAGGCGGTCGCCGCTGCGCGCCGGGCGTTCGAAACCTTCTCGCGCACCACCAAGGAAGAACGCCTCGCCCTGATGCAGAAGATCGTCGAGGTCTATCAGAAGCATTATGGCGACATCGTGCAGGCGATCAGCCGCGAGATGGGCGCGCCGCTCGGCCTTTCGAAGAATGCGCAGGCCGCGATGGGCATCGCCCATCTCACGCAGGCGATGAAGGTGCTGAAGGATTTCGAATTCGAAACGTGCAGGGCACCACCGCCATCATGCGCGAACCTGTCGGCGTTGTCGGCATGATCACGCCGTGGAACTGGCCGATCAACCAGATCGCCTGCAAGGTGGCGCCTGCCATCGCCGCCGGTTGCACCATGGTGCTGAAGCCGTCCGAAGTCGCGCCGATGAACGCGATGCTGTTCGCCGAAGTGATGGATGAAGCGGGCGTGCCGCCGGGCGTGTTCAATCTCGTCAATGGCGATGGCGCCGGCGGTGGGCGAAGCCATGTCGTCGCATCCCGGCATCGACATGATGTCGTTCACGGGTTCGACGCGCGCCGGCATTGCGGTTGCGAAGGCAAGCGCCGATACGGTCAAGCGCGTGGCGCAGGAACTGGGCGGCAAATCCGCCAACATCGTGCTGGAAGATGCCGATCTGCAAGAAAGCGGTCGTCGGCGGCGTGATGAACGATGATGTCCAATTCCGGCCAGTCGTGCAATGCGCCGAGCCGCATGTTCGTGCCGAAAGCAAAGCACGATCAGGCAGCGCAGATCGCCAAAGCCACTGCCGAAAAGGTGAAGGTCGGCGATCCGTTCGCCGATGGCACCACGATGGGCCCGGTCGTCAGCGAAGTGCAGTACAACAAGATCCAGGGCCTCATCCAAAAAGGCATCGACGAAGGCGCAACGCTCGTCACCGGCGGCACGGGCCGTCCCGAAGGCCTCAACCGCGGCTATTATGTTCGCCCCACGATCTTTGCGAACGTGACGAACGACATGACCATCGCGCGCGAGGAAATCTTCGGGCCCGTGCTGTCGATCCTGCCGTATGACACCGAAGAAGAAGCGATCCGCATGGCGAACGACACGGTCTATGGCCTGTCGGGCTATGTGCAATCGGGCGACATCAACCACGCCCGCAAAGTCGCCTCGCAACTGCGCACCGGCAACGTGCATCTGAACGGCGCCAGCGTCGATCTCAACGCACCGTTCGGCGGCTACAAGCAATCGGGCACCGGCCGCGAATGGGGCGAATTCGGCTTCGAAGAATTCCTCGAAGTGAAGGCCGTGATCGGTTACGCGGCGTAAGTTTCGTCAAAGCAAAAATGGCCCGCCCCTCGCAAGAAGGGCGGGCCATTTGCTTTTCAGAACAATCCGTTCAGATGATCGTTCGGCTTGCCGGTGTTGACCATGAACACCACGTCCTTGCAATTCGTCGTGCCCGCAAGCCAGCCTTCGCGATAGTCGGAATCCTTTTCGTAGGTTTCCTTGTCGCGCGCCTGCTGCTGGCGCTGCCACTGATAGTTGGCCACTTCGCAGCCGTCGTTGTAGCCCATGCGATAGGGCCCGGAATGCATCACGCTGTCGCGATAAGCCGCGGTATCCTTCGCTCGTCCGCTCACGCATCCCGCGAGCATGGCGCCCGCGGCTACAAGAAGCATCACACGGGTCACGAGCATTGGATCCTCCGCTGGTTCAGTCCTTGGCGCGCTCCACATAGGAGCCGTCGTCCGTCAGCACCACGACTTTGGTGCCGGTCACGATATGCGTCGGCACCATGGTGCGGACGCCGTTGGAAAGCATGGCAGGCTTGAACGATCCCGATGCCGTCTGCCCCTTGATGACGGGTTCGGTGTCCACGATCTCGAGCGTCACCCGCGCGGGCAGCACAATGGAGATCGGCAGGCCATTGTACTGCGAAAGCCGCACTTCCATGTTCTCTTGCAGATAGGGCGCCATGTCCCCGATCACGTCGGTGCCCACATGCACCTGGTCGAACGTCTCCGGGTCCATGAACACATAATGTTCGCCATCCTGATAAAGGAAGTTCTGCGTGCGCTCCTCGATGAACGCCTTTTCCAGCGTGTCGGTGGTCTTGTAGCGTTCGTTGACCTTCACCCCGTCCGAGATGCGGCGCATCTCCAGCTGGGTCACCGGCGTGCCCTTGCCGGGGTGGACGTTCTCCGCCGTCAGCACGACATAAAGCTTGCCGTCCTTCTCGACGACGTGACCTTTGCGGATATTGCTGGCTATGACGGAAACCACGCGGCACCTCTAAATCTATTGAGAGGCCGGGGTCATAGCAGCCGGGTAGGGCCCGGCCAAGGGGCGTTATCGAACACCCCAAAAGCTGGGTTAGAATGGCGCCATGAGGACACAAAGCCCCGGTGCCGCCCCCTGGTGGATGCCCCAAATCCATGCCGACCGACGCTCCGCGCTGCTCGCCCGCAACCGCATAAAAAGCGCCTTTCGTGGCCATTTCGAGGCAGAAGGCTTCACCGAGGTCGAATGCGGGGCGCTTGCCATATCTCCCGGCAACGAAGCCCATCTCCATGCCTTCGAGACAAGGCTGATCGAGACAGGCGGGGCATCGCGCCCGCTCTACCTCCACACCTCTCCCGAATTCGCCGCCAAGAAACTCCTCGCCGCCGGCGAAACCAGGATCTTCGATTTCGCCCGTGTCTTCCGCAACCGCGAGCAAACCCGCCTGCATGCGCCAGAGTTCACTATGCTCGAATGGTATCGGGTCGGTGAGCCTTATGAAGCGGTAATCGAAGACACGCTCAATCTCATTCGCCTCGCTGCCGATACAACAGGTGTTGAGCGTTTCAATTTCCGCGACGTGGCCTGCGATCCACGCGCGCCTGCCGAACGCCTCACCGTCGCGCAGGCGTTCACCATTCACGCCGGCATGGATCTCCTCGCCACGTTGTCGTCGCAAGGCGAGGGTGACCGCGACATGCTTTCCCGCAAAGCACAACGCAGCGGCCTCGATGTGGCGGAGAACGACAACTGGGCCGATATCTTCAGCAAAATTCTCGTCGCCCGCATCGAACCGAAACTCGGCCGCGGCAAGCCGACTGTCCTTTACGAATACCCGCGTTGCGAAGCCGCGCTGGCCCGCGCCACCGCGCATGATCCGCGCGTGGCTGAGCGCTTCGAGGTTTATGCAAACGGTGTGGAACTCGCCAACGGCTTTGGAGAATTAACCGATGCCGCCGAACAGCGTCGCCGCTTCGAAGCCGAAATGGACGAAAAGCAACGTGTTTACGGCGAACGCTATCCGCTGGACGAAGATTTTCTTGCGGCGCTCGCCCAGATGCCGCCTGCAAGCGGCGTGGCGCTAGGCTTCGATCGCCTGGCGATGCTCGCCACAGGTGCCCGCAGGCTCGACGATGTGCTGTGGACCCCGCTGCATAACAGCAATGCCGATTGAAAGGTTGGCGGGCGACGCCGGTCCCGCTAAGCACCTCCCATGAACCAGACCTTCGCCGTAAAAGACCCCGCATCGCCCCAGAACACGACGTTTGCGATTCTGTTCGCAGTGTCGTTCTGCCATCTGCTGAACGACATGATGCAGGCGCTGTTGCCCGCGATCTATCCCACGCTGAAAATGCAGTTCCACCTCAATTTTACGCAGATCGGCCTGGTAACGCTGGTTTTCCAATGCACGGCTTCGCTTTTGCAGCCGCTGGTGGGTCTCTATTCCGATCGGCGACCCATGCCCTATTCGTTGGCGGCAGGGATGGTGTCGACCCTGATCGGCCTGCTCATTCTCTCCGTCGCCTGGGATTACGCCATCGTGCTGTTGGCGGCTGCTTTGGTGGGCATCGGGTCTTCGACCTTTCATCCGGAATCTTCGCGCGTCGCGCGCATGGCATCGGGCGGGCGCCATGGTCTGGCGCAATCGCTGTTTCAGGTGGGCGGCAATATCGGTTCTGCACTTGGCCCGTTGACCGCGGCCGCCATCGTCGCCAGCTACGGTCAGCACAGCGTCGCGCTTTATTCGCTGCTGGCGCTGATTGCGATCATCATTCTTTGGAATGTCGGCGGCTGGTACAAGCACCATGGGCTCAAGCGCATGGCGCATCATGCGCGTGCGGTCGTGGATACCGGTTTATCGCAGAAGAGGGTTGTCGCTTCCGTGGCGATCCTGCTGCTGCTGATATTTTCCAAATATTTCTATCTCACGAGCATCACCAGCTATTACACTTTTTACCTGATCCACAAATTCCACGTCTCGGTGCAGACTTCGCAGATACACCTGTTCCTGTTCTTGGCCGCCGTGGCGGCGGGAACAATCGCAGGTGGTCCGCTGGGCGATCGCTTCGGCCGCAAATATGTGATCTGGCTTTCGATCCTGGGCCCGTTGCCGTTCACCCTCATGCTGCCGGATGCGAACCTGTTCTGGACGAGCGTGCTCAGCGTCATCATCGGCGTCATTCTCGCATCCGCCTTCTCCACCATCGTGGTCTATGGGCAGGAATTGATGCCGGGCAAGGTGGGCATGGTTTCGGGCATGTTCTATGGCTTTTCCTTCGGTATGGGTGGATTGGGAGCGGCCGTTCTCGGCTACATCGCCGACCTCACAAGCATCGATTACGTTTACCGTATCTGTTCCTTCCTGCCGCTTCTGGGTCTTTTGACCGTCTTCCTTCCCGACATGCGCGCTGCTAAAGCGAAGGCATGACGCTTGATGATCTCGTCACAAAAGGCCTGGTTCCGGCCGCTGCGAAACAAACGCTGGCGCCGGTCGCCGCGCGCTATGCCGTTGCGGTGTCGGAAACCATCGCCGACCTGATCGCAAAAGAAGGTGCGCCCATTTCGCGGCAGTTCCTTCCCAGCGAAGCCGAACTTTTCACGCTGCCCGAAGAACGCGCCGATCCCATCGGCGACAACGCGCATTCGCCCGTCGAAGGCATCGTTCATCGTCATGCGGATCGCGTGCTGTTCAAGCCCGCAAGCGTGTGCCCCGTCTATTGTCGCTTCTGCTTCCGCCGCGAAATGCTGGGCGACGCGACGCTCTCAGCCGACGCAATGGAACGCGCCTTCGCCTACATCGCAGAACACAAGGAAATCTGGGAAGTGATTTTGACGGGGGGCGACCCCTTCATACTCTCGCCGCGCCGCGCCGAAGAAATCACCCAGCGCCTTGCCGGCATTTCGCATGTGAAGATCGTGCGCTGGCACACCCGCGTCCCCGTCGTCGATCCGCCGCGCGTCACCGATGAATTCGTCAGCGCCATAAATTCGAAGAACGTGACAACGTATGTCGCGCTGCACGCCAATCATGCGAGCGAATTCACCGATGCGGCCCGCGCGGCAATCGCAAAGCTGATCGATTCCGGCATTCCGATGCTGAGCCAGAGTGTGCTGCTCAACGGGATCAACGACAATGTCGAAGCCCTCGAAAGCCTGATGCGAACTTTCATCGAAAACCGCATCAAGCCCTATTACCTGCATCACCCCGATCTGGCGCCCGGCACCTCGCATTTCCGCGTGACCATCGCGCACGGCCAGCATCTGATGCGCGAGTTGCGTGCGCGGCTCTCCGGCATCGCGATGCCGACCTATGTGCTCGACATTCCCGGCGGCCACGCCAAGGTGCCGCTCAATTCGGATGATGTGATCGCGCTGGAAAACGGCCGCCACCGCATCCGCGACCACGCGGGCGTCTGGCATGAATATTAGGTGCGCAATCGCTTGAAGAAAGCGCTCACCTTGTGGCGCGTCTGCTCCCGCCACACCACGCCTTTGTCGGTGACCCAGTTCAACTGAATCACCCGGCGCGGCCCTTCGAACGCCTCGAATCCGTGCCAGGCATTGGGCTGGTTCTTGAACACCAGCAGCGTGCCTTCATCCGGCGGCACCTCCGCGATCACGTCGTTGAGATCGGTTTCAGATCGCAACAGACGCAGCCGCCCCTGCGGACTTTCCCATTTGCCGTTCATATAAATGAGAACGGTGATGAGCTTGGTCGTACTGTCGGTGTGGATCTGCCCGTCCTGCGCGCGGCTCGTCCCGCGAACGGTGATCATGGTTGGCCGATCCGAAAGATCGATCGCGAATTTCTCCGCCACTGCATCGGTGAATTCTTCGCCGCGGATGGCGTCCATGAAGTCCGCAAACGCCTTGCCATATGTCACGGTCGGCAGCGGAAAACTTCCAGGCAGCGGTACATCGGGAAAATCACGCTGGATCGCCTCACGCGCATCTGCGCGCACAAAGCCGGGCACGATCACATAGGGAAACGGTTCGCGCGTGAGCGGCGCATTGCGAAAGGCTTCTACGTCGATAGGCAACATGGTCAGGACGGCGACATATAGGCAGATGTCACGATCCCGCCATCCACCGCCAGCACCTGACCGGTGACGAAGGAAGATGCCTTGCTGCAGAAGAAGATCGCAGCCCCGATCATGTCGTCATCCGCCCCGATGCGTCCGCGCGGCACGGAAGATTCGATCATTTGCCGCCCGGTCGCCAAAACCGGCGCCAGCATCTTGGTCTCGAAGGGCCCGGGTGCAATCGCGTTCACATTGATGTTGTCGCGCGCCAGGTGCTTGGCGAGATTGTGCGTCAGGTGATGCACCGCAGCCTTGCTCGCCGAATAGGCATAGGATTCCAGGAACGGCTGCAGGATTCCATCGATGGAGCCGATGTTCACCACGCGAGCCGGATCGTCCTTACTCGCCGCCGCCTTCAACAACGGCAGCAGACCTTGCGTCAAAAAGAAGATCGCCTTCAGGTTGACGTTCATCAGCTTGTCCCAGCCCTCTTCGGAATATTTTTCCAAAGGCTCGGCCCAGGCCGCACCCGCATTGTTGATGAGGAAATCCAGTTTGGTTTCGCGCGCCTTGATCTCTTCGGCCAGCTTCTTCACTTCCGCCATGTCGCCCAGGTCGTGCGCCAGCGGGATGCAGGTGCCGAATTTCGAAAGCTGTTCGGCTGCGCGTTCGCAAGCCTCGGCCTTGCGCGAAGAAATATAAACCTTCACCCCGTTCTCGACGAACCCGCGCGCGATCATCAGCCCGATGCCGCGCGAGCCACCTGTCACCAGCGCCGTCTTGCCGCTGATATCGAAAAGTTTCGAGGTCATGTGAAATCCTATCGATAGGCCGCGTTAATCGCCGCCAGTTTCGCCTGACCCGGGCAAAGCTCTTTTTCGCCCAGCCGGTTCAGCGGCGTATCTACCGTATTCAGATTGGCGTGCAAATCCTCGGCCTCGGGATCGACATACAAGAGTCCCGTCACCACTTCGCCCGCTTTTTCCCGCTCCTGCAGATAGGCAAGCGCGCCCGCCCGATTGTGCGGATCATATTCGGGATGCAGTTTCGCCAGCCGGATGACCGAACCGTCATGCTGCGTCACCGCCACCACCGTGCCGGGCTCGTGCTCGACCGTGATTTCCTCGCGCGCGGGCAGGAAATCGAGCCGGTTCACCGCCTCGTTGTGCGCCCGTACGAAATCATAGGATTTGGTCGAACCCGGATGGTTGTTGAACTGCACGCAAGGCGAAACCACGTCGATCACCGCAGATCCGCGATGGGCAATCGCGGCCTTCAGCAGCGGCACCAGTTGCGTCTTGTCGCCGGAGAAGCTGCGCGCAACGAAACTTGCGCCCAGCACCAGCGCCAAGCTCACCAGGTCGATCGGCGAGTCATTGTTGGAACCGCCAGCCTTGCTTTTGGAACCCTTGTCGGCAGTGGCGGAGAACTGGCCCTTGGTCAGGCCGTACACGCCATTGTTCTCGCAGATATAGACCATGTTCACGCCGCGCCGAACGCAGTGCGCAAACTGTCCAAGCCCGATGGAAGCGGAATCGCCATCGCCCGAAACGCCCAGATAAATCAGCTCGCGATTGGCAAGGTTGGCGCCCGTCAAAACGCTCGGCATCCGCCCATGCACCGAATTGAAGCCATGGCTGTTGCCGAGGAAATAATCCGGCGTTTTGGAAGAGCAGCCGATGCCCGAAAGCTTCGCCACCCGATGCGGCTCTATGGAAAGCTCGTAACAGGCCTGAATCAGCGAGGCACTGATGGAATCATGCCCGCACCCCGCGCAAAGGGTCGAGATCGAGCCTTCGTAATCGCGATGGGTGAACCCCAGCTTGTTCGGCACAAGGCTCGGATGGTGCAGCTTCGGCTTGGCGATATAGGTCATTCGGCGGCCTCTTTGCGCGCGACTTTCATGCGGTCGGCAATCGCGGAGATGATGAACCGTGCGGTGATCGGCGTTCCGTCGTAATGCAGGATGGAAATGAACCGCGCCGGGTCGATGGCGCATTCGTTGACCACCAGCTTCAGCAATTGCGCATCGCGGTTCTGCTCCACCACGAACACCTGATCGTGCGCGTTGATGAAGTCGGTCACCTCGTCGGAAAACGGAAAGGCCCGGACGCGCAGGGTATCGAGGTAAAGCCCCTGCGCCTCCAGCGCCGCGAGTGCTTCCTCCATCGCAACCGTGGTCGAGCCGTAGAAGATCACGCCGTGCCGTGTGCCCACATCGGCGTTCTTGCGCACTGGCCCCGGCACCAGCGATTTCGCGGTCTCGAACTTGCGCAACAGCCGCTGCATGTTATCGACATAGACGGAGCCATCCTCGCTATATTTCGCATAGCGATCCCGGCTCGTGCCGCGCGTGAAGAAGGCCCCGCGCGTGGGATGCGTGCCCGGCAGGCTGCGATAGGGAATGGCATCGCCATCCACATCCAGATAGCGCCCGAAATTCTTGCCCGCTTCCAGTTCCTCGAAGGTCATCACCTTGCCGCGGTCGAAGCGTTCGGCATCGTCCCAGTGAAGCGGCTCGCACAGCCAGTCGTTCATTCCGATGTCGAGATCCATCATCACGAACACCGGCGTCTGCAGCCGTTCCGCCAGATCGAAGGCTTCTGCCGCGAAATGAAACGATTCATTCGGGTCTTTCGGCATCAGCAACACATGTTTGGTGTCGCCATGGCTTGCATAGGCCGCTGTCAGAATATCGGATTGTTGCGTGCGCGTCGGCATGCCGGTCGAAGGCCCGCCGCGCTGGATGTCGAAGATCACGCTCGGAATTTCGGCGAAATAGGCCAGCCCAAAAAATTCCTGCATCAACGAGATGCCGGGCCCGCTGGTGGCGGTGAAGCTACGCGCCCCGTTCCAGGCAGCGCCGATCACCATGCCGATGGCCGCGATCTCGTCTTCCGCCTGCACGATGGCGAAATTGTTTTTCTTCGTTTCGGGGTCAACGCGAAGGTTCTTGCAATGCTTGGTGAACGCTTCCGCGACAGATGTGGAAGGCGTGATCGGATACCAGGCGCAAACGGTCGCCCCGCCATAAACCGCGCCCAATCCCGCCGCATCGTTGCCCGCGATGAAGATGCGCTCGCCCACCCGGTCGGAATGCTCAACCTTCAACCCGCAGGCATTCGCCAGATGTTCATGGGCGTAATCATAGCCCAGCCGGAACGCCTTCACGTTGGAGGCAATCAATTCCGGCTTCTTCTTGAACTGTTCGCCCAGCAGCGTCTCGACCACCTTTGGATCGATGTCGAGCAACGCGGAAACCGCGCCGATATAAACGATATTCTTGAACAATTGCCGCTGCCGCGGATCGGAATAGGTGCGGTTGACGATCTCGGTCAGCGGCACGCCGATCACGTTGACGTCCTCTCGGAATTTCGATGGCGGCAATGGCTTGGTCGAATCGTAAAACAGATAGCCGCCCGCATCGATGGAGGCGACATCCTTGTCCCAGGTCTGCGGGTTCATCGCGACCATCATGTCCACGCCGCCGCGCCGTCCCAGCCAGCCTTCGCCGGAAACGCGCACCTCATACCATGTCGGAAGGCCCTGAATATTGGAGGGGAAGATGTTGCGCGATGCCACCGGCACGCCCATCCGCAGGATGCATTTGGCGAACAATTCGTTCGCGCTGGCCGACCCCGATCCGTTGACGTTGGCGAATTTGACGACGAAATCGTTTGTCGCGTTTATGCGGCTTTGCATGGAGTGCCGGCCTGTGCGGTTTCAAGAGTGAACTTCTTCATGTCCCAGGCCCCTGTCGGGCAGCGCTCGGCGCAAAGCCCGCAGTGAAGGCAAACATCCTCGTCCTTCACCATCACGCGGCCCGTCTTGAGCAGGTCGGAGAGATAAAGGTCCTGTGTGCGGTTGAGCGCGGGCACCGTCAGCCGGTGGCGCAATTCCTCTTCCTCGCCGTTTGGCGTGAAGGTGATGCAATCCACGGGGCAGATGTCCACGCAGGCATCGCATTCGATGCAAAGCTTGCGCTCGAACACGGTTTCCACATCGCAATTGAGGCAACGCTGCGCTTCGGCAAACGCCTGTTGCCGGTCGAAGCCAAGTTCGACCTCCAGCAACACATTCTTCAGCGCCTTTTCCTTCGGCGCATGGGGCACCTTGTAGCGAAGGTCGTTCGACACATCGTTGTCGTAAGACCATTCGTGGATGCCCATCTTCTGGCTCGCCAGATTGGTGAGCGGAGGCGGGCGCAGATGCACGTCATGCCCGTTGCACAGAAGGTCGATGGAAACGGCCGCTTCATGCCCATGGGCCACCGCCCAGATGATATTCTTGGGCCCGAACGCCGCGTCGCCGCCGAAGAAGATGCGCGGATTGGTCGATTGATAGGTCACCACATCGACCTTGGGCATATCCCAGCGGTCGAATTCGATCCCGATATCGCGCTCGATCCAGGGAAAGGCGTTTTCCTGTCCCACGGCCACCAGAACATCGTCACATTCCATGTGCACATCTGGCTCGCCCGTGGGCACCAGATTGCGGCGTCCGTTCGCGTCCTTCTCCGACTTCACTTTCTCGAAGATCACACCGGTCAGCTTGCCGCGCGTGTGCGTGAACTCCTTCGGCACCATGAAATTGTGGATCGGAATGCCTTCGCCCAGCGCATCGTCCTTTTCCCAGGGGCTGGCTTTCATCTCTTCAAAGCCCGAGCGCACGACAACGCGCACATCGTCGCCACCCAGCCGCCGCGACGTGCGGCAGCAATCCATCGCCGTGTTGCCGCCGCCCAAAACGATCACGCGCTTGCCGATCTTGGTCGTGTGGCCGAACGAAACGCTGGAAAGCCAGTCGATCCCGATATGCACATTGGCGGTCGTCTCGCTGCGCCCCGGAATATCCAGATCGCGCCCGCGCGGCGCGCCACAGCCCACGAAGATCGCGTCGTAATTCTCCGCCAGCACCGCTTTCAGGCTGTCGATGCGCTGGCCGAATTTCGTTTCCGGCTCCAGCGAGAGAATGTAGCCGCATTCCTCGTCCAGAACGCTTTCCGGCAAGCGGAATTTCGGGATCTGCGTGCGCATCATCCCGCCCGCAAACGGATCGGCATCATAGATGGTCACATGATAGCCAAGCGGCAGAAGATCGCGCGCAACCGTCATCGAAGCCGGGCCCGCGCCGATCAACGCCACGCGCTTGCCGTTCTTCTGCGCAGCCGCCTTGGGCATCCGCGCCGAAACATCATCCTTGTTGTCGGCGGCGACGCGCTTCAACCGGCAGATCGCAACCGGTTCCTTCTCCACCCGTCCGCGCCGGCAGGCCGGCTCGCAGGGGCGGTCGCAGGTGCGGCCGAGCACGCCCGGAAACACATTCGATTTCCAGTTGATCATATAGGCGTCGGAATAACGCCCCTCCGCGATCAACCGGATATATTCCGGCACGGGCGTATGGGCGGGGCACGCCCATTGGCAATCGACAACCTTGTGGAAGTAATTCGGATCGCTTGTGTCGGTCGGCTTCATGCCGCCCAGACGCTGGGGCTCGGCCAATGCCGTCCCGTCGCCAGAGTTTTGACTCATCGGACTTTGCGTATCTCCATGGCCGCATTCGCGTTTTGCGTTTCTCCCGAGGCCGCAAGCGGGCGCTTTTTGTATGGCGAATGCAAGGCGTTTCCCGTTAAGTCGGCATCATAGTAGGAGCACCCTCGCGTGCAACCGCCGCTTTGGGTTATCCTCCCTGATGCACGCTGGGATGGCCTAATACTTTGACCTAAAACGATTTTCGGGGAACGCCGTGGACATCGCCTACACCGAGCAGCAACGCGCCATCGAAGAGAGCGTGGGCAAGATTTGTGCGCGCTTCGGCGATGACTACTGGTCGACGCTCGATGAAGAGGCCCGTTTCCCCCACGAATTTCACAAAGCCATGGCCGAAGGCGGCTGGCTCGGCATCGCCATGCCCACCGAATTCGGCGGCGCAGGCCTGGGCGTCACCGAGGCCGCCATCATGATGCACACGGTAGGCCGCGGCGGCGGCGGGTATGCCGCGGCCTCCGCCATTCATCTCAATATCTTCGGCCCTCACGCCATCGTGGTGCATGGCACCGACGAACAGAAAGCCCGCTTCCTGCCGCCGCTCATCAACGGCGAACAGAAAGCCTGCTTCGGCGTCACCGAACCCAATGCAGGGTTGGATACGACGAGCATCGAAACCTTCGCCCGCCGCACCAACGATGGTTACATCATCAAAGGCCGCAAGATGTGGACGACCACAGCACAGGTCGCCGACAAGATTCTGCTGCTCACCCGCACCACCGCGAAAGCCGATAGCAAACGCCCGACGGATGGCATGACGCTGTTCTACACCGATCTGGATCGCAGCAAGGTCGAAGTCCGCCGCATCCCGAAGATGGGCCGCGCGGCGGTGGATTCAAACGCCGTCTTCATCGACGATCTGCATGTGCCGGAAGAAGATCGTATCGGCGAAGAAGGCAAAGGCTTCCGCTATCTTTTGGACAGCCTCAATCCCGAGCGCATCCTGATCGGCGCGGAAGCGATTGGATTGGGCCGCGATGCGCTGCACCGCGCGGCGGTCTATGCGAAAGAGCGCGTCGTCTTCGGCCGCCCAATAGGCCAGAACCAGGGCATCCAGCATCCGCTCGCCGAAAGCTGGGCCTATCTCGAAAGCGCCTGGTGGATGTGCCTGCGCGCTGCCTCGCTCTACGACTCCAAACAACCCTGCGGCGCCGAAGCCAACGCCGCCAAATTCCTCGCCGCCCGCGCCGCGTTCGATGCCTGCACCAGAAGCGTGATGACCCATGGCGGCATGGGCTATGCGAAGGAATATCAGGTGGAACGTCTCTTCCGGGAATCGATGCTCCCGCGCATCGCGCCGGTAACAGAGCAGTTGATCCTGTCGTTCATCGCCGAGAATGTTCTCGGCCTGCCGAAATCTTATTGAGAGAAAAATGCCCGGACTCTATTTCGACGAATTCGAGCTCGGCCAGAAATTCCACCACCCCATCCGTCGCACGGTGACCGAGACCGACAATGTGCTTTTCACCGCGATGACGCACAACCCCGCCCAACTCCATCTGGACGAGGAATATGCCAAGGGAACCGAATTCGGCGCCCGCATCGTCAATTCGCTGTTCACGCTCGGCCTGATGATCGGCATCTCGGTCGGCGAGACCACGCTCGGCACCACCGTCGCCAATCTCGGCATGGATGAAGTGCGCTTTCCCAAACCCGTCTTCCATGGCGATACGCTGCATGTCGAAACCGAAGTGCTGGAGAAGCGCGAATCCAAATCGCGCCCCACGCAGGGCATCGTGGTGTTCCTCCACCGCGCCATCAACCAGCGCGACGAAATCGTTGCCAGCTGCAAGCGCTCGGCCCTGATGCACGAAAAAGCCATGATCCTGCGCTCCTTCCTGTTCGTTCCCGCCGACAGCGAAAAGAAACTCGCCAAGGCGCAGACCTCTCCCGCCGATGCGCTGATCCTCGATCTCGAAGATGCGGTGGCCGCACCAAACCGTCCCGCCGCGCGCAGGCTGGCGCACGCTTTCGTCAGTGAGCGCAAATCGCGCGCCTCCCTCTGGGTGCGCATCAATCCGGTGGGCAGTGCGGATTACAGCGCCGATCTGGAAGCCATCGTCAGCGCAAAACCCGATGGCCTGATCGTCCCCAAGCCCGATGGTCCCGATGCGCTGCGCCTGCTCGACAACGATCTCACTGCGCTTGAATCTCTCCACGGTTTGGAACGCGGCGCGATCAAGACGCTGCCTGTCGCCACCGAGACCCCGCTCGCGGTGATGTCGCTGATGGATTACCGCTCGCCGCCGCCGCGCCTGGCAGCGCTCAGCTGGGGCGCGGAAGATCTGTCGGCAGCGCTGGGTGCCGCCGCCAACCGCGATGAACAGGGCGAATTCTTCTTCACCTATAGGATGGTGCGCTCGCTGGTGTTGATCGCAGCGAAAGCCGCCGGCGTTGCGGCCATCGAAACCCTGCACGCCGATTTCCGCGATTCAAAAGGCCTGGATCGCGTGGCCCGTCTTGCCCAGCGCGAAGGCTTTTCGGGAATGCTCGCCATCCATCCCGATCAGGTGGAAATCATCAACGCCGCGTTCACGCCCTCGCAAGCCGATGTCGAACATGCGGGCCGCGTGGTGGAGGCATTCGCCTCGGGCGCGGGCGTCGCCTCGCTCGATGGCAAGATGCTCGATCAGCCGCATCTGGTGCAGGCGCGCCATGTGCTCGCGCTTCACGCAGCACTCGCACAAATAAAAAGAGGGAGAGCTTTCGCTCTCCCCCTTTTCGCGGCGCTCTCCGTTTTCGCCCCAGGAAGCGCCAGCCAAGCCGATCAAGGCGTGGTGGAATAATGCACGATCTGCGCGTTGTTGCCGATCGCGGACGCCGAAACGTTCACATCGCCGCCGACATTGCTGACTTTGGTGTTGGAGGTCGCAAACGCGCTCGAATTGTTGATCTGGTAGTTCTGCACCGGCGCGTTGGGCGCGTTGGTGTCCTCCGAGAACGTGTTGCCGACAGCGGTGGTCGCCAGCGAAACATCGCCGCCGATGCCCTTGACGGTCGCGTTCATCTGCGCCGAAGGATCGGTCGCGTTGCATTCCTGGTTGGAATAGACCTTCGTGGTGTTCGGATCGGTCGAGACATCGGCCGAGTTGCAAACCGCCTGCGAAACCAGGCTGACGCCGCCGGTGACATCCTTCACATTCGCGTTGACGGCGGACGAGATGCTCACCCCACCCGAAACATACTGGTTGTTGGTGACGTTGGTGTCCTGCATGGTCACGGCTTCGAGCACGTTTCCGGCAGAAACCGCCTGCCCCGAAACATCGCCGCCGACATGCTTGATCGTCGTGTTCAGGGTCGAGGCCTGCGACTGGAAGTCGACCTGGCCGTTCAGGATTTCGCTGCCCTGATTGTGGTGCGGCGGAGGCGGCGGCGGGGGATTATTGTCCGCCGCGAAGGCCAAGCCCGCCGTCAGGGTCATTAGAGCTGTAGTAGCGATAAGCGCTTTGGTGCGTTGCATGTGGTTTCTCCTCGGAAACTGGTTTGGCTGTCGTGCTGGGTTTTGCAGGGCTTGCATTTGCCTGCGTGGTGTTTGCGGTTGAAGCCGCGCGATCCCCCGGTCCGGCCAGCGGATCGTCCGCTGTTCCCAGGCGTGCGGTGCAGGCGTCGTTCGGCGTCTTGTAGAGGCGCGAAACCATTTCCAGCACCGCCCGCTCGATGACCGAGCGCACCGCAAGCTGGATCGGTTCCAGCGCGCTTTCGCCAACGCTGGCATCGAAGAAATGCTGTCCGAGGAAATCGAACACGCCGGCGGAAATCTGCCGTCCGATGATCTGCTTCTGGTAGGAGATCACATCCACCACTTCGAGCGTGTTGGTGTCCACCAGCCGCAGGTCGAGCCCCACATTCATCACATAAAGGTTCACCCCGCCCGTGGCCTTGATGCCATCGGTGGCGGTCTCGCCGCCGTCGGCATTGGCGCCCATCGAGCGGATGTTGAGATTGAGTTCGGTGATGCCGCCCACAAGGTAATAGTCGGAGCCCGGAATCGAACCCGCATAGATCTTGCGGTAATCGCTGCCGCCCACGCTGCCGCGCAGGCCATCGGCCGAGATCAGCTTGTTGTTGGCATATTTCAGTTCCATTTCGGCGACGGATGTGTCGAAGCGCTCGACCAGCGGCACGCCCGCTTTCGCAAGCGCCGACATCGCCATCAGGGCCGCGCCTTGCGTCACCTTGCGGCCGCTATTGTCGGATTCGAACTTGCCCGTGTAATCGGCGATCTGCCCCACCGCGACGTGAACGGGCCGTGTCGCCGTATAGCCGTCCATGCAGTGCAGGGCGGAGGAATAGGGTGTTTCGTTGCTGATGACCGGCGCATCGCCGATGGGTGCCGTGTAGCGGCCCGTGCTCTTGTCCGCCGAAGGCGAGATGCAGCCCGTAAGCGTCAGGCATGACAGCGCGACGGCAACCGGCCTGATGAAATATTTGCGTCCGCGCGAACTCATTGGGGCAGGGTTCCTCAGTGACCGTTGGTGTTCACGGTCGCTGTCTGGTTTCCGTTGTTTTCCTGATGCGCGTTGACGATCACGGTGTTCCCCGATCCGACCGTGACGACATTGAGCGAATTGCCGACGGCACTTGCCTGTGCGCTACCCGTGCCTCCCATGCCCACGCCGGAAGACATGGTGCTGAGACCCGATTGCTGACTCATGGCCGAAGAGGTGAACTGCCCGTTGACCACGGTAAGATTGCCGTTGGCATCGCGCAGCGATGAGTTGACCGGCTGGTTCTCCTGCCCCGCCGTCATCCCGTAGGGATGGTTGTATTGGTCGTCGCTGGAGTAATCGACCGCATAGGCTGCCCCGGATAAAATCGCGGCAGACGCAAAGAACGCTGCGCCGGTCACGAATAGCTGTCTGATGCTCGAAGCCATGGCGAAAACCGACAATGATCCGTACCAGCAGCAGCAACCCCCATGCCAGCAAAGGAGGCGCTTTAACCCTTGATCCTGTTTCAAACTGAAACGAACGCCGCTAACCTTGTTGGCGCGCAAAACCGGAGATGCAAATGGCGAGAATCGAATTTTTCTTCGATTGTTCCTCGCCTTGGACCTATCTCGCCTTCACGCGCATCCACGATATTGTTAAGCGCGCAGGGGCTGAAATCGTTTTCAAACCGATTCTGGTGGGCGGCGTGTTTAACGCGGTTAACCAGGATGTCTACGAACGCAGGGCCAATCCCGACAAACGCAAGGCGTCCTATTATGAGAAAGATTTGCAGGACTGGGCGCGGTTCGCCGGAATAGAAATCGGCCGCCCTCCCGTCTTTCCCGTGCGCGCCGTTTCGATGATGCGTTGCGCGCTGGCAGCCCAGGAAAAAGCAGCGTTAATTCCCTTCGCGCAATGCCGCCTTCAAAACCTATTGGGGCGAGTTGAAAGATGTAAGCCGGAAAGAGGTGCTGGAAGAGGTCTGCCGCAGGGCCGGCCTCGATCCGGCCGAGATACTCGCCCGCAGCGAAGCGCCCGGAGATCAAGGACCTGCTCAAGGCCAACACCGAAGAGGTGATCGCGCGTGGCGGCTTCGGCTCTCCCACCATGTTCGTGAACCGCACCGACATGTATTTCGGCAACGACCGCCTGCCGCTGGTTGAAGCCGCGCTGTCCCGCGCTTAGTAGAGGTTCATGGCTTTCCTCCAGGAACCTCACCCGCCTCACCAGCCGTTGCTGCGTGTCCCCTTTGTCGTTGCCGCGACCATCGCGGTGCTGGCGCTCGCCTATCTCGGCTGGTCCTTCGCGCCGCCGCGCATCGCAGACAGCATTCTGGTCAATTTCGCCTTCATCCCGGCGCGCTATTCCGCCCACTATCTCGCCGCCCATGCGGCCGCCCACCAATCGTTGCTGGAACTGGCGTGTGCCCTTCCTCAGCTACACGCTGCTGCATGGCGACCTCAGCCATGTCGGGATCAACTGCCTGTGGCTGCTTGCCTTCGGCCCCATCGTCGCCCGCCGCTGGGGGGCATGGCTGTTCCTGATGGTATTTGGGCTTTGCGCCATCGCGGCAGCCTGCGCCCATCTGGCCGCCAACTGGGGCTCCACGGATCCGGTGATCGGGGCATCGGGCGCGATTTCCGGCCTGATGGGGGCGGGCATCCGCATGCTGCGTGGCCGGGTATGGATCGAAGGCGAGCCCTTCCCGAGGCTGGCCCCGCTTTTTTCCGGCCAGATCGCGGTTTTTACGCTGTTCTGGTTGCTGGCCAATGTTTTTGCAGGCCTCACCGGCATCGGCATGGATGGCCAGGTCCGCCTCATCGCATGGCAGGCCCATATCGGCGGCTTTTTCGCGGGATTGCTGCTCGCCACGCCTTTCGATGCTTTTGCCCGCCGCCGCCCCTTGAAGGTTTGAAGCCGGTTCCTAGCTAAAGGGTGGCGGCATTTGCCGCGGTCCTTGGAGGGACAGATGACCGACGCAACACAAGGCGCCGCAACCGGCGACGTTCACCCGCCCGCCGTGCGCAGCCCGTTTTCCGGAACGCGCCTGCTTTATTCGCTGCTGTTCGCGGTGATCGCGTGGTTCACTTTCTGGACCGTACTGATCCTGGCCGCCGTCCAGCTTGTGGCGGTGGTGCTCAACAGCCGGGTGAGCGAGGAATTGCGCCGCACCAGCCTCAACGTGATCCAGTATCTCTGGGAACTGCTGGCCTATGTCTCCTTCGTGAATGACGAGCAGCCCTTTCCGGTCGGTCCCTTCCCGAGCTATGCCGCTCCAAGGGTCTGAATTTAGTCTTGCAACTGTGACTTAATTCCTTTATGCTTTTCCTGCAAATGGAAAGGCAGAGCATGAGCACGTCCAAACGGCCCGGAGCGAAAGAGGGGGGAGTACCCCCTCCCATTTTTTTGAAAACAACCCAAAGGCGTTCTGCCATTCCAATCAATGGCTTGGCGAAAACCAAGTCCAAAGGCGGCGCGCCCAGGGGGAATAGCAACGCCCTGAAGCATGGCCGCTATACCTGTGAAATGCGCGCCAGGCAGCGTGAAATCCGGATGCTGATCCATCGGGTGAATGCCGCCATCGCCATGGCGCGAGCCTGCATCGCTTATCCGGCTCCTTCAGCCCCGGTTGCGCATTCATAATCTGGTGCAAGCGACACGGGAAAATACGCACATGGAAAAACGCAAACTCGGAAATTCCGGCCTCGATGTTTCGGTCGTTGGCCTCGGCTGCAACAATTTCGGAATGCTCCCGAAGGACGCTTCGGCCCGCGTCATCGACCGGGCGCTCGATTCCGGCATTACCCTGTTCGACACCGCCGACATCTACGGCAATCGCGGCGGCTCCGAAACGCAACTCGGAGAAATACTCGGCGCGCGCCGCAAGGACATCGTGCTCGCCACCAAATTCGGCATGAAGATGGATGACGATGGCGCCAAATCCGGCGCCTCGCGCCATTACATCGCGCAAGCTGTCGAAGCGAGCCTCAAGCGATTGCAGACCGATTGGATCGATCTCTATCAGCTTCACACGCCAGATCCGAAAACACCGATGGAAGAAACGCTGCGCGCGCTCGAAGATCTCGTGCAGGCCGGCAAGGTGCGGTTCATCGGCTGTTCGAATTTGCCCGCATGGCAATTGGTGGATTCGCTCTGGACTGCCGAACAGGGCGCGCTCTCAAAATGGGTAACGGCACAGGATGAATACAGCCTCCTCGTGCGCGATGCCGAACGCGAACTGATCCCTGCGCTGAAGGCAAAGGCCATGAGCCTTCTGCCCTATTTTCCGCTCGCCTCGGGCCTGCTCACCGGAAAATACAGGCCGGGCGAAACCGCGCCGGATGGCACGCGCTTTTCGGTGATGAAGGGGCTCGCCAACCGCTACATGACACGAGCGAATTTCGCGATTGTCGAAAATCTGGGCGCATTCGCCGCCTCGCGCGGCCACACATTGCTCGAACTTGCCTTCGGTTATCTGCTTTCGCACCAGACGGTGGCAAGCGTGATTGCGGGCGCGACGAAGCCTGAACAGATAGATGGCAATATCGCGGCGTCGGGTTGGCATCTCAACGCCGAAGAAATAGCCGAGGTGCAGAAGCTGACGGAGAAATAATTATTCCGCGGGATGCGTCTGTGGTCCGCGCCCGCGCCAGTTCGAAACGCGCGTGCCGAGTTCGTCGAGATAGATGTAGATCACCGGGGTGATGTAGAGCGTCAGCAATTGCGAAAGCACCAGCCCGCCGACAACCGCAAGACCAAGGGGCTGGCGCGATTCCGAGCCTGCGCCAAACCCGATGGCGATCGGCAGCGTGCCCATGAAGGCCGCCGCCGTCGTCATCATGATCGGCCGGAAACGCACGATTGCCGCCTCGAAGATCGCGTCCTCGGGCTTCGCGTTCTCGCCGCGTTCGCGCTGCAAGCGCGAAGTCGATCATCATGATGGCGTTCTTCTTCACGATGCCGATCAGCATGATCATGCCGACAAAGGCATAAAGGCTGAGCGGCGTCTTGAAGATCATCAAGGTGATGAGCGCACCCACCGCCGCCGACGGCAGGCCCGAAAGAATGGTCAGCGGATGGACAAAGCTCTCATAGAGGATGCCGAGGATGATGTAGATCACGATCACCGCGATCACGAGCAGGATCGCCATGCTGCTGGTGGATTGCTGGAAGGCCTGTGCCGTGCCCTGGAACGAGGTCTGGACGGTCGGCGGCAGATTGATCTCGCGCTGCGTCTGCTCGATCGTGGTCACCGCATCCGAAAGCGCCATGCCGGGATCGAGATTGAACGAGATCGTCACCGAAGGAAGTTGCCCCAGGTGATTGATGGTAAGCGGCATCGTACCCGGCCCGATCTTGGTCACCGCCGTCAGAGGCACCAGCGTCGTGCCATCCGATGCGGTGATGTAGAGCCGGGACAGGGACGCAGGGTCCTCGCGATACTGCGGCAGCAGTTCGAGGATCACCTGATAGGTATCGATGTCCGTATATATCTGCGAGATCTGCCCGCCGCCGTAAGCCGCACCCAGTGCGGTCTCGATCGAAGCCGGCGTCACATTCAGCGCGGCCGCCTTGTCCCGGTCGATTTCGATATTGACCGCCGGTGTCGAGAAGTTGAGATCGCTCGTCACGTCCTGAAAGCCCGGCTTGGTCGCCAGCGCATTCATCAGCTTGACCGAGCTGTCCTGCAATTCCTGCTGGTCGAGGTCTTGCAGCGTATATTGATAGGCGGATTTGGATTGCATGCCGCCGATACGGATGGCCGGCGGATTCTGCATGTACACGTTGAGCCCGGGGATGTGCGAAAGCTTCGGCCGCAATTCCTGGATGACCTGATCGGCGCCCTTGCGATCGCTGCGCGGCTTGAGGCGCAGAAGCATCGATCCGGTATTTGTTTGCGTCGAACCACCGCCGGAGACCGACGACATCAGGCCCTCGACATTGGGGTCTTTGGCCGCGATCGCGGCAGCCCTTTGCTGGTATTGCACCATCTTCTGGAACGATGTGCGTGTTGCGGATTCCGTGGAGGCGTTGATCTGCCCGGAATCGGTGCTCGGGATAAAATCGATCCGCGACGCCATGAACATGCCCACGGTCGCCAGAAGGCTCGCGACGAAGCACAGGAAGATGAAACCGCGATGGTGCAGGCTCCAGCGCAGCGACCGTTCATACCCGCCCTGCAGCCGGTCAAAAGCCTGCTCGCTCCATGCATAGAACTTGCCGTGATGGGATTCCTTGCCGGGCTTCAGGATACGGCTGAGCAGCATCGGCGTCAGCGTCACCGACACGACGCCCGACACCACGATGGCGATCACGATGGTCATGGCGAATTCGTGCAGCAGCCGCCCCACAATGCCGCTCATGAACAGGACGGGAATGAAAACGGCGACCAGCGAAATCGTCATCGAAAGAATGGTGAATCCGATTTCCTTCGAACCTTTCAGCGCGGCCTCGAATGGCTTCTCGCCTTCTTCGACATGGCGCACGATGTTTTCGAGCATGACGATGGCATCGTCGACCACGAATCCGACCGAAAGCGTCAGCGCCATCAACGAAAGATTGTCGAGGTTGTAACCGAGATAGGACATCCCCGCGAACGTGCCCACTACGGCGATGGGAAGCGCCAACGACGCCACGAATGTCGCCGAGAATGTTCGCAGGAACACGAAGATGACCGCGACCACGAGCACGGCCGCGATCAGCAGCGTCTCCTGCACATCCGCCACCGAGGCGCGGATGGACTGGCTTCTGTCATACAGCACGTCGAGCTTCATCGACGCGGGCAATTGTTCCTGGAAATGCGGCAGGATTTTCTTGATCGCATCCACAACGCCAATCGTGTTGGAACCGGGCTGGCGTTGAATGGCGAGCACGATGGCGCGTTGCCCATTGTACCAGCTTGCCACCTTGTCATTCGCCACGCTGTTGATGGCTCGCCCAATATCTTGCACGCGCACGGGCGCGCCGTTGCGAAAGGCCACGATCTGGCGTTCGAACTGCGAAGCGTCCTGCATCTGTCCCGTGGCGTGGACGAGGGTGGCTTGGGACGAGCCGTTGAACGAGCCGGTGGGTGCGTTGGGATTGGAGTTGGCAGCCGCGGCCGTTACCTGATCGATGCCGATGTTGCGCGCGGCCAATTCCGATGGATCGACCTGGATGCGCACCGCGAATTGCTGCGAGCCATAGACATTGACCTGCGCCACGCCTTCGACGGTCGAAATCTGCCGGGCAAGCAGCGTCTCGGCGTATTTGTCGACCTCCTGCAGCGGCAGGGTGGGCGAGTGCATGGCGATATAGAGAATGGGACTGTCCGCAGGGTTCACCTTGCGCAAGCGTGGGCGGCGTGGGCATCTCCGGCGGCAATTGGCGCGCAGCCGCGGCAATGGCGGATTGCACATCCTGCGATGCGCCATCGATGTTGCGGGAGAGATCGAACTGGATGGTGATGGAGGTCGAGCCCTGCGTGCTCGATGACGTCATCGAGGAAACGCCCGCGATGATGGAGAACTGGCTTTCCAGCGGTGTCGCCACTGCCGAAGCCATGGTTTCGGGATCGGCACCGGGAAGACTTGCCGACACGCGGATGGTCGGAAAATCGACATTCGGCAATTCGCTGATCGGCAGCGCCGAATAGCCGAACGCGCCGAAAATCAGCAGCGCCGCCATGATCAGGATCGTCATGACCGGGCGGCGGATGAACGGTTCGGAGATATTCATGTTTGCGGCTTGCCGCCCTTGGCGTGCGGCTTTGAAATGGTGACTTCAACGCCGGGCACCAGCCGCAATTGACCTTCGGTCACCACGCGCGTCGCCCGCTTTCACCTTGCCGGCGATGGCGGCATGAACCCCATCGTCGTAAAGCAGGGTCACCGGCTGCATGTCGGCTTTCGAATCTTTCGTCACGACATAGACGAAAGGCTTGTCGGGCCCGACATTGATCGCGTCGTGCGGCACAACAATGGCCGAGGCGAGATTCTTCAGCGCCACCTTCACATCGACAAGCTGGCCCGGCACCAGCGCATTGTCCGCATTCGCATAGGTCGCGCGCATCTCGATGGTGCCGGTCTTGTCATCCACCGCGTTGCCGACAAAGGTAACAGGCGCGTGCAGTTCGGCGGCATCGGCTGCGTTGTGTACCTGCACTGTGGCGGTAAGCCCGCCGGTCTTCATCTGCGCCTGAATCTGCGGCACGTCGTTTTGCGGCAGGAAGAAGGAGACCTTGATCGGGTGGATCTGGGTGATCGTGACCAGCGGGTTGGCGCCGTTCGCGGACACGATGTTGCCGGGCTGGATGGTGATTGCGCTGGTTTTGCCATCCACCGGCGAGCGGATCTGCGTGTAGATGAGATTGAGCCGTGCTGCGTCCACATTGGCCTTGTCGGCGGCAACGGTGGCCGACATCGCTTTTGCGTTGGCCTCGAATTGATCGGCCTGACTTTTGGAAACCGCGCCTTGCGCCACAAGCGCCGCATAGCGTTGCGCATCGTGTTCGGCGGCGGTCGCCTGTGCCTGATCCTTGTTCTGGGTTGCAACCGCTTGGGCTACCGCTGCCTGGAACGGGCGCGGATCGAGCTGGAACAACACGTCGCCTTTGCGGACGAAATCGCCCTCCTTGAATGCTGCTGAAACAAGCTGGCCCTCGACGCGCGAGGTCACCTGTACGGTCGCATCGGCGACCACAGTTCCGATGGTGTGTTCGTACATGGTGACGGGTTGCCGAACGGCCTCGGCCACGACCACCGGCGGCTTTGTCACGGGCCTGGTCTTGCTGGTGCCGCTGCCGAACATCCACCACAGAAGCACGACGGCCAGAAGGGCCGCTGCCGCACCGAGAATCAGCCGGGTCCGCGACCCGGCGTGTTGCTGGATACCGGGAAACCGTTCGAATGCGTTCGAGGATCGAAGTTCTTTGGGGAGGCTCATATTGCCCATGCTAATCCTTGCGCCTGTGGCTCTTATAGCCAACCGACGCCTTAAGAATGCCGAACGCTCCCGAAACGTCTCCTACACGCGATTGGAAGACAGCGCGAGCAAAAGCACGCCGCCTGCGACCTTTGCACGGGAGTCGATGGTGAAAAAGCGCGACGCAACAACAGGTTCCGCCATTTTCCCACGTTAATGTGAAGATCGTGTGATCCGGGCAAGAAAGCCGCGGGATAAGGAAATTGCCCCGGGCCGGGCATACGTCTATAAGCCCGCGCTTTCCAAAGAGTACCCAATGGACATTCGGAATATCGCGATTATCGCCCATGTTGACCATGGCAAGACCACGCTCGTGGACCAGCTCCTCAAACAGGCTGGCGCCGTGCGTGAAAACCAGCACATGGACGAACGCGCCATGGACTCCAACGATCTGGAGCGCGAGCGCGGGATCACGATCCTGGCCAAGTGCACCAGCGTCGAATGGAACGACATCCGCATCAACATCGTCGATACGCCCGGCCACGCCGATTTCGGCGGCGAGGTGGAGCGTATCCTCTCGATGGTCGATGGCGTGGTGCTGCTGGTGGACGCAGCCGAATCCGTCATGCCGCAGACCAAATTCGTGCTCTCCAAGGCGCTGAAGCTGGGCCTCAAGCCCATCGTGGTCATCAACAAGATCGACCGCCAGGACGCGCAGCCCAAGGAAACGCTCGAAAGCATCTTCGATCTGTTCCTCGCGCTGGAAGCCAATGACGACCAGCTCGATTTCCATCATCTCTATGCGTCCGGCCGCAGCGGCTGGGCGGTGAACGAACTGGAAGACGAGCGCAAGGATCTGACGCCGCTGTTCGAGCGCATCGTCGCCGACGTGCCCAAACCCAAGCCGATTGCGAAAGCGGGCGACGAATATCCCTTCACGATGCTCGTCACGACGCTGGAAGCCGATCCGTATCTGGGCCGCATCCTGACGGGGCGCATCGAATCCGGTTCGATCAACGTCAATCGCGTCATCAAGGCGCTCGACCGCAACGGCAAGGAAGTGGAGCGCGCGCGCGCCACGAAGCTGCTGGCGTTTCGCGGACTGGCGCGTGTGCCCGAAGCGGTCGCCTATGCGGGCGACATCGTGGCCATCGCCGGACTGCAGAACGCAACCGTCGCCGACACGCTGTGCGACGTGAATGTCGAGCAGCCGATCTACGCGACGCCCATCGATCCGCCGACGCTTGCGATCACCATTTCCGTCAACGATTCGCCGCTTGCGGGCCGCGAGGGCGACAAGGTGCAGAGCCGCGTCATCCGCGACCGCCTGCTGCGCGAAGCCGAAGGCAATGTCGCGATCAAGTTCCGCGAAACCGGCGAAGGCGCGTTCGAAGTGGCGGGCCGCGGCGAACTTCAGCTCGGCGTGCTGATCGAACAGATGCGCCGCGAGGGTTTCGAGCTTTCCATCTCGCGTCCGCGCGTGCTGTTTCAGACCGGCGAGAACGGCGAGCGGCTTGAACCTATCGAAGAAGTCACCATTGACGTTGACGATCCTTATACTGGCGTCGTGATCGAGAAGATTTCGCTGCGCAAGGGCGAGATGCAGGACATGCGGCCCACCGGGGCAGGCAAGACCCGCATCGTGTTCCTGGCGCCGTCGCGCGGGCTGATCGGCTATCACGGCGAATTCCTCACCGATACGCGCGGCACCGGCGTTATCAACCGGATGTTCCATGGCTTCGCACCTCACAAGGGCCCGCTCGAAGGCCGGCGCAATGGCGTGCTGATCTCGACGGGCGATGGCGAGGCGGTGGCCTATGCGCTCTGGTATCTGGAAGAACGCGGCAAGCTGTTCGTCGTGCCGGGCACCAAGGTCTATCAGGGCATGATCATCGGCCAGAACGCCAAGGACAACGACCTCGATGTCAATCCGCTGAAGGCCAAGCAGCTCACCAACATCCGCACCACCAGCAAGGATGAAGCGGTGCGCCTGACGCCGGCGACGATGCTCACGCTCGAACAATCCATCGCCTATCTCGAAGATGACGAACTCGTCGAGGTGACGCCGCAATCCATCCGCCTGCGCAAGCGCGATTTGCTTCCGCATCTGCGCAAGCGCGCGAAGGCCGACGCGGAATAATTATTTCCGCTTCAGCCCGAGCTGACCTGCCACCGCCTTGTCGAGCACGCGCTTGGGCAGGATGCGAACAGCCAGGCCCTGCAGCTTTTCGGGGTTTTCGGTGTAGCCGGTTTTCGGACGCGCCGCGGTCAGCGCCTTCAGCACCGCGCGGCCGATGCGTTCGGGCGGATAGCCCTTGTGGCCGCGCGAGATCATCACCTCTTTGATCTTCTTCAACGGCTCCAGATAGGGCGTGTTGGCGAAACGATTCACGTCCACTTCGTCGGCCTTGTCCCAGATGGGTGTGGCGACGGCGCCGGGGCGGATCATGATCACGTCGATCCCGAAGATCATCAATTCGCGGCGCAGCGATTCCGACAATCCTTCGAGCCCGAACTTGCTCGCCGAATATGGCCCCATGAAGGGAAACGCATTCTTGCCGCCGATGGAGGACATCATCACGATGCGCCCGGGCTTGCCCTTGCGCGAGGTGTCCGCGCCCAGGAGCGGTGCAAAGGCCTGCGTCACGCCCAGTTGCGAAACGAGATTGACTTCGAGCTGGTGGCGCAATTCGTCGATGCCGATATGGAGCAGGGGCCCCGCCACCGCGATGCCCGCATTGTTGACGAGGCCGAACAGCATCTCGCCGCCGAGCGCCTTCTCCACTATCTCCGCGCCGCGGCGGATCGCGGCCTGATCGGTCACGTCGAAGAGGAGCGGCGTGAAATTGGGGCCGAACTCGGCCTGCAGCCGGTCTGCGTCGGCCTGTTTGCGCACGCTGCCGAAAACGCGAAAGCCCTGACCGATCAAAACCTTCACGCAACCATGGCCGATGCCCGTGGATGCCCCTGTGACGACAACCGTTTTCATGTGCCCCTCCATCAAGTTCCATTTCAATATAGGGATGGTTTGCCGCCGCCGCCAACGCTGCTAGGACATGCTCATGTCCATCGATCCCGCCACCATCCAGTTCGCCCACAAGCTTGCCGACCGGGCAGGCGAGGTGATCCGTCCCTTTTTCCGCAAGCGCATAGCGATCGACGACAAGGGGTCCGTCGGCGGCAAGCCGATGTTCGATCCCGTCACCGCCGCCGACCGCGGCGCGGAAGAGGCGATCCGGGCGATCATCGATGCCGAGCGGCCTGAAGATGCGATCCTCGGCGAAGAATATGGTCACAAGCCCGGCACCTCGGGTCTGACCTGGGTGCTCGATCCCGTGGATGGCACGCGCGCCTTCATCACCGGGCGGCACACCTGGGGCACGCTGATCGCGCTGGAGGAAAACGGCAAACGCATCCTCGGCATCATCGACCAGCCGGTGCTGCGCGAACGCTTCATCGGCTTCGACGGCGGATCGCAACTCATCACGCCGGATGGGCGCGAAACGCTGCGCACGCAACCGTGTGCGTCGCTGGCCGAGGCGGTTGTTTCCACCACGCATCCCTGGGCATTCTTCGATGCCAACGACCGGCGCGCTTTCCGCAACGTCTGTGCGGGCGCGCGCATGAGTTATTTCGGCGGGGATTGCTATGGCTACGCGCTGCTCGCGATGGGCTATATCGACATCATCGTGGAGAGCATGTTGAAGCCATGGGATGTGGCGGCCCTCATCCCGGTGATCGAGAACGCGGGCGGCGTGTTCACCGACTGGAAGGGCGACCCCGTTTCGCCCGAAGGCGGCAGCATCGTCGCGGCAGGCGACGCGCGCGTGCACGCCGAGGCGTTGAAGATTTTGAACGCGCGGTGAGTCTCTTTTCACCTCCCCCTTGTGGGGAGGTCGGGGAGCGCAGGCGCGATCGACGGGTGGGGGACTTCGCTCTGAAATTGGCGGGCACCGTCCCCCGCCCGACGTGCCCGCCACGCTCCGCGCGTCGATCTCCCCGCAAAGGGGAGGTAAGAAAGCTTTCGCAACATCAATTCTGCTTCCGCCAAGTTCGAGCGTCTCGCGCACGCGGCGTTTCCAGTCGCGCACGCTCGCGGTGAAGGCGCGGATTTCGGCGGAGTGACAGGCGGATTTGCGGGCGTTGCTGTTGCCGGGCTGGCCGCCGCGTTTGCGCCGGTGTTCCATCGGGTTATTCGTTTTTCGGAATCCCGCTACCCCCCCTCCCCCGCCTGCTCTCCGGTTTGCGTGGTGCATCGGGGATGTGGTGTTCGACAATGTAGCGCTGGCGGGTTTCGGGTTTGCGTCACCCGTCTTCAGGCGCGCGGCCATGTCGGCGAGTTTGGCGCCCGCCTGCATCAACGATACCGAATGGTTCGCAAACAGGCCGCGCTCCGCCGGATGGTAGGGGCACGATCGGTAAAGCTGCGCCTGCGTCGCGCAGAATGGTGAGGCCCTCCGCCATGAGTGCGTTCAGCAGTATCTCGGTGGCATTCGGGTCGCGGGATTCCTCCGGCAGGATGACCTGCGCGGGCGGAACGGGTTCATCCGGATTGGCGCCGGGTCGCATGGGTTCTTCGCTCATGGCGGCATTTTACACCCGGTTGGTGGGGTGTTCGGCAGCGAAGGGCCAAGTATTTTATAATGCGATGATGCGGCAGGAGAATTTTTTTCGAAGGCCTCATCGCTATCGAACGGCGATTTTTGGGCGTGTCAGTTGGCGGGGCTATCCGATTTCTGGTCGAGAATTTTTCGCGCCTGCGTGGTCATCATCTCGGCCAATGTCAGCGCCTGATCGGGCGTCATCGCGAACTGGATGGCCTTGCCTTCGGCCTTCAATTGTTCGGGCGTTTCGGCATAGCGCACGCGCAGGAAGATCGACATGTCGGCGATGGGTGCGGTGGAAAAGCCCATGATCGGACGGGTGATGATTTTGCCGTCTGCGTCTTTTTCGAGATCTTCGGTGTTCATGGGCGCGCTCTCAAAAATTTGTCTCACATTTTGTCATGGCCCGCGAATGCGGACCACCCAGTTGATGCCGCTATAATATCGCAAGAAGAATGGTTTTTTTGAATTCTGTGCCGCTCTTCCAGATGTCACCCGGGTGGCCCGCATTCGCGGGCCATGACAATGGAGGAACTACACTTCCTCTTTCACCGGAAAATGCCTGTTGGCGAATTCGTCGAAGGCGCGCCAGAATCTTGTCCGCACGATGTCGTTTTCCATCAGGATTTCGTGCTCGGCGATTTCGAATTCGACGCAATGGCCGTTGGGCAGGCGTTTTGCGAAATCGCGCACGGCGGCGGTCTGCACGATGCGGTCCTTGCCGGCCGCGAACACCAGAACCGGCGTTGCGATCGCTTCGGCAAAGCCCGGCGCCGTCACGCGCGCCATCGATGCGAAGGCGGCGCTGAGCCAGCTCCAGCTTGGGCCGCAAAGGCGGATGTCGGGATCGGCGGCGATCAGTTTCTGCGTGCGGTCGAAGCGGATGCGGTCCGACGTGACCAGCTGATCCTTGAACGTCTGCTTCAAGGGGTCGCGCGCTTCCATGCCGAGAACGAAATCGTTTTTCTTGCCCAGCAGCATCATCAGCTTCGTGATGATCGGCACCAGCCATTCCGGCTGGCCGCGTGTGGAAACGCGCAGCATCGGTGCGGTGAGCACGGCGGCTGCTACCTGGCCCGGACGATCGTGCAGTTCGCGCAGCAGGATGTGCGCGCCCATCGAATGGGCGAGCGCCAGCGGCGGCGCCGATGAAATCGGCTTGACGATGGTTTCGAGGAAGGCGCGCAGGTCTTCGTCGTATTGCGCGAAGTCCTCGATATGGGCGATGCGCGTATCGGCGCAGCGCGCGTTCCGATCCGCCCTGGCCGCGCCAGTCGAAGGCGGCCACCTTGAAACCGCGGATGCGAAGCTCGTCGATCACCTCGCAGTATTTTTCGAGGAATTCGGTCTGGCCCTGGAGCACAAGACAAACGCCGCGAAGGGTCGTTCCCTCCGCGGCGTTCCAAACACAGGCGCGCAGACGCACGCCATCCTTCGTATCGAAGAAGCTCGGCTCGAAAGCCTCGAGCGCGGGCTTCATCCTATGTCCCTATTAAGCCGGGCGGGCTTTTGCGAGGATCGGTCCGAGCTTCATGGCAAGGCCCATGTCGCCGGCGACGCGCAGCTTGCCCTGCATGAAGGCAGAGGTGCCGTCGAGTTCGCCCTTGACCATCTTTTCGAAAACGTCGAGGCCGACGCTGATCGTGCAATCGGCGGTCTTGCCGTCGCCGTCTTCGACCGTGTTCGGGTTGGCTTTGCCGTCGATATAGACCGAGCCGGGTTCGCCGAAATCGAATTTGAGCGTGCCGCCCAGACCCGAATTGCCGCCGAGCGCCGCGCCCATGCCACTGATGATTTCTTTCACTGCATCTGAGCTCATATGTAAGTCCCTTCCGTTTTTTTACGTTGAGCTCCCACGGCCATTTCCCCTGAGGCGGCTCGCTCACCCTTATATCGCCACGAGCGGCCTTAGGGAGCGGGGCGGATTATGACCATTTGTCATCGCAATAAACAACTGTGTCGATTGTTCGCGCATGGGCGTCATCGCCGATTTGCAAAGGCCCCATTTGCAAAGGCCCGATTTGCAAAGAACAGGGAAGCGGACCACGCTTGGCCTGGCATTATTGAAAGGACAAGGCTCATGGCGGTGAAAGACCGTGCGACCGTTGCGGAATTTCTGAGGACGAATGACGGCGAGGGCGCGGACCTTCATGCGCAGCGGGCGCGGCTCGATAGCCTGGGGGATTTTTTCCCGGTGCCGGATGGCGCGGAAGTCGAGCCCGCGACGTCGGTGGAATCAAGGGAGAGTGGGTCAGGGCCAAACGCGCACGACGGGATGCGGCTCTGCTCTATCTTCATGGCGGCGGTTATCTCCTGGGCTCGCCCAAATCGCATCGCCATTCTGGCGGCGCTTTTGAGCGATGCCTCCGACCTGCCGGTTTTCCTGGCGCATTACCGGCTGGCGCCGGAGCATCCCTTTCCTGCCGCCGTCGATGATGCGGTGGCGGCTTATGAGGGGCTCGTGCAGTCCCAAATCGTTCCGCAGAAGATCGCGATCGCGGGCGATAGCGCGGGCGGCGGGTTGACGCTGGCGACACTGGTGGCGCTGCGCGACAAGGCAGACACGCTGCCGGCCTGCGCGGTTGTTGATCTCGCCCTGGGCCGATCTCTCAGCCAGGGCGGCGAAAGCCATCGCGCGCGCAAGGCGCGCGATCCCATCGTGGGCAAGGAAGTGCTCGACGAGATGGCGGCCGCCTATCTGGGCACCGCCAATCCGAAGGAGCCGCTGGCTTCGCCGCTTTATGCCGACCTGCAAGGTCTGCCGCCGCTGCTCATTCAGGTGGGCTCGGAAGAGGCGCTGCACAGCGATGCGGTGGAAGTCTGGAAAAAGGCGGAAGCGGCCGGCGTCGATGTCAGCTTCGAAAGCTGGGGGAAGATGGTGCATGTCTGGCACGTCTTCCATGTCGTGCTCGGCGAAGGGCGCGACGCCACGCATAGAATCGGATCATTCTTGAAAAACCATCTGGAATAGCGAAGCGCGCATGGGGCTGGCGCAGGGACCGGAAATTCAAGCATCCGAAGTTCACCCGAAAGGCCGGCGCGATGTGCTCGGCTGGTTGTGCTTTCGTGCTGCATCTGGCGCTGGTGATCTTCGCGTTCCTGGGCTGGCTGATGCCGTGGCGCGCCGCGCTGATCTTCTATCTCTGCTACATCCCCGCGATGTTCCTGACCTGGCAGTTCAATGACGGGTCGTGCGTGCTCAACAACGTCGAAACCCTTGTCCGCACCGGCAGATGGCGGAACCCGGCAAACCGGGAAGAGGGCGCGTTCCTGAAAACGCTGGTGGAAGACGTGACCGGGTTCCAGCCCAGCAAGCGCCAGATGAATGCAATAATCTATTGTCTTATCAGCGTTTTCTGGCTTCTGGGCGCAGGCCATCTCGCCTGGCAATCCCAACCTTGAACTGCCGGAACGGCCTTCCCATCTAAGAGCAACGGGCGTGGCCACTTGCGGCACGTCCGACCCACAAGGCTCAAAGGAGGTTGTGACATGAGATTTGATTATGCCCCCCTGTTCCGTTCCACCGTCGGCTATGACCGGCTGCTCGATCTGCTCGACAGCGCATCCGAAACCGCGCAGGGCTATCCGCCCTACAATATCGAGCGCACCGAAGAAAACCGCTATCGCATCACCGTTGCGGTGGCAGGCTTCGGCGAGAAAGACCTGAACGTCGAAGTGCGCGATGGCGTGCTGCACGTCACGGGCAAGCGCGAAGATGGCGAGAAGTCCGCCTATCTCCATCACGGCATCGCAGGCCGCGCGTTCGAGCGCCGGTTCCAGCTTGCCGAGCATGTCGAGGTCAAGGGCGCCAAGCTCGAAAACGGGCTTCTGCACATCGAGCTGGAGCGCATCGTGCCGGAGGAAAAGAAACCCCGCCGGATTTCGATCAATGCGCCCCGAACTGAAGACCATCGAAGGCCAGGCGAAAGCCGCCTAAACGCTGGTTCCAGCGAATGTTAACAAGGGCGCGTTCCGACACGGGACGCGCCCTTTGCTTTTTGTTCGCGTTGCCTCATACGCCTCGATGAGTAGAGTCGATTATGGGTCGGGCGGGCCGAGCAGAGGTTCTTTTTCATGGCGTTGTTTCCGCGCGGCGGACGTCCCCGGTTTGGACCGCAATCGAGCATCGCGGAACTGCGCGGCGCATACGAGGCGATCTATGCCCGTTTCGGCGAACCCAACGGCGTCACTTTCGAGCCCGCGCAGCTTGGCCTGGTGAAAGGCGAATGGGTGCAGGCGCCGCGTGCGGTGCGCGGGCGCCTTATTCTCTATTTCCATGGCGGCGGTTTCATCGCGGGGTCGCCGCAGAGCCATCGCGCGCTGGCCGCGAAATTGTGTTTGCAGGCGCAATCGCACGGGCTGATCGTGGATTACCGGCTGGCGCCGGAATATCCGTTTCCCGCACCCGTGCGCGATGGCGTCGATATCTATCGCAACCTTATCAAGAGCGGCATGCAGCCGGAAGCGATCGTGCTGGCGGGAGATGGCGCGGGCGGCGGGCTCGCGTTTTCGACGCTGCTTGCGATCCGCAACGGCAATCTGCCGATGCCGGCTGCCATCGTCGCCATGTCGCCCTGGGCCGACCTTTCGCTTTCCGGCATGTCGATGATGACGAATGCGGAGAACGACGAAAACCTGAGCTGGGAATTGCTGTTTCTCTCCGCGCGCAACTATATCAAGAAGCTAAATCCCAACGATCCTTATGCCTCGCCCGCCTTTGCGAACTTCAAGGATTTTCCGCCGATCATGGTGCATGCGGGCTCGAAGGAAATCCTGCGCGACGATGCCAGCAAGATCGGCGACCGCGCGGCCGAAGCGGGCGTGAAGGTGAACATCGAGATCTATGACGGGATGCAGCACCTGTTCCAGATGACGCCGGGCCTGCACGAAGCCAAGATGTCGCTCGAACGGCTGGGCCAGTTCATCCATGTGCGCACCCGCAAGCCGCTCACCGAACCGCACGCAGCCGCTGGCGGATAACGCCGCTATTCCTCACCAAGATCGAACACCGCCACACCGCTTTCGGGGCGCTTGCGGTTTTGCCAAGCGGGATTGTTCACGGTCTTTTGCAGGTCGGTTTTGCCGGCGTGCCAATGCTCATCGACGGAGGCGCGGGAGAATTCATAATCCTTCGATTGGCTCTCGTAGTGTTTGCTGCGATAGATCAGGTGCACGATGGTCATCACATTGTCGCGCCGGTGCTGTAGCAGCAGTTTCACATCCTCATCGTTCTTCATGCTGGGCAGGCAGCTTGTCGAGCAGGTTGTGAAAGGCGGTGCGCAGTTTCTGGGTGCGCTTGGCGTCATCGGTGTTGAGGCGCGTGCGGCTGGAATAGCGGATGTCTTTCTCGCGATCGACGACATCGAACAAAGTGCGCGGCATCGGCCCGCGGGCGCTGAACGAGATCGACCTGCAAGATCAGAAGATCGCGTCTTGTGGTCGTCGACTTCCATCACATATTGCAGCGGCGTGTTGGAGACGAGGCCGCCATCCCAGTAGAACTCGCCGTCGATCTCGATGGGCGGAAAGCCGGGCGGCAATGCGCCGGATGCCATGATGTGTTCGGGGCCGATCTTCTGCTCGGCGTTGTCGAAATAGGCGAAATTGCCGGTGCGCACGTTCACCGCGCCGACGCTGAACCGCATCGGCCCGCGATTGATGCGGTCGAAATCGACATGGGTGAGAAGCGTTTCGCGCAACGGGCTCGTATCGTAATAGCTGAGCGCTTCCGGCGAGCCGGGCGGATAGACGAAGGCGGGCGGAATGCGCGGTTGAAAGAAGCCGTTGATGCCCGCACCCGCCACGAGTGCTGCGTTGAACTCGTTGAACAGCACGCGCGCCAGTCCGCCGGGCGCGAGCGGCTGGCTGCGCAGGCTGCTGGAAACCAGATGCCAGAAGCTGCGCAGTTTCTCCACGCGCGCCTCCGGCGGATTGCCCGCGATGATCGCTGCGTTGATCGCGCCGATGGAGATGCCCGCGACCCAATCCGGTTCGATATTGTAGGTCGCGAGTTCTTCGTAGACGCCGCCCTGATAGGCGCCCAGCGCGCCGCCGCCCTGCAGCAGCAGGACTTTCTTTTCGTCTGCGCGCGCACGCTCGGTGCCGCGCGATGGCAGAAGCTGCTTTCGCGGCCATCCTATTGCATGAACCAGCCATGGCTGACGACGAGGGATTGGCCCGTCAGCGCATTGGTCGGGAACGATGCAAAGAGAAGGGCGACTTCGGCCACATCATCGGTGGTGGTGAATTCGCCATCGACCGTGTCTTTCAGCATCACCTTCTTGATCACATCGTCTTCGGAGATGCCGAGTTCTTTGGCCTGTTCAGGGATCTGTTTTTCGACCAGCGGCGTGCGCACGAAACCGGGGCAGATCACATTGGCCCGGACGCCATGCTTGGCGCCTTCCTTCGAAACCGTTTTCGCCAATCCGATGAGGCCGTGCTTCGCGGTGACGTATGCCGATTTGAGAACCGATGCTTCCTTGGAATGCACCGAGCCCATGTAAATGATGCTGCCGCTGCCGGCTTTGTACATGTGCGGGATGACAGCCTTGGTGGTGAGGAACGCGCCATCGAGATGGATGGCGAGCATCTTCTTCCATTCGGCAAAGGGAAATTCCTCGATCGGATGCACGATCTGGATGCCCGCGTTGCTCACCAGAATGTCGACACCGCCCCAGGCTTTGACGACTTCATCCACGCCCGCATTCACCTGGTCTTCGTTCGTCACATCCATGGCAACCGCCATGGCCTGAAAACCTTTGGATGCGAAATCTTCGGCGGTTGCTTTCGCGGGGCCAATGGCGAGATCGGCGATGACGACCTTCGCGCCTTCCTGCGCATAGCGCAGCGCGATTTCCCGGCCGATGCCGCTTGCGGCGCCGGTGACGATGGCGATTTTGTTCTGAAGCTTCATGCTGACCTCGACGGTTGGGTTGCGTGCGAGGGCGTTTCTCCGGGGGGTTGTCTAGCACGAAATGGAGCGGGCGGTTTAGTGAAGAAATTGTTGGAAGCTTCTTACTCCCCGGCGCGAGGGGCGTAGCGCCACGTACGGACCGGGTGGGCCGCGCGGTGCTTGAATTTGAATACCGTCTTCGTTGGCCCCCCACCCGTCGCGCTGTCGCGCGCCGACCTCCCCGCGGAGGTAAGTGGACGAGATAGATTTGCGACAAGTTTGGTTCATTTTGCGATGGAAAACTTCTGCATCATGCATTACTTACCTCCCCCAACGCGGGGAGGTCGGCGGCTCTGAGCGGCAGCGAAGAGATGACGGGTGGGGGGATGTCAACGAAAACAGTATCCCAGATTCCACCACCGCGGCCCCCCCCGTCCACGCGCGATGTCCGTACGCTGGCGCTATGAACCTCCGCGTTGGGAGAAGGAAAAAGTGTTACGCCGTGCCGCCTGTCGCCAGGGTGGAGAGCGTCTCGGATTGCATCGCGGGGAGTTTGGCGCCGGCGAGCAATGCGCCTGCGAGTTCGGCGTCGCGCAGGTCGGCTTCGGTGAGATTGGCGTAGGCGAAATCGGCGTTCGCCAGTTTCGCGCGGCGCAGATCGGCACCGCGCAGATCGGCATAGCGCAATTGTGCGCCGTCGAGGCGGGCGGGCAGCAGGCGCGCTTCGGAAATCAGCAGCGGGCCGAGGCGCGCATCGCGCATATCGGCGTAATTCAGTTTTGCGCCGCAGAGGTTTGCGCCGCGCAAATCCGCGCCCATCAACTTTGCGGAGCGCAAGTCCGCACCCGCAAGGTTGCTGCCTTGCAAGGAGCAGCCTTCGAGATCGAGGCCATAGAATGTCGCTTTCGGCGCGATCAGGGCGGTGAGTGCGCGGTGCGAAAGGCCTTTGAGATTGCGCAAATCCATCGCGCTGAAATCGGCGGGGCGGCCTTCGCGGCCATCGGTCTCGGCCCAGCGGCCATGGGCTTCGAGCATTTCCTCGATGGGGGTGGCGAGGTCGCCGGGCGTGCGGCCCGCGGTGGCCTCGGTCAGCGCTTCGGCGAGGTTGGCGCCGCTGGTGGTGGCGAGGTCCATCTTGGCGCCGATCAGGATCGCGCCCTTTAGATCCGCGCCCGAAAGATTGCAGCCCGAGAGATCGGCGTTTTCGAGATTGGCGCCCGCGAGCTTGGCCTGGCGCAGGTTGGCGCGCACCAGCTTGCAGCCCTTCATCATCGCGTCGGTGAAATCGGCCTGCACCGCCATGGTGCCGGTCATCTTGGCGCGTTCGAGATTGGCGTTGTTGAGCAGCGCATCGGGCATTTCGGAAGGGCCCACCTCGTGCTGCAGCACGCGCAGGTTCCCGTATTTGTCCTTCTGCGCGATGGTGCCTTCGCGCAGGTCGGCTTCGTAAAGGTCGGCCCCGATCAGGTTGGAACCGCGCAAGGCATGCGCCCCGCAGGTCGCAGCGGCGCATGGAGGCGCCCGCGCAATTGGCCCGGCGCAGGTCGGCCCCGAAGAAGCTGGCCGAATCGAGCTTGGCGCCGGCGAGGTTGGTTTCTTCGAGAATCGCGCCCGTGAAATCGGCGTCACCCAGGCTGCGGCCCGAAAGGTCCAGCCCCGAAAGGTCGCAGAAGGCAAAGACGGCGCGCGCCCCGCCGACCCGGCCGGAATACAGCATCTCGTGGCGGGCCGCGGCCTGCGAGACCTGTTTCTGCGTCAGCTTGGTGAAGCTGAGGCGGCGGGGGCTGCTGTTCATCTGGCCCAGACTTCTGTAATGGCGTTGCGGCATTGTGGGCGAAACCGGCTAACGCCTGATTAAAAAACGACAATCTGGGGATGGGCGGCAAAGGGCCGCTAGGTCTCGGGTTCGAAACTGGTTAAGGTGCGCGCCGTCGCGGGGCGCAGGTTCGGGGCCGCTTCCGCGCATCATCGAGGTTATCGCCGGGCACCCGCCTTGGCGGGCACGGCTAAATGTTGCCGTAGACAAAAAGACGAGAGGCCCAGGTGAAGCGTTCCTTCCTGAAGCGTAGTTTGTTGCTGTCGGCGGCCTCAGTGCCGCTGCTGTCCGGTCCCGGCACTGGCGGAATCCGGTGCTGACCATCAATTCTGCCACGACCACGGCGGTCAAAACATCGACCGCGGTGAGCAACGCGCCCGGCGACATCACGATCAACACGAATGGCAGCATCACGATCACCCAGGCCGGGCCGGCGGTGACGCTCAATTCGAGCAACACCGTCTCGGTCTTCGGCGGAAGTACGGCTTCGATCTCCAACAAGAACACGATGGCGCCCAGGGCATCGTCATCGATACGGGCAGCAGCACCACCGCGCCCTCTACGATCACGGGCGGTCTCACCATGCTGGATGGCAGCGTGACGAGCATCGATCTTTCCGGCAGCGGGACGGGCAAGGTCGGCATCGCCATCACCGGTACGGGCACCTTCAAGGGCAACATCACGACGTCGAGCATCGCGGTTCAAGGCGACAATTCCGCGGGCTTCGGCATGGCGAGCACCGCCACGCTCAACGGCAGCCTCGTAATTGGCGGCAACATCACGGTGACGCCCAGCACGGCCAACGAAACCAGCGCCACAGGAATTACCGCCGTCAGCCTCGCAGGTACGATCAAGCAAACGGTTACGGTTACGGATCAGGCCCAACTGCAGTTTCAACTCCGGACCTGACCACAGGCAATGTGACGATCGGCTGCGGGCACCTGTGCTCGCCATCGGCAATGGTTCGCTGGGGTTGGTCTCGACCGCGAAAATCGAAGGCTACTTCGCCAACTACGGCACCATCGATGCCGAAAGCTTCCAGGCAATCCACGAACCAGTCGACGGGAGTGACAACCTTGCCTAAGGGTTCGGGCGATCCAATCGCCGGACCTGCACTGGAGATCGAAAATTCGATTCTCGAAGGGTTTTACAACTCCGGCCCGGATGGCGTGACCGTTTCGCCGGCAACCGGCGTCATCACGTTCGGATGGCGGCGCGGCGGGCTCGCCCTGCCGATCGTCTATGTATCGCCCGGATCGAGCGGCCTTCCGCTTGAAATCGGGGTTTATCGCTAACGGCAGCCGCCAATCCCGGATACAGCTTTTACAATCGCGGCCAGATCAGAAGCGGCAGCAGCCTCTATGGCGTGGCTGGCACTGTCGATCCCAATCTGTCGGTTGCGGGTGTGTTGTTTTCCGGCGCCAGCGCGACCTCCAATGTTGTAGCTGGATGGCATAGGCTTTTTCAATTCCGGCACGATCTCGGTTGCCGGCCGCACGACCAGCTCGGGCTCGTCGGCCATCAGCGTGGTCGGCATCGGCTTCGGCAGCGTGGGCATCAACGACGGCTCGACCGCTACCGGCGGCTTCGTGCAGGTGGGCGATCCGACCCTTATGGATGCTGATCACCATCCCACCTCCGGCCTCTACAACAGCGGCACGATTTCGGCCACCGCGCAGGGCGATCTCGGCGCGGTCGTCATCGGCATCGATATTGGCAGCACATCGTCCGTCAAGAGCATCACCAATACTGGCACGATCGCGGCGACGGCGCAGACCAACAATCCGACGCACCGTCCAGACCGAAATCGCCTACGCAATCAACGACCAGTCGGGCACGCTGTCCAAGATCACCAATTCCGGCACTATCCTGGCGGGCGCGACCGCGCTGACCACACCCGGCATTCACCTCGTCTGCAGGTCGCGGCAAATCTCACGGACAACACGACCGGTGTGACGTTCATCAACGGCGACAGCACACATGGCGCGACGGTAAGCGGGCGACATCAATTTCGGCGACGGCGCGGACACGCTCGATCGTGACGGGCCGCGCCCTCATCGACACAGCCCCCGAGACACCGACCTCACGGTGATCGGCAATATCAATTTCGGTGGCCTCAGCAGCAGCCGCGGGCGGCTTAGATACCCTCAACGTCGCTGACAACGGCTTCGTCTCCGGCCAGATCCACGAAGATGCCGGGGCCATCTCGACATCAATGTGGCCGCGGGCACGCTGCAGGTCCAGAACAACAGCGCGGCCTATCGGTACCTTGCTGCTGAACGATCTGACGGTCGAGAAAACGGCACGTTGAACATAGCGGTTTCGACCGTGCTGCCGAACAACACCTCGATCACCGGCAAAAACATCACATTGTCCAGCGCGGGCACCGATCCCACCCACCCGACGATCAATGTCCTCTATTCGAGCTTCATTCCGGCGACCGGCCGGTTCGTGCTTCTGCAGGCTCCGACCGGCCATCTGCGATCGACAATCACCGCGCAGGTCATCAACGGCATCAACGCGAACACGCCGTTCCTGTTCACCGGCAGCGCTGCCTATCTGACCAACCAGACCGGCTTCGATCAGCTGGTGCTCAATCTGGCGCCCAAGATCATCTTCCCAGCTCGGCCTCACCGGTTATGCCGCGCAAGTGTTCCCCTATGCCAACGCGGCGCTTGGAAAACGACGACTCGCTCGGCGCTGCCATGATCGGCGGCATCACCAGCAACGCGACCGCGCAAACCGCCTATTCGCAATTCGCTCCCGATGCTTCCGGCGGCACGCGCGCCATCGCGATCTCGCTCACCGATCATGCGACGGGTCCGGTGGCCGCACGCCAGCGCGCGCTGCGGCTTTACGCGACGCAGCCGGGCGACCTTACGCTGTGGGGCCAGGAATTCGCCCAGCAGATCAGCGACAAGGGTTCGGATGGGCTTGCCGGGCTTCAAGGATTCGGGCTTCGGCTTCGCGGTCGGCGCCGATGGCGGCGATGCGCTGGGTGGCTGGTACGGCGGCGCCTTCACCTTCTACACCGGCAATGTCGATCAGCGCGCGCCCGCGTCCAGCCGCGACAACACGCAATGGTACATGCTGTCGGGCTATTCGACGTGGCGCGGCAAGGGGCTGTTCCTCGATACGCAGTTGACGGCGGGCTACGGCGATCTGTCGGCGCATCGCTTCATCGCGGTCGGCAATCCGCGCGACAACACGCTCGTGGCGCGCCAGACCAACAGCAAGCGTTCCTCCGCGCTGGCCGCGGTCGGCATGACGACAGGCGCCAATCTCGTCTACGGCTCGACCACGATCACGCCAAAAATCGCGATCGACGGGCTGACGATGCGCGAAGAGGGCTACACCGAAACCGGCGGCGGCGGCACGACGGGCGATGGCTTCGATCTGCACGTCAATCCGGTGGTGATGGGATCGCTGCGCGGCTTCGTGGGCCTCAATGCGCGCCAGGACGTGAATTTCGGCAGCTTCTTCATGCAGCCGGAATTGCGCTTCGGCTATCGCTACGATTTCCTCGCCGACCGCATCGACCTCACCGCGCAATTCCCGGGCGTGACGGGCACCGGCCCCGGCAGCGGCCCTTTCACCATCACCGGCCCGACAGCCGACGAAGGGCAATGTGCTGGCAGGTGCAAGCGTGGCGACAACGACGGGCGCATGGTCCATCGGGCTCAACTACGACATGCTGAGCGGCAGCAACGGAAGCATGACGCAGGTCGGCACCATGTCGCTGGTGGGGCGGATCTAGGGCGGAATTACCGCAACTGGTTCTGCCAGCGCTGCAGGCGCCGATTGCCTGTGCGCAGCATCGAAACCGTGGACGCGATGTTGGCTTCCTGTTTGCCCAATCCATAGCGCGGCAGCAGATAGCGGTTGGTGCTCGCATCGAGCGAGGCCGAGACCGTGGTGAAGCGCACACGCATAGCCCGCATCGCGCACCGCCTGCCAGGCAGGCCTGCTCACATCTTCCACATTGCCGAACGGATAGGCGAAGGCCGTGCACTGGCCGATTTCGGCTTCGATCATCCGTTTCGGCAGCCTCGCCTGTTCGACCAGATAGTCGTGGCTCTGATGCGCATTCATCGGCCAGTGCCAATGGGCATGCGCGCCGATGCTCACGCCGCGATCGGAAAGCTGCTTCACCTGCGCCCAGGACAGAAACGCATCCGACGGGAATATCTCGGCAAGATCGCGCAGGCCCGCGTCCGCCAGGATCGCGTCCATCGCCTCGAGCGTTTCGCGGGCGTGGGTCGGCGGGAAGGGTTTTCAAAAGCGTGATGATGCGCGCCTCTTCATCGGCGCGGTCGCGCGAGAGAAAATCCACGCGCCCGACATGGGGCAGCACATATTCGCCCAGCCGCGCGTAACGCAGGAAGGCGCGCGCGCGGAACATCGGATTGCGTTCGCTGGCGCCGATATGCTGCGTGCTCACGAACAGCGTCCAGGGCAGGCCGATCTCTTCGAGAATGTCGGCCGTGTCCGAGCGCGTTGGCATAGCCATCGTCCGACATCAGGAACAGGGCGCGGGAATGTTTGTCCGGGTTCTTCAGCACGTCGTCGAGGGCGGAAAGCGGCAGCACGTCGAAACGCTCGCGCAGCGTGCGCGCGATGGCGATGAAATCCTCGCGCCGGTGATGGTTGTTCTGCAGGCCCGGATCGTCGAGCTTTTCCTCGACGCCATGGAAGAACACCGCGGCCGGCCGCGTGAACGGCAGGACAGCGGCCTGCGGCACATGCCGCGCCGCCTGCCGAAACGCGCGGCCGCCGAAACCGGTCATGGGATGCTCACGGGCGTCATGCCCGAAGGATCGGCCCGGAGTGTTTGTGAAATGATTAACTGCGCATTGCGGCGATAAAGCGATCCACAACTTCCGGCGGCGTTGCGAAGGAGAGTACGAGGCGGATCAGAGTCTTGCCGTTTTCCGGCGGCGTCCAGTCGTAGAACGTGGCGCCCTGTTTGCGCAGGCGTGCGACCGTTTCATCGGGCAGGCGCACGAACAGCGCATTGGCCTCGACCGGGTGCGCGAGTTCGGCGCCGGGAATTTGCGCAACCGCGGTTGCGAGTTTTTGCGCGAGCGCGTTGGCGCGCGCCGGCGGCCTTCAGCCAGCGATCGTCTTCGAGATAGGCATCGAGCTGGGCCGAAAGGAAGCGCATCTTCGACAGCAGGTGGCCGGATTTCTTGCGGCGGTATTCGAAATCGGCGACGTCTTTTTCGTGGAAGAAGATCACCGCTTCCGCGCCGAGCGCGCCGTTTTTGGTGGCGCCGAACGAAAGCGCATCGACGCCGCGCGCCAGGTGAGGTCGGCGGGCGAGCAGTCCAGATGCACAAGCGCGTTGGCGAAGCGCGCGCCGTCGATATGCAATTTGAGGTCGTGTCTTGCGCGCGACCTCTGAGATCGCCTGCAATTCGCCGCGCGAATAGACCGTGCCGCGTTCGGTTGCCTGCGTCAGGCTGATGGCGGTGGGTTGGGCGTGATGCACGAAGCCTTTCTGGAAATGGGCTAGCGCGTGTTCGATCGCTGCCGGCGTGAGCTTGGCGTCGTTCGCCCGGCATGCGTGACGAGCTTTGCGCCATGGGTGAAGAATTCCGGCGCGCCGCATTCATCGGCCGCGATATGGCTTTCGTCATGGCAGAAGATCGCGCCATGCGGCGGCACCAGCGTTGCAAGCGCCAGCGCATTGGCGGCGGTGCCGGTGACCACGGGATACACAAAAACGTCATGCTCGAAGATGTCGCGCAGGCGTGCGCGCACGCGCGCGGTGATCTCGTCATCGCCATAGGAGCGCGCCGAACCTTCGTTGGCCTTCGCAAGTGCGGCGACGATTTCGGGCATCGCGCCATAGGCATTGTCGCTGGCGAAATTCATTGGTGGAACCTTTTGGCCGTTCGGACCGTTCTTGTGTGGCGCGGAAGACAGCGCCAACATTTCCAGTGAGGATTTCCGGGATGAATCGTTATCTGAAGGCCAGATTGCTGGCCAGCGCGCTTGCCGTGGCAGCGATTCCATTGGCGCTTGCGCCGGTCGCGGCGCAAGCGGAAGCGCGTATTTCGATTGGATTTAACTACTTCCACGACAATCTCTCCAATTATGGAGACTGGGTTTATAGCGACAGGTGGGGCCGTGTGTGGCGGCCGGATGTCGATGCCGATTTCCGCCCTTATTCGAATGGCCACTGGGTCTATACCGACGACTACGGTTGGTATTGGGCCTCGCGCGAACCGTTTGCGGATATCACCTATCATTATGGCCGCTGGATCAACGATCCCGATGACGGCTGGCTGTGGATTCCCGGTTATGTGTGGAGCCCGGCCTGGGTTGCCTGGCGCTCCAACGGCAGCGTGACGGGCTGGATGCCGCTTCCGCCCACCGAGGCTTTTCTCGATGGCGACGAAAGCAGCTACGACATCAGCGACAGCGACGATTACGGTTATCGAAGCTGGTACCCGGATTACGACGAAAGAAACTATGCGTCCCTTTGGGTGTTCGTGGGCACACGCCATATCGGCGATCGCGATTACCATCGCTACGCCGTCGGCCGCCCGCGGTTCGCCAATGTGTTTCGCCGGACCCGCAACGTCACGAATTACCGCGTCGAGAACGATCATGTCGTGAACAGGGCTATCGACCTGCGCTCTGTGCAGCGTGCAGGCGGCCGCGTGCAGGTGCAACGCGCGTCGGTTTTTGTAACGCGACCGCAATTGGTCACGCGCGTCGATGTGGGCCGGCAAATTCAAATACGCATGCGCAGCGAAGCGCCACATGGCAATGGCAGGGCGAATAGCGCGCCGCGGCCTTCGCAACAACAAATAGAGACCTTGTCGCCGACGATCAGAACGCGAGGACCCAAGCCCACAAATCTGATGACACGAACAACGGTGGAAAGAGCGCATGGCCAGGAACGGCCCGATGCACAGAAGCCGCAAGCGCCGCAGACTGTGACGCCGCCAAACGCCGCCGCATCGAAACCGGACATGCCCGGCGCAAATACGCGTGAGGAACGCAGGCGTCTGCGCGATCAAAACACGCCTGCGACTGCACCAAATCCTCCTGTTGCCGTTCAGCCGGATGCACAAAAACCGCAGCCGTCCGTGACGGCGCAGCCCGAAAACGCACCGCGCACACCCGCCGGAAACATGCGTGAAGAGCGCAGACGTGATCGTGAGCAGGTGACTCCTACTGGTCTGCCGCCCGCGAATACGTCCAAGCCGGACGACGCGCGCCCTCATGGCCGCGGAGAAAAACCGCAGGAAACTCCCGCTGTGACCGCACCCGATCGCGCGATACCGCCCACGATCGAGCAGCACGCGCCGGTAAAAACGCCCGATGTCACGCCGGATCAGTCACTCAAGCGCGATCAGATCCGCAAGGATTTGAATACGCCGGCAGGAGATCGTGCGCGCGAACATCTGCCGCCTGCACCTGCCGAAATCGTGCGGCCGCAAACAGCGCCGACGCCTCCGGTCGCACCCGCCGACGTGCGTGCGCCGCATGAGCGCGCAACGCCGCCCGCCGTAAGTGAACCGCGTCAACTCCCGCATGGCGATCGCCCGGCGAGAGAAGACCGCGCCGGCCGCGACGATAAAAAGGACAAGGACAAGGATAAAGACAAGAAGGGTGACGCACAGGAATGAACGCCGAATAACGCGTTCGGCAATATTCCTTCGTTCACCACACGCCTGTATTCGGCATTGAGGCCCAAGGTTCCTGTGGCGGTTTTGCACCGCCTTCCTGCAACAGTTCGATGGAAATGCCATCGGGCGAACGCACGAACGCCATGTGACCATCGCGCGGCGGACGGTTTATGACGACACCGCCCTGCATAAGTCTTTCGCACACCGCGTAAATATCGCCCACGCGATAGGCGAGGTGCCCAAAATTGCGCCCGCCCGTGTAATTTTCGGTGTCCCAGTTGAATGTCAGTTCCACCATGGGGGCCTGATCCGTTTCGCTCGTTCTATATCTTCAGGGGCTGCGAGGAAGACGAGGGTGAAACGGCCGCCCTGGTTTTCGATGCGGCGAATCTCTGCAAGGCCTAGCTTGTTGCAATAAAAATCGAGTGCAGCGTCGAGATCGGAGACGCGCACCATGGTGTGGAGATAGCGCATTGGATGCCTCCCGTTGTGTCGTGCAACGCTTATCGCATCTGCGAAATAAGCATCCAAACCACTGTGGCAAGATCGCGCGCTTTGTGACGGCATCACGGGCGCAATTTCGCCATGATGTTGCCCCAACGTGCTCTCAAGCGCGCCGGTCGGGGGACAATTCGCCGCATGAAATCATCATGCGCCGCGCAATTGAGACCCGCGGCCACTTTACAGCGCGCAATGTTGGTGAGGAAAACTCGCGCCGGAAACCTGCAGAAAAGCGGGGCCGGGCCGCGGACACAAGAGGTCGACAAAATCGTTTTGTTTGTACGCGCAAGGCAAGCCGCCGCGGCAGATTGACATTATCGTCAATTTTTACGGGTAACGGCGTCTGCTTTTGTAATCAGGAGGTTGAATGGCGTTTCATTCCATGGTTACGATGGGTTCAAACAACAATAAGCGCACTTCCTTAAGGCAGTGCAGGGGGAGGGAGGCGCGTGAATTTACTTCACAGTTTTCGCGCACCCGGCGTTTTTCGGCGCCGGGTTTCATTTTGTCCGGGTCACGTTAAACCATGCTAAAACCTGAACACGTTGCAGCCGAACAGTTACGGCACCAGCAGAACGCGCAACGCCGCGCGATCAGCGTGGTGATTGTCGGCCTTATCCATGTGGGCGTCATCTGGGCGCTTGCAAGTGGCCTTGCCGCCAACATGACGGCCCATCTTATCCAGGATGTGGAAGTCGCGGTGGTGAAGGAGAAGCCGCCGGATCTGAAACCGCCGCCGCCGCCGCCGCCGGATTTCAAAGTCCCGCCGCCGGATTTCGTGCCGCCTCCGGATATCAATATCCAGAGCGACGCCGCGACCAATGCGATCTCGCAGGTCCAGAGGCAGGTGGCCACCGTTGCGCCGCCGCCCCCGGCCACGCCGATCACAGCGCCGCGCACCGAAGGCCGCGCACACGAATGCGAGTCGCAATATCCGCCGCTTTCGCGGCGCTTGAGCGAGCAGGGCATTGTGACCATGAAATTCGTGATTTCAGACGGACGGCACGGTTGCCGGTCCCCGGGTCATGAAATCGAGTGGCTTCCAGCGTCTTGACGATGCGGCCGTACAATGTGTTGCGCGCTGGCGTTATCATCCTGCCGAGCAGGGTGGGAAGCCGATGGCCGTCTCGATTGAGGCCAATGTTCGCTACCAGTTGAAATGAGTACCCCGAGCACCGGGTTTTTCGATCTCACTTTTGATGGAGTAACTACGATATGATCTCGAAGAAGCTGGCGATTGCTGCTGCATTCGTCCTCCTGGCAGGAGCCGCGCCGGCTCTCGCCCAGAACGCCGCCCCCGCACCTGCCGGCATGACCGATCCGGCCGCTCCCGGAGCGACCGCACCCGATCAGCCTGCGACCCCGGCTACGCCCGGCACGCCGGCCGCAACCGACCAGATGGCAGCGCAGCCCGCTGCTGCGGCGCCTGCTGCCGACGCTGCGGCACCTGCTGCAGAAGCACCCAAGCCCGCTGGCGACAACCCGTATGGTCTGTCGGCCCTGTGGTCCAACGGCGACCTCGTTGCGAAAGGCACGATCATCCTGCTCGCGATCATGTCGATCGGCACCTGGTACATCTTCTTCATGAAGTACTGGGAACAGTCCCGCATGCTTTCGCAGGCCAAGATCGTCGAGAAGAAGTTCTGGGCGTCCGCCAACCTGAACGAAGGCATCGACACGCTGCCGAAGAACTCGGTGTTCCGTTCGGTCGCCGAAAGCGGCGTCTCCGCTTCGTCGGGCCAGGGCACGGGTCTCGTGAACCTCAACGACTGGATCGGCATGTCGCTGACCCGCCAGGTTGAAGACACCAATGCCCGTCTGCAGGGCGGCATCGCCTTCCTCGCCTCGGTCGGTTCCACCGCGCCGTTCGTCGGTCTGTTCGGTACGGTTTGGGGCATCTATCACGCCCTGATCGCCATCGGCATCGCCGGCCAGGCCTCGATCGACAAGGTTGCCGGTCCCGTCGGTGAAGCTCTCATCATGACCGCGATCGGTCTTGGCGTGGCTGTTCCGGCAGTGCTGCTCTACAACTTCCTTGTCCGCCGCAATCGCGTCATCCTTGAAAAGGTGCGCGGCTTCGCGGGCGATCTGCAAACCTATCTCATCACGCGCGCGAAATAAGGCGTGAACAGCGGATCGCGGAGTTTGCCTAAATGAGCAAATTCAAAGACGTAATGTCGACGGAGCACGAGGAAGCCGACCTCAACACGTCCATCAACACGACTCCATTGGTGGACGTGATGCTCGTGCTCCTCATCATCTTCCTCATCACCGTTCCGGTGGTGGTCAAGACGGTGAACCTGCAACTGCCGAAGGTGACGAACATCCCGACGCAGACCAAGCCGGAAAACATCATCATCGCGGTCGATACCAATGAGAATATCTATTGGAACAACGCCCCGGTGAGCGACAACGCCGAACTGCTTACGCGTCTGAAGCAGAAGGCTGTCGTCAAGCCGCAACCCGAAGTGCATGTCCGCGGCGACAAGGATGTGCGTTTCGAGGCGGTGGGCCGCGTGATCCTGGACTGTCAGCGTGCCGGCATTCTCAAGGTCGGCTTCCTGACGGAACCGGAACATGTCGGTACGGGCAGTTGAGCAACCTGATTTACTTTTCGAGGTAACTTGCCATGTCAATGAATGTCGGCAACGCCACAGGCGATAATGAGCCGATGGTCGAAATGAACACGACGCCGCTGATCGACGTCATGCTCGTTCTGCTCGTCATGCTTATCATCACGATCCCGATCCAAACCCACGCGGTGAAGCTGGACATGCCTGTCGGCACACCGCCGCCCCCGCCGGTTCCCCCGGTGGTGGTGGAGCTGGGCGTGGATTTCGACGGCACGCCGACCTGGAACGGCAACCCCGTTCCGTCGCGCACGCTGCTCGACCAGTATCTGCAGATCGCCGCCAATACCGATCCGCAGCCGGAAATCCATCTGCGTCCCAACCGTCTCGCCAAATACGGCGCTGTCGCCCGCGTGCTGGGCGACGCCCAGCGCATCGGCGTGACGAAGATTGGATTCGTCGGCCAAGAACAATATATGGAATAAGGGAGCCAACGAAGGTCGGCATAGCGGCGCGCGACGCCGCACGAGGCCGCGCTTTGAATTGGAATGAGGTCTCGGACAATGATTACGGGTAAATTTCGCGCGCTTTCGATTGCGCTTCTTCTCGGTACGGCGGCGGTTGCCGGTCACGGATATGTGATCGGCGAAGCGTCCGCCGCCTCCGTGCGCTCTGTGGTGGGCAAGCCGCTGCAGCAGGCGCAGGAACTGGCCACCAAAGGCGACTACAAGGGCGCCATGGCCGCCGTGAATCAGGCCGATGCGGCTGCCGGCAAGACGCCGGATGAAGCCAAGATCATCGACCAGATGCGGGCCTATATCACCGCCAAATCCGGCAGCGCGTCGGCATATGAAGCGCAGATCGCGGCGGGCAAGGGCAATGCGGGCGTGGCGCGCAACCTGATCCGCGCCCATTACATGCAGAAAGAATACGGCAAGGTCATCAGGGACGCTGAAATCCTGCGCAAATTCAACGCTATGGATAATGCGTCACAGACATTGATCGCGCAGGCTTATTTTCTCTCGGGCGATTATGCGGGTACGATCCGCTACCTGAAGGGCCGCACCGATCTCGACAGCGTGAAGATGATTTACGGCGCTGCGTTCCAGCTCAAGGACATGGATACCATCCAGTCTTCTCTGGAACAGCTGATCCTGGCCACCGGCAACACGGAATACTGGCGTGGCGGCATCGAGATCGCGGAACATCAGCGTCCGCTCTCCGATCATCAGACGCTTGACCTGCTGCGCCTGCGCCTGCTGACCGGGACCATGCGCCCGACCGCCGGCGGCGACGACGATTACTCGCAGCTCGCACAGATCGCGATCCAGCTCGGCTTCCCGGGCGAAGCGCAATCGGTGTTGCAGAAGGGCATGGATGCCAAAGTGGTGGCCGGCGAACGCGCCAACCGCCTGATGAGCATGGCGTCCGCCGCGGCGACCAAGCAGCAGGCGACGCTTGCGCAGCTGGAAGCCCAGGCCAAGACCGGGGACGACCTGGTCAAGGCGGGCGAAGCAAATGCAGGCTTCGGCAATACCGACAAGGCGCTGACACTGATCCAGGCGGGCATCGCCAAAGGTGCGAAACCCTACGATGCGCAGATGGCGCTGGGCGAAGCCTATCTCGCCAAGGGCCAGCGCGATGCCGCCGCCAAGGCATTTGCCGCCGTGCCGAAGGCCGACACCAAGGGCTACAGCATCGCGCATCTGTTCAATATCTACGCGCGCAGCAATTCTTCGGTCGCAAGCAGCGCCACCAAGCCGACGAAGAAAAAGAAGCACTGAGCGTTTGTACCCAGACTGCAAAGGCCGCCCCGAAACGGGCGGCCTTTTTGCTTTCTTGCCTCCTTATTTCTCCTTCTCCTCCGAAGGGAGCGAGGTCATGCCGGCCGCTTTGTAGGTGCGCCCGTGCTTCCGCTATAAACCGGCGATGACAACACTTTCCGATGCGGAGATCGAGGCGCTGCTGCTGAGCCTGCGCATCTCGTCGGTCGCGGTGCTCGCGGCGCTGCCTTTCGCGTTGGCGGCTGCTCTCCTGCTGGCGCGGCGCAATTTCCCCGGCAAGGTTTTGGTCGATGCGCTGCTGCATGCGCCGCTGGTGCTGCCGCCGGTGGCGATGGGGTATCTGCTGCTGGTGATATTCGGCACGCGTGGCGGGCTCGGCGGATTTCTCTATGAGACGTTCGGCATCCGCTTTGTGTTCAGCTGGACCGGCGCGGTGCTGGCGTCTTCCATTCTCACCTTCCCGTTCCAGATGCGCGCGATACGGATTTCGCTCGAATCCGTCGATGCGGGCTTGGGCGATGCGGCGCGCAGCCTGGGCGCGCGGCGCATCGACCGCTTCTGGAATGTGACCTTGCCGCTGGCGCTGCCGGGACTTGTGGCGGGCGCGATCACCGCGTTTGCGGCGAGCCTCGGCGAATTCGGCGCCATCATCACGTTCGTATCGAACATTCCGGGCCAGACGCGGACATTGCCGCTTGCCATCTACACCGCGTTGCAGATGCCGGGCGGCGAAGCCGCGGCCGCGCGGCTGGCGGCGCTCTCGATCCTGCTGGCGCTGGTGTTCATGATGCTCGCCGAACTCGCGCAACGCCGCGCGCGGGCCTATTACGCATGAGCGTTCGGGTTTCGCTGCGTCACGCGCAGGGCGCTTTCGCGCTCGATGTGAAAATCGAGAGCGATGCTTCCGGCGTTACAGCCCTGTTCGGGCCATCGGGCGCGGGCAAGACGAGCGTGGTGCATGCGATTGCGGGCCTGGTGCGTCCGCAAGAGGGGCGCATCGCGATCGACGGGCGGGTGCTTTTCGATTCGCATGCCGGAATTGATCTGCCGGTCGAAGAACGCCGCGTAGGATTGGTGTTCCAGGATGCGCGGCTGTTTCCGCATATGAGCGTGGAGGACAATCTGCGTTTCGGCTGGCGGCGCGCGCAAAGCCGGATGGATGAACCGGGCATCGCGCGCATTGTCGAGATGCTGGGACTGGGTGCGCTGCTTGCGCGCCGGGCGACGAAACTTTCGGGCGGAGAGAAAAGTCGCGTGGCGCTGGGGCGCGCGTTGCTGGCCTCGCCGCAATTGCTGCTGCTCGACGAACCGCTGGCCGCGCTCGACGTCGCGCGCAAGGCGGAAATCCTGCCCTATCTCGAACGCCTGCGCGATGAAGCGAGCGTGCCGGTGTTTTACGTCAGCCACGCGGCCGATGAAGTGTTGCGGCTGGCCGATCGCGTGGTGCTGCTGGATCAGGGCCGGGTTGCGGGCGAGGGCTCGGTGTTCGATTTCGCGGCCGGCGAAATCGGCGATCTTCTGCCCGCAACCGGGGCGGTGATCGACACACGGCTCGAAAGCCATCGCGACGATGGATTGAGCATGTTGTCGTTCAACGGTGGTGTTCTGGCGGTGCCGCGCATGGCAGGCGGTTTGGGCACGCGGCTGCGGGTTCGCATCCGCGCAGAGGATATTCTTCTGGCGCGCGAGGAGCCGCACCAGATCAGCGCCAACAATGTGCTTGCCGTGCGCATCGCAGCGCTCAAGCCCGAAGGGGCGGGCCAGATGGATGTGCACCTGGTCTGCGGCGAAGCAAGGCTGGTGGCGCGCATCACGCGCGCCTCGGCCGCGCGCCTGCAATTGCGCGCCTCGGATGCGGTGTTCGCGGTGCTGAAATCGGTCATCCTCGATGCGCGCGCTTTACGCCGGCCGGACGCGCCGGGATAATGGTTTAATTCCATAAGGAGACGCCCATGCCGCTCGTTCCTTACGCCGATCCGGCCGCGATGCCGGAAAAGACGCGCGAGTTTTTCGACCGCCTGCCGCGCCCGCTCAATATCTTTCGCATGTGGGCCAATGCTGCCACGATTTTTCCGGCGGGCATCCGCTACGGCAACGCGATCCTGACCAAACAGAAACTGTCCGCGGCGCGTCGCGAGCTTGTGATCCTTGCGGTCGGGCGCATCGAGGGCGGGATTTATGAATTCGCCCAGCACATTCCCATCGCCCGGAACGCCGGTTGCAGCGACGACCAGATCGCGGCCCTTGAAGCCGCGCGCTTTAATGATGGCGCGTTCGACGATTCCGAGAAGGCGCTTTTGCAGCTGGTGCGCGAAATCGTGCTCGACGTGAAGGCGAGCGAATCTGCGATAGAGGCCGCGAAGAAGTTTTTCGATGCGCAGGAGATCGTGGAGATCATCTGCACCGTCGGCTTCTACATGACCATCGCGCGACTGACCGAAACCACGCGGATCGAGGTGGATACGGTGCGCGTGCCGAAATTCGAGAAGATCAGGTAGGGGTGTCGCGCGGCCGGAAGACGACGTTTTTGGACAGCGTGAAATTGAACATGAGACCCATGGCGGTTCCCGCGACAAGCGCCAGATAGCGATAGTTGAACGGCGGCGGCGCGAAACCCACCAATGCCGAAAAGGTCGCGAAATTGGCGAGATTGCCGATGGCGTTGGTGCCCGCGAAGGTCAGCCACTCGCGTAGCACCGCGTGCCCGCCGGTTGCTGCATGATCGCGGAAGGTCAGCGTGCGGTTACCCATCCATGTGCCGGTCATCGCGGCCAAGATGGAAAGCGCGCGCGCCGCATAGGGGCTGAAGCCGGCCAGATCGTGCAACGCGAAAAACACCGAGGCATCGATCACGAAACCGAACCCGCCCACGATGCAAAAGCGCAGGAAGCGCGACGTGGACGCCGCGCGCAGGAACGATGCGAGCGCGTTCAAGGCAGGATCAGTCCGTGCGGGCTCGGGATGGCGAGATAGGCCATGCGCTTGTTCTCCCAGCGGCCTTGCGTGACCGTATCCAGGATCACGCCGCTCATCAGCGACAGGAAGCCCAAGAGCATCAGGGAGGTGGCGAGCACCGCGCTCGGCAGGCGCGGCACAAGGCCGGTGCGGAAATATTCGGTGATGACGGGAATACCGAAGAACAGCGATGCCGCCGCCAGCACAAGGAATATGCCGGTGAAAAATACCATCGGGCGTTCCTCGCGCACCAGGCCACCGATCGTGAAGAGGATCTTGAACCCGTCGCGATAGGTGTTGAGCTTGCTCACCGAGCCGACGGGGCGTTCCTTGTAAGGCGTGTCGACTTCGGCGAACGGCATCATCAGGCGCACGGCATGGACCGAAAGTTCGGTCTCGATGCCGAAGCCTTCGGCGGTGAAAGGAAACGATTTCACGAAGCGGCGCGACATCACGCGATAGCCGGTCAGCATGTCGTGCAGCTCGACGCGGAACATGGTGGCGGTCAACCCGGTGAGCAGCTTGTTGCCAAGCACATGGCCGGGGCGATAGGCATCCGTCGCGGTCGCGATGCGCCTGCCCGAAACGATATCGAGGCCTTCGTCGATCAGCTTGGCGGCGAGTTTGGGGGCGGCACTGGCATCGTAGGTGTCGTCGCCATCGACGAGGATGTAAATATCGGCCTCGATGTCGGCGAACATGCGGCGCACCACATTGCCTTTGCCCTGCCGGGTTTCGCTACGCACGATGGCGCCGGCCTCGCGCGCGCGCGCCATGGTCTGGTCGCTCGAATTGTTGTCGTAGACGAAGATGTCGGCGTGCGGCAAATGCTTGGCGAAATCGCGCACCACGGTGGCGATGGCGGCTTCTTCATTATAGCACGGCACGAGCACGGCTACGGTCGCGTTGCGGTCGATCATTTGGTGCCGGGCGGTTTGGCTGCGAGGGGACAGAGGCGGTAGAGCCCCGTAAGATTAGACTCGAACACCCTGCATTCCAACCAGCGAATGGCAAGATGGTAACCGCCCACCGCCTCGCGTGCCCGGGCCATGTCATAGGCATCGGCCAAAAGGTAAATGTCCGCCTTTTTCTTCTGGTACGCCTTGACCTTGCCGCGCATGCGTTTGGTCAGCAGCGTGCCGTCCTGGGGCTGCATCATCCAGCCGTCGATGCGCAGCATCGGAATCTGAGGCGGGATGAGGGGGGCGAGGAATCCTAAGGGAGAATTGCCCGTCATCACGATCAGCGTTTTGTCGGGATGCGGGAAGGCCGGGATATCGGCCTGCACATAGGGATCGCCGAGCGGCACGCGTTCGAGATAATCGGTGCGCGCGTAGACAAGCATGGCGAGGAACAGTGCGCCCAGCGCGATCAGGCGCGGCCGGAACGGGATCGGCAACAAGCCCACGCCAGCCGCGATCACGATGGGGGCCAGCATTTCGAGCCCCACGATGTAGCGATAGATCGCAAACATCGAAATCCACGCGGCAAAGGCCACGCCTGCAAAAGCGAACAGGATGCGCGTTGCCGAAGGCGCGACGAACCCATCCTTCGCGCGCAGGCGGATGGCAGTGAAGACGAGTGCGATAAGCGTGGTGGCATAGGCAAGCCCCACGCGCATGTCGCGGAACGGAAGATCGTCGGCGATGGCCCAGTTGAGCGTGAAGCGATAGGGCAAGAGCACCGTGTTCCAGAAGCCGTGCGGCAGGAAGCGCATGTCGCGATAGGGCGAGGCGAGCGCCAGCGGCGATTTGAAGTATTCGTTGAAATAAGGAAACAGCGGATTGCCCGTCAGCGTTTCCATTTTCATCATCCAGTAGCCCGCGAACAGCGCAAAGCCGAGTCCGCCGCCGATGCCGCCCGCGATGAGGCGCGTGGAGAGATGTTTCCAATCGCCGCCCAGAAGAAGAACCGCGCCCGCAAAGCCCACAGCGAACGGCGTTTCGGGAAGCTTCAGGCCCATGGCGCTTCCGGCGAGAAGGCCCGCCGCAGCGGTGAGGAGCGCGGTGCGTACAAGCGAACCGCGCGCAAGGGTTTCGCGGCAGGCGATGAGAATGGCGAGGCTCGAAAGCCAGAACACGCTCATCACATTGTCGTAGTAGGTGGTGCCAAGAAGGCTGAGCGTGAGCGCGCCGGTCATGCCCAGCAATGTCAGCAGTGCTGCACCCAGAAAGGGTTCGGGCGTGCGCAGGCTCTGGCGCGAAATGATGTAAAGCGGAATGGCGTTTGCGCCCTGCACCGCGCCCAGAACGCCGAGCGCGAACCAAGAAGATGTGTGGGTGGCCAGAAGATAAAACGGCACATCGAGCAGCGGATTGTAATAGCTCGCCTGGTGGGCGACGGCGACGTCGATGCCGAGCCGGTCGTTCAGCAGCGCGTAGGGGATGTACCAATGATAATTACGGAAATCCCAGGACGTGTCCTTGCCCAGTGAGATCACGAACAGCGACCAGCCGAGGATCGAGAGCGCGAGGAATATCCATTCGTTGCGCGAAAGCTTCAGCGGCGGATCGGCATCGTTCCATGTCCACCCTTGCGTGCCCGCGCGTCCGCGCGCCATCGTCTCGTGGCGGGTTTCGCTGCGCGGATGGGGCGATGGGTCGATGAAGGTTTTCCGGTCGGCGCGGCTTGGCGGCGTGGGTGGGTTGGCGCTCGAAGATGCGCCCGTTCCCTCTCCCGGACCTGACGAAGTGGTCATTGCGCTCCAAGCTGCCGGCGTGCATCTGGCCGATATCGCGGCCGCTTCCGGCGAACGCCGGCCGCTGCCGCCCACCCCCTTTGTGCCGGGTCTCGAGGGCGCCGGGACCATTGCCGCCGTGGGCGCGAGGGTCAAGGGGTTGAAAGAGGGCGATTCCGTGGCTGCTTTCTTCCCCTGGGGGGCTTTCGCCGAGCGAGCCGTCGCCAAGGCGGGGCATGCCGTTCTGCTCCCGTCTGGCCTTGCCGCGCAGGAGGCCGCCATGCTGCCCATGGCCTATGCGGGGGCAAGGCTCGCGCTGAAGGAGCGGGCCCGGCTTGGCAAAGGCGAAACGGTGCTGGTGCTGGGCGCGGGCGCGCTTGCCGGGCTTGCTGCCGTCGAGGTCGCCAAGGCGATGGGTGCGCGGGTGTTCGCCGCCGCCAGCGGGACGCGCGGCGAGCCTGCGTCCGCCATCGCCGACGAGGTGATCGATACGGGGGCCGCCCCGCTCGAACAGCGCGTGATGGAACTGACAGGCGGTGCGGGCACCGATGTGATCTTCGATCCGGTCGGCGGCGAAGCGTTCGAGGCGGCAGTGGGGGCATGTGCGATGGGCGGGCGGATCGTCTGCTCGGGCTTTGCGAGCGGGCGTATGCCGCGTGTCGATCTGCCTTTGCTGTTCGCGCGCGATGCGCAGCTTCTGACGGCAAACATTCCGCAAATGGTCCAGGGCGATCCGGCGCGCGCGCGTGCTGCGTTAAAAGAGGTTCTGGAATGGGCCGCGCAAAAAAATATCCGTCCGCGCATCGCCGCCAAGTTTCACCTGCGCGAAGCCGCCGCCGCCCTCGATTATGTGCGGGCGCGGCGCGGACAGGGCGGCGTGATCGTCACGATGAAAAGCTAGGGCGGCAGGTTCGCGAGGAATTGCTCGGTGCAGGCACGCCAGGAATTCTTTTCCGCAAAGGCGCGCGCGGCATCGTGCGGAATTTCCAGCGCACGCAGGCAGGCGCGGCGCAGATCGTCGTCGAGGGCGGCCACCGGCGCATCGCCAACCACATCCTGCGGGCCCTGAACCGGATAGGCCGCAACCGGAATCCCGCAGGCCAGCGCCTCCAGCACGACAAGCCCAAATGTGTCGGTTTTGCTGGGAAAAACGAATACATCGCTGGCGCTATAGGCGGCGATCAGTTCTTTGCCGGTTTTCTTGCCGATGAAATGGGCGTTCGCATATTTGCGTTCCAGGCCCGCGCGCGCGGGCCCTTCGCCGACGACAACCTTGCTTCCGGGCAGATCGAGCGAAAGAAACGCTTCGATGTTCTTCTCGATCGAAACGCGCCCGACATAAAGCCAGACCGGATGCTGGAACGGCAGCGTGGCGCCTGCGACCGGATGGAATTGATCGACATCGACGCCGCGCGACCAGATGCGTGTGTTGGTGAAGCCGTGGGATTCCAGTTCGCGTTTCAACCTTTCGGTCGCCACCATCATCGCGTAGGCGGGGGCATGAAACCAGCGCAGCAGGCGGTAGATCGCATCCTTCGGCACGAAGGGAAAACGCACATGCACATAATCGGGAAAGCGCGTGTGAAAGGATGTGGTGAATTGCAATCCGCGCCTTATGCAGATCGCGCGTGCCGACAATCCCATCGTGCCTTCGGTGGCGATGTGGATGGTGTCGGGGCGAAAATCGTCGATCAGTTTTTCGAGGCTGCGGCGCGGCAAGATCGAAAGCCGGATCTCGTTATAGGTCGGAAGCGGGATGCTGAAGCGGCCTTCGGGGCTTGCATACCGCACCTCGTGGCCCAGCATTTCCAGTTCGCGGCCCAACACTTCCAGCGTCCGCACCACGCCGTTTATCTGGGGGGCCCAGGCATCGGTGACGATGAGGACTTTCAGGGTCTCTGCCTCGTGGGAAGTGGCGCAAGAATCGACAGGTTCCTTCTCATCTAGGGCCAGCGCCGGATGGCTTTCAATTGGCGATGCCTAACGTGCCTTTTCGGGAGGCAGGGCGAACGTCTGGGAATGCGCCGACAAGCTGTCATTTCTGCACTGCAATAATCACATATCGGCTAGTTTCTGGGCATCCAGCGCCAAATTTTTCCTTATAAAATCTAGGTTTTCTGCGGCAGACGGGCGCAGCCAAAAGCATTTGCCGCGCTTGATTTCGCAGTTGCGTTCTGGTCTATTGTTGCAGCGCGGCATTGCGAGCTTCGCTTGCGACGCCGCCGCCCTTCCTGGGCGTTTCCTCCCTGAACTTGGCCGCTCCGCCCCCCGGAGCGGCCATTTTTCTTATCGGGTGGCACCATGCCCGGTTGACTAAGTTTTTGCGCCAGTGACGATGCGCCCATCACATGGAGGCTGGCTCGTGAAATACGGCATCGATTATCGCTACTTGCCCAAGGGGGCGGCCACGCCCGTCGACAACACCAATCCGGTGGATGTGCAGGTTGACGAAACGCAATTCGCCCTGATCCCGACGGTGGGGGATTTCGTGGACATTCCGGGCGATGGCCCGACGATGCGCAACGTGCCGCTCAAGGGCTGCGTTCGCAGCCGGCTGTTCCGTTATGTGCTCGGCTATTGCTACGTCACCATCGTCGTCGAAGACACCGACGAGAGCTGGGCCAAGATCGGCAAGGCTTGATTATTCGGCTGCAAGCGGCGTTGCGCGCGGAAGGCCGCTTGTCGAAAGATCGGCCGCCAGAAGCACGCGCAACGCATCGCTCACCCGCGCGCGCAAGCTTGCGAATTTCGCGCTGGGCACGATGCGCTCTTCATCCAGATAAAGCGCGCGGCTGATCTCGATCTGCAACGCCTGCACCGGGCCGCCGCGCCGTCCATAAAGATGGGTCGTGTGGCCGCCAGCATAGGGCGTATTGCGCGCCACGGAAAATCCGCGCGTCTCGAACGCATGTTCGGCAAGGCGCGTGAGCATCGGGGCGGAAGAAACGCCATAGCGATCGCCCACGATCACATCGGGCACAGCAGCCGCCGATGGCATGGAATGGCAATCGATCAGGATCGCGAAACCGAATTGTTCGCGCGTGTCGGCGATGAGTTTTGCCAGCGCATCGTGATAGGGCCGGTAAAGCTTTGCCATGCGCGTTTCGGCTTCGGCGGGCGAGAGTTTTTCGCGATAGATCTCCGCGCCATCGCGCACCACGCGCGGGATAACGCCTAAACCTGCTGTAACACGGGGGCTCTGCGAATCGACCGCGAAGGGAAGCGTGCCGGCGAACATCGTGTTGTCGAATTCCTGCGGGCCGCGATTGACATCGAGAAACGCGCGCGGGAAACGCGCGGCGATCAGCGGCGCGCCGAGATCGACCACGCCTGAGAATATCTCATCGACGAACGCATCTTCCGAGCGGCGCAGCGCCAGCGGCGCGAGCCTGCTTCGGGCGACGAAGCTAGCGGGATAATGCCTGCCCGAATGGGGCGAGGCGAAGACGAAGGGCTGGGTCTGCGCGGCCGGCCGGGCGATTGTGAACGGTTCGGCATAAAGCTCGGCAATGCCGGGATCGGTGCTGGAATGATCTACTGGGTGACGCGCCATATCCCTCTTTCCGAAGGCTTCCGCAAATCAACGCGGAAGTGACCGAAATTGGATCACTTAAAGCGGCACGCGATCAAGCTCAGAGTCCCGATTCCAGACCATAATGCTGGTTGAATCCGTACCAGACATCGAACCGGCAAAATGCGGGTAACCGTCCGCGATGATCCGGCGGACAGGGGCAGGGCGGTGGCGCCACCCACGGACGCGCGCCGATTTCATAAATTTTGCCATAACCATCGCGCCAGAAATGGTGATGAACAGGCCGCGGCGGCGGAGGCGACGGAATTGGCGGGCTTGCGTATTCATCCCCATAATAGCGCGGTTCGGCGGGATGTTTGCGGTGGTGATGCTTTACAGGCTTGTGTGCGACCTTGGTGATATGGGGCGGCGGGCAATGATCGGCGGCGGCCCGGGCCTGCAGGGCGCAAAGCGATGCGGACATGCCCAAGGCCACAATCCACGACAGTTTCATCGGCCACTCCAGGCGCACCATTACGGCACAGTATTTCCCATCGCGCGGGGATGGGAATGCTGTATCTTAAGAATTGGTTAACCAAAGGCCCGGCACGCCTCCTGCATTTACCAGATGGATGGCTTGTCTTAAACAAAACGCCGGGTAGGGGTGGGTAATGGCACATATTCTTCTGGCGGAAGACGACGAGGCGCTGCGCCGGTTCCTGGCAGCAGCCCTGGTCAAGGCCGGCCATGTGGTTGCCGATTTCGGCGATGGCGATTCGGCGCATGATTGCCTGAGATCCCACCGGTTCGATCTTCTGGTGACCGACATCGTGATGCCCGGCATGGACGGGATCGAACTCGCCAAGCGGGCCGCCGAAACCGACAGCGGCCTGAAAATCATGTTCATCACGGGGTTCGCGGCCGTCGCGCTGCACCCCTCCAGCCAGGCGCCCAAACAGGCCAAGGTGCTATCGAAGCCCTTCCATCTGCGCGAGATCGTGGCCGAAGTCGAACGGATGATCGCCGCCTGAATGCCCGCTTGTCTGCACGCGGAGCGGCGGCTATAGGACGGGCCCCGTCTGGCGGGCGCGTAGCTCAGCGGGAGAGCACTACCTTGACATGGTAGGGGTCACAGGTTCGATCCCTGTCGCGCCCACCATTATTTTCAATAGCTTAGGGCTTTCCGTGACCCCTACTCGACGCTGATTTGGGGCGGACTTGCTAAAACCTTGCGTTAATAAAGCCCGGTTTGTGACTCGCCGTTGCATGTCGACGAACCAACCGTCGATCGCGGCTGCCGCGTTTTTCAGATATTCAGGGTCCCATTCGCCATAGTCGCCCGTCATCCGAAGGTGCGGTCGGCGATGCCCAAGTTGCATTGAAATGTCGTCTTCGGTCACGCAATGCGAGTGCTTGGCACGGCGAAGGATCGTCGTGACCTTATGACGAAAACAGTAAGTGGACAGTCGCGGAAGATTTACCCCCGGTTCTGCGCGCACCCGCTCGATAGCCGTCTGCACGCTCTCGAGTGAGGCATACCCGCAATATCTCCAACTCCGATCGAGCGATGCTTTGCCATTCGCTTTCTGCGCCTCTTTTTCCCAGCGATCCAACCAAGCGATCAGGATTTCCGGTTCGCGAACCGTCGCACGAAATTTCTTGTTCTGAATTCGCCCCGGTGTGTTTAGATCGAGCGTATTGTTCTCTCGCATGCGCATGTTTGGTGCGAGATCGATCGCTGTTTGTGGCCTACCACCCGTACAGAGCTGAATGAGCGTCCATCGCCAAAGACGCTCGGGAAGATCATGAGAGAGGAAGCGAGCCAATTCCTCGTCACTCGGCACGAAACGATGCCGTGTCGGCTTCGGACTGAGAACCCACTTCTCCCGCAGAGCGCTGGGTTGATAAACAATCTCATGCGGAATTTTGGAATGTGAGAACGCCGCGGCAGGGACCGAGAGATTGCGTGAGGTATAACTAAGGCTGTGTCCTTTGGCGATTGACCAGTCGACAAACTCCCTTTGCTTCTCCTCGTTAAACTCGCTGGCGCGACAGGTCGCACCCCAACAACTCAGCATCAGGCGCCCTGCCGCTCGAGCTGCCTTCTTGCTTGGAAGCCGATCTGTGCGTTCAAGAAAATATTTTTCAAGAATGGTGGCGAGCATTGCATTGGCAATCTGCTTGCCACCATTGAGCACAATGGTCGCCAACTTCAACTTTGCTTCTTCAATCCTCTGTGCCAAGGCTTGCGCGACTCGTTCTTCCAGTTCTCTGGTCAAACCAGAAACGGTAGAAGATGGAACTTACGGAAACTGCACCGATCCATTGGTCACCGAGTTCAAACAATGCGTTCTTTCGCGGGCGAGACATTTGTGCTCCTTGAATTCCGAAATGTATTTCAGCACGGCGCTCGGCCGATATCAGGCAGAACCGCGCTTGCCTCTGATCCACCCAATTCTTCCGGCCTTTCGTGCCGCGCGCAAGTCCTCCAAGGAAAGCATCAGCCAGCGTCGCAACACTTCCCTCTCCGAGAGCGGCGTACCTTCTAAATTAGGATCGGACAGAATGGTATGCGGTCCAGTAACAAGGCCACGGCTTTGTAAAGTGCCGATTTGCGCAATGCGTTCAATCCGGAGAGTTCGCAATTGCAGAGAATGTACTGCCCTGCCGACGGGCGCCGGCGCTAAATTCGCATTATCTATAGGATTTCCGGAGCGCCGCCGAACCCGCGTGAAGCAATATATTTCGGCGCTAATGCATTGTTCCGAAGCACAATACTAGCCGGTCACTGATTGAGTGTTACCAGGAATTTGACTGCGGTTGGAAGATGGCTCGGTGAAATGCGGAGCGGATGAGGGAATTTTAGATGGCTTTTGGCGGTGCCAACGGCTGCTTCTGATCTAAAGCTGACATCCTCGGTCGGCAGCTTCCCAAGCTGCATACGTGGGTTCGATTCCCATCCCCCGCGCCATTCATTCCCCGACGAACCCGACCAGTGAGACATCCCCACCAAAAACGCAGGCGGTGCGGGCATTTTTGCCAGCGAACTGGGCGTAGAGACTTCAGGAACAGCGAAGGTTTCCGATGAATTCGGCCGCAGTCTCCGAATGCCAATGGCCGACCCCCAGTTTCACGCGAAGTGGGGGCCTTGGTTTGAACCGCCGAAACGGTGGGCGATGTTGCGGCTTGCGGAGCAACTCTTTGTTCTAGGCCGAAACAGGGAATATTTTACTTTTGCCGCGGTATTCGATTGCCGCGGTATTCGATAGAGCGCAGATAGAAACAACGCGATGAAACCTGAATCATTTGCAACGTCGGCTACCATACATAGCCATACAAAACAGGGAATTCCGAAACACATAACAGGGAATTTTTTTGGCCCCAAATCAGGAAATTCCGAACAGCTTATTCTGGCGTTCCCATGAAAGCGGAATGTCTGTGTCCAGCAGAGCTGAGAGCCGCAATGCTGCATGTTGCTCACCTTTGAGAATTTGCCGTGTGAGACGCGGGCTGAGAAATGCTAGCGACAAGGTGCGGCTCACGCGACGGCGCTCTTGACCGACCCGCTTGGCCAAATCATCGACTGATCTTACTTCACCGGAGATATCATTTCCGCTGTTTTAGCGAGGGCGGCACAAGATGGCTCACCGTGGTTGCGCAATAAGATTGCCGGCATTCTCTCCAGCGAAAAAATTCTGATTCTCATTGTCCGCTTCGGCCCGTTTGAGGTGTCTTATAGCTGACCCCCACGTTCCACATCTCCGATGGTCGGGAAAGAGGGCAGGGGATGGACGGGAATTTGAACTTTCAACCCGCAGCGGCGGCTTCGCTTCCCGGCGCAGCCAAAGGAACAGCCGTGTCTGCGGCGGACGAATGGTTCGATCGTGAAGTTCTGCCGCTAGAGGCATTGCTGATGCAATTTCTGGAACGCAACTGGCGCAATCCGAGCGATGTGCCCGACCTCAGACAGGACGTTTACGTCCGCGTCTATGAGGCCGCGCGCAAGGAAATTCCACAAAATACCAGGCAGTTTGTGCTCACCACCGCACGCAACCTTCTCATCAATCGCGCCCGCCACGAGCGCATCGTTCCCATTGAGGCCGCGGCCGATATGGATGATCTCGGCCTTGCCAACGATGCACCAGGCCCCGATCAGATCACATTGGCGAGAGACGAATTGCGCCATCTGCAAGCAGCTCTCGATCGCCTGCCGCAACGCTGTCGCGAGGCCATCGTTCTGAGGCGTATCCAGGGTCTTTCGCGTGAGGAAATCGCCGTCCGCATGGGCATCAGTGAGTTCAGCGTAACGCGCTACCTGTCGCGCGCCATCTGCCTGCTGGCCGACACACTGCACGGCGAGCCCGCGAACATCCGGAGAAAACCATGAGCGACGTCGAAAACGAATTCGATGTTGTGCCCAACCGCATGATCGAGATGCGGGCGGCCGAGTTCGTCGAGCGTCGCGATTGCGCTGATTGGACCGAGGCTGATGAAGCGAAATTCGAAACATGGCTCAATGAAGCGCCAACGAACCGAGTGGCTTTTCTCCGCCTGAATGCGAGCTGGAAGCGGACCGAACGTCTCGCGGCTTTGCGCGCACCGGAATTCGGCAAGCCGGCCGCCGCCACCGTCGCTCGCCCCGCGAATGCGCGCCGCTTTCTGCCGATCGTTGCGGCTTGTGGCTTTGCCTTGCTCTCGGGTGGGCTTTTCACCGCCTATCTCGCGACGCCGGGTTACGACACTTATGCCACCACGGTTGGTGGCCGCGAAACGCTGAAGCTGCACGACGGATCCAAAATCGAACTCAATACCGACACGATGGTTCGCATCGCCCAAACGCCACATCAAAGGCTTGTGCGTTTGGAACACGGTGAAGCTTATTTTGATGTCCACCATGATGAAAAGCGGCCTTTTGTTGTTATTTCCGATGTCGGACGCATTGTCGATCTGGGCACGAAATTCTCCGTTCAGTCGAGCGCGGAGCACCTCAAGGTGTCGCTCCTGGAAGGCCGCATACGATTTGAATCGAAGGATTCGTCCGGCCGCGCACGGCAAACCGAATTATTGCCCGGTGACATTATCATCAGCTCTGCTGGATCGATTACGCGGACGAAAAAACCTTCTCGCGATATGACCACGGATCTGGCGTGGCGCAACGGCATGCTCGTTTTTCATGAAACGTCACTTGCCGAAGCGGCGGCGCAATTCAATCGCTACAACGAAACCAAAATCGTGATCTCAGATCCCCGCGCCACGCGCGAAACCATCAACGGCACGCTGCCGACAAACGACCTTGAGGAGTTCGCCCGCATGGCGCGCAATATCTTCGGTCTTCGCGCGCAACGGCGCGGCAACGAATTGGTCTTGGCGCGTTGAACCGCCGTTTGGAACTGACGGAACGTTCATTGAAGGGGGGAATATGAAAAATCTTTCGTTGATGGGGAAATTGCTCACGGGCACGGCCTGCGTGGTAATTCTGACCTCGGCTGCGCAGGCGGCATCTTTCGACATTCCCCGCGGCGATCTGGCTTCGGCGCTGGACGCCTATTCCGCGCAATCCGGTGTCGCGGTCGTCGTCTCGGCCAAAGCCGTCCACGATATACAGACCGCCGGTGTGAAGGGCGATCTGACCGCGCCGGATGCGCTGTCGCGTCTTCTAAAGGGAACAGGGTTCGTCGCAAATCCCAGCCCGTCAGGTGTCATAGAAATTGTCGGCGCCAACCGTAAAAGCTCGAACATCGACATACCGTCCCTGCAATTGGCCCAGGCGACGCCGCCTGCACGAGCCGCCGTGGAAACGGTAACCGTCACCTCGTCGAAGCTGGGCGGAGCGGATGTGCAGAGTATCCCAATTGCGATCACTGCGTTGTCCCAAGAGCAGTTGACGGCCACGCAAACCGCCGGCGGTCCCGATCTGGTCAAGCAGGTGCCGAACCTGACATTTACGAAGACGAACTTTACCGGCTACAGCATTCAGATTCGCGGCATCGGCACACAAGCCATTTCGGTGACGACCGATCCTGCCGTTGCAGTCGCCCTGAACGACATGCCTTTCATCCGGAATCACTTCTTCGAACAGGAATTCTATGACTTAAGCCAAGCCGAAGTTTTGCGTGGCCCACAAGGCACGCTCTATGGGCGCAACGCGACCGCAGGCGTGGTCAATCTCGTGACAGCCAAACCCACGGATCAGTTCGAAGCTATGGCTTCTGCCGACATCGGCAACTACAAGAACCGCCGCTTTGAGGCCATGCTCAACCTCCCAATCGTGGATGACCGTTTTGACGTTCGCCTGGCCGGTGAATGGACCAAGCGCAGTGGATACACCACCAATATTTTGACCGGCGATCAGGTCGATGGGCGTGATCTTTGGTCAAGCCGGTTGTCGATCGGTTGGAAGCCGCTGGAGAATTTGAAAGCCAGTCTCGTTTGGGAACACTTCTCCGAAGACGATGACCGCATGCGTACGTCGAAGCAGCTCTGCAAAACAGACCCGGGCTTATCCAGTGTGGGTGGAGTTCATGTGCCTGTGCCGGGAGAATTGAGTGGTGGGCCGGTCAGTCAGGCGTTTTATGTCACAACGGGATATCTAAGTCAGGGGTGCCTACCCACATCGCTCTATTCTCCAGAGGCATTTGGCGTGCCGTATGGATTTTCTTTGCCTTATGTGGTGGCAGGTTGGGTAAGCAACGGTGTCAGAATAAGTGACCCTTATGCTGGTACAACGCAATCTACTGATCTGCGCGCAATCGAAACCGAAATAAATCCGATTTACAAATCCAAGAACGACACGGTCGAGTTAAATGTCGATTACAACGTGACGCCCGCGCTCACCTTCACATCGCAAACGGGGTATAATCAGGATTTTCTGTGGTCGACGGAAGATTACAACCGTTTCGACACGGCGCCGGGTATCTTTCAGCAGTTAGGTACAAACAATCCGTATCAAGCAAGCGTCGTTGTTCCGGACGGGAATTTTGTTTGCAATGATGGCACCTTTGAGACCAGCTCTCAGGGATGTACGGATCGAGGGCAGGGCTTTTCGCCTACCGGCGTATTTTGCGATCCCCAGCTTGGCTGCAGCAACAGGCTTGTCGCGCAGGATATTTCGCGAGAGCGCGCCTGGCAGTTGAATCAGGAATTTCGGCTGGCCAGCAACTTCACCGGACCGCTCAATTTCAGCGTTGGCGGGAACTTCATGCATTACGAAACGGTGGAGGATTACTATGTTTTCGCAAATACGCTGACCTTATTTGCGGCGAGCTTTGGTGGTGCGGCTGCACGACCTCTCTTGGGCGGACTGAACGAATGGACGCCAGGTGTTTCGAATAATAGCAATTGCATTCGATATGGTCAGATAATAGGCGGCGAGGGAGGTTATCAATATTCCAATCCGGTCGATGGCGCGGGTGTCCCGACAGAGGTGTGTTATTCCATCGATCCTGCGCCGTTGACCAGCGTGGATTCGGAAGGTCACAACTATTTCCTCAGCCGCAATCCCTATACTCTCAATTCCTATGCTGGCTTCGGCGAGGTGTATTACAACGTTCTTGACGACGTGAAGCTTACGGCGGGTTTGCGTTGGACTGACGATCAGAAGCATTTCACGCTTATTCCCAGTGAACTGCTGGTTGCAGGCTATGGCTATCCCAGCATCGGCACTGTCGATCAGGACTGGCAGAAATTTACCGGCCGCTTCGCTGTCAACTGGACGCCCAAGCTCGATTTCACCGATCAGACTTTGGTCTATGGGTCATATGCGCGGGGCTATAAAGCCGGTGGCGCGAACCCGCCTGGTGCGGTTTTGTTCGCCTATGGCGCGGGGGTTACCGGTGTTCCGATTCATCCGCTGACATTTGCGCCTGAATATGTGAATGCGTTTGAGCTCGGTTCAAAGAACACTTTGCTGGATGGCGCGGTGACGCTGAACGGCGATGTCTTCTTCTACGATTACAAGGGTTATCAGATATCGGAGATCGTGGACCGTACTTCGATCAATCTCAATTTCGATGCGACCGTGAGGGGTGCCGAGCTTGAGGCAACGTATGAGCCGATGCCGGGCCTCAAATTCCATTTCGCGGGCGGTTATGAGCATACAAGACTCGCGGATGGGTCCAATTCGGTCGACCTGATGGATCGCACAGCGGGGCACGCGGGATGGGTTGTTTACAAACCATTCGTCACGCAATCCTCGAACTGCATCTTTCCGGATTATGTCATCGCAGCCTTTATTGAGGGGCGGCAAAATTCCAGTCTGGGCAACGCGGCTGTTTCTGCATGCGGCGATTATGGCAAAAACATAGATCCAGAAACGCAGTTACCTTACACGCCAACTCCGGCGCCGGATGTTTTTGTTCCACCGTGGTATCCCGGATTCGATACTGTCAGTCCCACAGCCAAAAATACTTACAACGGCTTTGATTATGGCCCAGCGCCAAATGGCGGCGCCGGGTTCTCCAAGGATTTGAGCGGGAACGAGCTGCCCAACGCTCCGCCGTTCACCGTATCGTTCTCGGCCGACTACACGATTCCTGTGACGTCCGATTGGGCTGCCACGATCCGTGGCGACTATTACTGGCAGGATTATTCCTGGACACGCGTCTTCAATGACAAACCCTATGATCGCCTGCGTGGTTATACCAATGTCAATCTCGCATTGATCCTGACCAGCCAGGAAGGCTGGCAGGTGATGGGTTATGTGAAGAACGTTTTCGATGTGACGGACATAACCGGTGCGTTCCTGAACAGTGACGATTCCGGCCTGACAACAAACGTGTTCCTGACAGACCCGCGTCTGTTCGGCGTGCGCGTCACGAAGAATTGGTGAAGGGGGACAGTATCATGAGCGAACTTATCCAAACGCACAGTTGCACAACAGTCCGCAGACAATTTCTTGCTACCGCGTCTGCGCTGGCTTTGATTGCCTATATCGGTGCGACCGATGCCGCGAAAGCGGAAGACACTCGCCCGACCGTCTGGATAGATCTTGGCGGGCAGATGGAGCAATTGCAGGGCGTCTCCACACCTTTTACGCCGCCCTTTATGACGGCGATCTCGCCAACGCCAGGCCCTTACGCGAACAATATTTTCGCCGACACGCAGCGGCCGGCCCGCCTTGCGTTCGGGCTGGAGGGAGGGGCCACGTTCCAGCCCCAAGGTTCGGATTGGATGCTTTCCGTCAACTTGTTGTACGGGCGATCCAGTACCAATCGTCATGTTCATCAACAGACGGCTGCCCCAACCACATATGGCGGCCTATTTTTGATAGGTGCCAAGAATAATCCATTCGCCGACTCGAAACTCGCATATGACGAAAGTCATGCGGTTCTCGATTTCAGCGTCGGCAGGGACGTTGGCCTTGGCGCTTTCGGGCATGATGCAACCTCCACGATCAATATCGGTGTCCGGTTTGCTGAGTTCTCGAACAAGTCGAAGGTCAATGCCATGGGACGGCCGGAAATCCATATTGGACGTGCCGGCTTCCATTATGCCGTCTCGTTTTATAACTACACCTTGTTTGCCGAGGCCGCGCGGAGCTTCCACGGCGTCGGCCCTTCCCTGTCATGGAAAGCCTCGGCGGCTCTTTTGGGCAACAAGGAGGCGGGCGAACTTACATTCGACTGGGGGATCAACGGCGCTCTGCTATTCGGCAGGCAAAAGGCCAAGATCAGTCACGCGACCCAAGCCTATCACATGCCGATTACCCAAGCCTATAACGGCATTTACGATGGCTATTACTATTCCCGCGTCTACAATACCGCCCATTCCCACACACGCTCGCGCAGCGTGATAATTCCCAACCTCGGCGGTTTCGCGGGCGTCTCGATCAAATATCCCAACGCGAAATTCAGCCTCGGTTACCGCGCGGACTTCTTCTTCGGCGCGGTCGATGCGGGTATCGATACACGGCACACAAAGAATCTGGGTTTCAGCGGTCCCTTTGCCACGGTGAGTATTGGTCTCGGCGGGTAAGACCGACGGATACCCAACAGCGCTCTGCAAGTTTTGATCGCAAACGAACGGTAGTCGTACCCAATTTCGGTGGTTTCGCTGGCAGATCGATCCCGTCTATCGCGCAAAAAACAATACGGTAGAGTTCAACGTCGATTACAATGTCACTTCGAACCTGATACTCACATCGCAGACCGCCTATAGCGATGATTTCTTATACTCGACGGAAGATTACAACCGCTTCAATACGGTCGATAATTTTCTGCAGGATCGTCAATCTGTCTCTGATCCCAACACTCCAGGAACATATGTCGGACAGGACAATGAGTTCTGCGATCCGCAGCTCGGCTGCTCGAGCCGGTTTATTGCGGAAGATCGCTCATCGGAGAGTTCGCGGCAGGTCTACCAGGAAGTTCGTTTAAGCTCCAGCTTCGAAGGCCCGCTGAATTTCGTCGTGGGCGGAAATTACCTCAACTACCGAACCGTCGAAGACTACTATGTGTTTTCCAACCTGTTCACACTTATTTCCATGACAGTGGGCAATAACATGTTTGTCGGCGGTACGCCGGGCGTTGACGCGCCGCATATCCCTTTCGATCCAATAGGCGCCAATAGCTGCAACCCACAACCGGCAAGCCTGGATAGAATTGGTGTTCCTCTTTTCGGAGGGATAGCTTGCCAATATATCGACCCCAATCCGGTTGATAGTGTGAATGGCCAAGGCCACAATTATTTCCTGAGCCACAATCCCTACGGCCTAAAGTCCTGGGCAGCATTCGGCGAAGCCTATTATCAGCTGACGCCAGACGTGAAGTTGACGGGCGGATTGCGCTTCACCGATGACACCAAAGATTTCCCGATCTTTCCCAGCTGGACGCTTGTGGAAGGGAAGGGCCTTCTGCAACAGGGCGAAATCGATCAGGAATGGCAACAAGTGACTGGGCGCGCCGTCGTGAACTGGACGCCAAAACTCGATTTTACGGATCAGACATTGGTCTACGCCTCATTTGCACATGGCTACAAAGGCGGCGGCGCGAACCCGCCCGGCGTGATACCTCTCTGTGCCGGGGATTTGTGCACCACGTCCCCAAGCAATCAGACCCATCCGCTGACCTTCAAACCGGAGTTCAACAATGCGTTTGAATTGGGAACGAAAAACGGAGCACTGGATGGCGCGCTGGTCGTGAATGCAGATGTCTTCTATTACAAATACAAGAATTACCAGATTTCGCAGATCGTCGATCGAACCGCCGTTAATCTGAACTTTGACTCCACAGTCCGGGGTGCAGAAATCGAAACAACCTGGTCTCCGCTGCCCGGCCTGAAATTCGGCTTCAACGGCGGTTACGAGAACGCGACGATCGATAGCGGCCAATCGGCGATCGACCTGATGGATCGCACTGCCGGGCATACCGATTGGCTTGTCGTCAAGCCGTTTCCCACGCAGACATCAAACTGCATTTTGCCGAAAGACGACGTCAATCTATCCTTGGGAGGCATGGGCAACTCTATTCCCTTTATGTGCTATTTGGCCTATTCCGCTGGCTTCGATCCAAATTTCGATCCGTCTACCGCGCCGAACGGCGGCCAAGGTTTCGCGAAAGACGTCGGCGGCAACCAGCTTCCCAACACGCCGCACTTCAACACCAGCATTTCAGCCGACTATTCCATGCCGCTTTCAAGTGATTGGGCCGGAACCCTGCATGGCGATTTCTACTGGCAGTCGAATTCCTACTGGCGCATCTTCAACGACAGCGATTACGACAAGCTGCGCGGATACACCAACGTCAATCTCGCGCTCATCCTCACCAATCAGGACGGTTGGCAGGCGATGGCCTATGTGAAGAACGTGTTCGATACCACGGCTATCACCGGCGCGTTCCTGAATTCGGACGACAGCTCGTTGACCACGAACGTCTTCACCACCGATCCGCGCCTGTTCGGTATTCGCATCACCAAAAATTGGTAGACGCACCACAAACGTGATGGATGACGGGATCGATACAAAGAAAACCTACATGCGCAATTTTTACGGGCCATTCGCCACGATCAGCATCGGCTTGGGCGGATAATGTCGTCAATGTTTATCCTCGCGGGCTGTGCCAGAAGACGGGTGATTTCCTAGGCGAGTTTCTTCAGCCAGTCGCCCCGCCTGCGGCGGCCATGTCCATCCACATCGCTTCCCAGATGTGGCCGTCTGGGTCAGCAAAGTTGCGGTTGTACATAAAGCTCAGATCCTGCACCGGGTTGATATCGGCCGTGCCGCCATTCGCGGCAGCCGCCTGGTTCATCGCATCAACGGCCTCGCGGCTGTCGCATGAGACGGCAAGCATGACTTCACTCGACGTTGCGGGTGCGATCGGGCGGCTCGTGAACGTGCGCCACTTGGCGTGCGTCATGAGCATGACGCTGATGGTGTCCGACATCACCATGCAGGCAGACGTGTCATCGCTGAATTGCGGGTTCTTGGTAAGCCCGATCGATTCATAGAATGTCGTTGCCTTGGCCAAGTCTGTCACTGGCAGGTTGACGAAAATCATCTTGGTCATCTCTTTGTCCTTCACTTGGCCCACGAGTTGCGCTATTGCCTCTCTGGCGTGTTAGTATACGCAATGTGTCTTGACGTCAAGAGACATTTCGTCAAGAGGAATTCCCATGGATCGCGCTGATATGGCTGTTCAACAATGGGCACGCGAGCGCCCCGATCTGCCCGCGCTACCGATGGCGATATTCGGACGTCTCTCGGACGCATCCGAACGCGTGCTGCGAGATCACATGAACCCGCTCTTCGCGGCCGCCGGGCTTCAGCCCGGAGAGTTCGACGTGCTCGCAACGCTCAGGCGCTCGGGCGAACCCTATATGCTCTCGCCGACCACCCTCTACGAGGCCTTGATGATTTCCTCCGGCGGCATGACCAATCGGCTCGACCGCCTCGAAAGGGCCGGCCTTGTCGAGCGCCGTCCCGATCCCAACGACCGCCGAGGGAAGCTGATCGCGCTTACCGAGGCCGGCAAGCACTTGATCGATGAAACAATCGGTCGCCATGTCGCGAATGAAGCCAAGTTGCTGTCGATGCTGTCGCCGACCGAGCAAGAGAGGCTCAATGCGCTGCTCAAGAAGCTCATTGCAGGGCTTTAGCAGTTTAGTCTGCCGCACACGGCTCATACCAAAATCATCCGGGCTTGCTGTATTTCCAGAAGCGACCCTTGCCGTCCGTGACCCAGGCGAGCGCTTCGTCGATCCTTTTGTCTCGCGTGGCATCGTTTTTCGCCTCGTCGATCCAGACATTGTATTCCTTTTGGAACGACGTTGATTTGCAGTCGAAAATAGCTTTGACCTGTGGATTTGCCGCGAGTTTTCCGAGGAAGGCTTCGGGTATCTCGCCCGCTTTGGGTCCTTCGGATTTTCGCGGCGGCAATTTTACGCCCTGCTCATTGAGCACCATGGCCTCCCTGATCCAATCGGTCAGTTCGCTGTCTGATGGCAGTTCCGCGACCGTCGTCAGCTTGCCCCGAAGACCCCTGCTGGTGAGGCGCTGGTACAGGCCGGCCAGGAATTGTTCGCCGCAAGATTTGCGGCCAAGAGCGTTCTTATTCGCGGCAGATAGATCCTCGACTTGTGGCAATTATGGTGCTATATATAATACCTTAATGGAGATTAAGTATTATAAATAGGTCTGTATATGCGTTCCGCTGTTCTCGATATTTTGCCTGCCCCCGTCAAGCGTTCCTTGGCCAAATTGGGGGCCGACCTTGCGACCGCACGGCGCAAGCGAGGCCTTACTGTGGCTGCGGTTGCCGAGCGCATGGGCGTGTCGAAAAGCACCTATCTTCGTGTCGAAAAAGGCGATCCCTCCGTGATGCTGGGGGTCTACGCGATGGCACTCTTTGTGTTGGGTTTTGGAGATGCGCTACGCGATCTTATCGATGCCTCTCGCGACGATGTGGGGTTGATGCTCGATGAGGAGCGGCTTCCCAAGCGCGTCCGCATGAAGAAGACACGGGCCTCGACATGAAGCGCATGATCGACATTTACTTAGATGACGGTCCACAGGTCGGACGGCTCCACTACGACTCGCAGGGCAGGCGGGAGAACGCCGCCTTCGAATACTCCCCCGAATGGCTGGCTGCCGAAGAGCGCTTCACCCTCGACCCAACTTTGCGGTTGCTTGTCGGTCCCCAGTTTCACAAGAAGGCGGCCGACGGTTCCGTCTTCCATGCGGTAATTGCCGATTGCGAGCCGGATGGTTGGGGGAAGCAGGTCATCAAGCGCGATCATGCCAAACGCCGTCAGGAGGCGCGGGGCAATGGCGAAGTAGCAGATAACGAGCCGCTCAATGCACTCGATTACCTATTAGCCGTTGATGACGCGAGCCGCGTCGGCGCGCTGCGCTTTCGCGACGAAGACGGGTTCTTCCAGCGCGCGCAGGAACAGGGGCGCCGCACTGCGCCGCCCTTGATTGAACTGGGCCAGTTGCTCGCTGCCTCTCGCGCGGTCGAGAACCACGCCGAGACGGCAGCGGACCTCGCCTATCTGCGTGGTCGCGGCACTTCACTTGGCGGCCTGCGTCCCAAATGCACCGTTATCGACGACGATGGTCAATTATCAATTGGCAAATTTCCCAGCGTGGCCGACGAGCGGGCTGTCACCAAGGGTGAAGTCCTTGCGCTACAATTGGCCAGGGATGCAGGTATCCATGCCGCGGATGCCCGCCTCGTGAACAGCGACGGCGCACAAGTGGCGCTGATCCGACGCTTCGATCGCCAGGGTGATGCGCGCATCCTTTATGCGTCAGCCGCCACCATGATGGGGGTGGAGCGCAGAGACGGGCAGGATCATGCCTATACCGAGATCGTCGATGCCATCCGTGTTCACTGCGCGCGCGCGCAGGCGGACATAGACGAACTCTGGCGGCGCATCGCCTTCTCGGTACTCATCACCAACATCGACGATCACCTGCTCAATCATGGTTTCCTGCATGAAACAGGCGAGCTTTGGCGGCTGTCTCCCGCCTTCGATCTGAACCCCTCGCCTGAGCGCGTGCGCGAATTCAAGACCTGGATTTCCGAGGACGCCGGGCCGGAGGCCACAATTGATGGCCTGATGTCCGTCACTCGGTACTTCAACATTTCAGCGGCGCGCGCCAGGGAAATCCTTTCCGACGTGGAGCGCGCCGTCGCCACCTGGCGGACAAAGGGCCGCGCGCTGGGAATGACCGATACCGAACTTAATCAATTCGCCGACGCATTTGAGCATGCGCAGCGCGACGCCGCTCGTCGAGCTATTCAGTAGCGCCACTCCTCGATAGCCTTATCGGCTATGTGGGTCTGTCTTCACGCCCATCCTTCTTCGCCCACTGTCAGGTGCGGCTGCGCTAACGACTACGCCCGAACCATCTCGGGGGGAATTCGGGAGAACTAGGACCAATCGACATTCAGGATTCACAAAGCTGATCGTCGCTGATTTATTTTGTTCCGGATCATGTGATTTGGGGCTTATGGATGGTGAAGCGCTACGAGTTGTCGGACGCCCAGTGGGCGCGGATTTGCGAGCTTTTGCCGGGCAAGAAGAGCGATCCGGGCCGCACGGGACGCGACAATCGACTGTTCGTGAACGGGTGTTTGTGGGTGCTGCGGTCGGGCGCCCATTGGCACGATCTTCCCGAGCGCTACGGCAAATGGAAGACGTTGCACCAGCGCTTCGCACGCTGGGCCAAGGCAGGTGTCTGGGACCGCGTCTTCAAGGTGCTCACGGCGGATCGAAAGAACGAGTACCTGATGCTCGACAGCACGCTGGTGCGCGCGCATCAGCAGGCCGCCACCGGAAAAGGGGGGGCCAAAACCAGGCTCTGGGGCGCTCCCGAGGCGGACTGACCACCAAGATCCATATGCTGGCCGACAGTCTGGGCCGGCCATTGCGCTTTGCTCTGTCGCCGGGACAGGCACACGACATCACAGAAGCCGCGAAATTGCTGGATGGCGAGAGCGCCGACTATGTTCTTGGCGACCGTGCCTACGACGCCAAATCCTTGCGCGAGGCGATCACCGCCATCGGCGCAACCGCGGTCATCCCACCTCATCCAAGGCGTAAGCAACCTTACGACTACGACCCCGACATCTACCGGCTCAGGAACCGTATCGAGCGCTGCTTCAACAAGCTCAAGCACTTCAGACGCTTCGCCACACGCTACGACCGACGCGCTGTTCACTTCCTAGCCTTCGTCCACCTCGCCGCAGCCATGATATGGATGCGATGAATGTCGATTCAGCCTAGGCGCGGCAGGGGATGATGGGAATGCCAATGGTGGATGTTGCACCATCTACGCATCGCCGCCATGGCTCAGTGTTCTGACCGCTTTTGGGCGCGACCCGGACGTCGGCATTCTGCACCAATGTTTGGAGTTTGCTCACCAAGTAGTAATTTGTGCATGAACGCGTCGGCCCGAGTGATGTGAGGTACCGTCGCGATACCCAGAACGGGCGATTTTATGGCAGTGCAACTCAACCACACTATCGTCTCATGCCGGAATCAGGAATCCTCTTCGCGCTTTCTGGCGGAGATGCTCGGCCGGGCAGAGCCCAAGCGGTTTGGACCGTTCCATGTGGTCGATCTCGACAACGGGGTCTCCCTCGATTTCCGCAGCACCGGCAAACCCATCACGTCCCAACACTATGCATTTCTGATCAGCGAATCTGAGTTCGACGGCGTCTTTGGCCGCATCCAGTCCCTGGGCCTAGATTACTGGGCCGATCCACAGCAAACCAAGCCCGGCGAGATCAATCGCCACGATGGCGGCCGCGGCGTCTATTTCCCCGATCCCGATGGGCATTTCCTCGAGGTGATCACCCGCCCGTACGGTAGTGGTGCGCGCCGGTCTACAAGTGCCGAACCTGATGTGACCGAAAAGAGGGGCTGACCTCGCCAATGATTTCGCCATCGGCAGGCGCCAATCCGCTGAGCGGGGTGATGTTCAGCAGTTTCCGGCCGAAGCCCGGTCGGGTGACCATGCCCGATGTCTGCTGCGATCTGGTCTGGATGCGCGACAGGTTGATCCTGTCAGGGCCACTGAGTTGAGGCCGGCGTAGCACCAGCACGGGCGAGCCGATCCAGGTCATGAACCTCAATCCACTGGTGGCGCGGGCTTGGCTCGGCATTCCGCTGAACGAGCTCACTGACTACGACATCTCGCTTGAAGACGTGGCCCCTCACATAGTGGGAGTGCTGTCGGAAGCCTTCTTCAATGGCACGGCTGCAAAACTTGTCCGCCCCATTGGGCCGCCGCCGCCTGATCATAGCCGCGTCGCGGTGGCTGCCGCGGTAATACGCGCCGGCCGGTCTATCCACGATGCCGCCCGCCGCGCCGAGCTTTCCGTCCGCCAACTGGAGCGGCTGTTTCGAGATGCTTACGGTCTGTCGCCGGCGCGATATCGACGTATTCTCCGCTTCCGCCGCAGCGTGACGGCGTTGCGCGCGGGTCAGACACTGGCCAGCGCTGCGGCATTGGTGGGCTTCGCGGACCAGGCGCATTTCTCTCGCGAGGTACTCGATCTCATGGGCCATTCCCCGAGCACGCTCTTGAACCATGTCGCAAAAGTTCAAGACGTGGTTGTGAAGACCCGCGATTACTGAAGCTGCAGTACTGATGGGTTCATTCCGGGCTGAGGACTGAACCTCGTGCTCAGGGGAACGAAATGGCGCTAACCGAGACAACGGAAAACACCGCCAGACCAATCAGCTTGTCTATTCTGGGGCTAAGCCTTGTCGCGGTGTTCCTGATATTCGGCACCCCAATGGTGCTGACATCGCCGAAAGCTTACGTCCTGACGGCGGTAGAGATCGGCGTGATCGCGGTTACCGCCTGGCGGGTTGGAGCATGGGCGATTGTCGGACGCGACCAAGATCGCCGCATGGCGGCAGCGGCCGGACTTCTATTGATATCGCCGCTTGTGCTGTTTTCCTTGATGCCCGGTTATGGTCCCCCGCAGCAGACGACAGCTGCCCAGAACGTGCTTCGCTATCTCGTCCTCATTGTTGCAGCCCTGGCGATTGCAGGCGGGTTTATCGTGCTCAAGGACGTTTTGGGGCGGGCAGGAGAAGCTTTCTTTGCATCGCTGGGTTTTGCTGCAATCATTTTTGCCGGATCACTGGATGCTCTGTTCGCTGCGATTGAATACGAATTCTGCGCTGCGGCGAAAGATGGAACTGGTCTCGGCAATCATGACATCCTCAATGCGCTGTCGGATGCCTTGCTCTTTTTTGGATCGGCACTGACTTACCTGGCGACGGTAGCGTTCGCGTTGTCTTTACGGCGCGTGGGATGGATCGGGCGCATCAGTGCCGTTGTGTTCGTGGCGATCAACGGGGTGGCGTTCCTTTGTCTTGCGACCCGGAGTATCGCCTTTCCCGATCCTTCTGTTGCGTTCCAGCACTGGTATACAATTCCTGGCTGGGTGGTTGGCATCCCGGCCATACCATGGCTCATTCCCGCCGCCTTCGGCATCATTGTGCTGGCGCGAGCCGGACGCGGGACGATCGGCTCAATGTACACACACCTGTAACGCGTTCGCGCTCACGGATGGTCGTGGTCCCCAACGTCGGTGGGTTTGCGGCGCTTTCGTATCGGTTTCCGAATGCGAAGGTTAGTGTTGGATATCGGGCCGATTTCTTCTTCGGTGCGCGAGATGGTGGGCTGGAGGCACGAAGCGCAACCGATGTTGGCTTCCATGGTCCGTACACGACGATAAGTATAGGCTTTGGAAGGTAGTGCTTCCCTGATTTTGGAAAAAGCGACTAACTTCGGTCCGGCGCCTTTTTTCAGTGCCTTGATTGAGCTGGTCACCGTCCTAGATCACATCTTTTAGGTCACCGCGGGGGTGGCCCTGGACATGGCGACCGTCGCACGGCCCTAGGCCAGGGACAGGAGGGGTTACAAAGCCCCTGAGCTTACGCTTAGACCTTCGGAATCGCAGAATTCCGCCATTTCTGCAATAAAATAGAATGCCGATGGCTTGGCCACTCGCGCGGTCGTGAGCCACATGTTCATGAGCCAAGCTCGGCAAAGAGCCTGCCTTCGCCTTTCGGGCTTTTCTTGGGTAGGCCGAAACCACGCGAGTTTCGTTGGAAGTATTGTAGTGCGGGGCATACCCCCCCGGCGGCGGGCCAACGGTGGAAAATTCCAGGACAACTCGTGAAACAAACGCTCCGCACCCATTGGGTGCGGTTTTGAACACGCGTGACCTCAAGGAATGGTTTGTCTCGGAGGTCTTAAGTCTGGAGCCGCTGCTGGTGGAATTCCTCCGGCGCAGTTGGCGGCATACTGCCGACCTCCCAGACTTGCGTCAGGATATTTACATCCGCGTCCTTGAGGCCGCCAAGGCTCAACGACCCGATCCCGTTCGGCCGTTCGTCTTCGCAATTGCCCGGAATTTGCTGATCGACCGCTTTCGGCGCGAGCGCATCATTCCAATCGATGGGGTCCCCGATCTCGCGGAAATCGAAGTTGCAAGCGATGCCCCACTTCCGGAACGAGCCGTTATAGCGCGGGACGAACTCCGCCATCTGCAGGCAGCTTTGGACAGGCTTCCGGTGCGATGCCGCGAAGCAGTGGTCCTGAAGCAGGTTTACGGGCTTAGCCGCCGCGAAGTTGCTCTTCGCATGGGAATCTCGGAGCTCACGGTGAAAGCACATCTCGGCGAGGGTGCAAAGCTTCTGATCAATGCGCTGCACGAGCAGGTGCGGGATACGGAGACAAAGTCGTGAACGAATTCACTCCCATCGTACCTACAGAACCCGAGCAAATCCATGCTCAGGCCGTCGAATGGCTCATGGACCAGCGCGAGGCCGAGTCTTGGACGCCCCAAGACCAGATCGCTTTGGACGCCTGGTTGGATACATCGCCCGCCCACATGATCGCATTTTGGCGCGCTGAGAGTGGTTGGAAGCGTACAGAGGTTCTGGCTGCCATGCAGAGCTTCCGTCCGTTGCAGAGGGAGACACATCGGCCTCGTAGGCTCTTCGCGAAGATTGCGGCGTCTGCGGCGTCTGCGGCGATCTTGGTCGGCGTTTCTCTTGCAGTCTTTCATTCCGTCTCCCCACATTATACGACCTATGTAACGCCGGTGGGCACGCGCAAGACGCTGACGCTCGCCGATGGCTCTTCGATTGAGCTCAATACTGATACAGTCGTTCGTGTTGCATCAAGCGACAGTCAACGAAGGGTTATTCTCGACAAAGGCGAGGCCTTTTTCCAGGTCAAGCACAACGTTGAGCGACCTTTTGTGGTGACGGTCGGGAATCACCAGATCACCGACCTTGGAACGAAATTCTTCGTACGTCAGCACTTCGATGACGTCGAAGTCGGCCTCGTAGAAGGAAGCGCGAGGTTCGATGCGACTATCGCAGATATTGGAAAACGGTCCGTGACACTGACGCCTGGCGATAGGATATTTGCGACCGCGACATCGTTTTCCGTGACGAGGAACGAGATTCCAGTTTTGGAGAATGATCTCGGCTGGCGGCGCGGCATTCTCATCTTCCGTCACACGACGCTCGCGGAAGCAGTGAGCGAATTCAATCGCTACAACACCAGGAAGATCGTCCTCGATGACCCTGGCGTAGCGAAGCTCGAAATTCTGGGGACATTTCGCACCGGCGATATAGCTCGATTTGCGCGGGTCGCTGGCACCGCATTGAGCCTCAGAACTACCAAGCGCGGCGGCGACATCGTGCTTTCCAAGTAATTGCAAGCGTGTACGCGAGTTTCGGTCAGTAGCATCAGAGGGGGCGACATGTCGAATTTCATTCGGATCAAGTCTGTTTTTCTGGCGACCACAGCCTTGATTGTCTTCAGGCCGGCTATCGCTGCCAATTTCAATATTCATTCCGGCGATCTTTCTGCTGCGCTGGATGCGTATGCAACGCAAACCGGGGTCGAATTGATCGTTTCCGAAGACGCGATCAAAGGAACAAGAACCAACGGTGCTTCCGGGCAGCTCTCTGCCGACGATGCTCTTGTCCAAATATTGAGAGGGACCGGATTTACGATTTACCGGGATGACGGGGCAATAGCGATCGTCAGAAATAGATCGAGCGACTCATCTTCAGTTTCGGACTTGCAGTTGGCGCAGGCCGTACCGCAACGGTCATCTGTCGAGACGGTGACTGTTACATCGTCAAAGCTTGGAGGAGCCGACGTTCAGAGTGTGCCGATTGCCATTACGGCGCTGAGCCAAGAACAGTTGACCGCCACACAGACGGCCGGCGGTCCCGATCTCGTCAAGCAGGTCCCGAACCTCACATTCACCAAGACCAATTTCACTGGCTATTCGATATCCATCCGCGGCATCGGCACCCAGGCGGTTTCGGTCACGACCGATCCGGCCGTGGCGGTGTCTTTCAACGATACGGCGTTCATCCGCAATCACTTCTTCGAGCAAGAATTCTTTGACGTCAGCCAGGTCGAAGTGCTGCGCGGACCGCAAGGTACGCTTTATGGCCGCAACGCAACCGCCGGCGTGGTGAACCTCGTATCCGCCAAGCCAACCGACAATTATGAAGCCATGGCCTCCATCGACGTTGGCAATTATGAGAACCGCCGCATGGAAGGGATGCTTAACATTCCTGTCATTGGGGATAGGCTCGATCTACGCGTGGCAGGCGAATGGACCAAGCGCAACGGCTATGCATTCAACGCGACCACCAATGATTCAATTGACGGTCGCGATCTTTGGTCGTCGCGCGTGACCGTCGGTTTCAAGCCATTCGAGCAGCTACAAGCCTATGCCATTTGGGAACATTTCAACGAAGACGACAATCGCGCACGCTCCACCAAGCAGCTTTGCCACCACGATTCGGGACCCTCTTCGCTTTCGGCCGACGGCGTGACGGTTGACAATATCCAAGTGCAGGCAAGCGGCTATCTGAGCCAAGGCTGCAAGCCGGGATCGCTTTATGATGCTGGCGCGTATGGTACACCTAACGGTTTGAGCATTCCGTTCATCCAGGCAGCAGCCGATCCAACTTCAGACAGGATTGGCGTTATACACAATCCAGATGGATCGACTTCCTTGGCCACCCCGGTCATGTTTAACGCTGATCCTTACGGAAACATGATGCAGTCGCCCAATTTGCGGGTGATCAATTCCGTGCTCGATCCCAAATACAGGGCGAAATCGGATGTGTTCGAGCTCAATTTCGATTATGCAGTGACGCCGCAACTGACTTTTACATCGCAAACCGGATACAACAAGGATCGGCTGTATTCTTTTGAAGATTTCAATCGGTTCAACACGGTTCCGATCTTCATCGACAGTACGCAGATCGACTCTGTGACGTTCAACGACGCGCCGCTTGCCAATTATACCAATTTGACACCGGGTGGCGTGTTTTGTGATCCGCAAATTGGCTGCTCCAAATCTATTGCGGGATTTGATATCTCACAGGAGCATAGCGAACAGTTTAACCAGGAGTTTCGACTCGCTTCGAATTTTAACGGCCCGCTAAATTTCAGCGCGGGCGCGAACTACACTCGTTACCAGACACTGGAAGACTATTACGTCATGTTCAACCTCATCACGCTTCTAGCAGAAACAAATGGTCCGCTTAGCACGTTCAACGTCAGTAGCGATCCAACGAAATGCACGCCCAGATTTCCCGGGGTTTTTACCGCTGCGGATGTGTCTCAAATGCCCGTCCCGATAGGCGGACCGGGTTCTGAAGGTTGTGTCTATATCGATCCCAATCCCGTCGATAAGATCAATGGAGAAGGCCACAACTATTTCCGCAGTGAAAATCCTTACACCTTGCATTCGTGGGCCGGGTTCGCCGAAACTTACTATCAGGTGTTGCCAGATATGAAGATCACGGCTGGCGTGCGCTATACAGATGACAACAAGATATTCACGCCGATCCCCAGCCAAACCCTTCTGTCGTCCGAATTCTTGCTTGCCGGTACGGTAGATCGCGGTTATCCCGCATTGCCAGATATTAAGCAGCATTGGGGCGAATTCACCGGAAGGTTCGTCGCCAATTGGTCGCCGAAGATCGATTTCACCGATCAATCGATGTTCTACGCGTCGTATTCGCGCGGATATAAGGGCGGCGGGGCCAATCCCCCGGGGATCGGTTATAACCCGGTGCCTATCGGCGATATATTGATCGGACCGGGTTACTGCGATGGTGCGGCTCCAAATACACCACTCTGCAACCCGATTGAGCAAACGCTTTCCTATCCAAAGGTGTTCAAGCCGGAATTCGTTAATGCTTATGAGGCGGGAACGAAGAATACGCTGCTCGACGGCAGCCTGGTGCTTAATGGCGACATCTTCTATTATGATTATAAGAACTACCAGGTATCGCAAATCAAAAGCCGCACGGCGGTCAACGAGAATTTCGATGCTAAGGTGTGGGGTGCGGAGCTGGAATCCACTTATGAACCGCTTCCTGGTCTACGGTTCAATTTTGCAGGGGGATATGAAGGCAGCCGCATAGACAACGGAATGCAGTCCATCGATCTCATGGACCGCACACAGGGCATGCCAGGCTGGACGCTCGTGAGACCTTTTATACAATTGCCTGATAGTTGCGTGGTCCCCACATCGGCAGTTGTTCAAACGATTGTGAACAATCGCGGCGGTAACCCACTCGGGCCTAATGATAACGACTATTTTGATCTCGCGACTCTATGCGGAGCTTATCTGGGTCAACCTGTAAATCCGCATGACGGTCCCAATGGTGGCGCGGGCTTCTATAAGCAACTCGGCGGCAACGAATTGCCTAACTCGCCGCACTTCACACTTTCCTTCGGCGCACAATATTCCATGCCATTGAGTGCAGACTGGGCTGGCACTTTGCGCGGCGATTTCTATGCACAGACGAGCTCTTGGGCGCGTGTGTACAACGACAATCCGTATGATCGTCTGCACGGCTACACCAACATGAATTTCTCCTTGACCTTCACCAATCAGGATGGCTGGCAGGCAATGGCTTACGTCAAGAACGTGCTCGATACGACGGCGATCACCGGCGCGTTCCTTAATTCTGACGACACCGCATTGACGACTAATGTCTTCGTAACCGATCCGCGCTTGTTCGGCATTCGCATTACAAAGAACTGGTAATTCTATTCCCGAGGTACCAAGGCGGCGGAGAAGTCCGCCGCCTTTTCCTTGGAGGCTGACCGGATTTTGTCGGCTGCCATCGGCGCCTGACAGCCGGCTAAGGAACTCCCTTTCTGGAGCTCTCGCAAAGTGCATCATTCTCAAGTAGCCCGGTCAGCCGATCGGCGCGCAATAAACTTGCTCCCCTGACGTGTGGTCAAAAAAAATCCATAGCACTACGTACATCGTCATTTGCGAATTGTTCTACTCTATAGATGACGAACTCTAACCCTCGAAAGGCGGAAGCTGCGGGGGATGACCAGCACATCGGACAACAGTCGCGGAAGCGACCAGACGCAGGACCACGGCGTGGCACCGGCCGCTTCGGATGTGAACGCTTGGTTTGTCCGGGAGGTATTGCCTTTGGAGCCCATGGTGAGACGCTTTCTCAGGCGCAGTTGGCATCGGGAAGCCGATCTGGAGGATATGTGTCAGGACGTGCTCGTCCGGACATATGAGGCGGCCCAAGTCCGTATCCCCGAACCGGCCAAGCCGTATGTTTTTTCCGTGGCTCGGAACCTGCTCATAAACCGCCTCAAGCGTGAGCAGATAATCTCGATCGAGGCCGTCGCGGATATCGAGGATGTCGATGTCGCCACGGAAGAACCCGGCCCAGACCGGACAGTGGCGGCACGGCAGGAATTGAAGCGTCTCCGATTGGCGCTCGATCGGTTACCCGGACGCTGGCGCGATGCTGTGATCATGCGAAAAATTGATGGGCTTTCGCGCCAGGAAATCGCCGCACGCATGGGCCTGGCGGAATCCACGGTCGCGCAGCACCTCGCAAACGGCATTGATGCGTTAATCGAAGAATTCCACGACGAGTTGCCCGAGGCGAAGCCATGAGCAGCGCGCCCGAGCAAGGCCGAGAGGATACGAACGCCCGCCAGATTCATGCAGAGGCCGCCGCGTGGATTGAACGACGTGAAAGCTCAACATGGAATGACGCGGAAAGGACCGAGTTCGAAACCTGGCTTTCGAAGTCGGTGGCTCACACTGTCGCTTTCCTGCGCGCCGAGGACGTATGGCGTCGGGCTGACCGGTTGCGCGCGTTGGGTCGCCCGGAGCGTCGGCCAATTAGCCGTTCGAGGAGGGCTGTGTTCGCCAAGGTTGGAGCAGCGGGGATCGTGTTGACCGTATTGGGTGTTTTGGGAGGCCAGTTTTACAGAGCTCCCACGTTGTCATCTTACGCGACACCCATTGGTGGCCGCGAAGTCCTCACCCTAAAAGACGGTACGCGCATCGAGTTGAACACCAATACCGCTTTGCGGGTGGCGATAAACCGTTCCGAACGCAAGGTTTGGCTTGACCGTGGCGAAGCGTTTTTCGACGTTCGGCACAATGCAAAGTTGCCTTTTGTCGTTATCGCCAGAAATCGCCGGGTTATAGACCTTGGAACGAAGTTCCTGGCGCGTACCAGTTCTGCGCGACTTGAAGTTGCCCTCGTCGAGGGTAGTGCCCGCGTGGAGTCCGATGGCGCAAACAAGAAGACGAATTCCGCAGTTTTGACAAGCGGAGACGTCGCGTTTGCGACAGATGACGCTGTCTCGATTACCACTAAACCTGTCGCCACATTGACGAAAGAGCTCGGTTGGAGGCGGGGCGTTCTCATATTCGATAGAACGTCTCTCGCAGACGCGGTGGCTGACTTCAACCGCTACAACCAACAGCAGCTCGTCATTGCGGACTCTGCCCTCGGATTCAAAAAAATCGACGGTACATTCAGAGCAACCGACGAGGATGCTTTTTTAGAAGCAATGCACGACCTCGTCGGGCTCAGCATCAAACGCAGCAATGGCGAAGTGATCATTTCGCGCCAGGTCAACTAGGAGGTGGGCGCCGAGGCGCTCTCCGATTAATACTCAGGGGGATCATATGAAACGCGTTCGAAATTTCTCACTCGAAGTTGTTGTTTTATCTGCTGCAGCATTGGCCGGTAGCGCACAGGCGGAAAATTTTAGTATTCCCGGCGGAGACCTGAAATCCGCACTTGCGACATATGCCGGCAGGACCGGATTAAATGTTCTCTACCTCGATGACGATATCAAAGGTGCGAAAACCAAAGGCGTTACGGGCGATGTTTCCCGTAACGACGCCTTATCGCAGATATTGAGGGGCACCGGGTTTATAGCCCATCGCTAGCCATCCGGCGCTATCAGTGTTTTGAGGGATGAATTGTCCGAGTATGAAGCGCCCGATATTCAGATCGCACAGGCTTCTCCTTCACAGCACGCGCCCGTCGAAACGGTGACCGTTACATCCTCAAAGCTCGGTGGTGCGGACGTTCAGTCGATTCCCATCTCCATAACGGCGCTCAGTCAGGAGCAACTCACCGCCACGCAGACCAACGGTGGCCCCGATCTTGTGAAGCAGGTGCCAAACCTGACGTTCTCAAAGACGAATTTCACGGGTTACAACATCCAGATTCGCGGAATCGGCACGCAGGCGATTTCGGTAACGACCGATCCGGCGGTGGCCGTCGCGTTCAATGATATTCCATTTATCCGCAATCACTTCTTCGAACAGGAATTCTACGACGTCAGCCACTTAGAAGTATTGCGCGGACCGCAAGGCACACTTTACGGACGCAACGCGACCGCAGGTGTCGTCAATCTCACGTCCGCCAAGCCAACCGATCAGTATGAAGCGATGGCTTCGCTCGATGTCGGCAACTACAACAATCGTCGCATGGAAGGCATGCTCAATATCCCCATCGTCGGCGATAAGCTCGATCTGCGCGTCGCCGGCGAATGGACCAAGCGCGACGGCTACGCGTTCAATGAAGCAACGAGCCACAGCATAGATGGTCGCGATCTATGGTCTGGCCGCGTCTCCCTTCTCGTTCATCCCGTTGAACATTTGACCGCAAATTTCGTCTGGGAGCATTTCAGCGAAGACGACGATCGCTCCCGCTCGACCAAGCAGCTTTGCACGCGCGATGACGGACCATCCGTGGTCGACGGGCCTAATGGTCCGATAGTTCCGTCCATCTATGACGCCAACTATCTCTCGCAGGGATGCAAGCCGGGGCCGCTATATGGGCCTTCTGCATTTCAAACCCCCAGCGCCGGCGCCATTCCTTTCGTTGTCGCAGTGTCGATTTACGGCGCCTTCGTGGGTGTGGGCGTCAATCCTTATGCTGGCTTGAATCAATCGCAAGATCTGCGCGTTGTGGATTCTTTGCTCGATCCAAAATATCACGCAAAGAATGATACGTTCGAGCTGAATGCAGATTACAATGTTACGACAGACCTGACGCTCACGTCGCAAACCGGGTTCAACAAGGACATGTTGAATTCAATTGAAGATTATAACCGCTTCAATACGACACCAGGAATATTCCTGACTGGCCTCTTTCCGGAGGGCAATAGTGTTGTCGGGAACGACGGCGTGTTTTGCGATCCACAATTGGGATGTTCGAGCCGCCTTGTCGGTGAAGATCTTTCCCAGGAGCGCGCCCAGCAATTCTCGCAAGAATTGCGGCTGGCATCGAATTTCGGCGGCCCGCTCAATTTCAGTGTTGGCGCCAACTATTTGCATTATCAGACGGTCGAGGACTATTACGTCTTTATCAATGCCATATCTTTGCTCACGGAATATCTCAACCAATTCTATGGCGGAACCCCTATCCCCACCACGTCCCACACCGCATTCGATCCCGTCGTAGCAAATTCCTGCAACCCGCAAATGGCCGGTCCGACGACAGTTCTTACCTATACGGGGTTCGGCTGCTCGTGGGTTGATCCCAATCCGATCGACCGTTTGGATGGCAAAGGCCATAATTATTTCCGCAGCCAGAACCCGTATAGCCTGAATTCCTGGGCAGGGTTCGGCGAAGTTTACTATCAGGCGACGCAGGAACTGAAGCTGACAGGTGGTTTACGCTGGACTGACGATATAAAGCATTTCACCGAGATTCCAAGCTGGACTGCCATGGCAGGCAAAGGTTACCCCATCGAAGGAATTACCGATCCTTCTCAGGGCTTTTTGGATCAGCAATGGAAGGAATGGACGGGACGGTTTGTTGCGAACTGGACACCGAAACTCGATTTCACCGATGCTACGATGGTCTACGGCTCTTATTCACACGGCTACAAAGGCGGCGGCGCCAATCCGCCTGGCGTCATTCCTGTGGCACCCTTCTCCTTTGGCGGCCTTATTTTCGGCGGGTCATCGCCAAGCAACGTAACCCACCCACTGACTTTCAAACCGGAATTCGTCGATGCCTTTGAGGGGGGCACAAAAAACACACTGCTCGATGGCGCCATGACGTTCAACGCAGATATCTTCTATTACAAGTATCAGAACTACCAGATATCCCAGATCGTCGACCGTACTTCGGTTAATCTGAATTTTAACGCACACGTCAAGGGAGCGGAGGCAGAAGCCACGTGGGAGCCGCTTCCCGGATTGCGTTTCAATCTATCGGCTGGTTATGAGGACGCCACACTCGATAACGGTTCGCGGGCCATCGACCTGATGGATCGCACAGCCGGCCACACGGATTGGTTGGTATCTAGGCCGTTCCCAACTATGACATCCAATTGCATCTTGCCAATCGCGACTGTGAACGAGCTTTTGGTGTCTCCCCTTTTTGGTGGTTTCGGAAACGCATGCCTGTACGCTTACAGCGCCGGACTTGATCCTGCGACAAGCGCACCCTATGCGCCTGATCCGTTACCCGGTTATGCGGGATTTAATCCAGCTACCGCGCCCAACAACGGCGAGGGCTTCGACAAGGACTTGAGCGGCAACAAACTTCCCAACACACCGCCATTCACCTTGTCCGGCGGCGCGCAATACTCGATGCCGATCAGCGCCGATTGGGCAGCGACCGGGCGCGTCGATGGCTATTGGCAGGGCAACACGTTTGCTCGCGTCTCCAACGACAAGCCGTATGACCAGATTCGCGGCTACACCAACGTGAACCTCTCGCTGACCCTCACCAACCAGGATGGCTGGCAGGCAATGGCCTATATGAAGAACGTGTTCGATACGACAGCGATCACCGGCGCGTTCCTGAACACGGACGACACAGGCCTGACGACCAACGTGTTTGTCACCGATCCGCGCCTGTTCGGCATCCGCATCACCAAGAATTGGTAATCCACGTTTCCGAGCCATAATGGGCGGCGATCTATCGCCGCCCTTTTGCTGTTTGGCTGGCTCTCGTGAGTGCCTGGCCTCGTCGAAGCGCTGGCGCGCGCGCATCCCACTTGCAAGTCGGATTGCCTTACCCGCTCCACGGTTGACTACTCTCCCGGAACCATCCGCACCCGCTGAACTCAAGCGCAACAAAATTACATCGAGCGCAACCCAAATCTTTGACGGCTAGCTTTGTCATAATCACCGTAGCCTCGTTCCTGAACCCTCGAAAGGCAAAGGCGGGCGGGGAATGGCCGAAACACACGAACCGGGACGTTTCAATGCGGGCCTGCATCGCGCGGGCGCGACCGTGAACGCGTCTGACGTAAACGCGTGGTTTGTCCGCGAAGTCCTGCCTTTGGAGCCGATTTTGATGACCTATCTGCGTCACCACTGGCCGGATAAGGCCGAAATCGAAGATTTCCGACAGGAAGTATATGCACGCGTGCACGAGGCGGCAAAAAAACAAATTCCGGACGCCGCAAAGCCCTTCGTTTTCGCTGTCGCGCGCAACCTTCTGATCAATCAGATGCGCCGCCAGAATGTCGTTCCGATCGAAGCAGTGGCCGATTTGGAGGCACTGGGCATTGCCGTTGACGCGCCGGCGCCTGATCGCAATATCATCGCCCGCGATGAGTTGCGGCGCCTACAAACCGCAATCGACCGGCTTCCTCCGAGATGCCGCGAAGTCGTGATTCTTGGCCGACTCGAAGGCTTGACCGGCCGCGAAATTGCGGCCCGATTGAATATCGGAACAGCGACCGTTTCCGAACATCTGGAAAATGGTCTGCGCCTTCTCGCCAAAGCACTCTACGCCGAAGACGCCGTATCGAGAGATACGCCATGAGCGACACGCGTGAAATCGATGCTGATCTGGCTAGCGCCGAATTTGTAGAAGCTCGCGCCGCAAAATGGATTTAGCGTCGCCAGTTTTGGGACTGGGCGACGGAAGACCAGAACGAATTCGACAAGTGGCTTGCGCAATCTCCGGTGCACTTGGTTACCTATTTACGTCTCGAAGCGGCATGGGCCCGTGCAGGCCGACTTGCGGCGTTGCATGCGCCGATGCGCGAAGCGAAGTCATCGCAGGACCGTCGCAATTTCTGGCCGCTCGCGCTCAAGCGCCTGGCGGCATTGATTGTCATCGCTGCGGTGGGCGCCACGGGCACTGCTTATGTTCTTCGTCCGCAGGACCAAGTCTACGTCACGCCAGTGGGCGGCCATCGTATCATTGCACTTGCCGATCATTCCGTCATCGAACTCAATACCGATACCGTTCTCGCCGTGCGCGGCCGCACCGCAAGACTTGAAAAAGGCGAAGCTTACTTTCAAATCAAACACGATGCTGCCCATCCTTTCATGGTTGTGGCTGGCGATCATCGCATTGCCGATCTGGGCACGAAGTTTCTGGTTCGCAAGCAACCGGGCAAGCTCGAAGTCTCGCTTGTGGAAGGCAAGGCGCTGGTCGAATCCCGGCCAATGCCGTCCAACCTCAGGCGGCGCTTTTGACGCCGGGCGATGTCGCGATTGCTACGGCGGATTCTCTCACCTTGCGCCGCAAGCCCGAAACGGAATTGGCGAGCAAATTGGGTTGGCGGCAGGGTTTGCTGATCTTCAAGCACGTCACGCTGGCCGACGCCACGGCTGAGTTCAATCGCTACAACGACCGGAAGCTGATCGTTGCAAATCAAAGCACTGGTGCGTTGAAGATTTACGGAACATTCCGCGCCGGTAACGCCGATCAATTCGCCGAAGCTGCGCGCGAGCTGTTGGGCCTCAGGCTCGAACGATCGGAAGGAAACATCGTGATGTCTCGCTGAAGGGGCGCCACGAAGGGAATGTCGAAACGGGGCGCACTGCGTCTTGCATAGGGGGGCAAATGCCTGGAAAGAAACTACTGAAGCCGCTGTTTCTGGGAAGCGCATGCGCCGCTTCGCTCACAAGCGCTGTTTTTGCAGAGAATTTCAATATTCCCGCCGGCAATCTCGATGACGCTTTGGGCGCCTATTCGGCCCAAACCGGCGTTCAGCTGATGGTTTCCGATGATGCGGTTCGCGGCGTGCGAACGAAGGGTGCCATCGGCAATCTGTCCTCAGACCAAGCTCTCTTCAAACTTTTATCCGGTACGGGTTTTGTTGTGCGCCACCAGTCGGGCGCCATTCTTTTGATGCGCAACGACCAACAATCGGCCATCGATACGCCGCCCATGGCGCTCGCACAGGCCGCGCCGCCGCCTCGCGCTGCGGTCGAAACGGTAACGGTCACTTCATCGAAGCTTGGCGGCGCGGATGTGCAGAGCATTCCGATTGCGATCACAGCGCTGAGCCAGGAACAGCTAACCGCCACACAAACAGCGGGCGGCCCGGATCTCGTGAAGCAGGTGCCGAATCTTACCTTTACCAAAACGAATTTCACGGGCTACAGCATTCAGATCCGCGGTATCGGCACACAGGCCATTTCCGTGACCACCGATCCGGCTGTGGCGGTTGCCTTCAACGACATACCGTTCATCCGCAATCATTTTTTTGAACAGGAATTCTATGACGTCGGCCAGGTTGAAGTTTTGCGCGGACCACAAGGAACATTGTATGGCCGCAATGCCACAGCTGGCGTGGTAAATGTCATTTCGGCAAAACCGACCGATCAGTTCGAAGCGATGGCGTCTGGCGACATCGGAAACTACAAAAACCGGCGCTTTGAAGGCATGATCAATATTCCCATTGTCGACGACCGGCTCGATATTCGCGCTGCCGCCGAATGGACAAAACGCGATGGCTACAGCTTCAATGAGCTCACGAATTCATCGATCGATGGCCGCAACCTTTGGTCGGGCCGCATTTCTGTCGGTCTCCGCCCTGCGAAGGACCTGCAGGTCAATTTGGTCTGGGAACATTTCCAGGAAAGCGATGATCGTCTTCGCAGCTCCAAACAGCTCTGCAAGACCGCCCCGTCTCCGAGCTCCGTGAATGGTCCCGGTTCCTCCTAGCACTAATCCTTTCGGCTCGAACACCGGATATCTTAGTCAGGGCTGTTTACCTGTTTCGCTCTATTCGCCCGAAGCCTTCGAGGTTCCAAACGGATATTCTCTGCCGTATGTCCTCGGACTTGACGAAGGTGATCAGATCCATGGCACCCTGGATCCTTATCTTAGCACGACACAGTCTCGTGACTTGCGCGTTATCGAATCCGCGCTCGAGCCCAAATACCGGGCAAAGAATGATACGGTCGAATTGAATGCGGACTATGATATCGCGCCCGACCTGAAATTCACCTCACAAACAGGGTTCAACAACGACTTCTTATATTCGACTGAGGATTACAACCGCTTCAATACCACTCCGGGCATCTGGAGCGAACACAACAATGAAGTCCGTCCCGGCCTTGTAGAACCGAACGGCGATTTCTGCGATCCCCAGTTGGGATGCAGCGACAGGTTGGTCGGGGAAGACCTGTCCATGGAGAAGTCATGGCAACTAAGCCAGGAATTCCGGCTTGCGTCGAACTTCACAGGCCCTCTCAATTTCAGCGTCGGCGCCAATTATCTGCATTACGAAACGGACGAGAATTATTATGTCTTCATAAACGGCATCACGATGATCGCTGCGATCCCGGCGTTTGTTCCCGCCTATCCGCCGCTGATCTGGATTCCGAATGTCAGCGACAATTTAGAATTTCTGAACGGAACCGAACGGCCGGATCCGCTCTCACCTCACCGGATCCGTTACCGTTCAGCTATATCGACCCCAATCCGCTCTCGAATATCAATGGACAAGGACATAATTACTTTCGAAGCGACAATCCGTATACGCTCAACTCATATGCCGGCTTCGGCGAAGTTTACTACAACCTCACACGCGATCTGAAACTGACAGGCGGCCTGCGTTGGACGGAAGATCAGAAGCATTTCGTCCGCATTCCCAGCGAAATTCTTATTGAAGGATATGGTTATCCGCAGTTGAGCCCCCTGAACCAGGAGTGGCGTAAGTTCACAGGGCGAGCAGCAGCAAACTGGACACCGAAGCTCGAGTTCACTGATCAAACCCTGGTCTATGCATCCTATGCACATGGTTATAAGGCAGGCGGCGCAAACCCACCGGGCGCTATTTTGTCATCCAAACCCGATACACCCGTTGACTTTCGCGCCCGAATTTATCGATGCTTTCGAGGCGGGCAGCAAAAACACGCTTCTGGACGGTGCGCTCACACTGAACGGATCTGCCTTCTTCTACAATTACAAGGGCTACCAGATTTCGGAAATCATCGACCGTACCGCGGTAAACCTGAACTTCGATGCGACCATCAAGGGCGCGGAGCTCGAGGCCACTTGGGAGCCGGTGCCCGGTCTAAAATTCGGGTTCACGGGTGGGTATGAAGCCACGCGCATAGCGGATGGCTCAAAAGCGGTCGATCTGATTGATCGTACAGACGCTGCGAACCATCCCGATTGGATGGTGATAAAGCCGGCTGCAACGCTGGCGTCGAACTGCGTCGTGCCGGTGTATGTCGTTGGTTTCATACTCAAGAATACAAGTGAGGGAAACAGAGGATCGCCAATTTCCAATATGTGCGGCTCATACGCCTCGCATGTCGATCCAATTACCGGCTTCCCGTACACGCCAAATCCTACGGGTTTCGATAGTGGCGGAAATGCGTTGTCGCCGACGTATGATGGTTATCCCGGTTACGATCCGGCTGCCGGAACTCCAGGTGACCCTTATACTGGCCAGAATAGCTATAACGGCCACGACTATGGCCCGGCGCCCAACAACGGTGCCGGCTTCGATAAAGATGTAAGCGGCAATCAACTGCCAAATGCGCCGCATTACACGGCGTCGTTCAGCGCGGAATACACGCTACCTGTTACGGAGAATTGGGCGGCAACACTACACAGCGATTACTACTGGCAGTCGTCTAGTTTCGCCCGTGTATTCAATGATGACCCCTACGACAAAATTCGTGGCTATTCGAATGTAAACCTGGCCCTCATCCTCACGAGCGCGGATGGCTGGCAGGTTCTCGGCTATCTCAAGAACGTCTTCAATACGACGGCGATTACGGGCGACTTCCTCAACACTGATGACAGCGGCCTGACCACAAACGTGTTCCTGACGGATCCACGCCTGTTCGGCGTCCGCGTCACCAAGCACTTCTGAGGGGGAAGAACACAATGAGTGAACTCATTAACACGCGCAACAATCGTACCATCATCCGTTGGAAACTTCTGACATCGGCTTCGGCGTTTGCGCTAACTGCCTGTATATCGACAGCCGGTTTGGCTGCCGATGCCGATAGCCCCCAAGTTTGGATTGAAGTGGGCGGACAATTGAGTGGCCTAAGTGGGCAAGATGAACCGTTGATCCCGAACTTCGTAGACGTTGCCATGCAGCACGGCCTTTCACTGCAGTTGGCGCCACTTGAAGATGGACCAAAGCACAGCTTCGACGGTGAAGGCAGTATTTCGCTTCAACCCAAAGGGTCAGATTGGATATTTTCCGCGTCAGTTCGATATGGGCGTTCAAGCGCGCAAAGACAGCAGTATCAGCAGCTCGATCCGGTAGTCTTTATCACGCCGGACGCGCAAGCGTCGCAACATCCAGGATTTCCGGGCCGCGGCGAACCTCACGGCACTGAGAATGGGCATGTTACTTCTGGCGCTGTTCCGTTTGTTGACTACAACGCGCAAAGGAAAGAAAGCCACGTCATTTTGGATTTCCAAGCGGGTAAGGATGTCGGCCTTGGACTGTTCGGGCACAGTGCTACATCCGAAATCGCTTTCGGCGTGCGATTTGCTCAGTTAACTTCGAAGACAAATCTGAAGCTGGATGCCATTCCCTATCCACATCTGGCGAACCTAAAGTATTTGCCGCCATTCCAGGCGAGCCTCTATACAAACTCATACTGGCAATACAATAAAGCTACGGCGAGAATGGATCGTAGCTTCCATGGCCTCGGCCCAACGCTGTCATGGACAGGCTCGGCGCCTGTGGTCGGTCTAAATGAAGATACCGATATTGCCTTCGATTGGGGCGTCAACGCAGGTCTACTTTTCGGAAGGCAGAAGACGCACGTCGAGCATCAAACAATGGGGCTAACACAGTATTATCATTTCATCCCGACTGCCGATCAAGTATTTCACAAGACATCGCAATACGCTCATAACGCTAATATTGCGCGTTCGCGCAGCGTAACGATTCCCAATGCGGGCGGGATGGCGGGTTTCTCACTAAAATTTCCGAATGCGAAGGTCAGTGTCGGCTATCGCGCTGATTTCTTCTTCGGCGCGATGGACGGGGGAATCGACCAGCGGCGATCCGAAAATGTTGGTTTCTACGGGCCCTTCGCCACGATTAGCATTGGTCTTCCGTAATGGGCCGTGAGGAGTCAAGGCTCTGTCCTGTTCTCTCGCCGCCGGTATCAGGCTTCCGTACGTGGTCGGCACGCGGCCGCCACATGATGCGATGGGAGGAAGTCGGGAGCCTATCTAGGATGACGTGCTGTTCCGATGAAGGATGGCACACCCAATACTGCGGCTTCACCGGCTTCGCGCTCCCGGCGACGGGAGAGGGGACGGGCAACAAACTCCGCGCGTTGCCCGATTGCTTATGCGGTTGCGGCCTGCTCCTTGCCGAAGCGGAAGTCGGTGCCGTTGATCCACATGCGATGCAGCACGATGGCGAGCTTCCTGGCCAAAGCCACGGTGGCGCGCCCCATACCTCGGCGTTTGGCGATCGCCATCGCCCAACGCTTCAAGCGGGAGTTGCTCTTCACGCGGGTGAGCATGGAATGGGCTGCTTCGTAGAGCGCGCTGCGCACCATGGCGTCACCCGCCTTGGTGATGCGGCCGGTGACGTCGACCGTGCCGGACTGATACTTCCGCGGCGTCAGGCCAAAATGCGCGCCCAACCGCTTCGACGAGGTAAAGCGTGTGGGATCGTCGACCGCAGTCTTGAAGGTCAGTGCCGTCAAGGCGCCCACGCCGGGTACCGTCATCAGATGCCGGCAAACACCGTCGGTCCGTGCGATCGCCAGCAATTGGCGATGCAGCACGGCGATCTCCCTGCGCAGGACATCGCGCGCCCGCAGCATCGTCTCGCCCAACGGTTCGAGTACCGGATGGCCGGCGCTGAGTTCGCGAACGCGGCCCGCAAAGCGCGGGGCCGTGGTCACCCCCATCTTCAATCCATAGCCTCGCAACAGCCCGCGAAGGCATAGCTCCACATCGATCGCCTTGACCAGCAATTGCTTGCGCGCCGTCAGAAGGGCGCGCACATCCTGCGAAGGCTGCGACTTGCAATGCACCGGCCGGTACCAACCCATGCGCAGCAACTGGGCAATCCCGCGTGCATCGTTGCGGTCAGTCTTCACCGCCATCGCAGAGATCGCCGCCTTGACGTGACGCACCTCCAGAAGCACCACCGCAAAACCTGCCGCCGTAAGCCGGCGTGCAGCCATTGCGACAGCGGGCAGGCTTCTATCCCGATCCGCGTCACCGCGCAGTTCAGTTCCCTGAAGAACAACGCCAACGCATCCGGTTCGCTCGCCACCTTCGCTTCGCGCAAGATCCTGCCGCTTCCATCCACCACGCACACACTCGATGCTTCCAACGACACATCGATCCCTGCATAATACTCCATGGCTGTCTCCTCTTCCTGATGCCTGGGGCCACATCGCTGGACCCCGCAAAACGCATCTTCGGGGACAGCCACCTTCCTCGCCATCGCTCGGTCAGGCCCATCACCGCATCTAGGCGGATAGAAGTTGAAAAAGAAGTGGGTACTAAGCGGGGCGGCGGGCGATGCGCCGCCTTTGTTGGTCGACAGACGCCATATGCCTACAGGCGGCAAAGGGCCTCCCCTAATGTTCGGCGAGCCGTTGACGCACTAGCGCTCGTTTACGTCTCCGGCAATCAGCGCGCGCTGCTCCCGACCCTCACTCCACCAACGAAGTACCCTGGTGTTTCCAGCCACCTGGAGACCACGGTCGGGAATCGGCAAATCTTGGCGCCATCCTCGCTGCCGTCATCCGGTAGGAGTTTGTTGCGGATAGCTTTGCCGGGTGGGATTTCAAATTCCCATTGTCAGTACTCCGGCATCTGATCGCCCGCGTAATATGCCGGCCAGTTCGGGCGGCGCCCAAATTTCCCGAGGAAATAATATTTCCAGCTGGTTGCGGAAATTATTTCGCGACTGCTGCATTTTCTCTCCCCCAATGGTCGCAACCGGCTGCGTTCTACTAAGTGAGGACTTCGCTGTAACCCTCAAAAGGCGGAAGCTGACGGGGGCATGGTCGACAAGGGCAAAACCGATCACGAAAGCACTCAGCACTCTGCTGGGGCGGATGGAGACGTGTGCCCGGTGAAGGCTTGGTTCGTTCGCGAAGTGCTGCCGCTGGAGGCGGCTTTGATGCAGTACCTTCGTCGCAGCGGACGCAATGACGCCGACATCGCCGACCTCCGGCAGGAGGTGTATCTGCGCGTCTGCCAGCATGCGGAAAAAGAGATACCTCATCCGGTAAAGCCGCTTGTCTTTACAATTGCCCGAAATCTTTTGATTGATCAGGTCCGGCGCGGCCAAGTCATCCCGATCGAGTCAGTTGCAGACCTGGACGCGATGAACGTCGCCGCCGACACGCCAGGTCCAGACCGTACGCTCATGGCGCGAGAAGAGCTGCACCTGCTGCGTGCCGCGCTCGACGATCTTCCGCCACGATGCCGCGAGGCGGTTATCCTGAGGCGTATCGAGGGATTATCCCGCCGCGAAATCGCCGAACGCATGGGCATTTCGGAAAACACGGTTTCCGAACATATCAATACGGGTGTCCGCTCATTGGCCAACGCGCTCTACGGCCAGCCCATTTCTACGCGGAGGCCGGCATGAGCGAGGTCCCGCACGCCGCAGAACCGGTTTCCGCTCACACGGCCGTTGAGCAGGCGGCATCGGCATGGATCGAACGTCGCGACCGAACAGAATGGGACGCCGGATTGCAGTCACAACTCGATGCGTGGCTGAATGAATTGCTTGCACACCGTATAGCTTTCTGGCGATTGGAAGCGGCCTGGGGGCGCACGGAAAGGCTCGCAGCTTTGCGACCGGTGGATTTGCAACGCCCGCGGACTGAGATCGCGCGCGCGCCACGAAACGCATTGAAATTCGCGGCCGCTTTGAGCGTGTTGGCGGTCGTTGGTGGGGTCGCCGCATTGTATCTCTCAACGCCGGCCTATCAGACGTTTGCCACGACGTTTGGCGGACGCGAAGTGCTTACGCTTCGAGATGGGTCGGTTATCGAACTGAACGCCAGCACGGTGATCCACCTATCCGACAATGGAAAGGAACGCCGGGTCAGTTTGGAAAAGGGCGAGGCCTACTTCAACATCCAGCACGATGGCGCACATCCGTTTGTCGTCACCGTTGGCAATCATCGCATTACCGATCTTGGAACGAAGTTTTCCGTCCGCAGCGAGCCGGGCAACTTGCGTGTTGCTTTGATGGAAGGGCGTGCCGAAATCGACTCTCTCGATGCGAAAGATACAAGTCACCCCGTCGTGCTCATGCCGGGCGAGGTTGCCGTGGCCACGGCGGAGTCGGTCTCGATTTCCAAACAGCCGATCCGGGCGCTTTCGGACGCTCTCGGTTGGAGGCGCGGCCAACTCATTTTCTATCACACTTCGCTCGCCGACGCGGCTGCGGAATTCAATCGTTACAACCATCATCAACTTGTGATCACCGATCCGCGAACCGCGCAACTGGTTGTCAATGGCTCATTTCCGATCAATGGCATCGACGGGTTCACGCAAGCAGCACAGCAGGTATTCGGAGTCCGGGTGAAACATCGGGGTGACCGGATTGTGATTTCGCGTTGAGACTTTGAATTGCAGTCGGCCGGGAATGACCGCAGAACTGGGGGATTTTAGTGATGCAAAATTATCGCAAAATATTTATGGCTGGCGCTGCATTCGCTGCCTTATCAGTGAGCGCCGCGCTCGCGGAAAATTTCAATATTCCGGCTGGCAGCCTCGATGCGGCATTGAATGCCTACGCCATACAAACGGGCGCGACGCTGCTCGTGTCAAACGACGCCATTAAGGGCGTGCACACCACCGGTGTTGCAGGAACGCTATCGCAGGGCGAAGCCCTTACCCATCTGCTTTCGGGAACAGGCTTCACCATCCGCCGCACTTCGTCCGGGGCCATAGCTGTTGTACCTGGCCAATCGTCGCTCGACGAAACCACCGTAGCGCCGATCCAACTGGCGCAGTCCGCGCCGCGGGCACCTGTGGAAACTGTGACCGTCACCTCGTCGAAACTTGGTGGCGCGGACGTGCAAAGCATCCCCATCGCCATTACAGCTCTGAGCCAGGAACAGCTGACTTCCACACAGATCGCTGGCGGACCGGATCTCGTAAAGCAGGTTCCGAACCTCACCTTCACCAAGACCAATTTCACGGGTTATTCGATCCAAATCCGCGGTATCGGCACGCAGGCGATTTCCGTGACAACCGATCCGGCCGTTGCGGTCGCCTTCAACGACACGCCCTTCATCCGCAATCATTTCTTCGAACAGGAATTCTACGACGTCGCGCAGGTCGAAGTGCTGCGCGGTCCGCAGGGCACGCTTTACGGCCGCAATGCGACGGCGGCGTGGTGAACGTCATGTCGGCGACGCCGACAGATCATTGGGAGGCTCAGGCCTCGGTGGATGTGGGCAATTACAATAACCGCCGCCTTGAAGGCATGTTGAACATTCCAATCGTTGACGACCGGCTCGATCTGCGCGTTGCAGGTGAATGGACCAAGCGCGACGGCTATTCGTTCAATGAAGAGACTGGGCAGAGCGTCGATGGCCGCGATCTTTGGTCCACGCGCGTAACTGTCGGCTTCAAGCCGATCGAACGCCTGCAGGCTTATGCAATCTGGGAACATTTCAACGAAGACGACGACCGGACACGTTCAAGCAAGCAGCTTTGCGAGCGCGATCCCGGCCCATCCTCCGTCGATGGGCCTGATGGTCTTGTGACCAATCTCGACTCCAGCGCGCGAGCGTGGCTCAGTCAAGGCTGCCTGCCGGGATCGCTTTACGCGCCGAGTGCATTCCAAACGCCCAACGCCGGCGCCATACCGTTCGTCGGGGCTGCCGAATATATTTTCAGTACCGATGGGCATTTTTATGTGCATTCGGGCACCGATCCCTATAGCGGTCTGAATCAGTCCCCCGATTTGCGGGTAATTGCCTCGGAACTCGACCCCGGATATACGGCGAAAAACGACACATTCGAATTCAATGCCAGCTTCCGGATCAACGATGCGCTGACGCTCATTTCTCAAACCGGTTACAACAGGGACCAGCTTTATTCCACCGAAGACTATAATCGTTTCAATACGGCGCCGGGACTATTCGTCGATCTGCATGCCGTCACGGATGGCGTGAGAAACAGTCTGGTGGGACCGGACGGCACGTTCTGCGATCCGCAATTGGGATGCTCCAGCAGGCTTGTTGGAGAGGATGTGTCCCAGGAACATGCAAAGCAATTTTCGCAGGAAGTCCGGCTGGCATCCAGCTTCAGCGGCCCGCTGAATTTCAGCATTGGCGCCAACTATCTTCACTACCAAACGGTGGAAGACTATTTCGTATTTTTCAATTTGATCACGCTCGAACAGGAGCGTCTCAACGGGGTGGACGGAAACTCTGGCGGCGCCGCAGATGTGGAGGGCGGCCCGTTCGATCCCGTCCTCGCGAATGCGTGCGGTCCTGCGCCTGCTAGCCTCGACGTCGTCGCCCATTCCTATCTCGGATTGGGCTGCGGATATGTGGACCCCAACCCCCTCAGCAAAATCGATGGCGACGGCCACAATTATTTTCGCAGCCAGAATCCGTACAAGCTGAATTCATTGGCGGGGTTTGGAGAGGTTTATTACCAAGTTGCACCGGACCTGAAGCTGACGGGCGGATTGCGATGGACGGATGACAACAAGCATTTCGTCCAAATCCCAAGCTGGACGCTTGTTTTGGGGAAAGGTTACCCCACGACGGGCGTTGTCGATCAGGAATGGAGGGAGTGGACCGGGCATTTAACCGCCAACTGGAATCCCAAACTCGATTTCACCGATGACACCATGTTGTATGCATCGTTATTCTCGCGGATACAAAGGCGGCGGAGCGAACCCACCGAGCGTCGTGCCGATTGGGTTCGGCGGCATCGTGGCTTCCTCGCCCAGTGCGACAACGCATCCGCTGACCTTCGAGCCGGAATTCGTGAATGCCTATGAAATCGGCACCAAGAACACATTACTGGACGGCAGCTTGACGCTGAACGGCAGCGTTTTCTTTTACGACTATAAAAACTATCAGATATCGACCATTGTAGATCGTACTTCGATCAATCTGAACTTCAACGCCACTGTGAAGGGCGCGGAACTGGAGGCGGCCTGGGAACCGGTGCCGGGCCTGAGATTTAATTTTGCGGGCGGCTATGAAGACAGTTCGCTTGCCAAAGGATCCAAGGCGATCGATCTGATGGACCGTACAGCCGGCCAACCGGGCTGGATGCTGGTCAAGCCCTTTGTCAGCCAAACATCGAATTGCATATTGCCAACCGCCATTGTCAACCAATTGATCTCGCAATATCGCAACAACAATGGCGGCAGCAATTCGCAGCCTGCGCCAGGGTCGCCAGATTACGAGACGGGAGGGCTTGATGTCTCGGAATCCGGCTTGGCTCTCGCATGTCTCTATGCCTACAGCGCTGGAATAGACCCAAGATTGCCATTCGGAATCGACACGACTGGCAGCGAATTCGACCCAGCCACGGCACCTAACGGTGGCGAAGGGTTCTACAAAAACCTCGAAGGCAACCAGCTTCCGAACACACCGCACGTCACCCTCTCATTCGGCGCGCAATATTCCATGCCGTTGAGCGCCGACTGGGCTGGGACTTTGCGGGGCGACTTCTATGCGCAGACGGGATCCTGGGCGCGTGTGTTCAATGACGATCCCTATGATCGTCTTCACGGCTACACCAACATGAACTTCTCTCTGATCTTCACCAACCAGGATGGTTGGCAGGCCATGGTCTATGTCAAGAACGTGCTCGACACGACTGCAATCACAGGCGCCTTCCTCAACTCCGACGACACGGCGTTGACCACCAACGTCTTCGTCACCGATCCACGGTTGTTTGGCATCCGCATCACCAAGAACTGGTAAAATTCGGGATTGATCGACTGTCGTCCTGCTGCCGCGAAACGACGGCGCTCGAACGCGTTAAGGCCGCCAAGCAGGCAGCGAGGGTTTTGGTTATACGATAATAGACACTGGGCGGCGCTTCGCGCCGCCCACTCCATTTTGAAAGAATATAACAAGCCGCAGACTTTAACTGGCTTCTCAGGCCGGTCTGAAAATAATTTGCGGAAAACCATGAAGGTCTGGCGCACACTTCCGTCTCACTAACAGTAGCCCATGGCTCTGGGCTCCTCCGCAGGGAGGGGGCAGCTAAGGCGTGATGGAAAAATCGGACCGAAACCTTGAGGGCGCCGAACAGAAGCGTTCGGACACGCATATGAGCGCGTCCGCAGCTTTGGCTTGGTTTCTGAAAGAGGTTCTGCCTCTGGAAGGGGTTTTGATGCGATATTTGCGGCACAATTGGCGCGACCAAAGCGACATCGAGGATTTGCTGCAGGACATCTATGTCCGCGTTTTCGAATCTGCGCAAAGGCAAATTCCCGACAAAGCGAAGCCGTTTGTCTTCACAACCGCACGCAACCTCCTGATCGATCGGGTCCGGGAAAGCAGGGTGGTGCCGATGGACGCCGTCTCCGATCTCGATGCCTTGGGCATCGCTATCGACACACCGGGTCCCGATCAGAACGTCATCGCCCGCGATGAGCTTCGCGTGCTTCGGGAGGCCATCGAATTGCTGCCACCGCGCTATCGCGACGTCGTTTTGCTGCGCAAGATCGAAGATCTTTCGCGCAGCCGAAATCGCGTCCCGTTTGTCGATTTCTGAAAATACCGTCTCCATCTACCTTGCTGAAGGCATCGCCGCCCTCTCGAACATCGTCTATGGCGACCAGGCATCTGCGCGGGTTCACGCAATGACGACCCGCAGACGAAACGACGTTCTCGCCCCGCGCCAAGGACATAAAAGCCGAGGCAGCCAAGTGGATCGAACGAAAAGATCGTCATGATTGGACCGAGCGCGACCAGAATTTGCTCGACGCTTGGCTTGCCAAATCCAGCGCGCATTTCCTGGCCTATCACCGTATGGCGAATGTTTGGAACCGTGCAGATCGACTGGTTGCTCTGCGCCCGCCACACTAACCCCTGCGTGCTGGGGCTCCGCACGGAACGCAAGCCATTCCGAACTGCCGCGGTAGTGGCAGCGTTCTGCGCCATGGGAACCGCGGCCTATATCGTTATACGCCCAGAACGCATGTACATTTTCAACGCCTGTCGGTGGCCACGAGATCGTCACACTCAGTGACGGGTCTTCGATTGAACTCAACACGGATACCGTGGTCCGCACCCGCATCGCAAACGGCCGGCGCGAAGCGGTCCTCGAACGTGGCGAAGCGTATTTCCAGATCGCGCACGATAGAGCGCATCCTTTTCACGTTGCGGTCGGATCGCGCCAAGTCACTGTTCTCGGCACGAAATTTTCCATTCGCCGCGAGCCGGGCACTGTTCGCGTAGCGCTGTTCGAAGGCAGCATACGCTTTGGCGCAAAGTCGGATGAAGCGAACAACGGAAAATCAACATCTTGGCACCCGGCGACACGGTCGTCGCCACGGCCAGCGTTCTGACGGTCACGCATAAATCGGCATTGATGCTGACCAAAACGCTGAGCTGGCGAAAGGGATATCTTGTTTTTGACCACACGGCGCTTGCCGACGTGGCACATGAATTCAATCGGTACAATCACGAACAAATCGTCATTTATGACGCCGGTGCTGGTCGGATGACGATGAGCGGGCGGATGCCGACGAATGACATTCCCGAATTCGTTCGTATTGCGAAATCCGTATTCGATTTGCATGTCCGGAAGGACGGCAACGACATAGTGATCTCGCGCTGATAGCGCGGTTACGACGAAGTTTGGGTGGGCCGCCAGCGGCCAAAAAGGGGGGAAGAACATGCATCGCCAAATAAGGTCTCTGCTGCTGGGGTCAGCATTTGCATTGCTCGCTGCACATGCGGCGACCGCGGGAACATTCAATATCCCTGGTGGCGATCTCGATGCGGCGCTGTCGGCCTATATGGCGCAGACGGGCGTCTCACTCGTTGTCTCAAACAGCGCTGTTCGTGGCATCAGAACCGAAGGCGCGAAAGGCAATCTTTCCTCCGACGATGCACTCGCGCGCCTGCTAAAAGGCACGGGTTTCGTCCCGAGCAAGGGCGATTCCGGCGTTATCGCAATTATTCGCCGCAAGGATGCCGACGAGGGCCAACAGGTTCAATTCGCGCAAGCCACAGTTCCTGCAGCCTCATCCCGTGCCGTCGAAACCGTGACGGTCACGTCGTCTAAACTCGGCGGCGCGGACGTCCAGAGTATTCCGATTTCCATCACCGCCTTGTCGCAAGAGCAACTCACTGCGACGCAAACCGCCGGTGGCCCGGACCTGATAAAGCAGGTCCCCAATATGACCTTCACGAAGACGAATTTTTCTGGCTACAGCATCCAGATTCGCGGCATCGGTACGCAAGCGATCTCGGTTACCACCGATCCGGCCGTGGCCGTCGCTCTGAACGACCAGCCCTTCATTCGCAACCACTTTTTCGAACAGGAGTTCTACGACGTCGCCCAGGTCGAAGTGTTGCGCGGGCCGCAGGGCACGCTCTATGGCCGCAATGCCACCGCCGGCGTCGTCAACTTGACATCAGCAAAGCCTTCCGACCAGTTCGAAGCGATGGCGTCGGGTGAAATCGGCAATTATCATCAACGCCGCTTCGAAGGCATGCTCAATCTCCCTTTGGTGGATGACCGGGTATCTATTCGCTTTGCAGGCGAATGGACCAAGCGTCAGGGTTATTCATTCAACGAGACCACAGATGAGCGGACCGATGGGCGGGATTTTGGTCTGGTCGCGTTACACTGGGGTTTAAACCATCTGAGAATTTCAATTCCTATTTGATGTGGGAGCATTTCTCGGAAGATGACGATCGCATACGTTCCAGCAAGCAACTCTGCAAGACTGCTCACCGCCCGAGCCAAATCAATGGCGTAAATGTTCCTGCGGGTGCTTCGGGTCTGGGGGGCGCGCTTACCTTCGGTCAGCAATATCTCAGTCAGGGTTGTGAGGCGACTTCGCTCTATTCCAGCGACGCATTCCAAGTTCCTTATGGATTTGCACTTCCTTATGTCATTGCCGCCGGCCTAACTGGGGCTATTAATAAATCTGTCGATCCTTATGCCAGCGCGACGCAATCGCGAAATTTGCGGGTCATGCAGTCGACCATTGACCCGAGTTACAAGTCCAAGAACGATATCGTTGAACTGAATATGGATTATTCGGTTACGCCGTCCGTCACATTGACTTCGCAGACAGCCTTTAATCACGATTTTCTGTGGTCGACCCAAGACTACAACCGGTTCAACACCTCGCCGGGTTTGTTAACGTGTAGGATGTGATGCGAGCAAAACGCCCAATGGAGTTTTTTGCGATCCGCAATTGGGATGCACCGATCGGCTTGTGGCGGAAGATCTTTCAACAGAGCATTCCTGGCAACTTGGTCAGGAATTTCGGCTTGCTTCAAATTTTAGCGGACCTTTCAACTTCAGTGCGGGCGGCAACTACCTCCATTACGAAACGGAGGAGAACTACTATGTGTTCATCAACACTTTATCGCTTTATTCGCTGACAAGTGCAGCTCCCCACGATCCTTATATACCGGGCGTTACTGATAATAGTGAGTGCCTGAATTTTGGATTGTATGCGGGCTCAAACGGACATCAAATTGGCAATCCCGCAAACGGTGGAGGGCAGCCGACTTCAGTTTGCATCTATATGGATCCCAATCCCATCGGTAGCCTCAATAATAAAGGGCACAATTACTTCCTCAGTCAGAATCCCTATTTGCTGGATTCCTATGCGGCATTCGGCGAGGCCTACTACAACATTCTCGATGACCTGAAACTGATCGGCGGTTTGCGCTGGACGGAAGATCGCAAGCACTTCGTGGACATTCCCAGCGAACTCGTCGCTGTGGGCTACGGATATGGGAGCAGTGGCACGGTCGACCAGCAATGGGATCAGTTTACCGGAAGAGCCGCAGTGAATTGGATGCCAAAGCTGAGCTTTGCAGATCAGACCTTACTCTACGCTTCATATGCGCATGGCTATAAAGCAGGTGGTGCGAACCCTCCTGGCGCAGTACTCGGCACAGCACTTGGCGGCGGTGAGATAGGATTTCCCACTCACCCGCTGACATTTAAGCCCGAATTCGTGGACGCGTTCGAGATCGGCTCAAAGAACACGTTCTTGGATGGCGCGCTCACCTTTAATGCAAGCGCTTTTTACTACAATTACGAGCACTATCAGATTTCGGAAATCGTGGATCGCACGTCGATCAATCTGAATTTCAATGCGCATATCAAGGGAGCAGAGGTCGAAGGGCGTATGGGAGCCCATTCCCGGATTGCGCTTCAATTTCTCCGGTGGCTGGGAAGACACCGCCATCGCCCAAGGCGAGCGCGCCATAGACCTGATGGATCGTACCGCTGGTCATTCCGATTGGCTTGTCGTACGGCCATTCCCGACGCAGGCGTCCAATTGTATTTTGCCAGCATATGTTGTGGCGGCCGCCATCGTGCAACAGCAAGATACAACCGGCATATCAGACGAAAGCGGCACAAACCCTGGCCTCATATGCCAGCACGCCTATGGCCTCCATGTGGACCCGGTGATATCGTTGACCCCAACATACATTTTCCTCCTGGGTATCCTGGATTTGATCCTGCGACTGCGCCGAACAACGGTGAAGGCTTCGACAAGGATTTGGGGGGCAACGAACTTCCCAATGCGCCGCCATTCACAGTGTCCTTTGGGGGGCAGTATACTGCGCCTCTCACATCCGATTGGGCCGGGAACGCTGCGTGGCGACTTCTATTGGCAAGACAATTCCTGGGCGCGTGTCTTCAACGACAATCCTTATGACCGCATTCATGGCTACAAAAATTTCAATCTATCGGTGATCCTTACCAGCCAGGAGGGCTGGCAAGTGATGCTCTATGACAAGAACGTCTTCAACACGACTGCGATTACCGGAACATTTCTCAACAGCGACGACAGTGGGTTGACCACAAATATATTCCTCACCGATCCGAAATTGATCGGTGTGCGTGTCACAAAGAACTGGTGAGGGGGAAACAGATGAGCGAATTGATCAAAACACGCGCCAACAATGGAAGTATGCGGTTGGGTTTTCTGGCCGGTGCTTCGACGCTAGCCTTGTTATCATCCATATGCGTCTCGCAAAGCCGCAGCATCAGAACAGGAAGACCACCCATCGGTTTGGATTGAGATCGGCGGAGAGTTGGAGCGAGTGAAGCGGAGCTAGCGGTGCTTTCTCTCCGGAATTCCTGGCAAAGAATTCAGATGCGGCGGTGTTCAAGCCAGCTTCGCCTTTGGAGGCGCAACGCTTGCCTCGTTACAGCATCGGCGAGGAAGGGAAGATTTCCTTTCACCCCACCAAAAGCGATTGGATTTTCACAGCCTCCTTGCGATATGGCCGTTCAAACGGAAGCAAGGATTTCGAATACCAAACAGAAGGGTCTACCGGGAAAGCGGCACATTTTTCTCAGCCAGCCACCCATTTCCTTCTTACGCGGGGGCTCATAGTTTCTCGGAAGTACGGCGCGAGCAACAAGAAAGTCACTTGGTCCTCGACTTTCAGGCAGGCAAAGATGTCGGGCTTGGATTCCTAGGGTGAGGCTTCTAGTGTCAATGCGGCGTATCCGTTTCGCGCAATTCACCTCTAAGGCGAAGGTAGATTTGAATGCCCGCCCCGACGTCGAGTTATACCGGCACACTCTTTTTTCGAAACCCCAGAAGTATTTCAGCAAGACCCGCTTTCATGCGTACACAATGGCGGGTCAGCCGAACGTAGTTTTCATGGTGTGGGGCCTTCGCTTTCTTGGAATGGTTCTGTTCCCATCATGGGCGGCGAGCGTGACGCGCATCTTGATTTGGATTTGGGACTGAACGGCGCCGTACTATTCGGGCGTCAAAAGGCAAACGTCGAGCACCAAACAACCGCGCGGCATTTCAAACAAAGCTACTATCGTACTGTGCCTGGGCATTTTCGGGGCATTTTACAACACTCAATACCGCCATAACATTGCTCACGTCAGATCGCGTTCTGTTACCGTCCCCAACATTGGCGCGTTCGCGGGCGTCTCCTATCGGATGGAGAGTTTCAAAATGAGCGCCGGCTATCGTGCTGATTTCTTCTTCGGCGCTATGGATACCGGCATAGATGCGTCTGGCCGGGCCGCGACTAGCTTCCATGGCCCCTATGCATCTATCGGCGTTGGGTTGTGAGCAAAAGACGCTCGGTGCGTCATAAAAGGCTCGACGCAGGAAGCTTCGTTTCCAGTTGTGCGCTCTGAAACCTGGCGCACACTGTTGGCGATCATTGGGGGTTTTTTCGGTTGGCGTCCGCGCTGGCTCGGCTCGTCGGCCTGAGTAATTCCGCAGCGCAATTCAAGTATACTATTCTCAATTATCGTAAGGCCGCTGGGACTTAGCTTGGTCGGAGCCAAGGCTAAGCTGTGTTCTGATCAGCTAATGAGCTCTCCGAGCAATAAAATTTCCTTTTCAAATATTTCATTCCTGGGACTGGACCTTCTGTCTTTCCCAAATTGTCTCCGTAGAGTGGCGCTGGGCCTGATATAATCTTTCACGCCCAGACCACCCGGCCGTTTTGCGCGGCCCTTCGTTCTATCCCCACGAGTCCTGGGTTTTACCCTTTGAAGGACGGGGATGGTCGAAAGATCAGAAATCAGTCGTGACGACGCACTCTCGCGTCCGCAGAGTGGGCCCATGACTGCGTCTGAACTGGAAGCCTGGTTCGTGCGTGAGGTGCTGCCGCTGGAAGCCCAGCTTGTGCAGTTCCTGCGTCGAAGCTGGCGGAACACGAGCGACATCCCCGACCTTCTGCAAGAGGTCTATATGCGCGTGTGCGAAGCGGCACAGAAACAGATTCCGGTTCCGGCGAAGCCTTTCGTCTTCACTGTGGCGCGCAATCTCGTAATCGATCATGTGCGCCGCGAGCATGTGGTCTCGATCAAATCTGTTTCCGACCCCGACGCGGTGGAAACCGCCGCCGAAGAACCCGGCCCGGATCGTAGCGCCATCGCGCGCGATGAATTGCGCCGTCTCGAAGACGCGCTCGACCGGCTGCCGCCGCGCTCCCGCGAAGCGATGGTGATGAAGAAGGTCGATGGTCTCTCCCGCAAGGAGATCGCGCAACGCATGGGGGTCACCGAAAAAACGGTCAAATGGCATCTGAACGAAGCGGTGCGCGCATTGGCCGACATTCTTTATGGACCGGAAGATTCGGCATGATCGCGGCAACCGACATTCAAACCCGTGCCGCCGACTGGTTGCTCGAACGCCGCGAAGGCGAATGGAGTGATGCGCGCCAGGCCGAATTCGACGCCTGGATGAAGAATCGCTTGCCCATCGAATTGCCTATTGGCGTCTCGATGCCGCGTGGGGCAGGGCAGACCTGCTCACAGCCATGCGCCGACCCGCCTTCCAGCGACGCTCGGAATCGAAACGAAAAGCGTGGCCGAATATTTTGCGCGCAGCCGCTGCTGTGCTCATGATCGGTGCCATCGCAGGCACCATGCAATGGTTGGAACTCGGAAAGCACCCCGAAAAGACCTATGTGACGGCGGTCGGCGAGCGCGAAAGGCTGACGCTGGCCGACGGTTCGCAGATCGAACTCAACACCGATAGCCAGGTCCGCACCGAAATCGCCGCGAACCAGCGCAAGATATGGCTCGACAAGGGCGAAGTCTATTTCGAGGTCAAGCACAACGAGAAGAAACCGTTCGTCGTGATGGTGGGCGAACATCGCATTACCGATATCGGCACCAAATTCGTCGTACGCCGAGACAAGAACGATTTCAAAGTGTCCGTGCTCGAAGGCGTAGTGCGGCTGGATGACAGGCGCACAACGCCCAAAATACTCGACCAAGGGCGAAGTGGCGGTCGCCAGTGCGAGCCGCACACAGATTGTGCAGCAAACACAGCGGGAATTGATGGAGCCGTTGGCTGGCAACGCGGCGTGCTGATCTTCGACCACACCTCGCTCGCCGAAGTGGCGGCCGAATTCAATCGCTACAGCACCACCAAGATCGTCATTGCCGATCCGAAAACCGCAAGCCTCACCATCGACGGCACATTCCCCAGCAACAATTCACGCGCCTTCATGCGGCTGGCGCAAGCCGTGTTAGGACTGTCTGTGGATGATCGTGGCGGCGAAATCGTGATCTCGAAATAGCAGCTGGTATATTTTCGCGCGGGTTGCACCGCACATTGGGGGGATTGCATGACAAGCCGGAAATTTCTGAAGACCCTTTTGGGGGCAAGTGCCTGTGCCGTCGCGCTCGCCACGGCCGCCTCCGCACACAATTTCGATATTCCAGCCGGCGATCTGAAGAAGCGCACTCAACGCTTATTCCGTTCAATCCGGCATGCCGCTGATCTTCTCCGGTGACGCTGTGAAAGGCACCCGCGCCAACGCCGTGAAAGGCGATCTGCCGAGCGACGATGCGCTGGATCGCCTTCTGAAAGGCACTGGCTTCGGCATCCGCCACGACCATCTGGCGCCGTCGGCATCGTGCGCGATACGTCCGCGCTGGAGCAGCTTGAACCCATGCGACTTGCGCAAGCCGCACCGCGCACATCGGTGGAAACTGTGACAGTCACCTCGTCCAAGCTCGGCGGCGCAGATGTGCAGAGCATTCCGATTGCGATCACGGCATTCAGCCAGGAAGAGCTTGCGGCCGCCAAATCGCTGGCGGACCCGATCTGGTGAAGGAAGTGCCGAACCTCACTTTCACCAAAACGAATTTCACCGGCTACAGCATCCAGATCCGCGGCATCGGCACACAGGCGATTTCGGTGACGACCGATCCCGCCGTGGCTGTCGCCTTCAACGACATGCCGTTTATCCGAAACCATTTCTTCGAACAGGAATTCTTCGACGTCAGCCAGGCCGAAGTGCTGCGCGGGCCGCAAGGCACGCTTTACGGCCGCAACGCGACAGCGGGCGTGGTCAATATCGTCTCGAACAAGCCGACAGATCAGTTCGAGGCAATGGGCTCCGCCGATATCGGCAATTACAAAAACCGCCGCTTCGAAGGCATGGTCAATCTGCCAATCGTTGACGACAGGCTCGATCTGCGTGTCGCAGCCGAATGGACGAAACGCGATGGTTATTCGTTCAACGAGCTTACGAACAGTCCCATCGATGGACGAGACTTTTGGTCGACGCGCGCAACCCTTGGGCTGAAGCTCAGCGACAATCTCAAAGCCTATCTGGTGTGGGAGCATTACCAGGAAAACGATGACCGTATGCGTTCGAGCAAGCAGCTTTGCCATCGCGACAATGGTCCCGCAATGGTGGGTGGTTTTGCAACAACAGGTACTCCCGGCCAGCAAGGCTCGGACGGATTGATAGGTCCGGAATATCTGGCGCAAGGCTGCAAGACTGAGTTCGCTTTATAGCGCGGATGCTTTCGAAGTCCCGAACGCGATTGCCCTTCCTTACTATGGCGGATTGATCGGCGCAGGTTTCGGTCAGTCCATAGGCAATCCACTAATTGGAGGTGCCTTCGGCGACCCCTATGCCGATGTAACGCAGTCACCGGATTTGCGCGTTATCGCCTCCATGTTGAACCCAGTCTACAAGGGCAAGAACGATGTGTTCGAATTGAACACGGACTATGTCGTTACGCCCAGTCTGACGCTTACCTCTCAAACGGGGTTCAATCAGGATTTCCTTTGGTCGACGGAGGATTACAACAGGTTCAACACGGCGCCAGGCATATTCAATTATGCCGACGGAGGCTGGGGAACGCTTATCGAGCCGAACGGCGATTTTTGCGACCCACAACTGGGTTGCAGCAGCCGCCTCGTCGCCCAGGATCTATCGGAAGAGCACGCCTGGCAGCTCAACCAGGAATTCCGCCTCGCATCAAGTTATTCCGGTCCGTTGAATTTCAGCGTCGGTGGGAATTACATGCATTATGAGACGGAGGAAAATTACTACGTCTTCATAAATACTTTCACCATGTACGCGGCAAAGGGAGCTTTGAGTTCTCCCGCGGCGATGAACTGGATTCCCGGCGTTTCCGACAACGAGGATTGTGAAAAGAATTATCATTTTCCTGACCCTGAGGTCGGCGGCAACCCCGAAGGATGTAAAGGCTACATCGATCCCAATCCCATCGATCGTCTCAACAATCAGGGTCACAACTATTTCCTAAGTCAAAACCCTTATGTGTTGAATTCATATGCGGGCTTTGGCGAAGCCTACTATCAGGTATTCAAAGACCTGAAACTCATTGGGGGCCTGCGTTGGACCGACGATGAGAAGCATTTCGTCGATATACCGAGTGAGGTGTTCGAGCCCGGTTACGGCTACCCCATCACCGATATCGTGGACCAGCAATGGCATGAGTGGACTGGCAGGTTCACGGCGAATTGGACACCCAAAGTAGACTTCACCGACCAAACACTCGTCTATGGGTCATTTCGCTCACGGGTATAAGGCAGGCGGTGCCAACCCGCCAGGAGCAGTGCTCCTCACGCTCTTTTCCGGAGATATTGCTCACCCAACTCATCCGCTGACATTCAAGCCCGAATTCATCAATGCTTACGAAGTGGGAACAAAGAATTCGCTGCTTGACGGCGCGCTGACATTCAACGGCGACTTCTTCTACTACGATTACAAGAACTATCAGATTTCCGAAATCGTCGACCGAACATCCATCAATTTGAATTTCAATGCGACGGTGAAAGGCGCGGAAGTCGAGACGACCTGGGAACCTCTTCCGGGGTTGAAATTCAGTTTTGCCGGTGGATATGAAGATACGCGAATGGCAGACGGTTCGAAGGCGGTCGATCTGATGGATCGAACGGCGGGCAATCCCGATTGGGTTGTTGTGAAGCCGTTTGTAACGCAGGCCTCCAATTGCGTTCTGCCGGCCTATGTCATCGGCTTTCTTCTTAATCCGGCTGTCACGAAGCAGTTATGCGATACCCAATGCCTGCCAGTACGCTTACAACAATCACTTCGATCCGGTAACAAACCTGCAGTATAAGACCATATCCCGACGGCCAAACGGTGCAGGGACGTGATATCCCTCCAGGATCGTATCCGGGCTTCGATCCGGTCAGTCCCGATGCGGATAATTTCGGTGCGGGGCCTGCCCCCAACAATGGTGCCGGTTTTGACAAGGATCTTTCGGGCAATGAGCTTCCCAATGCGCCGCATTTCACCAGTTCGTTTACGGCGGAATATTCGGTGCCGGTAACGGAAGATTGGGCCGCGACGCTTCACGGAGATTTCTATTGGCAGGCATCCTCATGGGCGCGCGTCTTCAACGACGATCCCTATGATCGGCTGCACGGCTATACGAATGTGAACTTCGCACTTATCCTGACGAACCAGAACGGTTGGCAGGCCACAGGCTATATAAAGAACATCTTCAACACGACGGCCATCACCGGCACCTTCCTGAACAGCGACGACACCGGCCTGACAACCAATGTGTTCCTCACAGATCCACGGTTGTTCGGCGTTCGCGTCACGAAGAACTGGTAAGGGGGGATCTCACAATGAACGAACTTTACAACACGACAAATTCGATGGCGAACATTCGCAAGGCTCTACTTGCGACAGCGTCGGCCTTGGTCCTGGCGGCGGCCTCGCTTCCAGAGGTCGTCCACGCCGCGGATAACGACCGCCCGACGATCTGGATCGAAGGTGGATGGCATTTTGAGAGCGTCACCGGGGAACGCGATCCCTTTCTGCCACGGCAGAATGATGCCGCCCTTGCGAGTGGCTTTCCTTCTCTTGCCGCGATTGAAAATACGCTTGGCCGAACCTATGGCGGAGAGGGGAGCATTTCGTTTCAGCCGAAAGGGTCGGATTGGGTGTTCACGGCTTCCGCGCGATACGGACGCGCGCAAACTTCGCGGCGGATCCATGACGAAAAAACCGTCGTCGGACCTCAGATGCAGACTTTCGCGTTCGCGACCACCAATCGACCCAACGGCAACATACCGGTCACGCCGACCTTCGCTGCTTACGCAATACATTCGGCAAGAAACAGCGAATCTCACGCAATTGCGGATTTTCAGGTCGGGAAGGATGTCGGTGTCGGCTTGTTAGGGAGAGGTACGGATTCAATCATAAGTTTTGGCGCCAGATATGCGCAAATGAATGCAAAATCGAACGCGCAATCTATCGATAATCCAGATGCCGACTTCGTTCAAATCACGTCGAACGGCTTTTTTGGTCACAAATATCGTGTCCGGGCCTACAACCACGTTTCACATGGCTTTGTGGAGCGCACCGAAAGTTTGCATGCGTTGGGACCATCGCTTTCAATGAAAAACACCACCGGCCTGTTGGGAACAGTTGACGACGGGCAACTGGCCCTCGACTGGGGCATGAACGCGGCCCTTTTGTTCGGACGCCAAAAGACGAAGACCAGCCACCACTCAACGATCCAGTTCAGAGGCAACAAATACTACACGACCAATGTCTATGCCCCGATCGCACATTCACGCTCGCGCACGGTCACCATTCCGAATGTCGGCGGCTTTGCGGGACTGTCCTATCGTTTCATCAACGCGAAGATCACCGCAGGCTATCGGGCCGACTTCTTCTTTGGTGCGATGGACGGAGGGTTGGATGTTCACAATTCGGTGACGACAGGTTTTCATGGGCCTTACGCCACCCTGAGCATCGGGCTGGGCGGATAGGTATTGGCCACATCAAAAATCGAGGAGGGCGGTGGAGCGATCACCAACCTTCTAAAGACATGAACTGGTGGGGGCATGGCAGAGACACCGAAGGACGGTCGCGAAAGCGATGATCAAGTTCACGGGGCGGGAATGCTGGAAGATCGCGTGGTAAGCAGTCACGGGTCGTATCGAATTTGCAAGTCGCTGGGCACATAGCGCATTGAAAAGTAAGAGAAATCTTTTCCACAACTCCCTCTCCGCGCGCGCCTTTTGTGGTGCGCGCGTTTGGATTTCGCCGCCCGAAAATTTTTCCAGGCACCGCCTTGGCCCATCGGTGTGCGTCGCTTGTTCTACCTTGTGAGGGCGTAAGCTCTGGCTTCGTAGGCGGAAGCACACGGGGGCATGACCAGTCCATCGGATAAGGATCGCGAAGGTATCGGGTTTCGCCCCGAAGGCGAGGCCATGAACGCGTCTGATCTCGATGCTTGGTTTGTGCGCGAAGTGTTACCGCTCGAAGCCTCGCTCATGCAGTTCCTCCGCCGGAGCTGGCGCAACCGCGCCGACGTCGACGATCTCTGTCAGGAGGTTTATGTGCGGGTCTACGAGGCGGCGCAGAAAGAAATTCCCGAGCCTGCGCGGCCCTTCGTGTTCGCGGTTGCGCGCAATTTGATAATCAACCGCGTGCGGCGCGAGCAGATCGTACCCATCGAGACCTTCGGCGATCTCGATGCGCTGAATGTCGCCGCAGATGAGCCGGGGCCGGATCGCAGCGCGATGGCGCGTGAGGAACTGCGCCGCCTGCAGGCCGCCCTCGACGATCTGCCGCCGCGCTGCCGTCAGGCGGTGATCCTGAAAAAGATCGAAGGTCTGTCACGCAAGGAAATCGCCCAGCGCATGGGTATCAGCGAAGACACGGTGCATCGTCACCTGACAGAAGGGCGCCACGCGCTTGCAAATCTTCTCTATGCCGGCAAGCCCGACCCAGGGTGGACATCGTGAGCGATATCCAACACGACGCAGCGCCATCAGCCGCGCAAAACATTCGCCTCGCCGCCGCCGAATGGCATGACCGCCGCGAACGCGATGATTGGACAAAAGCCGATGATGCGGCTCTCGATGCATGGTTGGCGCAATCCCCCGCACATAGAGTTTCGTTCCTGCGTGTCGATGCTGCGTGGAAACGCGCCGACCGCCTCAACGCGCTGCGCGGATCGGGCCGCGGCAACCGCCTTTCCGTGCTCGCCAAGCTCTTGCCCATCGCCATCCGCACTGTTCGCCGCCGCCATCATGGCGAGGCGATTGGTTTTATCGTCGCGCCGTATTTCGAAAATCTCCTGCCCAGACCTATTCCACCACCATCGGCGGCCGCGAAACACTGGCGCTTGCCGATGGCTCGCACATCGAATTGAACACCGACACGGTACTGCGCGTATCCATAACGGGCGCTCGGCGCACGTCTGGCTGGACAAGGGCGAGGCTTATTTCCAGGTCCGTCACGATGCGCAGCGCCCCTTCATGGTGGTGGTGGGCGAGCGGCGCATCACCGATATCGGAACCAAATTCGTCATCCGTCGCGATGAAAGCCGTATGAAGGTCGCCGTTCTCGAAGGCCAGGTTGAGCTTGCAACGGCGGGTTCGCAGGCGGGCAGGGCGGCCAGCTCCTCAATCCCGGGCGATGTGGCCGTCGCCACCGGCAACACGGTCGCGATTTCACGCAAAACGCGACGCATCCTTACGAACGAATTGGGCTGGCAGCGCGGCGTGCTGATTTTCGACAACGTGACGCTTGCGGAGGCCGCGGCCGAATTCAACCGCTACAACCGCGAGAAGATCGTGATCGCCGATCCATCGGCAGCCCAGATCACCATTGGCGCGACACTTCCGCAAAACGATGTCCCAGCCTTCGCGCGCGTAGCCAAGACGATCTTCGGCCTGCACGTCGAGCGCCAGGGCGACATGATCGTGATTCACATTGATCGAAAGCGACACGGTTCGGGAAACATGACGGGGAACAGTGAAGACACTCAAATCGCTACTGCTGTGCGGCATAAGCACGGCGCTTCTGACAACGACCGCCACCGCACAGGATTTCCAAATCCCCGGCGGCGACATGCGCGGTGCGCTTGCCGCTTACATGAAACAATCGGGTGTTTCGCTGATGTATCCGAGCGAGGCCGTTAAGGGCATAAAGTCGGATGGCGCACACGGCCAACTCTCGCCCGACGCAGCCCTGACGCGGATTCTGGATGGTACGGGTTTCAGCATATCTAAAGACGCTTCCGGTGTGATCGCTGTGGTTCGGCGGCCGCAGGCGGCTGCCGACCTGCCGTCTTTACAACTGGCCCAAGCGACACCGCTGGGCAAATCGACAGTGGAAACCGTCACAGTTACGTCCTCAAAATTCGGGCGGCGCCGATGTCCAATCGATACCGATCTCGATCACCGCGCTGTCCCAAGAACAGCTAACGGCAACACAAACAGCCGGCGGTCCCGATCTCGTCCGGCAAGTGCCCAACCTTACCTTCACCAAGACGAATTTCACGGGCTATAGCATCCAAATCCGGGGTATCGGCACTCAGGCAATCTCGGTGACGACAGATCCGGCGGTCGCCGTGGCTTTCAACGATATTCCCTTCATCCGCAACCATTTCTTCGAACAGGAATTCTACGACGTCAGCAATGTAGAGGTGTTGCGCGGTCCCCAAGGCACTCTTTACGGCCGCAATGCAACAGCAGGCGTGGTGAATGTTGTCTCGGCCAGGCCGTCAGATCAGTATGAAGCATTGGCATCAGTTGATGTGGGAAACTACAATCAGCGCCGCATGGAGGGAATGCTAAATGTTCCCATCATAGGCGACAAGCTTGACATTCGCGCAGCTGGCGAATGGACCAAGCGCGACGGCTATGCCTTCAACGAAACCACAAACCGCCATGTCGATGGGCGTGATTTGTGGTCAACCCGCCTTTCGGTTGCGTTCAAGCCCATCGAGCATTTGAGCGCGAATATCGTTTGGGAACATTTCAGCGAAGACGATGATCGTGCGCGATCAACCAAACAGCTCTGCGAGCGCGATCCGGGGCCGTCTTCCATCAATGGACCCGCAGGTCTTGTGACCAATCTCGATGACAGCTCACGCGCATGGCTCAGTCAGGGCTGCTTGCCAGGATCACTTTATGCTCATACGGCGTATGAGACACCCAATGCCGGCGCCATACCATTCGTAGGGGCCGTTGAGTATGCTTTCGATTTTTATGGGCACTACTACATACGCCCGGGAACCGATCCGTATACCGGTGTGAGCCAATCGCCAAATCTTCGAGAAATTGCTTCAGAGCTCGATCCCAAATACCACGCGAAGAACGACACATTCGAGCTCAATGCCAGCTTCCAAGTCAACGATGCTCTCTCTTAATTTCGCAGACGGGTTACAATAACAATTCACTATATTCTACTGAGGATTATAACCGTTTCAACACAGCACCAGGACTGTTTGTTGACCTGCATCCCATTTTAGAAGGACAGGGACTCGGCAACGACGGCAGTTTGGTCGGGCCGGGTGGTGTCTTCTGCGATCCGCAATTGGGCTGCTCCAGTAAGCTCGTTGGTGAAGATGTTTCCCGAGAGCGTGCACAGCAATTTTCGCAGGAAGTTCGACTGACCTCCAGCTTCAGCGGGCCTTTGAATTTCAGTACCGGCGCCAACTATCTGCACTATCAGACTGTTGAAGATTATTTTGTATTTTTTAATCTGATCTCGCTTCTACAGGAATTTGAAAACGGCCTCTGGCTACCGGGAGTAGAAGGCGGCCCGTTTAATGCTGCGGTTGCGAATGCATGCAATCCGGCGCCCGCCAGCTTGGATGCAATTCCTCACACGACGTTAGGTCTGGGTTGTGGATATATCGACCCAAATCCGCTTAGTGAGATCGATGGGGAGGGACATAATTACTTTCGTAGCCAGAACCCATATCGACTGAATTCGTGGGCAGGTTTCGGTGAGGTTTACTATCAGCTAAATCAAGAGTTGAAGCTCACTGGAGGCGTGAGGTGGACAGATGATAGGAAGCATTTTGATCAAATCCCAAGTTGGACACTTGTCTTAGGCAAGGGCTACCCCGTGCTGGGAGTGGTCGACCAAGAATGGAGGGAATGGACCGGGCATCTCACGGGAACTTGGAACCCAAAGCTCGATTTTACCGATGAGACCATGGTGTATGCATCGTATTCACGCGGATATAAGGGTGGCGGAGCAAACCCGCCTGGCCCAGTGGGACTGGGAGTATATTCGTCGCCAACTGTCGCCACTCACCCGCTAACTTTTGAACCCGAATTTATAAATGCATACGAAGTCGGCACCAAAAATACGATGCTCGATGGTAGTTTGACGTTAAACGGCGACATTTTTTTCTACGATTACAAAAATTATCAAATCTCGACGATTGTCGACCGCACTTCGATTAACCTGAACTTCGATGCTACCGTGAAGGGGGCGGAATTGGTGGCCAATTGGGAGCCGCTACCTGGCCTCAGGTTTAATTTCGCAGGTGGTTATGAAGACGGTTTGCTTGCAAAAGGTTCGCAAGCCATCGACCTAATGGATCGTACTGCAGGCCATGCGGATTGGGCGCTAGTTAAGCCATTTGTTACCCAGACGTCGAACTGCATACTGCCGACTGCTGTTGCCAACCAGATGATTTCGCAGTACCGAAACAACAATGGCGGAAGCAATTCGCAACCGGTACCTAGCGGTGAATTCAATGAGGCGGCGGGTCTCGATGTTCAATCCGGTTTGATAGCTGCATGTTTTGCTGCTTATTCGCTCGGAATTGATCCCAGATTGCTATTTGGAATTGACACTACTGGAAGCGAATTCGATCCCGCTACCGCACCTAATGGTGGTCAGGGCTTCTACAAAGACCTTGGAGGCAACGAACTTCCCAACACGCCGCACGTTACCCTCTCATTCGGCGCGCAATATTCCATGCCATTGAGTGCCGATTGGGCCGGCACGTTGCGTGGCGACTTCTATGCGCAGACGGGATCCTGGACGCGAGTGTTCAACGACAATCCGTATGACCGTCTTCACGGCTACAGTAACATGAACTTCGCCCTGATCTTCACCAATCAGGACGGATGGCAGGCGATGGCCTATGTGAAGAACGTACTCGACACGACTGCAATCACTGGCGGCTTCCTCAACTCCGACGACACGGCGTTGACCACCAACGTCTTCGTCACTGACCCACGCCTGTTCGGCATCCGAATAACCAAGAACTGGTAAGACAACTTCCTATCCAGATAGGGTTGGTGGAGAAATCCGCCGCCCTTTTTGCGTTAATCCGCGCACGAAAATTGCGCTTCCTCAGCGATTGGGTTGTTTGCGCCCCGGTCCGTTAAGCTTTGTGAGGCCACCGGGCAGCCCACCCGGGGACAGGATGCCGACGGGGGATAACGGAAAGACCGGAAACAGGGCGTGAGACTTCCGATCTGCGCGTTAAAGGCGTGGTTGCCTCCGGCTGACCTCCGCCCCGTAGTCAAGCTCGTCCCGCGACATACCTCGTTCGTGCCGTACGCGACGATCCCCCCATCGCGGGGGGTTGCCGTGTCCATACGAGATGTAGTCTGTTGGAAGCCCCGAAGGGCCAGAAGCGGGCGGGGAATGTCAAGCACATCGGAAACGGATCGTGGGAACGCGGATGCGCCATCTTAAGGGTGCGGGCATGAACGCGTCTGAACTCCAGGTCATGGTTCCTTACGCGAAGTGTTGCCGCTGGAGGCGGCGTTGATGCGGTATCTGCAGCACAATTGGCGCAACCAGAGCGACATCAACGATCTGCTGCAGGATGTCTATGTGCGGGTGTGCGAAGCCGCGCGGAAGGAGAATTCCCCGCGCCACCAAACCCTTCGTCTTCACCACCGCGCGCAATCTTCTGATCAATCGCGTGCGCGATTCACAGGTCATCCCCATCGAAGCGGTGGCCGATCTCGAAGCGCTGTCCGTCGCGGTCGACGAGCCCGGGCCGGATCGCGGCGTCATCGCGCGCGATGAATTGCGCCGCCTGCAAGCCGCGATCGACCGCCTGCCGCCGCGCGCCCGCGAGGCCGTCACTCTGCGCCAGGTCGAAGGGCTCTCGCGGCGCGAAATCGCCGCCCGCATGGGCATCAGCGAAGAGACGGTGAAGGAATATCTCGCCAGCGGCCTGCGCGCGCTCTCCGACATGTTCTTGGCCACGGCGAAAGTGAGGCTCGCATGAGCGCGCCAGCGAAAGACATCGAAACCCGCGCCTCCGAATGGGTGATCGAGCGCCAGACCGCTGAGAACTGGAGCGCCGAAGATCAGGCCGCGCTCGACACTTGGCTTGATGAATCGCTCGCGCATGCAACTGCCTATTGGCGGCTCGAACCAGTGCTGGGACAGCACCTATCGCCTGAGCGTACTGCGCACCGCGAACCGACGCGCAACCGTCAAACACAAAGCCTCCACGCAACTGGCTCGCTCTTATCGCCATCGCTGCCGCCTTTATCGCGGTAGCGGGGCTGGGCACAGGTGCTGCGTTCTTGACGCAACACGCGTCGTCCTACGCCGCATACGACACCGAAACAGGCGGCCGCAAAATCCTCTCGCTCGCCGATGGCTCCAAGATCGAACTCAACACGCAAACCCGAGCTGCGCGTCGCCAAAGGCTCCGGCGGCCGCGAAGTCTGGCTCGACAAGGGCGAGGCCTATTTTCGAGATCAAGCACGATGCCGCCCATCCCTTCGTCGTGATGGCGGGCGACCATCGCATCACCGATCTCGGCACGAAATTCACCGTGCGCGAGGATAGGAACCGCATCGAAGTCGCGTTGCTGGAAGGCAGTGCGCGCAGGTGCAATGCGACCGGCAAGGAAGCCGAAAAGCGAAATCCTCACGCCCGGCGATGTCGCGGTCGCGTCGACAAGCGCCATGTCGTGTGCAGCAGCAAACCGAGCAGATCTGAGCGACAGGCTTGGCTGGCAGCGCGGCGTGCTCGTGTTCCGCAACATGACGCTGGCCGAGGCGGCGGCCGAATTCAACCGATACAACCGCGAGCAGATCGTGATCGCCGATCCGAAGGTGGCCGGCTCGAAATCGTCGGCGCATTCCCGACCAATGATCTGGCGCTGTTCGCGCGTGCCGCGCACCGCGTGCTGGGCGTGCGCGCTAGAAACGCAGAACGATTACATCGTGATCTCCAGATGAACGCCCATGAGCGGGCAAGACACACAGCGAATGCAAGGGGGAAAAATGCGAAAAATAGATTCTGGAAAGCCGCGCTGCTCGGAAGCGCGTAGCAGTACTTGCCGCTCGCAGCCCGGCATCGCCGCCGATGTCAACGTTCGCCCGCGGCGATCTCAGCGCGGCACTTGACAGTTACATCGACGCAGACGGGCATGCACGTCTTCTATTCCGCCAAGGAACTAAAAGGCATCTACACGAAGGGCGTCAAAGGCGAGTCTGCCCACCGACTGCTGCTCTCGCAAACTCCTCTCCGACACAGGCTTCGTCACGCAGCAGCGACGGTCGGCAGTGGTAGCGATTGTGCAAAGATCGCTCCTCCATCCGCGACCGATGTAATGCCGATGCAGCTTGCGCAGGCCGCGCCAGCGGATCAGCGAGTGGAAACCGTAGTCGTCACTTCGTCGAAATCGGGGGCGCGACATTCAGACCGTTCCCATCGCGATCACCGCGCTGTCGCAGGAACAATTGACCTCGCGCCAGATCGCGGGCGGCCCCGATCTGGTGAAGGAGGTGCCGAACCTCACTTTCTCGAAAACCAATTTCACCGGCTACAACATCCAAATCCGCGGCATCGGCACACAGGCGATTTCCGTCACCACCGATCCCGCGGTCGCCGTGTCATTCAACGATATTCCGTTCCTGCGCAATCATTTCTTCGAGCAGGAATTCTTCGATGTCGGCCAGGTGGAAGTCGTTGCGCGGGCCGCAAGGAACGCTCTATGGCCGCAACGCGACGGCAGGCGTGGTGAACGTCATTTCCGCCAAGCCCACGGATCATTTCGAAGCGCAAGCCTCCGTCGATGTCGGCAATTACAACAACCGCCGCTCGAAGGCATGCTCAATATTCCGATCTGCGAGCGATATGCTCGATCTGCGCGTGGCGGGCGAATGGACCAAGCGCGACGGTTATTCCTTCAATGAGGAGACGGGCAATTCGACCGATGGCCGCGATCTGTGGTCCTCGCGCGTGTCGCTGCTGTTCCATCCCATAGGCAACTTGACGGCCACGGCCATCTGGGAACATTTCTCGGAAGACGACGATCGCCTGCGCAGCGGCAAGCAGCTTTGCGCGCGCGATTCTGCGCCGTCGGTGGTGGACGGGCCGGCGGGCCCGCAATATCCCAATTACGACAATTACCTTGTGCCGGGCGGAAATATCGGCAAGGAGTCTGGCTGTCAGCAAGGATGCCGCGCGGCTTCGCTCTATTCGCCGGAATCCTTCGGCACGCCGAACGCCTCATCGTTTCCGTTCATCGCCGCGCTCGAAGCTGCTCAGCCCCCTATATGGCGCCGGGAACCAATCCCTATGCGGGCGTGACGCAATCGCCGCGATCTGCGCACCATCAGCTCGCTCATCGATCCGAAATATCGCGCGAAGAACGACACATATCGAATTCAATGTCGATTACCAGATCACGCCGGAGCTCACGCTCTCCTCGCAGACGCGGCTACAACACGGACAGCCTCTATTCGACGGAGGATTTCAACCGCTACAACACGCAAGACCGGAATATTCCTCGATCCCGGCGGGAATACACTGGTGGGTCAGGATCGGGAATATTGCGATCCGCAGCTCGGCTGCTCCGGCCGCCTGGTGGCGCAGGATGTTTCCGACGAGACCGCGCGCCAGTTCTATCAGGAAGTGCGGCTTGCCTCGTCGTTCAGCGGCGATTTCAATTTCCTCGCTGGGCGCGAACTATCTCAGCTATCACACGCTGGAGAATTACCAGATCATCTCGAACGCCATCTCGCTGGCCGCCGAGACCTTCAACGGCGATTTCGGCGGAGCTGCCGCCCGACGCCGCCCATATTCCCTTCGACGCCACGCTTGCCAATGCCTGCGATCCCGCAACCGGCGATCACCGATCACGATTGTCTGGGACAGACCACATTTCTTGGGCTTGGGTTGCGCCTATATCGATCCCAATCCGCTCAGCAGCATCGACGGTCAGGGGCACAATTATTTCCGCAGCCAGAATCCCTACCGCCTGACATCCTGGGCGGCGTTCGGCGAGGCCTATTACAATCTCACGGACGATCTGAAACTCACCGGCGGCTTCGCTACACCGACGACAAGAAGCATTTCGATGTGTTCCCGAGCTGGGCGCTGGTCGCCTATAAGGGCTATCCGCTCACCAATATCATCGATCAGGAATGGCGGGAGTTCACCGGGCCGCGCCAATGTCACCTGGACGCCGAAGCTCGATTTCACCGATCAGTCGATGTTCTACGGCTCCTATGCGCGCGGCTACAAGGGCGGCGGCGCCAATCCGCCGGGCGTCATTCCGATCATGGCGCCGAATCGGTGCCGCCTATTATCACCTCGCCGAGCAATCAGACGCATCCGTCCACCTTCAAGCCGGAATTCAACGATGCCTTCGAACTCGGCACGAAGAACACGCTGCTCGACGGCGCGTTGACGCTCAACGGCGATATCTTCCTCTACAAATACCAGAATTATCAGATATCGCAGATCATCGACCGCACCGCCGTGAACATGAATGTGAACGCCACGGTGAAGGGCGCGGAACTCGAAACCACATGGTCTCCCGTTCCCGGCCTGAAGCTCGGCTTCAATGGCGGCTATGAAGATGCCGACCGTGGATAACGGCCAGTCCGCCATCGACATCATGGATCGCACCGCCGGCCATCCGGACTGGATGGTCGTCAAGCCGTTCGTCACCGCAGACCTCGAACTGCATCCTGCCGACGGCTGTGGTCAACGAAATGCTGGCCGGACAATGGCGATGTCGGTGCCCTACGCGCTGCGTCGACTGCCTATACGCTTCGACATGGATCCGGTGACCGTACGCTCCCTATGTCGCCGATCCGGCAACCGATCCTACGGCGATGCCGATGCCGGGCTATGCCGGCTTCGATCCCGCGACGCGCGCCCAATCACGGCGAAGGCTTTGCCAAGAATCTCGCCGGCAACCAGCTTCCCAACGCGCCGCATTTCACGGTGTCGCTCACGGCCGATTTCACCATGCCGCTGTCCGAGCGATTGGGCCGGCACGCTGCATGGCGATTTCTACTGGCAGTCGCAGAGCTTCGCGCGCGTCTTCAACGACCGGCCCTATGACAAGATGCGCGGCTACTCGCACCATCAATCTGGCGCTGATCTTCACCAATTCGGATGGCTGGCAGGTGATGGGCTATGTGAAGAACGTGTTCGACATGACGGCCATCACCGGCGCGTTCCTGAACTCGGATGACACCGCGCTCACCACCAACATCTTCATCACCGATCCGCGTCTGTTCGGCATCCGCATCACCAAGAATTGGTAGCTGAAGGAGACGCTGTGGCGTTTCAAGATGGGCTAATTATTCTGGCCGCAACCAAAGCCAGTGGAGCGATCCGTCAACTTTTTACGTTCGCCGTGCGATCATGCTGCGAAGAGTTCCGTTCAAATTCCCCCACATACGCTCAGCGTGCAAAATCGCGATAAAATTTCGTGCAGCATACGGCACACGAGGGTATCTAGTGAGTTGATTTGGAATACCAATTTCTCCAAACCATCACCACGCTGAAATTCACTCAAACCCGTTGTCATACGACAAACAAAAAGATGCCCTTCCCAGTTCGCGATATCAAGCGTGCGGAATCCCAAACAAATTCTCAAACACAATCAGCTTTCAATTATCCGGTCGATCTAACTCATTGACGGTCTTGAACTAGCCGATGGGCTAAACGGCGGGCCGCCAGATACCGAATGCGGGCCTCGCGTAACGGCAATTCTTCGGCCGGCGATTGGTTCAAACGACTGCTGTAGCCGTGCTCTCTAACGGTCACGGATGGACGGCGAAGAAGATTTCGCCGCCATCTATCCAAGCAAATGAGCGGACGTGGCAGTCGATCTCGCCACTCCTTCTTCGAAGTCGCAAGAATGTTGCGCGAAGCCCTTGCTGTTCCCCCGACACAGCGTTCTTGGACAAATGTCTGTTGATTCCACCGTATAGGGGATTTGTCGTGACCCGCTCGTTCTATTGAATAGGGAACAGGTTCTGGCCCTCAGAAGCATGGGCGAGGGGATGGCCGAAACACCGGACGCCAATCGTGAAAATTGCGGCTCACGCAGCTCGGACGCAATCGTGAGTTTGCGTGAGTTAAACGCTTGGTTCGTGCGCGAGGTTTTGCCGTTGGAGTCGACTTTGATGCAATACCTTAATCGCGCATGGCCTGACAGATCTGAAATCGAAGACCTTTGCCATGACGTTTATGTGCGGGTTTACGAAGCTGCACGTACCAAGCGCCCCGATCCCGTAAAGCCATTCCTATTTACGGTGGCGAGAAATCTTCTGATTGATCGCGCAAGGCGCTCGCAAGTCGTGCCGATCGAAACCGTTGCGGAACTGGAGCGGCTCGAAATTGCAACAGATCAACCAGGGCCGGATCGCAGCGTTATTGCTCAAGACGAACTCAGACGGCTACGCGCCGCTGTAGATCGTTTGCCCAAGCGGTGCCGCGAAGCAGTTACATTACGAAAAATCGACGACCTTTCGATTGCTGAGATCGCTGTTCGTATGGGGATCTCCGTAAAAACCGTCGATAACCACTTGCGAGAAGGGGCCGATTTGCTCGCAGATATCTTGCACAGCGGTGCGACGGATCATGGGAGGAACCCGTGATCGAGCAACAAGGTTCACCCGAATTGAAAGTGGCTCGACAAGCTCGAGAGCAAGCTGCTGCGTGGACGATCAAAAGGGCCGATCACACAGAATGGACGGAAAGCGACCAGTCGGACCTGGACAACTGGTTGGCTGACTCTGCCTCGAACGCCGTCGCATTTCTGCGCGTGGAGAGTGCCTGGGAACGCATGGATCGCCTCAAAGCGCTTCAGCAACCGCAAAAGCCACGCAAGGGTGTGAGACCGCTCGTGAAAATGGCAGCCGCAATCTCGGCCGTTGCGGTTGTGGGTGCCATTCTGTTGCAAACCCATCCCGAACCACGCATAGCAACTTTTGCAACGGCGGTTGGTGGTCACGAGGTATTGAAGCTTGCCGATGGATCTCAGATCGAGCTTAACACCTCTACGAGAATTCGCACTTCGCAAAACGGCAATACAAGAACTGTTTGGTTGGATGAAGGCGAAGCATATTTTCAAATAAAGCACGATGTCAGTCGTCCATTCGTAGTGTACGTGGCTGGTCATCGTCTGACCGATATTGGAACCAGGTTTCTCGTCAAGTCAGCAGCGAAGCGCGTGCAAGTCACACTCATAGACGGCGAGGTTCGTTTCGAGTCTTCAGGTGCCGGCGTCCACGAGCACTCAGCATTGATGACGGCTGGCGATGTTGTTGTGGCCACGGCGGATTCTATGTCAGTCGCCCGCCAGCCCGTATCCAGGCTCGAAAACCAGCTCGGTTGGCGGCGAGGTTTGCTCGTGTTCAAGCATACGACACTTAAGGACGCCGTCGCGCAGTTCAACCGGTATAACGCACATAAAATCACTATAAATGATTCACAAGTCGCGAACCTAACGATCGACGGAACGTTCGGCACCACGAACACACATCATTTCGCGGAAGTCGTCCAGGCCATATTTGGCCTTCGGATGCGTAGCGAAGGCGCAACAACTGTCATTTCACGCAAGTAAAACCTACGGGGGGATTTTCATATGCGCACGATATTACTAAGCGCCACAGCCATTATGGGTCTTTTGTCGGGCATTGCCGCTGCAAATGCAGAGACGTTCAATATCGCCGGCGGAGATCTCGAAAGCGCACTGTCCGCCTATTCGGCTCAAACCGGAGTTCAGTTCATCGTTTCCGACGAAGCGATACGCGGCGTTCGTACCCCCGGCGTTAAGGGGGAGCTCCCTCCTGGGGAGGCATTGTCCCGGATACTCACAGGAACAGGCTTTATCGGCGAGCGCCATTCTGGTGGCACGATTGCCGTTGTGCGAAGCCAGTCCAGCGATGCGTCGGATGTTGTTCCCCAATTGCAATTGGCTCAAGCATCCGCACCTCGGCAATCAGTTGAAACTGTGACCGTGACGTCCTCGAAGCTTGGTGGTGCCGATGTGCAGAGCGTGCCTATCGCCATCACGGCGATGTCTCAGGAGCAATTGACCGCGACGCAAACGGCGGGCGGTCCGGATCTCGTCAAGCAGGTGCCGAACCTGACGTTCTCGAAGACCAATTTCACCGGTTACAACATCCAGATCCGCGGTATCGGCACACAGGCCATTTCAGTCACAACGGATCCCGCTGTTGCCGTTTCATTCAATGATACGCCATTCCTGCGCAATCATTTCTTCGAGCAGGAATTCTTCGACGTTTCGCAGGTTGAAGTGCTGCGCGGGCCACAAGGCACGCTCTACGGGCGCAATGCCACCTCGGGCGTCGTCAACGTGATTTCCGCTCTGCCGACCGATCATTGGGAAGCGCAAGCCTCGGTCGATGTCGGGAATTACAACAACCGCCGTCTTGAGGGGATGCTGAATGTCCCGATCTACGACGATAAGATCGATCTGCGCGTGGCCGGTGAATGGACCAAGCGCGATGGCTATTCTTTCAATGAGGAAACCGGTCATTCTGTAGATGCCCGCGATTTATGGTCCTCGCGCGTGTCCTTGTTGCTGCATCCGATCGCCGATCTGACGGCCACGGCCATCTGGGAACATTTCGATGAATCGGACGATCGACTTCGCAGTGGCAAACAGCTATGCGCGCGCGATGAAGCACCTGCCGTTGTAAACGGGCCCGCACGGGCCGCAGGCCTCGGATAACGTCAATTTTGGGGCTATCTGGCTCGAACAGGGGTGCCGCGCTGCTTCGCTGTATTCGCCGGTTTCGTACGAAACACCGAATGCTGCAGCAATTCCCTTCATCGGAGCACTGCAAACTTTCGGGCCTCCTTATATGAGTCCGGGAACAAATCCCTACACCGGCACAACGCAATCTCCGGATCTGCGCACGATCGCGTCTCTGCTCGATCCAAAATATCGCGCCAAGAACAACACGCTCGAATTGAACGTCGACTACCGGATCGCGTCCACGCTCGCACTTACATCACAGACGGCTTATAATAGTGACGATCTCTATTCGACAGAGGACTTCAACCGCTACAATGCGGCGGCGGGGATATTTCGCGATCCGGGTGACAACACATTTGTAGGGAAGGATCTACAGTTTTGCGATCCCCAGCTCGGCTGCTCCGATCGTCTCGTGGCACAGGATATATCAGACGAAACCGCGCACCAGTTTTATCAGGAACTGCGCCTCACGTCCTCGTTCGCTGACGGCCTCAATTTTGTCGCCGGCGCGAACTATCTAAGCTATCACACGCTCGAGAATTATATGATCCTCGCCAACGCGATCACGTTGGACTCCCTTGTCATCAACGGCTATCGCGGCGGGTCTGCTGGCGTGCCCGACGCTGACCACATTCCCTTCGATGCAACTCTCGCCAATTCTTGCAATCCTCAGCCGGTTCCGAGTACCGATCCTGTTTATCTTGGACAGCACACATTGCTCGGTCTCGGTTGCGGCTATATCGATCCCAATCCATTGGCGAGCATCGACGGAGAGGGGCACAATTATTTTCGCAGCCAGAACCCATACAATCTAAGATCCTGGGCACTGTTCGGGGAGGTCTATTACAATCTCACCGAAGATGTGAAGCTGACAGGCGGCCTCCGCTACACCGATGACAGGAAGCAGTTCGATGTCATTCCCAGTTGGTCCCTGATCGCGTACTCAGGTTACCCTATAACCAATGTCATCGCGCAGGAATGGCGCGAGGTCACGGGCCGCGCCAATGTCACTTGGACTCCGAAACTCGATTTCACCGATCAGTCTCTATTCTATGCATCTTATGCACATGGCTATAAGGGTGGCGGTGCAAATCCACCCGGCGTTATTCCAATAAAGCAGGGGGACTATTATGCGACCTCCCCAAGCAATCAGACGCACACATCTACGTTCGCGCCCGAATTCAACGATGCATTCGAGCTCGGCACGAAGAACACGTTTTTGGATGGCAACCTCGTCCTCAACGGCGACGTCTTCTTGTACAAATATCAGAAATATCAAATCTCGCAGATAATCGATCGGACCGCGGTGAACATGAATGTAAATGCCACAGTGAAAGGCGCGGAACTGGAAACCACATGGTCGCCACTTTCTGGCCTGAAGTTCGGCCTAACGACCGGCTATGAAGACGCAACCGTTGATAGCGGTCAGTCGCAAATCGACATCATGGATCGCACGGCAGGCCATTCAGACTGGATGGTGGTAAAGCCATACATCACTCAGACCTCGAATTGTATTCTGCCGACAGACACCGTCAACGAAATACTGGCAGGCAATGGTACGCAAATCACCTTTGCCTGCCTTCAGGCTTATACGAGCCGGCTAGATGTCGGTACGGGTCGTTCTTACGTCCCTGATCCACTTCCAGGATATGCCGGCTTCGATCCATCAACGGCGCCCAACGACGGACAAGGTTTCGCCAAGGACATTGGCGGCAATCAATTGCCCAGCGCACCGCATTTTACCTTGTCGCTGAGTGGCGATTACTCCATGCCGCTCTCCCAGGATTGGGCGGGAACGCTCCACGGCGACTTCTACTGGCAGTCGGATTCATTCGCCCGCGTCTTCAACGACAGGCCATATGATGAAATCAGGGGCTACACCAACATCAACATGGCCTTGATCTTCAGCAATCAGGACGGCTGGCAGGCCATCGTCTATGTGAAAAACCTGCGCAACACGACAGCCATCACCGGTGCGTTCTTGAACTCCGACGATGCGGCGCTGACAACAAATATCTTTGTCACCGATCCGCGTCTCTTTGGCCTCCGCGTCACAAAGAACTGGTAGTTTTCGACCATTGTCCAGCTAAAGACGGCGGAGCGATCCGCTTCCTGCTTTTCCGCGGCTAAATTCTTTACTCGTGGCGTCCGCTGCCGCATTTCGCTGCGTTCTCGCCTTGGGTGGGCGGATGACGGCACTTTTCTTCGTCAGAAACCCAAGCGAAGCGCGTCTGTTTACCGCCCCTGTTTAACACCAACACTCCGATTCGATTGACTATTTTGATTCGTGACATTGCTGATAATGGCGCAATGCCGGAATCCGGCAACAATCTTGCCGGGTAGCGCGTAAAAATTACCTCGCGCCATAACCCCTGATCGCTAAGCCTGCCGTGTCTAAACAGACGTAGGCGTAGACTTCAACGCTCGCAAAGGCTGGGCGCGCAACAGGGATGGCTGACACACCGAAAATCGGCTGTGGAGACGCTGAACGGCATATGCCCCGCGTTTCTGATGACGCGTCCTCGGTGGATGCATGGTTTGCCCGCGTTGTGCTGCCTCTGGAACCGGCACTGATGCAGTTTCTCAGACACAATTGGCGCAACCAAAGCGATATCGCCGATCTGCGGCAAGATGTTTACGAACGTGTTTTCGCTGCGGCGCTCCGGGAAATCCCTGCGCATCCCCGTCAGTTCGTCTTCACCACAGCCCGCAATCTGCTGATCAACCGGGTCCGCGATGAGCAGGTGGTACCCTTTGAAGCCGTCACAGATATCGAAGCGCTCAACATAGCAATAGACGCACCGGGGCCGGATCGCATGGCGCTGGCGCGCGATGAACTGCGGCGTGTGCAGGCTGCTCTGGATCGGTTGCCTCCGCGCTGCCGCGAAGTCGTGATCCTCAGGCGTGTTGAGGGACTTTCGCGAAAGGAGATTGCGATCCGCATGGGCGTCGCTGAGGACACGGTGACCGAGCATTTCATCAAGGGCATGCGCCGCCTGGCGGGCCTTCTCTACAGCGATCCCCAAGATCTGGGGAGGATGCTGTGAGCAGCAAGGATACTGGCGAGGGGAGCCCATCGCGAACGGAAGCGATCGAAGAGGCAGCGGGTGAATGGCTGGAGCGTGTGGCGCTTGGCGCCCTCTCCGCCGAGGACCGTGCAGCTTTCGAAGCATGGAAGGGGGCATCGCTTGCCAACCGCATTGCCTATGTCCGCCTGGAAAGCACCTGGAATAGAACGGAAAGATTGGCGGCCCTGCGTCGGCCAATGATCGACAAGTCCGCGATCGAAAGGCGCACGAGGCGCTGGCACGGCCTGAAACATGCGGCGGTATTTGTGACCCTCGCGTTGCTTGGCGCAGGCGCGATGTTTGGCGCGCAGCCGACAAATGATCTGTCTTATGCCACCGAAGTCGGCAACCGCGAGATCATCAGTCTCACCGACGGCTCGCATATCGAACTGAACACGAATTCGAGCATACGCGTACGTCTCAGCCATAACCGGCGAGAGGTGTTTCTCGACAAGGGCGAGGCGTTCTTCGACGTCGCCCACGATGTGACGCGCCCCTTCACGGTCATGGCCTTCGGCCATCGCATCGTCGACATAGGCACGAAATTTTCCGTGCGGCAAAGCTCTAGAGATGTCGAGGTTTCGTTGATCGAGGGTCGCGTAAGGCTGGACCCTTCATCGCCGCATTCAATCATGCTTTCGCCAGGCGACATCGCAATCGCCACATCAACTGACATTTCGGTTCGAAAAGCCTCCAGACAACTGTTGACAGACCAGATGGGATGGCGGCGCGGCGTGATCGTGTTCGACAATACCTCGCTTGCGGACGCCATCCAGGAAGTCAATCGCTACAACCACACCAAGCTGGTTGCGAACGATCCATCCGTCTCGCGGTTGACCATCTCGGGAACTTTCCCCGCCGACAATTTCCAAATCGTTCTTGAAGCAGCGCGGGATGTCTACGGGCTGCATGTCCGAAGTCGGGGCGATGAGATTTTGATTTCGCGTTGAATGTCACGAACAGCGTTTCAGCCCTGCGGGGCGAATCGGGGGGTACAAGATGTCACTATCGATCATGCTCAAAAATACGACTGCGATGATGCTCTGCACGGTTGCGCTTACCGGCATCGCTTCTGCGGAGGATTTTAATATTCCGGCGGGAGATCTCAAATCCGTCCTTGATTCATATGCAAAACAAACAGGCGTACCGGTTCTTTTCGGCGGCACCGCCATTGGAGGAATTCGCAGCCATGGCGCCAAAGGCGAATTTTCGCCGGATAGCGCTCTCTCGCGCATACTTGCCGGCACCGGCTTCGTCGCCCGCAGACATGCCGCCGGCGTAACGATCATCCGGGACGATATCCAATCCGGCGACCTTCCGCCGCTCCAGATCGCACAAGCTGCCTCCGCCCCTCATTCCGCCGTCGAAACAGTAACGGTCACGTCCTCCAAATTGGGCGGTGCGGATGTGCAAAGCATCCCCATCGCGATCACCGCGCTCAGTCAGGAACAATTGACTTCGCGACAAGTGGCCGGCGGTCCCGACCTCATCAAAGAGGTTCCGAATTTGACGTTCACAAAGACGAATTTCACCGGCTATTCGATCCAAATTCGCGGCATAGGCACGCAAGCGATTTCGGTTACGACGGACCCCGCTGTCGCTGTCGCTTTCAACGATATTCCGTTCATCCGCAATCATTTCTTTGAACAGGAATTTTATGACGTCGCGCAAGTCGAAGTCCTGCGCGGCCCCCAGGGCACGCTCTATGGCCGCAATGCGACCGCGGGCGTGGTCAATGTCAATCCGGCCAAACCCACAGATCAGTTCGAAGCGATGGGCAGCGCGGATATCGGCAATTACAAGAATCGTCGCTTCGAGGGCATGATCAACCTGCCCATCGTCGACGATCGGCTTGACATTCGCGTGGCCGGCGAATGGACCAAGCGGAATGGTTATAGCACCAACGAACTAACTGGTGAACCGATAGACGGGCGGGACCTTTGGTCTGGGCGTGTGACCATTGGATTCAAACCATTCTCAAACGTACAATCGTTTCTCGTTTGGGAACGCTTTCAAGAAGATGATGATCGTATGCGGAGCGCGAAGCAGCTTTGCAAAAGAGATCCGACACCTAGTGAGATAAACGGTACGCCTGTTTCAACGGAAGGCGGCCTGAGCGATCCAGCCGCGTACTTAAGTCAGGGTTGCGAAATGACGTCCTTGTATTCAGATGACGCATTTGAAGTGCCGAATGGGCGTTCGCTTCCGTATATACTTGGATTGGGAGATCAGATCACAGGTGTCGATCCATATGCCAGCACGAGTCAATCCCGCAATTTACGAGTTATAGAGTCCGCAGTAGAACCTATATACAAGGCAAAAAGCGACGTTTTGGAACTCAACACCGATTATGCCGTAACACCAAATCTCACGCTCACATCGCAGACTGGCTATGGCGGAGATTTTCTCTACTCGGTCGAGGATTTCAACCGCTTCAATACGTCTCCAGGTGTTTTCAACGGTGCTACCGATAGCGGAACCAACGCGCTTCATCCTGGAGCAGTATCGCCAGAAGGAGTATTTTGCGATCCGCAGATAGGATGTACCGATCGTATAGCTGGTGAAGACCTTTCAGAAGAACATGCCTGGCAGCTAAGTCAGGAATTCCGATTGGCTTCACATTTCTCTGGCCCATTGAATTTCAGCGCCGGAGGCAATTATCTCCATTATGAAACCGAAGAAAATTACTATGTTTTTATAAATGCGATCACGTTACTCGCGCTGGTCCCTGTAAGCGTAAAAGGTTCAATTGTTGGTACTCCATATGTACCAAATGTTTTCGATAACAGTGTGTGCTTGAATGGATTACAGCAACCAGATCCGAATGCGGCCTATCAGCCGACGCTGCCCTGCAGCTACATAGACCCCAATCATCTCAGCAACATCAATGGACAGGGCCACAATTACTTTCGAAGCTACAATCCATATGTGCTCAACTCTTATGCAGGGTTCGGCGAAGTCAACTATGACCTTACGGATGAACTGAAGCTGACGGGCGGTCTGCGATGGACTGACGACGAAAAGCATTTCATACGCGTGCCGAGCGAGGTTGTAACTCTCGGCGCGGGCTACCCTTCAGTTGGATCGATCGATCAGAGTTGGGGGGAATGGACCGGAAAATTTGCAGCCAACTGGTCGCCGAAGCTGACATTCACAGACCAGACATTGATATACGGCTCTTTCTCGCACGGTTATAAGGCTGGTGGCGCCAATCCTCCGGGTGCCGTGCTTTCGAATAGCCGTGGCGGTGGAATACCCAATCCGATCCATCCACTCACCTTCGATCCCGAATTTATCAATGCCTGGGAAATGGGATCGAAGAACACGTTCTTCGATGGCGCAGTGACGCTGAACGGAGCCGCGTTCTACTATGACTATAAAGGGTATCAGATTTCCGAGATCGTTGATCGCACTGCGATAAATTTGAATTTCGATGCCAAGATCAAGGGGGCGGAGCTTGAGGCCAGCTGGGAACCGGCACCCGGTCTCAAGTTCAATTTCGCAGGCGGCTACGAGTCAACACGCATTGCGGACGGTTCGAAATCTGTTGACCTGATGGATCGAACCGATCAAGCCAATCATCCTGATTGGGTTGTTGTCAGGCCATACCCCAATCAAGCGTCGAATTGTATCGTCCCGGCATATGTTGCACTCGCTGGAGTGGAACTTGGATCGAGCATAACTCCGACGGAGGGGATTCTTTGCGCCTGGTCGTATACATTGGCAGTCGACCCGATCACCGGAACGCAATTTGTTCCAAACCCGACTGTCGATCACAGCGGTGTTCCTCTTCCGCCCTTGTTCCCCGATTATCCGGGATATGATCCAGTTAGCCCAACTGCCACAAACAATGGCGCTGGGCCCGCACCGAATAACGGCCAGGGTTTTGACAAAAATCTTGGCGGCAACGAGCTGCCAAACGCGCCGCCTTTTACGGTGTCGGCTTCGGCGGATTACTCCGTCCCGCTAACCTCTGAATGGGCCGGAACCATCCATGTCGATTATTATTGGCAGGACTATTCATGGGCGCGCGTTTTCAATGACAAGCCATATGACCGCATCCGTGGTTACACGAACGTCAACCTTGCAGTGATCCTGACGAGCCAGAACGGCTGGCAGTTGATGGGCTATCTCAAGAACGTGTTCGACACGACAGCCATAACCGGCGATTTCCTCAATTCGGACGATTCCGGTTTGACCACGAACGTGTTTCTTACAGACCCGCGCCTGTTCGGCGTGCGCGTAACAAAAAACTTCTGAGCGGGGAAACCGATGAGCGAATTGATCAATACGAGCCCAAGGACTTCTTCCCGTCACGCATTGCTGGTAACAGCGTCGGCCACGGCCTTGCTGGGCGCGGTTTTCGCGCCGCTGGCTCACGCCGGCGAGAGCGATAATCGGCCCACCGTCTGGATCGAAATTGGCGGGCAGCTAAGCGATTTGGGTGGTCAAGCCGAGCCTTATGTTCCATCATTTGCTTTGGTGGGCGAACAGCATGGACTCCTTTCCATCGCAAGCCTTGAACAGCCTCCCCACGACAGTGTTGGAGAATATGGCTCGCTTTCGTTCCAGCCAGACGGCTCGAACTGGAAATTTCTCGCGTCAATTCAATATGGCCGATCGAAGAAGACCACTTATCGACACCAGGAAAACGTCGCCAGCTTCGTTAACCCGGGAGGACAGGTCCAATACGTTTCAGGCCGTAATCCCAATCAGTTTGTCAATCAGACTTCGGACTACTCGGTCAGATCGGACGAAAGCCATGCCGTTGTGGACTTCAAGGTCGGCAAGGACGTTGGGCTTGGTTTGTGGAAGAGCAATATGTCCAGCGAAATAGCATTCGGTGTTCGTTTTGCACAGTTCGCTTCGCGCACCAACATGAACTTGCACGCCGATCCTTATCCCCATCGGGCAGTAGAGAAATATATTCCCCCGCTTCATCAAAGCGTTCTCGTCAATCAATATTATCAATCCTACAAGGCGACGCCCCAGCTTGTTCGTAATTTTCGTGGATTGGGGCCCTCGCTGTCCTGGGATGGATCGCTTCCGATCGTTGATGCAAACGATGAGAATGTCGAGATCGCCTTCGATTGGGGCGCCAATCTGGGAATACTTTTTGGCCGCCAAAAATTTGTAATTCATCATCAAACGACGGGCGACAGATTTACGGAACTGTTTCCGTTGAATTACTCGGTGGAACACTACGTCAAATCTTCCAGCACCGTTCGTTCGCGCTCCGCCACGGTGCCCAATGTTGGAGGGTTGGCCGGCCTCTCACTGAAATTCCCCAACGCCAAGGTGAGTTTCGGCTATCGCGCCGATTTCTTCTTCGGTGCGATGGATGGTGGCATTGATACGCACAAATCGTACGACCGCAGCTTCTATGGCCCCTTCGCCTCGATCAGTATCGGCTTGGGCGGCTAAGATAGCTCAATTTCTCCAGGCGGGTAGAGCGATCTGCCGCCTTTTTTCCGGCCTTCTAGGCCGTTGAGGCTCATCGGTGCGCCGCAATTGTCTTTGCATGCTCACACTGGATTTTTGCTGCATCTGTCGACGCTCGGCAATCATTTCAAGGTAACTACTTATGCCCACACCAAGGCCGCGCATTCACCATGTAAAAATAATCATCGGCTTCGTGCCATGCCGAGACAAGCGTCAACTTCTCGGCGCGAGCTTCGCCGGCAATGGCGTCATGCGCATGTGCGTCGATGCGGTAAGCGCAATCATTGAGTTGTGAAGATCGCAGATAGACAAGATCGATCAGTTGCTTTTCCAGCCAGGGAACGCAATGGAATCAGTGCTCTGGCGAACGCTAAGCATCGAATTGGCCGGTAGGATCGCGGCGGGAATATTAAGGGGGCTGAATATCGCCGCTTTGTCAGTCACAACCGGATCGATAGGCCCGCGTCCCACCTTCAGTGTTCCGTAGTTTGTGCTTGCGGAATTTCGTGCACACGACTGCACAAAAGCTGCACGCGATGGGGCATAATTTGTTGATTTCAAAAAAATCACTCAAAGCTATCATCGGATAGCCTAATCCGAGATCCCAGATACACTGTTTAGGTAATGCCTAGTAAGCAACCACAAGTCGCGAAGTCGCTACAGGCCGTCAAAATTACGATCCATCATGTGCAACGAGAAGCTTTCATGGCTAGTTCGATACGATCAGCATCGGGCTGAGCAACCAGGAGGTTTTCACAATTCACCCGCAGGCCATCCGGTTTGTGAAAGACCGAACTACTGGTAATTTTTCAACCTATCCCAAAAGGCGGCGGATTTTCCGCCGCCCTTTTGTTTGCTGCATGGTCCCAGAAGCAGCAAGGGGGTTGCCCGCGGCCCTATTGTTTCCCGGCGACATAAAATATCATTCATACTGCCATTCAAATTTTCCGACATGCCATTCGTCTCCCTAGGCGTAGGTTAAAGCGGGTTCCCTAGAGGGCCGACGCTGGCGGGGCATGGGCAATTCTCCGGACACAGGACGCTGACATGGGCCGGTCTCACCAGGCAGGTGAGGCCATGACGGCGGCCGAGGTGGAAGCGTGGTTTGTCCGCGAAATATTGCCATTGGAGAGCGGGTTGATGCAGTTTCTGGAGCACAATTGGCGCAATCCGGCCGATATCGCAGACCTGCGGCAGGACGTTTACGAACGCGTCTGCGAGGCGGCTCAGGAAAGCATCCCCGATCATCCCAAGGCGTTTCTCTTCAAGACCGCGCGCAATCTTCTGGTTGATCGGGTCCGCCGTTCGCAGGTCGTGCCGATCGATGTGATCTCGGATTTCGAGGCCCTCGGTATCGCCTTGGATGCGCCGGGCCCTGATCGCAGCGTTATTGCGCGCGACGAACTGCGCCGTTTGCAGGCAGCGCTCGACAAATTGCCCCCTCGCTGCCGCGAGGCAGTGGTGCTTGGCCGTATCGAAGGTCTGAGCGGAAAAGAGATCGCCGCCCGCATGGGCGTAAATGAATCGACCGTTTCCATCCATCTCGCCAACGGCATCCGCACGCTGGTCAACGCCGTCTATGGCGGCCCGACAAAATCCGAGGAAAAGGCATGACCGGCGAGATGAGCACGAAGCAGAAGAACCTTCTCGCGCCGCCGCGGTGGAAGCCGCGGCCGCCGATTGGTTGCAGCGCCGCCGTTTCTGGAACTGGAGCGAGGACGATCAGAAGCAACTCGACGAATGGCTTTCGCAATCTGGTTCGCATCGCGTTGCTTATTGGCGCTTGAATGCGGGCTTTGAGCGCAGCAGCCGCCTTTCCGCGCTGCAGTTGCCCGGCGAATTCGGCAGACCCGCGCCGACGGAGCGCAAAGCGTTTTGGCCGTTGCTGCGGCGCACGGCTGCTGGGCTCGCTATAATTGCGGTCTGCGGCATCGCCAGCGTGCAACTTTTTCCCAAGCATGAAGGAAAGGTCTACGAGACCGACGTGGGTGGCCGGCAGACCATCGTGTCTGACCGATGGCTCGAAGATCGATTTGAACACAGGCACCATCGTGCGCGTGAAAGGCCGTAGCGCCGAACTGGTGCGGGGTGAAGCATTTTTCCAGATCACGCACGATGCAACGCGTCCCTTCATCGTCGATCGCCGGCAATCACCGGATCACCGATCTGGGCACGAAATTTGCGGTTCGCACAACCGGTGGAAACCTGGAGGTTTCATTGGTGCAGGGCCGCGCCCGTATCGATGTGCCGAGGAACGCCGTCTCAAAAGCCGCCGTTCTCGAGCCGGGCGATGTCGCCGTCGCCACGGCGAGCAGGATTTCCGTCAATCGCAAATCCCAGCAGGATCTGGCGGGCGCGCTTGGCTGGCGCCGCGGTGTTCTCGTGTTTCACCAAACCACGCTTGCCGACGCGGCGGCCGAATTCAACCGCTACAACAGCAAGAAGTTGCTCGTTTCCGATCCGCAAGCCGCCAGGTTGATGATCGGCGCGACCTTTCCAACCGATGACATCGAATCCTTCGCGCGCACGGCCAAAAGCGTGTTCGGCCTGCGTGTGGAAGATCGGGGGTCGGAAATCGTGATTTCGCACTGAATGCATACGCGGCCTCAGGCGAGGCCGCATCGAGGGGGAACATGCACAGGACCATCATTTTTGAACTCCACTGTCCATCGGAACGGCTATTGCCTGCTTCATGGCGGGTGCCGTACAGGCAGCTTCATTCGATATCCCCGGGGCGATCTCACCTCTGCGCTCGATCGCTACATGAAACAGTCCGGCGTCTCGTTGATGTATTCGAGCGGCGCCGTCAAAGGCGTGCTCACGGGCGGTGTCAGAGGCGATCTCGAAGCGCCCGATGCGCTTTCGCGAATTCTTTCCGGCACCGGTTTTACGATACAGCGCGATGCCTCGGGGTGCCGTGGCCATCGTGCCGGAAAAATCATCGGCGGTCCCGGAGATGCCGCTGCAGCTTGCGCAGACTATGCCTTCGCGAAGTGCCGTTGAAACCGTGACGGTGACATCCTCCAAGCTTGGCGGCGCAGATGTGCAGAGCATCCCCATCTCTATAACCGCGCTGTCGCAGGAACAACTCACCGCCACGCAAACGAATGGCGGGCCCGATCTGGTGAAGCAGGTTCCGAACCTAACTTTTTCGAAAACAAATTTCACCGGCTACAACATCCAGATCCGCGGTATCGGCACGCAGGCGATCTCCGTCACCACTGATCCAGCTGTGGCCGTTGCCTTTAACGACATCCCGTTCATTCGCAATCATTTCTTCGAACAGGAATTTTATGATGTCAGCAACGTAGAAGTCCTTCGCGGGCCGCAAGGTACGCTATACGGGCGCAATGCGACCGCTGGCGTCGTCAACCTGACATCTGCGAAGCCAACAGACCAGTACGAAGCTATGGCTTCGCTCGATGTCGGCAACTACAGCAATCGCCGCCTGGAAGGCATGCTCAATATCCCTATCGTTGGCGACAAGCTCGATCTGCGCGTTGCAGGCGAATGGACCAAGCGCGATGGCTATGCCTTCAACGAAGCGACGGACCATAGCATCGATGGCCGCGATTTGTGGTCTGGCCGCGTCTCGCTGCTTGTTCACCCGATCGAAAATCTTACCGCGAACTTCGTGTGGGAACATTTCGACGAAGATGACGATCGCGCCCGCTCGACCAAGCAGCTTTGCACACGCGCCAACCCGCCTCCAGTTATCGATGGGCCTACCGGGCCGCAAAGTACGGAAGGGCAGGTCGCTCTCGAACTTGGGATGTGCGCCAGGGCCGCTATATGGGCCGACCGCGTTCCAGACGCCCAGCGCCGGAGCTATCCCTTTTGTGGTAGCATTGGAGCTTTACGGCGCCTTTGTCCAAAATGGCCTCAATCCTTACGCGGACGTCACTCAATCGCGCGATTTGCGCGTCGTCGATTCGTTACTTGATCCCAAATATAGGGCGAAGAACGACACGTTCGAATTGAATGCGGATTATAACGTCAGCCCGACTCTGACGCTGACGTCGCAGACGGGATTTAACAAAGACATGTTGTCTTCGACAGAGGATTACAACCGGTTCAACACGACGACGGGGATATTCAACTACAATTACCGCAACTATTTTATCGGAGACGATGGTGCGTTTTGCGATCCGCAACTGGGATGTTCAAGCCGGCTCGTAGGCCAGGATCTGTCTCAGGAGCGCGCCCAGCAATTCTCGCAGGAACTGCGGCTGGCCTCAAATTTCAGCGGGCCGCTGAATTTCAGCGTCGGTGCCAATTATCTGCACTACCAGACGGTTGAGGACTATTACGTCTTTATCAACGCCATTACCCTGCTCACGGAATATCTCAATCAATTCTACGGCGGGACTTTTATTGGTCCTATGGCCAATCCCCAGTTCGATCCCGTACTCGCAAATTCGTGCAATCCGCAGCCTGCCACTCCGGCAACAGTGCTTACCTTTACGGGATTTGGTTGCTCGTGGATCGATCCCAATCCGATCGACAAACTCGACGGTCAAGGCCACAATTATTTCCGCAGCCAAAATCCCTATCGCCTGAACTCTTGGGCGGGCTTCGGCGAAGTCTACTATCAGGTGACGCCGGACCTGAAGTTGACGGGTGGTTTGCGCTGGACCGATGACATGAAAAATTTCACCGAAATTCCAAGTTGGACCGCAATGGCGGGCAAAGGTTATCCCATCGAAGGTATCGTCGATCCCTCGCAAGGGTATCTCGATCAGCAATGGAAGGAATGGACAGGCCGCTTCGTCGCCAATTGGACACCGAAGCTTGAGTTCACCGATCAGACGCTGGTCTACGGTTCCTATTCGCGCGGCTACAAGGGCGGCGGCGCCAATCCGCCGGGCGTCATACCCGTGATGGGCTTCTTTGGTATCGGTGGATCGTCGCCCAGCAATGCGACGCACCCGCTGACATTCAAGCCGGAATTTGTGGATGCTTTCGAACTTGGCACGAAGAATACGCTGCTCGACGGCGCGATGACGTTCAATGCCGATGTCTTCTACTACAAATATCAGAACTATCAGATTTCCGAAATTGTCGATCGCACATCGGTCAATTTGAATTTCGATGCCCATGTTAAGGGCGCGGAAATCGAAGCCACATGGGAACCGGTTGCCGGATTGCGTTTCAATTTGTCGGGCGGTTATGAAAATGCGACACTCGACAGCGGTTCGAAGGCTATCGACCTGATGGACCGCACTGCGGGGCACGCGGGTTGGATGACCGTCAAGCCATTCCCTACCGAAACGTCCAATTGCATTATCCCAACCGCAACCGTGAACGAAATGGTGGCAACTCCTTACAATCCCCCCATATGGGCGTGCCTGGAGGCTTATAGCGCGGGAAATGATCCGGTCACCTACGCCCCTTATGTAGCCAATCCGCCAGGTGTTCCCGGTTATGCAGGGTTCAATCCGGCGACCGCACCAAATGGTGGCCAGGGTTTCGACAAAGACCTGAGCGGAAACCAGCTTCCCAACACGCCGCCGTTCACGCTTTCGGCGGGTGCACAATATTCGATGCCGATCAGCGCCGATTGGGCAGCTACCGCACGCGCCGATGGCTATTGGCAGGGCAATACGTTTGCGCGTGTCTTCAACGACAAGCCTTACGACCAGATCCACGGCTATACCAATGTCAATCTCTCCCTGACCTTCACCAATCAGGATGGTTGGCAAGCCATGGCTTATATGAAGAACGTGTTCGATACGACAGCGATCACGGGCGCGTTCCTCAACACCGATGACACCGGCCTCACCACCAACGTCTTTGTCACCGACCCCCGCCTGTTCGGTCTTCGCATCACCAAAAACTGGTAGGATCGCCCAACACTTCGATAGCGCGGCGGTGGAGAAATCCGCCGCCGTTTTCTTTGTGGTAGCGTTCAACTCCATGGCGAAATAGTTGGGTTCCAAAGGGCGGGGGACACTGATGACCGGTTAGCCCCGCCGGACAAATCGGTAGCGCCGAAGGGTCCCCGTCGCCGATAAGGGCGCATCAGCGCAGGCATTTCGGCTCGCGCAACTCCGGTGCGCGCAAGAATATTTCCGTGCCCAAAATAATTCCACCCGGACTGATAAGTTTCCCGCTGCTGCCGTGTCTTCCTATGTGAAATCCCTTGAAACTGAACCCCAAAGATAAGGGCAGCGAGACGGGATGACCGAAACGTCTGGGTCAAATCGTGACGGCGTTAATTCGCAAATGGCGGGTGCTGATATTGGCACGTCCGGTCTGAAGACCTGGTTTGTCCGCGAGGTGTTGCCGTTGGAAGCAATGCTGACACAATTTCTACGCCACAACTGGCGCGACCAGAGCGATATCGAAGATCTGCTGCATGACATTTATGCGAAGGTCTACGACGCAGCACGCCGCCAGTTGCCCGACAATCCCAAAGCCTTCGTTTTCACCACTGCGCGCAATCTTTTGAGCAACCGCATCCGCGAACGCGCCGTGATCCCGATAGAGGCGGTCTCCGATCTCGATGCGTTGAATGTCGCGATCGAAACGCCGGGGCCCGAACGCAGCGTTATCGCGCGCGACGAATTGCGCCACCTGAGCGCAGCAATAGAAAAGCTTCCCGCTCGCGGCCGGGAGGTGGTGATGATGCGGCGCGTGGAAGGTTTGTCTCGCGCGGAAATCGCCGAGCGCATGGGGATCAGCCAAGAGGCTGTATCGGTGCATCTAAGCCGCGCCATGGATGCGCTGACCACCATTCTGCTGAGCGAGCCCTCAGACAAGGTTATCCGTTCATGACTGCATCCCTGAAAGATATCCGTGCCCAGGCGGCAGACTGGCTCGAGCGCCAGCAGCGCCCCGATTGGACCGAGCAAGACAGTGTCGAACTGGACTCTATGGCTCGCCGCCGATCCGGTAAATGCCGTGGCCTTCTACCGCACGGAATTCGCCTGGCGACGCACGGAACGCCTCGCAGCGCTTCGTCCGCCGCGCAATGTGCAGGGCGCGCGTTCGAAACTCCGGTCCATACTCGCAAGATCTGCCGCTCTTGTCGCGATCGCGGCTCTCGGTGTTGGAGTATATCTCGGCATCAAGGATCCCGGCACGCAAACCTACGCAACCACCATCGGCAGCCGCAAAACCCTGTCGTTGCCCGACGGTTCGCAAATCGAACTCAATACCAGCACGATCTTGCGCATGTCCAAGGCCGATAACAGGCGTGTCTGGCTCGATAGGGGGAAGCGTATTTCCAGATCGTTCACGATCCCAAACATCCTTTTACAGTGGATCTCGGTACGCGCCGCATAACCGACCTCGGCACCAAATTCGATGTCCGTCATGACGATTCGCAACTGAAAATATCGGTTGTCGAAGGCAGCGTCAGCCTTGCTTCGAAAGCCGACGGGGCAGGGTCTCTCATTCTTGTGCGGGGCGATAGCGTGATCGGCAGCGGCAATTCGCTGAAAGTCAAAAATTCCCCACTCCGAGACGTGGCTGGCGAATTGGGCTGGCGCCGTGGCGTTCTCGTCTTCGACAACATCACGCTTGCGGAAGCCGCATCTGAATTCAATCGCTACACCTCGCACAAGATCGTCATCAACGATTCGAAAGCGGCGAACCTGAAGGTCGTCGGCACATTTCCGACGGATGGCGTAGAGGGGTTCCTCGATGTTGCCCAACATATTCTGAAAGTCCGCATCGAACGCCGTGGCCTGCAAACAATGATCTCACGCTAACCAAAGGTGCCCGCGAAGATCGCCGGGCGCAAAGGGGGGAATATGAAACGTATCATCAGGTCGCTTCTCGGAGGCAGCGCCATCACCGCGCTGGCGGTTGCCACGGCGGCCGCTGCCAATTTCTCCGTGCCTGCTGGCGATCTCAAAGCCGCACTCGATACGTTTTCGAAACAGTCCGGCGTTCCTCTCATGGTTTCTGCCGACATTTTAAAGGGCGCCCGCACCAACGGTGTTGTGGGCGATCTTCCCACGAATGACGCGCTCACCCGCATCCTCAAAGGAACCGGCTTTGAGGTTTATCACAGCCCGACAGGTGCCTTGGGCGTGATGCGCACGGAGCAGTCAGGCGAAGCAACCGAGATGCTGCAAGCAATGAGGCTGGCACAAGCTGCCCCTCAGCGCGCAGCTGTGGAGACGGTTACCGTCACCTCATCGAAGCTGGGCGGCGCCGATGTACAGAGCATCCCAATTGCCATCACCGCGCTCAGCCAGGAACAACTCACCGCCACGCAGACTGCAGGCGGGCCGGACCTGATCAAACAGGTCCCGAACATGACGTTCACCAAAACCAATTTCAGCTGGTTACAGCATCCAGATTCGCGGCATCGGCACGCAGGCGATCTCCGTGACAACCGATCCGGCGGTCGCCGTCGCGTTCAACGACATGCCGTTTATCCGCAATCACTTCTTCGAACAGGAATTCTACGACGTTTCGCAGGTCGAAGTTTTGCGCGGCCCACAGGGCACGCTCTACGGCCGTAATGCGACGGCGGGCGTGGTGAACCTCACCAGCGCCAAACCCACCGACCAGTTCGAAGCGATGGCTTCCGCCGACCTCGGAAATTACAAGAACCGCCGGTTCGAAGGCATGATCAATCTTCCCATTGTGGACGATCGGCTCGACATTCGTCTGGCGGGCGAATGGACCAAGCGCGATGGCTATTCGTTTAATGCTCTGACGAACAGTCCGATTGACGGGCGGGATTTGTGGTCCACCCGTGTAACGGTCCGTTTCAAGCCCACCGAAAGCGATCACCGCCGATTTCGTTTGGGAGCACTTTCAGGAAAACGATGACCGCCTGCGTTCGAGCAAACAACTTTGCAAGCGCGACAACGGGCAGGACTCGGTGGACGGCTTTCCTACCGGCATCTACGGCGTGGCGTATCTGAGTCAGGGTTGCCTGCCTGTTTCGCTTTATAGCCCGGAGGCTTTTCAGGCTCCCAACGCATTCTCGCTTCCCTATTTCGGGGGTTTGGTCGGCGCCGGCCAAGGCGCTTCTTTCGGAACGCCGATCAATGGCGACCGCGATGCGTATGCCAGCACCGTCCAATCGACAGATCTGCGTGTGATCGAGTCGGCGCTAAATCCCGCCTACCGCGCGAAGAACAACGTGTTCCAGCTTAACGTCGACTATACCGTCTCTCCATCGCTGACGTTCACTTCGGCTACCGGATACAACAATGATTTCCTCTGGTCGACCGAAGACTACAATCGCTTCGCCACGCAGTCGGGCATCTTCATCTACGATCCCGGCAGCAGTCTCGTGCAGCCGGATGGAAATGCGGTCTGTAGCGATGGTTCCCTCATCGTCAACGGCGGCACTTGCGCGGATGGTGGCGGCGGCAGACCCAGCGGCTATTTCTGCGACCCCCAGCTGGGCTGCAGCAATCGCCTGGTAGCGGAAGACTTGAGCGAAGAACATTCCTGGCAATTCAACCAGGAATTCCGCCTCGCATCTCATATGACCGGGCCGCTCAACTTCAGCGTTGGCGGAAACTTCATGCACTATGAGACGGAAGAAAACTATATGGTCTTCTTCAATACGATCACGTTGTACAACGCGAAGTTCACCGGCGCCTATTGGGATCCCAACAATCCGGCTGCATCGCAATGCAGGCCATACGCCAACAATCTGGGGTCGATAAAAAAACCGGTCGATCCGAACAATCCTGGCACTGCAGGATATGCCTGTGGCTGGATGGACCCCAACCCGATCGATGACCTGGATTATCAGGGCCACAATTACTTCCTCAGCGAGAATCCCTACGCGCTCAATTCCTACGCCGGCTTTGGCGAGGTCTATTACAACGTCTTTGATGATCTCAAACTGACCGGTGGCCTGCGCTGGACGGATGACCAGAAGCATTTTGTGGACATACCCAGCGCGATCCTCGCGGAAGGTTACGGCTACGTCGTTACGGATGTCGTGGATCAGGAGTGGAAGGAGTGGACCGGCCGCTTCGCCGCGAACTGGACACCGAAATTGGATTTCACCGACCAGACGCTCGTCTATGCAACCTTTGGCCATGGCTACAAGGCAGGTGGCGCCAACCCACCTGGGGCGCTGTTTCTCAGTTATATCAGCGCGGGCGATATCGCCAGCATCGTGCATCCGCTTACGTTCAAACCCGAATTCATCAACGCTTATGAGTTGGGCACCAAGAACACATTGCTGGATGGCGCGCTCACTCTAAACGGAAACGTCTTCTACTATGACTACAAGGGTTACCAGATTTCGGAGATTGTCGACCGTACATCGATCAACCTGAATTTCGACGCGACCATAAAAGGCGCCGAACTCGAGACCACTTGGGAACCGTTGCCCGGCCTCAAGTTCTCTTTCTCCGGCGGGTATGAGCAGACCCGTGTGGCAGACGGTTCAAAGGCCGTCGATCTGATGGATCGCACCGCCGGCCATCCCGGCTGGATTCTGGTCAAACCCTTCGTGACGCAGGCGTCGAATTGTCTGTTGCCTGCCTATGTCGTGGATTATTTCTTTGATCCGTCAACGTCGAGCGGTCGCCCTGGTTACAGCAACAACTATGGAATCCTGTATGCCTGCGGTATCGCCTATAACAGCGGTTTCGACCCCATCACCAACCGGCCCTATCAGGCGAACCCGACCGGCCTCAATACAACCAATGACGACATCATACCCGGAACCTATGGCGGCTTCGATCCGCTCGCCGGCACTCCTGGGCATCCCTACACCGGCCAGAACACCTGGAACGGCGTGGACTATGGCCCGGCGCCCAACAACGGCGCAGGATTCACCAAAGACCTGAGCGGCAACGAACTGCCCAACGCGCCGCATTTCACCACCTCGTTCACAGCGGAATATTCGGTGCCGGTGACGGAGGATTGGGCGGCCACGCTGCACGGCGATTTCTATTGGCAGGCCTCATCATGGGCGCGCGTTATCAACGATGATCCCTATGATCGCCTGCGCGGTTACACCAATGTGAACTTCGCACTTATCTTAACCAATCAGAACGGCTGGCAGGCCACCGGCTATGTCAAGAACGCGTTCAACACTACAGCCATCACCGGCGACTTCCTGAACAGCGACGACACGGGGCTCACGACCAACGTGTTCCTCACCGATCCACGGTTGTTCGGCATTCGCGTCACGAAGAACTGGTAAGGGGGAAAAGCAATGAACGAACTTCACAACACGGGCGCGGCAAAAATTCACCAGACGCTTCTGGCTACGGCTTCGGCCCTTGCTCTCGTTGCGTCTTTTGCCGATGTCGCACAAGCAACGGATAGAGACCGTCCGACGGTTTGGATCGAAGGCGGATGGCATTTCGAAGACGTCACCGGAGATGCCGATGTCTTTGTGCCGCCAATGGACGCAGAAGCCAGGGCTACGGGCCTGCCGTCGCTGACAGCAATTGAAAACAAGCTTGGCCACACCTACGGCGCTGAAGGCAGCATTTCATTTCAGCCGAAAGGCTCGGATTGGATCTTCGCAGCTTCTGGGCGATATGGCCGTTCGCAGACCACCCGGCGCGTCCTGGCCGATAAGACCATCGTCGGACCGCAAATGAAGAATACAGTTGTTCAATCCGGCGTGTTTAATGTTGTGATCGTCAATCCAACATTTGCTGCTTACGCAGACCATTTCGCCAAGAGCAGCGAAGCTCACGCAATCGTCGATTTTCAGGTTGGAAAGGATATCGGTATCGGTCTGCTCGGCCGGGGCACAGATACGGTCATAAGTTTTGGCGCCCGATACGCGCAGATGGATGCCAGGTCGAAAGTACATTCCTACGCAAACCCGAAGGCAGGTTTCGAGCAACTTGCAGTCACGTTCGGGACTTTCCACAAATACGCGATAAAAAAGCCGAACTACCGTTCAGCGGCGTATATGGAACGTACCGACAATCTGCACGCGCTGGGGCCGTCTCTTTCGATGAAAAACACGACAGGCCTGCTAGGTACGGTGGAAGAGGGCCAACTGGCACTGGATTGGGGAGTGAATGCGGCCCTCTTGTTCGGCCGGCAAAAGGCAAAGACGAGCCACCATTCGAGCGTCAGCTACTTTCAATCGATTGACGCCGTGCCGACAGTCCACACCTATGCGCCGGCGAACCGCACGCGCTCGCGCATGGTCACCATCCCGAATGTCGGCGGCTTCGCAGGTCTTTCCTATCGCTTTACCAATGCAAAGATCAGCGTTGGTTATCGCGCGCGATTTCTTTTTCGGTGCGAAGGACGGTGGTTTGGAGACGCGCAGCACGACCGACGTGAGCTTCCACGGTCCCTATGCCACGATCAGTGTGGGTCTCGGCGGCTAGTTCGTCCTTACAATGTGCTTCACCTGACGGCGTTGACCTGACGGACAATTTGAACCAGCGGGATTAGCGAGTTTATTGCATCGGTGTGACCTGTTCCAGCGGCGTTGCGAACGGGTTCGATGCTTGTGGTGCGTTAGTAGGATCACCATCCAGTGATATCTTGCAAAAGCCAGATCGGCAGTAACATCCCGCTGGCTTTTGGAGCATAGGCAGGTAACGGGCAAATCGGGTCTTGTCAGATTCCCTTCGATTGTTGGTGATATAAGTAAAACCCTGTCCATTTGATGGCCAGAACAATGGTCTAGCTCGCCCCCCAATTCGCCCGCGCCGGGTTGTGAGGGCTACCTCACCTTTAGCGAAATAATATTACTCGGCGTCGGGAAAAATTCTTCACGTCCTAGGTCATCCCTTTTTCGCGTCGCTTCGTCTGACAAGATGTGGTCCTGAGCCCTCGAACGACAGGATGCTTGGGGAGAATGACCGAAATAGTGGACACCAATCGTGAATGCGCCGAAACGCGCAGGCCTGGCGTGGCCATAATCGCGTCGGAACTGCGTATCTGGTTCATGCGGGAGGTGGTGCCATTGGAGCCCGCCTTGACGCAGTACCTTCAGCACAATTGGCGAAACAAGGCAGATATCGCCGATCTCAGGCAGGAAGTTTATGCGCGCGTGTTCGAGGCGGCGCAAACGGGTTTGCCGGAACGTCCGCGCCAATTCCTTCTCGCTACCGCTCGCAACCTGCTTATCGATCGTGTGCGGCGGGAGCAGATCGTTCCGATTGAAGCCGTTGCCGATTTGGATGCGCTTGAAATCGCGAAAGATGCGCCCGGTCCCGATCACGCCGTAATAGCTCGCGATGAATTGCGCAAACTCCAGACGGCGCTGGACAAGCTGCCGCCGCGCTGCCGAGAGGCAGTGGTCCTGCAAAAAATCGAAGGTCTTTCCATACGGGAGATTGCGGCACAGATGGGCGTGGCCGAAGCCACCGTGAAAACGCATCTGGCCGATGGCATCCGCATGCTTGCCAACCTCGTCTATGGCCCGGCAGATCGGCAGAGCAGCACATGAGCAATCCCGCCGAGAAATCGAGCACGCCCGGTCAGACGCTCGCGATTGAGGCTAAGGCAGCGGAATGGATTGCTCAACGCAGCGATGCCGCACGTTGGAACGAAGAAGAACAGGTCAAGCTCGAAGCATGGTTCAAAGAATCTGTCGCGCATGAAGTGGCTTATCTGCGCCTTCTGGCGCTATGGGAGAGTGCGGACAGGTTGGCGATTTTGCGCCGCCCCATGCGTGGATCGCCTTCTGGCGCCTCGGCAGGAGGCAGTTCGCGGCTTTTGCGCATCGCGGTGTCGGCCCTCGTGCTGCTTTTCGCGGGCGCTGGCCTTTACTTTTATAATCGCGGCCCGCAGGAGCGAACCTATTCTACGGCTGTCGGCGGTAGCGAAATCGTTCTTCTGGCAGATGGCTCGCGTATCGAACTCAATACCTCCACGGTGCTGCGCACGAACATCACTGTGAACCACCGCAAGGTGGTGCTGGTGCGCGGTGAGGCCTATTTCCAGATCAAACACGATGCGGCCCATCCCTTTAGCGTAGAAACCGGTGGCCATCGCATCGTTGATCTCGGTACAAAATTCCTCGTGAAGAGCGGCGCGGACCGCGTCGAAGTTTCGCTCATCGAAGGAAGCGCGCAGTTCGATTTCTCGGACAAGCGGGCGCAAGCCCATCCGGCGATCCTCACGCCCGGCGATGTGGCCGTTGCAACCGCGAGTGCACTATCGGTCACGCACCGGTCGCCGGTCGCGATGTCGAATGAACTGGGATGGCGTCGCGGCGTGCTGATCTTTGATCGCACCACGCTTGCAGATGTGGCGGCGGAAGTGAATCGCTACAGCACCAAGAAACTTATCGTTGCCGATCCGCAGGCCGCCAGATTGACGATTGGCGGCACCTTTCCCACGCGCAGCGTGCGGACGATCGCGGAAGCTGCACAGGATTTCTACGGACTGCATTTCGAAGACCGCGGCGGAGAGATCGTGATCTCGCGTTGACGCAACAGGAGCGGGTCGCTCCGCAATGTCGAGTTGGGCGCGAATGCCCGCAATGGGGGAAATATGTTACGAAAATATCTTCTGAATACGAGCCTTGTGGCCACGTTCGCGTTGTGTGCCACGGCCGGCGCGGCGGAATTCAACATCCCCGGCGGCGATTTGAAAGGCGCGCTTGACTCCTATGCGCGCATGACCGGCGTTGCCGTCCTGTATCCGGGCGATGCCGTTGACGGTGTGCGGACGCCAGGCGCGCAGGGAAACCTTGCGCCTGAGGCCGCGCTTTCCCGCATCCTGTCGGGCACGGGATTCACCATGCGCCGGCATGCCGATGGCGCGATCTCGGTCATGCGCGACCGTTCGTCTTCGGCAGCGGACCTGCCGCAGATCGAAATCGCACAGGCAAGCCCCGTGGCGCGTGGATCGGTTGAAACCGTAACCGTCACCTCTTCCAAGCTCGGCGGCGCCGATGTCCAAAGCGTGCCGATTGCCATCTCGGCTTTTTCGCAGGAGCAACTGACGGCAACGCAAACGGCAGGCGGACCGGATCTGGTGAAGAACGTGCCGAACCTTACCTTTTCGAAAACCAATTTCTCCGGGTACAATATCCAGATCCGCGGCATCGGCACACAGGCGATTTCCGTCGCCACCGATCCGGCGGTGGCTGTTGCGTTCAACGATACCCCGTTCATCCGCAATCATTTTTTCGAGCAGGAATTCTACGACGTCAGTCAGGTTGAAGTGCTGCGCGGGCCGCAGGGTACGCTTTACGGCCGCAACGCCACCGCTGGCGTCGTCAACGTCAGCTCCGCGCGCCCCAGCGATCAGTATGAAGCGATGGGCTCGATCGATGTCGGCAACTACAACAATCGCCGCCTGGAAGGCATGCTCAACATTCCCCTCATCCAGGACATGCTGGGCGTGCGCGTGGCCGGTGAATGGACCAAGCGGGATGGCTATACATATGACACCACCACCAACAAGGCCGTGGACGGGCGGGATCTGTGGTCGGGGCGTATAACGGTTGGCTTCAAACCGACGGAAAAACTCCAAGCCTTTCTTATCTGGGAACATTTCAGCGAAGATGACGATCGCCAGAGAAGCGGCAAGGCGCTATGCACGACCGATCCGGGCCCGGTTTCCGTCAATGGTCCTGCAGGTTTGGTAACCAACCTCGATTCCGGCGGACGTTCGTGGCTGAGTCAGGGTTGTTTGCCCGGCTCTCTTTACGCGCCGACCGCATTCGGTGCGCCGAATGCCGGTGCGATTCCCTTTGTCGGCGCTTCGGAATATCTCTTCCGTCTGATGCCGTTCGGGTTTGATCCTTATGGCGGCGCGACCCAATCGCGCGATTTGCGTGTCGTGGGGTCGGCCATCGAGCCGCACTACAGAGCCAAAAACGACACTGTCGAATTCGAGGCGGATTACGATGTAACGCCCGCGCTGAAGCTCACGGCACAAACAGGATATAACAAGGACTTTTTGTATTCGACAGAGGATTATAACCGCTTCAACACCGTGCCCGGCGCCTTTATCGATACCGCAACGACCTATTCGATCATCGCGCAAGGCACCACGCCAGTGGGGATGGATGGGCAATTCTGCGATCCGCAACTGGGATGTTCGGACAGTGTGCTTGGACAAGACCTCTCGCAGGAACATGCCGAGCAATTCAGCCAGGAAGTCCGGCTGGCTTCCAGTTTCGATGGCCCGTTCAATTTCAGCGTGGGCGGAAATTTCCTTCATTACACGACCGTCGAAGATTACTATGTGTTCTTCAATCTCATCACGATATTGTCTGAAGGAACCAACCAGCTTATCGGCGGCGCGCATCTGCCGACAGATGCGGCGCATATCCCTTTTAATTCTGTGCAGGTAAACAGCTGCGGACCCACACCTGCCGATCCGGCTGGCATCGGCAATCTGTTTGCGGGACTGGGCTGCACCTATATCGATCCCAATCCCCTCAGCGAGATCGACGGGGAAGGGCACAACTATTTCCGCAGTCAGAACCCCTATCGGCTGACGTCGTGGGCGGGATTTGGAGAAGCGCATTATCAGGCGACGCCGAACTTGAAGCTGACTGCCGGGCTGCGCTGGACCGATGACAGCAAGCGTTTCACCGAAATTCCCAGTTGGGCGCTTGTCGCTGGCCAGGGGTATCCGGTTACGGGAATCCTCGACCAGCAGTGGAAGGAGGTTACCGGCAGGTTCAACGCAACCTGGACGCCCAAGCTCGATTTCACCGACCAGTCTCTCTTCTATGCATCCTATTCCAGAGGATATAAGGGCGGTGGCGCAAACCCGCCCAGCGTCATTCCTCTTGGCGGCTTCACCGGCGTGAACAGCTTCAGTTCTCCGGGCGCGCTGACGCACCCGCTTACATTCAAACCCGAATTCATCAATTCGTATGAGGTGGGCACCAAGAACACGCTGCTGGATGGCTCGCTGACGGTCAATGCAAGTGCGTTCTACTATGACTACATGAATTACCAAATATCCCAGATTGTCGATCGCACATCGGTCAATCTGAATTTCAATGCGACCGTCAAGGGAGCGGAGCTTGAGGCGACATGGGAGCCGCTGCCGGGATTGCGGCTGAATTTTGCGGGCGGTTACGAGGATAGCGCGCTGGCCAAAGGCTCAAGCGCAATCGACTTAATGGATCGCACAGACAAGGCCAACCACCCCGATTGGGTGGTCGTCAAACCTTATATCACTCAAACTTCGAACTGCATTCTTCCTGTGGCGGTCGTCGATGAATTGCTTTCGCAAAACCGCGCGCTTTATGGCAAGGATAACGCAACTCCAAGCGAAGCCGGAGATGCAGCCTCGCTCAACTATGCTTGCTTCCAGGCTTATACATGGATGCAGGATCCCCTCACCCTTGCGCCTTATGTGCCCAATCCACCAAACAGCTGGGTGAATATACCGTTGCCCGGCTATGCGGGCTTCAACCCTGCGGCAGCACCCAATGGCGGTGAAGGCTTCGCGAAAGACCTCAGCGGAAATTCGCTGCCGAACACGCCGCCCTTCACGCTTTCAATAGGCGCGCAGTTCAGTCTGCCGCTGAGCGATGAATGGGTTTCCACCCTGCGCGGGGATGGATACTGGCAGGGAAATTCATTTGCCCGTGTCTTCAACGACAAGCCGTATGACCAGCTTCACGGTTACACCAACGTCAATTTCACTCTTATTTTTACCAACCAGAACGGCTGGCAGGCCATGGCCTATGTCAAGAACGCTTTTGACACCTCAGCGATCACGGGCGCGTTCCTGAACACCGATGACACTGGTTTGCAGACCAATATTTTTACAACAGACCCGCGCCTGTTCGGCCTACGCATCACCAAGAACTGGTAATCCCTCGTTCGGGTGGTGTGGTCGGCAGCGTTGGCTGCCGACCATTTTTTCTCACCGCGTGCCTAACGTGCACGCTCGCAAGAATATCTCACGTTGGGGGAATAGAAAATTTTCGAGGGTATGCGCAGCTTTGCCCCTGTGCTTCGTCCCCATAAGCGCAGGCTAGAATGCGAACTCTCAAAGGAAGGGTGCTAACGGGGATGACCGAAATTTCAATGACGCATCGCCGGTAGTCAAAATCGCCATGAACCGAAGACAATTTGATAGCATCTGAAGCTGCTATGCATAATTAAGTGTTTGAATATAAAAGGAATATCCGAATTAACGGCACTTCAAACACCTGACTCTAATGTAGACACAATATACAGGGGTCGGGGATTGAAATGTCGGAAGGGCTTCAAGGGGCTAATTCTGCGCGAGCCACCCGTCGGTTTCGCCGTTTGGATGCATTTCTCGGCAAACTCGGACCGGTGGCTGCAACGATTGTTTTGACGGGCGTTGCAGTCGCGATCGCGCTCTCGCTCTATTTCGTCCTCTCCTACATTCAGCACCAGCCGCTTGACGCGCTTCTCGTCAGTGACACGGCAATTATCACCATTTGTGTTTCGATCCCCATCATCCTGCATTCGCAGAAGATGATCTCGAAATTGAGGGATTCGCGACGCATCCTGAAGCAACTCACCGTCGAACTCGCCGCGGCAAGAGATTTGGCGGATGCGGGAAGCCGCGCAAAGTCGGATTTTCTGGCGAATATGAGCCATGAAATTCGCACACCGATGAATGGCGTTCTCGGAATGACAGGGCTTCTCCTTGGCACGGCGCTGGATGAAGAGCAGCGACGCTATGCGGAAGTTGTACGCGAGTCCGGCGAATCCCTTCTCGCTATCGTAAATGATATTCTCGATGTGTCGAAGCTCGAAGCGGGGAAGCTTGAGCTGGAACGCATCGATTTCGATCTTTTGAACACCGTCGAAAGTGCGGCCGCCCTGATGGCGGGACGTGCGCGCGAAAAATCCATCGATCTGGCGGTCTTCGTCGATCAGTCGGCGCAGGGAGTTTATCGCGGGGATCCCACCCGGTTGCGCCAGGTGCTGGTCAATCTTGTCAGCAACGCCATCAAGTTCACCGAAAAAGGGGGCGTTTCGGTTCATGTGAATGTCTACCGTGTGGACGATTTGGCAAGCGGGCTCTCGCACCTGCGGTTTGAGGTGAAAGACACTGGTATCGGCATTCCCGAAAAGGTTTCCGAGCGCCTTTTCCAGAAATTCAGCCAAGCCGATACGTCCGTCACGCGGCGTTATGGCGGCACGGGTTTGGGGCTTGCCATATGCAAGCAGCTTGTCGAATTGATGAACGGCGAGATCGGCGTATCCAGCCGTGTTGGTATCGGATCGACGTTCTGGTTCCAGATCGCGCTGGAACGCTCTTTGGCACATCTGCCAGATATGAGCAATTTTTCGGCGAATTTGAAAGGTCTGCGAATCCTCATTGTCGATGACGTGAAGATGAATCTCGACATCTTGGGCAAACAACTGGGCGTCTTCGGTATCAAACCAGTTGGCGTTGATGACGGCTTCGCGGCAATCGCGGAACTGGAAAGAAGCTGGCACCGCGGCAAGCCCTATGATGTCGCTTTCCTCGATCAGATGATGCCGGGCGTCGCGGGCGACGATCTGGCCAAACGAATCAGGTCGAATCCGTCGTTACATGAGACAAGGCTCGTGCTTGTCTCTTCTGCCGGCACACATGGGCTGCCGCCTCTGTCGGCACAATATCTGGATGCGCGCTTGGACAAGCCTGTTCGCCAGCATGAACTGCTCGATTGCCTGATGAGGATTCATGGCGGGCAGCATGGGCAGGAAGCGACGCCCGCGCGGGATCTCCGCAGTCGACCGGCGCGGACTGAATCTTCCTGCGCGCTGCGCATCCTCCTGGCGGAGGACAACAAGATCAATCAGATGTTCGCAACTGCACTTCTGAAAAAGGCTGGGCACAGCGTGGATGTGGTGGAGAACGGGCTTCAGGCAGTCGATGCCGTTCGCCATGAAGATTATGACGTTGTGCTGATGGATGTGCAGATGCCGGAGTTGGATGGCATCGGCGCGATGCGCGAAATCCGTACATTCGGTCTTCCGAAAAGTGCGGTGCCGATCATTGCCATGACTGCCAACGCTATGGCGGGTGCGGAAGCGGAATATCTCAGCGCCGGAATGGATGATTATGTCTCCAAGCCGGTACAATCCGACCTTCTGCTGCAGAAGCTTTCACGCATCGCAGCCGGAATCGGCCAACGGCCTCCCGCGCCGGTGATGAGCACTGTGATAAATCCCACGGATCGTGATACTATCCCCGAGCTTCCCGTACTCGATGCGGGAAAACTGGAGATCCTTGCGGGTGCGCTTTCTCTCGGCGCGGTGAGAGACTTCCTCACTCTCTATTGTACCGATACCGAAGCCCATATCGGGCGCATTCATGCTGCCGTGATTGAGGCGGATTTTCGGATTGCCGCTCGTCTTGCTCACGAAGTGGTGAGCACTGCAGGGAATATCGGTGTCGAACAGGTGAGCGCGCTCGCAAGGGCGTTGGAAACGGCCTGTATGAATGGCGACGCCGACGTAGCCGTAACGATCACAAGCGATCTGATAGCCGCAAACGCTTCATCGCTGAAGGCGATTCACGAATGGTCGCGCCGCGAAGTTGCAACGGGCGGGCTGCTTCTCGCGGCTGGATAGTCAGCGTGAGCCGAGTGGTTTCCTACGCGAGCCCGGAACCGTCACCGTTCATTCCCCGCCGTCGTCGGTGTCGGCCGGCGCGGATAAGCAACTCGAATCTGAATGAATTTTGAGGGGGACGTTATCGCTTGGCGCGTTAGTGCGGCTGTGCGGTTAAGAGTTGTCGTGGCCCCCAACCTCGGTGGCTATGTCGGTGCCCCATACTTTATCACGATGCCAAAATCGGCTTCGGCTATCGTGCCGATGCCTTCTTCAATTCGATGGACGGCGGCTAGGAGATGGTCAAGAGCTACAATCGCAGCTTCCATGGATTGTGAGGGCAGGGATGCTTGGCACATTCGGCGCGTGGAAAACGGGGAATTTGGCTTTCGGGCAATTGCTGCTATTCAGCCTTCGCGGTGGGGCCTGTAGCTCAGCCTGGTTAGAGCCGGCCGCTCATAACGGCTTGGTCGCAGGTTCGAATCCTGCCGGGCCCACCAACACCCCTTTCGCCCCGGTTCGCGAAATCGTATATTTCCTTGTAATATCAATAGCTAATACAGCGCCACGGTTCGGCAGCGCCCGTTGGCACCGGCAGATTTGTTGGTACATTTCGAGAGAAGTACCAACACTTCAGGGAAAAGTACCAACAAATTCCTGGAAGCTCGCCGTGCCTTTAACAGATGCGAAATTGAGGTCGCTCAAACCCCAGAAGGTGGATTTTAAGCTCGCCGATGGCGGAGGGCTCCATCTGCTCGTCCGATCGACCGGAGGAAAGCTTTGGCGCCTGTCCTACCGCTTTAATAAAAAGCAAAAAACGCTCGCGCTGGGAGCTTATCCGGCCGTCTCATTGCTCGATGCGCGACAGGCTCGCGACTTGGCGAAGCATATCGTATCGATGCGTTCTTCGGTGCCATGGACGGCGGTATCGACATTCGCAAAGCCTATGGCCGCAACTTCTGTGGTCCCTTTGCCACCATCAGTATCGGTTTAGGCGGCTAAAACGGGGCTCTCTAGCACCCTCCTGAGAGCGGCGGAGAAATCCGCCGCCTTTTCTTTTGGCGAACGCTTCATGTGCCCTTGAAACTTATCTGGGTAGGCCCCGAGGCGGCGATTTTCGTATCTGGTCAGCAGTTCGTCTTTTTGAGGCACACGTCGGTAGGAGCCAAATGTTGCGACGTCCACTTTTGGCGGATTTTGTTGAAAAACTCTCCTGTTGAGTTGGCACAGCTGCACTGATTCACTTCTGTTGTCGAAGCAGGAGTGCGGTCGATGATGGGGCAGCAGGCAGAGCAAGAAGCACTGTTCTACGAGTTCTCTTTGGAACGGCATGTTCCGGCCAATCATCTGCTGAGGTCCATCGATCGCTTCGTAGACCTTGGTGGCCTGCGGTTGCGGTTGTCTCCATTTTACAGTTTGACTGGGCGCCCCTCGATCGATCCGGAGTTACTGATCCGGATGCTGCTGGTTGGGTATTGCTATGGCATCCGATCAGAGCGCCGGCTGTGCGAGGAGGTCCATCTGAACCTGGCGTACCGCTGGTTTTGCCGGCTCGGGCTGGATGGTGAGGTGCCGGATCACTCGACCTTCTCGAAGAACCGGCACGGCCGGTTCCGCGATAGCGACGTCTTCCGCCATATGTTCGAGGCCGTTGTAGCCCGGCGATCAAAGAAGAATTGGTAGGCGGTGACGGCTTCGCCGTCGATGCCAGCCTGATCGCGGCCGACGCCAACAAGCAGCGCGCGGTTGCTGGTTCGGAGAAGACCGACTGGTCCGCGCTCGCGGCGACACGCCGCTCTGTGCGCGAGTATCTGGAAACGCTTGATGAGGCTGCGTGGGGCGCGGCCAGTGAAGTCGTCCCAAAGTTCTTCGCCAAATCAGATCCGGCAGCGCAATGGACCGGCGCGCATAAAGGACATGCCTTCTTTGCTTACTCCGACAACTACCTGATCGATCTCAAGGCCGCGATCATCGTTGATGTCGAACCCAGCCGTGCGATCCGGCAGGCCGAGGTTGGCGCCGCCCGAACGATGCTCGATCGCGTAGATCAGAGGTTCGGTCTCTATCCCGAACGCCTCGCGGCCGACTCCGCCTATGGCACGGCCGAGATGCTCGACTGGCTGGTGAACACACGCGGGATCGAACCGCATATCCCGGTCTTCGATAAGTCGGCTCGAACGGACGACACCTTCTCGCGCAGCGACTTCTTATATGACGCGGAAGCCGATCTCTATCGCTGCCCGGGTGGCAAAACCCTGGCCACCAACGGCACTGTTGTGAACGACGGGACCACACTGATGTACCGGGCGAGCAAATATGACTGCGACGGCTGTGCGCTCAAGCCTCGCTGCTCTCCTAACACGCCAGCCCGCAAAGTGCCTCGCAGCATCTACGAAGGTGCCAGAGACCGAGCCCGCGAGATCGCCAGGACAGATGCCTACGTCGTCTCGCGCCGGGAACGGAAGAAGGTTGAGATGCTGTTCGTCCATCTCAAGCGCATCTTGCAGCTGCGCCGGCTGCGATTGCGAGGGCCTTGCGGTGCTCGCGACGAGTTCCTGCTTGCCGCTACCGCCCAGAACCTCAGGAAACTGGCAAAGCTGATCCCCAATCCACAGCCAATGCCGATCTGATCCTCAAAAACGCCGCCTAATCCTCGGCACATCGTCGTCCGCAGCAACCCGTCCGATCAACGCGCGACTTCTTCAACAAAATCGGCGCAAAGCAGCCTGAGTTGTTTCCTCGAAGGCGCTGACGCTCGCGTCCATCACTATTAGCTCGAACATTCTGAATTGGAAATTCTTAGCGATAACGACTTGGTCTGCATTGAGGAAACTGGACCAAATTGAATGAGAGTTTCCGGTTAGGCTGGTTTTGAAGAGGAGCCTGACGGATGAAGAAGTCGAAGTTCAATGACCAGCAGATCGCCTTTGCGCTGCAGCAGGCGGAGACGGGTACCGGGGTTGGTGATGTGTGCCGCAAGCTTGGGATATCGGAAGCCACCTTTTATCGCTGGAAGGACCGTTACGGCGGTCTGATGCCCTCGGAGGTGCGCAAGCTGAAGCACCTCGAGGAAGAGAATGCCCGGCCGCGACGGCTGGTATCGGATCTGAGCCTGGACAAGGAGATGCTCCAGGAAGTCTTGCGATAAAAAGTTTGAGGCCTGCTCAGGAACGGGAGTTGGTGGATCATGTCCGCACCATCTTCCGTATCGGTACGCGACGGGCCTGCCGCGTGCTGGACCTTCATCGATCGATGTATCTGTATCGATCGAGACGCCCTGAGCAGGCCCTGCTTCGCAAACGCATCCGGGAGATCGCAGAGACGCATGTCCGATACGGCTATCGGAGAATCCATATCTTGTTGAGCCGGGAAGGCTGGTCTGCAGGCCAGACGCGTGTGTACCGGCTTTACAGGCTGGAAGGGCTGCAAATGCGACACAAACCACCTCGGCGAAGGGTCATGGCAAAGCTTCGGGATGATCGGACGGCGGCGGTGGCACCCAACGATTGCTGGTCGATGGATTGGATGTACGATCAACTCTTCGACGGTACGCGGCTTTGGATTCTGACCTTGGTAGACAACTTCTCCAGGGTGTGTCCCGCGCTTTGGGCGGGACACCAGGCCAAGACCTCAGACGTGGTATCGATGCTTGATCGGGCTGTCATCACCTTTGGCAAACCGCGCAGTATCCGGGTCGACAACGGAAGCCAGTTCACGTCGCGAGAGTTCGATCTCTGGGCCTATGCGAATGGCGTCGTACTGGACTTCAGTCGCCCGGGAAAGCCGACCGACAATGCCTTCATCGAAAGCTTCAATGCCCGCGTCCGTCTGGAATGCCTCAACCAGCATTGGTTCCTGGATCTTGACGACGCCCGAGCGAAGATCGAACTTTGGCGGCGTCACTACAACGATGTGAGACCACATAGTGCAATCGGTGAGAGGACGCCAATGACCGTGTTTACCGCCCATAGGAATGGTCCTATGGGCTTAACAGCACCGAAAGCTCTCGTTTAAATCGGTCCAAATATCCATAGCGGACCACCATGCAATAACCTCTCTATCCCGATGGTACAAAATATCCGTCAGGTCAAAGTATTTTATTGCCTGCGGCGACCCGGAGGTTTGACTCTATGTTTAGGTGACCGGCCCGGCTTCGATGCTTGCCGTTTGGTGGCCTTCTGCATCTCGGCACTATAGTAACCTTGGCTCAACAGATCATTGCAGGCCGCATCCCAGCGAGCCATTCCTTCGTCGGTACGAAGGGCCCGGTCGAGATGGCGGTTCATTATCGGTTCGAACAGGACGGGCCCAACTATCATCAGCATGGCATTGAGACTTGCCCACTCCATGTCGAGGTTTTCCCGCAAGATGCCGTCTTTCACGAACTGTTCCATCAAAAGACGGCACGCCAATATTACCTGATCGAAAAGTCTGCGTCCGAATGCACCGTCTTCAAGCATTGCGCGGCGAGCATAGTTGATGCCGTCCGAGTTGGATTGCACGAAGCTCGCGATCAGCCAGCCGACCACAAACTCTCCTGGATGGTCGGATTGGGCGAGGCAAATCTTTGCCAATTCGACGACTTTTTCGAGAACGTAGCCTTCGAGTGCCGCCTGCAATTCAGCTTTCGTCTTGAAATGGTGTTGGACGAGACCGGGGGAGACGCCGGCAGCCTTGGCAAGGGCACGCACGGAAGTGGCCGAAGCTCCCTGTTCCGCAAATAGTTTCAGAGCGGCGTTGCGAATTCGCGCATGCGCCGTGATGTCCGATGTCTGCGATTTCCTGGTCGGCATTTACCGACAACACCTCTCAATGCCGACTAACAGGTTCAGAACAAACCCGAATGCCGGATTTGCTGGTATCCTACAGAGAACCGGGTGGTGGGCAATCGGCAGGGCCTACCTGGGTACCGGTTGTGTTCGGCCAATTCCGCCCGACGGCGCGCGCAACGATACAATCGTATTGCAAATAATACGAATGTATTGTACAAGCCAATCCGACCATGCCGGGAAGCGCTGCAAAGGCGGTCAACATTTCCTTGGAACAGGTCCCGGTGGCTGTTGTGCAGGAGACGAAAAGTGAGCACTGACCGAAAAATGCTTTCACCATCCGCAAACGCAAAGGCGGCCGGCAACTTTTCGTTTCGCCCGCTGCACGCACTCAGTTCTTTCCGGCGGTTGATTGCCGACAAGGAAGATACGGCTCAGGTCTTTGAGATCATCGACGCGCTTTCGGGGCGTTCGATGGAGAGGGGCTATCTGAGGATGCTCAAATCCGCACAGGGGGCCCGCCAGGCCTATCTGGCCGAGGAACTCGCAGACAAGCTCGAGGACGATGAATGGTTGAGCACATTCGTGTCGGGAACGGTGGGCGCGCACTATCGCGAGTTCATACGGCTGCGGGACATTTCTGCATATGGACTGATTGAAGAGAATGAAATGACCAGCCTCAGCGAGAGAAACGCCGATACAGCTCATCCTATTGCGTGGTTTGCTCGCCGCCTGCGCGACGTACACGACATTTGGCATGTGTTGACGGGTTTCAGCACCGATACGCTCGGTGAAGGCTGCTTGCTGGGTTTTACCTTTTCCCAGACCAAAAACCCGAGCTTCGGGTTTCTTTCGGTTGCCGGCTCTATCGTGTTGACCATGGCTCACTGGCGACAACCCTATGCGCGCGCGGTTTTTCAAGGTTGGCAGATGGGGCGAAAAGCAGAATGGCTGCCGGCGCTGGATTACGAACGCCTGTTTGCACAACCTATCGAGGAAGCTCGCAAAGAACTCAGACTTTCGACGCCGACCGTCTACCAATCTGTGCCGTTGGAGGCTCGGGGTGCGTATCGTTATTCCGACGAGCGCGAATTGCGGATCGCCCGCATGGAATCGACCGGGGCCTGATTCACCGGCTGCAAAGTTGCCCAGAACCAGGCGGTTATAAGGAATTTTCGAATGCGCAACTCGATGGCGGCAATGTTGGGCGGCTTGATCATTGCATTTTCATTTTCCTCCCTTGCTTCGGCGGATATCGCGCTCGATCTGTGGTCGCAGGGAAAGTATGAAGAAGCCATCGCAGCCGGCGTTGCAGAAAAATCTCCCGAAGGCCTTTCCGTGGCGGCTCGCGCGGCAATGACCGAATTGACTTTGCACGCGACGCCCTGTCCTGAATGTATTCAACGCACAGAAGATCTATCGCGTAAGGCTCTCGCAGCAGATCCCAACTCCGCAGTACCCAGCTTTTGCCTTGCCGGTGCGTTGGCCTATCGCGGGCGGATGGCAGGAACGATAAACACCCAAACCGCCTCGATTGGCATCGAAGCAAGGAGCAAAATTGAGGAGGCCATGGCCGCGCATCCGAACGATGCACGGTTGATTTCGGGGCTGGCGATTTGGGATTTCGAGGTTGTACGCGTCGCCGGACCAATCCTTTCGCGCATCGTCTATGGCGCCCGGATGGAACGCGGGCTTGCTCTTTTTGATCAGGCCTTCAGGCTTTCGCCGAACGATACGCTCCTGAATTATCAATACGGCTTAAGTCTTGCGGCTTATGATCCCGATGAATACCGATCGAAAATCGAGGGTGCGTGGGCGCGTGTCGTAGCGGGCCGCCCGCAGAACGCCTACGACGAAGAAATGAAAACCAGATCAGCTAAGTTGCTCTCCCTCATGAAAACCGGAGACAGAAAAGCCCTCGATGCAACGGTGAAGGACTATCTCGGAATACCAAATTGAATACCCAGAGGCATATCCACCAATGTTAGACCTGGAATCCATCGCAGTTATATATTTGGGTTTGTGAGATGAAAGGGGCGTACACTCAGATGTCGAAGCAAGAAGCACTGTATCAATCTCTGGCGTCGTGCGGTGCGGCGCTGGTTATTTTCAATGGCATCTGCCATCTCTTTGTCGCTGAAACGCTGTTTCCCTTTGGACCGGAATTTTTCCACGGGCGCATCATTTTTTACGGGCTCGGAGTCGTTGCCATTATCGCGGGATGTCTGTTGCTAGGCGCAATTCTCCGCTTCTATTCCTTTCCTGTTATTGCGGTTTCTCTTGTCACGTCCGTTGCCGGCCTGGCGATCCTGATCATCTGTCAAACCCTGTACAATCGGTTCAACGTGTTCGCTCTATCGGTTGCTCTTTCCGGCGTCATCATGGCGCATTTTTATCGCAAGGCCACCCGGCCGGGTATTTTATAGCTGCATGTAATCACATCCCCACGCGTCCGCGACGTTTCGCAGAAACATTGCGGCCTGCACCGCTGATACCGAATTTTATACGGCTGCCAATTCCGTCGTATCTCCACGTCGAAATAGTTTTTAACCAAGGGTCCGTAACAACCAATGACGCACCATTGGCAACGAGCATTCTGGCAAATCTCGAAGGAATGCTCGACCATGACCACGGCCAATCATCATTGGATCGCCTATGAACACATCAAACACCTTTCTGGTGGCAGGCAGGTGCGCCAGATGTGCCTGCGGCCATGCGCGTGCTGGGTATGTCTGCAAATAGGCAAAGGGCTTCCCTTCATGTTCGACGAGCCACTGGTCCATCAGGGGCTCGTTTAGATCCTCGGCAATTGGCGCGAACTGTTCACGACTATCGCCCCGCCAACGAAGAACCTCTGGCGTTTCCAGCCACCGAGCTATGTCGCGGGATTTCGAAGACGCAATGGCGTTGTGAAAGTCTTCGATCTCGCGGCGGGCGATTGGGTGATCGACGATTTCGAGTTTGGTGACCGCAAAGGCAATGTCACTCCAAAGCGGGCGTTCTCGATCCGCTTTGCGGAAAGGGCCGGACAAACCATTTATATCGGCGATTACCGCGTTGGTGTGCGCTTGCCATCGAACGTGTATAGCGAGGGCATGGGGCTGGCGTTCGTCTCCTTTGCGGTTTCCGATCAAAGTGCGCGCGATATTCCTATCGCAAAGCACAAGGACATAGACGTCGCGGATGTGGAAATTACGATCCCGAATATCCGGTTACATACGCCCTATTTCGCTCCCTGGCCCTCGGTTCAGCAGTTTCCCGATCCTCCTGTAATCGCGCGTGCGCCGATCCCTGTTCCGCCCGAGCCATCGGCATCGCAGGCTTCAGCAAACTGATTTATGCTGTGCCGCCAAACGTGTCGTTAGATGCAGGTTTGCGCGGCGAACGCAGATTGAAATTCCTCCGCCAATACCCAACGATTCAACCGCGATCAGGTGCGGGTACAGGTTTTCACGGGCCGGTTGGTCGTTGCAAATGGTTAGTGCCAAAGCGAATTTGAGGGCAGGCAAAGTGTCCCTGTGGGCATTTGATTTCACGAATTTTCCCCGGGGCTTTACCGCGGCTGCGCAAAGAAAGTTTACGTTTTCTTTATAAGCTGTTGGCGCATTCCGCATCGAAATCTGATTTTCCGATGTCATATCGTCTGGCTCTGCTCATTTGGAGGCAGCTTTGGACGCCGTGCTCGTTTTGCTTGCTTTTGCATTGTTCGGCTTGGCCGGGCTGGCGTTCAATTTCTGCGCAAGGGCGTGAGGCGGCGATGCTCGATCTCGCACTTGGCGCGGCACTTGCGCTTTTCCTCATCGTTTATCTGAGCATCGCCTTCCTCCGGCCCGAGAAGTTTTGAGGCGGTCATGACCTGGAACGGCGCATTGCAAATCATCGTCTTCACCGTTTTGGTGCTGGTGCTCGTGCGCCCACTCGGCGGTTATATGGCGCGGGTCTTCGAGGGCGAGCACATTTTTCTCACGCCTATATTTGGGCCACTGGAGCGGTTGTTCTATCGGCTCGCGGGAATAAACCCCGCTCGCGAGCAGGACTGGATTGGCTACGGTTTTGCCATGCTCGCGTTCAATGCGGCTGGCTTTGTGTTGCTTTATGCGATCCTGAGGCTGCAGGCCTTCCTGCCGCTTGACCCGCAGCATTTCCCGGGCGTGTCCCCCAAGCTCGCGTTCAACACCGCCATATCCTTCGTGACCAACACGAACTGGCAAGCCTATGGCGGCGAAAGCGCACTTGGTCATTTCGCCCAGATGACCGGATTGACGGTGCAGAATTTCCTCTCGGCTGCCACAGGCATCGCGCTCGCGCTGGCATTTATCCGAGCGCTTTCGCGGGAACGCGCAAAAACGATCGGCAATTTCTGGGTCGATGTCACGCGCTGCACGCTTTATGTGTTGCTGCCGCTTTCTATTGTGCTGGCGTTGCTTTTTGTGTGGCAGGGTGTGCCACAGACCTTCGCGGCTTCGGCCTCGGCTACCACGCTCGAAGGCGCCAAGCAGACGCTTGCACTTGGCCCGGTCGCAAGCCAGGAAGCCATCAAGATGCTGGGCACGAATGGCGGCGGATTTTTCAACGCCAACTCCGCACACCCCTTCGAAAATCCCACACCTCTGGTAAATCTTTTCCAGATGCTGGCGATCTTCGCTATCGGCGGGGGCCTCACCAATACGTTTGGCCGCATGGCGGGAAACGAAAAGCAGGGGTGGTCGATCCTCGGCGCGATGACTGCGCTTTTTCTCGGTGGCGCGCTGATCTGCTGGGCGGCAGAAGCTTATGGCACGCCGCAACTGGCGGCCCACGGAATCGATCAGGCGGCTTCGGCGCTTCAGGCGGGCGGCAATATGGAGGGCAAGGAGGTGCGCTTCGGCATCGTTGCTTCCAGCCTGTTTGCCACTGTCACCACCGATGCCTCCTGCGGCGCGGTGAATGCCATGCACGATAGCCTCACTTCGTTGGGCGGGCTTGTTCCGATGTTCAACATGCATCTGGGCGAGGTGGTGTTTGGCGGTGTGGGCTCGGGCTTTTACGTCGCGTTGCTGTTCGTGCTGATCGCGCTGTTTCTCGCCGGGCTGATGGTTGGTCGCACGCCGGAATATCTCGGCAAGAAGATCGAAAGTCGCGAGGTTAAGCTCGCCGTGATCGGGATTGCGCTGCCGTCTCTTTGCATGTTGGTCGGAACTGCCGTCGCATCTGTTGTGCCCGCAGGCGCCGCGGGCCTCGCCAATCAGGGGCCGCATGGCTTTTCCGAAATTCTTTATGCCTTCACCAGTGCGTCTGCCAACAACGGGTCGGCATTCGCGGGCCTTTCTGTCGACACTTGGTTCTACGATATCGGGCTCGGGCTGTGCATGTTCATTGGCCGCTTCCTGCCGATGGCGCCGATGCTTGCAATTGCGGGATCGATGGCTTTGAAGACGCGCGCAGCAGCATCTGCCGGAACATTTCCCACCGATGGCGTTCTTTTTGGGGCACTGCTTGCGGCGACCATGTTGATCGTCGGCGGTCTCACCTTCCTTCCCATGCTGGCGCTTGGCCCCATTGCGGAACAGGCCGCGATGATCGCCGGCGCAAGCTTCTGAGGCAGACATGGCGCGCGAACTCAATCCCACCCCACTGTTCGACGGCAAAATTCTGTTCGAAGCCGCCATCTCGGCGACGCAGAAGTTCGATCCGCGTTCGCTCTGGCGCAATCCGGTGATCTTTGCCACGGCGCTTGTGGCGTTGTTGACGACGGCGCTCTTTCTGCGCGACTTCGCAAACGGTCATGGCTCCGGTTTCTCCGGGCAGATCTCACTTTGGCTATGGATTACGGTGTGGTTTGCCAATTTCGCCGAGGCCGTGGCCGAGGGCCGCGGCAAGGCACAGGCGGACGCATTGCGCAAAGCGAAGGTCGATCTCCAGGCCAAGCGGCTCGCCAGCCGGGAAACCAAGATTTACGCGAATGTGCCGGCCTTCGAGCTTGAGCGCGGCGATGAAGTTTTGATCGAAGCGGGCGATTACATTCCTTCAGATGGCGAGGTGGTGGAAGGCATCGCATCGGTCGATGAATCCGCCATCACCGGCGAGAGCGCGCCGGTTATCCGCGAATCCGGCGGCGACCGTTCGGCGGTAACGGGCGGCACGCGCGTGCTTTCCGACTGGATCGTGGTGCGCATCACCGCCAAACAGGGGTCTACCTTTCTGGATCGCATGATTGCCCTCGTCGAAGGGGCCGAGCGGCAGAAAACACCCAACGAAATCGCACTAAATATCCTGCTTGCGGGATTGACGCTTCTTTTCGTCTTCGCGGTCGGCACGATTCCGGCGTTCGCCTTTTATGCGAAGGGCACTGTCGCTGTTGTCGTGCTGGCCGCGCTTTTCATTACCCTCATTCCCACTACCATCGGCGCGCTTCTCTCTGCCATCGGCATCGCGGGCATGGACCGCCTGGTACGGTTCAACGTGCTTGCCAAATCCGGCCGTGCGGTGGAAGCCGCGGGCGATGTCGATGTGCTTCTGCTCGACAAGACCGGCACGATCACGCTCGGAAACCGCGTGGCGGCCGATCTGATCGTGCTTCCCGGCATCGATCCAAAGGAATTGGTGGAGGCAGCTCAATTGGCCTCGCTGGCCGATGAAACTCCGGAAGGCCGCTCGATCGTCGTGCTCGCGAAGGAAAAGTTCGGGTTGCGCGAACGCGATTTGGCCGGGCTCAAGGCGCAGTTTATCCCCTTCAGTGCGCAGACCCGCATGAGCGGCATCGATATCGACGGCCACGTCATCCGCAAAGGCGCGGTCGATGCGGTGATCGCATTCCTCAAGCACCCGCCCGTGCCTGAACTGCGCAGTTTCGCGGATACGATTGGCCGCAGCGGCGGGACACCGCTGGCAGTATCGAAAGACGGCCGGGCCCTTGGCGTCATCCATCTGAAGGATGTCGTGAAGGGCGGTATTCGCGAACGCTTCGCCGAGTTGCGCCGCATGGGGCTGCGCACCGTAATGATTACGGGTGACAATCCCTTGACGGCCGCCGCGATCGCAGCCGAAGCCGGTGTCGATGATTTTTTGGCGCAGGCAACGCCCGAGGCGAAACTCGCCCTGATCCGCAGCGAACAGGCCAAGGGAAAGCTCGTTGCGATGTGCGGCGATGGCACCAACGATGCCCCCGCGCTCGCCCAGGCCGATGTTGGCGTGGCGATGAACACCGGTACGCCCGCCGCCCGCGATGCTGGAAACATGGTCGATCTCGACAGCGATCCCACCAAACTCATCGAAATCGTGGGGATCGGCAAGCAGTTGCTGATGACGCGTGGCGCGCTGACCACCTTCTCCATCGCCAATGACGTCGCGAAGTATTTCGCCATCATTCCTGCAATGTTTGCCCCACTTTATCCGGGTCTGATGCTGCTCAACGTGATGCGGCTGGCAAGCCCGCAAAGCGCGATCCTGTCGGCCATCATTTTCAACGCGCTTGTTATCGTCGCGCTTATTCCGCTGGCATTGAAAGGCGTGTCGTATCGCCCGCGGTCAGCAGCGGAACTGCTTTCCCGCAACCTCGTGGTTTACGGACTGGGCGGCATCATAACCCCGTTCATCGGGATCAAGCTGATCGACTTGATCGTTACCGCAGTTGGACTTGTGTGAGGCCACCATGATGCGTTTTGCCGAACATTTTCGCCCCGCTTTCGTGTTGCTTCTCCTTCTGACGCTCACCACAGGAATCGTTTATCCGATGGCGATGACAGGGGTCGCACAGCTATTGTTTCCCCACCAGGCCAATGGAAGCCTGATCGAACACGATGGCCACGTCGTGGGATCTGCGCTGATCGGCCAAAGCTTTTTGGGCGCGCGCTATTTCCACGCCCGTCCGTCGGCGGCGGGCAAGGGATACGATGCCTCTGCATCATCCGGTTCCAATCTCGGGCCGACAAGCAAGGCGCTCAACGCCCGCCTTGATGCCGACGAAAAGGCTGTCCGCGCAGCTTACGGTAGCGGCCCCATACCGGCCGATCTCATTACGGCCTCGGCAAGCGGGCTCGATCCCGACATTTCTCCCGCTTCGGCCGAATTCCAGGCGGCCAGCGTGGCGCGCGCCCGCGGGTTGCCGCTCAAGGCCATGCGGGACGCCATTGCCGATGCTGCCAGCCCGCGCGATCTCGGCGTGCTGGGCGAGGCACGCGTTAATGTTCTGAAACTCAACCTTGCTTTGGACAGGATGTCCGCAGCGACGCGATGAGCTAGGATGGCCGCATGTCTGATACCGGCAAACGGCCCTCCCCCGATGCACTTTTGGAAGCGGCCAAACGCGAGAGCCGCGGCGCGTTGAAGATTTTTCTCGGCGCGGCACCCGGCGTCGGAAAAACCTATGCCATGCTGCAACAGGCGCGTGACCGCAGGTTGAGCGGGGAAGACGTGCTCGTCGGCGTGGTCGAAACCCATGGCCGCATGGAAACCGATGCGCTGACCAAAGGTTTCGACATCATCCCGAAGAAGCGAGCCCTTTATAAAGGCCGGATCGTCGCCGAAATGGATCTCGATGCGATCCTGACGCGCAAGCCGAGATTGGTGCTGGTCGACGAACTCGCGCATACCAATGCGCCCGGCAGCCGCCACCCCAAGCGCTATATGGATGTGGAAGAAATATTGGCGGCGGGTATAGACGTTTATACGACGCTCAACATCCAGCATGTAGATAGCCTGAACGATGTGGTGGCGCGCATCACGCGCATCCGCGTGCGCGAAACCGTGCCCGACCGGCTGGTGGACGAAGCCGACGAAATCGAACTCGCCGATCTGACGGCGGACGACCTGATCGAACGCCTCCATCAGGGCAAGGTCTATGTGAAGACGCAGGCCGAGCGCGCGCTCAAGCATTATTTCGCCCCCGGTAATCTTGCGGCGCTGCGCGAACTGGCTCTTCGCAAGGCAGCCCAGCATGTCGACCGCGAAATGGTCGGCTACATGAAATCGCATGCTGTGGAGGGCCCTTGGCCCGCAGCCGAACGCATCCTTGTTTGTGTCGGCGAACATACCTCGTCGGCCGAACTCGTGCGGCGCGCGCGCAGGCTGGCCGACAGCATGAAGGCATCATGGATCGCTCTGCACATCGAAAGCCCGCAGCATGCCAATCTGGATGAGACGCAACGCGATCGTGTCGCCGATACGTTGCGGCTGGCACAGCGGCTGGGTGCCGAAAGCATCACCATTCCCGGCCGCGACATCGCGGAAAGCGTGCTTGCCTATGCGCGCGATAACAACATCACGCAGATCATAGTTGGCAAATCGCTGCGGCCGGGCTGGTTGCATTGGCTGGGCGGCTCGGTCGCGCACCGGCTGGTGGAAGAAAGCGGTCAGATCGGCATTCATGTCGCCTCCGCCGAAGGTGCAGCAGTTGCGGCCAAGACTGTGCGCACCGCCGCACCCGCACCCCCATTTTCGTGGCGCCCTTATGTGCTCGCGGTCATAACGGTGGTGGCGACGGTTGCGCTGGGGTGGGCGCTTCAGTTCGCGGCCGGTCTTACCAGCCTCACCAGTATCGCGATGCTGTTTCTCATGCCGGTATTGTTCGGCGCGGTGACCTCCGGTCTGCGACCTGCCTTGTTCGCGACTTTTCTCAGCGTCGGCGCGTATAATTTCTTTTTCCTGCCACCACTGCATACTTTCACCATTTCCGCTCCCGACAATATCCTTGCACTCATTGGCCTGCTGATTGCTGCCATCGTGACAAGCAATCTGACAGCGCGTGTGCGGCTTCAGGCCGATCTGGCGGCGGCGCGTGCGCAGGTCGCAGGTGAACTGTTTGGTTACGCAGGCAAGCTTGTGGGCATCGCGCGCATTGACGATATATTGTGGGCGGCCGCCCATCAGATTTCGTCAATGTTGAAGGCGGCTGTGGTGATCCTGCTTCCGGATTCGGTCACGCGCGGTCTGGAAATCCGGGGCTTTTATCCGCCGGAAGACGAACTTGACGATCAGGACATGGCTGCCGCCGTGTGGTGCTGGGATCACATTCGTGCCGCCGGCGCCAACTCCGATACCCTTCCGGGTGCACGCAGGCTATTCCTGCCGATGCGAACGGGCGAAGGCCCGGTCGGCGTCGTGGGCTTGCTGCGCGACCGCGAACAGTTGCTGACGCCCGACGAGCGTCGCCTGCTGGACGCACTGATCGACCAGACGGCGCTGGCTGTCGAACGCGCGCAGTTGGCAGAGCGCATCGAGGAGGCACAGGCGCGCGCACAAGCAGACAAGCTGCGCGCTGCTATGCTGAATTCGCTGTCGCACGATCTGCGCACGCCGCTTGCCTCCATCCTTGGAGCCGCATCCGCGCTTCGCCGTTACCCGGACCTGCATGATGCGCGCCAACGCGAAGAATTGCTCGGCACGATGCAGGATGAAGCCGAGCGTCTCGACCGTTTCGTGGCAAACTTGCTCGATATCTCGCGCCTCGAAGCAGGTGCCCTCCGCCAGCGTCAGGAAATGCTCGATGTGGGCGATGTGATCGCCTCAGCCCTGCGCCGTGCATCGGATCTGCTTGTCGGATATAAAGTGCAGCGAAGCATTCCCGACGATCTTCCCGCCATCGAGGCTGACGCAACGCTTCTGGAACAGGCTTTGTTCAACGTGTTCGACAATGCCGCAAAATATGCCAGTCGTGGTACTGCCATAAAGGTGGATGCCAAAGCGGATGGCGGCAATGTCGTTATTCGCATCTGCGACGAAGGCCATGGCATCGCACCCGATGAGTGTGAACGCATCTTCGAGAAATTCCACCGTTCGCAATCTGCCGACCGGCATGTTGCGGGCACTGGCCTCGGCCTCGCCGTTGCGCGTGGATTCACCGAGGCTCTCGGCGGCACCCTGACGGCGGGCAATCGCGCCAGTCACACCGGCGCCGTGTTCACGTTCACATTCCCTGTCGCCATGGAGCCATCTATCCATGACGTCGCCTAAGCCACCCAAAATTCTTGTCGTCGACGACGAGCCGCAAATCCGCCGTTTCCTGCGCGCGAGCCTGCCGCAGCAAGGTTATGCACTCGTGGAAGCGGCAACGGGTGCTGAAGCGCAAGCCCAGTTCGCGCGTGAAAAGCCGGATCTGGTGATCCTCGACCTCGGTCTTCCCGATTGCGATGGCCTGGAGGTGCTCGCACATATCCGCCGGCAGAATCTGACACCGGTACTCGTGCTCTCTGCGCGTGAGGATGTTGCGGGAAAAGTGGCGGCGCTGGAGGCGGGTGCCGATGATTACGTCACCAAGCCGTTCGACATGGCCGAACTTGTGGCGCGGCTGAAGACTGCGTTGCGCCATGGCATTCAGGCTGTGGGCGAGGAACCTGTTTTTCGAGCCGGCGCACTCATGCTTGATCTCGTGCATCGCAGGGTCGAGGTTTCGGGACAGGAGATAAAGCTGACGCCCAAGGAATATGATGTGCTGCGCTTCCTTGCGCGTCATGCGGGAAAAGTGCTCACGCATCACCAGCTTCTGCGCGAGGTCTGGGGCCCGGCGCACGCCGAGGATGTGCAATATCTTCGGGTGCTGATGCGTCAGCTCCGCCAAAAAATTGAGGCGGAACCATCAAATCCCGAGATTTTGCTCACCGAATCCGGCGTCGGCTACAGATTGGCGAGCCCGTATTGAACGGCCTCGCAACAGCGGATTTTCTCAAAATTTGGTAATCCGTGGTCCCACCGGTCACGGGCGGTTTCCGACCTCTTGCGATCTCTCGCGGGTAAAGGGATACCTTGCAGTGATGGCGGCCAATCGGAGTGGTTGCGGAACGGACAGAAGGCGAGCGTTCCCGGGGCCGTCATGTCGCCTTTTAAGAATCAGGTAGAACAATGAGTGTCGTAGAGACCGTGGAAAGTGCGAGGAGCAGCTTGATGCAGCCTGAGCGCAAACTCGGCGATCTGCAAAAGGTGATCGAGAGCCGGATTATCGGGCAGCACGCGTTGATCCGCAACATGCTCATCTGCCTTCTGTGCGATGGGCATATCCTGATCGAAGGTATGCCGGGGCTGGCCAAAACGACGGCGGCCAAAGCTCTTGCCGAAGGTGTCGAAGGAAATTTTCACCGCATACAGTTCACGCCCGATCTGCTTCCTTCCGATCTTATCGGCACGGAAATTTATGTCCGGGAGGAAAGCGACTTCACGTTTCGCCGGGGACCCATCTTCAACAACATCCTGCTGGCGGACGAAATCAATCGCGCACCGGCCAAGGTTCAGTCCGCGCTGCTTGAAGCGATGGAGGAAAAGCAGGTCACCGTCGGCCACCATACCTATAAGTTGCCCGAACTCTACATGGTGCTGGCCACGCAGAATCCGATCGAGCAGGAAGGAACATACAATCTGCCGGAAGCGCAACTCGACCGCTTCCTGATGTATACGATTGTGGGCTACCCATCCTCCGAAGAAGAGCTCCGGATTCTCGCTCACGATGACAGCCGGCGCAGGAATATCGCGCAAGCGCAATCGTCTGTAATCAGCACGCAGGAAGAAGTGTTTGCCGCTCGCAAGGCCTGCGCCGGGATTTATGTCGATGAGAAGTTAAAGCAATACATCGTCTCGCTGGTAAGTGCGACGCGCACGCCCGAGAAATACGATAAGCAAATGGCGGAATGGATACGCCATGGCGCATCGCCGCGGGCAACACTGGCGCTGTTGCGATGCGCGAAGGCGTTGGCGTGGCTCGAGGGCGCGGACTTCGTTTCGCCGCACCAGATCCAGACGGTGGCCCCGGACATCCTGCGCCACCGCGTGATCCCGTCTTTCGAGGCAGAAGCCGACAACATATCCCGCGATGCTATCGTCAGGCGGCTTTTGGATGTGGTGGCCGTTCCGTGAAGGATATCGGTGATGCTGTATCCTGATTTCGACGAATTGATACGGTTGGGCCAGAACGCTTCGCGTTTGCAGGTGCTCTCCGGCCGGCAATCCATGTCGGCCGGTTCGGGCGATTACGTTTCGCCCTTTCGCGGGCAAGGGTTGGCGTTTCACGAAGTGCGCGAATATCATTTTGGCGACGATATTCGCAGCATCGATTGGCGCGTCACGGCGCGCACCGACAAACCGCATGTCAAGGTTTTTACCGAGGAACGGGAGCGCACAGTCATCCTTTGCATCGATGCCAATTCCGCCATGCGGTTTGGCACGCGCGGAACATTCAAATCCGTACAGGCGGCACGGGCGGCGGCACTGCTCGGCTGGCAGGCGAATGACCGAAACGACCGTGTCGGAAGCATCGTGTTTGGTGATGTGCCCAAGGGGATAAAGTATTTCGCGCCCGCCCGCTCGCGGCAGGCGCTGTGGCAGACGTTGAAACTCCTCAGCCTGACGACGCAAGGTGCGAACAGCGCGCCGGTGACCCTGGAAACAGCATTGAAATATGCCGAGCGCATCGCTCCAACGGGGACGCTGCTTCTTGTCATCTGCGATTTCCCATATGCGACGGAGATGTTGGAAAAGCGCCTCACCAATCTTCGGCGAACCTGCGATGTCGTGCTGATCCCCATCGACGATCCGGCCGATCGCGGAATACCCGCAATGGAAACGGTCGTTTTCGAAGATCAGGCGGGCCTCAAGCTCACGCTGGACACCGACAGCCGCATCGGGCGCGAGGCATATGCGCGGCAATGGCGGGAAAATCGCAAACGGCTGGAGGATATCGCCGCCCGCCGAAGGATCGGTATCGTCGATCTGCACACAGACAAGGACGTTTATACCGATCTGTCTGCTCGGGGTTGCGCCGCCTGAACATAGGGAAAGCCGGACGATGATCGCGTCGCCGGACGATCTGTTGTCGCGGCTCTACGATATCAAAGGTCTTGATTACATCAGCTGGTGGCCATTGGCGCCGGGCTGGTGGGCGTTGCTGGTGCTGGCAGTGATTGCTTTGATCGTGGCCGGAATGGTCTATCGCCGGCGGCTCGCTTATGCGCGAAGCTGGAAGGGCGATGCTTGGAGAACGCTTGCGGCGCTCGATGCACAGTTACCGGATGGCGATGTGCAGAAGGTGGGGGCAACGCTATCGGTTCTCATGCGCCGGGTCGCGATGCAATGCCATTCGCGGCAGGAATGCGCCGGATTGCAGGGCGCGGATTGGTTGCGCTGGCTGACCGCAAAAGATCCGGCCGGATTCGATTGGGCAGTGCACGGCTTGTTGCTGATCGATGCGCCATATGCGCCGCCGGGACGACATTTTTCCACCAAACCGCTCAAAATTCTGATCGACGCCGCGCAGCGGCTGGATCAAATAAGATGTTCTCTTTTGCCTGGCCCTGGATGGTTGTTCTTCTGGCGCTGCCTTTTCTGGTTCGTTTTCTCGTGCCGCCTGCGAGAATTGCCAGCTCGCCGAATGCACCTCAGATTTTTTTTCCGTATATCGACCGGTTGAAAACAGGTTTCCCAGTCCATCAGCAGGGCAAGGAACCGGGCCGAATTTATAGAGTCCTTCTTGGTCTGATCTGGTTCTGCTTGACCGTGCGCCCTTATGGGCCCGCAGCTGATGGATCAGTTCACGCAATTGAAGAACAAGGGCTACGATCTGATGCTGGCGGTCGATCTGTCGAGCTCGATGCTGGCGCTGGATTATATGGAGAGCGGCGAACAGGCGAGCCGGCTAAACGTCGTCAAATCCGTGGTCAGCGATTTCGTTGCCCGGCGGCAGGGTGATCGTGTTGGCCTTATTCTTTTCGGCACCCAGGCTTATCTCCATGTGCCCCTTACGCTAGACACGCTGTCGGTGCGCAAGATGCTCAACAATACCGTGGTGGGGGAAGCAGGAGATACCACGGCAATCGGAGATGCCATTGGCATGGCGGTGCGCAATCTGCGCGACCGGCCGGAAAAATCCCGCATTATCGTGCTGCTCACCGATGGCGGCGACAATGCCAGCACCATTCCGCCCTTCGCGGCCGCAAGCCTCGCGAAGCAATATGGCATCCGCATCTATACAGTGGGCGTGGGCAGCCACGGGCCGGTGCCGATCCCCGATGCAACCGGGCAGATCGTGATGGCGCAATTCGATCTCGATGAAGGATTGCTGCAGAAAATCGCCACGATGACCGGCGGCAGCTATTTTCGCGCGGCCGATACCGAAGCGCTGCAAAAGATCTATGCGCAAATCAACAGGCTCGAAAAGACATCGGCCGAGACCCGTAACTATGTGGTGCGCAGGCCCCTGTTCCGCTATCCGCTTGGCGGGGCACTTGCGTTGTTTCTCCTGCTGCCGCTGCTTCCGGTTTTCAGGAAGGTGCGGCATGGTTTTTAGCCAGTTTCATTTTGCGCAGGCCGCATGGTTATGGGGATTGCTGGCAATTCCCGTTGTGTCGGTTTCCTATTTTCTGGCGCACAGGGCGGAAGCAGCGGAGTTGCTGGAACGCTTTGCCGATCGCCATTTGCTGGTGCATTTGCTGAAGAACAGCAACATTTCCGGAAGAAGCATCCGCATCCCGCTTTTGCTTTGGGGGGCGGCGTGGGCTTGCGGCGTGCTGGCGATGGCTGGGCCCCGATGGAGCTATGTGGATCAGCAGACATTCAGGGTGGCGGAGGATCTCGTCATCGTGCTCGACCTTTCGCGATCCATGGATGCGATGGATGTGAAGCCATCTCGCATTGCACGGGCGCGAAACGAGATCGAAGACATTTTGAATATGAGTCGCGGCACGAGCATCGGGCTCGTCGCCTATGCCGCTGTGCCGCATATGGTGACGCCGCTGACGGACGATGTCAGGACGATCAAAAATCTGCTTGCCGGCGCTGGATACGTCGCTGGTCACCATTCAGGGCGATCGTTTGAAGCCAGCGCTGGAAATGGCGGCCAGCATGTTGAAGGCGGAGCCCGGCCGCAACAAATCGATGCTCGTCATCGGCGATGGCGGGTTTCAGGAAACCAACTTTGCCGAACTGGCGCAGCGCCGCTGGCCCCGCCACAATCTATACGATGGGCATAGGCACGGCGAAGGGCTCATAGCGCCGGAAGCGCAAAGATTGCCGGCTTGCAAGCCGACCGGCTCAAACTCCTCGCCAGGTCGGGCAATGGCCTTTATGTCGAAGCGGATTATACCAATGATGACACGCGCGCCATTTTGAGCCGTGTCGAATGCTGGAGATGACGCGGGACAGCGACCTCCAAAGTAGTTCGCGACTTTGGAACGAGCGGTTTTACATTCCGGCGCTGGTTCTGGCTCTGCTGCTGCTGCCGCTGTTCAGAAGAGGGCGCGGCTTTTCCGGCCGTGCTTTTGCTGGCAACAATGATTTTTCCCGTCGGGCCACGCGCAGGCCTCGACATTTGCGGATATGTTTCTCAACCAGAACCAGCAGGCGCAGGCCGCCTATGAGAGGGGCGACTACAAGAACGCTCTCGCGAAATTCGATACGCCATATCGGCGCGGTGTCGTCGCATATCGCGCGAAGGATTATGCCAAGGCCGCGCGTTTTTCAAGCTCGCCACGAAGCAGAAGGATGGTTTGGATGCGATGTATGATTTGGGCAACGCCCAACTCATGCAGGGCCAGCCGGAAGATGCTATCATCAGCTACAAAACGGTATTGAAACAAAGGCCGGACGATGTCGCCGCGCGCCACAACCTTGCCATCGCCGAAGCAATGCTGAAGAAAAACAAGGAACAGAAGAAGGAGCAGAAGCAGCAGCCGCCCAAAGACAAGCAGGATAACAAACGAAGCAGAACAACGGCGGGGCGCAGAACAAACAGAAAAATCAGAATCAAGGAAATGGTGGAAAGCAGGAACAACAAAAGCAGCAGGGCGGGGGCAAGGCCAACAAAATTCCGGGACGCCAGACCAAACAGAAGGCTTCGCCGCAAAATGCGCAGCCGAAAGGCGGCAAGGGACAAGCGCAGCGATCCGGTGGCAATGAACAAGGCCGGGCGCGGCAAGCGCCGCGCGGCGAAAAACACGCGGAAACAGCACAGCGACAAGCCGCCCGCGCAGGCCACACTTCGCAAGGAAAATCTGGTGGCGCATCCGATGGAAAATGCGCGGTGTTGTCATGGGCAAAGCGCCGCGCCGCACGCAGCTGGATGTCAATGCCGATGAATGGCTCAATCGCGTTCAGAACGATCCGGGCTCTTTCCTGAAGAACCAGTTTATGATTGAAGATCAGGCCAGCGGCGTTAAACAGGGCGCGCCTCGATGAAACGCCTTTTTCTTGTCGCCAGCCTTGCGATTCTTCTGCCGGCGTCGGCTGCGGCAGCCGATTTTGCCGCTTCCATTGACAGCGGTCATGTTGAGCCCGGAAAAAGCTTCGTTCTGCAACTCACGCTTTCGGGCGCAAAGGCAACAGCCGTCCCGAGAAATCGCCGCACTGAAGCAATCGTTCTCGGTGGAATCCGAAATTCATTCGGCGAATGCCTCCGGCACCAACAAGTCGGTCAACTTCAGTGTGGACTGGCAATTGACCCTGCTTCCCAGGAAGGAGGGGTTACTCACGATACCTTCGGTAACGATCGAAACCAGCAGCCGGCGAATTACGATACCGCGCCGATAACGCTTCATGTCGAGCGGCCTACGCCGCCCTATGCCTCGCAGGTCAGCGGAGATGGAAGCAAAGTATCGATCTCTGCGAAGGCCAGCACCACGACGCCATATCGCAACCAGCCCATACGATACACCATCAAATGCGTGGTGCAGGGCGGGATTTCGAAAGTGGCGATGGAGGATATCAATGTCGCCAACGCCATTGTCGAGCGGCAGGGCAAGCCGGATGTCCATGATCAGTTTGAAAAAGGTGTTCCTGTCAGGGTTGTCGAAATCCATTACCTGATCACGCCATTGCAAGCCGGAAAAATGATCGTTCCCCCGGCCGTGTTGAAGGGAGAAATACAAACACCTGCTCTTGCGCCGATGATCGATCCGTTTGGCGGGCAATTCATGTTGTCCCTCCAGGCGCAGCAGGCGATGAATTTCTTCTCGGCCTATGGTGGAGAACCATTTGCCATTGCCAGCAACCGAAACGTGCTTGAACGTCAAACCGCCCGTCGGTGCGATGGATCCCTGGCTGCCGCTAAGATCGCTGAAGATCAAAGAAGATACGGCGCCACGCACAGCCGATCCGCGTTGGGGATCTTGTGATCCGCAAGATCACACTGCTCGCCGAAGGCGTGGTCGGCAGCCAGTTGCCGAATCTCGAAGCGCAGCAGAACCATGAAGACTTTGGAGTCTACGCCGACAAGCCGGCGATGGGAGAGGATGTCGACGGTAAAACAGGTGCAATCATTGGTTGGCGCAAGGAAAGTTACAGCTTGATACCGCGAAAGGCGGGGCGGCTGTTTCTGCCGGCGGTCAAGGTGAAATGGTGGGATGTCGTCAACAATAAAATCGCCACAACAGAAATGCCCGGGCGCAAGGTCACATGTTCTGCCTGTTGTCGCCAAAGGCATGCCGGTTGGCGGTGTTTCCGATGGTGGGCACAGGTGGGGGGCCTGATGCCCAGCCGATCTGCATCGGCGCAATCGTTTTGGGTGCGGATTCATACCAAGCAATGCGACAGCGATGTTCTTGATATCACCGTTCTGATACGGTTGCTTGTCGCTGCCCTTGCTGCTTTTGCGAAAAAGACAGCGTCAAGGGCGCGAAAGAAGATTGGTGCGGAACGAACTTAAAGAAAATTCGTACGGTAGAGGAATTGAGGGATTTTCTGCGGGCCTATGCGCAGGATCGTCTGGGCAAGCCGGGAAACGCATCGCTGGAAGAGATCTTGTTGCCTCCTCCAAAGTGGTGGAAGGTGCAGGAAGGGCAGATGTTGCAGCCATCATAAAAAGCATCAATGCAGACCTTTATGCCGGACAGCCTGCCGATATGGACGATCTCAAAAAACGCTGCCGGCGCATCGTCACCACGCTGAAAAGGGGAGAGCACAACAACAGGAAAAATGAAGAACTGCCGATCCTCAATCCCAGCTGATCCTGTCTGGCTCAATGCGTCAGCGCGCTATATCCGTTCCACAAAATTTCAATTCCGATGCACAGCATGATGAACGCCGACAGGCGAACCAACACGTTGGTTCCGGTCTTGCCCAGAACGCGCACGGTGCTTTCTGCGAAGCGATAAGCGAAATAGATGGTAAGCACCATCGCAATGATGCTGACGACGGCGGCGCCGCCCAGCACCATAATTCGGGGATGTCCGCGCCATGCGGGCGCTGGCGTCCGAGCGTGATGGCCACCGAGATCGAGCCCGGGCCTAACGTGAGCGGCATGGTCAGGGGGTAGAACGCGTCGATGTGCTGGCGCTCTCGGCGCTCTCGCTGTCCGGGCGGTCGTTCGAGTTGAGAAGCTTCCAGCCGAACGAGGTCACCACCAGCCCGCCTGCGATACGCACCACAGGCAGGCTGATGCCGAAGAATTCCAGAACATGCGAGCCGACAAACAGCGAGCCCAGAAGAAGAAAGAAGCTGTTGGCCGCCACGCGCCGGGCAAGCGCGTTGCGCTGCGGATCGGTGCAAAATTGGGTCATGCCCAGAAACAGAGGTGCGCTGCCGATCGGGTTCACGATCGGAAAAAGTCCCGCATAGATCAGCAGGAACGTGCTGGCGAAGACATTCAATTGCGGCATTGTGATCGCGGGGGCATTGCTTGTGATCATGTTGCAGAAATGGCGCTTTGCGCCGCGATCCGGGGCTAGCGGAAAGGCGGACCGACCCCGAACGCTCACGATCGCGGGCGATGCTTCCCAACGTGTTCGGGGTGGCAATTTGCGCACGGCCTCCAATCCCCAGGCGGCTATCGAATACCAATTGTGGCCAAACTATAGTTGTACTAACTGCACGTCATTACGCAACGATTGAATGTTTCTCGCGATCCGCAACAAGCAGCAAGGTTGCTATGCCAGCTAAGCGGTTCACGAAAAATGTCCACGGTAACCAATTCACGTATTTGGATTTTTCCCAAAAGTGAATATTTGGTAAAAGAGCTCCTAGGGTGGGGCTTGTTCTTGAACAACTCGAAGTCCGTGCTGATTTTGGCGCCTGTGTTGCTGGCGGCTGTTTTGCTGTGGCCGCTGTGGAGCGTGGTGCTGCCCGCCATGTCGGATTATCCGGCACATGTCTCGGCACTTTATGTGCAAATGCATGGCGCGCACGATCCTTCGCTGTCGCGCTTCTACCAGACCGAATGGGATTTCGTGCCCGATCTCGCTTCCGAGATACTCGTGCCGCTCATTGCGATCGTGATTCCGTTTCTTGTTTCGGTGAAGTTGTTCCTTAGTCTGGCGTTGGTGATGTGGGTGGCGGCCCCCATCGCGATCCATTATGCGCTTTACAAGCGTGTCGGCGTTGCGGCCCTGGCCGGGCGCATTGTTTGCTTACAATGCGGGCTTCATGTGGGGCTTCATCAATTTCTATTTTGCGGCCGGGCTGTCGCTCATCATCTTTGCGGCCTGGATCGCCACAGAAAAATATGCGGGGCATCTGCGCATCGCCGCGTTTGCGCTTGCCACGTTGGTGTTGTTCTTCTGTCATGCGCTCGGCGTGATGTTGCTGGCGTTGTTGCTGCTGTTCTTCGAAATGCCGCCGGTAGAAGATGACCGGCGAGGATCGCTGATTGCGGCGCGTGGCTGTCGTTGCCTTGGTGATGTTGCCGTCGGCGCTGTGCTTCCTGTTTCTGCGTCCCCATGCGATGGATTGCACACAAGTTCACCATGCATATCATAGGCTCGTTCCCCTCTCGCCTCGCCGCGATCATGCAGGACAGGTTCGATACTGCGGCCTATGTTCCTCTGGCAATTCTTGCGGCGCTCGTCATCGCCGGGTTCTGGACCAAGCGGCTTTCGCTCCATCCGCGCATGATCGCGGTTCTGAGCGCGCTTCTTGTCTTCTGCGTATTTGCGCCGTCTTCCGCGGGTGGAGGATGGGGCACGCATATCCGTTTTCCAGCCGTACTTTGTCTTATGTTCTTTGCGGCGATGGATGTGCGGTTGGAACAGCGGCAGACAATGGCGCTCGCCTCGCTGGTTCTGGGATTGGCGGTGTTCAACGCGGCGACACTTTATCAGAACTGGCGCGGCCAGGATCGCCAGATAGCAGAGTTCCGTGCCGCCATGCACAGCATCGCGCCGGGTGCTGCATTGTTCACGGTGCTGGACAGCAAGGCCGTGGGGAAGGCCGATACGAGGCCGTACCGCCATATGGCGGAATACGCGATCATGGATCGACGCGCCTTTGTGCCGCTGATGTTCACCACGCGCGGCCAGCATGTGGTGCACACGCGCGCAGCATATGAACCGATTGCCTCGCTATCTTCAGCGCAAGGCCACGAAGCGCCGCTTGCCGGTCTTACCGATTTCGCGCACGGCAATTTTAACCGCGAACAGAACTTGCGTTATCTCAATCGCTGGCCCTGCCATTTCGATGAGGTGATCGTTGTGCATCTGGGCAAGCCGCAAAGCCCTGTGCCAAGGCTATTGCGGCTGCGCCGCGCTTACAGCTTCTTCTCCCTTTACGACGTGGTGCGTCCCTCGACATGCCCGACGGGATTCACCAGCAGGTTCGCGCGGGATGAGAATGCTGCCGTAGCGATCGGTCTTGTAGACGCGATAGTTGCGCGTGATTGCGGCCTTTACAGCGGGCAATGTATCCAGACGCGGCTTGGTGCCTACCTCCATGGTCGAGAAATAATGCGCGTCGATCAGACGAATTAGATCGGCCTCGTTGCGTTTGTGCGCGCGCACAGCTTCAATCCAGTTGAACGCATCTAGCTGTGGGGCTTTGCCTGCCCAAAAGCATAAGGAAAGTTTTTCGCAGAGCGCCGGTCCCGGCCGCTGGCGAATGAGTGCGATGTCGGATCGCGCCGTAGCAGCTTCTGCATTCATAGGTCTTAGCCAATGTTCGTGCGTCAGCCACGATGGTTCGGCCTTTTGCAACACCGCAACTCCCGTTGGCACAAGGCAGGCGAACGCAAATAACATTGCGGCCCAGGGCGTCCGTGCCCGCAGGAAATGCACCAACAGGCCCGCGCTCAGGCGCACCCGCAATTGCCGCATCGAACAACGCATTGCGGCCCACGCCTGCGCCACCGTCGAAGCCCAGTCCAATGCAGAACGCGGCGAGTGTATAAATCCCGCAAAGGACAGCGCGCTTGTCTTTCGAGAACAGCAGAAAAATGCCCGCGCCCAACGGGGCAAAGCTGACAAGCAGGAAATCCCACAATGACTGTAGCATCCATTCGAGCTTGTAACTGCGTGAGGTGATCAGCACCTCGATGAGGTTGGTGCCCGTTGCGATCCGGCACAGCAGCAGGCCGAGCAGCGCGAAAAAAAGCCCGAAGAGTGCAAGGCGAATCGCATTTTGCCGGTCGTAAATCGCAAGCCAGACGAAGAGCACAAGCGGCTGAACCACCAGCATGTGCTTGACGAATACGGCAACGGTCAGAAGCAACGCACCCAAGGCAAGCGAACGCTGCATGGGTGGCGCTTTGACCACAACCAGAAAACCCAGGCAGCCCAGCGCATGAGCCAGCATCTGGGGGTCGTTGATGCCGATATAATCGCTGGTGGCCATGAGCTTGGCCAGGAAAAGCGATGTGGCGAAAAGAGCCTCGATCCAGACCATGCCCAACGCGCGTGCGATGACGAAGATGGCTCCGCTCGCGACAATCGTGCCCAACAGCGAAAGGAGGCGGCCCGTGATAATCAGGTCGCCGATCGACTTGGCAACGGCGCCAGTGATGAAGAAGGAAAGGGGCGGGTAATTGTTGACGAAAAGACTCGGCGCGCGGGGATAAAGCGTGCCCCCGTTCATCGCGGCAAGCGCATGATAGGCGTTCCAGCCTTCATTGTAGTTGCGGGGGACTTCGATGCTTGCAAGGCAGGCAAGCCGAACCAGCGTCAGGGCTACCGCAAAAGCGGTAAACCAGACGAGGGCGCGAAACAGGCGGTCGCGAGGACCAGACCAAAGTGAAAGCCCGGAAAGGAAGAATCTGTGGGATATATTGCAGCCTGCCCACCGAAACAAAACCCGCTCCAATCGTGATGCAGCCTTCTCTCACCATCCTGACCGCCGCCAACGAGGCTTACTGGCGATGCCTCTGGCAATTCTTTCGCAGTGCGCGACGCAACGGCATTGGGGTCGAAGCGCGGGTAGTGGCCTATGATCTGGGGCTTGAGCCGCAAACGCTGGCGCGATTGAAACGTGGTTTTCCCGGGGTGGAATTTCGCACCTTTAATTTTGCGCAATATCCGCCTCATGTGGCCCTCGACACGCGCACCTATGCCTGGAAGCCGATGGTCATTGCAGAGGCCGCGAGCGATTTCGGGGGCGAGATTTTATGGCTGGACAGTGCGGCGCTGTTTCAGACGTCAGACCTCTCGGAGGTTCGTGCGGCGCTGGCGCGCGATGGCACCTACGTTCTGAAAGGAGCCTCCGCGCTGGACTTGCGATGCAATGCCTTCACGTTGGATGCGCTGGCCGTGCCGGCAGAGGACCGGAAGCGGCCGGAAAGGCCCGCCACCATCATTGGATTTGACACAGGCCGAGCGGCGGTGCGCGAACTGATCGCGGAATGGAAGGCCCATTCTCTGGTATCCGAGCGCATCGCGCCCCGAACCGAGGGGCACAATCCCGAGCAGGCGCTGCTTTCGATCCTGCTATTCAAATATGAACGGATGGGCGGCATCGGGCTGACCGAAGGTGAAATCGACATATCCTCGGCCAGACCCATCCGTTGGATCACTACCCGCAACAAGGTGGCCAATTGGGTGCCAGTCTGGGCGGATTTGTTGCCCCGGCTCTATTATTTTTTCTACAAGACGCTGGATCAGGCCTGGCTTGGCTTCCAGCAGCGCCGCCGGATGGGGCATAAGGCCGGGTGATGGCCCGGATAGGTTTCATGAGAAGACCGCTCTTCCCCCTGCTTGCCTTGGCATTTGTGCTCGGCCTGACAGCCTCCCGCGCTGGCGGCGGATGCCAACAACACCGGGGCGGTGGGCCAGATCGCGCCTGCGGGCGGGATCATCGATCTCGGCGGGTCGGGTGCGGCGATCATCACCTCGATCAATGTCGAGGTGGGCGATGCGGTGAAGGCAGGTCAGCTTCTGGCGACGGTTGCGGATGACAGCCTGCAGGCAAACCATGTGGAAGCCGCCAAGAACTGGAGCGGGCGAAGAAATCGGCCGCCGAACAGGTGGCCGGACAGGAGGCTTCGGTCAAACAGGCAAGCCAGCAGCTTGCCCAGGCCACGCGCGAATACCAGAGCTACAAGTCGCTCGGCCCCATTTCGACCTCGGCCAAGGAAATGGGGCGCGCAAAGGATGCCGTTACCCAGGCCCAACTTTCGTTGAAGATCGAGCAATCCAAACTCGTGGTGACGAAGGGTGCCGCCGCCAACAGCGTGGCCGATGCCACGCGCCAGTTAAAGGTCGCGAGCGCCGCCGAAGAAATCCGTGCGCCGATCGATGGTACGATACTGTTCGTGGACAAGCGGGTGGGCGCGCATCCGGCAGGCCCGATCGTGCGCATGGGTGATCTGCGCACGATGTATGTCGTCTGCCAGGTCTATGAAGGCGATCTCCTGAAGCTCCGGCGCGGCATGCGCGCGACGATCAAGAGCACAACCCTGCCGCACTCCGCTCGAGCGGCACGGTGGAGAGCGTCGGACGTATCGTCGACTCTCGCGCCAAGCTCGGCGACGTGCGTATCCGGCTCGACCGGCCCGATCCGGCTGACCGGCTGGTGGGCATGGAAGTCGAGGTCGTGATCGCGCACTAAGCGCAATTCCGCAAAGGAGACCGGTTTGCGTCAGATCGCGCGACAGTCAGAGAAACAGTCAGAGAATATGTGATGCCCATCGCCCGTGGAGACACGATTGAAACGGCGAAGCGCTGCGTTTCGCTGGCCGCCTCCAATCTCCTGCAGCATCGCACACGGCTTTATGTGGCGCTTTCGGGCATCGGCGTCGCCATTTTGCTTCTCTTGTTGCAGATCGCGTTTCTGCACGGCGTGCGGGTGGAAGCGACGCGGCTTTACGACGATTTCGATTTCGATCTTGCGGTCGTGCCGGTCACTTACCAATTCCTTTATTCGGGCGGCGCTTTCGATCGGGTGCGGCTGACGCAGGCGCAGGCCGACAAGGACGTCACCGAAGCCTTCGGCCTCAACATCGGCGTGAGCCGATGGGTGGATGAAAACACGCTGCAACGCTCCTCCATTCTCCTTATCGGCATCGACGAGCCCGGCGATTTCATCTCCGACCGCGATATACGCGGCGGTTATGATGCGCTCGGCGGCAGCCGCGCGGTGCTGGTGGATGCATGGTCAGGGTCGGGCTACGGGCCGTTGAAACTTGGCCGCGAGGCGCGGATTTCGGATCAGCCGGTAGAGATCGTGGGGCTTTTCCGGCTCGGCCTTTTCTTTTATGCCGAAGGCAGCGCGATCCTGCGCAATCCCGATTTTGCGCGATTGACGGGACATGATCCGGGTGCAGTGAGCGTTGGTCTGCTCAAACTGCGTTCCGGCGCGGATGGTGATGATGCCGACGGCGCGGCTTGCAAAGAGCCTGCCCGCCGATGTGCGTGTTCTGACGCGTGCCGAATTGATTGCGCAGGAGCGTTCGTTTTTTACCTCTACCAAGCCCATCGGCGTGTTGCTGCGCGTGAGCATGGTGATCGCATTTCTGGTGGGGGCGACCATCCTGTTTCAGGTGTTGTCTGCGGAGATCATCCAGCGCGCCAAAGAATTCGCGGTGTTGAAGGCGATGGGCTTTCGTCCCGAATTTGTTTTCGGCGTGGGCCTGTCGGAGGTATTGTTGCTGGCGCTGGCTGCGTTCGTGCCGGCTTTCGTGCTGGCCGCGCTCATTCTCTGGGTCATCGAACTCGCCACCAAGCTGCCCATGGGCCTTACGTTCACCATCACCCTTGAAACCTTGTTGATCGTGCTCGCGATGGGCATTGCATCCGGGCTGAGCGTGATCGGGCGCATCGCGCGCGCCGATCCGGCGGAGCTGTTCAAATGAGGGCGTTTCGGATCGCAGGCGCGGAACAGGGGCTGGGCCTTCGATTCCTCGCGCACAATCCGCTACGCCTTGCGGCGGCCGATCGCCGGCGTGTCTGTCGCCGTTGTCATCATGTTCGTTGAACTTGGTTTGTTGCTGGGAGTGCTCAACTCGCAGGCGATGGTGGCAAGCCGCATCAACGCCGATCTCATCGTTATGGATAAGGCGCGTATCGATCTTCATAAATGGACGGACGTGCGCGGCATCCGTCTGCATCAGATCGCGGCGGTGCCCGGGGTTGCGGATGTCGTGCCGATCTATCAGGGCACGATGGGGCTTCGCAATCCGCCCGACACGGCGGTACGGCGCATAATCGCATTCGCGTTTCCGGCGAACGATGTGCCGTTCGACATCGGCGATGCGGAAAAGATTTCGCGTGTGCTGCGTGTTCCAGGCTCGATATCTGTACGACCGGCTTTCGCGGCCGATCTTCGGGGCGATCCGTCGCGGGCATGATCTCGAACTCGACGGCACGCTCTATCGCATGGCCGGCTTCGTTTCGCTGGGTCCAGATGTGGTCAATGACGGCGCGGTGGTGATGAGCGAGGGCGATTGGCTTTCGAGCCATCCGAACGATCAGCCGATCATGGGTGCGATCAGGTTGGAACCGGGTGCCGATGTGGGCGCAACGCGAAAGCGCATTCTCGCGGCCCTGCCCAAGGACATTACGGTGATGACACCCGCGAAGGTGCGCTCGCGTGAATTTCTTTTCACCCTGAGAGCGGCACCCATCGGCATCCTGTTCGGCATCGGCATGCTGGCTGGGCTCGTGATCGGGGCCATCACCTGCTACCAGATACTCTTCAACGAGATCGTCGACCGCTTTGCCCAATATGCTACGCTGCGGGCGATGGGCTTTCCCGATGCATTTTTCCGGCGCGTGATCCTGGAACAGGCGGTGTTTTTGTCGCTGGGCGGTTTCGTTGCAGGCGCGTTGCTGGCATGGATCGCCTATGCGTATCTGGCCTATGCCACCTCGCTTGCGGTGAGGTTCGATCTTTTCTCCCTCGTGTTCATTTTTCTGCTGACCGTGGGCATGACCGTGATGGCGGGATTGTTCGCACTCAAACCGGTGGCCCATGCCGATCCCGCCTCCCTTTATTGAGCAGGACATGAACATTCACGCCGAACCGGTGAAGGCCAGCGCGCTGTCGCGATCACCAGCCGTTTCCATTCGGGGCGTGGGGTATCAGTTCGCGGGTTCGAACCGGCCGATCCTGCGCGGCGTCGATCTTACGCTCGCCAAGGGTGAATTCGTGATCCTAACCGGACCATCAGGCGCAGGAAAGACAACATTGATGACGCTGGTGGGCGCGCTGCGCACCATGCAGGAAGGGCAGATCGATGTTCTGGGCGCGCAGCTTTCCGGCATGGACGCCGAAGGTCAATTGCAGTTGCGCCGAAAAATCGGGTTCATCTTCCAGGATCACAATCTGTTCGAAGCTTTGACGGCGTTTGAAACATTGTGGCTGGCGACGTCGCTCGATGCGAAGAGGCCCGCGCGCGAAGAAGCGCTTGCACGGGCGGAAAGCCTTATGGGCGAATTGGGTCTGCGGGATCATCTTCACGCCAAGCCCGGTAAAATGTCCACCGGCCAGAAACAACGCGTGGCGATCGCGCGCGCGCTGATCAATGAGCCGCCGCTGATCCTTGCCGACGAGCCGACCGCTTCGCTCGACAAAGTATCGTCCGATGCCGTGATCGCGCTTATCAAGCGCCGCGTGCTGGATGGCGCAGCCGCCTTGATGGTGACGCATGACGCGCGCATTTTCGCCGCCGCCGACCGTGTTGTGCATATGGTCGATGGCAAGATCGATCGCGTGGAATAGGGCAGAGCACATTGGCCGGACGACACGCGACATTTGCATTGTGCTTTACGCAGCTTCTGTTTGGCGCCGCGGCGGCGCGCGCCGGCGATCTGCGGCTGGAAGATGTCGTCTCCTCCGCGATGACGCAGAGCCCCACGATTCAGCAAGCCGATGCCAAGGTGAAGCAGGCAAGCGGTCAGTTGCAGCAGGCGGAGGGTGCTTTCGACTGGACGGTATCAGGCCGCGTCGGTTGGCAACGGCTTTATCTGCCCAAGATACGCAACGGCGTTTTCACCGATGAAACCGAGGTGACGAGCGCCATTCCGATCGAGGCCAATGTCACAAAGAAATTCAGCAACGGGATCAGCATCGGCCCCGGCGTTACTTTCTATGCCAACACGGCTGCGAGCGACGCGCAGACCTTCGGCCTCACCACGCCGCGTCCGCATTTCAATGTGACTGTTCCCTTGTGGCAGGGCTCGGGCAGCGACAGCCCGCTGGCAGCCAAGGCGCATGCAGCGGAAAAGTCGTTGCAGGGCTCGCGCTTCGAAGGCGATTATGCACGCGGGCTGGCGGTGCACGATGCCGTACAGGTCTATTGGCGTTGCCTTGCCCTGCGTGACCAGACGCAGGTCGCGCAGGTCGCCGAAGAAGACAGTCTCGATTACGACGCGCTCTTGAAGAAGCAGACCGAGACCGGGCAGTTGGAGCCGGCCGAACTCGACCGCGCCACCGCCGATCAGGCCGTGAAACATGTCGAGGTCACCAAGGGGCAGGTCGCCGAACAGTCTTGCCTGCGGCAATTGGGGCAGGCAATGGGCGCATCTGGCGGGGTGCCCCCATCGGTTACCGGCGAGTTCCCGGACATCGGCGCGATGGCCGATGACGTGACCCATCTGAACGAAGCCGCGATGACCGACCTTGCCCTGCGCAATCGGCTGGATCTGCAAGCGCTGAACCAATATGCCGCCGCCGCCAACGAGCAGGTGAAGGGTGCCAATAGCGGGCTGGGCCCGCAGGTCGATCTGTCGCTCGATACCGATGGGGTGTTCGTCAACCTCTCCAAGAGCCTCGAAGGCAATGTGGAGAACGGAACTCTCCAGGCGGCCCAGGCCCAGGAAACCATCGCCCGCCTCAACCTGCGCCAGGCCGAGGATCAGGTCCGTCAGCGACATCGCCGATCAGGTCGAGGCGATGAAGGCGGCACTGGCCGATTGGCGCAGCCTCAGCCATTCGGCCAGACCTGATGGAGGGCGTGGTGGCAAGCGCCCACAAGCGGGCGGCGGCAGGGTTTCATCCCCCGTGCGGCCCAAAGCGATGCGGAAACCGCCAGGGCCCAGACGAAGCAGGCAATGGTGGATGCCCAGCTCCGGTTCTGTGCCGCCCTGGCCGCCTTGCGGCTTTCCACTGGCACGGTCGCGGCCCAGCCGGGCGCGCCGCCGGCCAGCCTTGCCTCTCTTTTCCGCACTTTGCCCGGGCCGGGCCCTGCGCCCACGCCGTCGGGCGCGGCACCGGAACATCCCTCAGGGGATTGACGCGTCACCCCGAATTGATGCGAATGCCGCTTGTCACTGGATCGACATGATGGACAAAACGGCCCTCGACGAAACCGTGCCACCCGCGGGCGATAGACCGCGCGGATGACGGAAGTTTCATCGACAGTTTCGCGGGCTATCGCGCCCTGAAACGGCGCATGGCCGACATGGCCAAACACGATGTCCGCATTCCCTTCTTCGAACCGCGCGGCGGCTTGAACGACAGCCATATCCGCTGGCGTGGGCGCGAGGTCATCAATTATTCCGGCTACAACTATCTCGGGCCTTTCCGGCGATCCGCGCGTCTCGAACGCGGCAAAAGCCGCTATCGACAAATACGGCACCTCGGCATCCGCCAGCCGCATCGTTTCGGGCCAGATCGAATTGCACGGCGAGCTGGAAAAGCGGCTCGCGGCTTTCCTCGGCACCGAAGACGCCATCGTGTTCGTCAGCGGCTATCTCACCAACGTCACGGTCATCAGCCATCTGATGACCAAGCCCGATGCGGTGATCATCGATTCCGGCGCGCACAATTCGATCATGACAGGCGCCCAGCTTTCCGGCGCCAGGCAGATGAGCTTCCCGGTCGGTGAGTGGGACAAGCTCGATGCGTTGATGGATCAGAAGCGCGGCGATTTTCGGCGCGGTCTGCATGGTGGTCGAAGGCGTCTACTCGATGGATGGCCACATCCTCGATACGCGCCGCGCCGTCGAAGCCAAGCGCCGCAACGATCTGTCTGCTGATGATCGACGAGGCCCATTCACTCGGCACGGTTGGGGCGACCGGGCGCGGGGTTTGCGAAGCCTCCGGCATTTCGCCCAAAAGCGTCGATGTCCATATGGGCACGTTGAGCAAGACGCTTGCTGGTGCAGGCGGCTATATCGCCGGCAGCCGTGGGCTGATCGAATATATGCGGTTCCTTGCGCCTGGGTTTATTTTCAGCGTCGGACTTTCGCCGCCGGATACGGCGGCTTCACTCGCGGCGCTTAGACATTCTCGAACGCGAGCCGCATTTGAGCGTCGAGATCCGAGATCGCGCGAAGATGTTTCGCGCAATTGCACGCGAAGTGGGCCTCAAGATCGGCGGCGATGAAGAATCGCCCGTGGCCTCGCTTCTGATCGGGGAAGACAAGGCGGGCTTCGCGCTTTCGAATCGCCTGCTCGAACAGCAGGTATCCATGTGCAGCCTATTCCGCCGCCTGCGGTGCCGGTCGGCGGCACACGGCTGCGCTTCTTCCTCACGCGCACGCATACAGAAGAACAATTCCGCGCGACACTGCCCGCCATCGCGCGCGAGATGGAACAGATGGGCCTGATGGGCTGATGCCGCACGCGCTCGTCACCGGTGGGTCGAGCGGCATCGGGCTGGCACTTTCGAAGATTTTGATGGGCGAGGGGTGGAACGTCACTATCCTTGCCCGCGACCCCGGCCCGCCTCGAAGAAGCCGGCTGCAATCCTTAACGCCGCGCGCAAAGCCGAAAGCCAGCAGGTCCGCGCGACCTCGGTCGATGTGGCGGACGCGATTGCGTTGGGCCGCGCGGTCGAGGATGCTGTGGCCGCACTCGGTGCGCCCGATTTGGCCGTGGCGAGCGCGGGCATCGTCATACCCGAAGTGTTCGCAAAGCTTTCGCCTGCAGGCTTTCCGCCAGACGATGGAGGTGAACTATTTCGGGACGGTGGATTTCGTTCGTGCGTGCCTGCCGTCGATGCGCGCGAAGGGAAAAGGGCATATCGTTCTTGTATCGTCGGGGGCCGGGTTGATCGGGCTTTATGGGTATAGTGCGTATGCGCCCTCGAAATTCGCGGTGCGCGGCTTCGGCGAGGCACTGCGCGGCGAACTCGCGCCGGAAGGCATTTCGGTTTCGGTGGTGTTCCCGCCGGACACCGATACCCCGCAACTGCGCGAGGAATTGCGCGTGCGCCCGGAAATCACCAGCAAGATCGCGGGCGGTGCGAAGGTGAAAAGCGCGGACGATATCGCGCGGGCGATATGGAATGGCGTGAAGCGCGGCCGGTTCACCATCGCGCCCGGCTTCGAGATGACACTGCTTGCCCGCTTCGCAGGTATCCTTTCTCCGATCCTCAACCGTTTTTCGTTCGATCCCATTATTGCGCGGATGCACAAGCCATGAACGATACGGTGCTGCACATCATCGTCATAGCCGCGACGTTCTTTCTCGCGGGCGCGGTTGCCATCCTGCTCGCGGGCCTCAATCCGGCCTGGAAGGAGACCGTTCGCGGCCTCTGGTCGGCCTACCGGCTCGAATTTGCCATCGTGGGCGCGATCCTCATTCCGGCTGCCATAGGCGGCTGGCTGTTCATCGCGGTGCTGCTGCTGATCTGCCTGCGAGGACAATACGAATTGTTTGAATTGTTCGACGTCAAAGGCACCGGTCCGATCCAGGTGGGCGCGATGGCGCTCGGCGCGTTGCTCGTCATCGCGGGCGGGCTCGACCGCATCCAGCCGAGCGGCGCACTGGCGCTGGCTTTGGTATTGGGTGCGATGTGCGCATTCATGCAATTCGCGCGTTCGAAGAATCGGCCTTGCGGGCTTCATGGGCTTGCTGTTGCCGGCATGGTGTGTGGCGATGCTGGGCGAATTGCAGGTGGCGCACGGGTTCATCTGGGTATTGCTGGTCTACGCGACCGTTGAGATGAATGATGCCTTCGCGTTTGTCGGCGGCAAGCTGTTCGGACGCACGCAGATCCTGCCGCGCCTCAGTCCCAGAAAGACGCTGGAAGGCCTGATCGCGGGACTTGTGGTCGGTGGCGGGTCCGGGTTTTTGATCGGTTACGAATTGCTGCACCTGTCTGCGAGTGCTGCATTACGCATCGCGCTTGTGGCGTTGATCGCAGGACTCCTTGGCGATGTGCTGACATCCCTCCTGAAACGGTGGCGTCAGAAAAAGGACTTTCCGCCACTCATGGTGCTCCATGGCGGTGTGCTCGATATCTACGATTCATTGTTGATCGCGACGCCGATGGTGTTTCTTACGCGTGAACTTCTTCTCTGAAGCCGCCATAATAGGCGCGCACCTCGGTATATTGCGCCATCGGATAGGCGAAGCACAGCGTGGCGAGCAGATACTCGCAACTCACATAGATCGCCTGCGAAATCCAGGGGTCGGAAACGACTTCGCGCGACACATAAAGGCGCAGAAATACCAGCGACATGCCAATGGCCGAAAGGCCGATCGTCCACCGTGCACGCAGCGCGCGGGTTTGAGCGGGGCTGGATTGGTCCGTTCGCCGCACGGTTGCGCACCATGAATCGATAAGGAACGCGATAACTTGCGTGCTGTAGAAGCCTTCTGAAAGCCAGATATGCCAGTGGTGGGCCATAGCACCGTCATGCAGGCGAATGGCGGTAAGACCGGCCAGAAACGCGCCAGCAAGAATACCTACCGACGCAGGACAGCATAATTGAGCGCCGCGGCAAGCGCGATGCTGCGGCCTGAAGCGGCAAGCATTTCGATATTGGCCTTGGTGGCGGTAAAAGTTCAGAAGCCATGTCGCCGACGATGCAGGGCGCAATCACACACATCGACATCTGGAAGACGATGCTGCCGGGTGCGGTGGAAATCGTTTCGCTGATCGATGGCAGCGTGCCGATGAAGCCAGCGGGATGATAGATGTAGAAAGCTGTCCACGATGTGGCCAGCGCCATCACGCCGATGACGAAGACGGCAGGCAGGGACCACAGAAAACGGGAGCCTCGCCCCGCCATCACTTGCCCGCGATGAATTCTTCGACGAGCTTTTGCGCTTCTTGGTCGTCGAACTGCTGCGGGGGCGATTTCATGAAATAGCTGGAGGGCCCGGTCAGCGCACCGCCGATTCCGCGGTCGAGCGCCAGCTTGGCGCAGCGCACCGCGTCGATCACGACGCCGGCCGAATTGGGCGAATCCCAGACTTCGAGGCGCATCTCGCAAGCAATCGGCACATCGCCGAAACCCGCGCCTTCAAGGCGGATATAGGCCACCTTGCGGTCGCTCAGCCACGGAATGTAATCGCTGGGGCCGATATGGACGTTGTCGGCGCCGATGTCGTGGCCGACCTGGCTGGTCACCGATTGGGTTTTGGAGATTTTCTTCGTCTCCAGCCGCTCGCGTTCCAGCATGTTCATGAAGTCGTAATTGCCGCCGACATTGAGCTGATAGGTGCGGTCGAGCCTGACGCCGCGTTCGCGGAACAGGTTCGCCAGCACGCGGTGAATGATGGTCGCGCCGACCTGGCTCTTGATGTCGTCGCCGATGATCGGAAGGCGGGCATCTTCGAAGCGCCGCCGCCAGTTGTCGTTGGAGGCGATGAACACCGGAATGCAATTGACGAAGCCGCAACCCGCTTTCAGAGCCTCCTCGGCATAGAATTCGGTAGCCTTCTGCGAACCGACCGGCAGATAGGAAACCAGCACATCGGTGCCGCTGCGCTTGAGTGTTTCGGCCACGTTCACGGGCTCTGCGCCGCTTTCCTCGATCATCGCACCGGCATATTTGCCGAGGCCATCGAGCGTGGGTCCGCGCATGACAGTGACGCCGTTCATCTTCGCGCGTGCAAAGCGGTGCGTGTTGTTGGGTGGCGCGTAGATCGCTTCGGCGAGATTGAGGCCGACCTTGGTCGTGTTTACATCGAACGCGCTCGTGAATTCGATGTCATCGACATGGTATTTGCCGAGGCGGACATGCATCAGCCCCGCAATAGCTTCGTTGTCGCCGACACCGCGATAGTAATCGACACCCTGAACAAGCGCGGAGGCGCAATTGCCAACGCCGACGATCGCCACCCGGACTTTTTCGCTCATGCTGGATTAGAACTCTGAATGGGGCCGGGGAACACGGAGAACATACCGGCGAAGATCCGCTGTAGGAGACAAATCCGGGTCAAGCACACCCCCGACAATCAAACATTGACGGCCAGAGCCTCTTTGCCCTGCCGACCGTGTTCTGTTATCCGCCCCACAGACATTGCGGTATACGCGACAGTTTCATAAAGGGTCAACGGGATGCCCAGTTCGCGGGACATTTCGCCCCCAACGCCATGAAGATAGCCCAGGTCTGCCCCTACGACATGGATCGCCCCGGTGGGGTCCAGGCGCATATCCGCGATCTGGGAACCGCGCTCGAGGCGATGGGCCACGAGGTTACCATTCTGGCGCCGCAGGTGGGGGATCTGGTCGCCGCCAGACAACGTGGACCGCGGGTCGTGCGGCTGGGCCGCGCCCGGAAGGTCGGTTTTGGCGGCACCGCCTATGAGATCAGCGTTACGCTGGGCGCCGAGAAGAAACGCCTTGCCGCCCTCGTCGAGACCGGCGGCTTCGATGTGATGCACTATCACACGATGTGGACGCCCCTGCTGCCATTTCAGGTGTTTCTGCGTTCAAAAGCCGCCAATGTGGCGACGTTTCACGATACGCCCGCGCCGACTTTCGAGGGCCGGATGCTGGCGCATGCCTTCCGCGCGATGAGCAGAAGGCTGCTTCCCAAACTCGATGGCGTCATCACACCCTCCGAAGCCCCGCTCGCGCATCTGGTCAAAGTGGGGCCGCCGGTGGCTATCCTGCCGCCGTGCACCGATCTCAGCCGCTTCGCCAACACGCGCCTCGCGCGGCGGCCACGATTCGATGACGGCCGAATCAACATCCTTTTTCTGGGACGGCTCGAAACGCGAAAGGGCGCCGGGCTGCTGCTTGAGGCCTATCACAAGCTGACAACGGAAGAACTTCCGGTGCGCCTCATCATCGCCGGGCAGGGAGAGAAGGAACACGCATTGCGTGAATTTGCCGCGGCGCATGCGCTACCCAATCTCGAATTTATCGGTGGTTTCTTCGACGATGAAGCGCCTCAGCTCTATGCCGATTGCGACATATTCTGTGCGCCTGCGCCCTATGGCGAAAGTTTCGGAATCGTCATCGCCGAGGCGATGGCCAGCGGTAAGCCGGTGGTGGCCGCGGCCAATGCCGGTTACCGCTCGCTTCTGACCGGCGAAGGCGCACGCTTCCTCACGCCGCCCGGAGACGTGCAAGCTTTGACCGACGCGTTGCGAACGCTTGCGACCGATGCGCATTTGCGCGCGCAACTCGGCGCATGGGGGCCCGCGCACGCGATGACTTATGACGCGCGCGCGGTCGCGCCGCGATTCGTGGCGGTTTACGAAGAGGCAATGGCCCGCTTCAAAGCTCGAAAGGCGATTTGACCGGAAAGGTCTTTTCCAGAAAGCGCATTACCATCGCGGGCAGGCGCGGATCGGGGGCTTCACCCCAATTGTCGTTGAAACACATGGTCTTCGGATGGATCAGACCCGGCAGGCGCAGTCCGAGCCATGTCCAGGGCAAATTCTCTTCGAGCCCGTGATAATAGACTTCGCGATAGGTCCGCGGAATCGAAACATCCACACCACGCCCGGTGTTCAGCATGTAGTGCTGATAAAGGTAAGTGGTGAGGATCAGGCCCGGCGCGCGAAAACGGCTGGCGGCGGTATGGGCGAAATCCTCTAGCCAACGCGCGCGCATTTCGCGCAATACTTCCCGGTCGATCAGAAGCGGCGCGTGGTTGAATGTTGGCCGCCGTGCGTGTCCGAACGCTTCATCCAGACAGATGATTGGTATAGGCGCGCGAGGCGTTTCCTGGCGTGAGGCCCGGTTCGTTGCGGCGAGATGCGTCGTGGGTGAAACCGATGCGGCGATGGATACGCAGGCGGTTTTGTGTATCGAGAAAATGCGAAAGCGTCACTGGAGCCGACCACAGCATATCGTCTTCCAGATAGAGAAAACGCTGCGAAAGGCCGGTCAGATTGTCGAGTTGGAGGTTGATCGCGTTGGTGTTGAAGGTCGGCAAGAGATCGTGTGGGATAAATTCGTCGTGATGGACAATTTTCAGTCGCGGATGGTCGGCAAGCCATTGTGGGCGCTGCGGTCGGGCGGTAACGAGATAGACATCGCGGATCCACGGCACATACGAAAGCCCGCGAAGACTGTATTTCAGCAGGTCGAGGTTGTCGCGATAACGCGCGGCTTGGCGATCCGCAGGCGATGCGGAATAACTGTCGCGCAGTTCACGGAAACCGGGAAAATCGCCATCGACCCACAGATAAACGACGTCTATCGGCTCACTCACGGCCTTAGCCGAGCACATCGCGAATGGCGGCGACGAGGGCGCGGTTCTCATCCGGCGTGCGCGCGGCGATGCGGACGTAGTGGCTGCCCTGGCTCATCGTTTTTTCGCTGCAATCCTTGATGAGCATGTGGTGTTCGGCGAAAAGGCGCGAAACGAGCGTATCCGCCGTGATGCTGTCGGGCAGGCGCCAGAACACGAAATTGGCCTGCGGCGCATAAGTCTGTCCGCCCGGGATGATTGCGAGCATCTCGTAAAGCTCAAGTGTATCGGCGCGGACCTGGCGGCAGCTCGCGGCGAATTCGGCGCGGTAGCGCGGCAGAAGACGCAGGAAGCTTTCCGCAAAACCGTTGACGTTCCAGATCGGCAATGCGCGGCGCGTGGTGTTCACAATGGAGGCGTTGTCGGAATAGAGAAGCCCAAGCCGCAGGCCCGCGATGCCATAGACCTTGCTCAGGCTTTTAACGATCACCAGGTTGCGCCGCTTCGGCACCTGATCCATCAGCGAATATTTTTCCGGATCGTCGGTGAATTCCATGAAAGATTCGTCGAGGATCAAAAGCGCCCCATAGGCTTCGAGGCTGGAAAGCAGCTTCAAAAGCTTTTCGCGCGGCACGGCAAGCGATGTCGGATTGTTGGGTGAAACCACTATAGCCATATGCGCGCGGCCCTGGCGCATCTTGGAAATGAAGGCTTCGGTATCGAATTCGAAACTCGGCGCCTTCAGCTCGACCTTCACAAGATTTGCCGCGCCCACCGCATTCTCATATTCATTGAAGGATGGCACGGAAATAGCGGCAGTAGCGCTTCCTTGCCCGCAGACGATCTTGATGAGTTCGGATGCGCCGTTCGCAATGACAAGACGTTCCGGCAAAAGGTCGAAAGCGGTCGCAGCAGCCTGCGCCAGCGATTTCTGGCCCGCCGGATATTCCTTGGCGACGATATCGAAATCCGCCTTCAGCCGTTTCGAAAAATCGGCCGTGGGGAAATAGGGGTTATAGATATAAGCGTGGTCGACCACGCCATATCGCCAGTAGCTGCCATATTGCCCGCTGAGAAATTTCTTGCGTTCGGGCGCGGGCAGGAACTTGTATTCGGCGATGGCGCGGTCGAGATGATCGTCGATCTCGTACCAATCGAAATTGGTGCAATCGAGCACATAGAGCTTGTGATTGCCCTTCGCCAACATGTCTTTCAGCAGAAGCTCGTAATAATCGTTGATGCGGCCCGCCTCTATGGCGGCGTTCATCAACGGCACGAATTCGTCCTGCAGATAGGCGCGGCCGAAGCGATAGATATTTACCGTCTTGTATGCGGTGGAATAATCGAAACTTGTGCCTTGTTCTTTGCCGTCGATCAGCCGGGTGACAAAACCCTTTTCATCGCGCGTGACGACCGCGCCATCCATGCCGCGCGCGAACTGGGCGACGGCGGCGACATTCTCCGCGTCGGCGTCCTGCAACGCGGGCAACAGCTTTTCGTCGAAGAAGATATCGGCTTCGACCAGCAGGATGTCTTCATTCAATTCTTCGCGCGCAAGCCACAGCGAATAGATGTTGTTGGTCGTCGCGTACGTCTCGGATTCGATGTAGCGGATTTTCAGGCCCGCATAGTCCGCGCCCGCGAACGCCGTGATCTGGTCCTTGAAATGGCCGACCACGATGACGGCCTCTTCGACGCCTGCCTCCTTCAGCCGGGTCAGGCAATTGCCGAGGATCGGCGTGCCGTTGATCTCCAGCAGCGGCTTGGGATGGGCATCGGTGAAGCTACCGAGGCGGCGGCCTGCACCGGCGGCGAGGATGATGGCTTTCTTGGCGCGGATCGGCTTGGTCACGGCCTGTTTTGGCTTCTGCGATGGCAGCCGGGCACTACACCGGGCAGACCCCGGGATCAACAGTTCGGGCGATTGAGCGGGCGGGGCAGCCTGCCTAGTATCCCGCCGCTTTTCATGGATTTGCGGTTTGATGATCTGGTTCCTGCTCGGGCTCGCGGCGGCGGTCGCCGTTTCTGTCTGGGCTTATAATTTTCTGGAAGGCGAAACGCTGATCCACGATCTTTTCGATGAGGCCCGCCTTATCGCGCACCGATCTGAATGTGCTGGATGCGGCATGGGCGGCCTCGCCCGTCGCGTTCGGATTGCGTGGTAAGCCTGACAAGCCTGCCAAGCCGCCTGCCGTATATCGCAACCACCCTCAAAAGCCTTTTGCGGCAGGAACGCCTGCCCAAACGCATCCGTCTCAACCTGCCCGCATTCTCCAAGCGCGAACAGACGGCCTATGTCATTCCCGACTGGCTTAAGAATTTGCAATCCGTCGAAATTGTTTCCTGCGAGGATTACGGCCCGGCAACCAAACTCATTCCCTCGCTCTGCATTGCCGCACGATCAGAAGATCGTGGTGGTCGATGACGACCGCATCTATCCCGCAAACCTCATCGCCGATCTCGAAGCGGCAGCGGACAGGCTGGGCGATGCGGCCGTTGGGTTCAGCGGCTGGGTCGTGCCCGCCGATCTCACCGACCGCCCGACAACTCTGCTCACCAATATCGCGATGACCCCGCCCGTTCCGATCCGCGCGCGCCGCCTGCGCAGCTTCCGTCCGGTGGATATGCTGCAAGGGTTATCGGGCTATCTTGTGCGTCCGCGCTTCTTCGATCTGGCGGAATTGACCGATTACAGCAACGCGCCCGAAGCAGCATTTTTCGTGGATGATGTGTGGATCAGCGCGCTTTGCAAAGTGCCGAAATATGTTGTCCCTGCGCCGCGCGCCGGCTATCCGGGCCGCAAGCGGAAACAATTTTACCGCGCAAACAAGTCTGGGCCGCGTCAATCGCGGCGGGGGCGACGTGAACAAGCGCAACAACACCATCATGCTGCGCCATTTCGCAGGCCGCTGGAAGGTCGGCGGCAAATGAAAACGCGCTACACCATCGCCGATGTGCGCGCGAGCTACGACGCGCAAAAGGCGCGCGAGGAATGGCATGGGGATTGGATGTCGGCGCTGATCTATCGCCCCATCTCGTTCTTCCTCACGCCGCCGCTGCTCAATCTTTCGATCAGCGCCTCGCAAGTCACGTTCTTTGCGTTGCTGATGTCGTTCGCGTTGCCGGTCGTTGCGCTGAAGGCGGGGCGTGCGGCGCATCTCACCGTCGCGGTGGTTGCGATCCTTTTCGTGATTCTCGATTGCGTGGATGGCAACATCGCGCGCGTCACCAAGACGGCGAGCAAGAGCGGCCATTATCTCGATTTCCTCACCGACATCGTGTTCCGCATCGGGCTTTATGCGGCGGTGGGGATTCTGGCGGATCGCGAGACTTCTCTGGCGTGGATGAACGGGCAGGGGTTGGCGTTTGGCCTTGTTGGCGGCCCTCATCGCCATCGTCGGGCGGTTGAGCCGGGTGTTTACGCGGCAATTGAGCCCCGGCGATGTCTATGAGTGCCGACGAACCCTCGAAGGGTTTCATCGACAGGTTCCTGCTGCCCGCGCTCTCCGGGCTGGACCGGCTTCTGCCGCTTCTGGTTCTGGGGGCGGATTGGTGGGGCGGGTTGCGCTGGGTGATTCTGTGGCTTCTGGCCTATAGCGCGGCCGATTGTGCCTACACCCAGTATGCCGTGTTCCGCCGCTTGGGAGCGGCGTCCTAGAATATTGCACTTCTTCTATTATCGCTTATAGGATCGCGCCGGTTCCGCGCCCCACGCTTAACGCCCGTGACCTGCGCAGTGCCGGGATTTTCAGGTGGATCAAAGGCACTAATGGCGGGCGGCCCCTTCGTCCTTGGCTATGATTTCGGCACGTCGGCGCTGAAAGCCGCGCTGTTTGATTCCGAAGGCCAGATCGTTGCCAGCGCCAGCGAGGCGTTGCGCCTTCTGCTGCCCGCGCCCGGCTGGGCCGAACAACGCCCCGAAGATTGGTGGACCGCGATGGCCGCCGTCACCCGCCGGGTGCTGGCCGAAGCAGGCGCCAGCGCCGATAGCGTTCAGGCGCTCGGGTCTTGCCGCCCAGATGTGCGGCGTGGTGCCGGTCGATGTGAACGGCGCGGCGCTATCGGATTGCCTGATCTGGCTCGACATGCGGTCGAGCGAAATCGCCAAACGCGAATTCGGCGGGCCGGTCGCGGGTTACGCGCCTTTCGATCTTGCGCGCTGGCTGCGTTACACCGGCGGCGCGCCCAATCTTTCCGGCAAAGATCCGCCGACCAAGATGATCTGGCTGCGCGAACGCATGCCCGAAGTCTGGGCGCGCACGCACAAGCTGCTCGATGTGAAGGACTACCTGCTGCATCGCTGCACGGGCCGCTTCGTCACCAGTTATGATTGCGCGCATTTAACCTGGCTGTTCGATGGCCGCGCGGGCCACAAGCACTGGTCGCCGAAATTGCTGGAGCGGCTAGGCCTCGACATCAACATGCTGCCCGAAGTCGCCGCTGCAACCGATGTGGCTGGTGGACTGACGCCAGCCGCTGCCGAAGCACTGGGTCTGCGCGCGGGCACGCCTGTTTCGGTGGGCACGGGCGATGTGTCGGCGGCAACGCTGGCCGCAGGCGCGCCGGAAAATGGTTCGGCGCATTTCTGCATCGGCACGAGTTCGTGGTTCGGCGCGATGGTTCCGAAATCGCGCGTCAATCCGTTTCACCGGCATCGGCTCGGTCTCGGGCGCGGATGGCAAGGATTATCTGCTCGATCGCCACACAGGAGAACGCGGGCGGCTGCGCCAAATGGGCCGCAAATGCGCTTGGGCTTCGATGGCGATTTCGAAGCGTTCGAACAGGCAGCGGGCCAGGCGCGCGAACGCGCCGATGCGCCGATGTTCACGCCCTGGATGTTCGGCGAGCGCGTGCCGATAGACGACAAGCATGTGCGCGGCGGCTTCTCGAAGCTCTCGCTCGATTTCGGGCGCGAGGATATGGCGCGCGCCGTCTATGAAGGCGTGGCGCTCAACGCGCGCTGGGCGATGAAGGATTTCGACCGCCTGTCGGGGCGCGGCGGAACGCCGTTGCGCCTGATCGGCGGCGGCGCGCGAAGCGCTCTGTGGTGCCAGATTTTTGCAGATGTGTTGCAACGCCCCCTCGAACGGATCGTCGAGCCGGAAAGCGGCGGCACGCGCGGCAGCGCAATGACGGCAGCGGTTGTGGCCGGATGGTATCCCGATCTGGCGGCTGCTTCGGCAATGACGCGCACGGCGCGCGTGTTTCAGCCCGATCCCGCACTTGCCGATTTCTATGCGGCGCGGTTTTCCGAATTCACCCGATATTACCGGCGCGTGAAGCCATGGTATCGCCGCGCGGGCCAACGCGCCGCTGGCAGCCAGGCAGCCGCCCCAGATGCGCAATGCTCGACGGAACGAACAAAGCCTTAAGCGACCGCGTGTGGGATGCACTGGCCATCCCGCTCGCGCGCGCAGGCCTGACGCCGAACCAGATCACCTGGCTCGGGCTTCTGCTCGTGCTCACCAATTGTGCGGCGTTCTATCTTTATCGCAGCACCTTCTGGTTCGGGATCGGGCTTGCGGTCGCCTTCACCTTCGATGGGCTGGATGGCGCCGTGGCGCGGATGCGCGGGCTTTCGAGCAAGTATGGCGGCTATCTCGATGCGGTGGTGGATCGCTATCAGGAGATCGCGGTCTATATCACGCTCGCACTCGTCACCAATTGGTGGTTGCTCTGTCTGCTCGCCATCACCGGTTCGCTGATGACGAGCTACAACAAGGCGCGCACCGCGGTCGAAATCGCGATCGACAACAATAGTTGGCCCGATCTGCTGGAGCGGCTGGAGCGCGTGGCGATCCTGTGTGCGGCGCTGATCTTCGATCCGCTGGTGCATCTGCCGCAATCCTGGGGCGTGAGCTTGTTGTCGCTCGCTATCCTTGCCATCGGCGTGCTGTCGCATATCACGGCGATCCAGCGGTTCATTCGCGCGCGCGATCTCATCCAGCGGCAGACGCGGAACTGATGCTCAAGCTGCTGACGTTTCTCCATCGCGAGATGAAGGGCACAATCGCCCGCATCGTGGCGGCACTGCTGGTTGCGGGGTTAAGCCGCGGTGTGCTGCTGGCGATCTTCAACGAAGGTGCGGCGCAGGCGATGGCCCGCACGCTGACCTGGCAATTGCCGGCGACGTTCCTGGGCGTGATGCTGGTCTATCTTCTGGCAAGTTACGACGCGATTCATCACAGCGTGCGCGCAGTCGAAATCATGCGCGAGCATGTCCGCGTGCGGCTGGCCGAGAAACTGCTGTTTGCGCAACTGCGCTTTCTCGAAATCAAAGGCACCGGCGACATCTACACCCAGCTCGGCGCCGACCTCCAGCGCCTGCGCGATGCGGCCATGACCTTTCTCAACGGATTGCAGGCAGGCGTGCTGGTGGCGTTTTCGCTTGCCTACCTCGCCTGGCTTTCATGGCCCGTGTTCTTCGCGACATTGATAACGGGCGGATTGGGTGCGGCCACCTATTTCTGGATCGACAGCGATATGCGCGGCCCGCATCGTTCATGCCCGCGAGCGCGAGACCGCGCTGTTCGATGCGCTTGCCGATACGCTGCGCGGCTTCAAGGAACTGAAGCTCGGCCGCGCCCGCCAGCGCGATCATGCAGGTTATGTGGCAAAACTCGCGCGCGAATTCCGCGAATTGTGGGTCAAGACCGAAACGCTCTACCAGTTGATCGGCATCACCTCGCAAACCTTCATGTTCCTTCTGATCGCCATCGTGGCGTTCGTGCTGCCGCTATTTGCGCACACCGGCGGCACCGCGATCTTCCAGGTGGTGGCAACGATCCTCTTCATGATGGCGCCGTTGGAAAATCTCCTGCAGGCGATTCCTTCGCTTGCCAAGGCGCGTGTATCGATCGCCAGCATCGAGCGCCTTGAGGCCAATCTCGATAGCGATGCTGCCGAAGCAAACGATGGCGCAGTAACGCCGCTTGTCTTTGAAGCGCTTTCCTTTCGCGATGTGCATTTCCGTTTCGAAGGAGCGATCGCCGAAGAAGGTTTCGATGTAGGCCCGCTCGATCTGGAAATAAAGCGCAACGAAATCCTGTTCGTGATCGGCGGCAATGGCGCTGGCAAGACGACCTTCCTGAAATTGTTGACCGGTCTCTATCCGCCCGCGCAAGGTGCCATTCTGGTGGATGGAAGCGCGGTGGGCGATCGTGAGCGTCAGCCTTATCGCGAAATGTTCGCCGCCGTGTTCGGCGACTTTCATCTCTTCACGCAGCTTTATGGCCTCGGCAATCCCGATCCCGCAAAGGTGACGGCATTGCTCGAGGAGCTTGGCATCGCAGGCAAGACCCATATCCGCGATGGCGCGCTGAGCACGGTGAGCCTGTCCACAGGCCAGCGCAAGCGCCTTGCCTATGCCGTCAATCGGCTCGCGGACAGGCAGATTTATGTGTTCGATGAATTTGCGGCCGATCAGGATCCGCAGTTTCGCGCCTATTTCTACACCGAGCTTCTTCCGCGCCTGAAGCGGGACGGCAAGACGGTGGTGGCCGTCACCCATGACGACCGCTGGTTCGATGTCGCCGACCGTGTGGTGAAGATGGATTACGGCCGCGTGGCGGAGATTTTCGAGCATTCGCGCGATGGGCGCACGTCGTAGAGAGCGAAGAAGCTTCCCTCGTGGCGCAAGGCCAGCATGTGCGGCACCTCGCGCGGCTTGCCATTGGCATGGATCAGCAGAACCTTGTCGTAATGACAGGGGAAGTGCAGCAGATAATGCAGTTCAGTGCGGATTTTGAGATCGCTTGCATCGCCTGTGGCCAGCGCATCCAGATCGTCCATCTCCGGCGGGGTGCCGTCACGCGCGGTATGGGCGGCGAAACCGGCTACGGACGGTTTCAGCGTGACGACATGCTGACCGCTGGTGGTGAACATCAGCGCGGTAAAGGCGCTGCGGTCGATGATCGCGAATTCCGCGATGTGCCAGTAGAGCCGGTTGGGCACTTCGCCGGCGTCGCGCGTGTCGATTGCCGTCAGCAAATGCGAACCGCGCGGCACATCGCGCAAGCTTGCGCGAAATTCGTCTATCTGGCCATCGTAGGCGCGCCACTGGTCTGCGAGCGCCACCGACATCCATGCGATTGCCGCGAGAATTGCCGTCGCTGCAGCGGTCGGCAACTTTGCGCGAAATGGAAATCTCGCAGGCGGCAAACAGCAACGTGGCGGCGACCGCGGGAAACCGCAAGTGCAACCCCCATCCGCCCATCGCCGTTTCCGGTGAAACAAAGCCAGCAACACAACGGCAATTAGCGCAAAGCGCATTCGGGGGTGCATAATGATTTTCTTTTGCCACAACCCGAAAACGAACAGAATCGCCAGCGCAAGGATCGGCAGATAGGCGGGCGCCGCGAAATGCCGCTGCACCAGGCTCTCGAATGCGGTGCACGAATGTATCGGCAAGATTGAAGCTTGTTTCGCCGTCTGCGGGCTCGCCCGGCTTGAATGAGATAGAGGATCGCGACAGGCAGCGCCATGGCCGCGATATTCAGGAAGAAGTCGCGCCATGCTGATGGGGCGGCGCGCGGCCTCATATGCCGCAACAAGCAACAGAAACAATGCGGCCCCAAGGATGTGGCAGAAATAGAGAACGATGGTCACCATGGCGAACAACGCCAAGTCTCGGCAACCGCGTCCAGCGCTCACTCGCGATCCATCCGGCGAAGGCAATCAGGCAAAGTCCCGTCGCAAAATAATAGTTGAAGAAGCCCCACATGAAATTGACGTTGTAGGCAAAAAATGCGGCTGCGAGCGGGGCAGGCCCGATGCGCCCGTAGAGTGCGCGATGAATGAGCGCCGGGCCCGCCACCCACATCGCGACGGCGATGCTCAGGAAAAGCTTGGCCGCCGCTTCGAGCGGCATCAGATGCGCAAGCAGCGGAATGGCGATCTCGCCCGCAAGATTGGGGATCGGGGCCCAGGCGATCCCGTAAAAATCGGAAAGCGGGTTCGTCTGCGCTCCCCCGCCGATCAGGTAGAATCCCGCCAGACGCGCAGGGTAATCCGGCATCGCAGGCGTACCCGCCAACCAAAGCGGCAGGATCAAAAGGGCCGCCGCGAGCCATGAGCGCGATAGCAGGCCAACTCGGACGCAGTGCGGGCATTTCCCGGCAATTCTCCTCGACGCCGGAGAACTATATGTAGACTCGGCAAATTTTCTTGCGCGAAATCGTCAATGCGGGCTGCCGCTTGGCGGTAAGGATTTCGTTAAGACACGCGGCACGCCGTGCCCGAAGGTTTTTCGGATGACGGCATCGTTTTTGTGCGCTTTCCGGAGCCGGGGTTTAGAAAAATATTAAATCACACCTCATAGGGTTAACAGGCGGAAAACGAGAACGCGGCAAGCGCGGTCTCGATGAACTTGCGGCCGTCTATGACATTGGGGACGCGCGAAATTCTTGTGTTCGAAGCCGGGGGCCGTTTGTTCGGCCTCGATCATCGGCGATGTCGAATGCGTCGTGCCCGCGGTTCGCCCGGTGCCGCTGCCGCATGCGCCGGCCGGGTTCGAGGGAATAATGAATCTTCGTGGCATTGCCGTCGCGGTGCTCGATCTGCGTGCGTGGTTCGGTGATGCGCCAAGGGAAATCCAGCTTGATGATCTGCTGATCGTGCTGCAGCGGGGACTTCAAGGGTCGCGCTGCATGTGGAACGTGCGCACGGCGTCGTGACGATTTCCCCCTCCGATATCCAGCCCGCGCAGAGCCTCGATGCCATCGGCGCGACATTTCGGAGGCGTCGTGATGATCGAGGGCGGTATCGTCCTCCTGCCCGATGTCGCAGGCTTTCTTTCCGCCGCGGAACATGTGGCGCTGCCGGAGGCGACGGCGGCATGAAAGCGATTTTCCCCCTTTCCCGGCTCGACCGAAATTCTCGCCTTCCTCGAAGAGCAAGCGGGGTTGGTGTTTCCGCAAGGCCGCATGGGCGATGTCGAACGCAGCCTCGCGCACCTGATGGCGCGCACCGGCGCACGCAATGCAACTGCAGTCATCGAAAAGCTGCGCAGCGACGCGGCGCCTGCTCGAAGGCTTTTTGGCCGATCTCGTGGTGGGGGAGACTTATTTTTTTCGCGAGCCGCAGCAATTCGCGGCCCTGCGTGAAATGGTTCTGCCGGATCTCCTGCACAATCGCCCACTCGATATGCCGCTACAGGTGTGGAGCGCGGGTTGCGCCACCGGCGAGGAAGCCTATTCGCTGGCAATCCTGCTGGAGCAGGAAGGTCTTGCCGCGCGCAGCGACATCGTTGCCACCGATATTTCCGCCGATCGCGCTCGGCAAAGCCGCACGCGCGTCCTATGAGCATTGGTCGTTTCGCGGCGCCAAGGACGATTTCGCGCGAACCTATTTCCGCGCCCGCGGCGGCAAATTTCATCTGATAGACCGTATCCGAGACCGCATCGCGTTTGCTCCCGCCAATCTCGCAGCCGAAACCTATCCGCAATCGCGTCGTGGCAACGGATTCGATCTCATCCTCTGCCGCAACGTGCTTATTTATTTCGGCGGGCAGGCAGTGGCACAGGTGGCGCGGCGCCTTTTCGCCAGCCTCAGTGATGGCGGGTGGCTTGTCACGGCCCCTTCCGATCCGCCGCTATGGGATCATGCGCCGTTCGAGACCCATATGACGGCCGGCGGCATTTTCTATCGCAAGAAGGATGTACGCCCGGCACAGGAAAAGCCATCCAATGTGATCGCATTCCCTCGCAGACCCGCGCCCAAACTCGAGAAAGCCATTGCTCCGGCGCGCCAGGCAAGCGTGGCCGCACCCGATTTCTGCAACGATGCACGGCTCTGCGAGGTGCACGCACAGGCATTGTTTGCGGACAATCGATCGAGCGCGGTACTGGAATTTCTGTCGCGTGCCGTGGTCTGGCATCCGCTTTCGCGCGAGTTGCATTATCTCTATGCAGTCGGATTGCTGAACCGGAGCGATCTGGAAAACGCCGCGGGCATCGCGCGCCGCCTGGTCTATCTCGATCGCCGCTCGGTTGCAGCTCATATGCTTCTGGGCACCATCGCCCAGAGCCGTGGCGATCGCTCGGGTGCAATGCGCGCATATCGCAACGGCCTCAATTTCTGCGGCGATGCAGGCGAAGATGAAATCGTTCCCCTCACTGGTAACGAGCGCTATGGCCGTGTGGCAGCGGCGCTCGCTGCCGAAATCGCCGCCCTGCAATCGGCGGAGCGCGCCTGATGCCGAACATGCGGCGCAAGGTCGACGATTTGGGTTATTGGGCTGCCGCCATGCAGCGCCTGTCGCGCGCGGCGCAATCGACACAAGATGCGATGCGGCCTTCAGGCTTGCGGGCCGAAGAAATTTTCGCCGAACGGGCCCGCGCCATCGGTCAACCTCCAGCCGACGAAGACGGCCAATCGTTGCTCGAACTGATCGCCTTCGAAGTGGGCACGCAGAGGGTTGCCATCGAAGCGCGTTATATCCATGCCGTCATTCCAGTTTCCGAGCCGACGCCGGTTCCAGGCGTTTCGGATATCCTTGTCGGCGTGGTCAATTTTCGCGGCGTTATCCTGCCTGTCTTTCGCCTCGAACGCCTGCTTGGCGCCGAAGAGCCGGCAGATGAGGGATGCACCATCATTCTGGGCGAGCATCAGCCGGAATTTGCGTTCTTCGCGCAGGGTGTCGAGGAAGTCTCGGATCTTTCGGCAACCGAACTGCGTGCCGCGCCCTGGCAGGGCGGAGCCGATGCTCTTGCAACGCTTGGCGTCAGCGATGGCGCACTGAATGTTCTGGATGGCCGGGCGCTTTTGTCCGACCGCAGATTTTATGCGGGCCGCCATGCCGCGGTTCGCGAGTGAGGGAAACCCGATGTTCGACATGACCATACAAAGAAGGTTGTTGTTCGGCTTCATGCTGGGGCCGGTCGCGCTGATGCTGATCGGCTGGGCCGCTTATGCGAACATCCAGAACATGGTGGATATGCGCAACCAGCGCAATCATGCATTCTCGGTCGCAGATAGCCTGACGAAAGTAATGCTCGACGCGGTCAATGCGGAGACAGGTCAGCGCGGCTATCTGCTTACGGGTAATGACATCTATCTGGCGCCTTTTGAAGCAGGCCAAAGCGCGCTCGACGACGATCTTGCCAAAGCGACGGCGTTAACCGCCGCCGACACGCAGCGCCACCGCGATATCGAACAGCTTCAAGCCGTGCTGCAGAACAAAACGGCAGAACTGCGCAGGACCATCGATATGCGCAGGGCCAAAGGAATGGATGCCGCACTCGCCATGGTGCAAACCGGGCGCGGAAAGAATTACATGGATGCGGCACGCGACATCGTCGGGCGTGTGCGCGGCGAGGAAAATCGCAAGCTTGGCGAGCTGACGGCCACCTCCAACCGTGTCACTTCATTCACGTTAAACCTTATCCTGTTCGGTACCGTTGCGGCTTTCCTGGCCGTGAGCATTGGCGGCTTCCTGATCGGCCGCTCGATCACGCGCCCCATCGGCAACACCGTGCAGGCGCTTGCCACCACCGCCACAGAAATACTTGCCGGAACCTCCCAGCAAGCCTCCAGTATGCGCGAGCAGTCCACCGCTGTTGCCGAAACTGTCACCACCGTCGATGAAGTTTTGCAGACGGCAAGCCAGGCTGCCGACCGCGCCAAGACGGTGGCCGATTCCGCGATGCGTGCCGCAGATGTGGGCGCAACCGGCAAGCAATCGGTGATGAACACGCTGGCGATGATGGACGAAGTGAAGGATCAGACGGCCAGCATAGCCGAGACCATACTGTCGCTCTCGGAACGCGCGCAGGCGATCGGGGAAATCATCGCTGCGGTGAACGAGATTACCGAACGCTCCAATCTCCTGGCGCTCAACGCCGCGATCGAGGCCTCGCGTGCGGGCGAGCATGGGCGCGGTTTCTCTGTCGTCGCAGGCGAGATCAAGAGCCTTGCCGACCAGTCGAAAAAGGCGACGGCGCAGGTGCGCCAGATTCTGGGAGACATCCAGAAATCCACCAACACCGCGGTGCTCGTCACCGAGCAGGGCACCAAGAGCGTGCATCTGGCGATCAGGGCCGCCAATGAATCGGGCGAAACGATTTCCTCGCTGGTTGAAACGATGGATGTGGCGGCGCGCGCCGCGACCCAGATCGCAGCTTCCGCAAGCCAGCAGGCCACAGGCATGTCGCAAATCCACCAAGCAATGTCGCACATCAACGAAGCCAGCAACCAGAACCTTGCGGCCACCCGCCAGTCCGAACAGGCAGCACAAGACCTGCACACGCTGGGCACGCGCCTCAAGGCGATGATCGTGGGTGGCTGAATATGGTCGCGGACGCAAAACTCTCCCAGCGTCTGATGTCCACGTTTCTTGTGGAACTGGAAGAACACGCCCGCGCGATGGAGCACGATGTGCTCGCGCTCGAGCGTGGCGATGGCACGCCTTCGCAAATTCACACCACGCTGTTTCGCTCGGCGCATAGCCTTAAGGGCGCTGCGCGGGTGATCGGATTGGATGCCATCGAAACGGCCTGCCACCGTTTCGAGGAAATCGTGCAGGGCTTGCGCGATGGGCGGCTGGTGGCCAACGCAAATCTGTATCAATTGCTGTTGTCGGCTGCCGATGCGCTGTCGGCTTCGGGGCATTTGCTAGCCGAAAAGCGCGAAGGGTTCGGTGCGCCACTTCTGACGGTGTTGCCCAGGCTGGCGGCGGCGATGGAGGCCCAACCTGTTGTCGTGCGCGAAGAGCCGGCGCAACTCGCCACGATGGTGATGCCCGTGACAAAACCGCAGGATGCGACATTGCGTGTGGCGGCCACCAAGCTCGATGCGCTTCTGGCGCAGGACGGCGAACTTCTGGTGGCGCGCCGCCGCACCGCGGGGCATACGGAACTGATTGAGCAGTTGCTCCAGCGCGTGCGCGATGTGCAACGGGAAGGTCGCGGCGCTGCGGGCCTGCGTGAAATCGAACGCGAGTTGAACGGATTTTCGGTGCAGGTCGCAAGCGACGCCAAGGCGCTGGATCAGGCTGCCGGAAAATTGAGCGAGGAAATCCGCCAGGTCCGCATGCTGCCCTTTGCGCAAGCCTGCGATGGGTTGGACAGGTTGGTGCGCGATCTGACCTCGGGCGGCGACAAGCAGGTTTCGCTCGCCGTTACGGGTGGTGACATCGGTATCGACCGCAGCATCCTGGAGGGATTGCGCGATCCGCTGCTGCATCTGGTGCGCAATGCCGTCGATCATGGGATAGAGCCCACGCATGTCCGCCGCGCAGCGGGAAAAAATGCGATCGGCCATATATCGATATCGGCCAGCCTCAACGGCCCGCAAGTCATCGTGAAAATTCGTGACGATGGGCGCGGTATCGACACCCATGCGGTGAGCGCTCAGGCGCGCAAACGCGGCCTGGCGCCGAAAGCGCCCGGACGCGAACACGACGATATTTTTGAGCCTGGGTTCACCACGCTCCCTTCGGCTTCAACCATTTCGGGGCGCGGTATCGGCCTTGATGTGGTGAAATCCCGGATCGAGGAAATGCGCGGCGCGATTTCGCTGGCGAGCGAGGCAGGCAAGGGCGCCGAATTCACGCTGGCATTGCCGCTCACGCTCACCTCGGTTCGGGGCCTGCTGATTGGCTGCGGCAAGCAAATCTTCGCGCTCGATTCCACGATGGTGCGTGGCCTAAGGCGCATTCCGCCGGAAAATATGCGCTTCGTAGAAGGCCGCTCGGTCCTGGTGGGAGAGGGCGATCCCTTGCCGCTTGCTCCGCTTTCCGCCTTGCTCGGGCTGGATGCGCCGGCGACGCGAGATGGCGAGCAAGTGTCTGTGGTTCTTCTCGGCGTCGGTGTGGCGCAAGCGGCAATCGCAGTCGATGCGTTTTATGACGAGGACGATCTGACCGTGCGCAATCTCGGCCGTCGCTTCGGCCGCCTCGCCAATGTCTCCGGCGGAACGATCCTGCCCGATGGGCGCGTGGCGTTGATCCTGCACGCGGGCGATCTCATCGCGGGCGCGCTGGAAGGCAAGGCACACTCGCGCGTAGCGAAAATCAGACCTGTGGCCGAAGCGAAAAAGCGCCTCGTGATCGCCGAAGATTCCATGACCACGCGCACGCTCATCAAAGCAATTCTCGAAAATGCGGGCTACGAGGTCGAGGCAGCCGCGGATGGCGCCCAGGCCTGGCGCCTGGTCGAGGCGAATGGCGCCGATCTCGTTGTCGCCGATGTCGAGATGCCGCAGATGGATGGTTTCGAACTGACCCAAACCATTCGTCATTCCTCGCGCCACAGCGATATCCCGGTCATTCTGCTCACTGCCCTCGAAACCGACCGCGACAAGGCGCGAGGCGTTTCGGCTGGCGCCAACGCTTATCTGCTCAAAAGCGCTTTCGACCAGCGCGACCTTCTTGCCGCCATCCGGGAGATGGTGTGATGCGCATCGCGATCGCAGGCGGATCGGAAGAAGAGCGCAAGGCTCTTTGCGATGTTCTCTCGCTGTGCCCACCATCGAAACAAGCATGTTCGGACGGTCCATCTCCACTGCCGCGGTGAAACGGCTGGACCCAACGCTTGTCGTGTTGGTCACGGGAGATGTGCCGGAAGATGCTGTGGAAACCGCGCGCGGCATCATGGGAGAAGTGCCCAAGCCTGTGGTGCTGGCCGCCGCGATGCGCCCGGAAAACGCCGACGAACTTCTCGCCCGTTCGGGGGCGCTCGCCCTTCTCGAACTGCCTGTCGCCGAAGTGCAGCAGCGCCGTTTCGTCGCCGCGCTTGAAGCGATGGCGGAAGTAAAGGTCGTGCGCAGGTGGCGCCGCGAAAGTTCAGTTGCGCGGTCAAGCCTTCTGCAACCCGCAAAGGCGAATGGGCAGCTTGTCGCCATCGTCTCGTCCACCGGTGGTCCGGGTGCGTTGCAGCAGATATTTTCCGAACTGCCCGCCGAGTTTCGCGGCGCCCATCCTTGTGGTGCAACACATTGCAGGCGGTTTTGCCGAAAGCCTCGTGCGCTCGCTTGGCGGGACGCACTTGCTTGTGAAACTCGCGCAGGATGGCGAAACACTTAAACCCGGCACCGTATATATGGCGCCTGATAACCGCCATCTCGGCGTATCTTCCCGCAACACAGTCATATTGTCGGCGGATCCTGCCATTGAGGGCTTTCGCCCGTCCGGCACATTCCTGTTCGAGGCTGCCGCCAAGGTTTTCGGTGCGCAACTGACGGCGGTGGTGTTGACCGGAATGGGGCGCGATGGCGTGGCCGGCCTGCGCGCAGTGCAGGAAAATGGCGGCACGGTTATCGCGCAGAATCGCGAAACCTGTGCGGTGTTCGGTATGCCGAAGGCCGCCATTGAAGACGGATTTGTGGATCGCGTGCTCCCGCTGGGCGAAATCGCCCGTGAACTTGCGGGCCCCGCGCGGCTGGAGGGAGTTTCGGCATGACAAGAATATTGATCGTTGAAGACAGCGCCACCCAGGCCGAGCGTCTCCGCGCAGTGCTCGAAGAGGCGGAGTATGAAGTCATCGTGGCGTATGATGCGGAAAGCGCGCTGCCGAAGATCGATACGTCGCTCGATCTTGTGATCTCCGACATCATGATGCCGGGACTTTCTGGTTACGAACTTTGCAAGCGCATCAAGGCGGGAATTCATGGGCGCAATCTGCCCGTGATGCTGCTTTCGACGCTTGGAGACCCGATGGACATCATCAGCGGTCTCGAATGCGGCGCCGACAATTTCCTCACCAAGCCTTATGCGGCCCAGCAACTTCTGGAACGTGTGCAGACGGTGCTCGAGAGCAGGCGCATTCGCGCGAACGGCAAGTTGCGCGTGGGCGTGGAGGTGATGTTCCTCGGCCGCAGCTTCACCATCAATTCCGATAAGGAACAGATCATCGATCTGTTGATGTCCACCTTCGAGGACATCGTGCGCACCAACCGCGACCTGCAGAAGAACCGCGCCGAACTTGCCGCCGCCAAGCTCGAAATCGAGGATTATGCGCAGGGCCTGGAACGCCGTGTCGAGGAGCGCACCCGCCAGCTCGCCGAGCAGAAGCACCTGCTGGCGCAGGCCCAGAGCATGGCCCATGTCGGCAACTGGCGCGTGAGGTTGCCATCGCGCGATTGCGAATGGTCCGACGAGATGTATGCGATCCATGGTCTTGACCGAAATTTCGAACTCACGATCGAAACCCTGGCGACGACGATCCATGCCGATGACCGTGCGCGTGTGGATGCGCTCGTGGCGGATTCCATCCGCAATCAGCTTCCCTATCAGATCGAATACCGCATCGTGCGGCCAAACGGAGAGGTGCGATTCTGCTGGGCCGAAGCATTCTGGGAGCGCAATACCGAAGGCGGCATCACCAACCTTGTCGGCTATTGTCAGGACATCACCGAGAAAAAGGCGCTGACGCAACAGTTGCACCAGTCCCAGAAGATGGAAGTCGTGGGCCAGCTCACCGGCGGTATCGCGCACGATTTCAACAATCTGCTCACCGTCGTCATCAGCAATCTCGACATGATTCTCGCCGGCGGCAGCGTGAACGCGGAAAATCGCGAACTGGCCGAGGCCGCTCTTTCCGCAAGCCTGCGCGGCGCCGAACTGACGCGGCAATTGCTCGCCTTCTCGCGCAAGCAGCGTCTCGAACGCAAGACGGTAGATCCGAACGAACTCATCGAACGCACCGTCGGCATGCTGAAACGCGCGATTCCCGGCGATGTCGAATTGCGCACGCAGTTGAGCAGCGACCTTTGGGCTTCGGACATCGATCCCTCGCAGCTGGAGTCGGCCATCACCAATCTCGTGGTCAATGCTCGCGATGCGATGCCGAAGGGCGGCGCGATCATCGTCGAAACCGCCAACGTCATTCTCGATGCGGCTTATGCGGCGGCCAATGAGGAAGTTTCGGCAGGCGATTACGCGATGATCGCGGTATCGGATACCGGCTTGGGTATCCCGGCCGAATTGCTCTCGCGCGTGTTCGAGCCGTTCTTCACGACCAAAGAGGTGGGCAAGGGAACGGGTCTCGGCCTCAGCATGGTTTATGGCTTCATGAAGCAATCCGGCGGGCATGTGAAGATTTACAGCGAACCGGGCAGGGGCACGGTCGTTCGCCTCTATCTGCCGCGTTCCGCCAACGCTGCGAGTGCAGCGCCTTCCACTGCGAAAACCGAGGAGCTTTTAACCGGCCACGAAACGATCCTGATTGTAGAGGATGACGATGCCGTGCGCCGGGCGGCTGTCCAGCAGTTGAGGGAGCTGGGCTATAACGTGTTGGAAGCCGAGAACGCGCGTGCCGCTCTTACCATCCTTCAGCGCGAGCGCGTCAATCTCCTGTTCACCGACGTGACGATGCCCGGCGGCGTCAGCGGGCCCGATCTCGCGGTCAGGGCGACCGAGAAAGATCCGGATCTGAAGGTGCTGATGACTTCGGGCTTCACACAGGCGACGATGCAGGGGGACGAACTCGGGGGCAGATTTGAGCTTCTGAGCAAGCCCTACCGCCGCCAGGAGCTTGCCCAGCGCGTTCACCGCGTGTTGCGAGGCGCTGCCTGATCCGGTTTCCAAACTGTTAACGGCCGCAATTTTCTATCGGCCGTTAAGCGTACTTTAAGTACAGCGTGTTGGAATCTGCATCGAAGTCCGCGGCGGGGAGCACTTAAGGCTTTTCGTCCATTCGCGCAGGCAGGCGAAGATGGATGTACAACCTTTGATTTGCGTCATCGACGACGATGAATCCGTGCGCCAGACGGTCGGCAGAATCCTGCGCGGCGCAGGCTACGCCGTGGTCGATGCGAAAGACGGCGAATTGGGATTGAACGCGGTCGAGCGTACAAATCCCGCCATGATCATCACCGATATCGTGATGCCAAATCGCGAGGGCATCGAAACCATCCGCGATGCCAAACAGCGCTTTCCCGCGATCCCGATTATAGCGATCTCAGGTGGCGGCAGGCTGGGCCCTGACGGCTTCCTCGAACTCGCGCTCAAGCTTGGCGCCGATGATTGCCTTGCCAAGCCCTTCCGCCCGGCCGAATTGCTGGAAAAGGTTGGCCGCCTGCTGAAGCTGCAAGCCCGCGGGCAAGCGGCGATCGCCTGACGCTGCCTGCGATGAGCGCCGCCGCACAGCCCGAGGAAGCAACGTCCGGCGCGGCAAATATCACCATCCGCAATCTGGATTCGCTGCTGGATCAGATCGCCCATCCCCAATTGCTCGAACAGGGCTCGGTCAACATCATCAGCATTGTCGCGGTGCGCGACAAACTTGCCGATCGTTGGGAACGCTCTTGCGACAATATCTATGATCGCATCGAAAAGCAGCTCGGCCGCCAGCTTGGCGCTTCCGATTATCATTGTCGCATTTCGGAAACCGATTATCTGTTGTCTTTTCCCGGCGACACGCGCCAATCGGCGCAGTTGCGCTGTATGCGGATGTTGCAGGAGCTTTTGGAACTGTTCCTGGGTCAATCGACGCTCGAACAGATCGATATCCGCGCCGTCACCAGGCGGCAGGGCGAGATGTTGACCGCCGAACCCGTCGATATCGCAACCCTGCACCGCATGGCGACCGGTGCCGTCGCGGCACCCATGCCTTCGCCCGCGCTCGCATCCATCGCCGCGCCGCCGCGCGTTTCCGCCGAACCGTTGCGCGTGGGGCACCGCACATTGCATCTCGATTTCGAATTCCGCCCGATCTGGGATTTGCGCCACGATGCGATCTCGTCCTTCTCGCTCAACGCGATTCCCGAAACCGACCAGAGCCGTTCGCTGGGGGAGGCGCGCGCCGAGCGCGCGCAGTTAAACCCGGACGAGCTGACCGCCATCGATCTCGCCTCGGCCCGCCACGGCCTCGAAACGCTCACCTATCTGTTCCAGCGGCAGAGCCGGTTCATCCTGCACTTGCCCTGTTCCTACGAAACGCTGGCGAGTTCTCGCGCCCGGCCGCAATTCCTTGCTGCTATTAAATCCTTCGCGCCGGAACTGCGCCGCTATATCGCCTTCGAACTGCATGACTTGCCCTCCGGCGTGCCGCAATCACGCCTGTCTTCGCTCGTCACGATGCTCAATCCGTTCGGGCGCGGGGTGATTGCGAGTGTGCGGCCGCAGCGTCTTGGTTCGCTCTCGCTGAGAGGCTGTGGCCTTCTGGGCACGGCGGTCGAGCTGGAAACCGCCGGCGTACCCGAAAGCGAAGTATTCGTGCGCATAGGCACCTTCCGGGAGCGCGCTCATCTGGCAGGCGACCAGTTGATTGCCTATGGCGTAACCACCAAAAGCCTTGTGATGGCGTGCTGGTCGATGGGCCTCACCCATGTCAGCGGCGAGGCCATCGCGCCCGCCTGCGCCATGCCTTACCAGATGTCGCGCTTCCGCCCGCTCGATCTTTACGGCACCGGCTAGGGCCGGAATTTCCCAACGATTGCAATCTAGTTGAGGGCCAATTCCGCGCGGCACACCAGCTCGCGCATTTGTGCATTCGGCTTCACGCGCTTTTGACCCCATATCATCCCTGACTTGCTTTCAATGCAGGCGCCGCCAAGGCAATCAGGGAGCCCATGCGCGCACTAACCGAAGCCAGCATCCGTTCCCCCGCAGCCGTGGCGGTCGGGGTTGCGGTCACGATTCTGTTCGGCGCCTTCGCGCTGACCTCGCTGCCGATCCAGCTTTTCCCGGATATCGACCGCCCCCAGATCGGCATCGAAACCGATTGGCGGTCGGAGACCCCGCGCGAAGTCGAAGCCCAACTCCTCGAACCGGAAGAAGAAGTGCTGCAAGGCATTCCCGGCCTGCAGCAGATGGATTCCTTCGCCAATTCGGGCAGCGGCTATATCAGCCTCACCTTCGCGCTCGGCACCGATATGAAGGCCACGATGGTCGATGTCATCGGCCGTCTCAACCGCGTGCCGCAATTGCCCGCCGATGCGCAGAAGCCTTTCGTGCAATTGGCAAGCCAGCAGGATGCCAATGCGACGCTGCTCTGGGTTTTCATGCAGAAGATGCCCGGCAACAGCCGCGATATCGATTCCTACGAGCGCTTCCTGCGCGACACGGTGGTCCCTCGTCTGGAAGCCATTCCCGGCGTGGGCTCCGCCCAGGTCAATGGTGCGAGCGCGGCGGAAGAATTGCAGATCGTGTTCGATCCCATGCGGGTCGCCCAACTCGGCATCCAGATTCCCAAGATGGCCGCCCAGATCGGGGCCGCAGACGATGCTTCCGGCGGCACAATCGATGTGGGCCGCCACCGCTATCAGCTTTCGTTCCGCGGCCGTTATTCGGTTGAGGATATGCGCAACCTCATTCTGGAATGGCGCGGCGGCAAACCAATCCGGCTGGGCGATATCGCCGATGTGAAGATCGGACGCGGAAAACGGCAAAGCTTCGGCTATCAGGATGGCAACCCCGCGCTCGGCATCCAGATTTTCCGCGCGTCCGGCGCAAACGTGCTGGCCACCGTCAATGCGGTGAAGGACGAATTGCAGAAAATCAATGACGGCCCGGCGAAAGAGCAGGGCGTCAAGCTGCAATATTCCTTCGACCCATCGCATTTCATCAATCAGGCAGTGGGGATGGTCACCTCCGATCTGATCTTCGGCATTATCCTGGCCGTGGGCGTGTTGTGGTTCTTCATGCGCGAATGGCGCGCCACGCTTATCATCGCCTGTTCGATACCGATTTGCCTGTTCGCCGTTGTGGTGCTGCTGCAGTTGTTCGGGCGCACGCTCAATGTGGTATCGCTGGCAGGACTTGCCTTCGCCACAGGCATGGTGCTCGACGCGGCCATCGTCGCGTTCGAGAATATCCTGCGCTTGCGCGAACGCGGCACGCCGGCGGGCGAAGCGGCGCTAAAGGGCACCGATCAGGTTTGGGGCGCGCTGCTCGCCTCCACTGCCACCAATGTCGCGATCTTCGTGCCGGTGATCTTCCTGAAGGATGTCGAAGGCCAGCTGTTCGCCGATCTTTCGCTCACCATCGCGGCCTCGGTGCTGGTGTCGCTGATCGTGGCGATCACGGTGATCCCCGTGCTCTCGATTCTGTTCCTGAAAACGCGCCCCAAGATCGCCGAACTCACCAATGTCTGGCGGCGCATGACCGATTACATCATGCGGATCACCGATACGCCGCGCAAACGTATGGGCTGGATCGCAGGCCTCATCGGCATGTCCGTTTTCGGTACATGGGCGCTGCTGCCAAGCGTGCATTACCTGCCGCAGGTCAAGCGCGCCGCCGTCGACAATTTCATGCAATATCCGGCAGGCAACACGGTCGATTTCGCCGACAATGAGATCGCCAAGCCCATCATCAAGCGTATGACGCCCTATATGAAGGGTGAAAAGCAACCCCAGCTTCTCAACTGGTACGTCAAGCTCGATGGCCCCGGCTTCATGGATATGGCGGTCCGCGTGAAGGATGACCATGACCTGAAGAAGATGGAGGGCATCGTCCGCGACGAAATCCTCAAAGATCTTCCCGATACGCAGACCTTCACCACCATCGGCAATCTGTTCGGCGGCTTCGATGAAGGCGGCGGCGTCTCCATCAATATCCAGTCCAACGATGCCGGTGCGATGCGCGCTGCCGCGAAGCGCGGACTTCGACCTGCTGACCAAGAAATTTCCCACTGCCGTCGTCAATCCACAGCCCGCGCTCGATTTCGACCAGCCGCAGTTGAAAATCTCGCCCAACGACCGCGCGATCACCGAAGCCGGATGGTCCCGCCCCGATGTGGCGAATATCACGCAAGCACTCGGCGAAGGCCTCTATGTCGGCCAGCGTTACGATGGCGAAAAGCAGCTTTACCTGATCCTGAAATCGCAAACCGCTCACTTCGCCAGATGCAGCTCGCCGGCGCGCCGCTCGCAACACCCACGCGGCAACACGGTGACCTATGGTCAGTTGACCGAAGTGCAACGCACGCTCGCGGCCAGCGGCATCTATCGCCTCGACCGCAGGCGCACCATCGCGCTCAACTTCCAGCCGCCGGAAGGCATGGCGCTGCAGGATGCGATGCACAAGGTGCGCACCGAGATCGAACCCGAAATCCGCAAGCTGCTGCCCTCTGACGGAACGCTCACCTATGGCGCCGCCGCCAACCATCTCGACAACGCGCTGTGGACGATGGGCAAGAATTTCGGCCTCGCGGTGCTGATCCTGTTCCTCATCATGGCGGCTCTGTTCAAATCGGTGTGGGATGCGGCAATCGCCACCATCGCGCTGCCGCTCGGCACGGTGGGCGGCATGCTGGCGCTTCAGATATCTGGGACTCTTCGTGTTCCAGCCGCTCGACCTGCTGACGATGATCGGCTTCATCATCGTGCTGGGACTGGTGGTGAACAACACGATCCTGCTCGTCGCGCGCACGCGCCAGGCCGAGGCCGAGGGCATGAGCCGCGTGGATGCCGTGCGCTCCAGCCTCGAAACGCGTCTGCGCCCGATCTTTTCCAGCACGCTCACGGCGATCTTCGGCATGCTGCCGCTTGTGATCATTCCCGGCGCAGGCGCTGAAATCTATCGCGGCTTGGGCGCGGTGATCGTGGGTGGTATTCTCGTCAGCCATGTGTTCACGCTGGTGCTGATCCCCGCCATGCTCAGGCTCGGCGAAAAACCAATGGCGCTCCGGCAGGAGCCGATGACACCGGCAAGGCAGGCCGCATGAAAATGTATCGTGTGAATATTTGTGTGTGTGCGCTGGCGATGTTTGTCACATCGGCGTCGGCGCAGGCGGCGAACGAACCTGCGCCCGTTTCGGTGATGACGGCGCGTATCGTCAAGATGGCGCCGAAAGTCGCGCTGCCGGGAACGGTGGTTGCGCGCAACGATTCCCATCTGGCATCCGAAGTCGAGGGCCGCGTGGCGTGGGTCGCCGAAGTGGGTGATGTGGTGAAGAAGGGCGATGTCATCGCCCGGCTCGACAATCACATGATGTCGATGCAACTCGCCTCCGACAACGCCAATGTAAACAGGCTTTCGGCGAGTCTGCGTTACGACAGCGCGCAGGCCTCGCGCATGAAGAATTTGATGGATGCCAATGCGGTGGCCAAGAGCACCAGCGATCAGGCCGCCTCCCAGCGCGACGTGACGGCGGCCGAACTGGCGCAGGCCCGCGCCCAGCTTGATCGCTCGCGCTATCAGGTTTCGCACGGCGAAATCCGCGCGCCCTTCTCGGGCCGCGTTGTGTCGCGGCTGATCCAGCCCGGCGAATATGCCACCGCCGGCAAGGAGATCGTGCGCTTCGTCGATACCGCCAATATCGAAGTGAAGACCCAGACCCCCATCGAAAACGCGCATTACCTTCGCGAAGGCATGCCCGTCACCGTCGAGGTGGAGCACAAGAACGTCATTGCACGGGTGCGCGCCGTGGTGCCGGTGGGCGATGAAGCAAGCCGCACCATCGAAGTCCGGCTCGCGCTGAACGCGGGCGACGCGATGGTGGGCGATGCGGCCAAGGTGTTTGTGCCATCCGCGCTCGCGCGCGATGTGCTGGCCGTGCCGCGCGATGCGCTGGTGCTGCGCGAGGACAACACTTATGTCTTCAAGGTCGGTCCCAAGAACGTGGCGCAACGCATCGTCATCGAAACCGGCAGCGAAGATGGCACGCTTGTCGAAGTGCGCGGACCCATCAAGCCGGGCGAAAAAGTGATCGTGCGCGGCGCCGAACGGCTGGAAACCGGCCAGAAGGTCAAAGCGAAGCTGGCAACTTAGTCAAGCCTTACGTTCGGGCACACAAATCGCTTCGATCATCCCCAGCCGATCGATCTCGCAGCGCACCTTGTCACCCGCCTTCATATAACCGGGAGGGGACATCGCCATGCCCACGCCGCCCGGCGTGCCGGTGAAGATCAAATCGCCGGGCTCCAGCGTCATCACTTGCGAAAGATAGGCAATCTGGTCCCACAGGTTGAACACGAAATTCGACGTGTTGGAATTCTGCCGCCTTTCGCCGTTCAGATAACAGCTCACATCGAGTTCGTGCGGATTGCCCGCTTCATCGGCGGTGGTGATCCATGGACCGAACGGTGCATGGGTATCGAAGGATTTTCCCAAGCATCCATTGCGGCGTGAAATTCTGCCAGTCGCGCACCGAAACATCATTTCCCACGCAATAGCCGAAGATGGATTTGGGCGCTTCCTCGCGCGAGATATGCCGCCCGCCACGGCCGATGACAGCGACAAGCTCCACTTCATAATCGACCTGCGAGGAGACTTTGGGAATTTCGATCGGATCGAACGGTGCGTTGACTGCGGTTGTATGTTTGCAGAACCAGACCTGCTTGGTCGGCATATCGCGCCCCATTTCGCGGATGTGATCGGCATAGTTGAGGCCGATGGCGAGAATTTTTCCCGGCCGCGGAATGGGCGCAAGCAACTTGACCTCGTCAAGCGGATACGCATGTTCGTGCCGCGCCAGAGATTTTTGCAAATCGCCTTGAAGTGAAGGCCAGCGCGCGATCAGATCGAGCATGTTGGCATGCCAAATCCGAAACCGGAATGATTTCTTCGCCGGCTCACAAGCCCGATTTGCGCGCCATTGCCTGCATCGAAAGTCGCCAGTTTCATCGGCCTGGTCCTTTTGAGATTCTGCGCGCCGAGCATAGGCGGGCTTTCCGGCCCAATCCCAGCCGCGCAATGCGGCCCCGTTTCGGGCCCGCATCCGCGACACAGGTTCGGGCGTTATGGAAGATATAGAGACAGATTATTGCGCGCTCTCAGCAACGCTTGAGTAAGGCCGGGGCAGGGCGCAGATTGAACGGGATTTTCCCAGCTTTTCCGCCAAAAATGAGCGGAAGCGGGCAGCAGATGGAAACGCCATGAAGAACCGCAAACCGCTTTCGCTTCGTGTTCCGGAACCCGAATCCCGCCCCGGCGACGCGCCCGATTTCAGCGCGATGAAAATTCCCGATGCGGGCACGGTCCGCCGCCCGGATCCCGATGCGCCCGATCATGAGATCCGCGATCTGGCCTATGCCCTGATCCGCGTGCTCGACAATGATGGTCAGGCGGTAGGCCCGTGGAATCCGCGTCTCGATCCCGAAACGCTGCGCCGCGGGCTTGCGCGCGATGATGCTCACGCGCGCCTATGACGACCGCATGTATCGCGCCCAGCGCCAGGGCAAGACATCGTTCTACATGAAATGCACCGGCGAGGAGGCAACCTGCATCGCGCAAGCCTTCGCGCTCGATCGCGACGACATGTGTTTCCCGTCTTATCGCCAGCAGGGCATCCTGATCGCGCGCGGTTATCCGCTCGTGCAGATGATGAACCAGGTCTATTCCAACGAATGCGATCCGCTGAAGGGCCGCCAATTGCCGATCATGTATTCGAGCAAGAAGGACAGTTTCTTCACGATCTCCGGCAATCTCGGCACGCAATTCCCGCAAGCCGTGGGTTGGGCGATGGCCTCGGCCTACAAGGGCGATGATCGCATAGCCGCTTCGTGGATCGGCGATGGCACAACAGCGGAAGGCGATTTCCATCAGGCGCTTAATTTTGCATCCGTCTATCGCGCGCCGGTGATTTTGAATGTCGTCAACAATCAATGGGCGATTTCGAGTTTTCAGGGTATCGCGGGCGGCGAGGAAACGACCTTCGCCTCGCGCGCCATCGGCTATGGCCTTCCGGGTCTGCGGGTGGATGGCAACGATTTCCTGGCGGTCTATGCTGCCACCGAATGGGCGGCGGCGCGTGCGCGCAACAATCAGGGCGCAACGCTGATCGAGCTTTACACCTATCGCGTCGAAGGCCATTCGACGAGCGATGATCCCAGCCGCTATCGCCCTTCGGATGAAGGCAAGGCCTGGCCGCTTGGGCGATCCCATCGAGCGGTTGAAGAAACATCTGATCGCCCTCGGCGAGTGGTCCGAGGAACGCCATGAGCAAACGCAGAAAGATGTGATCGAGGAAGTGCGCGCGGCCAACAAGGAGGCCGAAAGCCACGGCACTCTCGGGCGGCGGCAAGAAGCCCAGCGTGAAGACCATGTTCGAGGATGTCTACGAAGAAATGCCCTGGCATATCCGCCGCCAGCGCCAGCAATCGGGGGTTTGATCGTGGCCACGATGAACATGATCCAGGCGCTGAACTCCGCGATGGATGTGATGCTGACGCGCGATCCCAATGTGCTCGTGTTCGGCGAGGATGTGGGCTATTTCGGCGGCGTCTTCCGGGCGACCGAAGGCTTGCAGAAGAAACACGGCCTCACGCGCTGTTTCGATACGCCGATCGGCGAAGGCGGCATCGTCGCTGTCGCCATCGGCATGGGCGCCTATGGCTTGCGCCCCGTGGTCGAAATCCAGTTCGCCGATTACATCTATCCCGCCTTCGACCAGCTCGTTTCCGAAGCCGCGCGTCTGCGCTATCGCTCCGCGGGCGATTTCACCGCGCCCGATGACCGTGCGCACGCCTTATGGCGGCGGCATCTTCGGCGGCCAGACGCACAGCCAAAGCCCCGAAGCAATATTCACGCATGTCTCGGGCCTGAAAACGGTGGTGCCGTCCACGCCCTACGATGCCAAGGGCCTTCTGATCAGCGCCATCGAAGACAACGATCCGGTGATCTTCCTCGAACCCAAGCGCATCTATAACGGCCCGTTCGACGGCCATCACGATAAGCCCGTTCAGCCCTGGGCCAAACATCCCGCAAGCGATGTGCCCGATGGCTATTACACCGTGCCGCTCGGCAAGGCGGCGATCGTGCGCGAAGGTGCCGATCTCACCATCCTTGCTTACGGCACAATGGTGCATGTGGCGCTCGCCTCCGCCGAGGAGGCGCAGATCGATGCCGAAGTGATCGATCTGCGCACGCTCTTGCCGCTCGACATCGATGCCATCACCAAGTCGGTGGAGAAAACCGGCCGCTGCGTGATCGTCCACGAAGCCACCCGCACCAGCGGCTTCGGCGCCGAGCTTTCGGCCCTGGTGCAGGAGAATTGCTTCCACCATCTCGAAGCGCCCATCGAGCGCGTGGCGGGCTGGGACACGCCATATCCTCACGCTTTCGAATGGGATTACTTCCCCGGCCCCAAACGCGTCGATCGAAGCGATGCGCCGCGCGATGGAGGCTTGAGATGGGACGCTATGTTTTCAAACTCCCCGATGTCGGCGAAGGCACTGCCGAAGCAGAAATCGTCGCCTGGCATGTGGCGGTGGGTGACACGATCGAGGAAGACCAGAACCTCGTCGATGTGATGACCGACAAGGCAACGGTGGAGATGACCTCGCCCGTTTCCGGCAAGGTGATCTCGCTGCACGGCGAACCGGGCCAGATGGCGGCGGTCGGTTCGGCGTTGGTTGAACTGGAAGTGGAGGGCGCAGGGAAATGCGGCTGGCAAAGCTGCACCGAAACCTGCTCCCGACGTCAAAGAATGAAAAAGAGTCCTCCTTCTCCTCCAGCGGGGGAGAGGGTCGGGGTGAGGGAGCGATTGTCTCCAACGACGTTCCGAACCGCAGACAATCGTTGCGGCGTTCGCACCTTCGGCGACAAGCCGCTCGCGTCGCCCGCCGTGCGCCAGCGCGCCCGCGATCTCGGCATCGAATTGCAATATCGTGCCGGGTTCGGGCCCTGCGGGCCGCATCGGCCATGCTGATCTCGATGCGTATGTGTCATCCGGCGGAAGCGCTTCGTCCGCCCGGTCTGCTCATGCGCAACGCGATGGCGTGGAAGAGGTGAAGGTCATCGGCCTTCGCCGCAAGATCGCCGAGAAGATGCAGGAGTCCAAGCGCCGCATTCCGCATTACGCTTATATCGAAGAAATCGACATGACCGAGCTGGAAGAATCTGCGCACGCATCTGAACAAGACCCAGTCGCGCCGACCAGCCGAAGCTGAACGTGCTGCCGTTCCTCCTCCGCGCGCTGGTGCGCATCCTGCCCGACTATCCGCAGATCAATGCGAGGTTCGATGATGATGCAGGCATCGTGCACCGTTACGCAGCCGTCCACGCAGGGATTGCCACGCAAACACCGAACGGTCTCATCGTGCCGGTCGTGCGCCATGCCGAAGCGCGAGACATCTGGGATCTGGCAGCCGAAATCGCCCGCATCGCACAATTGACGCGCGAGGGCAAGGCTTCGCGCGACGATCTATCCGGTTCCACCATCACGATCACAAGCCTCGGCGCGCTTGGCGGCGTGGCGACAACGCCGGTCATCAACCATCCCGAAGTCGCGATCATCGGCCCCAACGCGATCATCGAACGCCCCGTGGTGCGCAATGGGCAGATCGTGGTGCGCAGGATGATGAACCTGTCATCCTCGTTCGATCACCGCGTGGTCGATGGCTTCGATGCCGCCGAATTCATCCAGCGCGTCAAGGCGATGCTCGAACATCCCGCAACGCTGTTCATGGAATGAGCATGGCCGAAGCGATTCAAACCAAGGTGCTCGTGTTGGGCGGCGGTCCCGGCGGCTATGTCGCCGCGATCCGCGCGGGCCAGCTTGGGCTCGACACCACGCTGGTTGAAGCAGATCGCTTGGGCGGCACCTGCCTTATCCGCGGCTGCATCCCCTCCAAGGCGATCATTCACGTCGCGGGCCAATTCGAGGCGATGGCAAAACCCCGTCACGGGATTTCGCTGAGCACGCAACCCACCATCGATTTCGCCGAAACGGTCAAATGGAAAGAAGGCGTCGTCGACAAACTCAACTCCGGCGTCGCGGCGCTGCTCAAACGCGCGAAGGTGCGTGTGCTGAACGGATGGGGCACATTTACGGATGGCAAGACCTGCCGCGTCGCGACGAAAGATGGCGACGTCACGGTGACAGCCGAACATGTCATTCTTGCCACCGGCTCGCTGCCGGTCGAACTGCCTTTCCTGCCCTTCGGCGGCGACGTGATTTCGTCTACCGAGGCGCTTTCGCTGGCGGAAGTCCCGAAACGCCTTGTCGTCGTCGGCGCCGGCTATATCGGTCTCGAACTCGGCATCGCCTTTCGCAAGCTCGGCGCCGAAGTAATCGTCGTCGAAGCAACCGATCGCATCCTGCCGCTTTACGATGCAACACTTGTCGAGCCTGTCCGCAGATGGCTGCAGCGCAACGGAGTGACTGTGCATCTGTCCGCGAAGGCCAAAGGGCTGGAAGTCGGGAAAGCTCGTTCTCGAAACCAGGGACGGCGAAACGCTCAAGCTCGTTGCCGACAAGATACTTGTCACTGTTGGCCGCAAGCCCAATACGCAAGGCTGGGGTCTCGAAAATATCGCGGTCGATATGGATGGCCGCTTCGTAAAGGTCGATGATCGCTGTGCCACCTCGATGAAGAATGTCTGGGCGGTGGGCGATCTCGTCGGCGAACCGATGCTGGAACACAAGGCGGCCAAGCAGGGCGATATGGTGGCCGAGATCATCGCGGGCCAAGCGCGCAGATTCGATCCGGCCTCCATTCCCGCCGTCTGTTTCACCGAACCGGAAATCGTCAGCGCCGGCCTGTTGCCCACGCCCGAAACCGCGAAAGATAAAAGCATCATCACCGCGATGTTTCCCTTTGCCGCCAATGGCCGCGCCCTCAGCATGGAAGCGGGCGATGACGGCGGTTTCGTGCGTATTTTGGCGCGCGCATCCGATCATCGTATCCTTGGTATCCAGGCGGTTGGCGCGCATGTCTCAGAACTGTCCAACGAATTCAGCCTCGCGCTCGAAATGGGCGCGGTGCTTGAGGATATAGCGGGCACCATCCACGTTCATCCGACACTGGGCGAAGCGTTTCACGAAGCGTCCCTGCGTGCTCTCGGCCATGCGATCCATATCTGAACCATGGATCGCAAACCCCTCGTCATCGGAAACCCACTCACCATTGCAGACATGCGCGTGGCGCTGGAAAATCCGGTCACGATTGCATTCGAGCAAAATGCGCTTGCACAGGTTGACGCGGGGCTGCTGCGCTTGCGCGCATCGTTGATCGTGGCCATGTCGCGTATGGCGTGAACACGGGCTTTGGGCTGCTTGCCCAAACCCGTATCGAACCCGATCAGCTCAAACAGTTGCAGAGAAACCTTGTCTTGTCCCATGCCGCAGGGGTCGGTGAGCCGATGCCGGATGGTGTGGTGCGGCTGATGATGGTGTTGAAACTTGTCGGCCTCGCGCGAGGTGCATCCGGGGTGCGCCGTGATGTGCTCCACGCGATCAGGGCGTTTCTGGATCGGGATATCTATCCGCTCGTGCCCTCGCAAGGCTCGGTCGGTGCTTCGGGCGACTTGGCGCCGCTCGCACATATGAGCGCCGCACTGATGGGCGTGGGCAATGTGCGCGTGGGTGGTGAAATCGTTCCCGCCGAGCGCGCCTTGCAGGATGCGGGTTTGAAGCCGCTGGAATTGGGTGCCAAAGAAGGCCTGGCCCTTCTCAACGGCACGCAAGCATCCACAGCAATGGCGCTGGCCGGATTGTTCGCAGCAGAAGATGCCTTCGCTGCCGCCCTGGTTTCGGGTGCGTTGTCGGTCGATGCCTTGAAGGGCAGCGATGCGCCCTTCGACCCGCGCCTGCATGAATTGCGCGGGCACGCGGGCCAGATCGCGGTGGCGGCGGCGCTGCGCGATTTGCAGAAGGGGAGCGCCATCCGCCAGTCCCATATCGATTGCGATCGCGTGCAGGATCCTTATTCGCTGCGCTGCCAGCCGCAGGTTATGGGAGCAGTGCTTGATCTCATGCGCTTCGCCGGCCGTACGCTTGCTGTGGAGGCAAATGCGGTCACGGACAATCCGCTGATTTTCGTCGAGCGTGACGAAGTGGTCTCAGGCGGCAATTTTCACGCCGAACCCGTCGCCTTCGCAGCCGACCAAATCGCGCTCGTGCTTGCCGAAATCGGATCGATATCGGAATGTCGCATCACCATTCTCGTCGATCCGAAGATGAGCGGCTTGCCCGCCTTCCTCGTCCGCGACAACGGCGTCAATTCCGGCTTCATGATTGCGCAGGTGACGGCAGCCGCCCTCGTATCCGAAAACAAGATGCTCGCCCATCCCGCAAGCATCGACACGATCTCCACTTCGGCCGGACAGGAAGACCATGTTTCGATGGCCGCTCATGGGGCGCGCCGGCTCGCGCAGATGGCGCAGAACACCTTCAACATCGTGGCCATCGAACTGCTCGCGGCGGTGCAGGGCATCGAATTCCATCGTCCGTTGAAAAGTTCGCTAATCCTGGAGACGCTCCTGTCGCAATTGCGTGCCGAAGTGCCGGCATATGATCGTGATCGTTTTTTTGCGCCCGACATCGCGCTTGCCGCACAGGCGGTGCAGGAGGGCCGCTATCGTCAGGCGCTGGTGCCTGTTTTCCGCATATTGGAATAACAAAAAGCCCCGACCGGAGCCGGGGCTTCTCTTCCGCGGTTGAACGCCCGCGTTACATCGTCTTCTTGTCGAGTGCTGCGTCGATTTTCTCGGCTGCAACCAGATGTTCTTTGATGGTGGGAAGAACTTCGGCGGCAAACGCCTGAAGCTTGGCGTTTTTACCGTTCTTCGCATAATCCTCCATCAACGCCACCGCATCCTTATGACCCTGGACCTGATCGTCCATATAGGTCTTGTCGAAATCGGCATTGCTTTTGGAATTGAGGCTGTTCAATTCGGCCGCCTGGCTTGTGCTGATGAGATCGTTACCGGCGTATTTGCCGTCCTTGCCGATTTCCATCTTGGATTCGAGGCTCGCCTTGCTGATGCCGCCAATCGCCACCAATTTGTCTGTGGTCGCGGTGTGATCGCGCACCATCATCGTCGCGAAATCCTTGATCTCGGCGTTGGTTGCATGCGTCAGCGCGATCTTGCTTGAGGTGATTTCGAAGGCATCGCTGGAAGTCGCCTTGGCGCGGAATTGTTCGGCGTCGGGTGTTCCCATTCCGAGAACCTCGGTCGCCGATGCCGTGCCTGCCCCGGCCATGGCAATCGCCACAAGCCCGGCTGCAAGTGAAAGTTTCATGGTATGCTCCCTGAAAATGAATTTGCCCGTCTTCGGAATGAAAACGCGAGATAAGGGAGAAAAGTTCCGCGAGCTTGCTGCTTCGTTAAGCGGTGCGAGCAAGTTCCATTGAAACCAGCGCAATGTGTGGAGCGGTTCCGGAAAGTTCCCGCATCGCATCGTTCAGCGTCTCGCGGGGTGTGCCGTTGGAGACGAGCAAAACAGTGTCGGACAGCCGCGCCAATTGTACCGCGTCATTGGCCGCAAGCACCGCGCCGCTGTCGATAACGACAAGATCGCAGGCGTTGCGAAGATGCGCCACAAGTTGCGCCATGGCCGGCGAGGCAAGCAGTTGTGCCGGGTTCTGAAGCCCCTGCGAGCAGGCGAGCAGAAAGGCTGGCGAGCGCGTATCGCGGAAGAAGCATTGGCTAAGGCGCAATCGCCCGGTGAGTGCCGCCACAAGCCCGCGCTGATTGGCGACACCGACGGTGTGCGCCACCCGTGGATTTCGGAAATTGCCGTCGATCAACACAACCCGTCGGCCGATCTGAGAGGCGGTTCGGGCAAGGCTCACGGCAAGATCGGTCTGGCTGTCGCCTGCCGCGGCAGGCGCGATCAGCACCACACGCCCGTTCGCACCGGGCGGCAGAAGTGTGTGGAGGAGTTCGCTCACCGCTTTTCCCTGCGCCGATGCGGGCCGGTCGACAACCGCATCGGCCAGGCGCATCTGCGAAACGGGAATGCGCGCCAGAACAGGAAAAGAAGTATGTGCGGTTTCTCCCGTTTGGAGGCGCTCCATCATCAGTGCTGCCAGCAGCCCCAGCAGCAGGCCCGCCGGGATCGCAGCCCCGATCAAAAGCAGCTTGGCCGGCCCATCGGGGGCTTCCGGGATCGCGGCGCGGGAGATAACGCGCGCATCGGGCATCTGATCGGCGGAGGAATCCTGCGTGGCGCGCAATCGCGCGATGAAGGCCTGATACATGCTCTGGGTCGAAGCTGCATTCGCTTCCAGCGATTTCAGCTTCACGCGCGCCATGTTCTCGCCAGCGGCAGTCTGTTCGGTGCCGTTCAGGCTTCTTTCGAGAGACGCAACCTGTGCGGCCGAGACCGACTTGTCATTGGCCGCTGTCTCCACCACGCGGCCGACTTCGAGGGCGATCTTCGCATCGAGATTTTTCTTCTGGGATTCGATCTCGATCATCTTGGGATGTTTGGGGCCATAACGGGTGGAAAGTTCGGCCTGTTGCTGGATGAGATCGGTTTCCTGCGCACGCAATTGCGCGATCAGGGGCGAGGCCACCACCTGCGAAACATCCGCGGAACGTCCCGATCTCACGAGTTGCGTCACACGCGCGTAAGTCGCGTCCTTCTGCGCAAGGTCGGCGCGGGCGGCGACGAGCTGGGTGCTGATCGCGCCCATCTGCTGGCCAACTATGGAGCCGCCATCAAGCGTATCGTTGAGATTGTTTTGCGCCTTGTAGCGTTGCACTGCTTCTTCGGAAGCCTGAACTTGAAGGGCAAGGCGCTGGATGCGATCCATCAGCCATTGCGTGGTCCGTGCGGTGGCTTCGAACTTCGCGTTCACCTGATCGGCGACATAGGCATCCGCCACGGCGTTGGCGATGCGGGCGGCCTTCTCGGCGTCCCGCGCGGCAAAGCGGACATCGAGGGTGGTCGAAAGCCCAACTGCATCCACCGAAAGCCGCTTGAGGAATGCATCGACCGTGGCATCCCTGCATACGCGCGGGCGATGCATTGCCGAAAAACCCGCTCGATGGTTTGAATTCGGGGTCGCTCGCAAGCCCCAACTTGTCGATCACATGCTCCGCAAGGCCACGCGAGGTGAGAATTTGGATCTGGTTCTGCAGCGATGCGGGATCGGTGGGGATCTGGGAGAGCACGGCCGAAAGATCGGTGACGTTGTTCTTCCGCGGTTCCAGCATCACAACCGCCGAAGCCGAATAGCGTGTGGGCAGGAGAAGGAGAATGACCGCAACCAGCACCAAGCTCGCGGCCGCGATCCGCAATATCAGCGTCCGGCGGGCCCGGGCGATTCGCATCATTTCGGGGACGCCGAACGGCGCCTCGAAAGCTGGAATCGCAGATTTGCCCGTCATTGCGCCACCAAACCGATCGAACCGGGTGCGTGCCGAACATAACTTGTTCAGGCTACGGAGGATTTAACCGCCCCAACCCCTTCATAATGGTTAACGAATTGTTGGCGTTGCAACTAGAGGGCGAGTTTCAGCCCGGCAGATATGGTGTGATCCCGGAAATCCTGGAAGGGCACCGATGAGGCGCGGTTGGAGAAATCATAGCCCAGGGTCGCCCGCATGTTCTCGTTGATAAGATACTCCGCCTTGAGCGATGCCTCCCAGACCGTATCGTTTCGCGCTGCCCCCACAAACCTGCTGTCGGTATAGCTGATGCCACCCTGCAGGATGAGGTCGCGCAACAGTTCGTAATCCACGCCCAGGCTCACCACCCGGTCATCGCTGACGGAAGCGTCGAAGATTGTCGTGTCGGTGAAGCGCCGTTCGGCCGAAAGGTGAACGGTGTAGAGCGCATCGGGATACCAGGTGAGCTTGGCGCCGAAATCGATGCCGCCCACATTTGGCAGCGGTGCATGAAAATCCTGTTCGGCATATCCTGCGTAAGCCTCGCCGCGCAGCAGGTCGGTCAGCCGAAATTCCGCGCCGCCATCCAGCGAATAGCCATGCGAGTTGCGGTTGTCGCCGCCCGGATGCAGGTCATAGGCGCGGCTGTTGTAGGTACCGCGCACGAAGAAAACATAGCCTTCGGAAAGCTCGAAGAAGACCCGGCCCTTGAGGGTGTATTTGTTTTCGTCGCGATCGTTGTTGTTCAGCACGCCGCCGCCCACAAGCGGCGTGGGATCGTAGTCGAGGCGATCGAAGACCCCACCAAAGGTGAAGCCGATCTGGCCCGCGTCCTGCGTGAAGCCTGTTTCGGCATGAAGGTCCGAGAAGTGCGTCGGTTCGGCAGCATTGCCCGGCTGGTCCGGCGAGTAGCGCGGTTCGTGGGTGGAAACGTAATCCACCTCGCCATCCATCGTCGTGCCGCGCAGGATGTCGAGGCGGCCGTGTCCGCCCACGTTCCAATCGGTATGGCTTTCCTTTTCGTTGTCGGCGTAGCGGTAATGGGCGACCGCCGCCGTCACCTCTACCAGATTGTTGGTCCAATCGGATTTGAGATCGAGGTTGGGTGCGATAGTGAAATAGGCATCGCCTGACGTGTTGGTATCGGTGCGGTAGACATTGGTGTCGCCCGCCACGCCCAGATCCAGCGTCGGATAGAGGCGGAAGTCACCGAGCGGCAGGCCCTTGGCATCATAATCCGGGCGCGCGCGTTCCATCACGCCCATCTCGTCGGCCCAGACAAGGCCGGGCCAGGCCGCCAGGAATGCGGCGATCGCATAAGGCGAGATTTTCACGCGAACCACCCTCTGAGCCGCGTCGGCCGCGAATCAATTCAATTCTAGTAGGAATCGATCTCTCAGGCGTTTGGCAAGGCGATTTGTACGGGCGCGTCGCGAATGTCCTTGAGGGCTGAAAGCGCGTGCAGCAGGCGCTGATCTTCGGCGGGAATGTCGTGATACGCGCCAACCAGATGCTGCCCGTGCGGCAGGCTTTGAGGAAACAGCGCGATGGTCTGCGCATCCGTCGCAACGGGGCGGGGAGAGGCTACGCGGTTTTCGAGGGCCGCCACCAAAGCTGCCGGAAGATCATGCCCATCGCCCAGCGCCAAATGGCAAACCTGCGTGGCGCGGGGATTGATCTCTATGAGGAAAAGGCGGCCTGAGCCATCGCGCATGAAATCGAGGCCGTGGAATCCGGAAAGGCCAAAAGCCTTGGCGACGCGGCGTGCGGCATCTTCCATCTGCGGGGAATCGATGCGAGTGGAGAACCGTTGCGGGACCGGCGGGCTCACGGGCGGAAGCCACGTCCATGTGCAGGCTCGCCAGAACCTCGCCCTTCCAACAGGCGAAAGCGCAGGTTGCGGGTTTGCCTTCGACGAAACGCTGCACGCTGATCGCATAATCCAGCGGCTCGACGGCTTGCAGGAGGAAATGTGCGTCCTGCCGCTTGGCTGCCCGTGCAAGGCTGCGCAGCCGCGAAGGCGCCAAGCGCCAGATGCCGGAACGCGCCAACGGCTTCATCGAAATTCTGCGCGAAGAAGACACCTTCGCCGCCCCAGCTTCCGTCCGCCTTGATGACGGCGGGAAAGCCGATCATGTGCAGCGCCGTTTTAAGATCGGCTTCGGTTGCGATCTCCATGGTCACGGGGACTTCGAGACCAAGTTTTTCGGCTTCGCTGAGAAAGCCGTTGCGCGACAGAAGTGTGTCGTAGCCATCAATCCGCCCGATGGAGCGCACGATCAGACCGTGAATCGCGCGTCTTCCTTCGCAAGCCCGACGAGATGGCGCACCGCGCGGTCGTCGCATGGAACGACAAGATCGGGCTTGGAATTTTCCAGCACATCCCGCAGCCCGGAAAGCGCCTGAAGGGGGCGATAGGGATGCAGCCGTGAAAGCGCCTGGCTTTCGCCCACCGGATGGCGGCGAGGCGCCAATGCTTCCACAGTCGCGCCACAAGCCGCGAAAGCGCCCGCCAGCCGCGCGGGCGCGGGCCAGGTCACCGTCGTCGAAAGCAGTATCTTGGCGGTCATGGGCCGGAGCCTAAGCGAGTATCCTCAACCAACCGTGAAAAATTGGCATGGCTTTTGGACCATTCTGCTTGGGCAAAGCGGAAGCGCCCCGAATGCGGGCAAAGATGTCCCGCTTTGGAACAAGCGTAGCGAAAGTCGCGTCCAATGGGGAATTTACACAGACGTTGCCATTATCGGAGCGGGACCTTACGCGCTCTCGCTGGCCGCGCACTTGCGCGAAACCGGGCTTTCCTTTCGCATCTTCGGCAAGCCGCTCAGCACCTGGCGCGAGCACATGCCCGAAGGCATGTTCCTGAAGTCCGATGGCTTTGCCTCCAATCTTTATGCGCCTGCGGCCGACAGCACCCTTAAAGCCTATTGCGCCCAGCAGGAGCTGCCCTACCACGACACGGATATCCCGGTGCGGCTGGACGTTTTCAACGATTATGCCGATGCTTTCCAGTGGCGCTTTGCACCCAATGTCGAAGCAAAAGACGTATCGGTGCTCGAGCACAAGGATAAGGAATTCCATCTGACGCTGGAAAATGGCGAACGTCTCGTGGCGCGCCATGTCGTGCTGGCGGTCGGCATCAGCCATTTTGCGGATATGCCCGAAGAGCTGAAGCGAATTCCCAAAAGCTTCCGAAGCCACAGCTTTCACCATCGTCTTGCCGATCCATTCTATCGCCGCGATGTCGTGGTGATCGGCGCAGGTGCTTCGGCCATGGATATCGCAGCCGCAGCTTGCGGATAATGGTGTCTCGGTAAGAGTTTTGGCGCGCGAGAAGAAAATCCGCTGGCACAACCCGCCTTCGGAGCGCCACATCCTTTCCTGGCTCACGCGCCCGATGTCGGGTATCGGCCCCGGCTGGCGGTCTTTGCTCTGCACAAATCTGCCGAATTTTTTCCATGCAATGCCACAGGCCTTGCGCCTGCGCGCCACGCGTCGTCATCTCGGTCCGGCACCTGGGTGGTTCACCCGCGCCAAGGTCGAAGGGCGCGTGCCCATGCTGCTCGACTCCGAACTGGTGGGAGCTGCCGTGCGTGGCCATCGTATCGGCCTCACCGTTACGAGGCGTGGCAAGGAACAGGAAGTATTGTGCGATCATGTCATCGCAGCCACCGGCTACAAGGTCGACATGAGCAGGCTCACTTTCCTGGACCAGGGTCTGCTGCGCGCGATCAGGCAGGTAGACGATACGCCTGTTCTTTCTGGCCGGTTCGAAACCTCGGTGCGCGGCCTTTATGTCATCGGGCCTGCCGCAGCCAACAGCTTTGGGCCGATGATGCGCTTCATGTTTGGCGCGCAATACACATCGCCGCTTCTGGCACGCCACCTGAAACGCCGCCTGAAGCGTTCGGCGGGCGCCGGGCTGCTTTCGGGCGGTACGTTCAAACCGGCTTAGGGCGTCTTTCGGTTAGCGCGATCACGCGGTCGGCCACACGCCGGTAAAGCGTGTCGGGCACGAAGACCTGCACGAACACAACCGCCGCCAATCTCGGGCGATAGCATCCACGCAGCAGGGCATTCAGATAAAGCGCGAGCGCGCTGAGCGGCTTGCTGGGCGCGAGGCCCTTGGCGATGGTCCAGCCGCGGCAACCATGATAGGCGCGCGCCGGAATATTCGGCCGCATTTCTTCCAGCCACGCGATCAGCTTTGTGCCCTTGCGGCCGAGCGATATGCGCGTGGGATCGGCAATATCCTCGCAGATCGCACCCGGTTCTTCGGCCATAACAAAACGGCAACCATCGAGATAAAGCCGTATCGCAAAATCGGTATCTTGCGCGAAAGGCAGGCGCGGATCGTAGCGCACGCGCCGGGCGGTTGCGGCCTCGACCGCCAAGGTGATCGTGGGCACGAAACCGCGTTCGCGCAGCAGATAATCTGCCATATGCTCATCCGGCCTGATGGCGCGGGGCGGACGCAGCATGACATTGCCGTTGCCGCGATTCACCGACATGCGCGCGTAGGCGGCAATACCGGGGCCACTCTCGAGGAGTGTTTTCATGGTGCTCAGATGATGCGGCAAAAACTGATCGTCCGAATCGAGAAAGGCGATGTAGCGCCCGGTCGCGAGATCTATTCCGGCATTGCGCGCAGAACCTCCACCCCGATTTTCCTGACGCACAAATCGAATGCGGGAATCGCCGATGGCATCGACGACTTTTCCGGGATCGTCTATCGACCCGTCATCCACCACCACGATCTCGAAATCCGGAAAGCTCTGCGCAAGCACGGAAGATAATGCGCGCTCCAAAAGACGCGCGCGATTGTAAACCGGAATGACGACGGAGAAGACGGGGCTCATCTTTGCGTCTTCGGAAGGGAGCGGAGCATCGCCAGAGCAAGCAGAAAAGAAGTCCACGCCGCTCCATCCGCTTCAAGGTAATCGGATTCCACGATATTGTGGAAAATAACGAAGATGAAGATCGCAAACAGCAGGCCCTTCAAAGCAAGGTCCGTATCTTCGCTTCGCAGGAAATCTACGGCCGGAAAAACGATCAGGCCGAGCATGGCAAGCATGAAACCCACGCCGCCAGTGGTGACCAGCAATTGCAGATAGCCGTTATGGCCGTGGGATATGTTCGCGATCCAGGCGCTGCCGATATAGTGATGAAGGGGCGAGGCAGCACCCGTGTCGGCGAAGGAGCCGAAACCGGCACCCAGAAATGGATGATCGGCGATATATGCCAGTTCCGCCTGCCATATCGCAGCCCTGCCGGTAAGTTCGTCCGGATTGGCCAGCAGATGGCGCAATGCGTCCCATTCGGACAGCGCCGCTATCGTTGCCACGAAGGCGATGAGCGCAAGCGCTACAAGCGCGATCTGCCGGTCCAGCGGGCGGCGCCATGCAAAGCGATAGAGCACACCAAGAAGAAGCGCGAACGGCAACAGGGCAATCGATGTCTTGGAGTGTGTCATTGCGGTGAAGGCCGTGGCGCCCACGAAAAGCGCTGCATCGCTCCAGCGCCGCGTTTCAAGGAAGGCGAAGAAGAACACCAGTGCGGATATCGCCGAAACCGAGCCCGCAATGTTCTTGTGAAAGTAAAGTCCGCGCCAATCGCCCACGAGCCCGGGGTCGGCTTCGCCCGTCAAATGTACGGCTTGCGGAACAAACGGAATGGATAGCCAGTTCGCAATCAGCACGCCAGCCAGCACCCAGCGCAACAGTTTTAGGCTTCGCGCAACACCAAGTGCATCCACGCTGAGGAAGACGACAATCACAACGATGCATTCCAGCGCCGCGCGCCTGAGCGTGACGGCAGGTTCGTCCGTCCACGCCGCGCTTACGATGCACCAGGCCAGAAGAAGCAATATCGTTACAGGCACAGCGCGAATGGCGGGCAAACCCCGCGCGCGAAAAGCCGCGAACCCGATCAACGCAAAGGTCGCGAGATAAGAGATCTGTCGCGCCAGGTTGCCGGATCCGGCTTCGGATGTGTCTGCGCCATGTAACAGCGCATTTGTGTCGCGCACTTCGAACGGCATCAGGCCCACAAACACAAGAAACAGGAATGCCACGAAGCCCACATCGGCCAGCGAAACGCGCGTTCTCCAGTCTGGGAGTGTTGCGTCGAAAGCCGAACCTTCATTCGCCATGGATCACGGCATACTCATTGTAGTGCCGGCCGAACAGCGCGGCGGTTTTTCCGGCCGCGCGGCTCAATTTGCAAAGCGCGTATGCGCGGCGATTCGGAACCAGGGAGAAGATGGCGAGGATGGGCGCGAAGCACAAGGCAGCGCCCGCAATCTTGGCCACTTCCCGCAATCTGGCCAGGCGCGCCGGGCGATATTTAAGGAACACCCGCATGTCGGAATTGCCCACCCGGTAGGCGCGTTTGAGAATCCACGAAAGCGTAAGGCGGGAAGCGGGCACAAAGGCGTTGGCGGCCGCATCGCCTGCCCAGGCGAAATGCGCGCCTTGCCGTTTCATCCGGGTAAAGAAATCGCGATCCTCACCGCCGGTGAGCGCGAACGCCGGATCGAACCAGGGCTCCGCAAGTCTCGCCACGCTTGCGCGCGTCATCAGCACATTGCTGCTGCTCTCGATCATATCGATGGCGCCGGTGCTCCGGTCGAACGGTGCAAGCCCCGCGCAGTTGCGCGACCACGGAGCAGGTTCACGCTCGAACACGCGCGTTACCTGTCCGTGCAGCGCGTCAGCGCCGGTTTGGCGCTGGGCTGCAAGAAACGCATCGAGCCAGCCCGGTTCCGGCCATTCGTCATCGTCCAGCATGGCGATGAAATGTGCATCTGTCGCCAGCGCGCGCGCCATGGCGGCGTTGCGGGCCTGCGCGATGCCGCGTTCGGGCGCGATGAAATGGTCGATGGCCCAGCGATAGCCGCGCGCGCGTAATCCCCTGCAAAGATCAAAGCCCTCATGACGTTCGGCATCGTTGTCGGCGACGACAACGGTGACTTTGGCCCCGGTTTCGAGTTTTTCAATCGCATTCAGCAGCCGCTCAAGACCCTTCGGGCGGCGGAAGGTCGCGATGGCGATGGCGATGTCAGCCATGGCCGCGCCTCCATCGACGGGCGGCGGAAAGAATTTGCGCCGTCATCACGGCGTCACCCGCAAGTATGCCCAAGAGCGAAACGACGGGGCCGAATGCCATCAGCAATACAAGTGTGAGCCCAATGGAAACGGCACTCGAAAGATAAGTCGTGCGCGCCAGCGCCTGGAATTCGCCTGCCGCTTGCAACAGGACAGAATCCGGCGTGCGCAGCAGGCGCATCGCCATGATCGCGCTCCAAAGCACAATCACGATGTCAACATCCGCCAGCCGGTAGTCCTGCTTCAATACCAGCGAAGGAAAAGAAATCAGTACCGCCGCGCAAAGAAGCACCATCGCAATCCAGATTGCAGCCCCCATGGCGCGAAATTCGCGCACGCAGCGTTCGGCTTTTGACGTGGCGCCGGTTGCGATACTGTTGGCCATGAATGGGCGCTCGACATCCGACAACGCGGAGAGGCACAGCGAGACCGGACGCATGAACAGCGCACCGATGGCAAGCAACGCAAAGGATTGCGAGCCGGAAATGAATGTCACCAGGTAAGCGTGTGCATTGGCCGTCGCCTCGGTCAGCACAACACCGACAAATGACCAACGCGTGAGGTCACGCCACGTCGCGGCATAGTTTCCAAGGGACCCCTTCAGCGAGGAAACGAATTGCAGCTTGAGATACGCCAAACCGAAACACACGGTAGCCAGGATGGCGCTTACAGCCATCACAAGCGCCACATGCGCTATCGTCAGGCCTTGCACGCTCCACAGGCCGCAAAGCCCGCCTGCAAGCGACAGGCCGTAGCAAAGATCGGATGCGGCAACGCGTGCGGGTTCATTGGCAATATAGCTGACGGCGCGCCCAAACCCGCGCAGGCACATCGCGCCGCCATAAAGCCCCAGCAGGAAGGCGACATCTGCTCCCGCACCGCTGGCAAAGGCGAGTGCGCCGGAAACGAGCGCTATGGCAGCGCAGAACAGCAGATTGGCCTTCATATGTGCGAACAATTCGGTCATCGCGCGATATTTGCGGATTGGCAACCGTGCGCGTCAACGACGCGATCAGCAAAGCACCCGAAGCACTGAGGCAAAGCGGCACCACAACGAGCGCAAATGAAAAGATGCCGAAATCCTTCGGTGGCAGAGAGTGCAGGATCAGTATCGAAGCAAGGAAATGCGCCGCGGAAATGCAGAGAGGCCCGCCGGTCGAAAACGCATAGCGCAATGCGATACGAAAGTTGCCGAGCGGATGTGCGTATGGGTGCAATGACGGAAAGCGCGGTCATCCGCGCGATTCCGGCAGCGGGGCGGTGGAGAAGATGAGCAATAGCATGGCCAGCGGATTGGTCAGCGCATAACGCAGCCCCAGCCGTTTGGGTTCGCGCCACAGGCGATAGAGCCATTCAAGGCTTGCCGCCTGCATCCAGCGTGGTGCGCGCGGATAATCGCCGGTGACGAAATTGAAGCAGCCGCCGCTCGTCACCAGCCAGCCCGCCGTCAGCCGGTCGCGGTTGCGAACACAGAATTCCTGTTCCAGCGGCACGCCCATTCCAACCCAAACGATGTCGGCGCCGAAGCGATGGATCTCTTCACAGATTGCCGGTTCTTCCGCGCGCGTGAAATAGCCGTTGCGGCGTCCGGCGATGATGAGGTCGGGATAGGTTCTGCGCAAAATCTTCGCGCAGCGCGCACTTACTTCCTCCGTGCCGCCCAGAAGATAGAACCGCAGACCATGCTGTTGGGCGGCGCGCGCCGCGTCGTGAATAAAGTCGGTAGTGGCGCTGCGTTCGGGAATCGGCGTGGGCGTCAACAGGCGGGAGGCCAGCACGATGGGCTGCCCGTCGGCATGCAGAATATCGGCGGCATGCAACGTCTCGCGAAACGCAGTATTCGTCGCGGCAAGTGCCACCGAATGGCCGTTCGCGGTGAACACAAGCCTGGGCCTGTGCTTTGCATCGATCCGCGCATTGGCGCAATCGGCGACCATTTGCGCGATCATGTCCCTTCGCGAAAGCCGCGCCGTCTTAAGGCCGCCGACAAGAACGCGCGGATGATCGTGGGGGGCGGTCATGGTCAATAGGCGTTGCGCTGGCGGAACACTTCAACCGCAGTGCGTGCAAGGATCTGAAGGTCGAGCAGAAGGCTCGCATTCTTGACATACCACAGGTCGAATTCGACGCGCTTGCGCATCATCGCCGTGGTCGCGGTCTCGCCGCGCAAACCATGCACCTGCGCCCAACCGGTGACGCCGGGCATCACATGCTGGCGCAATTCATAGTTGCCGATCAGAGATGCGAAAAAATGATCGTGGGCGACAGCATGTGGCCGCGGCCCCACGAGCGACATGTCGCCCCGGATGACGTTGAACAATTGCGGCAGTTCATCGAGGCTGGCGGAGCGCAGGGCGCGCCCGATGCGCGTGATGCGCGCATCGCCCTTGCGGGCCTGCGTGATATCTTCTCCGTCTTCCAGCACATCCATCGTGCGGAATTTGTAGATTTCGAACGGCTTGCCGCGGTAGCCAAGGCGGCGCTGGCGGAAAAGGATCGGCCCCCTGGAATCGAGGCGTACGGCAACCGCAATCGCGATCATCGCCGGCGCCGCAAGAAACAGGCAGGGAATCGCAAGGCCAAGGTCGATCAGCCGCTTGAGCCCGCGTTGTATACCACTCAATGGCGCCCGCTGGATTTCGATGGCGCGCAAACGGCCGAGATTGCGCGTGGGCAAATGCAGGTAGCTCTCCACGGTTGCTTCCGGCACCAGCCGGATCGCATTGGGAATGGATTGCAGCGCTGCCAGCAGATCGGCAAGGCGCGCAGGCGCAAAGCCATCTGCCGCGATGCATATTTGCCCATGGCCAGCCGTGCGGGCAGCTGCGCGAATGTCGTGCACGGCATCCGCAAGCGTTTGCGGCCATGCGTCTTCATCCGCGTCCATTGCGATGTTCACTGTTGCAAGGTTGTCGCAACCGGTAAAGCTGAACTCGGTGCCAAGCGTGTCGAGCGTCGCCGCGCCGGAAGCGCCGACAAGCACGATGCCATGTCCGGCGAAGCGTCGTGGATGATACCACGCCGCGATGAATTGCGGCGCTCGTCCGCGCGCAACCGCAACTGCGATGAAGCCGAGCAGGAAGAAACTCAGGAAGGCGCCGCGCGAAAATGTCGGATCGAGCTTGAGGAAGAACCAAACGAAGCCCACGAAAGAAAACACTACAAACCAAACAGTGAAAAGATCGCGCAATCCTTCCGTGCCGATCGCGATGCGGCCGCCGCGATGGGCATCGCGCGCCCGCATGGCGCAGCAGAAAAGGGCGGCGACCAATATGCCGTTACCGAAGAAGACTTTCGCATCGCCTGCATAGTGCAAGGCGATGATCGAATAGATCACGCCCGCGGCCAGGCTCGAAAGCACGATCGCAATCGCCTCAAGCGCTGTCAGGAAAAGTGCGGCCCCGGCATCGGCGGTGAATCCGGCAGGTGCTGCGTGCGCGCCCTGTGGCCGGTTCCTGTCGGTGTGGCGGCGCTCGTGCGAAATCCGCGGGCGAAGGGGCGAAACCGCTCCCGCCGCCGCGTCTGCAGCCACGTTGTCCGAAATGGCCAATTTCGCCTCTGCCAGACCTTCGGGTTGGGGTGTGCAGGAGGCGCGCCATTTCCGATGCCCGACCCTGTATCAGAGCGGGATAGGATGGTTAGGCGAAATGGTGAATGGCGGTTGCGGCCCAAGGCACCCGTCTCACATTGGAACGCTCAAGCAGCGACGGCGATGCGCTGTTTGTCGGCCACGGCATGGGGCGGAGGGGTGTCGCTGAACACCAGCACGCCGCTGTCGTCCAGCCCGCGCGCCCGGCGGCAAATCCGCAAGCCTCGTTCGTTGACCGGGAACGTCATCGCGATGCATTTGCCTTCGCCATATTCGTAAGGCACGCCCAAACTCTTCACGCCGTCGCCAATCACCGTCATGAATGGCACGAAATAGAGATCCGAAACGACGCTGTAGTCGGTAAGCCCGCGTGCCAAACCGTATTCTTCCATTGCGGCCATGATTTCGCCGGCTGCCTGCGCGCGTTCGGGCTTGCCGCCCACTGCATCGCTCACATAGCAGCGCGTCATCTCGTAGACGCGCGGATCGTTGGGAATGGGGCCCAGCGTGACGATGTGGGAAAACACATCGCGCATCAGGTGCGGTTTGGTGGTGTCGATCAGGCGAACGGCACCTTCGACAGTGCCGTCGTCCGCGATCTTCATCAGGTAGACCGCGTCTTCGTTGTCGAACTGGTCGATCTCGCGTTTGTCGGGACGGGCGAGCGCTTTCCAGCCGCGCTTCTCGACATAAACCTGGTGCCGCTGGCGGTACATTTCTTCAAGCTGCGCCTCGAACGCGGCCCGGTTCCGGCGGTCTACGAGATAAATCATGGGTACGCCCCCTCACACCTCAACGCGCAACTATATGGTTAGCAAATTCTTTCCAACCCAAACCAGCGTCAAAGGTTAAAATTGGGGAATAATCTTGCGGCTACCCCCCTGCAAAGGCCGGAACCCGCTCTTGGCCGCGGCGTTCTGAAACAGGAATCGGCCGGGAGTATCCGGCTGAAGCCCGGCCGGAACAGTCACGCCCCGCAGACGTTCCCGTTGGGTGGCGTTCGAGAATGGGGCGGTCATGGCGAAGAAAAAGCTGGTGGAGGACATGAAGCAGAACCCGCAGAGGTTCTATCGGGCACCCGCAGATGTCGTCCGCGATCGCCGCTTCAGCGATGCGGAGCGGTTGGAAATATTGGCCGCATGGGAAGGCCTCGTATCTACCGAAACGGTGGAACTGCAACAGGTTGCGGAGGCGTTGAAAGAAGTCGAACGGAAACTGAAAGCGATAGGAGAAAACGATGGCTGCGTACATTGAAAGGCATGATACGACCCGCAAGGTAGTGCCGGAGCGCCAGGCGAAACAGGGTGTTGAACTCGGCCATATGCGCTATGTGCTGGGCGTAAGCCTTCTGCTTGCAGCGATTGCAGGGGTGTTTCTCTACCTGGCGTTCTTCTACTGAACTTTTCGCGTCAATGTGCGGCATCCGCCAGTCGGATGAGCGCGCGCTGCAAATCTTCCGCGCGGAAAGGCTTTTGCAAGACCGGGCGTCTGGAATGTTCCGGCGGAATACCGCGCTCGCCATATCCCGTAGCAAAAATATAGGGAATATTTCTCTGCGCCAAAGCATCGGCGAACGGGAAGATGAGCCGTCCGTTCAGATGCACATCCAGCACGGCGAAATCGAAGCTCCCCGAATCGACAAGTTTCATCGCCTCGTCTACCCGGGAAACCACGCCTGCAACTTCGTATCCGAGTTCGCCCACCATATCTTCGACGAGCATGGCAACCACCATCTCATCTTCGACGATCAGGACGCGTTTGTGTGTCATCGTTCTTTCTGACGCGCTCCGCGCGCGGGATCCTATTGTATCTGTGGCGACATTTCCCATTCGCATATAACGCCTTCGGGGGGGAAATGGAGACGCACTTCGGCGGAGAGTTCGTGTGACAAGCCGCGTTCGATCAGCTTGGTTCCAAATCCGCGCCGTTGCGGAACCGCAACCTGCGGTCCACCCGATTCCTCCCAGCGCAGTTTCAGCCGCCCCGTTTGGGGTTCCACGGCCCAGGATACCTTCACTTCTCCCGTCATGATGGATAAGGCGCCATGCTTGGCCGCGTTGGTGGCCAGTTCGTGGAATGCCATGCCGAGCGCCAGCGCGCGCTTGGGCGTCAGGCGGATTTCAGCACCTTCCACCCTGCAGCGCGTGCCTTGCAGTTCCTCGTAAGGCCGCAATGCGCGCCACACCACGCTTCCGAGGCTGGCCCCTTCCCAATTATCCTGTGTCAGAAGATCGTGCTGCCCCGAAAGCGCGAAGAGGCGCGCCAGGAATGCGTCCCGATGGGCGGTGTCTTCGCCGCGCAGGGTCTGCATGGCGACGGCCTGCACGGTTGCAAGCGTGTTCTTCACCCGGTGGTTGAGTTCGTCGAGCAGCAATTTCTGGTGGGCCTCGATTTCGCGCCTGCGGGACAACTCATTGCGGGCGGATTGAAACAGCCGCGCATTGTCGATGGCGATGGCGGCCTGCGAAGCGATGCCGGAGACAAGCTGTTCGGCGCGGTCGTCGAACACAGCCGCCTTTTTGTGACCGAAGAACATGCCCCCGATAACTTCTCCGGTACGGGAAATCACCGGCACGGCCAGATAACTCGTGACGGGCAGGTGGCCTTTGGGCATGCCGCGATGGGGCTCGTTTTTGCCGTAGCGGGCATCCTTGGTGATGTCGTCGCTGCGCAGGACGCCACGTCCCTTGAATGTCCGGTCGAATATCTCCGTGTTGCGCGGCATCGGAAATTTCGAGAACGCCTCGCGCGGCACGCCCGAGAGCGCGTAGAGCGTATAGGATTCGCCGCTCTCGTCGGTGACGTTGTAGAAAAACGCGCCGAACTCGGCGGCGGACAGTTTGGTTGCCGCATCGGTGGCAGACTGCACCACGCGTTCCAGATCGAGATCGCTGGAAAGCGACTGTCCCACGCGATTAAGTGTTTCGAGAATGGCGGCGTGGTCGCGAAGCGTTTCGGAGAATTCGCTGCGGGTCTTGTCCAGTTCCCACAAAGCTTCGGCGCGCCTCACTTCCTCCTCATAGGCATGAGTGTTGGTCACGGTGGCCGCAATCTGGCGAGCCACGAGGGTGAGAAAGCCCTGATAGGCATCGTCATAAGGCCGATATGGATTGCAGCCCACCACCAGCACGCCTGTCACCGCGCTATGGCCCTGACTTGCGATCGGCAGCAGGGCTGCCTGCGCCGGCGCGACATCCCAGGCGCCTGTGGGAAGGGGGCCGAAGCGCGCATCGGGATCGCGGATCACCAGCGGCACGGCATATTTCGCGCATTGCGCGATCGGCCAGGACGATGTGTCGTCGAACGAAATTGTTCCTGGCGCTGCGTTATGCGTTTCATCGATGCCGCAACATCCCGTAAGCGTCGCCAGGCGCTTTTCTTCATCGAGCGCATAGATCAGCGCAAACGGTATATCGCGCGAATTGGAAGCGAGGCACTCGGCACTCAGCTCGAACGCTTCGCGTACGGTGTTGGCATCCCACGTCCGTGTTGCGAGTTCCCGCAGCAGCGAGAGCCTGCGCTCGCCGATAATGCGTTGGGTTTCGTCGGTGTTGGCGCAAAGGATTCCACCCGTTGTGCCGTCATCGTTGGGCACCGGGCTGTAGGAGAAGGTGTAATATGTTTCTTCCTTGTAGCCGTTGCGCTCCATGATGAGCTGCAGGGCTTCGTCATAGGTGCCTTCTGCGCGATGAAGCGCCGAGCGCGCACGCGGTCCTGCCTCGTCCCAGATTTCGCGCCACACATCGCTTGCCTTTTGACCAAGCGCCTTGGGGTGCTTGCCGCCGACGATGCTTTTGTAAGCGTCATTGTAGAGATTGATCATCTCCTCGCCCCACCACACGAACATCGGCTGGCGGGAGGTCAGCATGATGCGCACGCAGGTTTTCAGGCTGCCCGGCCAGGTCGATGGGGTGCCCAATGGGGTGGCGCTCCAGTCGAAATCCCGGATGCGGGCGCCCATCTCGCCGCCCCCTTGCAGGAAAGCCAGATCAGCCCCCTTGGGCGTCGCAACGAAAGCCGTGACATTTTCCGGCAAGTTCATAAGCGGTAAGAAATCCTCTAGCCCCTTGGCCGTACTGGCCATTGCATCTCTGATAAGCCCCTAAGGGTCCAAAACGCCGCAAGGCCCAAGGGGTTCCCGTAAATTTCCGATTGGGGGATAACTGCCCGAAAGGGTAAGAGATTTGCCCGTCTAGGGATGGATAGCACTTGAACATCGAGACCGACGCCCGGGACGAGCAGGCTCAGGCCCTTGGCGCGCTCCAGCTGTCCGTGGTGCTGCCCACCTACAAGGAGCGGGGCAATGTGGCCGAGATCGTGGCTCGGCTCGACAGGGCGCTGGCCGGGATCGGCTGGGAAGCAATTTTCGTCGATGACGATTCCCCGGATGGAACAGCCGATGCCGCCAAGGCGATCGCCCGGGTCGATCCAAGGGTGCGATGCCTCAGGCGGGTGGGGCGCCGGGGGCTGGCCGGAGCCTGCATCGAGGGCATGCTGTCTTCCAGCGCCCCGTTCGTCGCGGTGATGGACGCCGACCTCCAGCACGATGAGACCGTGCTGCCGAAAATGCTTGCCTGCCTTGAGCGGAATGAAGCCGATCTCGTGGTGGGCTCGCGCTATGTGGCGGGCGGCAGCGCCGCGTCGTTCGGCGAGGCGCGTGGGTTTATCAGCAAGCTCGCGACCGCGCTCACGCGGCGCACGCTGGGCACGCCCGTCAGCGATCCGATGAGCGGTTTCTTCGCGATGCGGCGGGACCGGTTTGAAGAAGTCGCCAATCAGTTGGCGCCGGTGGGCTTCAAGATACTGCTCGATATCGTGACGGCTGCGAGCCACCTGCGCGTTTCCGAAGTGGCCTATTCCTTCGGCACGCGCCAGGAAGGCGAAAGCAAGTTCAACGCGCAGATCGGTCTCGAATTCCTGGGCCTGCTGCTCGCGAAGGCGAGCGGCGGCACGCTGGAGCCGCGTTTCATCTTCTTCGCGCTCGTCGGTTCGAGCGGATTGCTCGTGCATCTGGTGGCATTGAAGATCGCGCTCGGCTTTGCCTTTTCGTTCACAAGGGCGCAGGCCGTGGCCACCTTCGTCGCCATGACCAGCAATTTCTTCTTCAACAATGCCTTCACCTATCGCGATCGGCAGCTAAAAGGCTCTGCGATGCTCGGGGGCTTTGTTCTGTTCTGTCTGATCGGCGGTATCGGCGCGTTCGCGACGGTCGGATTTGCGACATGGCTTTATTCGAATGAGCCCATCTGGTGGGTGGCCGGTGCCGCAGGAGCCGCGATGAGCGTGTTCTGGAATTATTCCATGTCCAGCCTCTTCGTGTGGCGCACGCGATGAGGATACGCGGGCGGATCGTATTGCTGTCCGTTACGCTTTTGATCCTGGCGCGGTTCATCGCGGGCGCTCGTTCTGCCGCTTTCCGCCGATGAGGCGTATTACTGGCTTTGGTCGCGCCATCTCGATTGTGGCTATTACGACCATCCTCCCCTCATTGCGTTTGCGATCCGGGCGGGAACGGCGATGTTCGGCGAAACGCCATTCGGTGTGCGGCTGGTAGGGTTGCTTTCCTCCATCGTCGCCAGCATCGCGGTATGGCGCGCGGGCGCGATCATCCTGAAAAACGAAAAAGCGGGCGGCTATGCCTGCCTGTTTTTCAATCTCTCGCTGATGGCGGCAATCGAAACGATGGCCGCCACGCCCGATGCTCTGGCGATCGCCATGTCGGCATTGTTCCTGCTCGCGCTTGCAAGGGTGGAAGAAAGCGGGCGCGGCGCGTGGTGGCTTGCGGCGGGAGCGGCGGCGGGTATTGGCCTTCTCGCAAAATACACGACGTTCTTTCTCGGCGCGGGCGCGCTTGTCTGGCTGCTTGCGGATTCGCGCCAGCGGCGCTGGCTGCTGACCGTGTGGCCCTATGCGGGTGCGGTGATCGCAGCAATCCTGTTTGCGCCCAATCTTTGGTGGAATGAGACGCATGACTGGATGACGTTCGTGTTCCAGTTTGGCCGCGTGGGCGAAGGTCATTTCACCTTGCGCTATCTCGCGGAATTCCTCGGCGCGCAGATCGGTCTGGCCACGCCGTTCATTTTCATTCTCGCCATAATGGGAATCTTCGCGCGTCGCGACGGCTCGATCCTCGCTCCTGCATTGATCTGGCCCAGCATCGCCTATTTCGTATTGCATGCGCTGCACGACCGGGTGCAAGGCAACTGGCCGAGTTTTCTTTATCCCGCGCTTGCCGTGGCCGCCGCAGATGCCGCAAGCCGCACCGATTGGCGGGGGTGGGCCGAGCGCCTGTCGTGGATTTCGCGCAGAGCTGCCATTCCGGTGGCGATTGCACTTCTGGCATTGCTTTATGCGCAGGCGCTGACCGGCATCGTGCCGTTGGGCCGCAAGGATCCCGTGCAGCGGTTGCTCGCCTTTGGATTGCCGGACATGTCGAAAGATATCGTTCGGCTTGTCTCGGCCCATCGCGCCAGTGCGATCCTGACCACCGACTACGCGATGACGGCGTGGCTGCGATTTTACCTGCCAGCCGATCTCCCCATCATACAAATCGACGAGCCCTGGCGCTGGACGACGGCGCCATCGACTTCCGCATCGTCGTTTCAGCATCCTTTGATCTATATCGCCGATACCCGCCGCGACCGGAAAGATGTCGTGAAACACCAGTTCGCCTCGGTCGTTCCTTGCGGTCAGGTATCGCGTGCCAGAGGCAATTCGGTCATCGAAGATTATGCGGCTTATTGCGTGCGGTATCCCAAACCCCCCGCCGCCGGCAAAATCCCCTAAAAACAAGGGCGCAGCTTCTGGCCGCGCCCTGTTTCGTCACTGAAGTAGAGAGAGCGGACACCCAGTGCGGGCTGTCGAAGGGGCTGGGGCGTACCGAACCGGACGTCCGCTCGCCAAATAAATGCGCGTCGAAAAAAAGCGTTCCGAAAAAATTTGGATCGACGCGATTTTTTTGCGGGCGACCCTCAGATCGGCGGCCGCCCGCGTACCGCGCCGGAAAAGGCGCTTACAATCAATAAGATAACAAAGACAATCAGCAGGATTTTGGCGATACTGGCAGCCAGTCCCGCCAATCCGAAGAATCCGAGATAGCCGGCGACCAAGGCCAGTAGCAGAAAAATAAGCGCATATCCGAGCATGAAATAGTTCCCGTGGATGTCTCCGTTTGGAACGTCCGGTCCACATGCCCGGTTCCCCCTGAGTGTCGCCGAGGTTCCGCCAAAAAAATCACGAAGCGGGTTTGAGGAAGCTCAATGGTTTAACCCCCACCAGCGCAACGCTGCCTGCGGATTTCCGCGCAGCACCCCTTGCAGCGCAACGCTCCACACGCCATCTTCGTTACATCCCCACGATTCCAGACAGGTTCAACCGCCGCCCAAACGGCGGTCGCAGAGGCATGTTCGAAAATGAATGAAAAGATCAGCGCCGTTTGCGCAGAAAGACGCCGGCTGCGCCGACAAGGCCTGCGCCCAGCATGGCAAGCAGCGGCTTGTCGCGCGCAAACCCGGAAAACAGGTTCATGATGAAAGCATCACCCACAAACTCTTGTCGCCGCGGCCGGAACATCGCGGCCACGAAAATGAACAGCAACGGTCCGATCAGAAGGATGAGCGCGGTCAGCGCCGCAGCCCCCGGCGTGCCGATGGGGCGTTCCAGAGCGGTGAAGATCGCAAAGCCCGCAAACGATACGCCGACCAGAATCATCGCCGCGGCAATGAGACCAAGAACAATGCCGGCGGCAGCCTTGGCGATCATCCGGTCTCCTAGCGGCGAAGAAGAATGGCGCCCAGAAGCGCGCCGACGCCCATCGAAACAAGGCATGCGGCAAGCGGCTGATCGCGGATGGATTCGCGCACCGTGTCGAGATTTTCGTTGCCCCAGTCCTGCGCCTGAGCTGCCAATGCTTCCGTGGCGCGGAGGGCTTCGGTCAGGCGTTCCTGGGCTGCTTCGCCCACGCCTTCGCCGAGCCCGCGCATGTCTTCCTGCAAGGCCTCGAGATCCTGCCGCAAGGCCGAAAGCCGCGCCTCGATCTGACCTTCGCCGCCCGTGCGTTTGCCGCGTCTTGCCATAGCATTCCTCCAGACCCGGAAGGGTCGCATCCTGTGGTTAAAGATTAAACACTTAGCCCGCCCGCCGGGGGAAGGGGGCTATGCGTGGCCTTAAGCCGCTTTTCGGGCAACGGGATGAAAAAACAACGCCTGGCCGACCGTTGCCTGAACCGTTTCGGGCAGGAAGGGCTTGGCGATGAGATAGGTCGGTTCGGGGCGCTCGCCGGTCAGCAGCTTCTCCGGATAGGCGGTGATGAAGATCACCGGGATATCGAAGCTGTTGAGGATTTCGGTCACCGCATCGATGCCCGAGCCGCCTTCGCCCAGATTGATGTCGGCCAGGATCAGGCCGGGGCGTTCGGAGTGGGCTTTGGACACGGCCTCGTCCCGCGTCGCAGCCGTGGCGACAACCTTGTGGCCGAGTTCGGTGACAAGATTTTCGAGATCGAGCGCAATGATCGGCTCGTCTTCGATGATCATCACGCGCGAGGCGAGTTGGCGATCGATAGTCTGTTGTGCATCGAGGATTGCGCCTTCGATTTCGTCGGGCGTGGCGTCGAGTATTGCCGCTGTTTCTTCGAGGCTGAAGGCTTCGACCGCTGTCAGCAGCAGGGCCGCGCGCTTCGAGGCTGTGAGCGATTGCAGCCGGCTTTCCGGGCTGCCGCTCGCGGCTTCCCGTGGGGCTTCTTCGTCAACATGGCCGGATGCGCTGGCCCAGATGGTATGGAACAGTTTGTAAAGAGCGACGCGGGGGGAAAGCTTTGTGTCCAATGTCTGCTCGCCGCTGAGGAGGGCGGAAAGCGATGCCCGCACATAGGCATCGCCGCTGGACTGGGAGCCTGTCAGGGCCCGGGCATAGCGGCGGAGGAAAGGAAGGTGGGGCGCAAGGGTCTGCGTCATGCTCATGGAGGCCAGCCTCTTATGGGTTTTTCTACCAAACTCAGCCTCAGAACGCCCCCCGGGCCGAAAAAGTTCCCGTTCCGAGGAACCTTCTTCTTGGGCGGACGTTCGCCCATTCAGGAACCCAGAACAGGCCGGGCCGTATGCTGTCCCGGTTCAATACCAGCATAGCTGGAGAACAGAGTGACTGTGACCGACAACCGGAGTGCCAACGTGGTGAGTGATGACAACCCCGAACGGGAAAACGCCCGCGCGATCCGCGCCCGCCAGCGTGCCATAGGCCGCGAATTGCGCCGCATGTACGACGATGTTGCCCAGGAAACCGTGCCGTCGGACTTTCTAGATCTGCTGAAGAAGATCGACGAGTCCGCGCCCAAAAAGGCATCGTGAGATGAGGCCGGAAACACAAAGCACGTCCGGGCGCACCGAAGCCCCGGATGATTTCAAATCGGAGCTGCTGGCTCTGATCCCCTTTCTGCGTGCTTTCGCGCGGTCGCTGTGCGGCAATCCCGAAACGGCGGACGATCTGGCGCAGGAGACGCTGGTGAAGGCGTGGCAATCGCGCGATACGTTCATCCCCGGCACGAATTTGAAGGCGTGGCTGTTCACGATCCTTCGCAACCAGTTCTATTCCGACCGCAGGCGCGCCTGGCGCCAGGCGCCATGGGATCAGGAATCCGCCGAACGGATTCCGGGTTCGCGCGACGATCAAACCTGGGCTGCCGAATTGTCCGACACCGCACGCGCATTGCGCTGTCTCTCCGACGAACAGCGCGAAGCGTTGATTCTGGTTGGTGCTGGCGGCTTTTCTTATGAGGATGCGGCCGCCATCTGCCATTGCGCGGTCGGCACGGTGAAAAGCCGGGTGGCGCGAGCGCGCAGGGCGCTTATCAACATCCTCGATGGCGACGATGCGTTGACCAACGCCGCGCGTCCCGCTGGAGGCGATGCCGCCAAGGAGATCATGTCGCAACTCGATGATCTCGTACCGGATCGAACGAAGAAGAACGGCGTATAAGCGATTTCACGGAAGCTTTTGTGCCATCTCGCTCGTTGTCTGATGTGCAGTTGAGGCAGGCAAGGGTCCCTATGGATGGCATCAAAGCGAAATCGTTTATTGGTGGTGAAAATCAGTTGAACGGAGAAAGCAAGGAAGCTGCGCCGGCAGATTTACGCGCGCCTCCAAATGAAGCTTTGCCCAAAAAAGGCAAAGCCAAACACAAGAAATTCATCGATCTTCAGAAGCAGCCGCCCAGACCGAAAGCGTTGGTGCAGGAATAATGCGGCAACAATAAAAAAAGCCGGCTCGCTTGAGCCGGCTCTTTTGTTTGCATCCAACGATCAGGGCGTGGGGTTGGTGGTGACGGGTGGCGGCGTGGTCGCCTTATCTTTTTTCTTGTTCATGTCGTTTTTCATATCATCGGTCTTCATGTCGCTGTTGCTCATGTCGCCATTGCCCATCTTGTCGGATTGCGCGGCAGGATTGGCATTGTTGCCGTTATCGGCCGGTGCCGGCGTTACGCTGCTTTGACCACCCATGAGCGGTTTCTGTGCGTCATTGGAATTGTCCATGGGCTTGGTGCTGGTGCCGGGCGTGCCTGGGGCCGTACTGCCTGTTGAAGGCGCAGGAGGAGATACGTTGTTGCTCGCGGCGCCACTGGGCGCGGATCCAGGGTTCTGTGCCTGCTGCTGATTGAGTTGAGCCGTCGTCTGCTCTTCGCTCGATTCAGAAGCGGCGGCTTTCTTGTGGTGTTTGTGGTGCTTTTTAACGGGGGCGGCGGTGGTGTCGGTCGCGGGCGCCGCGTCGGTGGCAGCCGGTGACGTGGCCGCCGGCGCGGTAGCGGCAGGATCGTTCTGGGCAAAGGCTGTGCTGCCCGCCATCAGGGCAAGTGTCGCGCTGCCCGCGAGGGCGAGGGTCTTCCAAGTCATGGGTGTTTCTCCTGGTTGGTTATCGCGAGAGGCCAAATACGCTACGCCCGCGGCCCTTGGGGAACGTCTCAAGAGTTCCAGGGTTCCACGGACGCAGCGCCAAGCCAAGAACTGACTAGATGTCATTCGAAGAAAGTTTCGAAAGCTCCGTTTTCGACATGTCCGTCACGAGAAGATTGCGATCTTTCAGATACATGAGTTTGTCGGCCGGGATCGTTACGATCTTTTCGTTCATGCCCAGAAAGGCGCCAACATCGGCGCGAACGGCGCGTGCCGAACCATCTTCGGTGATCTCGACCGAGCGTACATCGCCGATGGGTTCGCCCTTCCGGCTTTTGATTTCCGCAGTATCGAGCGAATGAAGAGGGTTCATCACGCGATCAAGTGAAACGGCCTTGCGCATTTCGTTTTTGGAAACGGGTTTTTTCATTCCGGCAGCCTGATCCATTTTGTTGGCGGTGCGTGCCAGCATTTTGGTGGCGGCTGCGGGTGCCGGATTCGCCGTCGCAAATCGCGGCTGGAGTCGGGGACAGAAGCATCTGTCTGTGTCTTGACAACGCACTGATCGTTCACGCGTGCCCAACGATGCACGCCCGAAAGATGAGGATGGCGCAATTGTTGTTGGTTTAGTTGCGCGGCGATTCTTCGAAAAACCGCATATGTTTTCCAGGGGGGCAGAAACAGGCGGACCCGGGCAGGGCGTTTTCGGGGCCAAAGTTCCACGAGAATTGCAACCTTGCGCGTCTGGGGGCATAAGCCGCTTGGGTGCAGGTGCGAAAGAGAGAATATATGTCCAGTTTCGACGTGGTGGTGATCGGCGGCGGCCCCGGCGGCTACAACGCTGCAATCCGTGCAGGCCAGCTCGGCATGACCGTTGCCTGTATCGACAAGCGCGGAGTGTTTGGCGGCACCTGCCTGAATGTCGGCTGCATTCCCTCCAAGGCGCTGCTGCACACCAGCGAATTGTTCGACGAAGCGCGCACCCACTTCCCCAAACTCGGCATCAAGGCCGAGGTAAGCCTCGATCTGGCGGGCATGATGGCCCACAAGACCAAGGTGGTGGGAGAACTGACCCGGGGGGTCGAATTTCTTTTTAAGAAAAACAAAGCCGAAGGCATCGTCGGCGAAGCGGTGATTGCGGGTGCGGGCCGTGTCGACGTGAAAACCCCGGATGGACAGATTCGTTCGCTCGAAACGAAGAACATCGTTATTGCCACCGGCTCCGATGTAATGGGCCTGCCCGGCGTGACCATCGATGAAGACCGCATTGTGTCCTCAACCGGCGCAATTGCGTTAAAGGAAGTGCCCAAGCGTCTTCTGGTGGTAGGCGGTGGTTATATCGGGCTCGAACTGGGATCGGTATGGCGCAGGCTCGGCGCCGAGGTGCTGGTGGTGGAATTCCTCGACCGCATCACGCCCGGTTTGGATGGCGAAATCGGCAAGCAGTTTCAACGCATCCTGCAAAAGCAGGGCATCAAATTCCAGCTTTCCACCAAAGTTGTGGGCGTGGAAAAGAAAAGCGATGCGTTGCGTGTGACGGTCGAGCCCGCTGCAGGCGGCGCGCCGCAGACCATCGAGACCGACATCATGCTCGTCTCCATCGGGCGGCGTGCCTATACCGATAATCTGGGCCTTGCCAATATCGGCGTGAAGCTCGATGCGCGCGGGCGCGTTGTGACAGATGCGCATTTCAAAACCAATGTGCCGGGTATATGGGCCATCGGTGATGCGCGCGAAGGTGCGATGCTGGCGCACAAGGCCGAAGACGAGGCGGTCGCCTGCATAGAAAATATCGCAGGGCGCGCAGGGCATGTGAATTACGATGCCATTCCGGCAGTCGTCTACACCGCGCCGGAAGTTGCAAGCGTCGGCAAAACAGAAGAAGAATTGAAGACGGCGGGCGTCCTCTACAAGGTGGGAAAATTTCCTTTCACCGCCAACGCGCGCGCAAAAACTATTGCCGCGACGGATGGCTTCACCAAGATTCTGGCCGACGCCAAAACCGACCGCGTTTTGGGGGTGCATATTCTGGGTGCCGAGGCGGGAAACCTGATCGCGGAAGCAGCACTCGCCATCGAATTCGGAGCATCTTCGGAAGATATTGCGCGCACAAGCCATGCGCATCCCACCCTTGCCGAAGCCGTGCGTCAGGCGGCGATGGGTGTAGAAGGTTGGACGATGCAGATGTAAGCGCGCTGGCCGTCAGTGGCGGGACGGTGAGTGTGCCGCCGCTGTTTCAAATGCCGGTGGAGCAAACAATCTGTCCCTATCGCGGCGCACGCGTTCTATGTCGGCTTGCAAGTTATCGTTGTTCAGTTCGTCGCCAAGAACGGGACCGGCGCCCATCATGCTGGCAATCATGAGGTCGCCGAGCGCAGAGGTGTAATGCGTGGAATCTCTGTACCAGCGCATCTCGGCCTGTGTATCCCCCGGTTGGGGCACATGTTCGCCGCTGACGTCGTCATAGTCCGAGAAATCGTAAAGCAGCACAAGGTCGCGGCGCTTGCCCGCCGCTTCATCGACGGCTCTGACAAGCGCTCCTTTCCACGCCTCGAAACTGGGCCAGAACCCGGTTTCGTGCAGGATTTCCAGATACCGGCTGTGATAGGGCGGGATAAAAAGGATGAGCCTGATGTCGTTTTGCTCCGCCAGCGTGATAATGGCCGCGAGCGAACGGAATTGGAGGTTGCGCGAAGGATCATAGAAATAGGAATTCACGGAGGCCCGATATTGCGCGCGATAAATCGCATCGTTGTGAGAGAAGACCGCTTCCGCCCCGGATCGGTGTAATAGGGATTCATAGTCACGCGCTGGATTGAAACCAAACCGTGTCATGGTTGCTTCAGACGACATCCCGCGATCGCTAAGCGTCGAGATGCTGTCGATGATGGCCTGCCGCTTCAGCGTTGTTGCTATAAAGTCCTTCCACAATTGGATGGTGCGAGTGGGGTTTGGGGTACCGTTGCGTGTAATTAGCAGGCGCGCTTCCCCATTGCGCTGGGGCACGGAATTGGCATTCGCTTCCGGGTCCACAAAATCCAGGAAATCGAGGCTCAACACCACCAACTGAGGCGGTTTGACCGCTATATCGTGCTGCATCAAACGCCAAGCCATGAATATGTCGACATTGGCGCCAGCTGCATTGAAAACGGGCCTTAGGCTTTCGGGCCAATCCTGGCTTTCTGGATCAAGCCCGCTCTCGACTTGTGCATTGCCCAATACGAGCGTGGTCGGGCGCAAATGTTCGATCATATAGGATTTGGCAAGGGCGGCTTGTCTGTAGATCGTCGGTTTGTCCGCGATGCGCGCCGTTGCATACATTCGATAGGGATCTGCATAGATACAAAGCGCTATCGACAGAGCGGCCAACGCCATCAGCGCAAGCCCGGCAGCCACGATATAGTTGCGATTGGGATTGCCCGGCATCGTTTAAAATCGCCAATGCAGATATGCGGATGCGCTGCTCCACGAGATGAGGCAGACAAAGGCAAGCGCGCCCAGTGCCGCGGACCATGCCGGCGAAGCCATCCACCGTAATGGAAAGAGTTTTTTCCGCATTCGATCTTCATCCTCCGGCACAGGGCGCCAAGCCGACAGCAGCGTCTCGGTCGTCGGCAACAAGAAGATGACGCCAAAACAAAAGGTGACAAACAAAATTGGAGGAAGAAGCGACCAATCGTCGGTCGGCGCAAAACCGATGCCGATGTCGTGTGCCAGCGGTAGGATTGGTCCCAGCACCGATGCGAAACCGGCGGGCAGCACCGCGCCGTATTGACCCGACAGCGCCGCAAGGAGATTAAGCGCCGCTGCTGGATTCGCCGACCGGAACACGGCCCAACCAAGTGTCACCGCAAGGAAGGTCAGAGCGACACCTATCGCGCGGGCTATTTTCGTTGTGCGAAATCGCGAAATGGCCTGGCTATGTACGCAAAAAGCGCGCCAAGCTCGATGGAACACAATATAGAAAGCCTGCAAAAGCGCCCATGCCACGAACATGCCGCCAGCGCCATACCATAGCCCGCCTAGCAACATGGCGACCATAAGATTGAACATTGCGTGGATTATTCCGTGTCGATTGCCGCCCAGTGGCACATAAATATAATCGCGCAGAAAATCTGTCAGCGTGATGTTCCAACGCAGCCAGAAATCGGCGATGTTTGCCGCGCGGTAGGGCGACCGGAAGTTCGTCGGCAAAACGAGACCGAAGCAACGCCCGAGTCCGATTGCCATATCGGCGTAACCCGAAAGGTCGAAATAAATCTGGGCCGCAAAGGCCAGCACCCCTACCCAGGCAGCCACGAACTCGATTGACTGGCCTGCGCTCGCCGCCGCAAACACAAGCGTTGCGAAGGGCGCAACGGAAGCTGCGAGCAATACCACTTTTGCCATACCGATGACGAAGGTCGTCATGCCAATGGCGATATCCTCGATATCGGGTTTGTGCTGCTCCCATTGCGGCCAGATTTGCTCGTAACGCAAAAGCGGCCCCGCAACCAGGCGTGGAAAGAAAGAGGCGAACGCTGCGTACCGCAGGAAGCTTGCCTCGTAGCGTTTGCCCCGCGCAATGTCCGCCAAATAGGCAATTTGATCGCAGGAGAAAAATAGCACACCGAGGGGTGCCACGATATTGTGGATCACAAATGTTGCACCCCAAAAAGTGCTGATATCGTCAGCGAGAAAATGCCCGTAGCGGAAGACCGCAAGCGCGCCCAGATTGAACACCACGCCGGCTGCAAGAAGTATTTTGGATTGAAGCGCGCGCGCCTTTTTGTGGGCCTGCTCAAGCAGAAACCCGACGCCATAGTTCACCATGATCGAGCATGCCAGGAGTGCTGCTGCACGCATCTCCCATGACATAAAAAACGCAAACGACACGACGATCAGCGAGCACAGCCGAGCGCGTTCGCCAAAACGCGTAGCGAGGAAATGGAACACAAGGGAAATCGGCAGAAACAGAAATAGAAACAAAAAGGAAATAAACGGCAATCAAGGGTCTCCCTGTGGCGGAACGATCATGGCATGCCTCGCGGCGGGGGCATATCGCGCTGTATGCGGGCGCTTGCCGCAGGAAATTCCCAATCCCCTGTTTCCAGCCAAGACTTTGGCTGATGGGCAGAAACCATCGAGCGAGAGGCTGAGGAGAATTCCGAAGCGCCCGCGTTGTCCGTCAGGAAGCGCGAGTGTGTTTGAGGTCCCTCGCTGGTCGATCGGCAGGTTTTGACAGTTGGGTGATTCCTTATGTGGACCCGCAACAGGCCATGCGCACCCCAAGAACAATGAAACCCATGTGATGAGCGATCGAACGACTGGCTTTCATCGTTTCTTAAGGGCTTTGATAATGTTTGATTGTTCCCGCTAACCCGGATTTAACCGTAATTACCTACCAATGTGCTGCCATCCTTGCCCGGAACCCGGGATACGCAGCCATGAACCGGACCCTTCTGCTTCCCTGCGCCGGAAAATCGTCGCGCTATCCTGGCGTGCGTCCGAAATGGATGCTGACTTTGCCGGATGGCGAACTGGCGCTTGCCCGTGCCGCCGGGAGTCTTCCGGATGGGTCTTATGATCGCATCGTTATCGCCATTCGGGCCGAGCACGAAAACAAATATGCAGCGACCGGGTTGCTGAGACGCGTTTTCAACGCGCAGGCGGAAATACATATTCTCGATCACGATACACGCGGGCCGGCCGATACAGTTGCACAGATGGTTCGCCTGGCGGGCGTGACCGGAGCATTCGCGATCAAAGATGCGGATAGTTTTTTCGATCCTTCCGATCTTCCAGAGGCGAGTTTCGTTGCCCTGAGCGACGTCCGGACAGCGCCCCATATGACCAATGTCGGTGGCAAAAGCTTTGCGGTGCTCAACGAGAACGATCTCGTCGTGGAGATGATCGAAAAAAGCCTGGCTTCGAATTTCGTCAGTGTCGGCCTTTACGGTTTTGCCGATGCGAGCGCATACATGGATGCGTTCGCTGTTGTCGCAAGCCAAGCCGGCGACAGAGAGATTTTTGTTTCTCATGTGATGAATCGTGCCATCGCGGGTGGTATGCCAGTTGCCCCCCATCGCGTGTCTGGCCTTATCGACGTGGGCACATTGGAAGATTGGCGCCGTCATGTGCGGCCCCGCGGCAGCATTGTTACTGATCTTGATGGCGTCGTATTCAAGAACCATAGTCGCTACTTCGCGCCGTTCTGGGAAGACGAAGACGAGACCATTGCAGAAAACGTGGCTGCGTTGCGCCATTGGCAGGATCAGGGCGCTCAACTCATTTTCATGACCGCGCGTCCCGAAGTTTATCGCGCAAAGACGGAGCAGGCGCTTGCCGAAGCCGGTCTTCGTCCCCACGCGCTGGTGATGGATTGTCGTCATGGGCGGCGCTTTCTTGTCAACGATCATGCCTCGTCCAATCCATATCCCTCTGCTGTGGCTGTCAGCGTTGAGCGCAATAGCGCCACACTTGCCGACTATCTGAAGGACTGGCTGTGAGCACTGCGGCGCAGCGCAAAGCATCCGCTCTGCTTGCGCCACCTTCCAAAACGCTCGATATCTTGCATGTCTTTGCGGGCCATTCGGGTGCGACGGTAACGCTGCACGGTAACGGTATGCGCGCCTATGTACGCAAGCAGGCGGGCGATGTTGCCAACAACGACAGACTGATGCGACAGGCAGAAAAGCAGCGCCTGCTGTCTGTGCACGGTGTGCCGGTTCCGTGCGTTCTGGGTCATGGCCTGGGCGACGAAGGGTTTGCCTATTTCGATATGGAATATGTGCCCGGCCGCACCGTGGCCGATGCCGTGATCCATTCTGCTCCTGTTGATGGCCCGGCAATGATGCATGCCCTCAGCAATCTGCTTTGGTTGTTGCGCATGAGCGAAGGCAGTCCTCTTCCGGAGGATCTGTTTCGCACGAAAATCGAGGATATTACCCGCAAATGTGCGGCGCACAGTCAGACGGTCGATTTCATGGCCGATATAAGCGAGGCCCACATGCGGCTTCTGACGTGTGATTGGACGGGCATACCTCAATCGCCCTGCCACGGAGACCTGACGCTGGAGAATATTCTACTGACCAAACGCGGCATCGTCTTTATCGATTGCGACGATCCATGGATTTCGTCGTGGTGGCTCGATATCGCCAAGCTGTTCCAGGATGCCACAGGCCATTGGTGTTTGCGGAATCTGTATCGCGCATCTGAGCCTGCACAATTCATCAACGCGCTGCAGAAGCTGGAGCAGATCGCGGAGGGTTGCCGCAAGCTCGCATCGGATAGCGCGATCCTATCGCGATTGCCGCAATTGATTGCGTTAAACCTGTTTCGCTGTTTGCCATATGTGCGATGTAAGGAAGATGCGGGGTTTGTCTGCAGGCGGATTCGCCATGTGATGACGTCATGACGCCAAGACCGGCAGACGCGATTGTAACCGGATTCACCAGATCCGCAGCGTTGATGGCCATAAGTCTGCCGCCGCTTCTCGAATTGCGACAGATAGGGCTTCTGCGGAATATACACTATGTGACTTGGAATTCTCCGGAACTCGATTCTCATCTGGCGCCGCTTGCGAACTATCCCGATATAAAGCTCACGCGCGTGCCTCAGCCGGAAATACAAGGCACATCCAACCAGAAGGGGCTTGTGTACCAGATACGCAATCTCGAGGCAGCGCTTGCAATGGTGCCGGAGGATGATGCGTTGGTCCTCAAATCGCGGCCTGATTTTGTTGCCGATGCAGACTTCCTGCGGGACAAGATCGAGAATTTTGAAGCCTATTGCGCAGTGCCATCGCGTGAAGCGGTGCCGGGTGTGCAAATGCCAAGGGTGCTGTTTGATCGTAAAATCTGGCTACCCTGGTCGGATTGCAATCTCCCCTTTTTTTGTGAAGACGGCTTGTTCCTGGGATTGAAAAAAGATGTAGGCCATCTGGTCACGCAACTCACCGACGAAGACATGCGCATTGCCGGTCATCCAGATTGCATATTCTATCCGCATGTCGTGCGTTTTGCGAAGATATTCTCTGCGGATTATCCAATTTTCGTAAATTACCTGCGCCACTATCACTATTTCACAGACGACGTGGAATATCGTCAGGGGCTTGTCGGAAGGGGAATAACCGATAGCTTCTTCTGGCATCTCGTGCTCGCCAATGCATGGGTTCTTTACAGCCACTTTCACATCGACTGCGGCACAATGGGAGAGCTTCGCTTTTATCCCAACAACGCAAATCAGAAGGTAGATTGGTCGGATCTATCGACCCTTCATGTCACGCCACCTTATGATCAAATCGAAGGCTGGCGGCTCGGCGTCAAGCCGGGCAGGGCGATGGATTTCGGCATTTCGCGTCTATGGACGCCTGATGGACGATGCTTGGCAAAACGCGTTGTTCACGCAGGAATTGCCGGACATGAAGCCTGCCGTATTGCGCTCGATGATGGAAAACGTGGCCAACTTTGCCGACGGGCGGCTGGATAAGCTGGAGACGCTTTCTATCGCAAAATCGGCGAACACTATCGGTCATTCAAAGCCCAGCGGAATGTGCAGGCTGCGGCCGGATAATTGGTGGCCCCGGCCCGAGTTCGAACGGGCACGTCCCTTTCGGAACAACGGATTTTAAGTCCGGTGCGTCTACCAGTTCCGCCACGGGGCCGTGGCGGCAAAGTGTGTGGGGGGCTGCTGGCGTCAAGAGCCGAAAGGCACTCAACTTTTGGTTGAAGGCTGTTTGGAACGGCTTTTGCTATCAAGGGGTTGGGAGGGTGTTTGACAGGAAATGGGGGTGACTATATTACCCCCGCCTCCGCGTCACCTCTGGGCGATGCGCCAATCCAACCGGATCCTATCTAATGAGCAAGCGCGCCACTTCCAAGTACAAGTTAGACCGCCGCATGGGCGAGAGCGTCTGGGGCCGGCCGAAGAGCCCGGTCAACAAGCGCTCCTATGGTCCGGGCCAACACGGCCAACGCCGCGCCAAGAAGCTCTCCGACTACGGCACGCAGCTTCAGGCCAAGCAGAAGCTCAAGGGCTATTACGGCAACATCACCGAGCGCCAGTTCCGCCGCTACTATCAGGAAGCCGTGCGCCGTCCGGGCGACACCGGCGAGAACATGATCGGCTTGCTGGAGCGCCGCCTTGATGCGGTCGTCTATCGCGCCAAGTTCGTGCCGACACCGTTTGCCGCCCGTCAGCTCGTCAGCCATGGCCATGTGAAGGTCAACGGCAAGCGCGTGACGGTTGCGAGCTACATGGTCAAGGAAGGCGACACGCTGGAACTCACCGCCAAGGCGCGCGACATGGCGCTGGTGCTGGAAGCGTCCAAGAGTGCGGAACGCGATGTGCCGGAATACATCACGCCCGATCACGACAAGATGACCGCGAAGTTCATCCGCACGCCGAAGCTGGGCGATGTGCCGTATGCGGTGCAGATGCAGCCCAATCTGGTGGTCGAATTCTACTCGCGCTGAGCGAACGCCAAATTTGAAAAGCAAAAACCCGCGAACATCGTTCGCGGGTTTTTTTGTTTGGATTTGCGCGTGCTTCAGGCGTTTTCGAGAACGATGCCTTTTTCGGCGAAGAAGGGGGCCAGTTCATCGGCCTCATACATCTCGCGGAGGATGTCGCAACCGCCGACGAATTCGCCCTTCACATAAAGCTGCGGGATGGTCGGCCAGTTGGAAAATTCCTTGATGCCCGCGCGGACTTCCGGGTCTTTCAACACGTCGACCGCCTTATACTTCACGCCGACATTGGAAAGGATCTGCACAACCGTCGCCGAGAAACCGCATTGCGGGAACACGGGGGTGCCCTTCATGTAGAGCACGACGGGGTTTTCCGAAATGTCCTTGGCGATCTGGTCGTGGGCGGTCATGGGTCTGGCCTCAGTCTTCGGTCTATGAATTAGGGAGGGGGCGGGGCGGCGTCAAGGAGACTAGTCCTTTGGTGCGGTCTGGAGCGACAGGGCGTGGAGCACGCCGCCCATGCGGCCCTTGAGGGCCTCGTAAACCATCTGATGCTGCTGGACGCGGGTTTTGCCCTTGAAGGCGCTCGACGTGACCATGGCGGCGAAATGGTCATTGTCGCCTGCGAGGTCTGTGATCTTGATATCGGCATCCGGGAATGCGTCTTTTATCAGCTTCTCGATTTCGCCTGCCGGCATTGCCATGGGTTGAGCCTCAATTGGTGTGCGGCGCTGCCATGTAGCCGGGGAACCAGCCTTCATGGGCGCGCTTCAAATCTGCGAGCGGGACGCTCGCGTTTCCGACCTTGATCTTATCGCCCGCGGTACGCCCGAGCAAAATTGCCGGAACGCCTGCGGATTTTGCATCCGCCAGAATGCGATCCGCATCCGATTTGGGAACCGCGAGAAGATAACGGGCCTGATCCTCGCCGAATAGGAAGGCAATTGTATCTTGTTCGATTGCTGCGCCGATGCCGCGCGGCAATGCCATTTCGGCGAGTGCCACCAGCAGGCCGCCATCGGAAAGATCGTGCGCGGTGTCCACGCGGCCCTGTTCGATAAGCCCGCGCACGAAACTCGCCATTGCGCTTTTCGACCGCGAGATCGACAGGCGGTGCAGCGCCTTCTTCCTTGCCTTCGATTTCGCGCAGATAGATCGATTGCCCGAGATGGCCCTTGGTTTCGCCGATCAGGATGATCGCATCGCCTTCGCGCTTGAACGCGACGGTCGCCATGCGGTTCACATCCTGCATCAAACCAACGCCGCCGATGGCGGGCGTCGGCAGAATGCCTTCGCCATTGGTCTCGTTGTAGAGCGAGCAATTGCCACCGATCACCGGGAAGTCCAGCGCGCGGCAGGCTTCGCCGATGCCATCGATGGCGCCGACGATCTGGCCCATGATCTCGGGCTTCTGCGGATTGCCGAAATTGAGATTGTCGGTGACCGCGAGCGGCACCGCGCCGACCGCGGAGATATTGCGATAGGCTTCGGCAACAGCCTGCTTTGCGCCTTCGAACGGATCGGCCTGGCAATAGCGGGGCGTCACATCGGTCGTGATCGCAAGGCCCTTCTGTTTTCCGTGCACGCGCACGACAGCAGCATCGCCGCCCGGTATCTGCACCGTGTCGGCCATGACGGTGTGATCGTATTGCTCCCACACCCAGCGGCGCGAGGCCATGTCGGGCGAGCCGATGATCTTCACCAGCGATTCCATGATCGGCCTGGAAGCATCGATGCTGGGATTGCCGCTTGCGGGTGTGCGTTTGGTGTGGGGCCGATCATAGATCGGCGCTGCATCCGACAAGCGCGGTGATCGGCATGTCGGCAACGGTTTCGCCTTTGTGTTTCACCACCAGACGCTTTGTATCCGTGGTGATGCCGATAACGGCGAAATCCAGTTCCCATTTCTTGAAGATGGCTTCGGCCTGCGCCTCGCGGCCCGGCTTCAGCACGGCGAGCATGCGTTCCTGGCTTTCCGACAGCATCATGTCGTAGGCGGTCATGTTCGCTTCGCGCTGCGGGACTTTATCGAGATTGAGTTCGATGCCGCTGCCGCCCTTGTCGCCCATTTCGGCGGAAGAGGAGGTGAGACCGGCCGCCCCCATATCCTGAATGGCGATGATCGCATCGGTCGCCATCAATTCGAGACAGGCTTCGAGCAAAAGTTTTTCGGTGAACGGATCGCCGACCTGTACGGTGGGGCGCTTTTCATCCGACGCATCGTCGAACTCCGCGCTCGCCATGGTGGCGCCGTGAATGCCGTCGCGGCCCGTTTTCGAGCCGATATAGACGACAGGATTGCCGGCACCTTTGGCGGCGGAAAGGAAAATCTTGTCCTGCCGCGCAAGGCCCACGCACATCGCGTTGACCAGGATGTTGCCGTTGTAGCTTTTGTGGAAGTTCACTTCGCCGCCGACGGTGGGCACGCCCATGCAATTGCCATAACCGCCGATGCCAGCGACCACGCCCTTCGACAAGATGGCGCGTTTTCGGATGGCTCGGATCGCCGAAGCGCAGCGCATTCATCATCGCGATGGGGCGCGCGCCCATGGTGAACACGTCGCGCATGATGCCGCCGACGCCGGTGGCAGCGCCCTGATAGGGCTCGATGAAGCTCGGGTGGTTGTGGCTTTCCATCTTGAAGATGGCGGCATCGCCATCGCCGATGTCGATCACGCCTGCGTTCTCGCCGGGGCCTTGCAGCACCCAGGGGGCCTTGGTCGGCAGCTTCTTCAGATGGATGCGGGTGGATTTGTAGGAGCAGTGCTCGGACCACATCACGCTGAAGATGCCCAGTTCCACGAAACTGGGTTCGCGGTTCAGCAGCTGCTTGATCCGGCCGTATTCCTCATCGGTCAGGCCGTGTTCGCGGACGAGTTCGGGCGTGATCTGGGTCATTTGGGGCCCAAATATTCGTTTTTCGGTTTTGAATTACCCCCCCTCCCCGGAGAGGTAAGGTCATTGATTTTGCTCACACCAAATCTTTCCGCTATCGAACAAAAGGAATATAGTCCGTAACCGCCCGGTTTCAAGGGGAGATCAGGAGAGGGCTTCGATCAGGCTTTTGAACATCGCCTGACCGTCTGTGCCGCCCAGCAGGGGATCGACCACGCGTTCGGGGTGGGGCATCAGGCCCAGCACGTTGCGCTTCTCGTTCAGGATGCCCGCGATGTTGCGCGAGGAGCCGTTGGGGTTCTCGCCCTTGGCATAGCGGAACATCACGCGGCCTTCGCCTTCGAGGCGATCGAGCGTTGCATCGTCGGCGAAATAATTGCCTTCGCCATGGGCCACGGGAAACACCACGCGCTGGCCCTTTTCATAGTTGCGGGTGAAGGCGCTTTGGGTTTCTTCCACTTCCAGCGGCACCGGGCGGCAGACGAATTTGAGATCGGCGTTGCGCATCAGCGCGCCGGGCAGCAGGTGGGATTCGGTCAGCACCTGAAAGCCGTTGCAGATGCCGAGCACCGAGCCGCCTTTTTCGGCATGCGCCTTGATCTCGCGCATGATGCGCGACTGGCTCGCCATCGCGCCGCAGCGCAGATAATCGCCATAGGAAAAGCCGCCGGGCAGCACGACGAGATCGACATCGGGGAGCACGCTATCCTGATGCCAGACCATATGGGGCTTTGTGCCCGTCATCTGCTCAAGGGCGGTTGCCGCATCGCGGTCGCAATTGGAGGCGGGGAAGACGATGACGGCGGACTTCAACATATACCTCCGGAAACCCATATCGTCACCTTTCTCGAAAGCATACATCCGGCCGAGCGGCAAACCTTCCGAGTGCCGCAGGTAAACGGGGATGATTTTCATCGCCAATTCCAAGGATTGGAAGGCATCGACGCCATGTATTTCGTGGTGAAGGATTTGCCGCCCAAACTTGATCCTGATCGGACAGGTATAACAGCGATCCCCTACGAAAGGTTTGCCAATCTCGACGCTAACTTTGCTGCGCGAACCTTCGATGGCCAAATCCCGTTTGGCGAATGCGTTTTTGAACGGTCGCTTGGCCTTCAACGCCCCTAAGCCTCAGTTCGATCTCGTATTTCTCGATCACGGTGTTGGCGAGAAGTTTCTCGCACATGTCCTTCAGGCTCGCGCGCGCTTTTGCTTCGTCGCGTTCGGTCAGTTCGATGTCGATGACTTTGCCCTGGCGCACATCGCCCACGCCGCCGAAACCGAGGCCGTGCAGCGCGGTGCCGATGGCTTTGCCCTGCGGATCGAGGACGCCGTTTTTCAATGTCACGAACACACGAGCTTTCATCTCGAAATTGCACCTTGCTGTTTTACCCTCCCCTTGAGGGAGGGTCGAAATTTGCGAAGCAAATTTCGGGGAGGGGTCCAAGTGGTGGCGGCGAGACCCCTCCCCGAAAAATCCTGCCGGATTTTTCGACCCTCCCTCAAGGGGAGGGTAAGAAGAGGGGCAGCTTCCGCAATCATCTCACCAAGACCGGGCCTTTCATTTCTCCTTGCCCCGATTCGGGCAGGATTCCCAGTCGTTTTGCGACTTCCGAATAGGCTTCGACCACGCCGCCCATATCGCGGCGGAAACGGTCCTTGTCCATCTTTTCGTTGGTCACTGCGTCCCACAAGCGGCAGGAATCCGGGCTGATCTCATCGGCCAGCACGATGCGCATGTAATCGTTTTCCCAGAGGCGGCCGAATTCCATCTTGAAATCGACCAGCTTGATGCCGACGCCGAGGAAAAGACCGGAGAGGAAATCGTTGACGCGGATCGACAGGTTCACGATGTCGTCCAGATCCTGCGGGGATGCCCAGCCGAACGCGGTGATGTGTTCTTCGCTCACCCATGGATCGTGCAGCGCATCGTTCTTGTAATAATATTCGATGATCGAACGCGGCAGCGCGGTGCCTTCCTCGATGCCGAGGCGCTTGGAGAGCGAGCCGGCGGCGACATTGCGCACGACGACTTCGAGCGGAACGATTTCCACCTCTTTCACAAGCTGCTCGCGCATGTTGAGGCGGCGCACGAAATGGGTGGGCACGCCGATCGCGTTCAACTGCGTCATCAGATATTCGCTGATGCGGTTGTTGAGCACGCCCTTGCCATCGAGCACGGCTTTCTTGGTGGCGTCGAAGGCGGTGGTGTCGTCCTTGAAATACTGGATGACGGTGCCGGGTTCGGGGCCTTCGTAGATTATCTTGGCCTTGCCTTCGTAGATCAAGCGGCGGCGTTTCATCGGGTGTCCTCGGGCGCGGGCGGGCGCCCAAAACGCAAAGACGGGGCTTGTGTTGCCCCGTCGGGAGGCCAACTTAAGGCTTGGGGCACGTCGCGGCAATGCGACGGTTCTTTCACCCCCAGCCTTCGGCTATTGTCGGGCCGGAAGGCCGCAGGCCATTAGTATTACTGTTGAATTTTCAAGAGGTTATGGAATGAGCGACGCGTTCAGGGATCGGGAAAAGGCGGCCGAGGCCAAGTGGGCCCATGACGAGGAGACGCGCTTCAAGGTGAACGCGCGGCGCAACAAGCTTCTGGGCCTCTGGGCGGCCGGCGAAATGGGCATTTCGGGCGCGGCGGCCGATGAATACGCCAAAGAGGTCGTGGCGGCCGATTTCGAGGAAGCGGGCGAGGAAGACGTCTACCGCAAGCTCCAGAAGGATTTCGCGGCCAAGGGAATCACCCGCTCCGAACATGTGGTCCGCAAGCAGATGGAAGAATGGCTGGCGGTGGCGGTGGACCAGATCGTTCATCAGAAGTAAGCGGTCTCGCGAATTTTTTCCGACATCGCGGTTTGATCGGGTTCGGCTTTTTCGAAGCTGAACCCGGTTCGCATTCGACTTCTATTTTTGCGACTTGCGAGCGAGGCGGGCTTGAAGAACAATCGGTGCGGGTTCACCGGGGTTCGACATGAGTTCGATCGACAATGCCATTGCTTCTCCCGCCACGTATGGCGATGAGAAGAAACTGCACGCGATCCTCACCGATCTTCGCCAAAACGATCCCGTGCATTGGACGCAGCCTGAAGGCGTGCGCCCCTATTGGGCGGTCACGAAACACGCCGACATTCTGGAAGTCGAAAAACTCAACGATATTTTCCACAACGAGCCGCGCTCCACCTTGATGGATATGGAAGCGGAGAAAACGCTGGCCGCGATGTGGGGCGGGCCCGATCCGAAAACGGGCCGCGTTTCGCCGCTGCGCACTTTGATCGATATGGATGGCGCCGATCACCGCGCTTATCGCGGGCTGACGCAGCCCTGGTTCATGCCGGGCAATCTGAAAAAGCTTGAAGCGCGCGTGCACGAGCTTTCCAAGCGTTATGTGGACAAGATGATGGAGATCGGGCCGGAGTGCGATTTCACCAAGGCCATCGCGGTTTACTATCCGCTGCATGTGATCATGTCGATCATGGGCGTGCCGGAGAGCGACGAGCCGCGCATGCTCAAGCTGACGCAGGAATTGTTCGGCGGCACCGACCCGGACATGCAGCGCCCCGGTTCGACCGAAACAAGCAATGTGATTTTGGATTTCTTTGCGTATTTCCAAAGCATCACCGCCGAGCGCAGGGCTTGCCCCGGCGAAGATCTCGCCAGCGTCATCGCCAACGGCAAGGTGAACGGTTGCCCGCTCGGCGATATCGAAACGGCTTCCTATTACATCATCGTGGCGACGGCGGGTCATGACACGACCGCCTCTACCATCGCGGGCGGATTGCAGCAGCTGATCCTGAACCCTTCCGAGATGAAGAAGCTGAAGGAAAATCCGGCGCTGCTCGGGTAGGCGGTGGATGAGATGATCCGCTGGACGACGCCGGTGCAGCACTTCATGCGCACCGCGATGGAGGATTACGAATTGCGCGGCCGCAAGATCAAGAAGGGCGAGGCGCTATCGCTGCTCTATATCTCCGGCAATCGCGACGAAGAGGTGTTCCCCGACCCCTTCAACTTCAAGATCGACCGCGATCCCAACCGCCATGTCGCCTTTGGTTACGGCGCGCATGTGTGCCTGGGCCAGCACATGGCGAAAATGGAAATCAAATCGTTCTTCGCAGAACTGCTGAAACGCCTCGATCACATCGAACAGATTGGCGAGGCCAAGCGCGTGCAATCGGTGTTTGTGAGTGGGCTGAAGACGTTGCCGGTGCAGATATTCGATCCGGGCTGCCTAAGACTTTAGCTTCCGGGCCTGAAACAAGCGAATATTGGGCTTATTCGGGCCTTTACTTGGCGATTTTGCCAATATTTTGTTAATGCCCGGCCGATAAATTATCGTGTACGGCACGAAACAGTTCGTGCCTTTCCTCGCGATATGGTTCGGGCTGCAATGTCGTTGTCAGGTACGGAAAACGATATTCTCATTCCGGCGGCCGCGCTTGTTGCATGCGCTGATTGGGCTGCTCAATTTCGCTTTTGGCCCAAAAAAGCCGCGCCGGGCTCCCGCATTGCGCAATTACTCGTATCGCTCCAACAGGCTTCCCGGTCGAGCCAGAGCGGCTGGCTGGCGCAACATTATCGGGCAGCAATTGAAGTCGGATGATGATCGTCTGAAGCATTCGAAGAAGACGCCGGATCATGAATGGGCCGCCGCAATATCGTGCGTTTCAGCAATATTGAAAAAGATAAAGCATCCATCGGTAAGGGCCATCGCGTTATCGCGCAGACCATGCCTCGGGGAAGTCCTTCAATCCAAAGATGAGGGCGCATTCTAGTCAATCAATAGCAAGCGCGTGGACATCCTGATCGTAGATCGGGGCCGGTGGCCGGTGTTGGCGGTCGAGTATCAAGGAGAAGGACACTTCCAAGGGACGGCATGCATGCTCGGCGAACGCGATCAAGAAAGAGGCATTGCGCAAAGCGGGTGTTCGCTACCTTGAAGTCGTTCCAGGGGATAGCGACGAGCAGATACGCAGGCGCGTTCGCAAACATTTGGGATTGGATGGTCACCTTCACCCGCCAGTTACAATCGGCACCGCCACAAGCGCAACCAGCGCGCACCGGATTTGGATTACGGGATGTTTCGCATTAAGCGAGGTGCGGGACGCCGGATCACAAAAATCAGGTCTGCAATCAGGAAGACCACCCAGCTTATCGTGACGCCGTTGGAGGCGAAGCGGCCGAAGGTGTGTGGGTCGATGATCGCCAACGCGACCAGCACCGCGCCTGCAAACACAAGCCTGCCACGATCCAGCGCCATCCGCCGCGATGCGAGAGGATGAAGCCGCCAATAGCGCCTGCGAGTGCGAGGCCCATCCATTTTGCGCCGGTGGCCCAAGGGAGGAGCGAAAGCGCGGTGCTGTGGACGTCCGGGTTGGCGGCGATACGGGAGAGGCAGGCGTTTTCGATGTAATCGGCACCGCAGGCGATGAGGACGAGGATCGCGCCTGCGTTCGCAAGCCGTGCGGGACGCACACCAGAAGGAAGAAAACGAGGAATACGCCATAGAGCGGGATGAAAAGGAAATTGTCGCCGCTGTTCAGGAAAGCGAATTTTGCAGTGAGAGCTTCGCGGCAAGTGCCATGGGCATCGCCGAAAATCGCATGCAGGTCGGCAACGGAGCGCGCGAGTTCGAAGGCGATGATCGGCTGATAGGTGGGATCGAGATTGCCGCACACGCCCATGGCCGGTTGGAGGGCGCTGAAGATCACGACGGCGAGAAGGAGGAGAGCGGCAGCGAGGCTGATGCGAATTGCGGTTTTGTTGGTGATGGTCATTTTGCCCCCTGGTGCTTGCATCAACACTATCACGGCGAATGCGCGAAAATCTTACCTCCCCCTACGCGGGGAGGTCGGTGGCGCGCATCGGCGCGACGACGGGTGGGGCGCGGTGGTGAAATCTGGAACACTGTATCGTTGAGGCATCCCCCCACCCGCCATCGCTTCGCAATGTCGACCTCCCCGCGTTAGGGGAGGTGAGAGGCGTTAATTTCCAAACACGCGCTTGAAGATCGTGTCGACGTGTTTGAGGTGGTAGCCGAGGTCGAACAGCGCTTCGAGCTGGGCCAGCGGCACCGCTTTCGTCACTTCCGGATCGGCTTTCAGCAGATCGAGCAGCGTGCCTTCGCCGTTCCAGGCGCGCATCGCGTTGCGCTGCACCAGCCGGTAGGCATCCTCGCGGCTCGACGCCCGCTTGCGTCAGCGCCAGCAGCACGCGCTGGCTATGCACCAGGCCGCTGCGTGCGGTCGAGATTGTGCTGCATGCGCTCGGGATAGACGAGCAGTTTGTCGATCACGCCCGCCGCGCGAGCGAGCGCGAAATCGAGCGTGATGGTGGCGTCGGGCCCGATGTAGCGCTCGACCGAGGAATGCGAGATGTCGCGCTCATGCCACAGCGCCACGTTTTCCATCGCGGGCAGCGCATAGGCGCGCACCATGCGCGCAAGGCCGGAGAGATTTTCCGTCAGCACCGGATTGCGCTTGTGCGGCATGGCGGAGGAGCCCTTTTGGCCTTCGGAGAAAATATTCCTCCGCTTCGAGCACTTCGGTGCGCTGCAGATGGCGGATTTCGGTCGCCAGCCGTTCGAGCGAACTTGCCACCACGCCAAGCGTCGCGAAATAAGCCGCGTGGCGGTCGCGCGGGATCACCTGCGTCGAAATCGGTTCGACCGCGAGGCCCAAGCTTCTCGGCGACATGCGCTTCGACGCGCGGATCGATATTGGCGAAGGTGCCGACCGCGCCGGAGATCGCGCAGGTGGCGATTTCCTCGCGCGCCGCGATCAGCCGCGCGCGTGCTGCGCGCGAATTCCGCATAGAAGCCGGCGAGCTTCAGGCCGAAGGTCGTCGGCTCGGCATGGATGCCGTGGCTGCGCCCGATGGTGCGGCGTCATCTTGTGTTCGAAGGCGCGCTTCTTCAGCGCCGCCAGCAGCGATCGACATCGGCGATCAGAATGTCGGCGGCGCGCGTCAGCTGCACCGCCAGGCAGGTGTCGAGCACATCCGACGACGTCATGCCCTGATGCACGAAGCGCGCTTCGGGCCCGACGATCTCCGCCAGATGGGTCAGGAAGGCGATGACGTCGTGCTTCACTTCGCGCTCGATCTCGTCGATGCGCGCGACATCGAACTTGCGCGTTGCGCCCTTCTCCCAGACTTTCTGCGGCGGCTTCTTTCGGGATGACGCCGAGTTCGGCCATCGCATCGGCGGCATGCGCCTCGATCTCGAACCAGATGCGGAATTTGGTTTCCGGCGACCAGATCGCCGTCATTTCGGGGCGTGCGTAACGCGGAATCATTCAGATCTCTCCCAGTCCGCCGAGCGCCAGATATTTGATCTCGAGAAAATCCTCGATGCCGTATTTCGAGCCTTCGCGGCCGATGCCCGATTCCTTCATGCCGCCGAACGGCGCCACTTCGGTCGAGATGATGCCTTCGTTGATGCCGATGATGCCGTATTCCAGCGCTTCGGCCACGCGCAAGATGCGGCCGACATCGCGGGCGTAGAAATAGGCGGCGAGGCCGAATTCGGTGTCGTTGGCCATGCGGATGGCTTCGGCGTCGTCCTTGAAGCGGAACAGCGTGGCGACGGGGCCGAAGATTTCCTCGCGCGCGAAGTCCATCGCCGGCGTCACGTCGTCGACCACGGTCGGCTCGAAGAAGGTGCCGCCCAGTGCATGGCGCTTGCCGCCGAGCGCGATTTTCGCGCCTTGCGCACGCGCATCGGCGATCAGCCGCTCGACCTTCTCGACCGCGTCCATGGTGATCAGCGGGCCCTGCGTCACGCCATCGTCGAAGCCGTCGCCGACTTTCAGCTTGGCGCACGCGCGCGGCGAGCTTCTCGGCGAAGGCGTCATAGACCTTGTCCTGCACCAGGAAGCGGTTCGCGCAGACGCAGGTCTGGCCCATGTTGCGGAACTTGGAGAGCCATCGCGCCTTCGACCGCCGCGTCGAGATCGGCATCGTCGAACACGATGAAGGGCGCGTTGCCGCCCAGCTCGAGCGAAACCTTCTTCACCGTGGAGGCGCATTGCGCCATCAGCAGCTTGCCGATCTCGGTCGAGCCGGTGAAGGAGAATTTCCGCACCAGCGGATTCTGCGTCAGCTCCAGGCCGACTTCGGACGCGTTGCTTCGACGTCACGACATTGAACACGCCCTTCGGAATGCCGGCGCGGTGCGCAAGTTCGGCCAGCGCCAGCGCCGACAGCGGCGTTTCGCCGGCGGGCTTGATGACGAAGGTGCAGCCCGCGGCGAGCGCGGGCGCGCATTTGCGCGTGATCATGGCGTTGGGGAAATTCCACGGCGTGATCGCGGCGACGACGCCGATCGGCTCCTTCATCACGATGATGCGGCGGCCCGGCTGCGTTGGTCGGGATCACGTCGCCATAGATGCGCTTGCCTTCTTCGGCGAACCATTCGATGAACGATGCGCCATAGGCGACTTCGCCGCGCGTTTCGGCCAGCGGCTTGCCCTGCTCGGCCGTCATGATGTGCGCGAGATCTTCCTGGTTCGCCATCATCAGGTCGAACCATTTGCGCATCAGAACGCCGCGTTCTTTCGCGGTCTTCGCGCGCCAGGCCGGCAGCGCTCATGCGCGGCCTCGATGGCGGCGCGCGTATCGGCCGCGTCGAGATCGGCGACATCGGCGATGGTTTCGCCGGTCGCGGGATTGGTGACGGCGAAACGCGCTTGGAGCGCGCGCGTCCACGCGCCGTTCACATAGGCGTCGGCGTTCAGGAGCGGTTTGTCGTGAGCTTCAGCATGGGGGTGTTCTAGCGCCGCCCATGCAGATTGTCATTCTAGAGCAGTCCCAGCGCCTTGAAACTGGCATGGCCGCTGCGGCCGATCACCAGATGATCGTGCACCGCGATTTCAGCGCCTTCGCGGCAGCCGCAATCTCGCGGGTCATCTCGATATCGGCGCGGACGGGCGTGGGATCGCCGCATGGATGGTTGTGCACCAGGATGATCGCGGTGGCGCCGAGTTCCAGCGCGCGCTTGACGATTTCGCGCGGATAGACGGGCGTGTGGTCGATGGTGCCGCTTGCTCTGCACTTCGTCGGCGATGAGCACGTTCTTGCGGTCGAGGAACAGGACGCGGAATTCCTCGTGCGGGTTGCGCGCCATCGCGGCGGTGCAATAATCGATCAGCGCCTCCCAGGAACTGAGCGCGGGCTTGTTCGAGCAGCTGCGTTTTGGACAAGCCGCAAGGCCGCGGCTTCGACGATCTTCAGCTGCGTGGCCACGCTTTCGCCCACGCCGTCGACTTCCAGCAGGCGCGTCGCGGGGCGCCGCGATCACATCGGCGAAACTGCCGAAATGCGCGATCAGCTCCTTGGCCAGCGGCTTCACATCGCGCCGCGGAATGGCGGCGAACAGCACCAGCTCCAGAATCTCATAATCGGGCAGCGCGTCTGGCGCCGCCTTCGACAAAGCGCTCGCGCAGGCGCTGGCGATGGCCGAGATAATGCGGCGCGGGCTCGAAGTGCGTCGCGCTCCGACGCCATCGGAAACGCTCGTTCAGAGTGTAGGGCGGCTTGTCCCAGCCTTTGGGCGAGCGGGTGAAGATTTCGACGCCATTCTCGGTCACGCCCACGGAATGTTCGAATTGCGCGGAAAGCGAGCGGTCGCGCGTCACCGCCGTCCAGCCGTCGTTCAGAACCTTCACGCCATAACCGCCGAGATTGATCATCGGCTCGACGGTGAAGAACATGCCGGGCTTCAGCGCGAGCCCTGGCCCGGGCTTGCCGTAATGCACGATGTTGGGCAGCGCATGGAACACGCGGCCCAGGCCATGGCCGCAAAAATCGCGCACCACCGAGCAACGTTCCTGGCCTTCGGCGTAGGACTGGATCGCGTGGCCGATGTCGCCCGTGGTCGCGCCGGGCTTCACGGCGGCGATGCCGCGCATCATCGACTCATAGGTGATGTCGACAAGGCGCGCGGCTTTGCGCTTCACGTCGCCGACCAGATACATGCGGCTCGTGTCGCCGTGCCAGCCATCGACGATCACCGTCACGTCGATATTGACGATGTCGCCGTCGCGCAGCGGCTTGTCGTCGGGGATGCCGTGGCAGACGACATGATTGATCGAGGTGCAGAGCGTGTGGCGATAGCCGCGATAGCCGAGGCAGGCCGGAATGCGCGCCATGCGCTCACGAGTAGTCGAAGGCGAGCTTGTCGAGAGCGGCGGTGGTCACGCCGGGCTTCACCGCCGGCACCATCAGATCGAGCACTTCGGCGGCCAGCCGTCCGGCCTTGCGCATGCCCTCGAAATCTTCGGCATTGTGCACCGTCACCGCGAAATGCGCACGGCGGGCGGCTTCGAACGTACTCGGTTTCGGGCATGGACACGTCATGCGGCGCTCATATATGGGTGCTTGAGCGGCGCTGCACCCCATGCTTAGCCTGAAATCTGAGCAATTCTTACACTGCGGGCCCGGCTCGAAAAGCCAGCTGAACCAATGACCGAAGCCAGATCGTGACCGCCGCCGTCCTCGTGATCGGCGACGAGATCCTGTCCGGCCGGACCCAGGACACCAACACCGCACTATATCGCCCGGTTCCTGGGCGCGCTCGGCATCGACCTGAGGGAAGCCCGCGTCGTTCCCGATGTGCAGGACGAGATCGTCGCGGCGCTCAACGCGCTGCGCGCCCGCTACACCTATGTCTTCACCACCGGCGGCATCGGCCCGACGCATGACGACATCACGGCCGATGCCGTCGCCGCCGCGTTCGGCGTCGGCATCGACTATCACCCCGAGGCGATGGCGATGATGGCCGCGCGCTACAAGACCCGGAAGAATTCAACGAGATGCGCAAGCGCATGGCGCGCATGCCGCTCGGCGCCGAGCTGGTGCAAAAACAGCGTCTCCACCGCGCCCGGGTTCCAGATCGGCAATGTCTTACGTCATGGCGGGCGTGCCGATGATCATGCGCGCGATGATGGAAGACATCGAGCCGGGACTGAAGCGCGGCGCGGTGGTGCATTCGATCACCGTCAGACGCGGCTCGCGAAGGCCGTATCGCTGCCGCCTTGGCGCACATCCAGAAGATATCCCGAGCGTCGCGATCGGCTCCTATCCCTTCTATCGCGAGGACGGCTCGGGGGTGCAGTTTGTCGCCCGGGGCCGGGATTTGCCTAGGGTTGAGGCAGCCGCAGGGGCTATCGAAGCCATGATCCGGGCCGAGGGGAAAAACCCGAACGCATGGGGAACTAAACTGTCTTTTGTGTAAGACTCTGTTCCGCCTCGTGAAAAAGCCTCGACAAGCTTAAGATTGTTACATAACATTTCAGAGCGTGAAGAACGGCTCTAGCCGTCGATACGTGGGTTGGGAGCAAATCGTCCGAATTCGAACGTGCCGGGCTTGAGGTTTCAGGCTCATCGGGGTGGCAACACGCTATGCGTGAAGTGCAACACTGCTAGGGAGAAAAAGAACGATGAAGAGACGGATTTTGGGAGCGGCGGTGTGCGGCGTGATCGTCGCGGCAGCAGGTGTCGCAACGGCGACAAGCCTTACCTATTCCAAGCAATCGGATTTCGTTTCATCCGGCAAACATGAATTCTACGTTTGGTGCGCAGGCGGTTCGGACTACATGGCCGAACAATCGGGCACGAGCGCCGAAGATGCGCAGATCAAACTTTACAACGCGGTGAAATCGGTCGGCAAAACCAATTGCTGGCCTGTGTGGCAGGGACGCGTTTCGTAGTTAGAGGGGAATACGCCCGGGGAAGAAGACGGCGGCCGAAAGGCCGCCGTTTTTTATTGTTCGAGCTTTAGCGCCTTCGCTTCTTCGTTAAGCGCTGCGAGTGCTGCCGGGTTCTTCGCCATGGCGATGCGTCCATCGGCGAGTGTGGCTTTGGCCTTGTCGGCATCGCCCAGAACGGAATAGGCGCGCACGAGGCGTTGCCAGCCTTCGGGGTCGTTGGGCTGGGTTTCGAGACGGGCGGCGAGGCCTGCGACCATCGCGGAAATGTCTGGCGGGCCGCCGCCCGCGCGGGCTTTAGGGCGGCGACGCGATCCACCAGTTCGGAGCGCAACGGTGATGCGGGCATATCGGCGAGCAGGCTTTCCCAGAGAGGAAGCGCTTTCCGGCTCTGCCCGCGCGAGGCATAGGCGAGGCCGAGATAATAACGCGCAGCCGGATCGCGCGGATTGAGAACAAGCGCACTGCGGAAGGCGGTTTCCGGCATCGGGAGTGACAGCGCCGGATGCCGAACGTGTCAGCGCTTCGCCATAGGCCGAATAGAGTTCGGGATCGACCTTGTGTTGGCGTGCTGGAGCGTGAGCGCACGGGCAAATGCTTTTGCGGCGTCGCCCGGATCGTTGAGGGTGAGATAGCCACGGCCGAAAAAATAAAGCCGCGCGGATCATCCGGCGTGTCGCGCACCTTGCGCGCGAACAGCGCGACCAGCGCATGGACATCGCGCCCCTTCATGGCGTCAGCCGGATCGCGCAGGGCAAGTTCGGGATGGCCGAGCGCCAGATAACATCCGCCACCGATGCCGATCACCACGAGCGCAAGTGCCGACGCCATAGCGATACGCGCGCGCCTAGGTCTTTCACGCGTACGTAGAACGGGCCACGCAACGAAAAGTACGGCCAGCGCGATCATAGCGGCGAGGATCAGAACGAAGATCACCATGGCGCGCGACTTATCATAATAAAGCGTTGCGCGATCATGAGGCGGGCGGGTGGCGCGGTGCTTGTTGCGCACCAGCGCCACGATCATGCCGCGCAGGGTGCGCACTTCGTGATCGGTGAAATCGGCGCGGGTGAGCATGGCGCGGATGTTGCGCATCATCGCTTCGGATTTGTCCGGCGGATAAAGAAAATTGGATTTGACCAATTCGTCTTCCAGATGGGCGAAGAGATGGAACATCTCCTCGCGGCTGGCCGGACGGGCGAGGGGGCCGTGATCGATGCGTTCGGCGGGCGTTTGGTCGGCGGCCTTGAACCATTCATAGCCTAGCAGCAGCACGGCTTGACCGAGATTGAGGGAGGCGAATTCCGCTGTAGGAATGCTGACGATGGCGGTTGCGAGCGAGACCTCCTGATTGTCCAGCCCGGAGCGTTCACCGCCGAACAGGATGCCGGTGCGGCTATCATTAGCGGCTGCCTCCCGCAGGCGGATGGCGGCGGCGGCTGGCGTCAACACCGGCTTGGCGAAGCCGCGTTCCCGGGCTGTGGTGGCATAGACTAGATGGAGATCGGCCAGTGCTTCTTCCGCCGTTTCGAACACGCGGGCGTTTTCGAGCACGCCGGTGGCGCCTGCCGCCATGACGGTGGCCTTTTCATTGGGCCAGCCATCACGCGGCGCGACAAGGCGCAGGTCCGAAAGGCCAAAATTCTTCATGGCGCGGGCCGCCGCGCCGATATTTTCACCCAATTGCGGGTGGGACAGGATGATGGCGGGGGCGAGGCTCAACCCTAACCTCCCCCTTGTGGGGAGGTCGAAGCGCGGGGCGCGCTTCGGGTGGGGGGCGATGCCCGCCACGGAGAGCGGCCCCCCACCCGAAGCTTTCTGCGCTGCGCTTCGAAACCTTCGACCTCCCCACAAGGGGGAGGTGAGAAGGAGAATTTGTACCTTTGACGCTGCAAAATACGCTCGCTAAGACACACGTAGCTTCCCACTCTTTCGAGGATTTCCATGGACAAGATCAAGGTAGCCAATCCGGTTGTCGAACTCGATGGCGACGAGATGACCCGCATCATCTGGGACCTCATCAAGAAGAAGCTGATCCTGCCTTACCTTGACGTCAAACTGGAATATTACGATCTGGGAATCGAGCACCGCGATGCCACAGGCGATCAGGTGACCATCGATGCGGCCGAGGCGATCAAGAAACATGGCGTGGGCGTGAAGTGCGCCACCATCACGCCGGATGAAGCCCGCGTCGAAGAATTCAAGCTCAAGAAAATGTGGAAATCGCCCAACGGCACGATCCGCAACATTCTGGGCGGCGTGATCTTTCGCGAGCCGATCATCTGTTCCAACGTGCCGCGCCTTGTGCCGGGCTGGACGCAGCCCATCGTGATCGGCCGCCATGCGTTCGGCGATCAGTATCGCGCAACCGATTTCAAATTCCCGGGCGCCGGCACGCTGACGATCAAGTTCGTGGGCGACGATGGCAAGGTGATCGAACACGAAGTGTTCAAATCACCGGGCTCGGGCGTCGCCATGGCGATGTACAATCTCGATGACTCGATCCGCGATTTCGCGCGCGCTTCGATGAATTATGGTTTGAACCGCAAATATCCGGTTTACCTGTCGACCAAGAATACCATCCTGAAAGCCTATGATGGGCGCTTTAAGGATTTGTTCCAGGAAGTTTTCGATGCGGAATTCGCGGCCAAGTTCAAGGAAGCCGGCATCGCCTATGAACATCGCCTGATCGACGACATGGTGGCAAGCGCGCTCAAGTGGAGCGGCGGCTATGTTTGGGCGTGCAAGAATTACGATGGCGATGTGCAATCCGACACGGTGGCGCAAGGCTTTGGTTCGCTGGGGTTGATGACCTCCGTGCTGCTGACGCCGGATGGCAAGATCGTGGAAGCCGAAGCCGCCCACGGAACGGTTACGCGCCATTATCGCGAGCACCAGAAGGGCAAGGCAACGTCCACGAATTCGATCGCTTCGATCTTCGCCTGGACACGCGGGCTTGCCCATCGCGCAAAGCTCGATAGCAATGCGCAGCTCGACAAGTTTGCGCACACGCTTGAGAAGGTTTGCGTCGACACAGTGGAAGCAGGCTTCATGACGAAGGATCTGGCGCTGCTCGTTGGTCCCGAGCAGAAGTGGCTGACGACCGAAGGCTTCCTCGACAAGGTGGATGAGAACCTGAAGAAGGCGATGGCTTGAATTCGCTGGAGAGTGACGCACGGTTGAAGGCGTTGCTCGATCGGCTACACGCCGAGAGCGAGGGGCAGACACCTGCCCTGATGGCTTATGTGCAGGATCATGGCTATCGCAGCGTTTCCGGCACGCATGAAGATCTCGCCAAGGGCCGCGCGTTCTGGGCCGACAAGATGGTGGCGCTGGAGCCGATCAAGGCACAGTTCTGCTATGCGGTGTGCCGTTCGCTGAATGCGCGGCGCGTTGTGGAATGCGGCACCTCGTTCGGTGTTTCCACTCTCTATCTGGCGGCCGCGGTTCGCGACAATGGCGGTGGAACGGTGATAGGCACCGAATATGAACCGGGCAAAGCGCAGATAGCGCGCGATAATTTTGCGCAAGCGGGGCTTTCGGAATTCGTCGATCTGCGCGAAGGCGATTTGCGTGAGACGTTGAAGGTGATCGAAGGACCGGTCGATTTCCTTTTGGTGGACATCTGGACACCGCTGGCGCGCCCGGTTCTTGAGCTTGTCGGGCCGCATCTGCGCAAGGGGGCAGTGGTCATCGCCGACAACACCGATACCTATCGAATCGCGTATGGCGACTATTTCGCTTGTCTCCATGATCCCGCGAACGGGTTTTCCACCATGACGCTGCCATTCGACGGCGGTCTCGAAATGTCGGTGAAGACAGGCTAGGCGTTCAATTTATGCCTGCGACATAAGGATAACCTTCCACAGCGTCCACATTCATTTCGCCGATTGGCGGTTTGATCATTGCCACTTCGTGGCAGCCGCCGGGGCGGCGCATGACGCAGACGCTTTTGAAGCAGGCAATCGCGCGATAGGGCGAGGATTCCGGCAATACCGCGCGAGGCGTGGCCCCTTCGGAAATCATAGATCATGACGTTGAACGCCTTCGCCTTCTCCATCACTTTCCAGGAACTCTCGTTCCGCCAATAGAGCGGCACGCGCTTGTGGAAATAGGTGTAGCCGCCAGTCTCATAATTGCCGACGCGGTTCAACCCGATGCCGCACACATCTTTCATTCGCGAAACATAAAGCGCCGCTTGAGCGGCTGTGTGCGCGCGATCCCAATGCTTCTCGTAGTCCCGGCCGATATAATTCACATATACGAGAAGCGCCCACCAGATCGCGAGCGAGGCCGCGATTGCAATATGCGCAGGATTCGCCATGCGATCGCGCCAGCCATGGGTGAGAAGGCGGGCGGCATCCACCGCGCCGAGCCCCGCAAGAATGCTGAACAGCAGCAGCGCGGGATAGATGAAACGGTATTCCTTGTGCCCGATGAAGGAATGCACGAGCACGATGGCAAAGGCTGACACCAGTACGAAGGGCAGGCGCCGCCCGCCCAGAAACACCAGCGGAAAGAAGATCGCGATGGTGCCGCCCAGTTCGCACCCATCAGATAGAAATACATCCCCCAAGGAGACGTACCGAAATGTTCGCTGCCGTGTTGCAGCATGTTGAACCGGATGTTCAGCCAAGTGGGCTCGAACGGGTAATGCCAGGTGAAGGCATCGAAGGCTCCATCCAGCGCAACCACGATGGCTGCACCAACCGAAAGCAAAACGATCCGCCGCCAATCGAACCCGCGCCAGATCCACAAAAGCGCGATGACAGGGGCGAGATGAATACGGAAGACGAAAGCCGCACCCGCAAATAGCCCCGCGATGAAAAGGCGGCGGCGCGATTGAACGCGATATCCGGGCTCCGCCAGATAAATCGCGATGACGAAGAAATGGGCCGCGACCACCTCGGTCAGCGAACGGCCGCCGAAGAACATGTTGTCGACCCAGCTTGCCGAAACAAGCGCGGCTGCAATGCCGCCCGCGGTACCGAAAAAACGGCGGCCCCACAGGAATGTGCAAAGCGTGCTTACCGCACCCAGCGCGGACAACAGGCCCGCGATCAGCGGCAGATAGATTTGCGGCCCGCCGCCAAAGATCTTCGACATATCCATCGCGCCCGCAGCGAGATAGGCGAGCAGCCATGACCGCGCGCCGTAATCGAATTCCCACGGCACCAGGCCATAGCCATAGGCGAGGCGATGGCCCTGTTCGAGCGCCTGGAACACTTCATCGGGATGGGCGATGGAAGGCCATATCAGCAGCGGCAGGAAGCGGAACAGGAACCCCGCCACCAGCACCGCCAAAAGGATCAGCGCGGATCTTGTCGTGCGGCGCGCGCGCTGATCGATGGTTGTCATGCCCACCACATAAAACATCGCGAAAGGGCGCGCGAGTGCGCTATTGGCGGCAGCCGATCACATTGCCGTAAGCCGTTTTATTCAGCTTCCATTCAGAAAGGCCTGCACGGCGGCAGACGATTTATCCGCCACTTCTTCCTGCGGGATATGGCCGGTCGCCGGATAGACGATCAGTTTCGATCCGGCAATCGCCTTTGCGAATGCATGGGCGGAGTCCACAGGGATCAGATGATCGTGTTCGCCCCAAAGGATCAGGGTGGGAACCTTGATTTTGGCAATGTCGTGTTCGACATCGTGGTTCCACGGAAGCGAGAAACGCGCCAGCGTTGCCTTGCGCGTATCTGCCATGCGCGCGAAATCCCAATAGGTGTCGATCATGCGGTCGGTGATGATCTCTTTGTGGATGATGGCGTCATTCAATCCTTCGGTCACGATGGAACGCGGCGTGATGTAAAGCATCACATTGTTGATCACCGGCGTGCGCGCGATGCGGAAGGCGAGCGGAATTTTTTCGCCCTCCTTGGTGGGCATGCCTGCGGCATCCACCAAAATCAGACGCGTCACGCAATCGGGATATTCTTCGGCGAAACGCGCGGCGATCCCGCCGCCCATCGAATTGCCGCCGATGGCGAATTTGGCGAGATGCAGTTTGTCGGCGAATTCCTTGGTGAATTTCACCATGCCTTCCTGCGAATAATCGCCGTTGGGCACCGCACCGGTCAGGCCATGGCCCGGCATGTCGAGCGTGACGACGCGGAATGTCTTGTCGAGGCGGTCCACCCATGGCGTCCAGGTGAAGAGCGATGCGTTCGAGCCGTGCACAAGCACCAGCACGGGTGCATCGCGCGGGCCCTGATCGCGCACATGGGCGCGCGCGCCATCGGGCAGCATCACAAACTGCGAGGGGGCTTTGGCATATTTCGCTTCGAGATCGCCGCGCGGGATATCCGGCACGCTGAAGAACCAGACTGCGCCCACAAAAGCTGCAATCAGAATCACAAGACCGAAAAGAAATTTGCGCATCATTCCCTCTGCCCAAAAGTTGGGCGAGCATCGCTTGCCATGCGGATTGTGCAATACCGTCACGGCATAAAAGTTCTTGTTTCGTTCTTGTGATGATCTACTATGCGTATTCATTGAGAGGGAGCATTTCCATGATCGGTTACGTCACCATCGGCGCCTTGGACGGCGAAGCGTCGGGGAAGTTTTATGATGCCGTGTTCGGCCCGCTCGGCAGCGAGCGCAAATTCGCCGATGGCGGCTGGATCGGATACGGCAAGGAAGGCGGCGGCAAGACATTCATGGATTGCCATACCGCCGTGACTGCGAAAGCCGCGAATGGCAAGCCTGCGCATGCGGGCAACGGCATCATGGTTGCTTACGCTGCACCTTCGAATGCGTCGGTGAAGGCGGCTTACGATGCGGGCATGAAGAACGGCGGCAGCGACGAAGGCCCGCCTGGCTTCCGCCCGCCAGATGCGGAAAAGGGATTTTACGCGGCGTATCTGCGCGATCCGACCGGCAACAAGATCTGCTTGTTCAGCGTGACGTGAGCGCGGGTTGAGCAGATGTTTTTACCCTCCCTCAAGGGGAGGGTAAAGGTATTACGCTGGCGCGAGTTCGCTGAGGCGTTTCTCGATTGCGGCCAGGGCATCGCCTGCCTTGGTCGCATCGGGGCCGCCGGCTTGGGCCATATCTGGACGTCCGCCGCCGCCTTTGCCGCCGAGTTGTTCGGCGCCGACCTTCACCAGATCGACGGCGTTGATCTTGTCTTTCAGATCATCCGTCACGCCGACGACAAGGGATGCCTTGCCATCTGCTACGGCGACGAAGGCGACGACGCCTGATCCGATTTTCGCTTTGCATCGTCGGCAAGACCTTTGAGATCTTTCGCCGACACGCCATCAACAATGCGCAACACAGCTTTCACGCCATCGATATGTTTCGCGTCATCGCCTCGTCGTCAATTCGCGGGGCCCGCCAGCGCCAGCGCTTTCTTGGCGTCGTTCAGCTCACGTTCGAGTTTGCGGCGTTCTTCGAAGAGTTGCGCCACGCGCGCGGGCAATTCGGCGGGGCTGGTTTTCAGCGTGCCCGCGGCTTCACGCGCAAGTTCGGCCTGCCCCGCCAGATAAAGGCGCGCACCTTCGCTTGTGAGCGCTTCGATGCGGCGCACGCCGGAAGCGACAGCGCTTTCCGAAAGGATCGTGAACAGCCCGATATCGCCCAGGCGGCGCACATGGGTGCCGCCGCAGAGTTCGACCGAATAGGGTTTCACGTCGTCGGTATCATCGCCCATGGTGAGAACGCGCACTTCGTCGCCATATTTTTCGCCGAACAATGCTTCGGCGCCCGCCTTGATCGCCTGATCCGTGGGCATCAGGCGCGTGGAGACATCGGAGTTCTGGCGGATGATCGCGTTGACGTTGCGCTCGATCTGCATCAACTCGTCATGGCTCACGGCTTTGGGATGGCTGAAATCGAACCGCAGCCGGTCCGGCGCGACCATCGAGCCTTTCTGCGAAACATGCGGCCCAATAATGCGCTTCAACGCGGCATGCAGCAGATGCGTGGCGGAATGGTTGGCGCGCGTGGCGCGGCGGCGTTCGCCATCGACCTTGAGATCGACGGATTCGCCAACCTTGAATTCGCCTGTCGTCCACCTTGACGAGATGGACATGGAGCGCGCCGGCTTCTTCTCCGTGTCCGTCACGGTGGCCTTGCGCGCCTTTGCGCCGACATCGCGCCCTGATCGCCGACCTGGCCGCCGGATTCGCCATAGAACGGTGTCTGGTTGGTGAGGATCAAAGCGGTTTCGCCCGCTTTGGCGGAATTCACCCGCGCGCCGTCCTTCACGATGGCAACGATGTTGCCTTCGGCTTTTTCGGTGTCGTAGCCGAGGAATTCGGTGGCGCCCAATTCCTCGCGCAAGCTCGAACCATTGCGTGTCGGTGGCAGCTTCGCCCGAACCGCTCCAGGCTTTGCGCGCATCCTCGCGCTGCTTCTTCATCGCGGCGTCGAAGCCCGTGCGTATCGACGTCGATGCCGCGCGCGCGCAACGCATCTTCCGTGAGATCGAGCGGGAAGCCATAGGTGTCGTAGAGCTTGAAGGCGACATCGCCCGCCAGCGTATCGCCCTTGCTCAGGCTGCCGGTTGCTTCGTCGAGCAGTTTCAGACCGCGCGCCAGCGTATCGCGGAAGCGGGTTTCTTCGAGCTTCAATGTTTCGGTGATCAGCGCCTTCGGCGCGCATCGAGTTCGGGATAGGCCGTGCCCATTTCCGCGACCAGCGCCGGCACAAGGCGATACATCAGCGGATCCTTGGCAGCCGATCAGATGCGCATGGCGCATGGCGCGGCGCATGATGCGGCGAAGCACATAGCCGCGGCCTTCATTCGACGGCAGCACGCCATCGGCGATGAGGAACGATGTCGCGCGCAGATGATCGGCGATGACGCGGTGGCTGAAGCGCGGCCTCGCCTTCGCTTGGCGCGCCGCTGAGCTTCGACCGATGCCGCGATCAGATGGCGAAACAGATCGATATCGTAATTGTCCGTCACGCCCTGCAGCATCGCGGTGATGCGTTCGAGGCCCATGCCGGTATCGATGGAGGGGCGCGGCAGGTCGATGCGCGTTCCCGCCCGCTCTGCTCGAACTGCATGAAGACGAGATTCCAGAATTCGAGGAAGCGGTCGCCATCTTCATCCGGGCTGCCGGGCGGGCCGCCCGGGAATGCTTGTCGCCCTGGTCGTAGAAAATTTCCGAGCAGGGGCCGCAGGGGCCGGTGTCGCCCATCGCCCAGAAATTGTCCTCGTGGGCGATGCGGATGATCTTTGAATCGGGAAGGCCGGCGATCTTCTTCCACAGCGCGAACGGCTTCGTCGTCGTCGGATAGACGGTGACCAGAGTTTGTCCTTGGCCAGGCCGAAATCCTTGGTGATCAGGTCCCAGGCAAACGCGATCGCGTCTTCCTTGAAATAATCGCCGAAGGAGAAATTGCCGAGCATCTCGAAAAAGGTGTGATGGCGGGCGGTGTAGCCGACATTGTCGAGATCGTTGTGCTTGCCGCCGGCGCGGACGCATTTCTGCGACGGTGGTCGCGCGCTGTAGGGGCGCTTTTCCGCGCCGGTGAAGACGTTCTTGAACTGCACCATGCCCGCATTGGTGAACAGCAGCGTCGGATCGTTGCGCGGCACAAGCGGGCGAGGACGCCACGACCGTATGGCCGCGGGCGCGGAAGAAGTCGAGGAAGGTCGAGCGGAGTCCGAGAGGCTTTTCATGGGAATCTTGTAGCCGCCGCGCTTAATTCTGTCATCCCCGGCGTGCGGACATGGAGGGCTTCCGCGCTTGCGGAGCGTCGAATCCGCGAGTCCGGGAAAGGTCAACGGCGAAAAAACGAGGGCGCCCCCCGTGGCGCAGCGCCCCTTCGCTCGGATAGGTCGTTTCCTCATGCCAAGAAAGGAACGAACGCCTGTTCGAGCCGTTCCTATTCCTCGGCGTCACCGTCGTCTCTTCGTCTTTGTCCTTGCTGCCGATCACCAGGTCCTGGCCGATCAGCCCGGCATTGGCGCGGATCGCCGCTTCGATCTTGGCGGCGATGTCCTTGTTCTGGGCCAGAAAGGCCTTGGCGTTTTCGCGGCCCTGGCCGATGCGCTGCGCCATCATAGGAGAACCAGGAGCCCGACTTCTCCACGATATTGGCCTTGACGCCGAGATCGAGCAGTTCGCCGGTCTTGGAAATGCCCTGGCCATACATGATGTCGAACTCGACCTGCTTGAAGGGCGGGGCGACCTTGTTCTTGACCACCTTGACGCGGGTCTGGTTGCCGACCACTTCGTCGCGATCCTTGATCGCGCCGATGCGGCGGATGTCGAGGCGCACCGAGGCATAGAATTTCAGCGCATTGCCGCCCGTCGTGGTTTCGGGATTGCCGAACATGATGCCGATCTTCATGCGGATCTGATTGATGAAGAGGACGATGGTGTTGGATTTGGAGATCGAGGCCGGTGAGCTTGCGCAGCGCCTGGCTCATCAGCCGCGCCTGCAGACCGGGCAGCGAATCGCCCATCTCGCCTTCGAGTTCGGCCTTGGGCGTCAGCGCCGCGACCGAGTCGATCACGACGATGTCGACGCCGCCGGAGCGCACCAGCGTGTCGGTGATTTCCAGCGCCTGTTCGCCCGTGTCGGGCTGGGAGATCAGCATTTCGTCGATATCGACGCCGAGCTTCTTGGCATAGACCGGGATCGAGCGCATGTTCGGCGTCGATATAGGCTGCAATGCCGCCCTTCTTCTGGGCCTCCGCGACGACATGCAGCGCCAGCGTCGTCTTGCCCGAGATTCCGGACCGTAGATCTCGATCACGCGGCCGCGCGGCAAGCCGCCGATGCCAAGCGCGATGTCGAGGCCCGAGCGAGCCGGTCGAAACCGTGTCGGTCTCGAGGCCCAGATCGCGGCGCCCAGCTTCATGACCGAGCCCTTGCCGAACGCCCGGTCGATCTGGGTCAGCGCCGCTTCAAGCGCGCGCTTCCGGTCCCCGTCTTCTCCGTCCCACCACCCGCAATGCTGCCTGTGCCATTTGGCCTCGTCTCCTTATTTCACAGGGCTTCCGGCCCCGCAATGAACGCTAGAGTGCACGTTTTGTTCTCTTTCGCAAGACGGTTGTAAGATGCTGTTATATATACGGAAAATGACATGCGTTTCCCCATCGTTCGCATGAACGTGAACGGTGGGCGAAGGCATCTTCGGACTCAGTTGCGATGGCCCGGATTCGTTCTCAGGAGATGTGGTGGAATGGCGTCTCGAACCCTCCAAATGTGGGGGCCGGTCAGGTCGAGAATTCGGTCGAATCAGCCTGGCTGAGCGGTGGCTGGATCCTGCGGGCCTGTACGCCAGACGAGAGCTTTCCAGCCATTGGGAAACGAGCAGTCGCGGGAGGGTGCGCGCTCCAGTCCAAGCCGCTCCATCACTGCCATCGAACGTGTGTTGGTGGGAGAGGTGTAGGCGAGTGCTTCGGAAAGTTCTGTTCGTACAAAAACGTCTTGCAGCGCGGCTCGGGCGGCTTCGGTTGCGTATCCGTGCCCCCATGCGCGGCGCACTAGCCGCCAGCCGATATCGGAATGGACACCAAGCGGATGATCCATGCCGTGTGGCATCAGGCCGGTGTAGCCGAGAAAATCACCGTCGTGATTTTCCAGCGCCCAGCGGCAATAGCCATGTTGTTCGAACGCGGTGACGAAACGATCGAATTTGGCATCGCTCTGTGCGCGGGAAAGCGTGCCGCCCAGATCCGCCATGACTTCGGAATCGGTGTTCATCGTGGCGAAGCTATCGCGATCCGTTTCTCGCCATGGCCGCAATCTCAAGCGCCCCGTCTGGATCAGCAAGGGAGATGCCTCCCCGCTTTTGTCACGGACGTGCGGCCGGCGGCAGCGTACCCGAAAGCACCTCTTTCACTTTCGCTGCGAGCTGCTTCAGACCGAACGGCTTGGGCAGGAAGTGCAGATCTTCGGCTTTCTCGTCGTTGCGGCGGAAGGCTTCTTCGGCATAGCCGGACATGAAGATGATCTCATTTCCGGGCGCAGGCGGCGCACGGCGCGCACCAGCGTCGGGCCATCCATGTTGGGCATCACAACGTCGGTGATGAGAAGATGGATGGTCTGCGTCTGGTTCTGCACGATCTCGAGCGCCTCTTCGCCGCCGATCGGCTTCCAGCACCTGATAGCCGCGCATGCGCAGCGCGCGCGCGGCGAAACTGCGCACGGCTTCTTCGTCCTCCACCAGCAGGATCGTGTCCTGCCCGGTGACGTCGCGCGTGGCGGCGCGTTTGTTGCACGTCTTCCACAACCGGCGCATTCGCATCGACATGATAGCGCGGCAGATAAATGCGGAACGTCGGTGCCGCGTGCCGACTTCGCTATCCACCGTGATGAAACCGCCCGTCTGCTTGACGATGCCGTAAACGGTGGCGAGCCCAAGGCCCGTGCCCTGGCCCACTGCCTTGGTCGTGAAGAACGGATCGAAGATCTTGGCCAGGATGTTCCTGGCGCGATGCCCGTGCCGGTGTCGGCCACTTCGATGCGCACATAATCGCCCGGCGGCATGATGGCCGTGCCGAGCGATGCGTGGTGCCAGCGTGACTTCGTTGGCGGTGCGTGATCGTGACGGTGCCGCTTTTGGGCATGGCGTCGCGCGCATTCACGACGAGATTGATGATCGCGTTGGAAAGCTGCGCTTCGTCGGCATGCACCGGCCAGAGGTTCGGCTGCCGTGTTCGAGCTTGAGGTCCACGCCTTCGCGCAACAGGCGGCGGAGCATCTGGCCAGCTCGCTGACGACATCGCCAAGTGCGAGCACGCGCGGCTGCAGCGTCTGCTTGCGGGAGAAGGCGAGGAGCTGGCCCACCAGCTGGGCCGCGCGCAATGCGTTCTGATGCACCTCGTTGATTTCCTTGAACGAGGGATCGCCCGCCTGATGGCGCATCAGCAGGAATTCGGAATTGCCGATGATGACGGTGAGCAGGTTGTTGAAATCGTGCGCCACGCCGCCCGCGAGCTGGCCCACGGCCTGCATCTTCTGCGACTGGGCGAATTTCAGTTCGAGCGCTTTTTGCTCGGACACATCGACGAGATAGAGCAGCACGAAGCGGATATCGCCGCTGGCGAAGGGGCTCGCATACAGCTCGGCCATGCTTGTCGGGCTGGTTGGCCGGGCGCAGCTCGATGGGCCCGGTGCTTGTGTCGTCACCCTTGGTGATCAGATCTGCCAACGCCGGTTTGTCGCGTGCTTCGATGAGGTCGCCCAAAATGCGGCTGGTGCCGGCGCCCGGCAGATCGAAGAAATCGGCGAAAGCACGGTTGGCTTCGAAAATCTTTCCGTTCTCATCGGCCAGCGCCACGCCGACCGGCGCATCGCGGAACAGTGCCGGCACGGCGGCTTGTTGTTGTGCCGCGGTTTGCGGTTTGGCGGCGGGTGCTGCGGCGGGCGCGGGCGTTCGGGCCGCAAGGCGCGGCATGAACCACCAGGCGGCTTGGCCCTTGCCCAAAGGGCGGACGGCTGCGGAAAGTTCGAGGCCGTTTTCGAGCCGGAGGTTTTCCTCGCGCGGCTCGCCTTCGGTGGCGCCGCGCGCCAAGCGGTAGAGCACGCTGGAGGACGGGTCGCTGCCCAGCGCCAGTTCCGGCGGCGGCGGGATTTCGCCTTCGGTCGATTCGGGCGAGCTTGCGATAAGCCTCATTGCAATCGAGCACCGCGCCATCGCGCCCCGTGATCGCCCAGGCGACATTGGCCTGGGCCGCGGCGGTTGCCAGCCGCTGGGCATCGGCCATGCGCGTGCTCATGCGCGGCCAGACCGCGATCAGAAAGAGCAGCGCCACAGTTCCAATGCCCACGAGCAGCGACAAAACCCGCCCAGCGCGAGAGATCGGGCGCGCCAACCGCGAGCCCGCCCGCAATCAGGGCAAGGATGACGAAGACAAGGGCTGGCCAACGCCAGCCGCCGCCGGGAAGGCCATAGGTCGGGCGTGCCATGGAGGGACTCAGTGCCATGTGAGTCTTTTATCAGAGTCACGGCAGGTAAAACGGGGTGTGGTCGCGACCGAAACTCAGCGTCATGGTCACTCGCAATTCCTCCCCCGCTTGCGGTGTGCCCGCGCAGCGAGGCGGAGGGGGGAATCAGTTCGCCTTGATCTTGCCCGTAAGCCGCATGACGTAGCCGATGACCTGGGCCACGGCCTTGTAGTGTTCGGCGGGGACGGCTTCGTCGATCTCGACCGAGGCATAGAGCGCGCGGGCGAGCGGCGGGTTTTCGATAACGGGGACGTCGTGTTCTTCGGCGACATCGCGGATGCGAAGCGCCAGCGCATCCACGCCCTTGGCCACGCAGATGGGCGCCGCCATCTTGCCGGATTCGTATTTGAGCGCGACGGCAAAGTGGGTCGGGTTCATGATGACGACCGTGGCTTCCGGCACCTGCGGCCATCATGCGGCGCTTGGCGCGCTCCATGCGGATCTGGCGGATCTTGGCTTTGACGGCGGGATCGCCTTCGGACTGGCGGAATTCTTCCTTGATCTCCTGCTTGCTCATGCGGTTGCGCTTGATGAAGCGGAAGCGTTGCAGCAGATAATCGCCGCCCGCGATCACGGCGAGCACGGAGAGCGCCGCGATCAGCACCTTCATCAGCAGACGCGATCATGATCGAGGCGAGTGCGAGCGGTCGCTGGCCGAGCAGGCCATCGAGGCGGCCGCGTTCGGGCCACAACACCATCCACGTCACCGTGCCGACGATCAGGAGCTTGATGAGGCCTTTGACGAGATTGATCATCCCATCGAAACCGAACATGCGCTTGAGGCCGGTCATCGGATTGAGCTTGGCAAAATCGAATTTCAGCCGCGCGGTAGAGAAGACGAGGCGGTGCTGAACGAGATTGCTGCCCACCGCCATGAACATCAAAAGCAGAACCACGGGCGCCAGGATCATCGCCATGCTGAGGCCGACGCTTTGCATCAGCGAAAGCATGGTTGAGGGATCGACCTCGAACTTGTCGGGTTCTTGAAGAAAAATCGTGAAGCGGCGCGCGAAATTTTCGGCGGCCGCCCGGCCCGAGCATGGCAAGGCGAGGCCGCGCCCGCCGCCAGCACCACGAAGGTCGTGACTTCCGTGCTTTGGACGACATCGCCTTGCTTGTGGGCCTCGTTCCAGCCTTCGGTGTGTGGGTTCTTCGGTTTGCTGGGAATCGTCGCGATCTTCCGCCATCGTAGAGCAACGCCGACATTTGTTGCGCGTAGAAGTTCAGGAACATCGTCATCATCGAGCCGAGCAGCAGCATCATGATGAGAAAGCCCGCCAGAATGTTGATCGGCATCGGCGATGAAAAATACCTGAAGCTGCGGCATCAGGCGGGCGAGCAGGCCGATGGCGGCGTTGACCACGAAGCCGAACACGATGAAGGGTGCGGCGAGTTCAAGGCCCATGAGGAACGCGCCGCTGGTATAGCGGATGGCGAGTTCGGCCAGATCGCCTGTTGGGAACGTGCCGCCCGGCGGCAACATGCGGTAGCTGCCTTCGATGGCGCCGATGGCCAGATGATGCAGATTGGTGGCGAAGATCATCACCGTGCCGAGCAGCGAGAAGAAGGTGCCGACGATGGCGCCCTGCACGCCCATGGTGGGATCGATGGTTTGCGCGTAGGCAAGGCCCGTTTGCGTGGCGATGAGATAGCCCGCGACCTGCAGCGCGCTCATGATGAGGCGCGCCATGGCGCCGATCACGACGCCGCTGGTGACTTCCTGCGCGATCAGAAGGCCGAGCGCCATGGGCGCTTCGGGGATGTTGCGTGTAGAGCCGGGCAACAACCGGCGCCATCGCGAAGGAAATGGCCAGTGCCAGCGAAAGCCGCACGCGCGGCGGCACGCCCATGTCACCAATGGCCGGCAACAGCAGATCATCGCGCCGACACGCGCGAACACCAGCATGTAGATGAGTGAGCATGCCGGAGATGTTGCCGAAGGTGAACGTCATGGCGTCAGAACTGGGCGATGCGCTGCGCCACGTCCGTCATCAATCCGCCCATGGCGGCGCCCGCGAAGGGCAGCGAGATCAGCAGCACCAGAAAGATCGCGATGATCTTGGGCACGAAGACGAGCGTCATTTCCTGGATCTGGGTGAGCGCCTGCAAGCAGGCCGATGACGACGCCGACAACAAGCGCGGTCAGCATCGCGGGCGCGCAGATCTGCAGCAGGACGTAGATGCACTCGCGTGCGAAGTCGATGGATTCGGCGGACGTCATTTTCGTATCCCGTGCCGTCAGATCGGCATCTGCATGATGCTTTGGTAGGCCTGGATCACCTTGTCGCGAACGGCGACGACGGTATTCAAGGTGAGTTCGGCCTGGTTGACGGCATTGACGACATTCACGATGTCGGCTTGCCCCGCGACCTGTTTCATCGCCATGGTTTCGCCCTGCTTCATCGTGCCGATGCTGTCTTTCACCGCGCTCGAAAGAAAATCGCCGAAGCTTTGCGTGGCGCCGCTGTTGCAGCGCCTGAGCCTGCTTGCGAGGCGGCCGATGCGCCGATCTTGGCAATCGCCTGATAGGCGGCCGCTGCTGCTGCCGGAATGGCCATGATTTACACCCTTACTTGTTCAGGAGCGCGATGGTGCGCGACAGCATGGATTTCGAGGCTTCCATCACGGTGAGGTCGGCTTCGTAGGAGCGTTGGGCTTCGCGCATGTCCATCACTTCGATCAGCGAGGATGACGTTGGGCAGCTTGACGTAGCCCTTGCTGTCGGCCGCCGGATTGCCGGGATCGAACTGCATGTTGAAATCGGTCATGTCGGCGATCGGCTTGCCGGGCTTCACGCAGCGTTGCGTTCAATTCGCGGTCGAAATCGCTTTTCACCGTGGCGACCTTGCGGCGATAGGGATCGCCGCCCGGCGTCTGCGAGGTGGAATTCGCGTTGGCGATATTTTCCGCGATGATGCGCATGCGCTTGGATTGCGCGCGCATGCCCGACGCGGCAACGATCATGGAGGTGTTGAGATCCATTGCTGTCTCCCTTAGCTGGTGTGGCCGATGGCCATGCGCATCATATCGATGGCTTTGCTGTAGATGTTGGTTGCGGCCTGATAATAGGCCTGCGTATCGGCCATCTTCATCATTTCGCCTTCGAGCGAGACGGAGTTGCCGTTGAGCGAGGCTTCCACATCGGGCGCGGCGTAATCGGCTGAAGCCGCCGGTTTCCGAAGTCGATTGCAGCGAGATGTGGCGCGCATCTGTGGTGCGAAGGCCGCTCGATGTTTCGCCGCCGCTTGACGCTCTTGCGCAACAGCGCTTCGAAATCGGGCGCTTTCAGATCGCGCGCGCCGTAGCCCGGCGTATCGGCGTTGGCGACGTTCTGCGACAGCGTGCCCTGACGCGCGTTGAGCCACGACATGCGCTCGCGCAATGCAGAGAACAACGGGATATCCGGCAGGTTCATTGGCGCACCCTTTAACGGCTGAGTTAACCCTAAGAGAGGCCATCCTGCGCTTCGAAGTTTAATCACCGCTTAACACAAGCGAACCTTTTTGCCGGGCAAAATCTTCCCGTTCTTAACCGCCGATTAAGCCTAACCGATCCAAAACTCGGGCCATGGAATATATCGATCTCGCGCGTTATGCGGCCGCCCTGCTTGTGGTGCTGGCGCTTCTGGGCCTGGCCGCACTCGGCGCGCGCCGCTACGGCGTGCCGGGAATCGTGAAGGCAAATGCGGTGCGACCGGCTCTCGGTCGTCGAATCGCTGATGATCGGGCCGCGCCAGAAATTGCTGCTCGTTCGCCGCGACGATCGCGAACATCTTCTCTACATCGGGCCGCAGGGCGCGACGCTGGTTGAAAATGCGGCCGCGGTGCCACATGAGTAACGTGGTGCATCTCTTCTCATCTCCCCCTTGTGGGGAGGTCGAAAAATCCAAAGGATTTTTCGGGTGGGGGACCGCTCTGCGTGGCGGTCACCGCCCCCCACCCGGATCGCTTCGCTCTCCGACCTCCCCACAAGGGGGAGGTAAGAATGGAAACGTACGCTGATCTTGTTTTTGACTTCGTTGCTTGTCGTTCTCGTCATCCCGAGCATGGCGTTCGCGGCCGATGCGGCGGCGGGCGGGGCGGCTTCCAATTCGCTTTCGATCAATCTGACCGGCAACGGGCTTTTCACCGACCGCATCGTCCAGATCGTCGCGCTCATCACGATCCTGAGCCTCGCGCCTTCCATCCTCATCATGATGACGTGCTTTGTGCGCATCGTGGTGGTGCTGTCGCTGTTGCGCACCGCACTCGGCGTGGCGCAGAGCCCGCCCAACACCGTGATCGTCAGCCTTTCGCTGTTTCTCACCTTCTTCGTGATGACGCCGACTTTCCACGATGCCTACAAGGCGGGCGTGGAGCCGCTGATGAACAACCAGATCACCACCGAAGTGGCGCTCGACCGCGCCTCGGTGCCGGTGAAGAAGTTCATGCTGGACCATGTGCGGCAGGCCGATCTCAAGCTGTTCCTCGACATGAGCCACGCCAAGACGCCCGCAAAGCCCGATGACGTCGCGATCACCACCATTGCGCCCGCCTTCATGCTTTCGGAATTGAAACGGGCTTTTGAAATCGGCTTTATGATCTTCGTGCCGTTCCTCGTGATCGACATGGCGGTCGCCTCCATCCTGATGTCCATGGGCATGATGATGCTGCCGCCGGTCATCATCTCGCTGCCGTTCAAGCTGATCTTTTTCGTGCTGGTGGATGGCTGGCGGCTGGTCGCGGGTTCGCTGGTCGAGAGCTATATGCACGGCCCCCCACCTGGGTGACCGTTACGGATCGACGAACCATCCGGTAATCGCAAACCGTCCGTGCGGCGCATAGGGCGCCACGGCCGTCACCGCGTGGTCTTGCGGCACGGTGAACAGCGTCAGGCTGTTAAAGCGCGGCACGAACACCTGCTCGACCGATTTTTCCGCGTCATAGAATTGCAGCAGGCCGCCCCAATCGGGGTTCCAGTTTTTCGACATATTCAGCACATAGGCCACGCGGCGTTTGTGGCCGCCGATCTTGTCGTCATGCGAATTGAGGAAGTGGCCCGGCACATAAAGCGTTGCCTGGCCATCGGCACTTGCGATGGAGTCTATGCCGCTCACCTTGCGCACGATATTCAGGAACGGTGCGCTGTTGATGAACTCGAACACCGAATGCAGCGGGTGGCCGGGGAAATGCCGCTCGGCATAATTCTCCGCCATCAGGAACGCCTGATAGATGAAGCCGAAATTGTTGCGGGCGTTGTTGTAGACGCCCGCGATGCGCTGGGCGCGATCCTGCGGGGGAAGTGCCTGAAGTTCCTCCGGCGTGAGGGCCACGACCTGTCCCTGATCGTAATAGACGAGCTTCCACGGCGTCGTCTGCGCCAGAACCTTGTGCAGGTCTTCCGCCGGAATGGGTTGCAGCAGATCGCGGATCTGGATGCGGTTTTTCGCCTTGTAGGCTGTGGCGAGCGCCGGAAGATCGAGTTCTGGATTGAGCATGGGACTGCGTTTACAAGCCGCCGCGCCCGCACGCTAGTCTCACCTTGGCAGAGGCCGCAACCAGTTCTTAACCATGCGTGTCACATGATGGTGTGTCGCAATGGGACTTTCCCCTCGTGGAAATCAAAGGGCCCGGCAAGGTCGAAACCTCCAGCATCCGCCGCGCATCACGCCCGGCGGGTACGAGCAGTTCGACCTTCACGCTCGCCGACGCGCCGGAGACGGTGCGCGGGCAGGTTGTGAGCAGCGCCGGTCCGCTGACCGCTGTCGACAATATCCTCATGCTGCAAGGCGTGGACGATTCCCTCTCGGGCCGCTCCAAGGGCCTCGTGCATGGCGAAGAATTGCTCGACATGCTGGATGAAGTCCGTGACGGGCTCCTTTCCGGCGGCATCCCGCGCCGGACGCTGAACAAGATCGCCAATGCAGTGAGCAAGCGGCAGGACGGGTTCGCGGACCCGAAGCTGCAGAACGTGCTCGATGAGATCGAGCTGCGCGCGAAAGTCGAGCTTGCGAAGCTCGAACAGGCGGATCAGCATTACGCTTAAGGGCGAATGGTAAGTGGCGAATAGCGAATGGGGTCCATTCGCTATTCACAATTCGCTATTCGCGAACTTAAATATCCAGCAACAACCTTTGCGGATCTTCCAGATTTTCCTTCACCCGCACCAGGAACGTCACGGCTTCGCGGCCATCGACCAGGCGGTGATCGTAGGATAGCGCCAGATACATCATCGGGCGGATTTCGATCTTGTCGTCGATCACCATCGCGCGCTTCTGGATCTTGTGCATGCCCAGAATGCCCGATTGCGGCGTGTTGAGGATCGGCGTGGACATCAGCGAGCCGAAGACGCCGCCATTGGTGATGGAGAATGTGCCGCCCTGCAGTTCTTCGAGCTTCAGCTTGTTGTCGCGCGCGCGGGTGCCGAAATCGTGGATGGCCTTTTCGATCTGGGCCAGCGAAAGCTGGTCGGCGTCGCGCACCACCGGCACGATCAGGCCGCGTTCGGTCGAAACCGCGATGCCCACATCGTAGTAATTCTTGTAGACGATATCATCGCCTTCGAGTTCGGCGTTGACGTTGGGCAGTTCCTTCAGCGCGGCGATGCACGCCTTCACGAAGAAACCCATGAAGCCCAGGCGCACGCCATGCTTCTTCTCGAAATCGTCCTTGTATTCGGTGCGCAGGTTCATGACATGCGTCATGTCCACTTCGTTGAAAGTGGTGAGCTGGGCGGCGGTGTTCTGCGATTCTTTCAGGCGCGTCGCAATGGTCTTGCGCAGGCGGCTCATGGTCACGCGTTCTTCGCGGTCGGCGCGCGGGCGCGGTCCGGAATGAACGGGCGCAATCGGCTTGGGCGCAGTGGCGCGGGATTCCAGCGCCGAGAGCATGTCGCCCTTCAGCACGCGGCCATCGCGGCCGGAACCGGCGACGGTTGCGGGATCAAGGCCGCTTTCTTCCGAGATGCGGCGAACCGACGGCATCACGGGAATTTCAGCTTGCGGCGCAGGCGCTGGTGCCGGCCGCGGCGCAGGTTCGGGCATCTTCGGCGGCGTGGCGGGCGTGGCCACCTTCATCGCTTCAGCAGCGGAGGCTATGGGCTGTTTCGGTGTCACGGCATCGGGATTGGCAGCGATAACGGGATTGTGCGCGCCCGCCTTGCCTTCGGCAATCGCGCCAAGGATCGTGCCGACCTGAACGGTGTCGCCTTCTTTCACGGAGATCGATTCGATCGAGCCATCGGCGGGCGCAGGCACTTCGACCGTCACCTTGTCGGTTTCCAGTTCGAGCAGCGGTTCGTCGCGCGTGACCGCATCGCCCTCTTTCTTGAACCAGCGCGAGACCGTGGCTTCGGTCACGGACTCGCCCATGGCCGGGACTTTGATCTGGATGCTCATCTCGAAATCTCTCAATCGTCGTTCCCCTCCCCCTTGGGGGAGAGGGTTAGGGTGAGGGGGTGATGTTTGAACACGGTGGCGAAATTCGCCCCCTCGCCCCGGCCCTCTCCCCCGCTGGGGGAGAGGGAGAAGTCGAGGGGGCATCATAGCGTGAGCGCCTCGTCGAGGAATGCTTTAAGTTCGGCGGTGTGCTGGCTCATCAGGCCGGCGGCGGTGGAGGCATATTCGGGGCGGCCGATATAGCGCGGGCGGGCGTTGCCGCCGAGCTTGGCGATCGTGTCCTCGATGCGCGGTTCGATGAAGCTCCAGGCGCCCTGGTTCTTCGGCTCTTCCTGACACCAGACGATTTCCGCCTTCGGGAAGCGGCGCAGTTCATCGGCAAGCGCTGCCTGCGGGAAGGGATAAAGCTGTTCGATGCGCAGCGCCTGAATGCGGGTTTCGCCGCGTTTCTCGCGTTCTTCCATCAGGTCGAAATAGACCTTGCCGGTGCAGAGCACGACACGCTTGATCTGATCGTCGGGCACAAGCTGCACGCTGGTTGCGCCATCGACGCATTCGGCCTGATCGCGGAACACGCGGTGGAACGAGGCACCCGGCCCCATATCCGACAGGAACGAGATGCAGCGTTTGTGGCGCAGCAGCGATTTCGGCGTCATCAGGATCAGCGGCTTGCGGAACGGCCGGTGCATCTGGCGGCGCAGGATGTGGAAGTAATTCGCGGGCGTGGTGGGGCAGGCGACCTGCATATTGTCCTGCGCGCACAATTGCAGATAGCGCTCGAGACGGGCGGAGGAATGTTCCGGGCCCTGACCTTCATAGCCGTGCGGCAACAGCATCACCAGGCCGTTCATGCGCAGCCATTTCATTTCGCCGGACGAGATGAACTGGTCGATGACGACCTGCGCGCCGTTGGCGAAATCGCCGAACTGGGCTTCCCACAGCACAAGCGCCTTCGGCTCGGCGGAGGAATAGCCGTATTCGAAACCGAGCACGGCTTCTTCGGAAAGAAGCGTGTCGATCACTTCGAATTCGCCCTGGCCCTCGCGGATGTGGTTCAGAGGAATGTAGCGATCTTCGGTTTCCTGATCGACCAGCGTGGAGTGACGCTGGCTGAACGTGCCGCGCGCGGAATCCTGCCCCGAAAGGCGCACGGGATAACCTTCATCGAGCAGCGTGCCGAACGCCAGCGCTTCGCCGGTTGCCCAGTCGAAACCTTCGCCGGTTTCGAACATCTTGGCCTTGGCCTGAAGCTGGCGCGCGATGGTCTTGTGAAGGTTGAAGCCTTCGGGCGCCGTGGTCAGCGCACGGCCGACCTTTTGCAGTTGCTCGATCGGCACCGATGTCTGGCCGCGGCGATCGCCTTCGGCGGCTTTGGCAAAACCGCTCCAGCGCCCATCCAGCCAATCGGCATGGTTGGGCAGATGGGTTTTGGCGGCTTCGTATTCTTCGTCCAGCCGCTTGTTGAAATCGGCCATCATCGCCTTGACATCGGCCTCGGTGATCGTGCCTTCCGCCACCAGCTTTGCCGCATAGAGTTCGAGCGTCGAGGGATGATCCTTGATCGCGCGATACATGAGAGGCTGCGTGAACGCCGGTTCGTCGGTCTCGTTGTGACCGAAGCGGCGATAGCAGAACATGTCGATCACGACATCCTTGTGGAACAGCTGCCTGAACTCCGTCGCGATGCGCGCGCAATGCACGACCGCTTCGGGATCGTCGCCGTTCACATGGAAGATCGGGGCCTGCACCATCAACGCGACATCTGATGGATAAGGAGAAGATCGGGAATAGATAGGGGCCGTGGTGAAGCCGATCTGGTTGTTGATGATGAAATGAATGGTGCCGCCGGTGCGGAAGCCCTTGGTGCCGCTCATCGCGAAACATTCCGCGACCACGCCCTGGCCTGCGAACGCCGCATCGCCATGGAGCAACAGCGGCAGCACGGCTGTACGCGCCTGTGTGTCGCCCAACTGGTTCTGCTTGGCGCGGGCCTTGCCCAGCACCACGGCATCTTCGGCTTCGAGATGGGAAGGGTTTGCGGTCAGCGAGAGATGGACCTTGCGATTGTCGAACTCGCGGTCGCTCGATGCGCCCAGATGATATTTGACGTCGCCCGAACCTTCGACTTCGGAAGGTTTGGCGGCACCGCCCTGGAATTCGTGGAAGATCTGGCGATACGGCTTGCTCATCACATTGGCGAGTACGTTCAGGCGTCCGCGATGGGCCATGCCGAGCACGATTTCGCTCACGCCCAGCTGGCCGCCGCGCTTGATGATCTGTTCGAGCGCGGGGATCGTTGCTTCGCCGCCATCGAGCCCGAAACGCTTGGTGCCGAGGAAGCGGACGGAGGCAAATTTCTCGAAGCCTTCGGATTCGATCAGCTTGTTGAGGATCGCGCGCTTGCCTTCGGGCGTGAAGGAAATCTCCTTGTCCGGCCCTTCGATGCGGCGCTGCAGCCAATCCTTCTGCTCGGGATCGGTGATGTGCATGAACTCGTAGCCGATGCGGCCGCAATAGGTGCGCTTGAGGATTTCCACCATGCGGCGCGGCGTGGCCGTTTCGAGGCCCATCACGCCGTCGATGAAGACGGGCTTGTCCATGTCTTCCTCGTGGAAGCCATAGAAGCCGGGATCGAGCTGCGGATGCGGCTCCTTCGGCGTGATCTTGAGCGGATCGAGATCGGCTTCGAGATGGCCGATCACGCGATAGGCACGCACCATGTGAATGGCGCGTACGGATTCCTTGGAAGCCGCGCGAAGATCGTCTTCTGTGGCGCCGCCCTTTTTGGCGCCCGGCTGCAATTGGCCGGTCAGCGCGGAGACGATTTCGCCGTTCTCCAGCTTCAGCTTGGCGTCGCGCCGCCAGCCGGGGCCGCGGCCGAGCTGGGTCGGCGAAAGCCCGTTCTCGCCCAGTTCGGCGAAGAAGGCGCGCCAGCTATCGTCCACCGCATCGGGGTTCTGCTGGTACTGGGCATAGAGCTGTTCGATGAAGGCGGCATTGGCGCCGTTCAGGAACGAGGTGAGATCCAGGACTTCGTTGGAAGCCCGGTTCAGTCGGTTCGGAGTTGTTTGGCTTGTCATTTCAATGGGTTGGCGGACAGGCCGCCTGTCTTTCCGTTCGCGCACCGGCGAGGCGGAGGCCTTTAACGCATTCCGGTGCCGAATGCACGCCCCAAAAACCGGGTAAGAAATGGGTTACGAAGGTTAATATATGGTGTCGATACCGCGAAACTTCGAGGTATCGGCCCATCCAACCTGCGCCAACAATAACGGCTCCAATGTGACAAAAGCCTTTCCGCTACCTCAAAAAAAGCCATTCGGCCCATTTGCGCCGCGGTTTTGCCAATGACCGCACCAATGACCTCGGGTCTGCGCTCGGCCATGCCCAGATCATGGGTATTTTACGGCGCCTAAACAGGTGGCATGTCATTCATAAGAAGCAGTGTTCCGTTTGGCCGCCCCCAATGCATGAAGCGACCGGCATGGGATCGACAACGCAGATTTGGCCGATGGTGCGCTGATGAAACGGCTGCACTCTCTGGACGCTCTCAGAGGCGTGGCGGCGCTGGCCATCGTTATCTGGCACTGGCAACATTTTTTGGCGCTTGGCGGATACCGGACGCAAGAAGAAGGCCGTGTCTCGCAGCCGCTCTACGCGATGTTGAAGCCGCTTTACGTTCAGGGCTGGGCGGCAGTCGATCTGTTCTTCGTGCTGTCCGGTTTTGTTTTCTTCTGGCTTTACGCAGATGCGGTCCGCACTCGTTCGATCGGCGGCCCCCGATTTGCCGCGTTGCGCTTCTCGCGTCTCTATCCGCTGCATGTCGCGCTTCTGATCGTCGTTGCAGTTCTGCAATGCTGCTTTTTCTCCGCCCACGGCAATTTCTTCATATACCGGGCAAATGACTGGCAGCACTTTCTGGCGCAGCTCTTCTTGGTTCAAAACTGGTGGCCGCGGGCAGAACAGAGCTTCGATGGGCCCTCATGGTCTGTATCCATCGAGGTGTTGCTGTATGCGATCTTCTTCATCGCATGCCGGGCCGGAATGAGGCGTCCGCTGCATATTTTTGCGGCGGCGCTTGCCGGCGCATTGCTGATACTATTTGAAGAGCATATCGGGCGCGGCGTGACTTGCTTTTTCATGGGCGGTCTGATGGTTGCGATCTGGGAGCGATTGCGTGCCGATCCGCGCGCCGCGATGATTTCGCATTGGTTATCCATCGCGGCGGCAGCGGGATGGCTTTTCCTGTTCGCCCTGCTCTATGGCGACAGCCACTGGGTCGCGAACGGAGAAGCAAACGACAAATTTCTTTTGGCGTTCGATTGCCTGTTGTGTCCAGCCACGGTTCTGGCGCTGGCGCTGCGCGAATATTTGCGCGGACCGCCGCCAAGGTTGCTCAGCCGTCTGGGCGATATAAGTTATGCGACATACATGCTGCATTTCCCGATGCAGCTTGTGCTGGCGCTGATCGCGCTTCGTGCGGGCGTCGGCTCGTTTTTCTTCATGAACGGCTGGGTGATGATCGCGTTTTATGCCGCGCTGATAGGCGCGGCTTCGCTTTCCTACCGCTTCTACGAGCGGCCGATGCAATCCTGGCTGCGCGGTATTTTTGAAAAGAAATATGCGCTGCGCGCAGAGCCTATTTCACGACCCTGATTTCCACGCGTTGTGCGCCGCTCGTGTCCACCACCTGCACCTTGTCGGTGGGCAGCGATGTGCGCACGATCTTCTCGCGCGCCACGCCATCGGCGACGAGTTCGTTTTCGATCAGCTTGATGCGCGGTTCGGCGAGGCCCGGGTCGTAATGCGGGGTGACCTGCGTGCTGGGGCCCGAAAGCTGGATCATGCTCACGCCCATCTCCTTGGCGGCGCGCGCGGCGGATGCGACGATCTTGCGGGCGCTTTCCGTCATCTCGACGGAGTGGCCGACGAAGAACACCGGATAAACCTGCGGCGAAACCGGTTGCGATGCGGGCGCATTTTTGTCGCCGCCATTCATCGAACCGCACGCAGCCACGCCCATGACGAGCAGTCCAGCAACCAACCGACGCATATGATCCGTCCCCTGCGGCCGAAGGATTGGCCGAAGGCGCAGTATGTCAGGAAGGCCATGCGCCGTCTGTAGTGCTGCGCGTGACGGCGCTTAATTTTTCAGGAGTTCCACAAGCGTGGTGCCGAGTGCCGCCGGATTGGGCGAGACGCGGATGCCCGCCGCCTTCATCGCTTCGATCTTGGATTCCGCGCCGCCCTTGCCGCCGGAGATAATGGCGCCCGCATGGCCCATGCGCCGGCCCGGAGGGGCGGTGACGCCGGCGATGAACCCGACCATCGGCTTTTTCACCTTGTTGTGTTTGATGAAGTCGGCCGCATCTTCTTCGGCGCTGCCGCCGATTTCGCCGATCATGATGATGGATTTGGTTTCGGGATCGGCAAGGAACATCTCCAGCACGTCGATGTGCTCGGTGCCCTTCACCGGATCGCCGCCGATGCCGACGCACGACGTCTGGCCCAGGCCGACAGCAGTTGTCTGTGCGACGGCTTCATAGGTGAGCGTGCCCGAACGCGACACGATGCCGACGGTGCCGCGGCGATGAATGTGACCCGGCATGATGCCGATCTTGCATTCGCCGGGCGTGATGACGCCGGGGCAATTGGGCCCGATGAGGCGCGACTTCGAACCGGAAAGCGCGCGTTTCACCTTCACCATGTCGAGCACCGGAATGCCTTCGGTGATGCAGACGATCAGCGGAATTTCCGCATCGATCGCTTCGAGGATCGCATCGGCCGCAAACGGCGGCGGAACATAGATCGCGGTTGCATCTGCGCCGGTCTTCTCGCGGGCCTCGCGCACGGTATCGAACACGGGCAGGCCCAGATGCATTGTGCCGCCTTTGCCGGGCGAGGTGCCGCCCACCATCTTGGTGCCATAGGCGATGGCCTGTTCGGAATGAAACGTGCCCTGATTGCCGGTGAAGCCCTGGCAGATAACTTTGGTGTTCTTGTCAACGAGGATGGACATGGTGTGCTTTCCGTCTATCTACCCTCCCCGTGAAACGGGGAGGACGCACGCCGCAGGCGTGCAGGTGGGGTTAGTTTCAAGTGCTTCTTGGATGCGATTGAGCACCGGTCTCATATCGTCGCCATCGAACTCGGCATTCCAAAATCTGAGAACGCGAATACCTTTGCGCGACAAAAACCGCGTGCGTGCCGCATCGTATTCCCGTGCCGAAGGTATCTCATGTTGACTGCCATCCAGTTCGACGGCCAGTTTTGCCTTCGCGCAATAAAAATCGAGATAATATGGGCCGACGGGATGTTGGCGGCGAAACGGGAAATTCCCCAACTGCCCGTCACGAAGGTGAATCCAAAGTCTGACCTCATGTTTGGTCATCGCACGGCGGAATTCTCTCGCGCGCGCCGTTTGCGCCCGTGTCCAGGTGTATCCCGTCGTTGCTGTCATTCGGTCTGACCCCACCGCCCGGCGCCGGGCACCTCCCCGTTTCACGGGGAGGATGGTTGCACTTTATCCCTTGACCGCTTTGACAATCTTCTGAGCGGCATCGGCGAGATCGGAGCCGGAGACGATGGGCAGGCCGGATTCGGCGAGAATCTTTTTGCCGAGTTCGACATTGGTGCCTTCGAGGCGCACCACCAGCGGAACCGAAAGCGAAATCTCTTTCGCGGCGGCGACGATGCCTTCCGCGATGATGTCGCATTTCATGATGCCGCCGAAGATGTTGACCAGGATGCCCTTCACATTGGGATCGCTGACGATGATCTTGAACGCCTGCGTGACTTTCTCTTTCGTGGCGCCGCCGCCGACATCGAGGAAGTTCGCCGGTTCTTCGCCATAGAGCTTGATGATGTCCATCGTCGCCATGGCAAGGCCCGCGCCGTTCACCATGCAGCCGATCGTGCCATCGAGCTTGATGTAGGAGAGATCGTATTTCGAGGCTTCGACTTCGGCGGGATCTTCTTCTTCGAGATCGCGCAGGGCCTGAATATCCTTGTGGCGGTAGAGCGAGTTGTCGTCGAAATTGATCTTGGCGTCGAGGCAGATGACCTTGCCGTCTTTCGTCACGACCAGCGGATTGATTTCGAGCAGGCTCATGTCCTTGGCGATGAAGGCGTCGTAGATGCTTTTCACCACGGCGCTGCATTGTTTGGCTTCCGCGCCCTTCAGCTTCAGCGCGACCGCGATCTCGTTGCCGACATAAGGCGAATAGCCTGCCGCCGGTTCGACCTGGAAGGTGTGGATGCGCTCGGGCGTCTTGTGGGCGACTTCCTCGATGTCCATGCCACCTTCGGTCGAGGCGATGAACGCAACGCGGCTGGTGGCGCGGTCGACGAGGGCGGAGAGATAGAGTTCGCGGTCGATGGCCGAACCGTCTTCTATATAGAGGCGCTTCACCACGCGGCCCGCGGGGCCGGTCTGGTGTGTGACCAGCGTCATCCCCAGCATGCGCTCGGCTTCCTTGCGCACGTCCTCGATGGATTTCACAACTTTCACACCGCCGCCCTTGCCGCGTCCGCCCGCATGGATCTGCGCCTTCACGACCCAGACCGGGCCCGGAAGCTCTTTCGCGGCGGCAACCGCTTCTTCAACGGTGAAGGCGGCTTGCCCTTGGGCACCGGCACGCCGAATTCTTTCAGCACGCCCTTGGCCTGATACTCATGGATGTTCATGTGCGGTCCCGGAAAAAGAGGAGGCGAGGGAGGGGCCGGATCATTCCGGCGCGGGCCGCACAATATCAGCGCAAGCCCCCCGTGCAAGCGGAGCTTGCCACAGCGGCATGGGCTGTTTTGTGCCGCGATGAAGTCGGCACCGCGAAAGTGACGCAGGATGCGGCAAGATGCGTCCGCGCGCCGCAGGAGAGCGGTCACCCGTTCGGCCAAGACAGCGATCGACAACACCCGCCAGCAGCGAATCCGGCCAGAACATCGACGACATGATGGCCGCCCTGGATCGGCGTGGAAAGAAGAACCAGGAAGTTGAGCGCCAAGACCGGCACAAAGACATAGCGCTTTAAGGCTGCTCGCAGACCAGGTAACGAGCAGACGCCGACAGCACCGCATGAAAAGACGGAAAGCCGATCAGGCCGCTGCAAATCGCTCGGCGCGATAAAGCCGGGACCGTCTGGCGAGCAGTATGCGACAGAAGTCGTCGCGCGTAAACAGAGATCGAGCAGCCAAAGGCGTGTACTGCAGATGACGCGCAGCTCGGCAGCTGATAGACCGACATCGCGCCCGAAGGACGGAAAGACCAGCCCAGAGACCCGATCGCCGAGGAACGATGCGCAAGCTATGGCGAGGCAGAACGAATAGATTTTCGCAATCGAGGATTGCCATCCCAGAACAACAATGAGCAGGGCGATTTGCGGCAGCGACGGTGCCGATAGACAGTAAACAACAGGAGATCGATGAGCCGGTGGCCTGCTTGCCCACGCGATCATCGCGGGCCAGATCGATTGCCCATCGCGCGATCAAGACCGGCAAGCAAATTCGATCAATTCGGCACCGTCGCAACTGTGAGCAGGAAATAGTTGGAATCGCGGCGGCCAGACGCGGAAAAGACGATCAGGAATGCGGTTCCAGAACCAATACGCGGACGAGACGTCTCGTCCTGTGCGGAGGGTTGTGTAGAATATGCCGCTGCGCGGTGAGCGCCAGCAGGCCAACAGGCGCAATCAGACGAATAGGCGCGCCAGTCGATTGCGAAATGCGACGGCTGAAAGCCATGTCGCGTCGAGCTGCGGCCAGCGCAATCACGATGGCAAGAAGAAGCCGCGGGAGGGGCCGATCACCGTTTCGCTCGACATGAGATGAGCGAGATTAGTGTTAGCAATGTTAAGAAACCGCACAATAAGCGGGCTGGCTTAATACCCGCTATCGCCCGAGCCGACGCCGCCTTCGAGGGTCATGCCCGAGAGGTCTTCGCTGCTGGCGGCAGAGGCCTCGGCGGGGGCGGCCACGCAGACGCGGGCGCGGTAGGAAAAGAAGAAATCGCCCGATCCCCAGCGGCGCAGGTTCACCCGTTCGGTGCAATCTTTCACCGGCCTGGCGCGCGCGCATTTGAGCATGCCGCCGCGATAATGCACGAGCGCCTCGCCTGCCGCACAGGAAAGCGTTTGGCCGCCTTCGAATGTGCCCGCCAGCCCCTGATCGGATTGGGCGACATTGCCCACCGAAACGCGCACGGTCGAACCGGGAATGCAGCGCGCGATCTCGCCTTCGTAGGAACCCTCGACCCATGTATCCGGGATCATGTGGGAAGCGGGATATTCGCGGCCCGAACGATCGACGCAGACGGCGTGGATGGATTTGACGACATTGGCTTCCTGCTCGACGCAGGCGTTCTGCGCGTTCACCGAAACATTGCCGCCGACATTGCCGGATGTCTGGTTGGAAATCGAGACATACTGGTTGCCGCCATAGGAAATGGCGGTGGCGCTCGCATTGGCCTGGGCGCTGGCAAAAGCGCTCGCATAGGCAAAGGCGCTGGCGGACGCGCTGCCGCTGCCGCCCTTGTTGATGACGATCGATTTGTTGATCGTGACATTCTTCTCGATATTGATGTTCTTGGAATTATCGATGTTTTTCGTGATGTTGATGTTCTTGGAATTGTCGATGTTCTTGTTGATCACCACGGAGTTGTCGATGTTGATATTCTTCGACAGATCGATGTTCTTGGTGATGTCGATATGTTTGGAATTGTCGATGTTCTTCGTCACGTCGATGTTGTTGTTGATGGTGACGGGTTTGTAGATGCTGATGTTCTTGGAATTGTCGATGTTGTTGTTGATCGTCACCGGCTTGTTGATGCTGACGGAATTATTGATGGTGACGGGTTTGTTGATCGTAATCGGCTTGTAGACGCTCACCTTGTTGTTGATCGTGACCGGCTTGAAGATGGTGACGTTTTTGTTGATCGTGACGGGCTTGTTGATGATGAGCGTCGAGCCGTGGCCGCCGCTGTGCCCTCCGCCGCCATTGCCGGGGAAGACCGCGGCGCAGGCGGGCCCTGCCGCCAGCGTGCCAAAGCCTGTCGCCGCGGCTGCTTGCGTCAGCGGCAAAAGCGCCAGCGCCGCGGCCAACGCGGTGGCAAGACAGGAATTTGGCCTCGGCGCCATGGTGAACGCTCCTTAATCATTGCATCCTACGCGCGGGCGAACGCGCGCAGGCGAAAACCCGGGCATAGCCTTAACGACTGAGGGTGGGGGTTCACGAAACATGCCATGCAAGCGCGGTGTCTGGGGGCGGCCGCTGGCCCATTTCGGCACAGTTGAAGGCCCGGCAGCGCAAGCGGTGCGGACGCCATGATCCCGTTCTCGGACGACAATCCGGTCCGGCTAACCCCTTATGTGAACTGGCTGCTGATCGGGATTTGTGTCGCTGTGTTCGCGGGCGAATTCGCGTTGGGAAGCCGGGGCGAAAGTGTGGTGAACGGTCTGGGATTTGTTCCCGCCATGCTCACCCATCCGGCCGGCGCCAATGCGCTCGTTCCGGCCTATCCGGCGCTCCTGACCATCTTCACGTCCATGTTCCTGCATGGCGGGCTGATGCATCTGGGCGGCAACATGCTTTACCTCTGGGTCTTCGGGAACAATGTCGAAGACGCGATGGGGCATGTGCGTTACCTGCTGTTCTATCTCGTCTGCGGCGTGGCGGCGGCCCTCACCATGGCGTTCGTGAGCCCGTATTCGCTGATCCCGATGGTCGGTGCATCGGGCGCGATCTCGGGCGTGTTGGGCGCTTATGTTCTGCTCTATCCGCGCGCCAAGGTGCGGGTGTTGATACCGTGGGGCATTGTAATTTTCTATCCGTTCCGCATCGGCGCGATGTGGGTGGTGGGCTTCTGGTTCGCGCTGCAATTGTTCAACGCGGTGATGTCCGATGCAGCGCAGCCCGGTGTTGCGTGGTGGGCGCATGTGGGCGGTTTTGTGATCGGGCTTGCGCTCACGCCCATCCTGAAATCGCGCGACGTGCCGCTGTTCGGCGAACCCAAACGCGGGACCATGGGGCTGAAAATCCCAAATCCGCACAACGATCTGTTCGATTAACCGCCGGTTTACCCTCTGCACTCTGGCACGGCTCCTGCTCATACAGGTTCCAGAAGGCGGGCACGCGTTCCGAACTGGTTCAGCCCGCGGAGCGGTTGGGATATCGGTCATGAAACATAAGAACAGTCATCTCCTGGTGGGCTATTGGAGCCGCCTGCGTCGCGGGCGCGCAGTGCCGGACCAGACCGAGATCGATCCGCGCTCCATCAAGCGCATGCTCTCCTATGTGTTCATCCTCGATGCCAAGGATATCGAACGCCCGCTCTATCGCCTCGCCGGCACCTCGCTGTGCGAAAAATTCGGCGCCGAATTGAAGGGCATCAGCTTCCTGGCACATTGGGAAAGCCAGAGCCGCATCGCGCTGGGCGGCCTGTTGAAGCAGTCGCTGGCCAAAAATCAGCCGTTATGCCTTTCCTCGATCGCCGCCACCGCCGATTGCGGCATGGTGGAAATCGAAACGATCCTGGCGCCGATCACCTTCAACGGCGCGGAGCCCACCCGATTCCTCGGCATGGTGCAGGTGTTGACCGATATCAACGCGCTCGCCGGAAAGCCCATCGCGTTCGAACGCCTGATCGGTTCGCAGATGATCGATGAGCACGAACCGATCCCGATGCCCGATTTCCCGCCGCCTGCTTCGCTGGCTGCGTTCCGCGGTCATGCCAGGGCGCCGCATCTGCGCCTCATCGTGAACCAGGCTCCGGCGCAACCGCCACAGCCCGTCGATCGCATCGTCCAGTCGCTGGATGTGTTCGGAACGGGGATCGCGGTCGAAGTCTAGCCGCTGCCAATTCCCTATTCGCCGGCCAGCACCAGCTCGCGCGGTTCGCCCGCCGCGATACGGGCCGCCACGCGGCGGCGCACGACGAACCTCGTGATCATGAACTGGATCAGGAAAAGGCCGATCTGGCCCGCTATCGGCACGATGCCGTTGAACCACGCCCAGGCTTTCGGCCCCATCGCGAAGGCCACATAAAGATTGGCGGCCGCCAGCAGGAAAAGATAAGCGCCCCAGCCGCGGCTCCACGCCAGCGTGAAAGCTTCGCTGACATTTTCCTTCACGATAGGCGGCAGATAACGATCCAGCCAGTTGGATGACAGCATCACGCAGCCGATGGCGAAGGTGCCGATGCTGGGCTTGATCATCACAAAGCGCGCATCGTGGGTGAGCAGCGAGGCGCCGCCCAGCACGATCACCAGCACAAGGCTTGCCCATTGCATCGTGCTGACGGGAGTGCGGTGATATTTCAGCCAGACGATCTGCAGAATGCCCGCCGCGATGCCGAGCGGAATGGCGGCATAGATGCTGCCGGTGATGGCATAAAGCGCAATGAAGACGATGGTGGCCGCGAAGTCCGAAAGGATCGGCCTGAAGGCTTTCATAAATTGGAGCATGGCAAGGTCCCTTTCCGGGTCGATCAGCTTTGGGAGGTGTCGAGGATTTCGCGCAGATAGGCGACGTGATCGGCGAAGGCCTTGCGCCCTTGCGCGGTTGCCTTCACGCGGGTTTGCGGGCGTTTGCCTTCGAAGCGTTTTTCGATGTCGACGTAGCCCGCCTTCGCCAGCGTTTCGAGATGTGCGCCCAGATTGCCGTCGGTCGCGCCCGTGATGGATTTGAGGCGCGTGAACTCGATCTGGTCGTCACGGTCGAGCGTGTTCAGCGCCGCCATTATTTTCAGGCGTAGCGACTGGTGGATGATTTCGTCGGGGCCGGCCATGCGCTCAGCTCCTGAGCCACAGGCCGATGCCGATCAGCGCGCCGCCACCCACCACCGCCATCCAGATGTCGAAGTAATCGCCGGAGATTGCATATCCCGTAAGCGTCAACGTGGTGAGCACAACGGCGGCGATGATGAAGGCACGGCCCACCCACATGCCGAACAGGATCAGCGCAAAGGAAAACAGCGTCGGCCAGAAGGCCGTCTGCTCGCGCCAGCTGAAATGGCCAAGGTTCAACCACAACAAACCGAAGCCGATGAAAGTGAGAACGGTGGCAGGCAGGCGCAACCGGAAATAGCCATGGTCGCGTTTCACGCGCACGGCCATCACGGAACTGGCGATCACGCCGAAGACATCGAGCCCCAGCCATATCCAGCCTGCATGGGCCGGGAGGAAATGGGCGGAGGCGTAACCGGCGAACCAGATCCCGCCCCACAGGATGAAGGACTGGCTGATCCGGGAATAGGTGAGGAATTCCTTGGTCCGCTGCTCCATCCCCGCCACATCGGCGAGCAGGGCCGAAGCCTCTTCCCGGTCGGTCATGGAACTTTCTCCAGAGTACTCTGTGTTGCAGAGTATATGGACGAAAGGACAAGCTTTCAAGGAGGGGCGGCGATCGCCTTCAAAAAGCGGGGATTACGGATTGGGCGCGGGCGGCTGCTGGGAATTGTTGGCCGGGTTCTGGCTCGGCTCGGAGTGCAGGATCGTGCGGTTCAGGGTTTGGGTGTCCTGCTTGTTCTTGAGATACGGCACTTCGTATTTCTCGACCTTGGCGCGATAGGCGTTGAACGCCGCATCGTCCTCCGGCAGGCGCTTGTCGCAGCGGTCCGGCGGAAGTTTCTCGGTTTCCTGGCACCAGAGATCGAAATTGAGCGGCTGGACATCGAGGCGTCCGCCATCGGCGGGCGCGGGCGGAAGCGGCTGGGCCAGCGCGCCGCCTGCCAAGGAAGGTCACGGAAAACAGCGAAAGGGCGAGCGCGCGCATCTTCATCATGACGTCGAGCATAGGCGCGAAGTTGCGCCCGCGATAGCGCCCCTCACAAACCTTTGGCAAAAAACGTCACCCACATCGCGAGAAGGACGAAGTTGCTGATGGCAAATACCGAAAGACGGTGGAACACATTGTTGTAGGTGATGTGGATAATGCTGTGCAGCACGCGCAGGGCCACAAAAGTCCAGGCAAGCCACACAACCGTCATGTCGGTGCGGGCGGTCACATAGAACATCAGGCAGATGGCATAGAACAGCACCGGCAATTCGGTGAGGTTCATGTAATTGCGGTTGGGAATCGAAACATTTCCCGGCACGCGGGCAGATTCGCCGAGCTTGAAATCCTCCGGCCCGACTTGGCCCGCGAACGCCGCGCGAAACCGCCGGATCGGGATGAACAGCAGGACATTGAACGTCAGAAGCGCAAGCGCGCCCATCGCGTAGAGTAGCTGGTCTTGCATGCTTATCCCCCCTGATGCTTTTGCGGATTACTCCGCAGCCATGCTGTGCCCATCTTCGGCGACGCGCACATGTTCGGGCGGCAGGGCTGCGCGGCCAAGGATCGCGTCGGAAATTTTCTCCGCGATCATGATGGTGGGCGCATTGGTGTTGCCGGAAACAAGTGCGGGCATCACCGACGCATCGATCACGCGCAAGCCTTCGACGCCATGCACGCGCAACTGTCCGTCGACCACCGAAAGATCGTCATTGCCCATCTTGGCGGTGCCGACGGGGTGATAGATCGTTTCCGCCGTTTCGCGGATGAAGGCGTCGATCTGCTCGTCTTTTTGCACATGGGCGCCCGGCATCAGTTCCGGGCCGCGATAGGGATCGAAGGCGCTCTGCGCAAACACATCGCGCGCGATGCGAACGCCCTCGCGCAGCGCGCGGCGGTCTTCCTCGGCTTCGAGATAGTTGGGCTGGATCAGCGGGGCCACGCTCGGATCGGTCGATTTGATCGAGATGAAGCCGCGGCTTTGCGGGCGCAACTGGCAGACATGCGCCATGAAGCCGTGACGATCGGCTTTCCGGCGCGTGTGGTCATACATCAGCGCGGCGATGAAATGATATTGCAGATCGGGCGTTTCGAGATCGGGGCGGCTTTTGATGAAGGCGCCCGTTTCCAAACCCTGGCTGGTCGCGATGCCGGTGCCGAACAGCAGATATTGCAGGCCCGTCTTGATCATGTTCGCGGGCTTCATGCTGCGCTGTAGAGCGTGATGGGCTTGGTCCATTCATACTGGATCGAGCAATCCAGATGATCCTGCAAATTCGCGCCGACGCCTTTGAGATCGGCGACCACGGGAATGCCGAAATTGCGCAGCGTCTCGCCGGGGCCGATGCCGGACAGCATCAGCGTTTGCGGCGAGTTCACCGCGCCACCCGACAGGATCACTTCGCGGTCGGCGCGCACCTGTATCGTCTGTTTCTTCTGCACGAACTCCACGCCGATGGCGCGCTTGCCTTCGAACAGCACGCGGCTGACCATCGCGTGGGATTCGATTTTCAGATTGGGCCGGTCGAGCACGGGCTTGAGATAGGCCGATGCCGCACTCCAGCGCTTGCCGTCGTGGATGGTCAGCTGATAGGGGCCGAAGCCTTCCTGCGCATAGCCGTTGAAATCCTTGCGTCGCGGGATGGCCTGCTTCGATGCCCGCCTCGACGAAAGGCGCGGAACAGCGGATTGACCGAACGCCCGTTGGAGACATGCAGCGGGCCCTGCATCGCCATGGAAATCATTCGCCGCCGTTTTCGTAGTTCTCGGCGCGTTTGAAATAGGGCAGCACATCGGCATAGGACCAGCCTTCGCAAGCCCATCTGCCGCCAGTTGTCGTAATCGCGCGCGTGCCCGCGAATGTAGATCATCCCGTTGATCGAGGACGATCCGCCCCAGCCTTTGCCGCGCGGCCAATAGAGCTTGCGGTTGTTGAGGTATTGCTGGCCTTCGGTGTCGTAATACCAGTTGTATGGATTGGGCTTGCCGATCAGGTTGCGGAATACCGGCGGGCATGTGGATCATCAGCGACTTGTCGCGCCCGCCCGCCTCGATCAGCAGCACCTGCACGGTCGGATCGGCGCTGAGACGGTTGGCGAGAACGCAGCCGGCACTGCCTGCGCCGATGATGATGTAATCGTAAGTCGTCATGATGTTCCCGTGCCATGATCGAGTTCTGGGAACTGACATTATATCAATATTTCCTGCCCGTCAGCGTGCGAGTTCGTCACTTCACCAGCGCTACCGCATTGCAGCGAACACCATTGACCCGCACATCGGCCTCGCCAAGGCCCAGCCCCAGAAGCCCGGTCAGGCCGTTGACCACTCCATCGAGCGGGGTGGCGACGGCCGCGAGCGTGGAATTCACGGCCGCAGTCACCGGTCCCTGGCCAAGGCCCAAGCCCCAGCCCGAGCAATTTCACCTTGAGGCTGAGATTGCCAAGAAGGCTGGAGAAGACGAGCCTTCATCAGATCGTTGGTCTTGACCGTCTTCACCGTGTTGTGCCGCGATGTCGCTGCCGCTGAAGTTCACATTCTGCCAGGTGGTGCCGCCAAGCTGGACATTGGCGAAGCCTATTACCTGCAGCAATGCGGTGCCGATGAGAGTGAACGAGCGCTGGTGAGCGTCGGCGTGGTGAAATCGGTGAGGCGCGCCGAATTCAGGCTGGCAAGGCGGCCTGCCCGATGCTGGGGGCGACGGAAAGCGTCACCTGATTGTCGCAGGCGTTGCGCCGCACTGGATACTGGCGAGTTTGGCTTGCGCGGATGCCAGTTCGACGAAGATCGGCACGTCGATGCTGGCCACACCCGCCAGCGCGCTGCCCGCGGGCGCGACCTGTGCATCGAGATAAAGGCGCGCCTGTGCGGTGCGCACAATCACATCGTTCTTGTCGGTGATGGCGATCCATGGCGAGTTGGAAGGGCGCTGGCCGATGGCGAGCGTGGCGGTGATCGTGGTGAGGCCGGGTACGCCTGTTGCCAGATTGAATTGCACCTGATGGCCGCCTTGCGCGATGCCGAGTGCTGCCGTCGCCAGATCGAGCGCGCTCACCGTCACGCCGGAGCCGCCATCGGGATTGAGATAATCCTGATCGCCATAGGGGCCCAGATCCATCAGGCTGCCCAATGTCGATCTTCTGGCTGTTCGCGGCGCCCGCGATGGTGCGCATGGCCTGGGCCGCACCTGTGTTGCCGTTGGCCGTCAGCACATCGGCGATGCCGCTCAGACGCATCGCTTGTCGTCATCTTGGTCGAGAGCGTCTGGTTGAACGAGGCGGCATTCAGATCGAGGCGCGATTTGAGCGCGTTGGAATATTGGAAGAGATCGACCTGGGCGTTTGCCAGCGAATTGTAATCCATCACCGAAAGATTGACCGAGCTTCCGAGCAGGCCCGAAAGCACCGCATTTGCGATACCGCCCTGCAACGACAGCAGGCGCGAGCCGATGGAGAAGGAGGCGACTTCGGCGCGCGCGGCGGTCGCCGTGCGCGAAATCGAAAGTTGCGAACGGCCAAGCAGGAGTGCCGCGAAATAAAGGTCGGCGCTGGAGTTGAGCGTCACCTTGGCAGCGTTCATCGAGGTCGTGGTGTCGGGTGCGAAACGCTTGTCGACGGCGAGGCTCGCCTTGGGCTGGTAGATGCCGGTCGCGACATCTGCCGTCAGCGGCGAAGTCCATGCGTTGGCGTTCGCGGTCGCCATGGCTGCGGCCTGCGCATGGGAGAGATCGCTCGCGGCCGCCATCGCCGCCAGATCGGCCATGCCCTGCAATTGCCGGGTACGCAGGAACACATTGCCGAAATCCACCGCGCCCGCGGTGAAGCCGAGCAGCACCATCGCCGACAATGCGGTGATGATGGAGATCGCGCCGCGCTTCTCGTGGAGAAGAGCGCGCGCTTTACGAATAAGTCTGGGCCGCATCAATAGCCTCCAAGACGGATGGAAGCCGAGCGCACGATGGTGGAGGACGGCATCGGTATCAGCCCTTGCGGCGGCCCAGAACCCCGACGCCGAAGCGTCGTAGGAAATGCTGACGGTGAAATTCTGCGGGTCGCCGTTGTAGAGCACCTGTGCACTTGCGGGTGTCAGCGCGGCGTAATGGGCGACTTCGCTATCGAAGGAATTTTGCGCGAGCGTTGTGCGTTCGTCGGAGGTCAGGCCGGCCACGGCTGCGCGTGCGGAATCGTTGGCAAGCTCCTGAAGATTGTGGGCCAGCCAGAAATAGCCGCCATACGAAACGATCCCCATCAGGAACATGAGGAATATCGGCGCGACCAGCGCGAACTCGATCGCCGCGTTGCCGCGCGCATCCAGCCGCGCGCGGCGCTCAACCACCAAACCCATTTACGGCCCCAACCCCCGGCCGAGGTTGTTCCATAGGAATAATGCTACCTAAGGTAGTGGAGCCGGCTTAACAAAGCGTTGATGGCGAAGGAAGGTCTATCTCGCCTGCTGCACCGTGCGTTCGAGACGAGGCAGCGTGATGTCCAGCGAGTGCTTGCACTGGTCGGACGCGCTCAGCTGCTGGGAGACGCGCGCATTCATCACCCAGCAATCGTAATCCACCTGGGCGCGGGCGGCGGCTTCCGGCGAATAATCCTTGCCGCGCAGGATCGCACGGACGAGGCGGCTGCGAAGCTGCTCGCCCAAATCGGTGCGCGCGGGCTCCGGCGAAACGTCGATGCCCTTGGAAGCATCCAGCGCCTTGCGGGCATAGCCGGCGGCAAGCCCGCCCAGCGAGCCCGAATTCATCGAGGCCGATCCGCTCTGATCGAACGAATCGCCTTCGGGGATTTCGATGTCGCCGAAGGATTTGGCGAGATAGGAATAGTCCGAGAACAGCGCCCGGTTGAAGGCCGAGCCCTGCGGTTCGGCATCGGCCAGATCGTCCATCACGGTGCGTCCGCCCAGCCCCAGGAAGGAACAAGCCGACAGCGAAAGCCCCGCCGCAATCACCAGCGCCACACGTCTCATTTTTTGAAGCCCCTAAGGTTGGCGCGCCTCCCGGCTGCGCGCGTGGTTTCGCAGACGTTAAGCCAAGCCGCCGCCCAAAGAAATCCCGTAAAAAGTGTCGCGCCGTAAACGATCCGTTGACCCTCTTGGGGCGATAGTGGCGGTCTTGCAAAGCTGTTTACCGGGTGCCGGGGAGGCCCTCGCTGGCGATGAAAGCTGAACTCGAGCCGGTGATTGAAAAGGCAAAGGCCGAGCGCCGGCGCTTCAAGCGCGTGCGTGTGGACCTGCCGGGCCGCCTGTTTGTGCCCGCCGAAAGCCGCGAGACGCCTTGCAAGATCCTCGACCTCTCGCCGGGCGGCGCTGCCGTCGAATGCGAAGGCGAGATCGCGCCCGATACCCAGGTCGTCCTTTATGTCGATGGCTTTGGCCGGTTCGAAGGCTCCGCCGTCAACCGTGCCGTGGGCGGTTTCGGGATTCGTTTCAATTGCTCCGCCCTGAAGCGCGAGCGCGTGGCCGAACAGCTCACCTTGTTCGCCAACAAGAACCTCGTCAGCGAAGCCGATCTTCGCCGCCATGATCGCGCCCCCGCCAAAGGCTTCACCCGCTTCACCCGCGCCGATGGCGAAACGGTGAAATGCGAGGTGCTGGATCTTTCGCTTTCCGGCGTCTCGCTGAAGACCCATGTGCGTCCGCCGATCGGCGAGTTCGTTTTGATCGGCCAGATGGCGGGGCGCGTTGCCCGCATCCATGAAAATGGCATCGGTATGGAATTCGTCGGCGGCCACGCCAACGACAAGACGAGCACCGAAAAACTCAAGGCCAAGCTCGTCGCGGTGCGTTGAGCCGTTCAGGCGAACGGATCGAAAATCTCATCCTTCATCGAAACCGCGATGCCCAATTCGGCGCGCTTCTTCTTCGACAATCCGCCCGCCACCATCGCGTGCGCGCGGGTGAGATAGGCTTTCAAGTCTTTCACGCCCAGCACATCCATCCGTTCGAGCAGCACCCAATGGGCGCGCGCGAGATAGGGCGCGGGGATGATGTGTTTGGTGCGCGTGAGAATGTGGAAACTGTCTTGTCCGGCCTTGAATGAAAGGCCCTGCAGCCTGTTTCCCTTGGGGCCGAGGATGGCGAAGATCTTGCCGCCGATCTTGAACACGCGGTTTTCGCCCCACTGGATCGAAAGCGTTGCGCCGGGGAGCGAAAGCAGGAATTTCTCGACGTCCGCGGCCTTCACGCTCGATGCTCGCGGGGCGGCAGATGCAGCGCCTTGCGCGCCTGTTCGCGATGTTCGGCGCGGATGTAGCGCGAGACGAGCGCAAGCGCGCCCGCGACGACGGCGGCATCATCCGTAAAGCCGATGCCCGCCACGAAATCGGGGATGGCATCCAGCGGCACGACGAAATAGGCGAGTGCGCCCAGCAAAATCCCGCGCACGCGCGGCGGCGTCGTGGGGTCGGTCACGCAGTAATAAGCCGTCGCCAGTTCCTCGGCGAAGGGCACGCGGCCGGCCTTCTTCATCAGCTTCTTCCAGAAGCCCTCGCGGACGATCCGCTCGTTGCGCGCGATCACGGCTGGCAGGAGCACGCGGGAATCGGGGAGTTCGGCATCGCTTTGCATGAGCCGAATATCGGGTGGGGGAGGGGCAAAGAAAAGGGCCGGAAGGAGAAGGTAATTGTGGAACCGGGCTTTCGCGTGGAATCCTGCCGGAAACCAGCGAGGAATTCATGGCAACCGATCTTTCCGCAATCCTGTCCGCCCAGCCTTTTCCCAAGCTGATGGGGGTGGAAATCCTGGAGGCGGGCAAGGCGCGGGTGCGGGGCAGGCTTGTGGTGCGCCCGGACCTCTGCACGGCGGGCAATATCCTGCATGGGGGCGCTGTGATGGCGTTCGCCGATGCGCTGGGGGCGACGGGCGCGTTCCTCAATCTGCCGGAAGGCGCGGGCGGGACCACGACCATCGAGAGCAAGACGAATTTCATCGGGGCCGCGAAAGAAGGCACCACGGTGGAGGCCGAATCCACGCCCATCCATATCGGGCGGCGCAGCTCGGTCTGGCAGACCCGGATCACGCGGGCGGACGGCAAGCTCGTGGCCCTGGTGACGCAGACTCAGATGGTGCTCTAGGCGCAGGCTTTCCGCGCGGTCTAAGAGTCCCGACAATTCGTCATATCTGGAGAGGAAAACCCCATGGAACTGAATTCATCGATTTCGGCCGTCATCACCGGCGGCGCATCCGGCCTCGGCGAGGCAACCGCGCGCGCGCTCGCCAAGCACGGCGTGAAAGTGGCGCTGTTCGATCTCAATGCGAGCAAGGGCGAAGCGGTTGCGGCCGAACTCGGCGGCGTGTTCGCCCGCGTGGACGTGACGAATGAAGAAAGCGTCGCCGAAGGTTTCAAGAAGGCGCGCGCGGCAATCGGCCAGGAACGCATCCTCGTGAATTGCGCGGGCACCGGCAACGCGATCAAGACCGCGAGCCGCGACAAGAAGACGGGCGAGATCCGCCGCTTCCCGACCGAGGCGTTCGACTTCATCGTGCAGATCAATCTCGTCGGCACGTTCCGCTGCATCGCGCATTCGGCGCAAGGCATGCTCTCGCTCGATCCGCTGGAAGGCGGCGAACGCGGCGCGATCGTGAACACCGCATCGGTTGCCGCACAGGATGGCCAGGTCGGTCAGGCGGCTTATTCCGCTTCCAAGGGCGGCGTCGTCGGCATGACGCTTCCCATCGCGCGCGATCTTGCGCAGGAAGGCATCCGCGTGAACACGATCCTTCCCGGCATCTTCAACACGCCGCTTCTGGCCGCCGCCCCCGAACAGGTGAAGGCGGCGCTGGGCGCGCAAGTGCCGTTCCCGCCGCGTCTGGGCAATCCGGTGGAATATGCCTCGCTCGCGCTTGAGATGATCCGCAACGGCTATTTCAACGGCGAAAGCGTGCGCCTCGACGGCTCCATCAGAATGGCGCCGCGTTAAGAACATGATTGCGGGGGCGGGGATAACGCCAAACGACATCCTCGCCTGGCACGACTTCTTCGTCACCGTCGCGCAAGTCGGCGCGACGCTTGCCGGGCTGATTTTCGTCGGCCTGACCATCAGCCTGCCGCATATCCTGAAAGCGGACGGCTATCTCACCCGCGCGTTCGCAGCGTTGTTCGTGCAGTTCGAAATGCTGGTCATCGGCGTTGATCGGGCTTATTCCCGGCCAGCCATCCGGTATTTTCTGGGCGTCGAATTCATCGCGACGGGATTGGCGCTTTCGGCCGCCATCTTCGTTTTCGCGCGCAATTTCCGCGAGGATGAAAACTCGTTCCGTGCTCGGCAGCAGGACGCTGCGCATCGTGCGCGGCACGCGTGACGGCGCTTCGCCACGCTTTCGCCGGTGGCTTCGCGGCGTGCTGCTGATCGTCGGGATTGTCAATACGCGCTTTATTTGCGTGGTGCCCGCGGTACTGGCGGCATGCCTATCTGTCGATCGGCTATGCATGGGTATTCGCGGTGGAGATTCCGCGGCGGGCAGAGAGATCAAAAGAGCTTTACCCTCCTTCGAGAGAGGGTAAAATTACAATCCCGCCAGTTCGTGGATCTGGCTGTTGGCGAGCGTGAGCTTGGCGATGGACAGATCGCCGCTGCGTTCGAGTTCGCTCAGGAAAGCGCGCGTGCGCGCCAGCGTTTCGTCATGTGCCTCCGCCCAATCGCGCGACCGCCTTCGCGCCGTCTTCGCGCGTTGCCGGTTTTGTCGCGCTCGTTCCAGCGCCTGCGCGGTCAGCGCGCGCTGGCCGGCGAAGAGATCGTCCACGATGCGCCGGATGGCGAGGCGGTCCCAATGCTCGAGCGCGACGATGCGCGAGGCAAGCCCGCGCAGGCGGTCGAGCCCCACGGTCGCGCCGATGGCGAAATAAGCGCCCGCCACCAGATCGATGTCGGAAGCGCGCGATTGTGCGCGAGCTGCGCGATTTCCGGCGCCGCACCCATCAGCGGCAGCACCGCCACATCTTCGGCCACATCGAGCGGCGCGCCCGCCTTCTGCAGTTCGGCGATGCGGGCTTCGGTGTCGTGCGCTTCGTAAGGCGAGATCAGCGAGGAGAAACGTGCCGCGCAATGTCTCCACGCCGCCGCGATAAAGCGCGATGGTTTCGGCAAGATCGGCATTGGCCGGCACGTTGACGAGGAACCACAGGCCCAGCCGGCGCAGCAATTCCGCGATGTCGGCATACATGCCGGTCTGCACATCGGCATCCACGCTGATAGTCGAGCGCATCGATGCGCGCTTTCAGCGCCGACAATCCGAACGCGCCTTCCGCCACCACGAAGGCGCGCGCGACTGCGGCGGCGGGCGCGCCCGAAATTTCCTTCATGCGATGGACGAACACCGGCCCGCCGAGATTGACGATGCGGTTGGCGAGCACGGTGGAGATGATTTCGCGGCGCAGGCGATGGCTGCTGCAATTCCGTCCGGAAAGCGCTTCGACGGCGGCTGGCGGGAAATAGCCGGCAAGTTCGCTTGCGAAATAGTCGGATCGTCCGGCAGATCGCTTGCGACGATTTCGGCATCGAGATCGAGCTTGGCATAGGCCAGCAGCACCGCGAGTTCGGGGCGCGTCAGGCCCTTGTTCGTCGTTCGCGCGTTTGCGCAGGTCTTCGTCGTCGGGCAGAAATTCCACCGCGCGGTCGAGCTTGCCGCGCCGTTCCAGATCGCGGATGAAGCGGCCATGCGCATCGAGGTCCTTGACGCGCGCGCGATTGCGCGACCGACAGCGCCAGCGTCTGATCGTAATTGTCCTTCAGCACATGGGCGGCCACATCGTCGGTCATCTCGCGTGAGCAGCGCATCGCGCGCATCGCCCGATAAGTTCGCCGCGGCGCAGCGGCCCGCTGAAAAGGATTTTCAGGTTCACTTCGTGGTCGGAGGTATCGACGCCGGCCGAATTGTCGATGGCGTCGGTGTTGATGCGCCCGCCCGCAAGCGCATATTCGATGCGGCCCAGCTGCGTGGCGCCGAGATTGGCGCCTTCGCCGACCACTTTGGCGCGGACTTCCGCGCCGTTGATGCGCACCGCATCGTTGGCGCGGTCGCCGGCATCGAGATTGCTCTGCGACGCGGCTTTGATGAAGGTGCCGATGCCGCCGAACCACAGAAGATCGACGTCGCGCTTTCAGCAGCGCCTTCATCAGTTCGGCCGGCGTCGCCTTTTCGGCGGCAAGGCCGGTCAGCGCCTTCATCTCCGGCGAGAGCGGAATTTCCTTGGCGCTGCGCGGGAAGATGCCGCCGCCTTTGGAGATCAGCGACTTGTTGTAATCGGCCCAGCTCGAACGCGGCAGATCGAACATGCGCTTGCGCTCGGCGAAGCTCTTTGTCGAGATCGGGATCGGGATCGAGGAAGATGTGGCGGTGATCGAAGGCGGCGAGCAAGCTCGTTGTCTTTCGACAGCAGCATGCCGTTGCCGAACACGTCGCCCGACATGTCGCCGACGCCGACGACGGTGAAGGGCTCGTTCTGGATGTCGCGGCCCATCTCGCGGAAATGGCGCTTCACCGCTTCCCACGCGCCGCGCGCGGTGATGCCCATTTTCTTGTGGTCGTAGCCATGGCTGCCGCCGGAGGCGAACGCATCGCCGAGCCAGAAGCCGCGGCCTTCCGCGATGCCGTTGGCGATGTCGGAGAAAGTCGCCGTGCCCTTGTCGGCGGCGACGACGAGATAGGGATCGTCGCCATCGTGGCGCAGCACATGGGCGGGCGGCACGATCGTTGCCGTCGGCGGCGATATTGTCGGTGAGATCGAGCAGCGCGTTGATGAACGTCTTGTAGGCGGCGATGCCCGCTTCCTGCACCGCTTCGCGCGTGCGCGTTGACCGGCAATTGCTTGGGATAGAAGCCGCCCTTCGAGCCCACCGGCACGATGACGGCGTTCTTCACCTGCTGCGCTTTCACAAGGCCGAGAACTTCGGTGCGGAAATCCTCGCGCCGGTCGGACCAGCGGATGCCGCCGCGCGCGACGCGGCCGAAGCGCAGATGCACGCCTTCCACCTCCGGCGAATAGACGAAGATTTCGACCAGCGGGCGCGGCGCCGGCAATTCGTCGAGCTTCTGCGAGTCCAGCTTGATGGCGATGTAGGGTTTGGCGGCGCCCTTTTCGTCGGGCTGATAGAAATTGGTGCGCAGGGTGCATTCGATGACGTTGCGCAGGCGGCGGATGATGCGGTCGTCATCGAGGCTCGGCACATCGTTGAGCGCGGTCATCGATGCGCGCGCGGATGGCCTTCGCGCGCTCTCGCGCATCGGCGTTGTGCGGATCGTTGCAGCGCGTGGAACAACTCGACCAGCAGGCCGGCGATATCGGGATTGCGCGCAAGCGCCTGTTCGACATAATCCTGGCTGAAGCGCGAAGCCCGCCTGGCGCAGAAATTTCGCGGCCATGCGCAGGATCGTCACGTCGCGCCAGCAAGCCCGGCGCCGATCACGAGCCGGTTGAAGCCGTCGCTTTCCGCATCGCCCGAAACGACGGCGTGGAACGCGTCTTCCAGCGGTTCCTTGATGATGGAAAGATCGGCCGGGCCTTCGTCGGCGCGTTCCATCAGGAAATCGAGCACCGCGCCATCGCCCGTCCAGCCGTCGCTGATGTGCGGAGCGTGACGGGATAGGAATCTTCCGCGATCACCTTGAGGCCGAGATTTTCGAACACCGGCAGCGATGCCGAAAGCGGCAGCACGCCGCCCAGCACATAAAGCTTCAGGCGCAGCGCATTGTGCTCGTCGTCGTCGCGGCGATAGGCGCGCGCCTTGATCTTCAGGCCGTCCCTCGCTGCGGGCAAGCGTCTTCAATTCGTCCAGATCGGTCACCGCCTCTTCGGGCGTGAAGGCGTCGCGATAGCGGTCGCCGGAAGGCGCGGCCCTGGCGCGCGGAACAGGCGCTGGCCGTCGGCCTCGCCATGCACATCGATCAGCGCGCTCGACAAAGCCGTCGTCCCAGGTGCGGATGGCCTTGCGCGATGTCGTGCTTCCAGCGCATGCACATCGACATGCGGGCGCGGGCCGTCGTTGCGGCCGATGATGTAATGCACGCGCGCGAGCACGGATTCGTCGAGCATGGGCGTGGACGCCGACATGCGGCCGTTGAAGGCCTTGGCGAGGATCGCGTGGATGTTTTCGCGCGCGGCGGTGTCGTAGCGGTCGCGCGGCACGATAGACGAGCGCGGAGACGAAACGGTCGAAGCGGTCGAAGCGCAGGAACACGCGCACCTTCGGGCCGTTCGCCCAGCCGCAGGATGCCCATCGCGGTCGCGAACAGTTCGTCTTCGGTGACCTGGAACAGCTCGTCGCGCGGATAGGTGTCGAGGATATGCGCCAGCGCCTTGCCGTCATGGCTGGCGGGCGGCAAGCCCGCGCGTTCGGCAACGTGCTGCACCTTCAGGCGCAGCAGCGGAATGTCCTGCGGGCGGCGGCTATAGGCGCCGGAGGTGAACAGGCCGACAAAGCGGCGCTCGCCCGTGAGCTTGCCCTCGGCATCGAACATCTTCACGCCGACATAATCCATGTGCACGTGGCGATGGATGCGGCTGCGCTCGTTGGATTTGGTGATGATGAGCGGCGATGGCTCGCTCAGGAACGCGCGCACCTGCGGCGTCAGCATCGCGCGGTCCGGCCCGCGGCGCACGACGCGCGCATCGGGATCGGACAAGCACGCCGAGCCCGCTTTCGGCCACGGGCTCGAGCCTGCCGCCATCGGCATCGGTGTAGGCATAATCGCGCGCGCCCAGAAAGGTGAAATGATCGTCGCACCAGCCATTCGAGGAAGGCGAGGCTTTCGGTCATTTCTCGTCGGCGGAAATCGCGGGCGGGTTCGCCTTCAGCGCGGCGATGGTTTCGGTCAGATGCGCCAGCATCTTCTTCCAGTCGCGCACGGCCAGGCGCACCTGCGCGAACATCTTGCGCGCTTCGTTTTCGAGCGCGGTGCGCCGGTCCGGCGCCCAGCGGGTCGAGCACCAGAACGATCACGCTTTCGGTGACAGGCTGGCCCCCGCGCTCCACTTTTGATGACGGGGTGGAACACGGCGCGGATGCGCGCGCCTTGCGCGTTTGCCTCGCCCAGGATGGAATCGAACAGGAAGGGGCTGTCGTCGTTGGCTGCCACCAGCACGGTGTCGTGGCGGCTGTAAGAGGGATCAAGGCTCTGCGGATCGAAAGCCGAGACCATCGTTTCGCCGGGCTTGCGCGTTTCGATGCGTTCGAAAACCTGCCGCACCAGTATCGCCAGCGATTGCGGCGTCAGCCGCGTCACGTCGTCGGGCGAAACATTTGCGGTGAGCGCCGCGAAGAACTCGCGCAGCGCGGGCTTGTCCTTGGCGAGCAGCATGCCTGCATCGACGATGCGGGCCTGGGCTTGGGCTTCGTCGTCCCGCTCCACGATGGCGGCATCGGCGGAATCCTGCATCGTCATTTTATCGGGGCTCATGGTGCGGGGCATTCTTGGTTCGGGGAAAATACTCCCACACTCGCATTGAGCAAATGTTACAAGACAATGACGCAGTGCAGCAGAAACCGACCATGAACAGGACCCTCACAGAAGCAGACCGCCTTATTCGTGAACTCGAATTAACACCTCATCCCGAAGGCGGGCATTACCGGGAAACGCTTCGCGACGCCCAGGGTTCAGATGGCCGTGCGCTTTCCACCGCGATTTATTTTCTGTTGCAGGCAGGTGAGGTTTCGCGCTGGCATCGCGTCGATGCCACTGAGATATGGCATTACCATCGCGGCGCGCCGCTCGAATTGAAAATTGCCGAAGGCGGCGCCCCGCCGCTGCGTTTCGTGTTGGGCGCAAATGTCGAGCGCGGCGAACGCCCGCAAATCGTCGTGCCGCCGCATGCCTGGCAAAGCGCGCGTTCGCTTGGCGATTATACGCTTGTGGGCTGCACGGTCGCGCCGGGATTTGAATTTTCGAAATTCGAACTGGCGGAAGAAGGCTTCGAACCCGGTTAAGGCTTCTTCTGGCCGAGCATGTGGCCCAGCGCGTGCTAACACCGCGCGGCTGGAGGGGCGCCCCGCATAGAGCTTGCTCGCATCGAAGGTGACGAGAAGCGTCTTGCCGGTGATGGCGATGGCCGGGCGCATGCCATCCTGAAAACGCACCGCTTGCAGATGACGGATCACCGCGTCGCGGTTGTGCGGATCGGCAACGAATTGCTCGATGCCCCGGCCCGCATTCTCCATCGCCTCGAACGCCTGCGCCCATGATGCGGGCCGCTGCGCCAGCCGGTCCCAATCGGCAAGGAACGCGACCTTCACATTGCGCACATAGGCGAGATGTTCGCTCTCGTCGTTGGCGGCGTTCTGCGAGTTCGCGGAAGGTCGTGGCTTGCGGCGCGGGCACCATGGGATCGTGCTCGTCGGCGCGCACGGCGGGAAGGCCGCCGGGCTTGGCATCGGTGTAGATCGTGATCGCGCCCCAGCCGGATACGGAGATCGCTGTTGCGGTGGTATCGTATTTCAGCAGCCGCCCGCCCATCGTGGTGGAGGCGGGGTAAAGCACATAGACTTCCGGATCGCCGTTGATGCGCAGCAGGAACTTGTCGTTCCAGCGCGCCAGCGAGAAGAAGAGGTTTTCGCCTGCCTGATAGGTTCCCGGTTCGATGGTGCCGACGCGGCGCGATTCCAGCTTCGCCGAAAGAGATTCTTCGGCGGTGGCAAGGCGCGATCGCCGCGACGGCGAGCGCAAGCGCAAGGAACCAGCTCTTTTTCATCTCGACTATCGCAACGGGCAAACGCGCCGCGCCTTAAGACCCCCTGACGGCAAACTAACGGTGCGAATCAGGCAACAATATGGAACAGACTTTATATGTCGTCGAAGCGCCCGCCACGGCCTTTTCCGCCCGCAAATCGGGCGGCCCCTTTCTGGGTTTCCCCGGCAGAGATCGGTTTCAGGCCATGGGCGAATTCATTGGCCATGGCGTGGGCGTAATCGAGATCCCATTGTTCGTATACGGATGATCTGTCGCCCTTCATGCACATTGCGGGCATCTTGGCGATCTCGGAGCGCAAGCTGTTCGGCGGCCGCCCGCGCCTCGCCCTTGGGCACCACGCGATTGGCAAGGCCCATCGCGAACGCTTCCATCGCGCCGACCGCCCGGCCGGTGAGGATCATGTCGAGCGCGCGGGATTGCCCGATCAGGCGGGGCAGGCGCACCGTGCCGCCATCGATCAGCGGCACGCCCCAGCGCCGGCAGAACACGCCGAAGATCGCATCGTCCTCCGCCACGCGCAGATCGCACCACAAGGCAAGTTCAAGCCCGCCCGCCACCGCATAGCCCGAAACCGCGGCGATCACCGGCTTGGAAAGGCGCATCCGCGTCGGCCCCATCGGCGCATCGGTCGCCAGCGGATCGAAATCGCGGCGAGGGCGCGCGCAGCGATTGCCGCGCCCGTCGGCCACGCCTTTTAGATCGGCGCCTGCGCAGAATGTGCCGCCCGCGCCCCACAGGACTGCAACCTGCGCATGTTCGTCGTGCTCGAAATCGAGGAAAGCGCTCGCCAAAGCCTCGGCGGTGGGCCGGTCCACGGCGTTGCGCACATCGGGCCGGTTGAGGATGACGGTGGTCACCGGACCGTTGCGTTCGACGAGCACATTGTTGCCATCGCCGTTTCTCCCTTGGCACTTTGCGCCGGAATCTGACTAAACCACGCCCATCCATCTTCCCACACAAAAGGCACACCCGTGACGCGCAGCCTCGACAGTTTCAAATCCCGCCGCACGATGACGCGGGCGGCAAGACCTATGCCTATTTCAGCCTCGCCGCCGCCGAGAAGAACGGCCTGAAGGGCATTTCCCGATTGCCCTATTCGCTGAAGGTGCTGCTGGAAAACCTGCTGCGCTACGAAGACGGCAAGACCGTCACCGCCGACGACATCAAGGCGGTGGCGGCCTGGCTCAAGACCAAGACCTCCGACCGCGAAATCGCGTTCCGCCCCGCGCGCGTGCTGATGCAGGATCTGACCGGCGTGCCCGCCGTGGTCGATCTGGCCGCGATGCGCGATGCGATGAAGGCGCTGGGCGGCGATCCCGAAAAGATCAATCCGCTCGCCGAAGTCGATCTCGTCATCGACCATTCGGTGATGGTCGACAATTTCGGCCAGCAAGGATTCCTTCAAGAAGAACGTCGCCATCGAATATCAGCGCAACGGCGAGCGCTATGCCTTCCTGCGCTGGGGCCAGCAGGCGTTCGCGAATTTCCGCGTCGTGCCGCCGGGCACCGGCATCTGCCATCAGGTGAATCTGGAATATCTCGGCGCAGACCGTGTGGACGCGCAAAATCAAGGAAGGCAAGAAGACCGTCGAATACGCCTTCCCCGATACGCTGGTCGGAACCGACAGCCACACCACGATGATCAACGGGCTTTCGGTGCTCGGCTGGGGCGTGGGCGGCATCGAGGCGGAAGCGGCCATGCTGGGCCAGCCGATCTCGATGCTCATTCCCGAAGTCATCGGCTTCACGCGTCACCGGCAAGATTGCGCGAAGGCGTCACCGCCACCGATCTGGTGCTCACCGTCACGCAGATGCTGCGCAAGAAGGGCGTGGTCGGAAAGTTCGTGGAATTCTACGGCCCCGGCCTCGACGAGATGACGCTGGAAGACCGCGCCACCATCGCCAACATGGCGCCGGAATATGGCGCGACCTGCGGCTTCTTCCCGATCGATGCCGAAACGCTGCGCTATCTGAAAGCCACCGCGCGCAAGCCCGCGCGCGTCGCGCTGGTGGAGAAATATGCGAAGGCGCAAGGCCTGTTCCGCACCACGAAAAGCGAAGACCCGGTGTTCACCGATACGCTGTCGCTCGATCTTTCCACCGTGGAGCCGAGCCTCGCCGGCCCGCGCCGTCCGCAGGATCGCGTGTCGCTTGCCAATGCGGCGAATGAATTCGCCGTCCGCGCTGATCGGACACGTTCAAGAAGGAAGCCGACGCCAACAAGCGCGTGAAGATCGACGGCACCGAACATATCCATCGGCCATGGCGATGTCGTGATCGCCGCGATCACCTCCTGCACCAACACCTCCAACCCGAGCGTGATGATCGGCGCGGGCCTGGTGGCGAAGAAGGCGGTCGAGCGCGGGTTGAAAGTGCGCCCGTGGGTGAAGACCTCGCTCGCGCCGGGCAGCCAGGTCGTGACCGATTATCTCGCGAAAGCGGGCCTCAACAAATCTCTCGACAAGCTCGGCTTCCAGCTCGTCGGCTATGGCTGCACCACCTGCATCGGCAATTCCGGGCCGCTGCCGGATAACGTCGCCAAGGCGGTCACCGAGGGCGATCTGGTCGCCGCCGCCGTGCTTTCGGGCAACCGCAATTTCGAGGGCCGCGTGCATCCGCAGGTGCGCGCGAATTATCTCGCCTCGCCGATGCTGGTCGTCGCCTATGCGCTGGCCGGCTCGATCAATGTCGATCTGACGAAAGAGCCCGTCGGCTACGACAAGGAAAACGAGCCCGTCTATCTCGAACGACATCTGGCCGTCGCCGAAGGAAATCTCCGACGACGATCCGCAAGGCGGTCAACGCCGGCGAGCTTCCGCAAGCGCTACGGCAATGTGTTCGATGGCGATGCGAACTGGAAGAAGATCAAGGTCACCAAGGGCAAGACCTATACCTGGGACAAGCAATCGACCTATGTGAAGAACCCGCCCTATTTCGATGGCATGGCCGGAAAGCCCGAAGCGATCACCGACATCAAGGGCGCGCGCATTCTGGCGCTGTTCGGCGATTCCATCACCACCGATCACATCAGCCCGGCGGGTTCGATCAAGAAGGATGGCCCGGCCGGCCAAATATCTGATCGAGCGCGGCGTCGCGGTTGCCGATTTCAATTCCTATGGCTCGCGCCGCGGCAATGATGAAGTGATGGTGCGCGGCACCTTCGCCAACATCCGCATCCGCAACGAGATGATGGGCGGCAAGGAAGGCGGCAACACGATCTATTATTCCGCAGAAGCAGCCGTCCGGCGAGGAGATGTCGATCTTCGATGCGGCGATGAAATACAAGGCCGACGGCGTGCCGGTGGTCGTGATCGGCGGCAAGGAATATGGCACCGGCTCGTCGCGCGATTGGGCGGCGAAGGGGCCGAGGCTGCTGGGCGTGCGCGCCGTCATCACCGAAAGCTTCGAGCGCATCCACCGCTCGAACCTCGTCGGCATGGGCATCGCGCCGTTCGCGTTCGAAGCGGGCAAGACGCGCAACGATTATGGCGCTGACCGGGCCGCGAAGCGATCGACATTCCGGGCCTCTCCGGCAAGCTCACGCCGCAGATGAAGGTGACCGCCACGATCCACTATCCCGACGGCAAGACAGGCGACCTGCCGCTCCACCTGATGATCCTGACGGCCGACGAAGTGGCCTACTTCGAAAACGGCGGAATCCTGCAATATGTGCTGCGGAATCTGGCGGCGGCCTGATCACTCGGAGCGCGCGAGCGATCTGAAGTCAGCGCGCGTTTCCGGTTCGCCACGACAGACTTCGCCACCTGTCTGCAGAAGCGAATCTTGCGGATGCGGCCATAAACAACTGTCGCCGCACCTTTGCCGGGAATGGCGCGAAGATCGGGGCCGGGCCAGGCGAACGCATTCGTTTCCGTGGTGACGATCCATGATGGGGTGTCGTCGAAAGCTGCAGCAGGCGCTTGACGCCCGGCGGAACTGCGATCGCGTCGGCAGATGATTGCTGGCGGCGTGTGGGTTACTGCGCACCACCAGAACCTGCTGCTTTCCTTTGTAATCTTTCACCACTACCGCGATCACCAATGCCGGGCGATCTTTGACGCCTTCCTCTTTCCCACGCGCGTGATCACGGGCCCGAGAGATAGGCATAGTCGGATGACCGAACCTGGTTCGGGCGCGGCCGATTTCACTTTTTCTTGGTCTTCTTGCCGCGCGCGAGCGCCTCAAGTTGCGGCATGAATTCGTCGGGAATATCGCGTGCCAGATACACCTGACGTTCGCGCTTTTTCAGGCGCTCGTATTCTTTGACTGAAATTAGCACGTTGCGCGGTCGCCCATTCTTGGTGACGACCACAGGCTGTTCTAACGCCACGTCGCTGAAATGGGAGAACTGCGCCAGACCAATTCGCCCGCAGTGGTCACAATGCGTTCGGTCATGGGCGGCTCCTTTGCGTAAAATACATATAATATGTATACGGATTCTTCGCAAGCGCCCTATTTCAGCAGGCTTCCCAGCACGCCGCGTATCAGCTGACGCCCCGCCGTGCTCGCCGCCGCGCGCACCAGCGATTTCGCGAATGCTTCGCCCATGCTTTGCCGGTTGGAAGGACGCGGCGCGTTGCGGCGCGCTTCCGCATCTGCCTGGGCCTGCGCTTTGGCTTGCACCTTTGCATCCGCATCGGCCTGTTTTTGCGCGGTCACCTGCGCGGTGCGGGCCTGCAGTTTCTCGAAAGCAGATTCGCGATCGACGGTGCGTTCGTAGAGGCCTTTCACCGGGCTTTTCGCGATGATGTCGGCGCGCTCTTGCGGCGTGGCAGGCCCATGGCGTGAAACGGGCGGGCGGATCGTCGTTTTCTGCACGATATTGGGCGCGCCTTTTTCATCGAGCGTCGAAACCAGCGCTTCGCCCACGCCCAATGCCTGAATGGTTTCCGCCGTATCGAATTTCGGATTGGTGCGAAAGGATTGCGCCGCCTGCTTCAAACCCTTCTGGTCTGCAGGCGTGTAGGCGCGCAGCGCGTGTTGCACGCGGTTGCCGAGCTGTGCCAGCACGGTGTCGGGAATGTCCGCCGGGTTCTGCGTCACGAAATAAATGCCAACGCCCTTGGAGCGGATCAGGCGCACCACCTGCTCGATCTTGTCGAGCAGCGCTTTCGGCGCGTCGTTGAACAGCAGGTGCGCTTCATCGAAGAAGAAAACGAGGCGCGGCTTATCGGGATCGCCCACTTCCGGCATCTGTTCGAACAGTTCCGACATCAGCCAGAGCAGGAATGTCGAATAAAGCGCGGGCGATTGGATCAGCTTTTCGGCCGCCAGGACATTCACATAGCCGTGTCCCGGAAAGATCGGTGCGCATCAGGTCGGCCAGTTGCAGCGCGGGCTCGCCGAAGAAGTTTTCGGCACCTTGTGTCTGCAGCGTAAGCAGCGCGCGCTGGATCGCGCCGATGGTGGCGGGCGCCACGTTGCCATATTGCGTGCCGATGCTGGCGGCGTTGTCCGCCACATATTTCAGTGCCGCCTGCAGATCCTTCAGATCGAGCAGCAGCAGGCCTTCCTGATCGGCAACATGGAAGACGATGTTGAGCACGCCTTCCTGCACATCGTTGAGCGCCAGCATCCGCGCCACGAGCAGCGGCCCCATTTCCGAAACCGTGGCGCGGATCGGTTGGCCGTTCTTGCCGAAAATATCCCAGAACATCACCGGCGGGGCTGCAGGCTTCAGGTCGAGGCCCATGAGCTTGGCCCGGTCGGCGAAGCGTTCGAGCCGGTCGCCCGGCATGCAGATGCCGGAAAGATCGCCTTTCACGTCGGCGGCGAACACCGGCACGCCCGCATCCGAAAAGCCCTGCGCCAGAATCTGCAGTGTCACGGTCTTGCCCGTGCCGGTTGCGCCGGCCACCACGCCATGCCGGTTGGCGCGGTTCAGGAGCAGGGTTTGCGCCACGTCGGACCAGCCGACCAGAACTGCGTCGTTAGTGCTCATGATTCCCCAACCTCAAGAAGTGCCTTGAAAAATTATAGTTCTTTGAAGCCCGGGGCCAGTCTTGCGAAATTGCTCGCGGGCAAGTGACTGGAGGCGAGGGCAGGGGCCTTTATGGTCGGTCCCATGATATTCCGAACTTTCTTGAGTACCGCGCTGGTGGCGGGCCTGTGTTTCTCCTGTGCCCATTTTCAGCCGCGAGGGCAGGCGATGCCCGGCCCATCGTCGTGGAGCTTTATACCAGCCAGGGATGCTCCTCCTGTCCGCCGGCCGATGCGCTGCTGGGCAAGCTCAGCCAGAACCCCGGCGTGCTCGCGATGAGCCTGCCCATCACCTATTGGGACATGCTGGGCTGGAAGGACACGCTCGCCAGCCCCGCCAACACCGCGCGCCAGAAAGCCTATGCGAAAGCGATGGGCCATGGCGGCATCTACACGCCGCAGATCATCGTGGATGGGCTGACCGATGTGGTGGGAAGCAGCGACAAGGGCGTGAAATCCGCCATCGCCGCGCGCAATGCCGATATGACAACGGTGCCGATTTTGCTCAAGCCCGATGGACATGAAGTGCATGTTTCCATCGGCGCGGGAAAGCCCGCGGATGCGACCGTCTGGGTGTTCCACATCCTGTCGTCTTCCACCGTCGCCATCGGCAAGGGCGAAAACGAGGGCCACACCATGACCTATCGCAATGTGGTGCGCGACCTGAAGCCGGTGGGCAAATGGAAGGGCGAGGCGCTTGCGCTCGACCTGCCGCGCCACGATGCGTCCGATCCGCCGCACGATACGCTGGCGGTGGTGGTGCAGCAGGGCGGTTATGGCCGCGTCATCGGGGCCGCGTTTGTTTCGCGGCCGGACTATTCCGCCCAGCGCTGATCTCGCGCTAATATTTTCGCCATGGCACTGTTCTTCGATTCCAAATGGTTCGATGCGCGCTTGTCCGCGATGGGTCTCACCCATGCCGATGCCGCAACTGCGCTTGGCATTTCGCGCCGAACAACTGGGCGACATGTGGAAGGACCAGCGCGAGCTTTCGGTGAAGGATGTGCGCATTGCTGGCGGCATTGCTCGGCACCGATGTGAAGGAAATTTCCGAACGCGCCGGGATCGCCACGCCGGTTCCCCGCGCGGCCGCCGATCTCGGCGAAATTGCGCAGAAACTTGAAGCGCTGACCGAACGATTCGATCGTCTCGAACGCAGCGTGGAAGACATCAAGAAATTGCTGCTGCGCCGCGATTAGGCGTTGCGATCCACCACCAGCGCCACGGGCGCTCGTCTGCGCGATAAGCCGGCGGTTGGAGCATTCGCGTCTCCCAGCACCTGGCCGATGATCTGCGCGACAAACGGGGCGCGCAGGCGGGGGCCGTACCAGAGCGGGGCAGTTTCGGATGTCCCGGCGCGGGACACTGCCCGGCGGTCGGGCTGGGCAGGTGCGCCGTTCGATCGCGCGCCTGCTCGCCGCGATATTCACCATGCGATCCGGCGCAATCGGCGCTTTTTTCCACGCGCGCCACGCGCGATCCCGCAGCATTCGAGATGGCCGCCAGGTAAGAAATGATAACGGGCCGATCGCGGTCATAACCTGTTGTTAGGCAAGGACTGCGCCGGAACCGCGTTTGTCCGCATTTGCCTCAACAGTTACGGGTTTTTTAAGGCCCCCCCTCCATCATCGCGATCAAAGCCGGAAAACCGGCAACAGATGGTGGTCTTGGTGCTTAGTGAACCGCGTTCCTTCCGGCCGTCGGCAGACGTCCGGTCCCTGTCCCAGCGTCATGACGCCGAACGCTTGCGTTTGGCGCTCGCGGGCGCGCGCGCGGCCACCTTCGACTGGACCATCGCCGACGATCACGTCGTGTGGGATGGCGCGACCGAAATCCTTTCGATGCATCCCGATGCCGACCGTTTGCAGAAGGGCGAAGTCTTCCGCGCCTGGATGAATCCCGAAGGCCGCCAGAAGCTCGCGACCGTCATCGAAACCGCAAGCTCCGGGCGACGCCACCTTCGAACTCGAATTCGAAGCCGCCTCCGCGATGGGCTCGGTGTGGTTCGAGATGCGCGGCGTGCGCGTTGCCGATGCCGAACGGGCGCGCCGAACGGCTGACCGGCTCGATGCGCGTCATCACCGAAGAAAAGCGCGACGATGCAGCGCCTCATCTATCTGGCCACGCGCGACGAACTGACGGGCCATCTGAACCGCAACGCGCTGCGCGGCGAACTCGCCGCAGGCCATCGAAGCGGCGCAGCGCCGAAGAACAGGGCTTGCGCCTTTCTCGTGGCCTCCATCGACCGTCTGGCGATGATCAACGAGGCCTATGGTTTCGATGCCGCCGACGAAGTGATCGTGGCGGTGGGCGAGCGCATCGCGCGCTCGCTGCGCGGCAGCGACATCATCGGCCGCATCGCGGGCAACAAGCTCGGCGTGATCCTGGCCAATTGCAGCGAGCGCGAAATCGGCGCTCGTCGCCGAACGCCTGCGCGCCATCGTGCGCGATCAGGTGATCGAAACGCGCTCGGGCATGGTGTCGGCCACGATCTCCGTGGGTGCGGTGTGGCTGCCGTCGGGTGCGGCCTCCAGCCAGGAAGCGATGCTGCGCGCCGAGGAAGCGCTGGACCGCGCGCGCGCCGCGGCCGCGACGGCTTTGCGCGTCTACGCCAAGTCGCCGCAGCGCGAAACCGCGCGCCTGCGCCTGATGGCGCATTGCCGACGAAGTGGTGGCCGCGCTGAACGAAGACCGCCTGATTTTCGCCTATCAGCCCATCATCGAGCGCGCATTCGAAGAAGCCCGTGCATTACGAATGCCTGCTGCGCATGGTCAAGCCCGACGGCTCGATCGCGACCGCGGGCCAATTCATTCCGGCCGCCGAACAACTGGGCCTTGTGCGGCTGGTCGATCGCCACGCGCTCGAAATGACGGTGGCCCAGCTTCACGCCCATCCGGACATCACGCTGGCGGTGAACGTGTCGGGCACCACGGCGGGCGATCCTTCGTGGCTGCAATCGCTTCATCCGTTATGTGCGAGCCAACAACGCCAGTCGCCAGCCGCCTGATCGTCGAACTGACGGAAACCGCGGCCCTGCATCGATTTCGAGGAAAACGCGCGCTTCGTTTCGCAATCTGCGCGAGATGGGCTGCCGCGTCGCGATCGACGATTTCGGCGCGGGCTACACCTCGTTCCGCAATCTGCAGATGCTGCGGGTCGATATGGTCAAGATCGACGGCGCCTATGTGCGCGGCCTTGTCGGAATCGCCGGACAACCAGATCTTCGTGCGCACGCTGGTCGATCTGGCCAAGAACTTCAATCTGAAGACCGTCGCCGAATGGGTGGGCTCGGACGAGGACGCCGACCTGCTCGAAAGCTTCGGCGTGGATTATTTCCAGGGCTTCCATTTCGGCGAGCCGCTGATCGAGCCGGACGTGGCATGACGCGCTAAGCTGCCATTATTTCCGCTGCTGCGCCAGTTCCGCAAGCTGCCGGCGCATCGCTTCGATCTCGCTTTTGAGTTCGGCGATTTCTTCGGAGGCTTTGGCTTGCTCGGCCTCGGCGCTGCCGTTGGCGCGCGTCCTGGTCTTCGCTCGTCCGCGCCGTACCCGGCATGCCGAAGGGCGAGAACATCTTCATCGCGCGTTCGAACATCGCCAGGTTCTGGCGCGTGATGTTTTCCAGCGTCTGGTTGCCGCCGCCGAAGGCTTCGGCGATGCGGCCCGCATGGCTTCCTGGTTCTTGGTGAAGCTTTCCATCGACATATCGAGATAGCCCGGCACGAAGGCCTGCAGACTGTCGCCATAGAAGCGGATCAGCTGGCGCAGGAACTGGATCGGCAAGCAGGTTCTGGCCCTTGGCTTCTTCTTCGAAGATGATCTGGGTCAGCACCGAGCGCGTGATGTCCTCGCCGGTGCGCGCGTCGCGCACTTCGAACTCGGTGCCTTCCTTCACCATCTGCGCCAGATGATCGAGCGTCACATAGCTCGAAGTCTGCGTGTTGTAGAGCCGCCGGTTCGCGTATTTCTTGATGATGACCGGACTTTCGCTTTTCGTTTCTTCTGCCACAGCTGCACCCTGATTGATGGTTTTGCGCGCCTCTTCCGCGATCGCGAAATCCGCTAGCTCAACATTACATTCTCCACCCTGTCCAGCGCCATTTTGAGCAGGTCGCACCCAAATATTGCGCGCAAGCCCTGCAGTTAACCATCTGAATGAAAAGCGCGATTCGCCGCAGTTTACCAATGCTCGCATTCGCGCCATTTTGGCGGGCGGCGCAACAAAGAAGGCTTGGGAGGATATTCATGGAAGAAGTGGTCATCGTTTCGGCCGCGCGCACGCCGGTGGGCTCGTTCAACGGCGCATTCGCCAATGTGCCCGCCCATGATCTGGGAAAGGCCGCGATCGCAGACGCGCTCAAGCGCGCCGATGTGCGGCGCAAGGATGTGTCCGAAGTCATCATGGGCCAGATCCTCACCGCGGCGCAGGGCCAGAACCCCGGCGCGTCAGGCCTCCATCAATGCCGGCATTCCGGTGGAGACGCCGGCCTGGATCGTGAACCAGCTTTGCGGTTCGGGCCTTCGCGCCGTGGCGCTGGGCTATCAGGCGATTTTGAACGGCGATGCGAGCATCGTCGTGGCGGGCGGACAGGAATCCATGAGCCATGGCGCCGCACGCCGCCTATCTGCGCGCCGGCACACAAGATGGGCGATCTCAGCTTCATCGACACGATGATCAAGGACGGGCTGTGGGATGCCTTCAACGGCTATCACATGGGCGTCACGGCGGAGAACGTCGCGCGCGAATGGCAGATCACCCGCGAGCAGCAGGACAAATTCGCCGTCGCCTCGCAGAACAAGGCCGAAGCCGCGCGCAAATCCGGCCGCTTCAAGGATGAGATCGCGCCCGTCACCATCAAGGAGCGCAAGGGCGACCGCGTCGTCGATACCGACGAATTCATCCGCGACGGCGTGACGTATGAGGGCATCTCCGGCCTCAAGCCCGCTTTTCAGAAAGACGGTACGGTCACGGCGGCCAATGCCAGCGGCATCAATGATGGCGCGGCGGCGTTGGTGCTGATGAGCGCGAAGGAAGCGAAGGCGCGCGGCCTGAAGCCGCTGGCGCGCATCAAGTCGTGGGCGCAGCGCGGCGTCGATCCGAAGGTCATGGGCTCCGGCCCGATCCCGGCTTCGCGCGCGGCGCTGAAGAAGGCGGGCTGGGAGGCCATCCGATCTCGATCTCGTCGAAGCCAATGAAGCCTTCGCCGCGCAGGCCTGCGCGGTGAACAAGGACATGGGCTGGGATGCGTCCAAGGTGAACGTGAACGGCGGCGCCATCGCCATCGGCCATCCGATCGGCGCATCGGGCGCGCGCGTGCTCGTCACGCTGCTGTTCGAAATGCAGCAAGCGCGACGCGAAAAAGGGTCTGGCCACGCTGTGCATCGGCGGCGGCATGGGCATCGCCATGTGCGTGGAGCGCTAGACGTCGCAACGGATATGCGGGAGCGTACCGGCAACAATCGTGCTTATTAGTGGCCTGCGACAGGCAACATCCTTCGCAGAGGCCGCTAAGTGCGCGATGTTAAGAGCAAATCCATAAAACTCAGGGAGAGAACATGTCGCGCGGTAGCGCTGGTGACGGGGGGAACGCGCGGAATCGGCGCGGCGATTTCCATCGCGTTCAAGAATGCGGGCTACAAGGTTGCCGCCAATTACGCGGGCAATGACGAAGCCGCCGCCAAATTCAGAGCCGAAACCGGCATCGCCGTCGTTCAAATGGGATGTCGGCGATTTCGAAGCCTGTGCGGCGGGCATCGCGGATGTGACGGGCGCGCTCGGCCCAATCGACATGCTCGTCAACAATGCGGGCATCACGCGCGATGCGATGCTGCACAAGATGACCGCCCGAGCAATGGCGCGAGGTCGATGCGCGTCGAACCTGGATTCGCTGTTCAACATGTGCCGCCACGTGATCGATGGCATGCGCGAGCGCAATTACGGCCGCATCATCAACATCTCCTCCATCAACGGCCAGAAGGGCCAGATGGGCCAGACGAATTATTCCGCCGCCAAAGCCGGCATCATCGGCTTCACCAAGGCGCTGGCGCAGGAAACCGCCAAGAAGGGCATCACCGTCAACGTGATCTGCCCCGGCTATATCGACACCGAAATGGTGCGGCGGTGCCGCCGAAGGTGCTGGAAAGCATCATCGCGACGATCCCCGTCGGCCGTCTCGGCAAGGCCGAGGAGATCGCCAAGATGCCGCGTTCCTGGCGGGCGAGACGCCGCCTTCATCACCGGCGCCACCCTGACGGTCAACGGCGCGCAATACATCGCAGGATAAATGCGGTGCAGTCACGCGCTCGCAGCATCGAGGCCGCAAACGCTTGCCTGCATGCGCGGCAGACCGCTCGTTTTCCGCGATCTGAATTTCCGCGATCGAGGCGGGCAGGGCGCTCGCCATCGAAGGGCCGAATGGCGCGGGCAAAACCTCGCTGTTGCGGATGATCGCGGGGTTTCTCGCGCCCGCCGCCGGAACGATCCGTCTGCGCAGCGCGCGGCGGCGAAATTTCCGATGGCGAGGAGCGCGGCAAACAGATCGGCTGGCTCGGCCATCAGCGATGGCGCTCAAGCCGCAGCTTTCGGCGCAGGAGAATCTGAAATTCTTCGCGCGCCTCTATGGCGGGCAAAGCGATGTGGATGCGGCGCTTCGAATGGGCGGCCTCTCCCGCGCTCGCCGATTTCCCGGCGCAATATCTTTCCGCCGGTCAGAAGAAGCGCCTCGCGCTGGCGCGGCTGAAATTGAGCGATCGCGCCGCTCTGGCTGCTGGATGAGCCGCTCGCGGCGCTGGATAGCGAGCGGCAAAAAACTCGCCGAGCAGATGCTCGCCGCGCATTGCGCATCCGGCGGCATCGTCATCGCGGCGACGCATGAAGCCGCTGGCGTCTCGGTCGCGACAGCAATTGAGTGCTGGCATGATCGCGCACTTCTCTTCCGCGACATCCGCTTGGCGACCCGCGCGGGCGGCAGCGCGATGCTGGCGCTGGCGTTCTTCGCGAGCGTGGCGGCGCTGGTGCCGCTCGGCGTCGGCTCCGATCTGAATCTGCTCGCGCGCATCGCGGGCGGCGTGTTGTGGATCGCCGCGATCCTGGCGGCGTTGCTGTCGCTGGACCGTCTGTTTCAGTCCGATTTCGAAGACGGCAGCCTCGATCTCATCGCGCTGTCGCCGCTGTCGCTGGAAGCCACGGCGTTCGCGAAGATCGCGGCGCACTGGCTCACCACCGGCCTGCCGCTGACAATGCTGTCGCCGGTGCTGGGCTTGCTGTTCGGATTGCCGCCGCAAGCGCTATGCGGCGCTGGTGCTTTCGCTTGCCATCGGCACGCCCGCGGTCAGCGCCATCGGCGCCATCGGCGCGGCGCTCACGCTTTCCATCCGCCGCGGCGGGTTGATCCTGCCGCTGATCGTGCTGCCGCTGCTGGCGCCCGCCGTGATTTTCGGCGCGGGCGCGGTGCTGGCGGCGCTCGACGGGCTTGTCCAACGGCGCGCTCTGGCTGCTGGCGGCGTTTTCGCTGTCGGCGGTGTTGCTTGCGCCCTTTGCCTGCGCCGCCGCCGTGCGGCTCAATCTCGCAGGATGAGCGCGATGCTTGCCGCGCTCGCGCGAAAGCCTAGAGCCCGCCCATGTTCGCATTACGCCAATCCCAAGCGCTTCATGAATCTGAGCGGCGCGCTGCTGCCGTGGCTCGCGGCGCGGCCGCGGCGATCTTCTGGGCGCGGGCCTTTATCTCGGCTTCACCGCGCCGCCCGATTACCAGCAGGGCGATACGGTGCAAGATCATGTTCATCCATGTGCCCGCCGCGTGGGTGGCGATGATGGCTTATGGCCTGATGGCGGTCTCGGCATCGCTGTCGGTCTCGATGAACCGCCATCCGCTGGCCGATGTGGCGGCAAAGACGGCGGCACCGCTGGGCGCGCTGTTCACGGCGCTGGCGCTCATCACCGGCTCGCTCTGGGGCAAGCCGATGTGGGGCGCCTATTGGGTGTGGGATGCGCGGCTGACATCGTTCCTGCTGCTGCTGTTTCTCTATCTCGGCTACATCGCGCTGTGGAACGCCATCGAGGATGAAACGCGCGCGGCCCGCGCCGCCGCCATTCTGGCGCTGGTCGGCGTGGTCAATCTTCCGATCATCGAATTCTCGGTCGATTGGTGGACCACGCTGCATCAGGGCGAGAGCATCTTCCGCACGGGCGGGCCGTTGATCTCCGCCGTGTTCCTGTGGCCGCTGTTCGCTGATGGCGCTGGGCTACACGCTGCTGTTCTTCACGCTCTGGATGATCCGCATCCGCACCGAGATCCTCGAGCGCCGCGCGCGCACGCTGATGCTGGGGCTTGCATGAGCGGCTTTCTTCGCCATGGGCAAATATGCGGCCTACGTCTGGCCCGCTTATGGCGTGAGCGTTGTCGGCATCGTGGCTGCGATTGTTCTCACGCTTCGCGCCTATGCGCGCGCGAAAGCAAGGCTCGCCGCGCTGGAAAAGACCGCACATGAACCGCCTGATCTATATCGTTCCGGTTCTCGTGTTCGTGGTGCTGGCGGCTTTCCTGTTCTTCGGTTGTCGCGAGCCGCGCGCCCGGCGAATTGCCTTCCATGCTGATCGGCAAGCCGGCGCCCACGCCGACTGCCCGCGCTCGATGCGCAAGGCGCAAGCCTTCGCCCCCGCGGATCTGCGCAGCGGCCATGTCACGGTGGTCAATGTGTTCGCGTCATGGTGCGCGCCGTGCCGCGAGGAGGCGCCCGCGCTGGTGCAGCTGTCGCAGATCAAAGGTGTCGCGCTCTACGGCATGGTGCAGAAGGACACGCCGCAGAAGGCGCGCGCGTTTCTGGCCGAGGTCGGCAATCCCTTTCGCGCATCGATCTGGACGCCGATGGCCGAGCCGGCATCGAATGGGGCGTCTATGGCGTGCCGGAGACTTTCATGATCGACCGCAAGCGGCATCGTGCGTGCGCGCTATGCGGGCGCGATCACCGATGGCGACAAGATAACCGCGACGCTCCTGCCGCGCCATCGCAGGCGCCGCAGAAGATCCTGATCTTAAGACTTTGCCAACCATGTCTGACGAGGTTTGCCGCTATGCAGATCAACGCCGCCAGCCTTCTTGCCGCGCAAGCAGGCCTCGCGCAGCCGACGCCGCAGCCGAGCGCGTTCGGATCGTTCCTGAATGCGCCGGAGCCAAGCCTGCGGAGGCTGCAAGGTCTGTTTCGAGCCGCTGGATTCGCCAAGCCGGAGACCCAGCAAGCTGCCGCAACATCCGCGCAGACCCGGCACAGGCCTTTCGCCGGCCCGGATCGCAGATCGATATTCGCATCTGAATATAGGGGTTTAGCCGCGCGGGCGGCGGACCTTGCGGCGCGCGCTCCTCGCCGTTCTGTTCCAGCAGGCTCTGCCGCTGCGGCGATCGTCGCCAGCGATTTCACGAAACGCGCGCGTTCGGCGGCCGGCAGCGCATCCAGCAGCGCCGTTCGGCGCGGTCGGAGGCGGCGCGCGCGCTGCTCAACGCCTTGCGGCCGACCTGCGTGATCGCGACCGCATTGGCGCGCGCATCTTCTTCGGTGCGTTCGCGGCGAGAGCAGGCCGCGCTCCAGCATGCGGCGCACCATCTCGGCCAGGGTCGAGCGGTCGATGCCGGTCATCTCGACCAGCGCGGTCTGGCTCGCGCCGTCATTGTGTTCCAGCGCGGCCAGAACCATGAATTGCTGCTTGGTCAGGTCGCGCGCACCGGTCTCGCGCGCATAAAGATCGCCGTAAAATTGCTGGCAACGCCGCATCAGATAGGAAGGTGCTTCCGCCAGCTCGAAGCCGCCATTCGTCTTGCGCGGACCTTCGAAGTCATTGAACCACCCCTAGCATTCCGAAACTTCGGCCGACCATTTTGCGTCCGCCTCGTATTTTTCCGTCGATGATTTGAGACACTCCCGAGTAACGCCGGGTCTTGAAAGCCGCACTCCTCGCGAGGCCGAAGAAACATTAGACAGATGCATGCGCGCGACAACAGTTTCGTATCGCGATCGTCACAGCGCGCAATGAATTTTTTTGCGCTCTTCATCTTGCGCCATGCGGCAGATTTCAACGCAATGCCAGAAACGAGCAAATTTATCCCGCCGCCGCCCGGTCCGCATTTCGTGCGGCGTGTTCCGGATGGCGACACGATGAACGACATGTCTGCGGCAATGCGGACACATCCACTACGCCAACCCGAAAATCGTTGTGGGCTCGGTCGTCGCGCATGGCGACCACATCCTGTTGTGTCGCCGCGCCATCGAACCACGAAAGAATTTCTGGACGTTGCCGGCGGGTTATCTGGAAGAGCACGAGACGCCGGAAGACGGCGCGACGCGCGAAGCGCGCGAAGAAGCCAATGCGGAAATCGTCATCGATGCGTTGCTGGCGGTTTATGCGGTGCCGCATATCAGCCAGGTGCATCTGATGTATCGCGCAAAACTTGCGCGCCCGAATTTTCGCGCAGGGCCGGAAAGCCTCGAGGTGAAGCTGTTTTGCTGGGACGAAATCCCGTGGACGGAATTGGCATTTCCCAGCGTGAAATGGGCGCTGGAACATTGGCGGGAAAGCAAGGCCATGAAAGGCGTTTAGCCCTTTCACCAATCCGACCTGGCGAATCCGGGCGACACGCGCTAATCGGCGTCCTTTTTCCTCGATCTGGTGTTTCATCACCAGCGGCGTCTGCGCCAGCGCGAACAGGAAGATCAGCGGGAATGATCGCCCACACTTTGAAATCACCCAGATGTCGGTGGAAAAATTGCGCCAGACGAATTCGTTGAGCGCCGCGAGCGCGAACGCGAAGATCCCCCAGCGCCATGTCAGCTTGCGCCAGCCGGCTTCGTTCAGCTCGAAGGCTTCCGCGAAAACCGTACTTGATGAAAAGCCGGTTGAAGGCGAGCCCGCCCAGCAGCAGCGCGCCGAAGAACGCGTAGAGAACCGTCGGCTTCATTTTGATGAAAATGTCGTTCTTCAGATAAAGCGTCAGCCCGCCGAACACCAGAACGAGCATCGCCGTGAACAGCGGCATGGGCGAAAGCTTGCGCTCGTCGCATAGCCGATGCCGAGCGACGGCGAGCGACGCGGCCATGAACACGGCGGTCGCGGCATAGATGTCGCCGAACTTGAAGGCCGCGAAAAACAGGATCAGCGGCCCGAGATCGAGCGCCAGCCGGCCAGCGGCGATTGTCTTTGTTCGGCGCTCGCTCATGTCGCCCCCGTCAGCGCCTTGGCGAAGGCCTCGCGCATCGAAGGGTTGCAGATCGTCCGCGCGCTTCGCCCACGCCGATGAAATGCACCGGCAGGCCGAATTTGTCCGCCAGCGCGACAAGGATGCCGCCCTTGGCGGTGCCGTCGAGCTTGGTCATGACAAGGCCGGTCAGCGGCACCGCGGCCTTGAACGCCTCCACCTGCGAGATCGCGTTCTGGCCGGTCGTGGCGTCCAGCACCAGCAGCGTGGCATGCGGCGCGGTGGCGTCGAGCTTCTTGATCACGCGCACGATCTTTTCCAGTTCGGCCATCAGCCCGGCTTTGTTCTGCAAGCGGCCCGGCCGTGTCGATCAGCACGACATCGGCGCTCGGTCGTCGCGCGCCTGTTCGAGGCCTCGAAGGCAAGGCCCGCCGCATCGCGCGCCGGCGCGCGCGCGACGACCTCGGCGCCGGTGCGCTCGCCCCAGACTGTGAGTTGCTCGATGGCGGCGGCGCGGAACGTGTCGCCCGCCGCGAGCACGACTTTATGGCCCTGATCGGTCAAGCGCTTGGCGATCTTGCCGATGGTGGTGGTCTTGCCGGTGCCGTTCACGCCCGCGACCAGGACGACGAAGGGCTTTTTCGCCGCGTCGATGGCGAGCGGCTTCTCGACCGTCTTCAGAACCTTGGTGATTTCGCCGCGCGAGGATGCCGCGCACTTCGCTAGTTGCTGATCTCCGTGTCGTAGCGGCCCTTGCGCGACTTCGCCGGCCAGCCGCTGGCGCAAGGGCCGCGCCGAGATCGGCGCGGATCAGCGCCTCTTCGAGTTCGCGCGACGGTTTCGGCATCGAGCTTGTGCTTGGTGAAGATGCCGGCGAGGCTGTCGGCGAGCCCGCCGGTGCTGCGCGACAAGCCCGCTTTCAGCCGCTCGAAGAATGTCTCCGGCGGCGGTCGCTTCGCCGAAGTCTCTCATTGCAGCGATTCTGCGATCAGATGCGTGTGCGTTGCGCCCGTGATGCGTGCGCGCACGAACGCGCCCGGCTGCGCATCGCCGTGCGAAAGTGCGCCGGCGCGAAGCAGGCCGTGCGGCCCATGCCGGTCTTCTCGACCAGCAACGTCTGTTCGCTGCCGACCAGCGACTGCAGATGCGCCGCCAAGCGCCGCCTCGCCCTTCGCGCGCAAGCGCGCGGCGCGTTCTTTCACGAGCGGCTTCGGCCAGTTGCGGCATGCGCGCGGCGGGCGTGCCTTTGCGCGGGCTGAACGGGAAGACATGCAGATAGGAAAGCCCCGCATCGTCGACCAGCTTCAGCGTGTTCTCGAACATCGTCGTCGGTTTCGGTCGGGAAGCCCGCGATCAGATCGGCGCCGAAGGCCACATCGGGGCGCAAGCGCGCGCACCGTCTTCGCAGAACGCGATCGTGTCGGCGCGCGAATGGCGGCGCTTCATGCGCTTGAGGATCATGTCGTCGCCCGATTGCGCGGAGAGATGGAAATGCGGCATCAGCCGTTCTTCTTCCGCGATGGCGCGCAGCAATTCGTCATCGGCTTCGATGGAATCGATGGAGGAGATGCGCAGCCGCTTCAGCTCCGGCACCAGCTTCAGAATCTTGCGCACCAGCGCGCCGAGCGACGGGCTTGCCCGGAAGATCGTGCGCCATAGGCGGTCAGATCGACGCCGGTCAGCACGATCTCGGGAAAGCCGGCTTCCACCAGCCGCCGCGCTTCGGCGACCACTGCGCCGGCGCCGACGCTGCGCGAATTTCCGCGGCCATAGGGAATGATGCAGAAGGTGCAGCGATGATCGCAGCCGTTCTGCACCTGCAGGAACGCGCGCGCGCGGCCGTCGAAACTGTCCACGAACTGCGCGGCGGTCTCCCTCACCGACATGATGTCGTTGACGCGCACGCGCTCGTGCATCGATGAAATCGGCATAGTTCTTCGCGTCCAGCTTCTCGTTATTGCCGAGCACGAGATCGACTTCCGGCATCGCGGCATAGGTCTCCGGCTCGGTCTGCGCCGCGCAGCCGGTGACGATGATCTGCGCCTCGGGATTTTCGCGGCGCGCCTTGCGGATCGCCTGGCGCGACTGGCGCACGGCTTCGCGCCGTCACCGCGCAGGTGTTGACGATGATGGCGTCGGCAAGCCCCGCTTCGCCGCGCGCGCGCGGATGGCCTCGCTTTCATAGGCGTTCAGGCGGCAGCCGAAGGTGACGATCTCGAGCGCTCATCGCGCTGCAGCGCCGCGAGATCGACCTCGCCGCTGAAGGTGAGCGTCCACGGGCCCGGTCATCAGCATGTGGTCGTCGCTTTCGCGCCATTCGATGGCGAGCGTCGCCGCCGTCGAGCACGACATCGACCTTGCGGCCCGTCAAGCCCGCGCCGCTGCGCCGCGACCGCCGCGGCGCAGGCGCCGGTGCCGCAGGCCAGCGTGATGCCCGCGCCGCGCTCCCACACGCGCATGCGCAAGCGTGTCGACGCGATCGCAGCGCTCGACGAATTCGACATTGGTGCGCGCGGGAAACAGCGGATGGTGCTCGATCTGCGGGCCCGAGCTCGGCGACCGGCGCTGTCTCCGCATCGTCCACGAACAGCACGCAATGCGGATTGCCGACCGAAACCGCCGACGCCGCTTGCAGCGCGAAGATCGCCATCCGGCACGTCGAGCGCGAAGGACAGCGGTGTCGACCGCCTGCGCCATGGGAATTTCGCGCCAGTCGAATGCGGCGCGCCCATATCGACGGTCACATGATCGCCGTCCGCGCCGCTGCAGACGAGCGGCCCGCCCGCCGTCTCGAGCTGCGATGTCGTCGCGTGCCGGTTTCGTCCATCAGCAGATGGGCGACGCAGCGCGCGGCATTGCCGCAGGTCTCCACCTCGCCGCCATCGGCATTGAAGATGCGCATGAAGGCGTCGGCGCCGTTCTTCGCCGTGCTCGATCACGATCACCTGATCGCAGCCGATGCCGAAGCGCCGGTCGGCAATGGCGCGCGCGGCGTGCCGCATCGAGCGCAAGCGGCTGATTTGCGCGCGTCGAAGATGGCGAAATCATTGCCCAGCCCGTGCATTTTCAGGAACGCGGTCATGGGCCGCCGTATATAGGCGGCTGGCGCCCGGCGGGGCCAGTGGCGCTTGACCGCGCCGCCGCCAATTTCCAAAATGCGCGCGCGCAAGCGGCTGAGCGTCTCAATGCATACGCCATCGTGGTTCTGGCATGTGCGCTTGCTGGGCGCGTCGCCGTGGCTGCGATCGGCCGTGAGCACAGACGGAACGACGCGGATCGCCGACGATCCCTATCTCTGGCTCGAGGACATCCACGGCGCCAAAGCCGCTCGACTGGGTGAAGGAGCAGAACGCAAGACGCTTGCAAGCGCTCAAGGCCGATCCGCGACTATCAGAAGGATTACGACGCCATCCTCGAAGGTGCTGGATGCCAACGACCGCATTCCGATCGGCAAGCTCGATCACGGCGATGTCTTCAATTTCTGGCAGGACGCGGCTCATCTGCGCGGCATCTGGCGGCGCACCACGATCGCCGCTTACGCAAACGCCAACTCCGCAATGGGAAACGCTGCTCGATGTCGACAAGCTCGCGGCCGACGAGAAGGCAGAACTGGGTGTGGCAAGGGCGCCGACTGTTCGCCCGATCTTCAAGCGCTGCCTGTTCAACTGTCGCCGCGGCGGCGGCGATACCGCGGTCGTGCGCGAATTCGATCCGACAGCGAAGAGCTTCGTGAAGACGGTTTCGCGCTCGCCGAAGCCAAAGCCGAAGCGACCTATCTCGACGACGACACCATTCTGTTCGGCACCGATTTCGGCCCCGGCACGCTGACCGACGTCGGGCTATCCGCGCATCGTGAAGCTGTGGCGGCGCGGCGCAGCCGCTCGCCGACGCCAAGACGGTCTTCGAAGGCAAGCGAAGACGATGTCAGCGTCGCGCGCACGTGTTTCACAGGACCGACGGCACGATCGCGCTGGTCGCGCGCGGCGTCAGCTTTTTCACCACCGAATATTTCTACGTCGCTGCCCGACGGCTCGACGATGAAACTGCCGCTGCCGCTGTCGGCCGATGTGAAGGGCGTGACGCACGGCAATCTGATCTTCACCTTGCGCGAGCGATTGGACGCGCCGGGCGGCAGCAAGCCGATCACCAAGGCTCGCTGGTCGCCTTCCCGCTGAAGCCGTTCGTGCGCACGAAGATGCCGCCGATGTTCACGTGCTCTACACGCCGGATCCGCGCAGCTCGATCGACGAGGTGTCGCCGGCCGCGATGCGGTCTATGCCTCGATCTACGACAACGTCACCGGCAGCATCCACGTGTTCCGCCCGAACGGCAACGGCACATGGAGCGACAGCCAGCTCGATCTGCCGGCGGCGGCTCGACCAGCATCGTCTCGACCAATGATTGGGGCCCGGAAGCCTATTTCACCTTTGAGAGCTTCCTGCAGCCCGCCCACGCTCTATCGCGACGATGGCGACGACGCAGCCGCACCGCGATCAAATCGCTGCCCGCGCGCTTCGATGCGACCGACCTGATGACCGAGCAATTCGAAGCGACCTCGAAAGACGGCACGAAGATTCCCTATTTCGTGCGTGCGCCGAAAGACGCGACCGGCCCGGCGCCGACCATGCTCTACGGCTATGGCGGCTTCGAGATTTCGCAGACGCCTGGTCTACTCGGCCGAGCTGTCGGCAAGCTGTGGCTCGCCCAAGGCGGCGCCTATGTGCGTGGCCAATATCCGCGGCGGCGGCGAGTTCGGTCCCGCCTGGCACGAGGCGGCGCTGAACGACCAACCGCCAGAAGGCCTTCGACGATTTCATCGCGGTCGCCGAGGATCTGATCAAGCGCGGCCTCACCACGCCCAAGCAGCTCGGCATCATGGGCGGCTCGAATGGCGGCCTGCTGCGTCGGCGCGTGATGGTGGAGCGGCCCGAACTGTTCGGCGCCGTGGTCTGCCAGGTGCCGCTGCTCGACATGATCCGCTACACCCAAATCGGCGCGGGCGCGTCATGGGTCGGCGAATATGGCGATCCCGCCGATCCCGGAAGACGCGCGATGTATATTCTGAAATATTCGCCCTATCAGAACGTGAAGCCGGACGTGAAATATCCGCCGATCCTCTTCATCACCGCGACCACCGATGACCGCGTGACGCCGGTGCATGCGCGCAAGATGGCGGCGAAGATGGAAGCGCAGGGCCACGACGTTCTGTTCTACGAGAACACCGAAGGCGGCCATGCCGCGGCGCCAATCACAAGCAAGCAGCCGAAATGGAGCGCTGGCGTTACGTCTATCTCGGCGCAGAAATTGGGGTTGAACTGACCGCAACCCGCGGCTTTTGCAGCGGTATGTTGACTTCCGACAGACTGCGCGCGGGCCTAAACCCCGCCCCAATCCGGAAAGGCTAAAGCCTTTCCGGTCCCCGGCTCGCCGGGGATCGCCCCCAGGCAGCGCAGGTGCGCCCCCTGGGGCGTTGTACTACCTTCTGGGTTGTCAGGGGCATGGAGAGTTTCGATGTTCGACAGTCTTGCAACGCGCCTCGGTGCGCGTATTCGACCGCTTGCGCGGCCGCGGCGCGCTGTCCGAGGCCGATGTCGATGAGGCGCTCGCCGAAGTCCGCACCGCGCTGATCGAGGCCGATGTGGCGCTGCCCGTGGTCAAGGATTTCATCGACAAGCGTGCGCGCGCGCGCCATCGGCGAACGACGTCATCCGCTCGGTCACGCCCGGCCAGCAGGTCGTCAAGATCGTCCACGACGCGCTGGTCGAAACGCTGGGCGCGGAGAATGCCGGCGCTCGATCTCGGCGCGCCGCCCGCGCCGATCCTGATGGTGGGCCTGCAGGGCTCGGGCAAGACCACGACATCGGCCAAGCTCGCGGCTGATGCTGCAGACGCGCGAGAAGAAGCGCGTGCTGATGGCCTCGCTCGACGTGCACCGCCCCGCCGCGATGGAGCAGTTGAAAATTCTGGGCGAGCAGGCGGGCGTCGCCACGCTTCCCATCGTCGCCGAACCAGCGCCGCGTCGACATCGCCAAGCGCGCGATCGCGGCCGCCCGCGTCGGCGGCTACGACGTGCTGATCCTCGACACCGCCGGCCGCCAGCATATCGACGAAGCGCTGATGGCCGAAGTCGCCGCAGGTCAAGCGACGCGGCGCAAGCCGCACGAAACCCTGCTGGTGGCGGACTGCCTCACCGGCCAGGACGCGGTCAACATCGCCAAAACCTTCAACGAGCGCGTGCAGCTCTCCGGCATCATCCTCACCCGCGCCGATGGCGATGCGCGCGGCGGCGCCGCGCTTTCCATGCGCGCGGTGACGGGCGCGCCGATCAAGTTCCTCGGCGTCGGCGAAAAGCTCGACGCGCTCGAAGCCTTCCATCCCGGCGCGCGTCGCCGCCCGCATCCTCGACATGGGCGATGTGGTGAGCCTGGTCGAGAAGGCCGCCGAAACGTCGACCAGGAAAAGGCCGAGAAGATCGCCAAGCAAGATGAAAAAGGGCGAGTTCGATATGGACGATCTCGCCGAACAATTGCGCCAGATGAAGCAAGATGGGCGGCATGCAGGGCGTGCTCGGCATGCTGCCGGGCGTCGGCAAGATCAAGGATCAGATCGCCGCCGCCGGCCTCGACGACAGGATGCTGACGCGCCAGGAAGCGATCATCTCCTCGATGACGAAGAGAGGAACGCGCCAAGCCCGACATCATCAACGGCTCGCGCCGCAAGCGCATCGCGGCGGGCGCGGGCGTCGAAGTGCAGCGACGTCAACAAGCTTCTCAAAATGCACCGCCAGATGGCCGACATGATGAAGCAGATGGGCAAAGATGGGCGCGCAAGCTGCCGGCCGGTCTTTCGGGATTGATGGGGGGCGGCATGCCGCCAACTTCCGCCGGGCATGATGCCGGGTCGGAAATAATTTCAACGAAGGAAACACGACATGTCATTGAAAATCAGACTGTCGCGCGGCGGCACCAAGAAGCGCCCGCATTACACCATCGTGGTTGCGGATTCGCGCAGCGCCGCGCGACGGCCGCTTCATCGAGAAGATCGGCTTCTACAATCCGCTGCTGCCGAAGGATCACGCCGACCGCCTGAAGCTCGATCTCGAAAAGGCGAAGGCGTGGATGGCGAAGGGCGCGACCGCCATCGGACCGCGTGCATCGCTTCCTCGCCGATGCGGGCGTGGTGAAGCCGCTGGTGAAGAGCAATCCCGAAAAGGCCAAGCCGAAGAAGAAGGCGCAGGAACGCGCCGCGGCGCAGGCCGCCGCTGCTGCCGGCGAAGCTGCCGCGGTAAGGCTGCCGGCGAGTTGCAGCGATGTCGCGCAGATATCCTTCTCGGCGCCGTCATCGGCGCGCAGGGCCTGAAGGGCGAGGTGAAGGTGAAAACCTTCACCCAATCGCCCGAGAAGCTTGGCGCCTATGGCCCGCTGCACGACCAAGGACGGCCGCACGTTCACCGTTTCGCATTGCGCGCCGTCAAGGCCGATGAAGCGGTCGTGCGCTTGCAGAGATCGCCGACCGCAATGCGGCGGAGGCGCTGAAGGGCATCGAGCTTTACGTGTCGCGCGCGGCCTTGCCCGCGGCCGAGGCGGAAGAATTCTATCACGCCGATCTGGTGGGCCTGCGCGCGGAAGATGCGGAAGGCCGCGCGCTCGGCACCGTGCGCGGCATGCACAATTTCGGCGCGGGCGATGTGATCGAGATCGCGCGCGACGATGGCGGCATGTGTTGCTGCCCTTCACGCGCGAAGTCGTGCCGCGCGATCGAAATCGAAGGCGGGCCGCGTTATCATCGCCGTGCCGGAGGAAGTCGAAGCGGAAACAGAAGGATCAGTCGAATGAGCGAAATCACTTTCCGCAACGCGGTCTAAGGCCGATCTGCCGACGCTCGTGGCGTTGCTGGCCGATGACGATATCGCCGAAGGCCGCGAGACAGGCCAAGGGCGATCTGCTGCCGGCCTATGGCGCCGCTTTCGATGCAATGGCGAAGAACCCGGACAACCGCATTCTTGTCGCCGAACAGGATGGCCAGATCATCGGCTCGCTGCAGATCGTCTTTATCGCCGGGTCTTTCGCGGCAGGGCGCCAAGCGCGCCATCATCGAATCCGTGCGCGTGTCTTCGAAAGCGCGCGGCCAGAACATCGGCACGCTGCTGATGAAGGAAGCCATCGCGCAGGCCCGCGCCGCCGGATGCAAGCTGGTGCAGCTGACATCCGACAAGCGCCGCACCCGCGCGCACCTCTTCTATCGCCGCCTCGGCTTCCTGCAGACGCATGAAGGTTTCAAGCTCGATCTATGATGCAGCGAATGGAGTGACTGTGTAAGTTGACTGCTCACAATCGCTCAAGCAGGGCGTACACGCATGCAGAGTTGTGATTGCCTGAGGTCTTCGACAAAGGCGCCAAATCTCCGAAGATGCAGTCGGAATCGCCTTGTTGATCATTTGAGTGATTGACGCCATGCGATATGAACCGGACGGGTTTCATATTTTGCAGCATGCTACGCCGGCTATTACATCCAACAGCGATTGCACGGTTGGAACTCCGTGGTGCAGTACGCATGCGCTTCAAGCACGAGAAAATCTTGTGAAGATGGTGCTGCATTGGGGTCGAAAGGAGCTGACTGACATATGCAGCGAATGTCTTCTGCGGCCAGAACTGACGAATAACTGGTCGTCAAGACTGCGCTGTACGTATTGGCCGGTTTTCAAGACGGCCTGGTATTATACTTCAGTCGACGAGCGGACCGGTGTGGGAATATGTTGCGCGTCTTGGCTCTGATTGAAGATGAGCGAGTGGTATGCGTCGGCCGCTACAAGGGATTGCGAGCGCAACGAAACCAAGCGTCCGGCTGTCGGAAAACGCAATGAGCTTGGCGCGCGACCGTGCTGACGCTGTTCCCGGAAATGTTTCCGGGGCCGCTCGGCGTGTCGCTGCTCGGCAAGGCGCGAGAGAAAAATCTCTGGTCGCTCGATGTGCGCGACATCCGCGATCACGGCCTGGGCAAACATCGCACCGTCGATGACACGCCGTCGGGCGGCGGACCCGGCATGGTGATGCGCGCCGATGTGGCCTGTGCGGCGCTCGATGCGGCGGCAAGCGATGCGCCCGCGATCTATCTTTCCCCGCGCGGCAAGCCGCTGACGCAAGCCGCGTGTGCGCGAGCTTGTGGCCGGTCCCGGCGTCACGCTGCTCTGCGGCCGGTTCGAGGGGCTGGACCAGCGCGCCATCGAGGCCCGCAACCTCGAAGAGATCAGCCTGGGCGATTTCGTGCTGGCAGGCGGCGAAATCGCCGCCATGGCCCTGATCGAGGCCGCCGTGCGCCTGATCCCCGGCGTGTTGGGGGCGCAGGCCTCGCCCGAGGAGGAGAGCTTCGAAAACGGCCTTCTCGAATACCCCCAATTCACCCGGCCCCAGAGCTTCGAGGGCCGAGACATTCCGGCGGTCCTAACCAGCGGAAATCACTCGGAAATCGCCAAATGGCGCCGGGCGCAGGCGGAAAGCCTCACCCAGGCGCGGCGTCCCGACCTCTGGGCCCTCTATGAAAAGCCAAAAGCCTAGGCTATACGCCCCAACCTTCACGAACAGACCGCCTTTCGGAGATCGCCGCCATGAACCTGTTGAAGCAGCTCGAAGCCGAGCAGATGCAAGCCGTTCGCGGCGGCAGGGGCCTGCCCGATTTCCGTCCGGGCGACACGCTGAAGGTCAGCGTGAAGGTCGTCGAATCCAGCCTACGACGAAAAGGCGAAGCAGACCAAGACGCGCGAACGACTTCAGGCGTTCGAAGGCGTGTGCATTGCGCGCCAGGGCGAAGGCCTGAACGAGAGCTTCACCGTGCGGAAGATTTCGTATGGCGAAGGCGTGGAGCGCGTGTTCCCGATCTACAGCCCGCTGGTGGATGGCGTCGACGTCGTGCGCAAGGGCAAGGTTCGCCGCGCGAAGCTCTATTATCTGCGCGGCCGCCGCGGCAAGTCTGCCCGTATCGCCGAACGCACCGATCACGAAACCGCCGCCTGATCGCGGTTTCCGGGCCTCAGGCCTTCCAAACATGGCTAACCGGAGGTTAACCCCTCCGCGCTAGGCTTTTCCGAACCATCGGAGAGGCCTCATGCGGCGACCGGCCGACGCCTTGGTGACCGGCTTCACCAAAGCTCCAACATTGATCGAAGCGAGCTTTGCCCCGCTTCGCCGGCTGCGCCAGGAAGGCCATCTGCGCGCCATCCACTATGCCGTCTGGGATGGCGCGGAGTTCGATGCCTTCATCGCGCCTGCGATGGCGATGGATGATGTCATCATCACCCGTATTCCCGAGCCGAAGGCGGCAGGTTCTGCGGCAACGCGCGGCGTGACATTGCAGGTCGAAAATCTGCGCGCGGGGTTGGCGCTGCTGCCGAAGGACGGGCTGGTGCTGAAGCTGCGGCCCGATTTTGTCGCTGATACGGATCTGTTGCGCACCAAGATCGCCGATTTCGATACGCTTTGTGCACCCGTTGCGCGAACCGCCGCGAATGGCGTCACCATGCCCGCGCCGGTTTTTGCAAACAGGATGTGGCTTCCATGGGCTGATTTCAAGCCAGCCGTTCTTTTTCGAGGATGCAGCCTTCCTCGCCATGAAGACGGATGCGCGGCATCTGCTCACGCGGCTGACGGGCGAAGACATTGCGCAACTGGAAGACTATCCGCAGATCGGATCCTACGCGCATGTGCTGCGCTACGGCCGGATATTCCTTGGCCGTTATCCGCTGTTTGCGAATTACCTGAAACATTATCGCTACTTCCCCAACGACATAAAATATCGCCGCGCTTTGTGGCCTTGTCTTATGATGAATGCGTTCTTCTGGATTTTGCTGATCGCCCACGCCTGGATTCTGCACAGCCAGTTCCACATCGATGCGGGCGAACAGGACGATATCGCCTTCTATCCCAACAACGCCAACAAGGATGCCGATTGGTCCGATCCGAAGACCTTACATACGGCACACCCTTACGAGAATCTGGCGATGTGGCGGGATGGAACCTTCCCCGGACATGCCGCACTCACTTTGGCACGCGCCTATGGGCGGTTGGTAGACGATCGCTGGCAGACCGCGCTCTTCACCACGCCGCTCGCCGATTATCCTCCGCAGACGATAAAGAACCTGATGCAGCATGTTGCCACCCAGGGCGACGGCCATCTCAAGCAACTGGAACGGGATTTCCATATCTTGCTGAAAAGCCAATACGATGCGGCTTTCCCGCTCGCAAAGGCAGGCTGAGGATTACTTTTTCGCCACAGGCGAAAAATATCCGTTCCGGCCACTTCCAAATGCAAAGCCCGGGCATATCCTCCGCGCCCCTTAAAACGGTCGCGTGCCTTGAATCGCCATGTCGTTCCTGATGAAGTGATGTCGCGAGACGAAGCGCTCGCCGAGGCGCAGCCGCTTGCGCGCATTCCCTCGACGCCGTTCGCCTTCATCTGGTTTCTGGTGCGCACGCATTATGCCCTGCGCATCTCGGTTCTTGTCGGGCTTGCCGCCCTTGGCGCGGCCATCGATGCGTTCGGGCCGCTCGCACTGTCCCATCTCATCAACGCGATCACTGCCGCGGTCAAGAGCCATGCGAGCTTCGCAGATGCCGTCCTGCCATGGGTCGCGCTGTTCGGCCTGATCTGGATTTCGGCGGCGTTTATCTATCGCGGCTACGAATGGATCGACGTCGATACCTCGCCGCGCATGCGCGCTCTGGCGCAGAAATATCTCTTTGCCTATCTGCTCGGCCACTCCCCGCGCTATTTCCAGGAAAATTTCGCCGGCAAGCTCGGCCAGAAGATCAAGCAGGCCGGGCAGGCGACCGTCGCCATCCTGAATATCCTCTGCCTCGACATGGTGCGCGTTGCCGGGTTGGTGATTGTCGGCGGCATCCTGATGTTCCGCGCCAATGCAGTCTACGCCGTCATCCTGATGGCGTGGACGGTGCTTTATCTCGGCATCGTCGTCAGCCTGGCGCGGCGCTGCGTCGCTGCTGTCGAAGAATTTCTCCGAAGAGGTTTCCACCTCCACCGGGCGGCTGATCGACGCCATCACCAATGCCGATCTCGTGCGCGCCTTCGCCAAGGCCGCTTACGAGCGGCGCTTTCTCTCGTTCTTCCTGACCGACGAGATGAACGCCTCGCGCCGCCTGCGCCGCTTCCTCATCGTCATGCGCACCTTCATGCAGTTCGCGACGCTGGCGCTGCTGATCGGATTGCTGCTGGTCGCCAGCCATGGATGCGCTTTCCGGCGCGATCAGCCTCGGCGCATTCGCGATGGTCTATTTCCTCGGCTCATCCATCGCGCGCAGCGTGCAGGAATTGTCGTTCCGCATGCTCGATTATTTCGAACAGCTCGGCACGCTCGCCGAAGCCCTCGAACTCGTCAGCCAGCATCACGAGATCGTCGATGCGCCCGATGCAAAGCCGCTCGTCGTCAGCGAAGGCGCGATCCGCATCCGAGAATATCCGCTTCGCCCATCCCGATGGGCAGATCGTGTTCGCCGATCTCAGCCTCGATATCAAGGCAGGCGAAAAGGTGGGTCTCGTCGGACCATCGGGTGCCGGCAAATCGACGCTGGTGAAAATGCTGCGCCGCCAATACGAACCGCAATCCGGGCGCATCCTGATCGACGGGCAGGACATCAGCCACGTCACCTGGGATTCGCTCAACGAAGGCATCGCCGAAGTGCAGCAGACGCCGGGCGTTTTTCATCGCGCGGTGCGCGACAATATCCGCTATGCCCGCCCCGGCGCGCGCGAGGAAGAAGTGGTGCGCGCGGCCGCCGATGCCCATGCCCACGACTTCATCTCCGCCCGCTCGACCGGCTACGGCACCATCGTCGGCGAGCAGGGCATCAAGCTTTCGGGCGGCGAACGCCAGCGCGTCGCCATCGCGCGCGCGCTGGTGAAAGACGCGAAGATACTGGTGCTGGACGAGGCCACATCCTCCCTCGATTCCGAATCGGAACACCTGATCCAGGAAGGGCTGTGGACGCTGATGCAGGGCCGCACCGTCATCGCCATCGCGCACCGGCTTTCGACGATCGCCAGCATGGATCGCATCGTCTATCTCGAAGCCGGCCGCATCATAGAAGACGGCCCGCACCGCGAACTTGCTGGCCCAGCGGCGGGGCCTATGCGAAGCTGTGGAATCGCCAGATGGGCGGCTTCATCGACGCGGCGTGAAGCCGCGACATTTCGATTCAGCCCATGAAATAAGGCATTCGGATCATCGCTGTATCGTCGCCAATTCGCCGTTTCAGACCGTTTTTCGTGCCGCGAATCGCAAATAAACCCCAAAAATCGGCGTTTCTTGCTTGCAGCCCTCTCGCGCATTGCATGAAAAGCAGTAAATTCAGGCATCTTTTGTGATTCGCCAATAGGAGCATCCAATGGCAAAAGCATCTGCAGCGAAAGCTGCGCCGAAAGCCGCCGCGAAACCCAAAGCCGAAACGATGAGCACCCGCCAGTTGGCCGCTCAGTTGGCGGAGAACCATGAGCTGACCAACAAGGCAGCCAACGCCATCATGGAAGACTTCTCCGCGATCATCACCAAGCAGCTGAAGAAGGGCGTGCGTATCCGCCTGAACGGCCTTGGCATCCTTCAGGTTCGCAAGCGCGCCGCCCGCATGGGCCGCAACCCGGCGACCGGCGAAGCGATCAAGATCAAGGCGAGCAAAAAGGTCGCCTTCCGCGCTTCCAAGGAATTGAAGACGGCCGTCTAAGCCGCCTCGGTTTCGAAAGTTAGCACCGGGCAGATGCGGGAAACCGTGTCTGCCCGTTTGCTTTGGTTTAGTCCGGCGGGCTGAACGAAACCTGCACCTTGTAGATATTTGGTGGCGGCCGCCTTGGTGGTGAAGGTTTTGCCTTCGGGCTTGCGCTTGCTGTGCACGGTGTAGGCGATATCGATCTTCTGGCGCGGCTCGCCGCCGAACAGAACCTCTTCGGTCAGCGTGACGCCCCGTTCTGTCTTTAAGAACCCGCTTCTTTGCCATCTGCCACTCCCGCAAGAACACATTCCGAGCGGGCAAATCCTAGCCCAGCCATGTTGCAGTGCAGCGCGACCCGATGGCGCGGTCAAGACCACCCTCCGAAAGGCCGGAAAACCTGGATTTTCGAGCGCCACGCGGCCCAACAGGCCGCGCTTGCACGGGATGCCCCCCGCGCGCTAGGAACCGGCCCGGCCCCCAACACAGGAAGCTTTTTCATGGCTCGCAGGAAAATCTCGCTCATCGGCGGCGGACAGATCGGCGGAACGCTGGCGCATCTGGTCGGCCTCAAGGAACTGGGCGATGTGGTGCTGTTCGACATCATGGAGGGGCTGCCGCAGGGCAAGGCTCTCGATCTCTCGCAGGCCGGACCCATCGAAGGCTTCGACGCGAAGCTCAAGGGCACCAACTCTTATGCCGATATCGCGGGCAGCGATGTGGTGATCGTCACCGCGGGCGTGCCGCGCAAGCCCGGCATGAGCCGCGACGATCTTCTGGGCATCAATCTGAAAGTGATGAGCGCGGTGGGCGAGGGCATCAAGGCCCATGCACCGAATGCGTTCGTCGTCTGCATCACCAATCCGCTCGATGCGATGGTGTGGGCGCTGCGCCAGTTCTCCGGCCTGCCGCATCACAAGATCGTCGGCATGGCGGGCGTGCTGGATAGCGCGCGCTTCCGCCATTTCCTCGCGGAAGAAATGAATGTCAGCGTGGAAGATGTGTCGGCCTTCGTGCTCGGCGGCCATGGCGATACGATGGTGCCGATGCCGCGCTTCTCCACCGTTGCCGGCATGCCGCTGCCCGAACTGGTGAAGATGGGCTGGCTGAAGCAGGATCGCCTCGACCAGATCGTCCAGCGCACGCGCGATGGCGGTGCGGAAATCGTGGGCCTGCTGAAAACAGGCTCGGCCTTCTATGCGCCCGCAACCGCCGGCATCGAGATGGCGCAATCCTATCTGATGGACAAGAAGCGCGTGCTGCCGGTCGCAGCCCATGTCGATGGCGCCTATGGCATCAAGGATCTCTATGTCGGCGTGCTCGCCGTGATCGGCGAAAAGGGCGTGGAGCGCATCGTCGAACTGGAACTGACGGCGGAAGAAAAAGCGGCGCTGACGAAATCGGCGGATTCCGTCAAAGGCTTGATCGACGCCTGCAAGAAGCTCGACCCAAGGCTCGCTTGAGCGGCAAAAAACGAGACATGAGAGCACCGCGCGCAACGGCGTTGATCGTTGCGTGCGGTTTTCTTTTGGGCGGTCCGGCAAATGCCGTCGAAACCGCCACGGCAACGCTCACTATCAAGATCGAACGCGTTTCGAAGAATCGCGGGAATATCCGCATCGCGCTTTATGATGGTGCGAACTGGGGCGGCGAAAAGGGCAAACCCATCACCGGTGCTGTCGTACCCGCGATTCCCGGCGAAACCATCATCACGCTGACGGGTGTCGTACCCGGCACTTACGCGATCAAGACGTTTCAGGACGAAAACAAGAACGAGAAGATGGATTTCGACTGGTTCGGAATCCCCACCGAGCGCTTCGGCTTTTCAAACGACGCCAAGCCGCAATTCCAGCAGCCGAGTTTCGATCAGGCCAAATTCGACATCAAGCCGGGCGACAACGAAACCACGATCACCTTGCGCTGGCTGTTCTGATCGCCGGCCGTTCGATTGTCAGGGCGCGCTCATCGCAAGTGCGATCGTGCGGCGCACCGTCAATCCCGCTTCATGCAAAGGAACACTGCGCGCATCGGCAACGCCGCCTTCGCGCATTTCGGTTCCATGCAGGTCGGCATCGGTCTTCTCGGCCCAGACCCAGTGATCGCGATTCCAGACCCATTGCCCGAGATCGGATTTTTCAACCGCGCCATCCTGCGCGCGCGCCGCGTCCGGTTGCGGCAGCACCGCTGTCGTCAGGCCCAACACGATAACGGCCGCCCCCAAATCCAATGCAATGTGTTCCCGGACCATGGCTCACGCTCCTCCGCCGCTTTCGAGATACGGCGCAAAAATTTGCGGCCTCTTCTGAAAAGCCAACGGGCAATCCGGCATACAGTTTCCGCCAAACCGCCGGGCAATGCTAGATTGCTCGCGCATCGAAAATTTCAAAGGCAAACCATGATCCCCGTGTTGGAGACCGAGCGCCTGTTGCTGCGCGGCTGGAGCAACGCCGATTTCGAGGCGCTAGCCGGCTTCATGGCTGACGCCGACGTCATGAAATATTTGAGCGGCCATCCGATGACGCGCGGCGATGCCTGGCGCAGCCTCGCGGTCACAATTGGCCATTGGCAGTTGCGCGGCTATGGCCTCTGGGCTGTCGAGCGCAAATCCGACCGCGCATTGATTGGCCGCATCGGCCTGCTCAACCCCGAAGGCTGGCCTGCGCTCGAAGTCGGCTGGACGCTCGGCAAACCCTATTGGGGCCAGGGCTACGCCACCGAGGCTGCGAACGCCGCGATGCGTTATGGTTTCCTCACGCAGAAAGTGGATCGCCTGATCTCCTGCATCGATCCCGACAACAAGGCGAGCCAGGCCGTCGCAGCGCGGCTGGGCGAAAAGAAGGGGCCAACGCAGCAACTCACCGTCGCCGGAGAAACCTTCACCGTCGATATCTGGAGCATTTCGCGCATGGAATGGGAAACACGAAGCGCAGATTGAGTTTTAAATCGTTCTGCTGCAAAAGCTCTCCCACATGTCTGTTCCCGCCATTCTCTATCAGCGCCGCGATTTTGCGTTTTTCACCTCGGGGCGATTCCTCTCGACGGTGGCGATGCAGATTCAGTCCGTCGCCATCGGCTGGCAGATTTATTCGCTGACGAGTTCCGCCTTTGCGCTGGGCCTTGTCGGCCTCTGCCAGTTCGCGCCGATGTTTCTGCTCACATTGCCTGCGGGCGATATTTCCGACCGTTTCGATCAGCGCCGCGTGCTCGCCATCGCCATGACGGTGGAAGCGTTGGCAAGCGCGCTGTTCCTGGCCCTCACGCTCGCCCATGTCGCGTCGATCTGGCCGTTCTATTCCGTGCTGGTGCTGTTTGGCGCCGCGCGCGGATTTGCGGGCCCCGCGGGTCAATCGCTCGTCGCGTTTCTCGTGCCGGAGGAAAAGCTTGCCCGCTCGATCGCGTTATCGTCCTCGGTGTTCACCACGGCGGTGATCGCGGGGCCGGCGCTCGGCGGCTTTCTTTATGCGTTCGGAGCGTTCGCCACCTATACGGTCTGCTGTTTCTGCTTTCTGCTGGCCGCGATCCTCACCGTCACGCTCGGCGGACGCCGCCGCACCGAATCCGTTTCCGAAGGCACGCGGCTTGAGCGCGTGGCCGAGGGCGTGCGTTTCGTGCGCTCGCGGCCCGTGATCCTGGGCGCGATCTCGCTTGATCTTTTCGCGGTGCTGCTTGGCGGCGCGGTCGCGCTGCTGCCGATCTATGCCCGCGACATCCTGCACACAGGCCCCATCGGCCTCGGCTTCCTGCGTGCGGCCCCGGCCGTGGGCGCCGCACTCGTGGCGTTTGCATTGGCGCGCTGGCCTATCGAACGGCACACCGGCATCGTGATGTTCTCGGCGGTTGCCGTGTTCGGCGTCGCCACCATCGTCTTCGGCCTGTCCACGAAGCTTTCCCGTCTCGCTTGCCGCGCTCTTTGTTCTCGGCGCATCGGACATGATTTCGGTCTTCATCCGCTCCACGCTGATCCAGTTCGCAACGCCGGACATGATGCGCGGCCGGGTGAGCGCGGTGAACATGCTGTTCATCGGAGCGTCGAATGAGCTGGGGGAATTCGAATCCGGGCTGACGGCGGCATGGTTCGGCGCGGTGCCCGCCGTCATCATCGGCGGGGTGGGCACGCTTGTGGTCGTCGGTCTCTGGATGAAGCTGTTCCCGCGGCTGCGCAATGTGGATCGCCTGCGCGAAGTGAAAGCTTAGTCCTTTTGCACCGCGCGCGCGACGCGTTCGAGTGTCAGTCCCTGCACGACAATCGAGAACACGACCACCGCGTAACATACGGTAAGAAACGCGTCGCGCACCGTGCCCGCCGGCAGCGCCAGAACAAGCGCCACACTGATGCCGCCATGCAATCCTCCCCATGTGAGGATTCGAAGCGTGCCGTGTTCCTGCTTGCGCAATCCCACCAGCGCCAGAGGCGGGATGAGGCTCAAATAGCGCGCGATGAGTGCCAGCGGAATGGCGAGCAGGGCTGCGAGCATGACCGGCGGATGCCAGGCAATGGCCAGCACCTCGAACCCGATCAAAAGAAAAAGGCCCGCATTCAATATCTCATCTATCAGCGTCCAGAACACGGTGACGTGATGGTTCACATTCTCGCTCATGGCGAGCCGGCGTCCCGGATTGCCCACGATAAGTCCTGTCACGACCACTGCGATGGGGCCGGAAATTTCCAGCCACAATCCGATGGCATAGGTTACCGCCGCGGCCGCCATGGTGATGAGGACTTCGACGATATGGTGATCGATGGAGCGCAGCGCGAGAAATGCAATCGCGCCCGTAATGAGCCCGAGCACTATGCCACCACCCGCCTCTCGAAAGAATTCGCCGATCAGGTGTGACGCGGAAAGATCCACTGGCCCGGACGCCGCCGCAACGCCCAGCGCAATGGTGAATATCACCACCGCCACGCCGTCGTTGAACAAGCTCTCGCCCGCGATGATCGTGCTCATGCGGCTGGAAAGCCCGATGCGTTTGAGTACGTCAATCACAGCGACAGGGTCGGTCGGTGAAAGGATCGCACCGAGGACGATGCAATAGGCAAAGGAAATCTGCACGCCCATGAAATTGAAGATCAGCCACATCCCGCCACCGAACAGGAATGTGGCGAGCACCACGCCGCCGATGGCGAGCAAGAATACCGTGCCCTTGTTCTTCATCAGAATGGTCAGATCGACCGTCAGCGCGCCCGCGAACAGCAGAAAGCTCAACGCTCCCACCATCAATGCCTGCGAGAACGGAAATTTGGTCAACAGATCGTGGGCCGTCTGCGGCACGGCCCATTGCGGCATGAGCACTTCCATCGCCAGGATACATAGCGATACGGCAAGGCTGATAAGCACCAGCCCTATGGTATTGGGCAATTTCAGAAACTTGTGGCTGACATAGCCGAACGCCGCACAAAGAAAAAGAAGTGCGGCGAGAAGATCGAAAATGCCTTCGCTGGCATCATGCGGCATCGTTGTGGTCCACCCTTTGGCTTGCGAAAGCACCCGGCTCCAATGCGGGCCATTTCAGCTTCTTCCGCAACCGCTTCATATATTTGCGATAGGCATCGATCTCGACATAGGTGGCATGGCGATCCGATGCCACGAAGCGAATGCCGCCGGAAAGATCGGGCATATCGTTTGCGGCCAGCTTGTCCAGCTTTTGGGATATGACGCCGTTGTCGTTGCGCGCTTCGATGGCGCGCACCGTGAAATCGGCCATCTCGTCGAACAGCTTGTAGGCCCCGCCATTGGTTTCCATGTAACCCATCCCGTAAAGCTCGCGGTGATCGCGGCTGAACAGGTTCATGTAAAGATCGGGCTTGTGCGATTTCCAGCGCAGCATCGAAGGATCGACAAACGGAATCTCCCAGCGATAGCCGGTGGCGCACAGCACGAAATCGAATTCCTCGCTGCTGCCATCGGTGAAATGCACCATGTTGCCGTCGAACCGCGCCACATCCGGTTTCGCGCGTATGCGGCCGTGCGCCAGATGATGCAGGATCTGCGTGTTCAGGATCGGATGGCTTTCGAACAGCTTGTGGTCGGGCTTCTGCAAGCCGAACCGCGTGAGATCGCCGGTCAACGCCTTCAGGATGAGCGAGAAAACCCGCTGCTGCACCCATATCGGCAGATGCGGCCCGCTGGCCGCGAACACATCGGCTGGCACGCCGAAGAGATGTTTCGGCACGAAATGATAACCGCGCCGCAAGCTGATCGCCGCGCTTTCGGCAATGGTGGCCGCGTCGCTCGCAATATCGCAGGCCGAATTGCCGCCGCCGATGACGAGCACACGCTTGCCCAAAAATTCCGCCCGGCTCTTATACGTCACCGCGTGGCGCATCTCGCCCGCAAACGCGCCGGGATAGTCCGGCATGCTGGGAAGCCAGTTGGTGCCCGTCGCGCAGACCAGCGCGCAATAGCTCTTGGTCTCGCCGGAGGAAAGCGTCACCCGCCAGGTGCGCCCCACAAGCTCGGCGCGCGTCACTTCCATGTTGAAGGTGATGTGCTGGTAAAGCCCATAGGCGACCGCGAAGGCGCGGATGTAATTCAGTATCTGCTTGCCCGAAGGATAATCGGGATAATCCTCCGGCATCGGGAAATCGACATAATGCGATTGCGTTTTCGATGAGATGAAATGGGCGCTGTCATAGATCGGCGAACCGGGATTTCTCCCGTCCCAGATGCCGCCCACATCGGAATGGCGCTCATAAACATCGAACGGCACGCCATGGCGCACACAGGCGCGCGCCAGCGCAAGTCCCGCAGGCCCCGCGCCCACGATGCAAACACGCGGCTCAGTTTTCATATCGTGCAGTCAGCGTCGCCTTGCCCAGCGAATGCAATTGCAGTTGCGGCCTGATCTGCGGCCCCGTCACGTCTGCCGTCAGCGCCAGCGAAGGCACATCGAGCGCCCACACATTGAAGATGTAACGATGCGTGCTGCCGCGCGGCGGGCAGGGGCCGCCATAACCCTTCGTCCCGTAATCGTTCATGCCTTCCACGGAACCTTGGGGCATTTCCGTTTCGCTCGCGCCGGGCGGCAGCGCGGTGACCGAAGCCGGAATGTCGAACGCCACCCAGTGCCAGAAATATTCCTTGTCGTCCTTGGGGTCGATCATCGTGATGGCGAAGCTTTTGGTGCCGTCCGGCGCGCCGCTCCAGCTCAGCGCGGGCGAGGTGTTGGTGCCCCGCTCCTTGCCGCGGATCCGGCACTCGGCGCGCACCTGGGCGAGTTTCATCTGAACGCCTTCGGCCACATCGCCGCTTTCGATCTTCATCGCGGCCAGAGCAGGCTGCGAAAGCCCGGCCACGAAACAAAAGCACAAAGCCCCTCGCCAAAAACCCATGCCGAACCGTCCCCATCCGCCGCTTCGCATCTTAACCAATTTTTGCCGCCTCTTGCGAGGCGCTTTCCCATGGGCGACCATGGCGCAACCGCCATCAGCCAAGGGGAAATCATGTCGCTCAAGGTCATCGGTGCAGGCTTCGGCCGCACCGGAACATCGTCGCTCAAGATTGCGCTGGAAAAGCTGGGGTTCGGCCCCTGCCACCACATGTACGAGATCATCATCCATCCCGAACAGGCCCGTTTCTGGAACGCGCTGGCCCGCGGCGAAAGCGTCAACTGGGATGAGGTCTTCGAAGGCTACAATTCGAGCCTCGATTGGCCGAGCTGCAAATTCTACAAGGAACTGGCCGATCACTATCCGCAGGCCAAGGTGATCCTGACGCTGCGCGATCCCAAGGCGTGGTACAAAAGCGTCTGCCGAAACGATCATGCCGTCGATGAAGGGCCCGATGGTCCTGCCCAATGGCAAGCGCGTTGGCCCGCCGGGCGATTTCGCGCAATTGCTGATCGGCGAACAGACCTTCGGCAGGAATTTCGATGAAGATCACATGATCGATGTCTATCTGCGCCACAATGAAGAGGTGAAGCGCACCATCCCGAAAGATCGCCTCCTGGTCTTCCAGGCGACGGATGGGTGGGAGCCGTTGTGCGAATTCCTGGGTGTGCCGGTGCCGTCCGAGCCCTATCCCAAGCTCAACACCACCGAGGATATGCAGGCCCGCCGCAAGGCCATGGCGGAATCCTGACGCAATTGCGAAGCGCCGCCGTTTCGGGCTAGATTTTTCGGGCCTTTAAGCGGTGTGCGAATGCGAAAAGTTCATCAAGGCGCCGAAGCGGCGCTCGACGGCGTGCTGTTCGACGGCATGACGATCATGTCCGGCGGTTTCGGTCTTTGCGGCATTGCCGAAAACCTGATCGCGGCCTTGCGCGACTCCGGCGTGAAGAACCTGACCGTGATCTCCAACAATGCGGGCGTGGATGATTTCGGCCTCGGCCTGCTGCTGCAAACCCGCCAGATCAAGAAGATGATCTCGTCTTATGTCGGCGAGAACGAGACCTTCGAGAAGCAATATCTCTCCGGCGAACTGGAACTGGAATTCAATCCGCAAGGCACGCTGGCCGAACGCATCCGCGCGGGCGGCGCGGGCATTCCCGGCTTCTACACCAAAACCGGCGTCGGCACGGTGATCGCCGAAGGCAAGGAACACAAGGATTTCGACGGCGAAACCTACATCCTCGAACGCGGGCTGAAGGCCGATCTTTCCATCGTCAAGGCGTGGAAGGGCGATGACGGAAGGAAATCTCGTCTATCGCAAGACCGCGCGAAATTTCAATCCGATGATGGCGACCGCGGGCAAGGTCACCGTCGCCGAAGTGGAAGAGCTGGTGCCCACCGGCAGCCTCGATCCCGATCACATCCACACGCCGGGCATTTTCGTGCAGCGCATCGTCAAGGGGCCGCGTTACGAAAAGCGCATCGAAAAACGCACGGTGCGAGGAGATGGCTGTACCATAGATGCCCTGGACACGCGATGACATGGCCAAACGCGCCGCACAGGAATTGCGCGACGGCTTCTATGTCAATCTCGGCATCGGCATTCCCGACGCTGGTGTCGAACTACATTCCCGATGGCATGGACGTGACGCTGCAAAGCGAAAACGGCATGCTCGGCATGGGCCCGTTCCCGCGCGAAAACGAAGTCGATCCCGATCTCATCAATGCGGGCAAGCAGACGGTCACCGCACTGCCGCGCACATCCTTTTTCTCCAGCGCCGATTCCTTCGGCATGATCCGCGGCGGCCATATCAATCTCGCCATCCTCGGCGCGATGGAAGTGAGCGAGACGGGCGATCTCGCCAACTGGATGGTGCCGGGCAAGCTCGTCAAGGGCATGGGCGGCGCGATGGATCTGGTGGCGGGCGTCAAGCGCTGCGTCGTCATCATGGATCACACCGACAAGGCAGGGCGAATCCAAACTGCTGCACGCAATGCACCTTGCCGCTCACCGGCAAGGCCTGCGTCCACCGCATCATCACCAATCTCGGCGTGTTCGATGTGACGGCCGATGGCCTCAAGCTCATCGAAATCGCGCCGGGCGTGACGGCCGATGAGATCAAAGCGAAGACCGAAGCCAGGCTGGCTGTCTGACAACATGAAATCATAAGCCGCCAGAGCTGATTTTCTTAAACAGAAACGCTCTCCATGTCGGCATCCCCGGCTTGTCCGGGGGATCCATGGTCGGGAGCGATTCAGGATAGAGCATATTGCTCCAACCGAGTTGCAATTCGTTGGGCATGTTATCTGCCCGCAGAGTGTTGCCGCGAATTTCAAGCATCCTTTTTTGGCATTATCGCGGCGCTGTCGGCCATTTGCATCCCCTGCCGCCGCTGCCTAGCCTGCCCCTCTCGCGAAAGGGATTCGCATGTTCGACGCATTGAAAGGCTGGACGTCAGCGCAGAAGCATGTCGTCGCCGCGAGCTATCTCGGCTGGACGCTGGATGCGTTCGATTTCTTCCTGCTGGTCTTCGTCATCAAGGATGTGGCGCAGAATTCGGCACTCGGAAATCGAAGGTGTCGCCTGGGCGATGACGCTGACGCTGGCGCTGCGCCCGGTCGGCGCGTTCATCTTCGGCCGGCTCGCGGACCATTTCGGCCGCCGCCCGGTGCTGATGGTCGACGTGCTGCTTTATTCGGTGCTCGGCTTCGCCACCGCCTTCTCGCCCAATCTCATCGTCTTTCTCATCATCCGCGCGCTGTTCGGCATCGCGATGGGCGGCGAATGGGGCATCGGCGCATCGCTGACGATGGAAACCGTGCCGCCGCAGGCGCGCGGCTTCGTGTCGGGCATTCTGCAATCGGGTTATCCGACCGGCTATCTGCTCGCTTCCATCGCTGCTTCTGGCTTATCTCTATCCGGCATATCGGCTGGCGCGGCATGTTCATGGTGGGCCTCGCGCCCGCGCTGCTCATTCTCTATATCCGCCGCCACGTGCCGGAATCGCCGGGCTGGGACCGCAGCACGCGAAGACCGGCACGGCGTTGTCGATGTGCTGCGCGGCACTGGCAGCTTGCGCTCTATGCCATCGTGCTGATGACCGCGTTCAATTTCTTCAGCCACGGCACGCAGGATATCTATCCCACCTTCCTGCAGGTGCAGCACGACTTCGATACACGCACTCGTCAGCAAGATCGCCATCATCTACAATATCGGCGCGATCATCGGCGGCATACCTTCGGCATCGTCTCGCCAGCTTATCGGCCGCAGGCGCACGATCGTCATCGCGCGCGCTGCTGTCGATACCGGTCGTCCGTCTGTGGGCGTTTTCGCAAACGCCTGTGCTGCTCGCGGTCGGCGCGTTCCTGATGCAGTTCTTCGTGCAGGGCTGCTGGGGCATCATCCCCGCGCATCTCAACGAGCTGTCGCCGCCCGAGGCGCGCGGCACATTTCCCGGCACGGTCTATCAGCTCGGCAATTTCATCGCGTCGTACAACGCGGCGCTGCAAGCGGGCATCGCGCGCCGCATTGCGGCGAGGCGCTATTCGCTTGCGCTGGCGGGCGTGGCGATCACGCGGCGCATTGTGATCGCGCTCGCTGGCGCTGCTTCGGGCCGCGAAGCGCGCGATATAGATTTGAACGCAGCTTAGCCGGCGCGCACGAACACATCCACGCGGTCGGGCTTGCCGCCATCGTCGATGCCGCCCATCGCGCGCACATCGATGCGTCCGACGGCACGCCGTCATCGATCAGCAATTGGCGGATGACGAGCGCGCGCTTGAGCGAAAGCCTGCGCGCATCGGAAGATTTGTCGCCCGGCGCGCCGCCAAAGGCCTCGAGCTGCACGCGCCGCGCGCCTCGCCTGCAAGCGCTGGTTGAGATCGCCGGCGCAGCGCTTGCAGCTGCCGATGCCGTCGGCGCGAAGGATCGGCCGCGCCGTGCGGGAACAGGATTTCGCTGCGCTTGCGCACGCTTGCGCCGATGCCGCTCGCCGCGTGTCGCGGGCTGGAGGCGTTGCGACGCGCCTGTTGCTCGCGGCTTGGCGGGCGGCGCGCCGTGATTGTCGTGTCCGCTGAACGAGAAGGGGATGGCGCTTTCCGCCTTCGGTGCCGGCTGCGGGCTTGCGGCGCCGGCTTGCGGCTTCGCCGCCACCTTCTTGGGCGCAGGCTTGGTGCGGGCGCTGGCTCGGCGTGGCGGCGCCCGAACGCCGGAATCGTAATCGTCCGCGCCGCGGGCGGATGGCGAGCGTTCGTCGTCTGCGGCTGCGGTGTTCTGCGCGGTCGTCGGCGCGGCCGTCTCGGGCAGCGGGCGCTTCTGCGCGTGGGCGTCTCGGCTGGCGGCGGCGCTTCGGCAACCGTGGTGCTGGCGGCTTGGGTTTATGCCGGCGCGGCTTCTTCAGGATGATCGGCTCCTGCATCGCTGCGGCTGATAGACAGGCGTGTCAGGTGCGCTGCGCCCATCCAGCGCCGGATTGACGACGCGCGCCTGCCAGGTGTCCGGGTCCAGCACCACGCGCGATCCGCTGGAGGTGCATCTGCGCCCATGCGGGGCAGGCAAGCGCGACCATAGCGGCGGCACAGATGAAGAGGCGGCTTCCAGCCAAGCAGCGATCCTTTCGACCCCGGGCGGACATAGACAAGCCGCGCGCCCGGCTTCAACCCGGCTCAACCCGTCATTCGCGCCGCGTCTTTCAGAAGTTTCAGGAATTGCGGATGCAGCGCCTCGTTGGCGGCCAGGATGTGGCCCGTCTCCAGCATCTTCTCGCCGCCGTCCAGGTCGCTCACCACGCCGCCCGCCTCGCGCACCATCAGGATGCCCGCCGCCATGTCCCAGGCCTTCAGGCCGCGCTCCCAGAACGCGTCGTAGCGGCCCGCCGCGAGCCAGGCGAGATCCAGCGCCGCCGAGCCGAAGCGGCGCACGCCCGCGCTCAGCCGCCATCACCGTGCGCAGTTCGGCGAGGAACTGCTCATGCCCCTCCTTGCCGATGAAAGGGAATGCCGGTGGCGCAGCAGCGTGTCCTTCAGAGTCTTGCGCGCGGCCACGCGCAGCCGCTTGTCGTTGAGATACGCGCCCTGGCCTTTCTCGGCCACGAACATTTCGTCGGTGACCGGATTGAAGATCACGCCGGAAACGAGCTGGCCCTCGCGCTCCAGCGCGATGGAGATCGCGAAATGCGGAATGCCGTGCAGGAAGTTCGTCGTGCCGTCGAGCGGATCGATGATGAAGCGGTGCGACTTGTCCGGCCCGTCGATCACGCCGGATTCTTCCAGCAGGAACGGATAGCCCGGCGCGCGCCTGCTGCAATTCCTCGACCAGAATGCGTTCGGTGCGCTGGTCGGCGATGGTGACGAAATCGCCCGGGCCTTTCATCGAGATCTGCAAGATTCTCGATCTCGCCGAAATCGCGGATCAGCTTGCGCCCCGCCTTGCGCGCGGCGGCCATCATCACATTCAGCGCAGGCGAAAGATAGGGCATTAGCTATTCCGCGCGGCGCAGATAAGAGCCGTCTTCGGTCGAGACGATCACCTTGGTGCCCGCATCGATGAACGGCGGCACCTGGATCTTCATGCCGTTTTCCAGCACCGCGCTTTTGTAGGACGGCGCCGCCGTGCCGCCGCGCATCACCGCGATCGGCTTCGGTCACTTCCAGCGTCACCTGCTGCGGCAGCGCGATGCCGATGGGCTTGCCGTCATACATCTGCACCAGCATCTTCATGCCGTCCTGCAGGAATTGCGCCTGATCGTCGCCCACGAATTCCGATCGAAAGTTCGATCTGGTCGTAGTTCTCCATGTCCATGAAGGTGAGCATGTCGCCGGTGGCGAAGAGGAACTGGAAATCCTTCTTTTCGAGATAGATTTCCTCCACCGCTTTCGTCGGAGCGGAAGCGCTGGTTCAGCTTGGTGCCGGTGGTGACGTTCTTGAGTTCGACCTGATTATAGGCGCCGCCCTTGCCGGGCTTCACCTTCTGCGTCTTCACCGCCATCCACAGCCCGCCCTGTCATACTCGATCATCGTGCCGGGGCGGATTTCATTGCCGGCAATCTTGGCCATGGGTGCGGCGTCCTTTCGGGCGCGGGTGAGGTTCGGTCGGTTCAAAGAGCGCGCGGGTTATAGCAATCCCAGCCCGATTGTCATCCCCGGCGAGCAAGCGCGTTTTCCGTCCTGAGGGAGGGTCGAAATTTGCGTTTCAAATTTCGGCGCGGGTTCTGCGGCAACGCGCGGACCCCTGCCGAATCTTCCGCTCGCTCCAGATTTGCGACCTCGCTCGGGGAGGAAAGTCAAATTTCGAACAGCTGTTAAACGCCTTCACCGCCGCTGCCGGCCCTTGCGCATAATCCCAGACGCCCGACGACACCGCGATGAAATCCGCGCCCGCTTCGATCAGCGGCCTGCGCATTCTCCACCGTGATCCCGCCGATGGCGACGCAGGGCACCGTCATCGTCTCCGCCCACCATTGCAGCAGTTCGATATCGGCGCTGGTCTTGGGCTTCTTTGGTCTGCGGTCGGAAAGAACGCGCCGAAGGCGACATAATCCGCGCCCGCTTCGGCCGCCTCGAAGGCAAGGTCGCGCGAGTCGTGGCAGGTCACGCCGACGATCGCCGTTCGGCCCAACAGCTGCGCGCGCTTCGGCGTAAGTCGCATCTTCCTGGCCGATATGCACGCCATCGCAGCGCGAGCGCGCGCGCGAGATCGGGCCGGTCGTTGAGGATGAAAGCGACATCGGCGCTTCTGCGCGATCGGCATCAGGATTTCGGCGGCGCGGCGAATTTCGTCGTCGCTCACATCTTTCAAGCGCAATTGCAGACGACGCGACATCGCCGCCATCGAGCGCGCGCTTCAGTTCATCCGCGAACGCGCGCGGCTCGAACTTCGGCGGCGTGATGAGATAAAGGCGGCATCCTTCGGGCTCACGTTCGCTCAGGAGCCGACTTGTCATGTGCGTGACCATAGCTCGAGCTCGACCGTCCACCTTCTTCCCGACTCGGGCGGCCAGCCCTGTTCATGTTCTGCGCGCGGATGGGCGAAGGCGGCTTGCGCGGCGGCGACGTTCTCCGCCTTGCCGCTCCAGGCTTTTTGCGGCGCTGCCTGCAAGCGCGCGGCCATAGGAGAATGTCAGCGCCCAGGGCAGATTCGTGATTCCGCATTCATCGCGTTCAGATGCGCGGTGGCTTCTTCATCCGATTGTCCGCCGGAAAGGAACGCGATGCCCGGCACGGCGGACGGCACGCAACGCTTCAGGAGTTTCACCGTGCGTTCGGCGACTTCATCCACGCCCGCCTGCTTGGCGCATTTCTTGCCGGAGATCACCATGTTGGGCTTCAGCACCATGCCTTCGAGCGCGACGCGCGGATAATAGAGCTGCTGGAAGGTTTCCTTCAGCACCCATTCGGTCACGGCTTCGCAGCGTCTCGATCGTGTTGTCGCCGTCCATCAGCACTTCCGGCTCGACGATGGGAACGATGCCGTTTTCCTGGCAGAGCGCCGCATAGCGCGCGAGCGCCTGCGCATTGGCGTTGATGCAGTTGTAGCTGGGATGGCCGTGCGTCGTGATCGATAGGTCGCGCGCCATTTGGCGAAGCGCGCGCCGAGCTTGTGATATTCCACCAGCCGCTCGCGCAAACCGTCGAGCCCTTCGGTGATCGTTTCGCCGGGCGACAGCGCAAGCGGCTTGGCGCCCGCATCGACCTTGATGCCCGGAACCGCGCCCGCCTCCTCGATCAGCTTCACCAGCGGCGTGCCGTCCTTCGCCTTCTGGCGGATGGTTTCGTCGTACAGGATCACGCCGGAGATATGGTTCTTCATCGCGTCGCCGGCAGCGGAACAGAAGCTCGCGATAATCGCGGCGGTTGTCTTCGGTGTTCTGCACGCCGATCTTGTCGAAGCGCTTCTGGATCGTGCCGGTGCATTCGTCGGCGGCGAGAATGCCCTTGCCCTTCGCCACCATCGCGTTCGCGATTTTGTTCAGTTCCGCGAGATTCATTTTCATGCTCCGTTTGCTGTTGCGCCAGCGCCGCCACGCCCGGCAGTTCCTGTCCTTCAAGCCATTCCAGAAATGCGCCGCCCGCGGTGGAAACATAGGTGAAATCCTCGGCCACGCCGGCATGGTTGAGCGCCGCCACCGTATCGCCGCCGCCCGCCACCGACAGAAGCTTGCCCGCTTTGCGTGCGCTCGGCCACCAGCCTTGGCCGCCGCCACCGTGCCGCGGTCGAAGGGCCGCGTCTCGAACGCGCCGAACGGCCCGTTCCAGACAAGCGTTGCGGTGCTGTGCAGGCGGCGCTCGAATTCGTCGATCGAGTCGGGGCCGACATCGAGGATCATCTCATTGTGCGCCACTTCGCCCACCGGCACGGTGCGGTGATGGGCATTGGCCTTGAACTCGTTCGCCACCACGACATCGGTCGGGCAGGATCAGCACGCGTGCCGGTTTCCGTTGGCGCGTGTCACGATGCGCAGCGCCGTTGTCGATGTGATCGGCTTCGAACAGCGATTTGCCGACGATGAATGTCCTTCGGCGGCGAGGAACGTGTTCGCCATCGCGCCGCCGATCACCAGCATATCGACCTTTCTCGATCAGATTTTCCAGCAGCTCGATCTTGGTGGAAACCTTCGCCCCGCCCACCACCGCCATCACCGGGCGCTTGGGATCGTCGAGCGCCTTGTGCAGATGCGAAAGCTCGGCCTGCATCGCGCGGCCCGCGGCCGACGGCAGCAGATGCGCGATGCCTTCGGTCGTGGCATGCGCGCGGTGCGCGGCGGAGAACGCATCGTTGACGAAGATGTCGCCGAGCGCTGGCGACCTGTTTGGCGAAAGCCGGATCGTTGTCTTCCTCGCCCTTGTGGAAGCGCGTGTTCTCCAGCAGCAGAACGTCGCCGTCTTTCAGTCTTGGCGACGGCTTCTTCGGCAACCGTCGCCCACGCAATCGTCCGCGAACGCGACATGGCGGCCGATAGCGCATAGGCCAGCGCGGACGCCACCGGCTTCAGCGACATCGACGGCACGACCTTGCCCTTCGGCCGGTCGAAATGGGACAGCACGATCACGCGCGCGCCCTTGTCGGCCAGTTCGCGGATGGTCGGCGCCTGCCGCTCGATGCGCAGCATGTCGATCACGCGCCCGTCCTTCATCGGCACGTTCAGATCGGCGCGCACCAGCACGCGCTTGCCCTTCACGTCGAAGGTCGTCAAGCGTGCGGAAATCGATCCATGGCACGATTCAGATCAGCTTGCCCATCGCGACGGCGGTGTCGGCCATGCGGTTGGAGAAGCCCCATTCATTGTCGTACCAGCCCATCACGCGCACGAGATTGCCCGTCCATCACCTTGGTCTGGTCGAGCGCGAAGGAGGACGAAAGCGGATTGTGGTTGAAATCGTGGCTGACGAGCGGCGCATCCACGATGGCGAGAATGCCTTTCATTCGCCGGCCGCCGCCGCCTTCATCGCGTCGTTCACTTCGTCGACGGTGGTCGGCGCGTTTCGTGACCGACTTTCAGATCGACCAGCGAAACATTCGGCGTCGGCACGCGCACCGAAACGCCGTCGAGCTTGCCTTTCAGTTCCGGCATCACGAGGCCCAACGGCTTTCGCCGCGCCCGTCGAGGTCGGGATCATGGAAAGCGCCGCCGCGCGGCGCGCGATAGAGATCCTTGTGCATCTGATCGAGCGACGGCTGGTCGTTGGTGTAGGAATGCACCGTCGTCATGAAGCCTTTTTCGATGCCGATGGCGTCGTGCAGCACCTTCGCCACCGGCGCGAGGCAGTTCGTCGTGCAGGACGCGTTGGAGACGACGATGTCGTCCTTCGTCAGCGTCTTGTGGTTCACGCCGTAAGACGATGGTCAGGTCCACGCCGTCGGCGGGCGCGGAAACCAGCACGCGCTTGGCGCCGGCGGTCAGATGCGCGGAGGCTTTTTCCTTCGAGGTGAAGATGCCCGTGCATTCCAGCGCGATATCGACGCCCAGTTCCTTGTGCGGCAGCTGGGCCGGATTCTTGATCGCGGTCACTTTGATCTTGTGGCCGTCCACGATCATCTGGTCGCCATCGACCTTCACTTCGCCGGGGAAGCGGCCATGCACGCTGTCGTAGCGCAGCAGATGCGCGTTGGTTTCGACCGGGCCCAGATCGTTCACGCCCACCACGACGATGTCGTCGCGCTTGGATTCCACGATCGCGCGCAGGACCAGCCGCCCGATGCGGCCGAAGCCGTTGATCGCGACGCGAACTGCCATGACTTTAACTCCTGTTTTTACCCTTCCCTTGAGGGAGCGTCGATAATTTGCGTGAGCAAATTTCGGGGAGGGCTTGTTGCCACCATTGCCGACCCCTCCCCGAAAAATCCTTCGCGATTTTTCGACCCTCCCTCAAGGGAAGGGCAAGAAGGCTGGCACCCGAAACTAAATCACTTTCCCTTCTTCAATGCCGCCTTCGCCGCTTCCGCCGCGGCTCCGGCGTAATGCCGAAATGCTTGTAAAAATCCTTGTCGGGCGCGCTGGCGCCGAAGCTGTGCATGCCGATGAAAGCTGCCGTTCGGCTCCGATATAGCGGTCCCAGCCAAACGGCAGGCCGCTTCGATGGCGACCTTAACGGTGCCGGGCCCCAGCGTGCGCTCACGATATGTTGCGTCTTGTTCCTCGAACAACTCCCAGCACGGCATGGAAACCACGCGCGCGGCGATGCCGTCGCGCTTGCAGCAAATCGCGCGCCTTCAGCGCGATCTCGATTTCCGAGCCCGTGGCGAGGAAGGTGACTTTCGCCTGGCCGTCCGCGCCCGCAAGTTCATAAGCGCCCGCGCGCGAAAGGTTCTCGTCGGTGTGGTCGGTGCGCACGGTCGGCACGTTCTGGCGGGTGAGCGCAAGCAAGCTCGGGCGTTTCGCGTTCTCCAGCGCGAGCTCCCAGCATTCGGCGGTTTCCACCGCATCGGCGGGGCGGAACACCAGCAGGTTCGGCATCGCGCGCAGGCCCGCCAGATGTTCGACCGGCTGATGCGTCGGGCCGTCTTCGCCCAGCCCGATGGAATCATGCGTCATCACATAGATCACGCGCTGCCCATCAGCGCGGCAAGCCGGATCGCCGGGCGGCAATAATCGCGAGAACACCAGAAACGTGCCGCCATAGGGAATGACGCCGCCATGCAGCGCCATGCCGTTCATCGCCGCCGCCATGCCGTGCTCGCGGATGCCGTAATGCATATAGCGGCCGGAGAAATCGCCGGTGGCGATCTCCATCATGTCTTTGGTCTTGGTGTTGTTGGAGGCGGTCAGATCCGCCGAGCCGCCGATGGTGGTGGCAGATTCGCATTGACCACATCGAGCGCCATCTCGGAAGATTTGCGCGTGGCGACGGTGGGCTTCTCGGCGCTGAACTTTTTCTTGAGCGTCGTTCAGCGCGGGCGCAAAGCGCTTCCGGCATATCGCCCGCGATCGCGTCGCATCGAACTCCGCGGCCTTGGCGGATGCATTCTTGCGCACGGTCCAGGCTTCGCGCTGCGATTTGCCCTTGCCGCCGATCGCGCGCCATGCCGAAAGAATATCGTCGGGAATTTCGAAAGGCCCGTATGGCCAGTCGAGGTCTTCTTGCGCGCCCGCGACTTCTTCGGCGCCCAGGCGCCTCGCCATGCGCCTTCGACGTGCCCGCCCTCGTCGGCGCGCCGAAGCCGATGATCGTGCGGCAGCCGATCAGCACCGGCCGGTCGGATTGCTTGCGCCGCCAGCAGCGCGCGCGAAACTTCTTCGCCATTCATGGCCGTCAACGAGATGGGTGATCCAGCCCGACGCCTCGAAGCGCACCCGCTGTGTCGGTGGAGTCCGAAAGCGCGGTGTCGCCGTCGATGGAGATGTTGTTGTCGTCGTAAAGCACGATCAGCTTGTTGAGCTTCAGATGTCCGGCAAGGCCGATGGCCTCGTGGCTGATGCCTTCCATCAGATCGCCGTCGCTGGCGATGACATAGGTCTTGTGATCGACCAGATCGTCGCCGAAGCGCGCATTCAGGATGCGCTCGGCAATCGCCATGCCGACGGCATTGCGCGATGCCCTGGCCGAGCGGGCCGGTCGTCGTTTCGATGCCCGGCGCGTGGCCATATTCCGGGTGGCCCGCGCACGGGCTGCCGAGCTGGCGGAAACGCTTGATGTCGTCGAGCGTGATGCTCGGATAGCCCGTCAGATAGAGCAGCGAATAGAGCAGCATCGAGCCGTGACCCGCCGGACAGCACGAAGCGGTCGCGGTCGGGCCAATTGGGATCGGCGGGGTCGAATTTCAGGAATGGGAGAACAGCACCGTCGCCACATCGGCCATGCCCATCGGCATGCCGGGATGGCCCGATTTGGCGGCTTCCACCGCATCCATCGAGAGCGCGCGGATCGCGTTGGCGAGGCGGCGGATTTCTGCTGCCTCCTTCGAAGGCGAAACCATGCCAGCGCCACTGTTCATCGCGTCTTTTCCTTCGGAATGGGCTTGGCCTTAGCGAGCGCAAGCCTTACGCGTCAAGTCGCTGGGAACGCATGTAAGCGTTGACCATATTTCCCACGCTCGGCCTAAGGTCTTGGCGGATAGCGAAAAGAGGCGTCGATGAGCAGGCTGGAGACGGCGGCGGCGCGGTTCGCCGCAGCTCTCGACACGGTCGAGAAGTCCGGTGCCTCGCTCGCGCGGTCGCGGGAAGCAGATGGGCCGGGCCGCAAGCCGCATCGCCGAACTGACGGCGGAGCGCGAACGCCTGCTCGCGCGCATCGCGGAACTGGAAGACGAAGCCCGCACCCTTGCCGGCCTCACCGAAGAAGTCGAGGACCGGCTCGACGGCGCGATCGCCGAAATCCGCGCGGCGCTGGGCCGCAAGTAAGCCGCTGACAGGAAGGAAGTCTCATGCCGCTCGTCAACGTCATGGTCAATGGCCGCGCCTACACCATCGCGTGCGACGAGGGCGAGGAAGATCATCTTGCGCGAATTGGCCAGCTATGTGGACGGCAAGCGTGCGCGAATTGCTGGAATCCGTCGGCCAGGTCGGCGATCCGCGGCTGCTGCTGATGGCGGCGTTGCTTCATCGCCGACGATTATTTCGAAGCCGAGGCGCGGCTCGAAGCGCGCAACAAGGAGATCGGCGATCTGCCGGATCGAACGCCGAATCGAGGAAAAGCTCGGCCAAGCCGAAGAGATCGCCGCCGAACGCCTGGAAGCCGCCGCCACGCCGCTCGAGGACATTGCCGCGCGCCTTGCACACGCCTAGGCTTAGTCGGCGGACGGGTACTGCCCCGCGCGTCAGGAGAGCGATGCCCAGGGGCCTTAATGGTACTCACCGGGAGCTGTCCCTGACCGAGACCGTGGTTTCGGACATATGGCGCCCACCTGCACTTGCAGGCCCGTGAGGATCCAACATCCAACGGCGGTGGCGGTCCCGTCCACTTTAGACTTTCATGGCCGGGCAGCGAGTGCAGCGAAGCGCACCGGCCACCATGAAACAAATGCTCTCCGAATCGAACTTCGACGAAGCCCGCGCACACGCGCGCGGCGCTGGCGGCGGCGATGCCCGATTTCGCCGCAGACTGGCATCGCCAAGCACGCGCCGTCACTTGAAATCCCGCCGAGCAGCGCTGATCGGCGGCTATGTCGGCGCTGCCGGGCGAGGCCGATCCGCATCTGCTTCTCGAAGCATCTGGCGGCGCGACGGGCAGCACATTCGCGTTTCCGCGCGTGGCGGCGAAAGGCGCCGCACTGGTCGTTTCATCCTGGCGAGCAGGCAAGCGCGATGCGAACCGGCGCCTATCGGCATTCCCGAACCTCGCCCGATTGGCCGCTCGCGCAGCCGCGAGTCCTGCTGGTGCCGTTGCTGGCCTTCGATACGACGGGCCATCGCATCGGCTATGGCGGCGGCTATCTACGACCGCACGCTGGCGGCATTGCGAAGTCCGGGCTCGCGCGCCATCGGCGTTGCCTATGCCGGCCAGGAAGTCCAGACCTTCCCCATGATGAGCACGACCAGCGCCTGGACTGGGTTCGTCGACCGAAGCGCGGCCTGCAGCCGTGTTCGAAAGTTGAGCATGCGTATTCTTTTCATCGGCGACATTATCGGCAAACCGGGCCGCGAGGTGGTGGCGGCGGAACTGCCGCGCCTGCGCGATGTGCTGAAGCTCGATTTCATCGTCGTCAATGGCGAAAATCTCGCGGGCGGTTTCGGCATCACGCGCAGCGTCGCCAACGAAATGTTCGCGCTCGGCGTCGATTGCATCACCACCGGCAATCACTGGCTCGACCAGAAGGAAATTCTCACCTTCATCGACGAGGAAGACCGCATCCTGCGCCCGTGCAATTTGCCCGCGCGGCACGCCGGGGCAAGCGGCGCGAACCTTTATCAGGCGCGAACGGCGCGCATGTGCTGGTCATCAATCCGCTGGGCCGCGTGTTCATGGAGCCGCAGGACGATCCGTTCGCCGCCGTCGAAGCGCGAGCTGATCGCCTGTCCGCTCGGCGAAGGCGCGGATGCCGATCGTCGTCGACATGCATGCCGAAGCGACGAGCGAAAAAATGGCGATGGGCCATTTCTGCGATGGGCGCGCCAGCATGGTCGTCGGCTCGCATTCCCATGTGCCGACGGCGGATGCGCAAATCTTGCCCGGCGGCACCGCCTATCAGACCGATGCGGGCGCCTGCGCCGATTACGATTCCGTCATCGGCATGGAGAAGATTCGAGCCGCTGCAGCGCTTCACGACAAAAGATGTCGACGCGGCCGCTTCACGCCCGCGATCGGGCCGGCAACGCTTTGCGGGGTGTTCGTGGAAACCAATGCGAAAGGTTTCGCAGATCGCATCGAACCCGTGCGCGTCGGCGGCCGTTTAAAGCAGAATATTCCCGAGGTTTGAACGTCGGCTACGCCGCAACATCGGGCGCGCCCGCATCGGCGGCCACGCCGTCGAGCGTCGCCGCCACCGCATGCACCACCGAGGCGATGCGCACCGCCGCCTGAATCTGCTCGGCGGTGAAGCCGTGCTTCGCGCAAGACTTTCTCATGCGCGTCGATGCACATGCCGCAGCCGTTGATCGCGGAAACCGCAAGGCGACCACAATTCGAAATCGGCCTTTTCGACGCCGGGCTTGCCGATCGCGTTCATGCGCAGCTTGGCCGGCAGCGTCTGTAATCGGGCGCACGATGCCAGATGCACGAAGCGGTAGTAGATGTTGTTCATCGCCATGATGGCCGCCGCCGCATGCGCCGCCTGCAGAGCCTCTGGCGAAAGCTTCGGCGCGAACTCGGCGATGATCGCGGCAATGGCCTCGGCGTTGCGCGAGGCCAAGCGCGGAGGCGACGAAGGTGCCCGCGCGCTGCTGTTCGTTGAGCGCGGGCTCGGCCGCAAGCGAGGAGAGATTCAGCTTCAAGTCCTTCGCATAGTCGGGCAGGCGGGTCTTCAGATTTTCGAGAGACATGTGTTCTCCTCGTGAGAAAAGATGCTCTCGCAGGCCACGGGGAGGGGCAGTCCGGGCCGCGAGAGCGGCAAGCATGATCCCGACAAGCGGGTTCCCGGTTCTCGGGCAAGATCATGCTCGGAAAAAACCCCAGATCAGGCGGCCTTCAGAACCTCATCGCCCTTCTGCCAGTTGCAGGGGCACAGTTCGTCGGTCTGCAGCGCATCGAGCACGCGCAAGCACTTCCTGCGGGTTGCGGCCGACATCGAGGTCGGTCACATACACAAAGCGGATCACGCCTTGCGGATCGACGATGAAGGTCGCGCGCTGCGCCACGCCTGCCTTCCGGTCGAGGATGCCGAGGGCGTCGGTCAGTTCGCGCTTCACATCGGCCAGCATCGGGAAGGGCAGGTCCTTCAGATCGGCATGGTTCTGCCGCCACGCCAGATGCACGAACTCGCTATCGGTGGAGACGCCATAGATCACCGCGTCGCGATCCTTGAACTCGCCGTTGAAGCTGGCCGAACGCCGCGATCTCGGTGGGGCAGACGAAGGTGAAATCCTTCGGCCAGAAGAACACGATCTTCCATTTGCCCGCATCGGATGTCTGGTCGAAATCGCGAAACGCCGTCTTGGGATCGGTCGAGACCACGCCGGTCATCGAAAAATCGGGAAACTGGTCGCCAATGCGCAGCATGGATTTGAAACTCCTCAGGGATGGCTATTTGTTGCAAGTGATAATTAGAACTATTCTAAAGAATGTCAAGGGTGTGTCCTGAAACCCGCTGTTTCCCCACACCCGATTGTGATCCCGGCTCTGTGCGATGCTTCCGCATCGCCTGGCCGGGATGACAGTTGGAGGAATGGAAACGACAGCCCTAAGCGGCTTTTGCCTCGGAATAGGCAGGGGCAAGGATGTGGCCGAAGGCCAGCCGCGCCCCGATCAGCAGCACCACGCCGCCCCCCATCAGCCCCGCATGCAGCAGCCAGAAGCTCACCGCATCCATGGTGCTCAGAAGCCCGCCGATATAGCCGATCAGCATGTTCCCCATGAACAGGTGCAGGTAGTAGACCGCGATCATCGTGCCGCCGAGGCCCTTGGGTGCGGCGCGCGAATAAAGCGCGAGGCCAGTGGCAGCACCATCGAGAATCCCAGATCGTTGACGATGTGAAAGCCGAACGCCCAGAAGATCGAAACCGGATGTCCCGTCGCGGCCACGCGCCATGAGGCAGCGGCCAGCACAAGCGGCGCAAACGCGCCGATCGCCGTGCCGATCACGATTTTCGCGAGTTCGTCGGGCTCCGTCCACCTTTTGCCCCACCAGCGCCAGAACCAGATGACAAACGCCATCAGCGCGGTGCTGAAACAAACGCATCGATCGAAAGCATCCATGTGATCGGCATCGTGTTGCCGAAAACGACGAGCTGGAAATTCTTCTGCGCCCAGATCAGATAGGCGTTGAAGATTTCCTGATTGCTGACCAGCGAAACCGCAAGCACCGGCAGCAGCGCGATCAAGAATGGCGATCACGCGCCAATCCCTGCGCCGCAAGCGGCGGGCGTTTGATCGCGTCCTTCGCGCGCGAAGGCTCGGGCGGCAGCGCGTAGCGCCCGGCCAGATAGATCGCAAGCCCGATCACCATGCCCACGCCGGCAGCGCCAAAACCCCAATGCCAGTCCGACAGTCTGGCCCAGCGTGCCGCAGACAAGCGGCGAAACGATCACCGCGATCTGGATGCCAAGGAAGTAGACCATGAAGCCATCGGCGCGGCGGTGATCGTCCGCCGCGTAAAGATCGCCGACCTGGGCTGCAATATTTCCCTTGAAACAGCCGACGCCGATGAGAAGACACAGCAATGCCGGCAGGAAGCTCGTCTCGAACGCCATCAGGAAATGGCCGAGCGCCATCAGCGAGGCGCCGATGGTGACGGTGTGCGTGCGCCCGAGCACACGGTCCGCAAGCCAGCCGCCGCCGAGCGGCGTCACATAAACAAGCCCCGCATAGAGCGCCGAAGATCACACTGGCGAGCGCCTGCGGTGCGAGTGGTCCGTAAAAGAAATGAATGGCGCGCGAAAAGGGCGCGAAGCCCCAGACCTTGCCGATATTCTCCGGCTTGAAGAGATATTCCGTCATGTAGAGGACAAGCAGCGCCTGCATCCCGTAATAGGAAAAGCGCTCCCAAACCTCCGACATGGAAAGCCAGCCGAGCCCCGGGGGATGCCCGATGAAAGATGTCCTGGTTTTCGTGCCTTCCTGGAACTCTTCCAGCGGCGAACGCAAAGCCGCACCGCTTTTGACTTCCGCGGCCATGGCGAGGTCTTCGCCGTCCTGGGTGTGTGGCGTGTTCATCCGTGCCCCATATTGCTTGTTGTCTAACATACCCGATGCGAAAAAATGAACCGAAAGAAGAGATTGTCGCGAGAAACGCCTTCGCGATCGTCTACGTTACAAACGATGGCGTCATGCAATCGTCCGGAGCCTTCCGATGATCCCCACCATTACCGCTTTTGAAAGTTCTCCCGATCGCGGCCGGGGGCTGGCGCGGGATATGCGCGTTCGCTGGGCGCTTGAAGAGGTGGGCCAGCCTTACGATGTTCGTCTTCTTTCATTCCAGGCGATGAAGGAACCCGCCCATCTCGCGCGTCATCCGTTCGGGCAGATTCCGACCTATGAAGAAGGCGATCTCGTCCTGTTCGAATCCGGCGCGATCGTGTTTCACATAGCCGGGCGCCACAAGGGCCTGCTCCCGGACGATGCGAATGCACGCGCACGCGCGATCGCATGGATGTTTGCCGCGCTCGGCACGGTGGAACCGCCGATTGTGGATCGCGCAATCCTCGTGCTCTTCGAACACGACAAGAGTTGGTCCGGCGAGCGCCTGCTTCTTGTCGATGGTCGCATCCGCAAAGTGCTTGGCGAACTTTCCCGGCGCCTTGGAACGGCGGATTGGCTGGATGGTGCGTTCAGCGCGGCCGATCTCATGATGGTGCATGTGTTGCAGAGGGCGAAGGGATCGGGAATATTGGAGGAATATCCAAATCTCTCCGCCTATGTCGCCCGCGGCGAAGCACGCCCCGCCTACAAGCGCGCCTTCGCCGCCCAACTGGCGGTTTTCAACAGCGCGTCGGGGAAAGGCGGCTGAAATCCCATCGGGGTGCGGGCACTAGCCGTATGTGAAGTCCGGCTTGCTTTGCCCAACCTCGATAATGTAGCCGTCGGGATCGCGGATGTAGCAGCGCGTTTCGCCGTACTTGTCCTTCGGCTCCGTGATGAATTCGGCTCCCCGGCTTTTCCACAATTCGTAGCACGCCTGAATATCCGCAACGCGGATGTTCATGAAGCTGTTGATCCTGTCCGGGTCGGCGAGAACGCTGAGCGTCACCGATGGTTTGTCGGGCGTCGGCCCGCCTCCGACATTGACGATCAGCCAGGTGTTCGCGATCTGGATGTAGCCGGGCGCGCCTTTGCTGTCGCCTCTGCTCAGGATGCGGCCGCCGAAAACCTTTTCGTAGAAGCGAGCCGAGCGTTCGATGTCGGCGACGGTGAGAAAATGCGCGACGGTGAAACCGTCCCGCGGAGGCATCTCGTAGTTCTTCTGTCCGACTTGTACCTGGTCCATGGACGACTCCAATTCGGCTTTGCGGGTTCGCCAAAGCCCCATCTCCACAGCTAGCCCACCAATTCGGCCGGGTGACAATTGGTCATAATATTCCTATACTGAAGGCTTGAAATCCTACTATAGGTTCTTTATCTGTTCCAGCATGAACGGAGCCGATGGAACATGACCTTCTAGAGATGCCGCAAGAACAGACAGGCGAAGGGCGCAAGCTTGCGTGCGTCCCGCGCGATCCGGGCCTGGTTTCCCACCGGCTGCGCTCCTTCCGGGAATGGGCGGGCGCGGCGGAAGGCGAATTGTCCGGTTTCGCAAATGCCGTGGCCGGCTTCGCGCAAAGGCGTCCGTCATTGGCCCTGAAATGGGTTTTCGGCGGCGGCCCGGCGGATTGCCGAAATGGGATAGGGCCTTTTGCGCCCGCGGGTTTTGCGGGCACAAAGGCCCTTCTTGTAGGTGCTGCCCGCCGTGCGGCTTGAAACTGGGCAAGCGCCCCGGCTATCTCAGCCCGCCCGAAAGGTGAGCCCATGGCAGGTCATTCCCAGTTCAAGAACATCATGTTCCGCAAGGGGCGGCAGGATAAGGAGCGGTCCAAGCTCTTCTCCAAGCTCGCCCGCGAAATCACGGTGGCCTCCAAATTGGGCCTGCCCGATCCCGATGCACAACCCCCGCCTGCGCGCCGCCATCATCGCGGCCAAGCGCAGAATACATGCCCAAGGACAATATCGAGCGCGCCATCAAAAAGGGGCAGGGCGGCGAGGCCGAGAATATACGAGGAAGTGCGCTACGAGGGCTATGGCCCGGGCGGCGTGGCGCTGATCGTCGAAGCGCTGACCGACAACCGCAACCGCACCGCGGCCGACGTCCGCGCGGCTTTCTCCAAATATGGCGGGGCGCTGGGCGAGACCAATTCCGTCTCCTTCATGTTCAACCGCGTCGGCGAGCATCGTCTACCCGAAGGACAAGGGCAGCGACGATGCCATGCTGGAAGCGGCCATCGAGGCGGGCGCGGATGAATGCGTCTCCACCGAGGAGGGCCACGAATTCCTCTGCCGGATCGAGGATTTCGGCAGCGGTGCGCGATGCGCTGGAGGCAAAGCTCGGCGCGCCCAAATCCGCCTCGATCGTCTTCCGGCCGCAGAACATGGCGCCGGTGACCGACGAGACCGGCGAGAGCCTGGTGAAACTGCTCGATGTGCTGGACGACCATGACGACGTGCAGAACGTCTATGGCAATTACGAATTGTCCGACGCGCTCGATGGAAAAGATGTCCGGCTCAGATTGCCGCCTGGTCGCCCGCATTGCGCCGACCACTGACAAAGTGAGTTGCGATTCGTTCGGAAACGCCGATGGCATGCAATTCGCATCCTCGGCCTCGATCCCGGCCTCGCCCGCATGGGCTGGGGCGTGATCGACGTGTCCGGGCTCGCGGCTCAGCCATGTCGCCCATGGCGTGATTGTCAGCGAGCCAAGCCGATGGCTTGGCACGCGCGCTGATGGCGCTGCATCTGGCACCTTTGCGAAGTGATCGCGGAACGCCGCCCGGCCGCCATCGCCGTCGAACAGGCTTTCGTCGCACAAGGATCCGTCCGCTGCCCTGAAGACTCGGCCATGCGCGCGCGGTGGCGCTTGCTGGCCGCGGCGCAGGCGGGACTGGAGATCGCCGAATACGCGCCCAACCACATCAAGAAATGCGTGGTCGGCGCGGCCATGCCGACAAGGAGCAGGTGCTGGCGATGGTGCGCCGCCTGTTGCCCACCGCCGGCGTTGAGCCAGTCCGATGCCGCCGATGCGCTCGCCGCCGCCATCGCGCATGCGCATCTCGCCGGCACGCGCGCGCGGATCGCGGCAGCATGGCATGACGGGAATTCGGCATGATCGGCAAACTCACCGGCATCGTGGATTCGGTTTCCGAGGATCACGCGATCCTCGATGTGGGCGGCGTCGGCTATCTGGTGAGTTGCCCGACCTCGACGCTGTCGAAATTGTCGGCGGGCGCACAGCGCCTCGCTGATGATCGAAACCCGCATCACCGACGAAACGATCAAGCTCTACGGATTCTCCGCCGCCGAGGAGCGCGAATGGTTTCGCCTGCTGCAGACGGTGCAGAATGTCGGCGCGCGCGTGGCGCTGAACGTGCTTTCCGCGCTTTCATCGCGCGAACTCGAACGCGCACTGGCGCTGTCGACAAAGCCGCCATCGGCCGCGCGCAGGGCGTCGGCCCGAAGCTTGCGCTGCGCATCGTCACCGAACTGAAAGACAAGGCGCCCTCGATGATGCTGCGCGGCCATGCCGATGAAACGGTGCGCCCATGTTCGCGCCGCGAGGCCCGGAAGCCGATGCGGTCGCGGCACTCGTCAAGCTGGGCTATTCTCCGAGCGCAGGCCAGCCGAGGTCGTCGCGCGCGCGCCCGCGATCTGGGCGAGGCGCCGGTCGATGTGCTGATCCGCGAATGCCTGCGCCAATGGCGATGAGGATGGTCGATGGCGAAAGCCGTATCCATGCCCGTGATCGCCTCGTCGACGCCCGAGCGCGCCGAGGAGGATTCGCTCGAGCGAGCCTGCGCCCCAAGCGGCTTGCCGAATTCGTCGGCCAGGCCCAGGCGCGCGAAAATCTGTCCGTCTTCATCGAGGCGGCGAAGCGCGCGGCGAAGCGCTGGATCATGTGTTGTTCTCCGGCCCGCCGGGTTTGGGCAAAACCACGCTGGCGCAGATCGTGGCGCGCGAACTGGGCGTGAATTTCCGCTCGACCTCCGGCCCGGTGCTGGCGCAGGCGGGCGATCTCGCGGCCATCCTCACCAATCTCGAACCGCGCGATGTTCTGTTCATCGACGAAATCCATCGCCTCAATCCGGCGGTGGAGGAAATCCTCTATCCCGCGATGGAGGATTACGAACTCGATCTTGTGATCGGCGAAGGTCCCAGCGCGCGGTCGGTGAAGATCACGCTGGCGCCTTTCACGCTGGTCGGCGCCACCACGCGCTCGGGCCTTATCACCACGCCGCTGCGTGACCGTTTCGGTATTCCGGTCCGGCTCAATTTCTATTCGGCGGAAGAACTGGTCTCGATCGTGGAGCGCGGCGCGCGCGTGCTGGGGTTCGATCTCACGTCCGATGGCGCGCGCGAAATCGCAGGCCGCGCGCGGGGCACGCCGCGCATCGCGGGCCGCCTGCTCAAGCGCGTGCGCGATTTTGCAGCCGTTGGCGGCAAGGCGATCGTGGATGCGAAGATCGCCGATGCGGCGCTGACCCGGCTGGAGGTGGACAAGCGCGGGCCTCGATGCTTTCGACCGTCGCTATCTGAAGCTGATCGCGGAATCCTTTGCCGGCGGCCCGGTCGGCGTCGAAACCATTGCGGCAGCGCTCGGCGAAGCGCGCGATGCTATCGAGGAAGTGGTCGAACCCTTCCTGATGCAGCAGGGCTTCGTGCAGCGCACGCCGCGTGGCCGCGTGTTGACGGGCGCGGCCTTTGCCCATCTGGGCCTGCCGCAACCGCTGCGCGATCCCACCCAGATCGGCCTGTTCGCGAGCGATGCCGATGAGTGAACGGAAATGAGTGAGCAGAAAAGCCTCGGCCATTTTTCAGGCAAAGCCCACATCCTGCCGCTTCGCGTCTATTATGAAGACACCGATCTCTCCGGCGTCGTCTATCACGCAAATTACCTGCGCTACATGGAACGCGGCCGTTCGGAATTTTTCCGTGCCGTCGGCATCAAGCTCGCGGCGCTGGAAGACGCGGAACCCACAGCCTGGACCTTACGCAAAGTTCAGCTTGAATATTTCCGTCCCGCCCGCCTCGAAGACCAGCTTGAGGTGCGAACCACCTGTGCAGGCCTTTCCGGCGCAAGAATGGTGGCCGATCAGAAGGTCTATTCGGGCGAAACATTGCTGGTGCATGGAACTGTCGAAGCCTGCGTGATGACGCTGTCCGGCAAGCCGCGCCGCATCCCTCAGGACGTGCGCGACAAGCTGGCCCCTTTCGTCTACGAAGGGCGTTGAACGATTTGCGCCAAATTTCGGCCACTTTACATAGGTTTCTAGCGAGAACCGTTGCCCCCAACCGGTTCCCGCGCCGAGCGGAAGAGGTTTGTTCATGAGTTTCAAGCGCGTGCTCGCTGCGTTTGCCTTGGCGTTGTCTTTTTCCGTCACCGCTGTCGCGCCCGCCGCACTGGCACAATCGGCACCGTCTGCCGCGCCTGTGGGTGCTGCGGGTGCTGAGGCCCAGCCGCTGGACGCACCCTCGGCTGCGCCCTCCGGCAGATGTCGAAATCGGTAGTTCGAGTGCTGCGCCCTCGGCCGATGTCGGCAATATTTCCATTATCTCGCTGTTCTGGCGCGCCGACCCGCTGGTCAAGGCGGTGTTTGTGCTGCTGGTGGCGGCCTCGCTCTGGTCGTGGACCATCATCATCAGCAAATGGCTGATGCTGGCCTCGCTGCGCCGCAAGGCCGATGAGTTCGAGAAGACATTCTGGTCCGGCCTTTCGCTCGATGAATTGTTCCAGCAATTCTCCCAGCGCCCCGATCATCCGATGGCGACGGTGTTCGTTTCGGCCCTTCGCGAATGGCGCCGCGCTTTCGAAACCGGCGCGCCCCGCGAAACGCTCCTTCCCGGCATCAAGGATCGCATCGAAAAGGCGATGAACGTCACCATCCTGCGTGAGATGGATGGCCTCGAACGCCAGCTTGGCTTCCTTGCGACCGTAGGCTCCGTCTCGCCCTTCATCGGGCTGTTCGGCACGGTTTGGGGCATCATGAATTCGTTCTCGGCCATCGCCGCCCGCCACGATACGACGCTGGCCGTGGTGCGCACCCGGCATCGCCGAGGCCTTGTTCGCCACCGCCATGGGCCTGCTCGCAGCCATTCCGGCGGTGATTTTCTACAACCGCTTCGTCAACGAAATGGCGCGCTACAACAATCGGCTCGAACGGTTTTGCCGACGAGTTCTCGGCCATCCTGTCCCGCCAGCTCGATGAGAAGGCCGCGCGCTGATGGCAGCAACGCTTCAAAGCCGCGATCGATGCGGCGCCGCCGTCCGATGGCGGAGATCAACGTCACGCCTTTCGTGGACGTGATGCTGGTGCTTCTGATCGTGTTCATGGTCACGGCGCCCTTGCTCACCGTCGGCGTGCCGGTCGATCTGCCCAAGACCAAGGCGCAAACGCTCGGCCAGGATCGCGAGCCGCTGTCGGTTTCCGTCCGCCGCAATGGCAGCATCTATCTGCAGAACACACCCATCGAAGAGGATGCGCTTGTTGCGCGCCTCAAGCGATTTCCAAGAACGGCTACGACCAGCGCATTTTCGTGCGCGGCGACAAATCCGTCGATTATGGGCGTGTGATGGAAGTGATGGGGTTGTTGAGCGCAGCAGGCTTCACCCATATCGGGCTCGTGACCGATGTCCGCAAAACCGGCCGACAAGAAGAAGGATTAGCGCGGCGAGCATTCGCCGCGAAATCTCCCCGACCGGGCTTGCCGGGTCGGCGCGTTCTGCACGCCGCCATTATCGCGGCCAGCCTCTATCACATTGCAGCACACGCTGAAGATTTCCGATGAGAGCCCGCCTGTGGTTCCGGTCGAACTCGTCACTATCGGCCGACGAAAACCAACATCATGGCGACGCAGAGGCCGCCGCCGAAGATCGAGCCGCAGGAGATCAAACCGGCAGCACCCGAGCCCATAGTGGCTGCCCCGCCGCCGCCGATCCCCAGAACCGGCAGAAGCCCGCGCCGGAACCCGCGCCCGACCAGCCCGTTGTCAAAACGCCGCCAGCAAGGTCGAGCCCAAGGTGAAGCCGGAACCCGAAAAGCCGAAGAAGCAGAAATTCGACATCAACAATATCGAGGCATTGCTGAACAAGGTCGCGCCCAAGCAGGAAAAGTCGAATGCGAAAATCGCCGACCGCACGATGAAAGGCATCGGCGCGCAGAACGCGATGACGATGGATCTTGTGGATTCGCTGCGCAATCAGATCGCACAATGCTGGAGTCCACCCGCGGGCGCGCCGAATCCCGATGAACTGGTGGTGGATTTCTCCGTGCAGCTCAATCCCGATGGCTCAGTCGCGCAGGCCAAATTGAGTGCCGATGGCACGCAGCCGCAAAATTCCTACATGCGTGCCGCGGTCGAAGCCGCGCGGCGTGCAATCATGACGTGCCAGCCCTATAAATTGCCCGCCGACAGATACAATCAGTGGCGCGAAATCGACCCGATGCATTTCGATCCGCGCCAGATGATGGGCCATTAGACCGGAGAGATGAGATGAAGCGTTTGATTTTGGCATTTGCCGCGATTGTTCTTTCGCTCGCGGGATCGCCGTCGATGGCGGCACTGCAGGTGGACGTTACGAGGGCAATGTGCAACCGCTGCCCATCGCGATCCCCGATTTCATCGCAGGCCAGCAGGCCGATGCGCAGGCCGGCGCCAATATCGCAGGCGTGGTGCGCGCCGATCTCGAACGCTCCGGTCTCTTCAAGCCGCTCGATCCCAAGTCGTATATCGAGGCGATCCGCGACATCAACGTGCCGCCAAACTTCGCCAATTGGCGCGTCATCAGTGCGCAAGGCCTCGTCACGGGCCAGGTTTCGGCCCAACCAGATGGCCGCCTGCGTGTGGATTTCCGGCTGTGGGATGTGTACGGCGGAACGCAGATGCTGGGCCTGCAATATTTCACCACGCCCGAGAACTGGCGCCGCATCGCTCACATGATCTCGGATCAGATTTACGAACGCATCACCGGCGAGAAAGGGTATTTCGATACCCGTATTGTGTTCATTTCGGAATCCGGTTCGGCGATCAATCGCCGCAAGCGCCTTGCGGTAATGGATGAGGATGGCGCCAACCCGATCTTCCTCACCAAGGGCGAATATCTGGTGCTCACCCCGCGCTTCAATCCGACCGCGCAGATGATCGCCTACATGTCCTACATCGCGGGCAAGCCGCGCGTGTATCTGTTCGATCTTGAAACGGGCCGCCAGCAAATGCTCGGCAATTTCCCGAACATGACTTTCTCTCCGCGTTTTTCACCCGATGGCAACAAGGTTGTCATGACATTGGAGCAAGGTGGCAATTCCGACATTTATATCCTCGACCTGCGCAGCCGCGCCGTCTCGCGGCTGACGACCGATCCCTCGATCGATACCTCGCCGTCCTTCTCGCCCGATGGTCGCCAGATCACTTTCGAATCCGATAGGGGGGGCTCGCAGCAGGTCTATGTGATGAATGCCGATGGCTCCAACCAGCGCCGCATCAGCTTCGGCAGCGGCAAGAACGGCACGCCCGTCTGGAGTCCGCGCGGCGATCTCATTGCTTTCACGAAACAATCCGGCGGGGCCTTCCGCATCTGCGTAATGGCGCCTGATGGTTCGGGCGAGCGCGTCATCACCGATGGCTGGGAAGACGAGGGTCCGACCTGGGCCCCCAACGGCCGGGTTCTTATGTTCACACGGTCAGAACGGGGAGGCAGGGGATCGTCCATCTGGTCGGTGGATGTGACCGGCCGGAACGAACGCCGGGTCTCAACCCCTGGTGGGGCCTCCGATCCGGCCTGGTCTCCCTTGATCCATTGAGGCGGAATTTCTAGGATCAGGGAACATTTTTGCCTTGTTTCGGGGTCTTTTTCGGCCTTTAAGCGTTACTGCGAGTGGTGCGCGCACCTGTTCTTCCTTTCGGACCGCCTCGACGCACCCGGGGCAGCGCCGTACGGAGTTCCAATTACATGAAAAAATTATCGACGGGTCTCAAATTCGCGGCGGTTGTTTCCGCCCTGCTGGTGGCGGGCTGCGCCTCGAAAAAAGAGGTTCCGCCGCCGGAAACTCCCCCGCCTGCGCCGATGGCAGCACCTGCGCCTGCGCCGGTCTCGTCCATCGTTCCCGGCAGCGCGGAAGACTTGCGCGTCAATGTCGGCGATACGGTCCATTTCGACTATGACCAGTATTCGCTGACCGACGAGGACAAGGGCACATTGCAGCGCCAGTCTTCATGGCTGCAGAAATACCCCGCCGTCCGCGTCACCATCGAAGGTCATTGCGATGAACGTGGCACGCGTGAATACAACCTTGCGCTCGGTGCTCGCCGTGCCAACGCCGTGAAGGAATATCTGGCGAGCCTCGGCGTCTCCTCTTCACGCCTCGAAACGGTATCGTATGGCAAGGAACGCCCGGTTTGCACGCAGTCCGATGAAGGCTGCTATGCCCAGAACCGCCGTGGCGTGACCACCATCTCCGGCGGAGCCGCTTCGTCGTAAGATGAAGGGCTAGCCGAAAATTAAGGGCGCTCTCTCGCGGGAGCGCCCTTTTCTTTTCCGGTAAGCCTCAATTTCGGCTAAGTATTTGCGCCGAATAACCAAGCCTCATGGCAGGTGAGTAAATGCGTGAATGCGTAAAGTACCCCAATTGGAAATCGTTGAGCCTTGCTGCGGGCCTCGTGCTCGGTATGCCGTTGACGATCCCGTTTCATGACCGCGCCGCGGCCGGCACGTTCGATCAGGATGAGAACATCGATGCGGATTCCCGCCGCCTGAGCAAGGACCTTGCCGATCCCGGCAGGCCCAATCCGGGCTTGCGCATCGCGGGCGTGTTCGGCCCATCCGATGAGGAGAAGGCGGCGGAAGAAGCCGCGCGCCAGCGCGAGAACGCGCAGGATGCCAATATCCAGTCGCTCAATCAGCGTGTGCAGGACCTGGAAAACACCGTGCGCCGCCTCACCGGCCAAAACGAAATGTTGAGCCACAAGGTCGATGAACTGCGCACCGCCATCGATCGCACGCAGAAAGATTTCGAATACCGCCTCTGCACGATGAGCGCCCAGCAATTGGGCGAAACCGATCCGAACAACGGCGGTCTCAATTGCGGCGCGACCGGCGGCCAGCAGGGAAGCGCGCAGCCGTCCAACTACGGTGCTCCGCCTCCGCAGCGTTACGGATCGTCGGACGACACCACCCAGCAACTTGCGCCGCCGCCCGGTTCGCTTGGTACATTGAGCGCAAACGATGTGAACACGCCCGCCCGTTACAACACGCCCGCCACCGATACGCCGCGCCAGCTCGCTTCTACCGACAGCAACAGCGAGTACAATTCTGCGATGACCCTGCTTGCGCGGCAGCGTTACGATGAAGCGCGCAGCGCCTTTCGCGGTTTCGCCGACAGTCATCCCGACGACGCGCTGACGCCACAGGCGGTCTATTGGGTCGGCGATATAGCCTATGTGCAGAAGGATTATCCCAACGCGGCGCGCGCTTTCGCCGAGCAGATCAAGAAGTATCCGCAAAGCAGCCGCGCCCCCGATTCCATGCTCAAGCTTGGCCAGTCGCTGATCGCGATGGGGCAGAAGCAGGAAGGTTGCACCACCCTTGGCGCGCTCAAGGCCAAATACCCGCAAGCCTCCGATGCCATCCTCACCAAGGCGCGAGAAGACCGCAAAGCTTCCTGCCGCTGAGGAAGAACTCGCCGCGCGTTTCGCAACCGCAATGGCATCGCTGGGCAATCTCTGGCCCGGCGCGATTGCGGTTTCGGGCGGTGGAGATTCCCTTGCGCTGATGTTTCTTGCCGCCGGTTGGGCACACGCGCGCAAATCGAAAGCGCCGCAAATCCTCACTGTCGATCATGGCCTGACCAAAGGCTCCCGCAAACATGCAAACGAGGTGAAAGCGCAAGCCCGTTTGCTCGGCCTCGATTGCACTGTTCTTTCGTGGAAAGGCATCAAACCGCCATCCGACATCGAAGCCGCCGCGCGCGAAGCCCGCTATCGCCTGATGGGCGATTGGTGCCGCGCAAAGAAGATCGCATTTCTTTATGTCGGCCATACCGAAGACGACCAGGCGGAAACCTTTCTGCTTCGGCTGGCACGCGGCAGCGGCCTCGATGGTCTGTCTGCCATGCGCGCGGTTGCGCCCTATCCCGTTCCGGGCTTCGTGGGCCTGTCGCTTGTCCGTCCGTTGCTCGGCATGACGCGTGATCGGTTGCGCCAGTTTCTCACCGCACGCGGCATGGCCTGGCACGAAGACCCGATGAACACCGATCCGCGTTTTGCCCGGGTACGCCTGCGCGACATCCGGCCGGCCCTCGAATCAGCTGGTCTCACAAGTGCCCGCATTGCCGCCGGAGCCAGCCATCTGGCCCGGGTCCGTGAAACGCTGGAACGGCTGACCGCCGAATTGCTGGAAACAGCCACCCGGCGGGAGGGTAGGCGCCTCCTGGTCGATGGGGAGGCTCTGGTGGCCGCGCCCCGGGAACTGGGGTTGAGGGCGCTGGCGGACATTCTCAAAAAAGAGGGTGGTCAGGCCTACCGTCCCCGTTTCGAACAACTGGAATCCTTGTTCGATGCGCTTTCTTCGAGCCGGTTCGCGGCCCGGACCCTTCACGGTTGCCGAATCGGGCCGGCCCCCCGCCGGCTTGCCGTCTTCGGTTCCCGCACGCTCACGCTGGAAAAGGAACCCGGCCGTTCCAAACCCTCCTGAGAGGAGGGGCTTTGCTCCATTAACGTCTTTGTTTGGCCGTGTTTGCCCGCTCTCCTGAAATTTCTTAACATTTTTGCGGCTGGCAACGGTGCAGGAGAATTCCTATTTACTAGATACGCTCTAAAGTAGAGCGGGCCGGGGCAAGGGTCTCGGCTGGGGCATAAGCCCTCGAAAGGATGACAGTGAACAACCTTCGCAATCTCGCCCTTTGGATATTGATCGCCCTTCTTCTGGTGGCGTTGTTCAATCTGTTCCAGGGCTCGACCAGCCATCCGGCCAGCGCGCCGATGACGTTCTCCGAATTCTACCGCCAGGTCGATGCCGGCGCGGTGAAGGACGTGACGATCCAGAGCAATACCTACAACGGCCATCTTTCGAACGGTCAGGCCTTCGTCACCTATGGCCCGAGCGATACCAACCTGATCGACAAGATGAACGCCCGGCATGTGAACTACTCGTTCAAGCCGGAAGACAACGGCATCTCTCTCGTCGGCATCCTTATCCAGTCTCTTCCGATGATCATCCTGATCGGCGGCTGGATCTTCTTCATGCGCCAGATGCAGGCGGGCGGCGGCAAGGCGATGGGCTTCGGCAAATCGCGCGCCAAGCTGCTGACCGAACGCACCGGCCGCGTGACCTTTGAAGACGTCGCCGGTGTCGACGAAGCGAAGGAAGAATTGAAGGAGATCGTGGAATTCCTCCGCGACCCGCAGAAATTCCAGCGCCTTGGCGGCCGCATCCCCAAGGGCGTGCTGCTCGTCGGCCCCCCAGGCACAGGTAAAACGCTTCTCGCCCGCTCTATCGCGGGCGAAGCCAATGTGCCGTTCTTCACGATCTCGGGCTCCGACTTCGTGGAAATGTTCGTGGGCGTCGGCGCCAGCCGCGTGCGCGACATGTTCGAACAGGCCAAGAAGAATGCGCCCTGCATCGTCTTCATCGACGAAATCGACGCGGTCGGCCGCCATCGCGGTGCCGGCCTCGGCGGCGGCAACGACGAACGCGAGCAGACGCTGAACCAGTTGCTTGTCGAGATGGACGGTTTCGAGGCGAACGAAGGCGTCATCCTGATCGCCGCCACCAACCGCCCCGACGTGCTCGATCCCGCGCTGTTGCGCCCGGGCCGTTTCGACCGTCATGTCGTGGTGCCGAACCCCGATCTCGCGGGCCGCGAAAAAATCCTGCGCGTCCACATGCGCAAAGTCCCGCTGGCGCCCGATGTCGATCCGCGCACCATCGCGCGCGGCACGCCCGGCTTCTCCGGCGCCGATCTGGCCAACCTCGTCAACGAAGCAGCGTTGCTGGCGGCCCGCCGCGGCAAGCGCGTCGTGACGATGAGCGAACTCGAAGACGCCAAAGACAAGGTGATGATGGGTGCGGAACGCCGCTCCATGGCCATGAGCGACGAAGAGAAAAAGCTCACCGCCTATCACGAGGGTGGTCACGCGCTCGTCGCGTTGCACGTCATCGGTTCCGACCCGATCCACAAGGCCACGATCATTCCGCGCGGCCGCGCACTCGGCATGGTCATGCGCCTGCCGGAACGCGATCAGCTTTCGCTGACGCGCCAGAAGATGCTGGCCGATCTCTGCGTCGCCTTTGGCGGCCGTCTCGCCGAAGAACTGATCTTCGGCCACGAGAAGGTCACGACCGGCGCGATGAGCGATATCGAGATGGCAACGCGCATGGCGCGCGCCATGGTCACGCGCTACGGCATGAGCGACGATCTGGGCCCGATTGCGTATGCGGAAAACCAGGAAGAAGTCTTCCTCGGCCATTCCGTTTCGCGCACGCAGAACATTTCGGAAGCCACCGCCCAGAAAATCGATTCCGAAATCCGCCGCATCGTGAACGACACTTACGAACGCGCCCGCACCATCCTGTCGGATCATCTCGACGATCTGCACAAGATCGCCAAGGGCCTGCTCGAATACGAAACGCTGACCGGCGACGAGATCATCGGTCTGACCAAGGGCATCGAGCCCGTGCGCAAGCCATATGAAGAACCCGAACCGCAACGCGGCCCCGGCCCCAGCGTGCCGCAAGCCGGTCGTCCGCGCGGCGGCATCGGCCCCATCGCGCCGGAGCCGCAGCCGGGGCGGTGAAGCCGCAGCTTTTCGGCATTCTCAATATCACGGAGGATTCGTTCTCCGATGGCGGGCGCTTTCTGGCGCCCGCCGATGCGTTGGCCCATGCGCGCGCGATGATCGCGGGCGGCGCGGATGCGCTGGATCTGGGGGCGGCATCTTCCAACCCGAACGCCAAACCTGTTGCGCCAGACGTGGAAATCGCGCGTCTCGCTGCGGTCGTTCCTGCCTTGATGAAGGAAGGTGTTCCGCTTTCCATCGACACTTTTGCACTGGAAGTTCAGCACTGGGCGCTCGAAAAAAGTGTGGCGTATCTCAACGACATTCAGGGCTTTCCCGATCCCCAACTCTATCCCGCGCTCGCGGCTTCTCGGGCGAAGGTCATCGTGATGCATTCGGTGCAGGAGAGGGGCAGGGCGACGCGCGTGGAGGTTTCACCCGAAGAGATCGTGCCGCGATGCGTTGCGTTCTTCGAGCAGCGCATCGCGGCACTTACCCAGGCCGGAATCGCGCGTGAAAGATTGATCCTCGATCCCGGAATGGGATTCTTTCTGGGCTCCAATCCTGACGCTTCTCTCACGATGCTGCGCGCCATCCCGCAACTGAAGCGGGCGTTTGGCCTGCCCGTGCTCGTGTCGGTATCGCGAAAATCATTCTTGCGGAAAATTACAAACCGGGACGCAAAGGACAGCGGCCCCGCCACCCTGACGGCGGAACTGTTTGCAGCCCTTCAGGGTGCGGACCATATCCGCACCCACGATCCGACCGCCTTGCGCGACGCGTTAAGGGTTTGGAACGCTTTGAACACTAGGCATCCAGGGGCATGAAGGGGTAAGAGTGTGGCCGCGCATTCATCCTTTCGCCTGTAAGGTTCTGGTACAAATCTTGATATAGTTGGGGCGCAGGGCTCTGTGCCCGAGGGAGTGTTTCAGTATGACCCGGCAGTTCTTTGGCACCGATGGTATTCGGGGCCGTGCCAATTCCGCTTCGCTCACGCCGGAACTCGCCATGAAGGCGGGCATGGCGGCGGGCCGCATCTTCACCAAGGGCGATCATCGCCATCGCGTGGTGATCGGCAAGGATACGCGGCTTTCGGGCTACATGATCGAATCTGCCCTGGTTGCGGGCTTCACCGCCGTCGGCATGGATGTCTTTCAGTTCGGTCCGCTGCCCACGCCCGCGGTTGCCATGCTCACGCGTTCCTTGCGTGCCGATCTCGGCGTGATGATTTCCGCCTCGCACAACCCGTTTGAAGACAACGGCATCAAATTCTTCGGCCCCGATGGTCAGAAACTTTCGGATGAGCGCGAACACGAAATCGAAGCGTTGATGACCAATGGCCTTGAGGAAGGTTTGGCCGATGCGCGCGAGATCGGCCGCGCCAAACGCATCGACGACGCGCAAGCCCGTTACATCGAATTCGCCAAGCGCACATTTCCGAAAAACATGCGGCTCGATGGCCTGCGCATCGTGATCGATTGCGCCAATGGGGCCGCTTACAAGGTGGCTCCCGCCGTATTGTGGGAACTGGGTGCCGACATCGTGCAGATCGGCGTCACGCCCGATGGCCTCAACATCAATTCCGAATGCGGCTCCACCGCGCCCGAGGCGATGGCCCGCAAGGTGCGCGAGATGCGCGCCGATTTCGGCATTTCGCTTGATGGCGATGCAGACCGTGTGGTGATGGCCGATGAAAACGGCCAGATCATCGATGGCGACCAGATTCTCGCCCTCATCGCGCGCTCGTGGACGAAGCGGGCGATCTCAAAGGCGGCGGCGTGGTCGGCACGGTGATGTCGAACGCAGGTCTCGAACGCTATCTCTCGACGCTCGATCTCAAGCTGGCGCGCGCGGCGGTGGGCGACCGTTATGTGCTCGAGCCAGATGCGCAGCGGCGGCTACAATGTCGGCGGCGAACAATCCGGCCACATCATCCTCAGCGATTTCTCCACCACCGGCGATGGCCTGATGGCGGCCCTTCAGGTGCTGGCGGTGATCGCCGAAGAAGGAAGCCAGCGCAAGCGAGGCCGCCCATCTCTACGAACCGCTGCCGCAAGTGCTGCACAATGTCCGCTTCAAGAGCGGCGCGCCGCTCAGCGACAAGCGCGTGATCGATTGCATCAAGGAGGCCGAACTCGTCTCAATGGCGCGGGGCGGCTGCTGGTGCGCAAATCCGGCACCGAACCCGTCATCCGCATCATGGCCGAAAGCGACGACGCGGTGCTGGTGCAGCAGGTCGTGCGCGATGTGGCCGCGGCCATCGAGGAAGCAGCGCGTTGACATCGCCGGCGCGGCTTCTCGTCATCGCGGGTTCGGATTCCGGCGGCGGCGCAGGCATTCAGGCCGACATCAAAACAGCCACGGCACTCGGCGCCTATGCGATGACGGCGGTGACCGCCGTCACCGTGCAGAACACGCAAGGTGTTCACGCCATTCATCCGATCCCCGCCGAATATCGTGCGCGCCCAGATCGTGAGCGCGCTCGAAGATATTGGCGCCGATGCCATCAAGATCGGAATGCTGGGATCGGCGGAGGTTATTCAGGCGGTCGCGCAGACGCTCATTGCCCATGCCCGCAATATTCCTCTCGTCGTCGATCCTGTGATGGAAGCCAAGGGCGGTGCATCGCTGCTCGAAGATGAAGCCGCCAACACGCTGATGGTCAGCCTGTTTCCGCTGGCCACCCTGATCACGCCCAATGCGCCCGAAGCAGCAAGTCTCACCGGCTTTCCCGTCGAAACCGTTGCCGATTGCGTTCAGGCGGGGCAATCGCTGCTCGCAACCGGCGTTCAATCCGTGCTCGTGAAGGGCGGTCACCTTCAGGGCGAAACCGTCACCGATGTGCTGATCGGCAGGGAAAGCGCCCAACGCCTCACCGCGCCGCGCCTCAACACCACCTCCACACATGGCACTGGCTGTACGCTCGCAACCGCCATCGCGGTGGGATTGGCGCAAGGCATGCCGATGATCGATGCGATCCGCCGCGCCCGTTCCTATGTGCAGGAAGCCATCCGCACCGCGCCCGGTTTCGGGCGTGGCCACGGTCCGCTCAACCACATGCATCCATTTATAAAGTCGACCGAACCTGCCCCGGTCGCGCCCAATCCCGGCCTGCGCTGGGGCAGGCCGCGTTAGGCGACCAGCGCCTTGTCGAGCCGGTTGCGAATGATCGCTTCGGCTTCCTTCATGATGCGCGCGACCAGTTCCTTGCAGCTCGGAATGTCGTGGATCAGCCCTTGCGTCTGCCCCGCCGACCAGATGCCGCCGTCCATCTCGCCCTTGTCGAGCACCACGCTGCCGCGCACGCCCGCCACCAGATCTTTCACATCCTCGAACGTGGCGTCGCCGCGCTTTTCGATGGCGACAACTTCGTCGCTGATCGCGTTCTTCGCCACGCGCGCGGTGTTGTGCAGCGTGCGGAAGATCAGGTTGGTGCCGCGCTCGTCATTGGCGACGATCTGCTGCTTCACATTCTCGATGGATCGGCGCTTCCTTCGTCGCCATGAAGCGCGTGCCCATGTTCACGCCGTCGCAGCCGAGCGCGAGCGCCGCCACAAGTCCGCGCGCATCGGCGATGCCGCCCGATGCGATGATCGGGATGGTCAGCTTGTCGGCGGTGGCCGGCAAACAGGATCATGCCGCCCACATCGTCCTCGCCGGGATGGCCCGCGCATTCCAGCCCGTCGATCGACACGCAATCCACGCCGATCGACTGCGCCTTCACCGCATGGCGAACGCTGGTGCATTTGTGGATCACCTTCACGCCCGCTTCCTTGAAGCGCGGCAGATGCGGCTGCGGATTGTTGCCCGCCGTCTCCACGATCTTGATGCCGCCCTCGATGATCGCCTCGCGATATTCGTCGTAAGGGATGGGCGTGATCGAGGGCAGGATGGTCAGGTTCACGCCGAACGGCTTGTTCCGTCATGTCGCGGCACTTCTTCAGTTCGCGGGCGAGATCTTCCGGCTTGCCGGCCGAATGCGCGGTGATGAAACCAAGCGCGCCCGCATTGGCGACGGCGGCAATCAGTTCGGCCTTGCCCACGCGGGTCATGCCGCCGCAGGTGATGGGGGCATCCACGCCGAACATTTCGGTGAAACGGGTCTTCAACATGGCGTTCGTCCCTTCAAGTTTGTGAATAGCTGTTGGTCCCAAGCCTGCGGGACCGGGCAATTCCGCGCAAGAGGGCCCTAGCGTTCCATGAACGGGTCGCGGACCAGGATCGTGTCTTCCCGCTCCGGGCTGGTGGAGAGCATGGCCACGGTTGCTCCTGTCAATTCCTCTATCCGGCGGACATATTTCACGGCCTGGGCCGGGAGTTCGGCCCAGCTTCGGGCGCCGCGCGTGGATTCCGTCCAGCCTTCCATGATTTCGTAGATCGGCTCGCAGCGTGCCTGTTCGTTCGCATCCACCGGCAGGTAATCGATCTCGCGCCCGTCGAGACGGTAGCCCGTGCAGAGCTTGATCTCCTCGAACCCGTCCAGCACGTCGAGCTTGGTGAGCGCGATCCCGTCGATGCCGCCGGTGATGACCGTCTGGCGCACCAGCACGGAATCGAACCAGCCACAGCGCCGCTTGCGGCCGGTCACGGTGCCGAACTCGGCTCCCTGGCGGCCCAGCGTCTCGCCGATCTCATCGGTCAGTTCGGTGGGGAAGGGGCCTTCGCCCACGCGGCGTGGTGTAGGCCTTCACGATGCCCAGCACGGTGCCGATATCGCGTGGCGCCACGCCCGCGCCCGCCGCCGCCTGTCCCGCAACGGTGTTGGACGAGGTGACATAAGGATATGTTCCGTGATCGATATCGAGCAGAACAGCCTGCGCGCCTTCGAACAGAATGCGCTTGCCTTCGCGCCGCGCTTCGTTGAGCCGCCGCCATGCCGATCCCGCGAACGGCAGAATCTTCGGCGCGATCTCTTTCAGCGAAGCCAGAACCGCCTCCGCTTCGATTTCTTCCGCGCCAATCCCGCGGCGCAAGGCGTTGTGATGTGCAAGCAGCCGCGAAATCTTCGCGGGCAGCGATGCGAAATCCTTCAGGTCGATCAGCCGCAATGCGCGCCGCCCCACCTTGTCTTCATAAGCGGGCCCGATACCGCGCTTGGTGGTGCCCAGCGCCTGCACGCTGTTGGAGGTTTCGCGCTGGATATCGAGTTCGCGATGCAGCGGCAAAATCAAAACCGCGTTTTCCGCGATCACCAGATTTTCGGGTTTGATGTCAACGCCGAGCCCGCGCAGCTTCGCCACTTCGTCGGAAAATGCCCACGGATCGACCACCACGCCGTTGCCGATCACCGCAAGCTTCCCAGGCCGCACCACGCCCGAGGGCAAGAGGCTAAGCTTGTAGGTCACCCCATCGATGACGAGCGTGTGCCCGGCATTGTGGCCACCCTGGAAGCGCACCACCACATCGGCGCGCGCGCTCAACCAGTCCACGATCTTGCCTTTGCCTTCGTCGCCCCACTGGGCGCCGATCACCGCGACATTGGACAATTTTTTGCTCCGGCAGACTGATTGATCCCAAACCGGACCACCTTACTGCGCGGGCGGGCATCCGTCTCGCGAATGAATGCCGCAATAAGGCGCGGATGCGCCGGGCGTAGGCCATGTGGCCGGATTCATGAAGGCGGAATCAGGCATTGCCCCGAAGTTTCATGGTAGTGAGAGATGCACGAACTGTGTTGGTGTTCACAAAACAAAACGGCGGCTCGCAGGAGCCGCCGTCGGGTTATGCCATGCGTCGCGCGATCAGGACTTTTTGCGGCGGCGCAGACCAAAACCGATCAAACCTGTACCGAGCAGCGTCAGGGTTGCCGGTTCGGGCACGGCGTTGTCCGCGTCGGCATCGATTGTGACGCTGATGGAGCCCGAATTGTCGTAGTTGTTTTCGTCCCAGTAAAAGAGGTTCAGGACGCCAGTATCCCATGCAAAACCTGAAAACGATGTTCCCAGCACTTCGTAAACGCCGTTGATTTCACCCACCAGCGAACCGTAAGGCGCGGTGAAGCCGTTCTGGGTCCAGTTCGGGAAAGCCTCGCCGATTTGCGTTCCGCCGGCTTCGCCGGAATCGTCCGAACCTGTCGCAAAAAGGTCGCCGGTCAGGCCGTTTGCATTCGACCAACGCAGCGGATCGCCTGCTTTCCAGAGATCGCCCGGGTCGGCCGACACTGTGAGGCTCTCGCCGGCCGTCAGCGATACGGTGGTCAGGCCAACTCCGGTGCCGGATGAACTATTGGCGAACGCATCGACCGTTACCACAACCGGCGAGGCGTAAGCGGCGCCCGGAATGGCAAGGGCAACGAGTGCTACGCAAAGCTTTTTGATCACATCACTCTCCAACTCAGGATGGGAATGTTTACGCAAATATTATGCCTAACAAGGAATTATAACCAATTCAGCAGCTTAAGTGGCCGACACCGCGGAGGCTGTCAACATGGTTTACAGATTTGGCCAATCGCCGCCGCATGTCACGCTATTGGCTTACATGTTCTGTCCGGGAAATCGTGCTTCAGGCCAATAGTCCTGATCCGGCGGGGCGGGGAACTTCCGCCCATCCCGCGCATTCTTGCGACAATTCCGACAAATCTTAGGTTCTATGCTTTGCTAAGGGTTGGCGGCGGCCCCAACTGGAAGGGCAGCGCTTGTGAGCCGGGCAGATCAGATCGCAGACGACAGGTTTTGAGTATCCATGAGTCCCGATAAAGCCTCCTATGCGCCGGAAACTGTGGCCCCGTCCCGCGAAGGCCCGATCGCCCGCGCCCGGCGCTGGCTCGACCTTTATGCCGTCCGGGTGGGCGTAATCCTTGTCTGTGCGCTGGCCGTGATTGGGCTCGCCTGGTTCCTGGCCCGGCACCAGCCTCCCACCCGGGCCGGACGTTTTGGTGATGCCCAGCCGGTGGGCGTGGCGAAAGTTACCCAAGGCCCCATGCCGATCACGCTCAACGCGCTCGGCACCGTCACGCCTCTCGCCACCGTCACCGTGCGCCCGCAGGTCAGCGGCCCGGTGATGAGCTTCATTTCACCGAAGGCCAGATGGTGAAGAAGGGCGATGTGCTTGCCGAAATCGATCCACGCCCGTTCAAGGCCGCGCTCGATCAGGCGCAAGGCCAGCTGGACCGCGACCGCGCGGCACTCGCCAACGCCAAGGTCGATCTCGACCGTTATCAAGAGGCTGTGGAACGAAAAATCCATCTCGCAGCAGCAACTCGCCACCCAGCGCGCGCTCGTCAAACAGGACGAAGGCGTCGTCACCTCGGATCAGGGAAACGTCAACGCGGCAGCGTTCAATCTGGGCTACGCCAGGGTCACCTCGCCGGTCGATGGGCGCGCGGGCATCCGCCAGGTCGATATCGGCAATCTCGTGCAGGCGGGGCAGGCGGACGGCATAGTCGTCGTCACCCAGATCAGCCGATGTCGGTGATGTTCTCGATACCCGAGGACAACATCGACCAGATCATGGCCCGCATGAATGCGCGGCGCGAAATTGCAGGCCGATGCCTACGACCGCACGCAGACCAAGCAAACTCGCGAGCGGAAAACTTTGCGCCGTCGATAGCGCGATCGACACCACCACCGGCACGGTGAAATTGCGCGCCCTGTTCGACAACACCGACAACGCGCTGTTCCCCAACCAGTTCGTGAACATTCATCTGCTGATCGACACGCTGCAAAACCAGACGCTGGTGCCCGTCGCCGCCATCCAGCGCGGCGCGCAGGGCACGTTCGTGTTCATCGTCAGCCCGGACAAGACGGTCGCCATGCGCACCGATCAGATCGGAGCGACGGACGGCACCAACACCGTCGTCACCAATGGCCTGAAGCCGGGCGATACCATCGTGGTCGATGGCGCGGATCGTTTGCGCGACGGTTCGGCAATCGAAATTCCCGCCGCACCGCAAAGCGGGCATCGCCGCGCCAAGTGCGGCACCCGCCGGACAAGCAGCGCCACCGCCGTCAAGGCAGCGATCGTTTCCAGCGCATGCTCAAACGCCTGCCGCCCGAGCAGCAGGAAGAATTGAAAAAGATGACGCCGGAAGAGCGCCGCGCCTGGTTCCGCGAACATCGCGGCCAATTCCGCCACCGCGGCGGGCAATGAGGCCGTTGCGGTCCCCAGCCGAAAGCAACAGGGCGACATGAACATTTCCGCCCCATTCATCCTGCGTCCGGTCGCGACATCGCTGGTGATGATCGCGATCATGCTGGTCGGCATCGTCGGCTATTCCTATCTGCCGCTCTCCGCACTTCCCGAAGTCGATTACCCGACCATCCAGGTGCAGACATTCCTGCCCGGTGCCAGCCCCGATGTGATGACCACGTCGGTCACCGCACCGCTGGAGCGCCAGCTCGGCGAGATGCCCGGCCTGAAGCAGATGACATCGGCGAGTTCGGCCGGCGCCTCGGTCATTACTCTGCAATTCGATCTGTCGCTCAGTCTCGATATTGCCGAGCAGGAAGTGCAGGCGGCGATCAACGCCTCGGGCAGCCTGTTGCCGCAAACCCTTCCCGCGCCGCCGATCTACGCGAAGGTGAATCCGGCCGATGCGCCGATCCTCACCTCGCGATGATGTCGAAAACCATGCCGCTGACGCAGGTGGAAGATCTCGCCGACACCCGCATCGCGCAGAAGATTTCGCAACTCTCCGGCGTCGGCCTCGTCAGTATCAACGGCGGCCAGCGGCCCGCGGTGCGCGTGCAGGCCAATCTGCGGGCGCTGGCAGCCTATGGCCTGAACATCGACGATCTGCGCACCACGATCTCCAACGCCAATTCCAACGCCCCCAAAGGCAGCTTCGACGGCAAGACGCAGGCCTATACCATCAACGCCAACGATCAGCTGCAAAGCGCCGAAGACTACAAGAACATCATCGTCGCCTACAAAAACGGCGCGCCCGTGCGCCTGACGGATGTGGCAACCGTCGCGCAGAGCGCGGAGAACATAAAGCTCTCAAGCTGGGTGAACACCAGCCCCGCCATCCTGCTCAACGTCCAGCGTCAGCCGGGCGCCAACGTGATCGCGGTGGTGGATTCGATCCGCGCAGATCCTGCCGCAGATCGAAGCCGATCTTCCCGCCAACATCGAGGTCTCGGTGCTGACCGATCGCACCAACACCATCCGCGCCTCCGTTTCCGATGTGCGAGTTCGAATTGATTCTTGCGGTCGTGCTCGTGGTGCTGGTGATCTTCCTGTTCCTGCGCAACGTGCCCGCAACCTTCATTCCCAGCCTGTCGGTGCCGCTCTCCATCGTGGGCACTTTTGCGGCGATGTATGGGCTCGGGTTCTCGCTCAACAATCTGTCGCTCATGGCGCTCACGATCTCCACCGGCTTCGTGGTGGACGATGCCATCGTGATGATCGAGAACATCACCCGCTATCTCGAAAAAGGCGAACGCCCGCTCAAGGCCGCGCTGAAAGGTGCAGGCGAAATCGGCTTCACCATCGTCTCGCTCACAATCTCGCTCATCGCGGTGCTCATTCCGCTGCTGTTCATGCAGGAAGTCGTGGGCCGCCTGTTCCGCGAATTCGCGATCACGCTTTCGGTCACCATCCTGATCTCGGCGCTCGTTTCGCTGACGTTGGTGCCGATGCTCTGCGCGCGGCTGCTGCGCCACCGCGCGGAAGAACGGGACCAGAGCAAGATCGCCGCTCAAGGCCCAGGAATATTTCGACCGCATGATCGCGGAATATGACCGGCTGCTGATCTGGGTGCTCGATCACCAGCCGCTCACCATGCTGGTTGCGGCCATAACGCTGGTGGTGACGGTGCTGCTCTACATCGTGATCCCCAAAGGCTTCTTCCCGCTTCAGGACACGGGCTTCATCCAGGGCATGACGCGTGGCGCGCCCGCGATTTCTTTCTCCGCCATGTCCGACCAGCAGGCGAAACTCGCCCGCACCATCCTGAAGGATTCCGGATGTCGAAAGCCTTTCTTCCTTCATCGGCGTGGATGGCACCAACGCCACGCTCAACAACGGCCGTTTCCTCATCAACCTGAAGGACAAGAGCGATCGCGACAGCGTCGAAACCATCATCCGCCGCCTCGACAGTCAAGCGCGCAGCATCTCCGGCCTTTCGCTCTATCTGCAGCCGGTGCAGGACCTGACCATCGATTCCACGATCAGCCGCAGCGCCTATCAATTCGTCATCGAAAGCGCGAGCACCGCCACCTTGCGCGCCTGGGTTCCCAAACTCATCGCCCGGCTCGAATACGCTGCACGAAATCGAAAACGTCTCCACCAATTTTCTCGACAACGGGCTTTCGGCCTATATCGCGGTGGATCGCGACACTGCCGCCCGTTTCGGCATCACGGCGGCGACCGTGGACAATGCGCTTTACGATGCATTCGGCCAGCGCATCGTCTCCACCATCTTCACGCAGTCCAACCAATACCGCGTCATCCTCGAAGCCGATCCGCAATTGCAGCAGGACATCGCCTCGCTCTCCAGCGTCTATCTGCCGTCGGCTGGCGGCGGTCAGGTGCAGCTAAGCGCCATCGCCCATATCGAAGAACGTCCCGTGCCGCTGGAGATCGATCATCTCGGCCAATTCCCCGCGGCTCTGATTTCGTTCGACGTGGCCGGCGGTTATTCGCTCGGAAGTGCGGTGGACGCGATCAATCGGGCGGAGGCCGATGTGCAACTCCCGCCCAGCCTGAGCACCACCTTTCAAGGCTCCGCACTCGCATTCCAATCCGCGCTCGGCAACGAGTTGTTGCTGATTCTGGCGGCCATCATCACGGTCTATATCGTGCTGGGCGTGCTCTATGAGAGCTTCATTCACCCCGTCACCATTCTTTCCACGCTGCCCTCCGCGGGGGTGGGCGCGCTGCTGGCGCTGCTCGTCACCGGCCACGATCTCAATATCGTCTCGATCATCGGCATCATCCTTCTCATCGGCATCGTGAAGAAGAATGCGATCATGATGATCGACTTCGCGCTGGAGGCCGAGCGCAACGAAGGCAAATCCACCCGCGAGGCGATCCATCAGGCAGCCCTGCTGCGCTTCCGCCCCATCATGATGACGACGGTGGCAGCCCTGTTCGGTGCATTGCCGCTGATGCTCGGCAGCGGCATGGGTTCCGAACTGCGCCATCCGCTCGGCATTTCCATCGTCGGCGGCCTGCTGGTCAGCCAGGCGCTCACATTGTTCACGACGCCGGTGATCTATATTTATTTCGACCGCTGGTCGCATGAGTTCGCCGATTGGCGCCACCGCCGCTTCGCAAGGTGAGGGCGCCATGAACCTCACCTCGGTCTTCGTTTCCCGCCCGGTGGCGACAAGCCTGTTGACGGCGGGTCTGGCGCTTGCGGGAATGATCGCGTTCTTCCTGCTGCCCGTCTCGCCGCTACCCAATATCGATTTCCCCACCATCTCCGTAACGGCCAGCATGGCGGGCGCCAGCCCCGAAACCATGTCCACCAGCGTCGCGACCCCGCTCGAACGCCATCTTGGCGCGATTGCCGATGTGGACGAGATGACCTCGGAAAGCTCGGTCGGCTCCACGCGCATCACCCTGCAATTCGGCATCGACCGCGATATCGACGGCGCGGCGCGCGATGTGCAGGCCGCGATCTCGGCGGCGCGTGCCGATCTCCCGCCTCGCTGCGCTCGAACCCGACCTATCGGAAAATGAATCCGGCGGATCAGCCGGTCATGATCCTGGCGCTCACCTCGCAATCGCTGACCCCCGGCCAGATTTACAATTCCGCCTCCAACATCATTCAGCAGAAGATGTCCCAGATCGCCGGCATCGGCGATGTGCAGTTGAGCGGCAGTTCGCTGCCCGCCGTGCGCGTCGAACTGAATCCGCGAGCGCTGTTCAAATATGGCATCGGCCTGGAAGATGTGCGTGCAGCACTTTCTGCCGCCAATGCCAACAGCCCCAAAGGCGCCATCGAGTCGAAGCAGAACCGCTACCAGCTTTATGTGAACGACACCGCCACCAAGGCCGATCAGTACAAGAGCCTCGTTGTGGCCTATCGCAACAATGCGGCCGTGCGTCTATCGGATATCGCAGATGTCGGCGACGGCGTGGAAAACGTGCGCAATCTCGGCCTCGCCGATGGCAAGCCCGCCGTGCTGGTGATCCTGAGCAAGCAGCCCGGCGCCAATGTGATCGACACGGTGGATCGCGTGCGCGCGTTGCTGCCGCAGATGCAGGCGGCGTTGCCGCCGACAGTGCGCCTGGAAATCGTCAACGACAGCACCACCACGATCCGCCAATCCGTCCATGATGTCGAAACAACATTGGTGCTTTCCACCGTCTTCGTGCTGCTGGTCGTATTCCTTTTCCTGCGCAGCGTGCGCGCCGCACTCGTTCCCAGCGTTGCCGTGCCGCTGTCGCTTATCGGCACGTTCGGCGTGATGTATCTGCTGGGCTACAGCCTCGACAATTTCTCCCTCATGGCGCTCACCATCGCCACCGGCTTCGTCGTGGACGATGCGATCGTCGTGCTCGAAAACGTGACGCGCCATATCGAGGCCGGAAAGTCGCGCATGGAAGCAGCCCTGCTGGGCGCGAAGGAGGTGAGTTTCACTGTCATCGCCATGAGCCTGTCACTCATTGCCGTCTTCGTGCCCATTCTTTTGATGGGCGGTTTGGTCGGACGCCTCTTCCGCGAATTCGCGGTCACGCTTTCGGTCGCGATTCTGGTTTCGCTCGTGGTCTCGCTTACCACCACGCCCATGATGTGCGCCTATCTCGCCACCACCCCCGACGACGAACGCGAAAACCGCCTCACGCACGCATCGCGGCGCAGTTTCGAATCAATGCAGGGTGCTTACGACCGTTCGCTGCGCTGGGCGCTCGCCAATCCGCTGACCATCATCGTGATCCTCGCCTTCACGGTGGGCATCAATTTCTATCTTTGGTCGGCCGTGCCCAAAGGCTTCTTCCCGCAGCAGGATTCGGGAACCATTATGGGCGGCATCCGCGCCGATCAGACGATCTCGTTCCAGGCCATGGAACAGAAATTCCGCAAATTCGTCGACATCATGCACGGCGATCCCGATGTCGAGCATGTCGTGGGCTTCACCGGCGGCGGGGGCGGGCGGGGCGGCGGCTCGACCAATTCCGGTTTCATCTATGCGCAGTTGAAGCCGCTCGGCGAACGCAAACTCTCCACCGATCAGGTGATCGACAAGCTGCGCCCGCAATTCGACAAGGTGGCGGGTGCGCGCCTCTTCCTGCGCGGCCAGCAGGATGTGCGCGCGGGCGGCCGCCAGGGCTTCGCGCAATTCCAGTACACCATCCAGGCCGATACGCTCGACGATCTCAGAACCTGGGCGCCGAAGATCACCGATGCGCTGCAAAACGTCCCCGAACTGGAAGATGTGAATTCCGATCAGGAAGACAAGGGTCTGGAAATGGACCTTAAGATCGATCGCGCCGCCGCCGCCCGCCTCGGCATCAACATCAGCCAGATCGATAACACGCTTTACGATGCCTTCGGCCAGCGCCAGGTCTCGACCATCTATGAAGATCTCAACCAGTATCATGTGGTGATGGAGGTCGCCCCCGAATTCTGGCAGAGCCCCGAAACGCTGAAAGACATTTATGTCAGCACCACCGGCGGCGCGCTCAGCGGCACGCAAGCCACCGGTTCCGTCGCCGGCACAACGATCCTTTCCAACACAGTTTCCCCTACCCAGGCAGACGTGGCGTCCGATGCGCTGCGCAACCAGCAGCTCAACGCGCTCACCAACAGCGCGCGCGGTGCGGCCTCAACGGGCGCGGCTCTCAGCACCCGGCAGGAAGTCATGGTCCCGCTGATGAACTTCGTGTCCTATGGACCGGGCTCGACGCCGCTTTCCGTCGATCATCAGGGCCCGTTCGTCGCCACCACCTTTTCCTTCAATCTGGCGGAAGGAAAAACCATCGGCGATGCCGTCAACGCGATCAACCGCGCCATGGTGCAGGTCCATGCACCGCTCTCGATCCATGGCACCTTCGCGGGCACCGCCAAACTCTTCCAGAGTTCGCTCTCCAATGAACCGCTGCTGGTGTTGGCGGCCATCGTCTGTGTGTATCTGGTGCTGGGCATTCTTTATGAAAGCTATGTCCACCCCATCACGATCCTGTCCACGCTGCCGTCGGCGGGGGCGGGCGCAATCTTTGCACTGCTTCTCTTCCGCATCGAATTCAGCCTGATCGCGCTGATCGGCGTGATCCTGCTCATCGGCATCGTGAAGAAGAACGCCATCATGATGATCGATTTCGCGGTGCAGGCCGAACGCGAGCAGGAACTGGATTCGCGCGAGGCGATCTACCAGGCATGTTTGCATCGCTTCCGCCCCATCATGATGACGACGATGGCAGCACTTTGCGGCGCGCTTCCGCTGGCGCTCGGTGTCGGCAACGGGGCGGAGCTGCGCCAGCCGCTGGGCATCTCCATTGTCGGTGGCCTGATCGTCAGCCAGATCCTGACGCTGTACACAACGCCGGTGATTTATATCTATCTGGATCGCTTTGCCGCCTGGTGCCGCAGAGGCTGGAACAGGCTTTATTCCCGCATGATGGGCGACGAGCCCGCGGCGCAGGCCTGAATCAGAAAGCCGAGCTTCTACAATGCGTTGGAGCTATTCGTTTACGGAATGATAGCTATTCGCCCGCATTCCCCTTTGTTTTTATCAAATCGTCTCTATCTCTGGCGGGATCGAGGGTTCCATGTTTGTCACAACAACTGTTTTGGATGCATTGGCGCTGTCCGCCATCTTTTCGATAAGCGGGCTTGTCCAGCTGTCGGGCGCGGGATTTGTTCGCCGCGCTTATGAGCGCTGGCAGTTTCCGCCGAAATTTTATCGCGTTGCCGGTGTCGTCAACCTTCTGGCAGCCGCGTTTCTCGCAACACCGATTACCCGCATCTGGGGCGCGGTGCTGGCGGCGATGATCATCTTCTTTGCGATGGTCACTTTATTGAACAACCGGCAATACGGCTATTCGGTGCCGGGTCTGTTGATCCTGTTCGCCTTGATCCCGGCGATGACCGCCGGCCCGATCTAAGCGCGCCCGATCTAAACCCGCTCCAGCAAAGCCACCGTTCCCTGTCCGCCATCGGCGCAGACCGAAACGATGGCGCGCGATCCTTTTGGCATCGCGCCCAATTCCTTCGCCGCCTGACTCAGGATGCGCGCCCCTGTAGCTGCGAACGGGTGGCCGAGCGCCAGCGATCCGCCATGCGGATTGACGCGATCCCAGGGAAATGGGCCCAGATCGAAATCGACCTTCGCCTTTTCCTTTCGATAGGCCGCATCCGTCGCCATCTTCACATTGGCCAGAACCTGGGCTGCAAAGGCCTCATGGATTTCCCACAGCGCAATGTCCATCGCCTTCAACCTGTTGCGCGCCAGCAATCGCGGAATGGCGCGCGCGGGCGCCATAAGAATTCCTTCTTCCTTGAAGGCCATCGCCGCCACTTCCCAATCTACCAGCTTCACGGTGGGCGCCACGCCAAGCCGCTTCACCCCTTCCGCATCCGCCACCCAGATGGAAGATGCGCCATCGGTGTTGGGTGAGGAATTGCCCGCCGTCAGCGAACCCCTGCCGCTGGTGCGATCGAATGCGGGCTTCAGGCTTGCCAGTTTTTCCAGCGACGTATCGCGGCGCGCGATCGTGTCGTGATCCACGCCGCCAAACGGCACGATCAGATCTTTGAAGAAACCGTCATCCTGTCCCTTGATCGCGCCCATATGGCTTGCAAATGCGCGGGCATCCTGCTCTTCCCGCGAAATGTCATAGAGCTTGGCCGTATCCTCGGTGTGTTCGCCCATCGAACGCCCGCTCACGCGATTGGCCCAGCCGTTGATCGGAAGGTTGAAATCTTCCGGCTTTGCTTCCTTTGCCGCTTCCAGCGCGCCCGCAGGATTCTTTGCAAACAGTGCAACGATGCGGTCGGCAAATTCCTGCTTCAGCGCAATGGGCACATGGCTCATGGTTTCGACGCCGCCCACCAGCGCCAGATGCATATCGCTTTTGCCCACCATGCCTGCAGCCTGGATGGTGGCGATAAAGCTCGTCGAACAGGCCATGACGGCTGAAAACGCGGGTATCTCCGGGTCCAGCCCTGCCTCGAAAATCAGTTCGCGGGCGATATTGGAAAGTGTCGGGTCCGGAATCACTTGCCCCCAATGGAGAAAATCCGGCCGCGCCCGCGCCGCCATCGCCTTGGCAATCGGGGCCGAAAGCTGCAACGCGGTGAAGCCCGCAAATGCCGTGCCCGCCTTTACAAATGGCGTGCGCAGGCCAGGCACGAGATAGACATCCTGCATCGGTGATCTCCGCTGGAAAGCTTCCGGGGAACTACAACCCAGCCGCATCACACCCGCAACTAAATTTCTCGAACTATTTTGCTTGTGCACCCTAAGTTCGCTGCCGCCCGCTCGTATTAGCCGATGTAGTTTTTCGTAGTCGAAACCCTCAAACGGCGGGAAGCTCTCGGGGGATGGCGGATACACCGGAAACCAGGCGTGAAGACGCAAAAACGCTCCATCGCGGCGCGCCCATGAGCGCGCCCGATCTGGAAGCCTGGTTTGTGGATGAGGTGCTGCCGCTGGAGGCGATATTGATGCAATATCTGCGCAATCACTGGCGCGATCCAAGCGAGATCGACGACCTCCGGCAGGAAGTCTATATCCGTGTCTGCGAGGCAGCCCAGCGCGAAATCCCCGATCCCGCAAAACCTTTCGTGCTCGGCACTGCGCGCAACCTCATCATCGATCGCATCCGCCGCCAGCAGATCGTCGCAATCGAAAAGGTGGCCGATCTCGATGCGCTGGGCATCGCCGCCGACATTCCGGGCCCGGATCGCAGCGCCATGGCGCGCGATGAATTGCGCCGCCTGCAATCGGCGATAGATCGCCTGCCGCCGCGCTGCCGAGAGGCGGTGGTGCTGTGCAAGATCGAAGGTCTTTCCGGCCGCGAGATCGCCCAACGCATGGGTGTTTCGGAAGCAACCGTTTCCGAGCACATCGATAAGGGCATGTGCGCACTCGCCGACATGCTCTACGGCGAGCCCTCCGAAATTCGGAAACTCTCATGAGCGCGCCCGAGACAAAGGCGGTCACCCCGCTCGCCGCCGAAACGAATGCGCAAGCCGCATCCTGGCTTCGTCGCCGCCAGCTTGGCCAATGGAGCCAGGCTGATGAGACCGCTCTTAACGATTGGCTGCAACAGGATGTGGCAAACCGTGTCGCCTATTGGCGGCTAAAGGCTGCCTGGGGCCGCGCCGACAGGCTTGCAGCGTTGCGCCGCGACAAGACGGATATATCTACCGAAAGCAAGATCGCCTCGCATGCGCTGAAAATCGCCGCCGGCGTCGCCGTGCTCGCCATTTCGGGCGTTGTTGGCAGCTTCTGGTTTCGCAACGCGCCTGTGCCGCGCGATACGGTCTATGCCACCGCCGTTGGCGAACGCAAAACCGTCGCGCTGACCGACGGTTCCGAAATCGAACTCAACACCAACACCGCCATACGCTTTCAATCCGAAGCCAGCGTGAAAACCGTCACGCTGCTGAAGGGCGAGGCTTATTTCCAGATCAAGCACGATCCCAAGCGCCTCTTCATCATCAAGGCGGCGGGCCACCGCATCACCGATATCGGCACCAAATTCCGCGTGCGCCGCGATGATGCGCGCCTCGAAGTGGCGTTGCTGGAAGGCGAAGTGCGCTTCAATTCATCGGATGCGCGCGTCAAACCGGTTTCGATGAAGCCCGGTGACATCGTGATCGCGACTGCCCATTCCGCAGCCGTCATGGAGCAGCGCCCGCGCGATCTGGCAGATGCGCTCGGCTGGCGCCGCGGCATGATCGTCTTCAAGCACACCACCCTCGGCGAAGCGGCCGCCGAGTTCAACCGCTACAACGCCAGGAAAGTTGTGATCGCGGATGCAGCATCCGCCCGCCTCACCATCAACGGCACATTCCAGACGGGCGACACCACCGCCTTTGCCGATGCGGCCCACTCCGTGTTCGGCCTGCATGTGAATATCCGCAACGGCGAAACAGTGATTTCGCGCTAACGCATCAGATCAACGGGGGGAATTTTTGACCATGTTTTCCAGCATCAGATCGGCACTAGCGGGCACCGCCTGCGCTGCGGCCCTCTTCACCACCGCATCTGCCACCGATTTCAATATTCCCGGCGGCGATCTCGAAACCGCGCTCGATTCCTATTCCAAGCAGGCCGGAATCCGCCTGATGTACTCCGATGATGCCGTCAAAGGCGTGCGCACGCGCGGCGTCAACGGCGCGGTATCTTCGGACACCGCGTTGACGCGCCTTCTGAGCGGCACGGGCTTCGTCATGCAGCACCGCGCGACCGGCACCGTCACCATCGTGCGCGACGAGCGTGCGGCAAACGAGATCCCGGTGGAAAACACACTGGAGCTGGCGCAATTGGGGCCTTCCGCCAGATCATCGGTCGAAACGGTCACGGTCACATCATCCAAACTGGGTGGCGTGGATGTGCAGAGCGTGCCCATCGCGATTTCGGCTTTCAGCCAGGAGCAACTCACCGCCACGCAAACCGCCGGCGGCCCGGACCTGGTGAAGAATGTCCCCAACCTGACATTCACGAAGACCAATTTCACCGGCTACAACATCCAAATTCGCGGCATCGGCACGCAGGCGATATCGGTCAGCACCGATCCCGCCGTGGCGGTCGCGTTCAACGATACGCCTTTTATCCGCAACCATTTCTTCGAGCAGGAATTCTTCGACGTCGCGCAGGTCGAAGTGCTGCGCGGGCCCCAGGGCACGCTCTATGGCCGCAACGCGACCGCGGGCGTGGTCAATGTGATCTCTGCCAAGCCGACAGACCATTGGGAAGCAGTAGGCTCCATAGATGTCGGCAATTACAACAATCGCCGCCTCGAAGGGATGCTCAATGTTCCCATTGTCGACGATAAGCTGGATCTGCGTATCGCCGGAGAATGGACCAAGCGTGACGGTTATTCCTTCAACGAGACGACGCAGAAATCCATCGATGGCCGCGACCTGTGGTCAGGCCGGGTGACCCTTGGCTTCAAGCCGATCGAACGCCTGCAGGCCTATTTGATATGGGAACATTTCGACGAAAAAGACGATCGCGTACGGTCGGCCAAACAGCTCTGCGAAAAAGATCCGGGTCCGGGATCGGTGGATGGATTGAACATCAGCAACCTTCCCACAATCGGCACGGTCAACCAGACCGCCTATTGGCGCGCTTTTCTCAGCCAAGGCTGCAAGCCTGCATCGTTCTACTCGAAAGAGGCGTTTGAAACGCCCAATGGACAGGCGATTCCGTTCGTCTTCGCGAACGAATTCATCTTCACCGGTTTTGGCGGTGGTGCGCCGGGTGGCTATCTGCTGAACCAGGTCGATCCCTATGCAAGCCAGACGCAGTCCCGCAATCTGCGCAACATCCAATCCGAAATCTCTCCAACCTATGGCGCGAAAAACGACGTCTTCGAGTTCAACGCCGATTTCAATGTTACCCCCGAACTGACGCTCGCGGCACAGACCGCCTATAATAAGGACGAACTCCGTTCGACGGAGGACTTCAACCGCTTCAACACGCAAGCCGGAATTTTCGGACTGAACCCCGGATCCGACATCAGTCCCAGCATTTCACCAAACGGCACATTCTGCGATCCGCAGTTGGGTTGCTCCACCAAAATGGTGGGGCAAGATCTTTCCCAGGAAAGGGCGTGGCAGTTCAATCAGGAACTGCGGCTCACCTCGAACTTCGCGGGTCCGTTCAATTTCAGCGTCGGCGCAAACTACATGCACTATCAGACAGTCGAGGATTATTACATCTTCTTCAATCTCCTGAGTGCCGCGGTGATGCAGGCCAACCGCACGACGCCCGGAGATTTCAGCCATTGTTATTTCGCTTTCGATCTCGAGCACCCTTTTTTGGTGCAGCCGGTGCCTTTCTACAATGAAACCGGGTTGGCGGTTCAATCGAATTCGGGTTGCGGCGACAGCACCCCCGGAACCTATATCGATCCAAATCCCATCAGCTCGGTGGATGGTCAGGGGCACAATTATTTCCGCAGCGAGAATCCCTATCACCTGAATTCCTGGGCAGGCTTCGGCGAGGTCTACTATCAGGTCGCGCCCGATGTGAAGCTCACCGGCGGGCTGCGCTGGACGGATGACCGCAAGCAGTTCTGGGATATCCCGAGCTGGGTTTATCTCGAAGGCGGCGGCTATCCCGTCAAGGAAGTGGTGGATCAGGAATGGAAGGAAGTCACCGGCCGTTTCAATGTCAACTGGACACCGAAACTGGATTTCACCGACGAGACGCTCGTCTACGCGTCCTATGCGCATGGCTATAAGGGCGGCGGCGCCAACCCTCCCGGCCCGCAGAGTGCGCAGATATCCTCATCGGCTTTGGTCGTGCATCCGCCCACCTTCGCGCCGGAATTCATAAACGCTTTCGAACTGGGAACGAAGAATACCCTGCTCGATGGAAGCCTCACCATGAATGCAGACGTGTTCTATTACGACTACAGGGGCTACCAGATATCGCAGATCGTCGATCGCACATCGATCAACCTGAACGTCGATGCGAAAGTGAAGGGCGCCGAAGTGGAAGCCACCTGGGAACCGGTTCCAGGGATTGCGTTTCAATCTGACCGGCGGCCTGGAAGACAGCCGGATCAACAATGGTCAATCGGCCATCGACCTGATGGATCGCACGGCAGGCCACACCGATTGGGTGGTGGTGAAACCGTTCATCAGCGAAACGTCCAACTGCATCATGCCCGCTTCGTTCATCCGGCAATATATAAACACCAGAGTGAATGTGACCGGCGAGGGCGAGGGGCTTATCGACGGCCTGATGTGCGATCTGGCCTATACGCCCCAACTCGTCGGCGGTCCGGACGTGGCATGGCCGGCGCTGTTTGGGCGCGCGGGTGGGGCTTCTTTCGACCCGACCGCCGCGCCCAATGGCGGCGCCGGCTTCTCCAAGGATCTGGGCGGCAACAAATTGCCCAACACGCCGCCTTTCACGCTGTCGGCGGGCGCGCAATATTCCATGCCGGTCAGCGAGATCATGGGCGGGCACGTTGCGCGGCGATTTCTACTGGCAGGGAAATTCCTTCGCCCGCATCTTCAACGACAAGCCATATGATCAACTGCACGGCTACACGAATATAAATCTGGCCCTGATCTTCACCAATCAGGACGGGTGGCAGGCAATGGCCTATGTGAAGAACGTGTTGGATACGACTGCCATCACAGGCGCCTTCCTCAATTCGGATGACACGGCGTTGACGACAAACGTCTTCCTCACCGACCCGCGCCTGTTCGGTATCCGTATCACGAAGAACTGGTAAAGCTGCGAAAGCGGGCCGGCATCAAACCCGGAGGCATTCCAATATCAGCACGCGCCCCCTGAAATTCGGGGGCGCGCTCCGGGCCATTAACGTCTCGCGCAAAATATTTCGCGCAAGGTTGAAGGGCGCGGGCAGGGCGGGCATTCTCCATCGGTCGCAGGCGGTATGGGGCCGCCGACTGGGGGATCATGCCGAAAAAAGTCGATCATGAAGCGCGCCGAGAAGCGTTTCTCGAAGCAGCAGGCCGTCTGGTCCTGCAAAATGGGCTTGCGGGCCTCACCGTGCGCGCCGTTGCGCGCGAGGCAGGCTTCACCACCGGCGCGCTCGTCCATTATGTCGATTCGGTTGACGATCTTCTGATCGATGCGTTCGATTATGCCGGCCGCGGTGTGCGCGCGCGGATGACCCAAGCAGAAGCCCATCCCGATCCGCTCGTTTCGCTGCGCGAGGTCTTCTATCTGGCGTTGCCCAATGGCGAAGCGCAACTCGGCAACTGGACCTATTGGCTGGGCTTCTGGGAACGCTCGGCGCACAACCCGGCGCTGCGCAAGATCACCCACTTTCGCTATGCCAGATGGCTGAAGCGCGCAGAGCGTCTTATTCGCCGCGCCAGGCTTGGCGGTGCGCTCGCGTCCGATATGGATATTGCCCGCGCCGCGCGATCCGCCGTTGCCCTGCTCGATGGGATCGCGGCCCAGGTGCTGTGCTCCGGCAACCCGCCAAGCCAGAAGCAGCAGCGCGCCCTGATCGACGATTGGATAAGGTTTAGGCTCCCCCCGGCAAAGCCGAAGCCTGCGCGCCGCTGAACCCGCCAGAATATTGGCTGGCGGCCGGGCGGCATTCGGCGGGCGGTTTGCCTATATAGGAGTGGAACCCGGCTTTGCTTGCCGGGGGGCAGGGGGTGTAATACCCCCTGAACCTGACTGCTTCGGATCCGTTATCCCACGATGCATTGGCTTCACCTTTTAGGCGTTTGCACAGCCGCGCTGGGCCTTTTCGGGGCTTTTTATGCCCTGATCGCGGCGGCGGCCGCCGCACGCGCGCTGGGAACCGCGGCGCCCGCCCCCCGGTCCCTGCCGTCGGTCACGCTGCTCAAGCCGCTGCATTCCGATGAGCCGATGCTGGCCGAAAGCCTCGCCAGTTTCTTCGTTCAGGATTATCCGGCCCCCGTCCAGATCGTCTTCGGGGTCCAGAACGAAGCCGATCCGGCCATCGAAACGGTCCGTGCGCTTCAGGCTCGCCACCCCGATCTCGATATGGATCTGGTGATCGACGCCCGCCTGTTTGGCGCCAACCGGAAAATATCGAATCTCATTAATATGTTCCCGCGCGCCCGGCACGATGTGCTGATCCTGTCGGATAGCGATATCGCGGTTCCGCGCAACTGGCTCAAAACCGTTATCGGGACGCTGGAACAGCCCGGCGTCGGTGCGGTGACCTGTCTTTATATCGGCAAGCCGCTGGGCTCGCTGTGGTCGAAACTCGCCGCCATGGGTATCTCCTATCAGTTTTTGCCCAATGTGGTGGTTGGAACGCAGGCAAGCCTCGCCGCGCCCTGCTTCGGTTCCACCATCGCCTTCACGCGCAAAACGCTGGAAGAGATCGGCGGCTTCCACGCCTTCACCGGCTTCCTCGCCGATGATTATGAAATCGGCCGTGCCGTTCGCGACAAAGGCTACACGCTGGCGTTGCCTCACATCGTTGTCGATCACATTTGCTCGGAGCAAAGCCTCGGCGAATTGATCCGCCATGAGCTGCGCTGGAATCGTACCATCCGCAGCATCAATCCCTCCGGCCATGTCGGCAGCGGCGCGATCCATGCGCTGCCGCTTGCCTTTATCGCTGCATTGCTGCTGGGCTTCGGCCCCATTTCCCTTTCGGTGCTGGCGGCGGCGTTTGGGGCGCGTGCACTTCTCAAATGGCGCATCGATCGTCTGGTGGGCGCAAAGGCCGGCTCCATCTGGCTTTTGCCGTTGCGTGATACAATATCCTTCGTGGTTTTTCTGGGTTCGCTGTTCGGTTCTTCCATCCATTGGCGCGGCGAGCGTTTCGACATGCATGCCAGCGGTGGTTTCTCGCAATCTGAGGTCTCGTAATGCTTAAAACGCTTTTTCTCCAGGCTCCTTCTTTCGATGGTTTCGATGGCGGCGCGGGTTCGCGCTATCAGGCCAAGCGCGAGATCAAATCCTTCTGGTATCCCACCTGGCTCGCCCAGCCCGCAGCACTGGTGGAAAACTCCAAGCTGATCGATGCGCCGCCGCACAAAACCTCGCTCGCAGAGGTCGTGGCGCAGGCGAAGGATTACGATCTCGTCGTGGCACACACCTCCGTCCCGTCGTTCAAATCGGATGTGAAGGTGATCGAGGCGTTGAAAGCCGCCAATCCCAATCTCAAGGCCGGCCTGATCGGCGCCAAGGTTGCGGTCAATGCGGAAGGCTCGCTGCGCGAAGGCGCCGGTGATCGATTTCGTCGCCCGTAACGAATTCGATTTCACCATCAAGGATGTCGCCGACGATGTGCCGTGGGGCGAGATCAAGGGCATCTCTTATCGCAACAAGCAGGGCGTCATCGTGCACAACGAAGATCGCCCGATGATCGAAAACATGGATAGCCTTCCCTTCGTCACGCCGGTTTATAAGCGTGATCTGGTGATGGAAAACTATTTCATCGGCTATCTGAAACATCCCTACATCTCGATCTATACGGGCCGCGGCTGCAAATCGCGCTGCACCTTCTGCCTCTGGCCGCAAACGGTCGGCGGTCACAATTACCGCACGCGTTCGGTCGGCCATGTGATCGAAGAGATCAAATGGGCGATGAAAGCCTTCCCGCAGACCAAGGAATTCTTCTTCGACGACGATACCTTCACCGACAATCTGCCGCGCGCCGAAGCGATCGCGAAAGAATTGGGCAAGCTCGGCGTCACATGGTCGTGCAACGCCAAGGCGAACGTGCCCTATGAATCGCTGAAGAAGCTGCGCGATGGCGGCTTGCGCCTGCTGCTCGTGGGCTATGAATCCGGCAACCAGCAGATCCTTCACAACATCAAGAAGGGCATGCGCATCGAAGTCGCCGAGAAATTCACCAGGGATTGCCACGAACTCGGCATCACCATTCACGGCACCTTCATTCTGGGCCTGCCCGGCGAGAGCAAGGAAACGATCCGCGAGACGATGGAATTCGCCAAGCGCATCAATCCGCACACCATTCAGGTGTCGCTGGCAGCACCCTATCCCGGCACGTTCCTTTACAATCAGGCGCTGCAGAACGGCTGGCTCGATGCGGCCAATGCCGAACTCGTCGATGACAGCGGCATCCAGATCGCGCCGCTGCATTATCCGCATCTGTCGCACAACGAGATTTTCAATTCGCTCGAAGGCTTCTACCGGGAATTCTATTTCCGCCCCGGCAAGATCGCTTCCATCGTGGGCGAAATGCTGCGCTCGACCGACATGATGAAGCGCCGCCTGCGCGAAGGCGTGGAGTTCTTCCAGTTCCTGAAGGAGCGCCGGGAACACGCCGCTTGAAGCGGTTGGTCGTCACCGCCGATGATTTCGGCGCTGCCCGCGAAGTCAACGAAGCGGTGGAAATCGCCCATCGCGACGGGATCCTGACGGCGACAAGCCTGATGGTGGCGGCACCCGCCGCCTGCGATGCGGTGCAAGCTCGCCAGACGCATGCCGGCTTTGCGCGTGGGTTTGCACATCGTGCTGGTCGAAGGCCGCCCGATCCTGCCGCCGTCGCAATTGCCCGACCTTGTCGATAGCGCGGGCCTCTTCCGCACCGACATGGTGGCAAGCGGCGCGCGCATGTTTTTCTTTCCCAAGGTGCGCCGCCAGCTCGAACACGAAATCGAAGCACAGTTCGAAGCCTTTCGCGCCATGGGCCTCTCGCTCGATCATGTCAATGCGCACAAGCATTTCCACCTGCATCCGACCATCGCATCGGCGATCCTGCGCATCGGAAAGAAATTCGGCATGCGGGCGCTGCGTGTGCCGCGCGAGCCGGGCCGGGTTTTGGCGAAGATCGAAAGCCAGTCGCGCGATGCGGTTGCCGCGATCACAGCGCCGTGGTCGGCTCTGCTCGCCAACCGCCTCAAGGCACACGGGGTTGCCACGCCCGATCATGTTTTCGGTCTGCGCTGGTCCGGTGCGATGACGGATGTCCGTCTGCGGGGCTTGCTCGGGCATCTTCCCGATGGCCTGACCGAGATCTATCTCCACCCTGCCACCAAGGCCTTATCCGGGCTCGGCTCCCGGCTATCGCTATGCCGAAGAACTCGCCGCCCTGACCGCCCCGGAGGTCGTGTCCGCCGCCCGCGATCCGCACATAAAGCTGGGCGGTTTCTCGGATTTCCGCTGACTTATCGAACACCCGCCCGGATGGGTTATAATGTGTTCGCCAAAGAGGTTCGCCGCCGCAATGCCCCCCACCCCCTCCCCCCAATCAAAAAATCGCAAAACAAATAGATGTGGTCAGGTGGGCGGAGTACACAACAGGTAGTATGATGAACACTTCAACGCCTCGCCATCCCCGATCTCTCGATCCCGATCCCCGCAACTCCCGGCGGCCCCATCCGGCTGGGCAGCGACGAGCACAAAGCCCTGTTCTGCAAGACCCTGCTGACCACCTTCGATCCCTACAAACCCGCCGTGATCGACTGGCCGAAACTGACGCCCGATACCCAGGAAAAGATCACCTCCCTGCCCATCTGGGATATCGCGGTGCAGACGGAAGGAAAGGCCGGCCTGCGCGTGGCCACCTATGGCCATCTCATCAAGGATCCGCTGCTCAAACGCGCGACCGAACTGAACGCCTATGAGGAAAGCCGCCACAAGCATGTGCTGCACAACATGGTGCAGGCTTATGGCATCAAGCTCGAACCCGAGCCCGACTATATCGTCCCGAAAGATGCCGAATGGGCCTTCATGGTGACGGGCTATAGCGAATGCATCGACAGCTTCTTTGCTTTCGGCCTGTTCGATGTCGCCAAGAAATCCGGCTTCTTCCCGCCTGAACTGGTGGATACGTTCGAACCCGTGATGCGCGAAGAGGGCCGCCACATCCTGTTCTTCGTGAATTGGGTTGCCTGGCATCGCCGCAACATGCCGCTGTGGCGCAGGCCATATTTCGCGCTGAAGATCGCAGCCGTCTGGGCGTTCCTGGTTTGGGAGCGCATCGGCATCGCGGGCGATCTAGATGGCGGCGGCAAGAACCAGGATAACAATTTCACCGTCAACGGTGCCAAAGAGCTGGGTGTGGAAATCACCATCCCGCAATTGATGGACACTTGCCTCGCCGAAAACGATCGCCGCCTCGGCATTTACGATCCGCGCCTGCTGCGCCCCATGTTCGTGCCGCGCATGGTGCGCTTCGCGCGAAAATTCCTGCGCGGATAAAATGGCAGACCGCGTTGTCGTCACCGGCGCATCGGGATTCGTAGGCTCGGCTGTTGCGCGCAAGCTGGTCGGGCGCGGCTTCGATGTCCGCGCGGTCGTGCGCGCCACAAGCCCGCGTGCAAACCTCGTCGATACAGGCTGCGAAATCGCCGAAGGCGACATGCGGGACAAGGCGTCAATGCTTCGCGTCATGCAAGGCGCGCGCTATCTGTTCCACGTCGCCGCCGATTATCGCCTGTGGGCGAAAGACCCAAACGAGATCGTCCGCAACAACCTCGAAGGCACCCGCGCCACCATGAAGGCCGCCCTCGAAGCCGGTGTGGAAAAGATCGTCTACACCTCGAGCGTGGCCACGCTGAAACCCATCGAAGGCCAGTCCGCCACTGAGACCTCTCGCCACGACGAACACACCGTCATCGGCGCCTACAAGCTGAGCAAGGTGGTCGCCGAACGCCTGGTAGAGAAGATGGTGGCCGACCAAAACCTTCCCGCCACCATCGTAAGCCCGTCCACCCCCATAGGGCCCCGCGACATCCGCCCAACCCCTACCGGCCGCATCATCGTCGAAGCCGCCACCGGAAAAATACCCGCCTTCGTCGATACCGGCCTCAACCTCGTCCATGTCGATGATGTGGCGGAAGGCCATTTGCTCGCGCTGGACAAAGGCAAGATTGGCGAACGCTATATATTGGGCGGCGAAGATGTGACTTTGCAGCAAATGCTCGCCGTCATTGCAGGTTTCGCCAATCGCCGTGCGCCGAAGATCAAGCTGCCGCGCGGACCTCTCTATCCGTTGGCCTACGCGGCAGAAACCGTCGCGCGCTTTACTGGCAGGGAACCGTTCATCACCACTGATGCGTTGAACATGTCGAAATACCGCATGTTCTTTTCTTCCGCCAAAGCCGCGCGTGATTTGGGTTACAAGGCGCGCCCTTATGGCGATGGCCTGGCCGATGCGATGCAATGGTTCGGCGCACAGGGTTATCTGCAATGATAGCGCTCGCCTTCCTTCCCCTTGCGATCTGGGTGTTCTTGCTTCTGGGCCGCGGCATGTTCTGGCTCGCCCGCGACCGCGACGATCGTGACGAACCGGTCGAGCTGCAAATGTGGCCGTCCGTTACCGCGGTCGTTCCTGCGCGCAACGAGGCGGATGCGATCGCGCAATCCGTCGGAAGTCTCATCGCACAAGATTATCCCGGCGCTTTCCATATCGTGTTGGTGGATGATCAAAGTGCCGACGGTACTGCTGCCATCGCGCACGCGTTACCATCAGATGGGCGGCTAACAGTCCTTGATGGCTCGTCACGTCCCCCGGGATGGACAGGAAAATTGTGGGCCGTCCGCCAGGGCATCGCACAGGCAGGCGCAAGCGATTATCTGTGGCTCACCGATGCGGATATCGCGCATTCGAGGGACAATCTGCGCAAGCTCGTCGCTCGCGCGCAAAGCGGCAATCTCGTGCTTGTCTCGCTGATGGCAAAACTTCATTGCAAGAGCTTCGCCGAGAAGCTGATGATCCCGGCATTCGTTTTTTTCTTCGACATGCTGTTTCCCTTCGCGATGGTGAATCGCCCGCGGAGTCGGATGGCCGCCGCGGCTGGCGGGTGCATGTTGGTAAAACGCGAGGCGCTCGAGCGTGCCGGCAACATCGATGCGATCAAGAACGAGATCATCGACGATTGCGCGCTCGGCCGTGCCATGAAGAAGCAGGGACCGATCTGGCTTGGGCTTACCAACCGCGCCACCAGCATCCGCCCTTATGAAGGCCTGAGCGAAATCCGCCGCATGATTGCACGGTCAGCCTACGCCCAACTGGATTATTCGCCGCTGCAACTGGCTGGTACCGTTTTCGGCATGTCCTTGCTGTTCATCGCGCCACCCGCGACGGCTGTCTTTGCAACCGGCATTGTGCAAATTGCCGGCGCGCTCGCCTGGGCCGCGATGGCGATTGCATTTCAGCCGATGTTGCGGTTCTACAAACTTTCACCGTTATGGGGCGCTGCGCTTCCCGTCATTGGTATCCTCTACACTGCCTTCACCTTCGATTCCGCCATCCAGTTCTGGCGCGGCAAGGGCGGCATGTGGAAGGGCAGGGCACAGGCGATCCGCGCATGAGCACTGCAACCGATCTCGCTTCCGGCAAGGGCCACACGGACGAGAATTTTCCCGTCGCGTCGGTGCTGATCCATCCCCGCCACCGCCCGGTCATCCTTGCGTTCTACCGCTTCGCCCGCTCCGCCGACGATATCGCCGACAACGAAACCGCCACCGCCGAAGACAAGCTGCGTCTTCTGGACCAGATGCATCGCGGCCTTTGCGGCCATGCCGATGGCGCAAGCGAAGCGAGCAGGCTGCGCAATGTGCTCGCCGAACATCATCTGACGACGCAACATGCAAGCGACCTTCTCGAAGCATTCCGTCGCGATGTGGTGAAGCTGCGTTATGCGGATTGGGATGAGCTGATGGATTATTGCCGCTATTCGGCGATGCCTGTCGGCCGCTTCGTGCTCGATGTGCATGGCGAAGAACAGGATATATGGCCGGCGTCTGACGCGCTTTGCGCAGCCCTTCAGGTCATCAACCACCTCCAGGATTGCGGCAAAGATTATCGCACGCTCAATCGCGTCTACATCCCACTCGATGCGCTGGCCGCAGCCAACACCGCCCCAGAAGCGCTTGGCGAGTCGAAATCATCCCCAGCTTTGCGCGGCGTGATTGAAGGGCTCGCGCGGCGCAACAACGGTCTCTTGGCAAACGCCAGTTCTTTCGAAGGCCAGATACGGGACACACGGCTCGCCCTTGAAGTCGCGGTGATTCAACGTCTTGCCGAAAGTCTCAATGGGCGTCTGTTGTCGCGAGACCCGCTGTCGGAGCCCGTCCATCATTCGAAACCGCAGGCGCTGGCGTTGGCGCTTCTCACCACCGCCCGCTTCCTTGTGCGCCGCAGGCGTCCTAAGAAGGCGCCCGCGCAACGCACAGTGCACCCATGAACGTCGCTCCAGACCTGGTGGATGCCGCCCCCGAAATTCAGGCGGTAAAGCAAAAAGCTTCCGGAAGCTCGTTCTATTCCGCGATGCGCATTCTGCCGAAGGCCGAGCGCGAAGCGATGTTCGCCATCTATGCCTTCTGCCGCGCGGTGGACGATATTGCCGATGATGGCGTGGGCACGCGCGAAAATCGTCACGAAGCGCTCAAAGCCTGGCGCGCGGACATCGCCATGCTCTATCAGGGCCGCACACCGGAACGTGTGGCCTATTTGCGCGAGCCGGTTGTCCGTTTTCATCTCCGCGAAGAAGATTTCCTCGCCGTTATCGACGGCATGGACATGGATGTGAAGCAGGATATCTGCGCCCCCAGTTTCGAAACACTCGATCTCTATTGCGATCGAGTGGCAAGCGCGGTCGGCCGCCTCTCGATCAAGATCTTCGGGATGGAAGAAAATCCGGGCTTCGCGCTCGCCTTCCATCTGGGTCGGGCGTTGCAGCTAACCAATATCCTGCGCGATATCGATGAAGATGCCGCGATCAACAGGCTCTATCTCCCGCGCGAAGCTTTGACCGAGGCAGGCATCCAGACGATTGAACCGCGTCTGGCCGTTTCCATACCGCTCATCGACAAGGCAGCCCGTATCGTTGCCGCGCGCGCCCATGAGCATTATCGCCAGTCCGATGCGATCCTCGGTCGACATCCAAAAGGACGCATAGCTGCGCCCCGTTTGATGAGTGCGGTCTATTCCAAAATTCTCTCGAAGATGGAACGCCAGGGATGGGCGCCGCCGCGCGCGCGCGCGCGAATCGGCAAGACGGAATTGCTGCTACTCATCTCCCGCCATGGATTGTTCGGATGAGTGAGGGAACGATCTATGTCATCGGCGCCGGTCTTGCGGGATTGAGCGCCGCCGTTGCGATTGCGGGCGCGGGCCGCAAAGTCGAGCTTATCGAAGCCGCCAATCAAGCAGGTGGGCGCTGCCGCTCCTATTTCGATTCCACGCTTGGCCGTACGATCGATAACGGCAATCATCTTGTGCTTTCCGGCAATCACGCGACATTCGATTATCTGCGCGCCATCGGCGCCGAATTTGGCCTCACGGGCCCCGACCGCGCCGAATTCAACTTCGCCGATCTGCGCAACGGCAAACGCTGGACGATCACGCCGAACGATGGCCCGCTCGCTTGGTGGGTGCTGTCAGCCAAGCGCCGCGTGCCCGACACCCGGCCATCCGATTATCTCGGAATGGCCGGCCTGATGTTCGCGAACAAGCAAAAGCGCGTTCAGGATGCAATGAAATGCGAGGGCGTCTTGTGGGAGCGCTTGCTCGATCCCTTTCTGCTTGCGGCCTTAAACATCAAACCCGAGATCGGATCGGCAGCGCTTGCAGGCGCCATTGTGCGCGAAACCCTTGCCAAGGGCGGGCGGCACTATTATCCGCGCATCGCAGAGCCTCATCTTGCATCGGTACTTGTCGATCCCGCGCTGGCTTATCTCAAGGCCAGAGGGGTGGAGATTCGCCTAGGTCAGCGTGTACGCAAATTGACGGTGGCAGACGGCCGAATTGCATCGCTCGATGTGGGCGAAGAGACACAGTTGGGCGCAAAAGATTCGGTCGTATTGGCGGTGCCCGCCTGGGTTGCGGCAGAGCTTTTACCCGGCCTCAAAACCCCCATCGAACATAGTGCCATTGTGAACGCGCATTACCTGATCGTGCCTCCCAAGAGCGTCCCCGCCATCGTGGGCCTGATCGGCGGAACTGCCCAATGGGTCTTCGCGTTTTCCGACAGGGTGTCAGTGACCGTCAGCGGCGCGGATCAACTCGTTGATTTAGACCGTGAATCCCTGGCCAAAAGGCTATGGCAAGATGTGGCTGCCGTTCATGGAATGGATAAGGAAATCCCCCCTTGGCAGATCGTAAAGGAAAAGCGGGCCACCTTTGCCGCAACCCCCGAACAGGACGCCAGACGCCCCAATGCCGCCACCTCTTTCGCCAATCTTGTGCTCGCCGGGGATTGGACCCAAACAGGCCTGCCGGCCACCATCGAGGGGGCAATCCGATCCGGCCACAAGGCCGCGCAATTGGCACTTCGCCGACACTCTTTATAATCCACAGATTCGTTCGTAGATAAGCCCATGAACAAGATGATCGTCGACAGCAGCCTGTTGGAATTGGAGGACGTGATCCAAAGCGCCTCCACGGCGCTGCTCGATCAACAGCGCGAAGACGGTCATTGGGTTTTCGAACTGGAAGCCGACGCGACAATTCCTTCCGAGTACATATTGCTGGTGCATTATCTCGGCGAGACGCCGAACCTCGAGCTTGAAAAGAAGATCGGCAACTATCTGCGCCGTATTCAGGGCGCACACGGCGGTTGGCCGCTGTTTCACAAAGGCGCCTTCGATATCAGCGCCACCGTGAAAGCCTATTTCGCGCTCAAGATGATTGGCGACGATATCGCCGCACCGCATATGAAGCGCGCCCGCGATGCGATCCTCGCCCGTGGCGGTGCCGAACATGCCAACGTCTTCACTCGCATCCTGCTTGCGCTCTATGGCGAACTGACATGGAAGAGCGTGCCCACAATACCCGCCGAGCTGATTCTGCTGCCGCGCTGGTTTCCTATTCATCTTTCCAAGATGTCGTATTGGGCGCGCACCGTTATGGTGCCGCTGCTGGTGCTTGCGTCGCTGAAACCCGCCGCGCGGAATCCGCGCGGTGTTCATATCGACGAGTTGTTCAAATCCAAACGTCCGGTCGCGCAGCATCGCGCGCCTCATCAAAACCCGTATTGGGCGACCTTCTTCATTGCACTGGATCATGTGCTGAAAATCATCGAGCCGGCGTGGCCGAAGAAGATGCATAAGCGCGCCCTCGACCGATGCGTGAGGTTCGTCACCGAGCGGCTTAACGGTGAAGACGGGTTGGGCGCGATTTATCCCGCCATGACCAACAGCGTGATGATGTTCGATGCGCTGGGCTATGGGCCCGATCATCCCGATCGCGCCATCGCGCGCCATTCCGTCGAGAAGCTTCTCATCGTGAAGGAGGACGAAGCCTATTGCCAGCCTTGTGTCTCCCCCATCTGGGACACAGCACTTGCCTGTCATGCGCTTATGGAAGTGCGTGGCGAGGAGGCAAATGAAAAGGTTGCGCGCGGTCTCGAATGGCTGAAAGAACGTCAGGTGCTCAATGTCAAAGGCGATTGGGCGGAAGAACGCCCGAATGTGCGCCCCGGCGGATGGGCTTTCCAATACAACAACGATCACTATCCCGATCTCGATGACACCGCGGTCGTGGTGATGGCGCTTGACCGCGCGCGCGAAACCATCGCCCCGCAAGCGGACTACAAGGAATCCATCGAGCGTGGCCGTGAATGGGTCGAAGGTTTGCAAAGCAGGAATGGCGGTTGGGGCGCATTCGATGCGGACAACTCCTACCACTACCTGAACAACATTCCGTTCGCCGATCACGGCGCGTTGCTTGATCCACCGACCGAAGATGTGACGGGCCGCTGCATCGGCATGCTCGCGCAATTGGGTGAAGCCCCTGATAGCCCGCGCATGAAGGAGGCGCTTGCTTATCTCGAACGTGTGCAGATGAAGGATGGAAGCTGGTTCGGCCGTTGGGGCGTGAACTATGTCTATGGCACATGGTCGGTGCTTGCGGGCCTCAATGCCGCGAGGGTCGATGCCAATTCGCCGATGATCCGCCGTGCCGCTGCCTGGCTGATCTCGATTCAGAACGAAGATGGCGGTTGGGGCGAGGATTGCGACAGCTACAAGCTCGATTATGCGGGTTATGAGCGCGCGCCATCCAGCGCCTCGCAAACAGCCTGGGCGGTGCTGGGCCTGATGGCATCGGGCGACGTCAATCATCCGGCCGTCGCGCGTGGCATCCGCTACCTGCAAGATACGCAAGGTGCTGATGGCCTGTGGCCGGAAGAAGAATATACCGGCGGCGGGTTCCCGCGCGTCTTTTATCTGCGTTATCACGGCTATCCGAAATTCTTTCCGCTTTGGGCTGTCGCGCGTTACCGCAATCTCAAACTCGGCAATTCGCGGCGCGTCGCCTACGGGCTGTAAGATGATCGTCGCGGTCGTCGGGCTCATGCGCGAGGCCCGCATCGTCAAGGGCTCGCATATCGCGACCGTGGTTGGTGGCGGCGATGCTGCTGGCCTGAAGGCGCAACTTGATTCTCTTCTCCCCGAGCGCGAGGTCGCCGGTGTCATCAGCATCGGCGTTGCAGGTGGTCTCTCTACAGATTTCAAACCCGGTGGCGTGGTGATAGGTACGGACGTCGTGGCGGGCGACGAGCACTATCCTACCGATCCCGAATGGATGGAGCGTCTCTGGCGCAATATTCCGCGGTCAAAGCCCGGGCGTTATCGCGGGAAGCGATGTCGTCATCACCCATCGCCCCGACAAGACCGATCTCTATGAGCGCACCGGCGCGGTTGCCGTCGATATGGAATCCCATATCGCGGCGCGTGCTGCTCAGGCACATAAACGTCCCTTTGCGGCATTGCGCGTAATCTGCGATCCCAGTGATCGTACCTTGCCGCCCGCGGCTTTGGTCGCGATGAGGCCGGATGGCTCGGTCGATGGGCGGGCAATTCTGCGCTCGGTGGTGAGCCAGCCGCAGCAGCTTCTGAGCCTGATGCATCTGATGCGCGATTCGGCCGTGGCCTTTCGCACGCTACTCCGCTGCCGCGATTTCCTCGGGGACGGCCTTGGCGGACCTGATCTCCGTTAGCTTATGCTCAACGTGGCGTGAGAACACGAATTCCGCGGGCCGCTGGTTGGCAAGCGAAATGTCCGGCGCCATGGGACCCTCCGTCTTCACGCCGCGCACTTGTAGCGGAACGAGTTTCCAGGGTTTTTTCACGGAATCGGCGACAGCCGTTCCTTCGAAGCCGCAATGGACCATGCAGTTGGCGCATTTCTCATAGTTGCCGACACCGTATTTATCCCACTCGGTATCTTCCATCAGTTCCTTGAAGGTCTTCACATAGCCTTCGCCGAGCAGATAGCAGGGCTTCTGCCAGCCGAACACGGTGCGAGCAGGCATCGACCACGGCGTGCAGGCATAGGTTTGGTTGCCCGCGAGGAAATCGAGGAACAGATCGGACTGCGTGAAACGCCCACTTCTTTCCGCCATTGCCGCGGGAAAGAATATCGCGGAACAGTTTCTTTGTGCGCTCACGGTTGAGGAAATGTTCCTGATCGGGCGCGCGCTCATAGGCATAGCCGGGAGAGACGGTGATGCCGTCCAGCCCCATTGCCATCATCTCGTCGAAGAATTTGGCGACGCGCTCCGGCTCTGCGCCATGGAACAGCGTGCAATTGATCTGCGTGCGGAAGCCGCGCGCCTTGGCGAGTTTGATTGCATCGACGGCCTTTTCATAGGTGCCTTCAAGGCAGACCGACTTGTCGTGCATCTGCTTGTCGCCATCGAGATGGATCGACCAGGTGAAATTCTCGTGCGGCGTGTATTGATCGATTTTCTTGGCCATCAAAAGTGCATTGGTGCACAGGATCACAAACTTGCCGCGTGCGATAAAGCCCTTCGACAATCTTTGGCATCTCGCGATGCAAAAGCGGTTCGCCGCCCGCGATGGAAACCGCAGGCGCGCCGCATTCGTCGATCGCCTCCATGCAGTCTTCATAAGACAGGCGCTGGTTCAGTATCTCGTCGGGATAATCGATCTTGCCGCAACCCGCGCAGGCGAGATTGCAGCGGAACAGCGGTTCCAGCATCATCACCAGCGGATAGCGCGAGCGCCCGAGCAGATGCTGCTTGAGAACATAGGCGCCGATTTTTGCGGCTTGTTTGGCTGGAATACCCACGAACGCTCCTAGTTGCGCAATGCTGCCGGCAGGCGGAATTCAATGTGTTCCTTGATCCCGTCCATGCCTGAAACTTCAACCTCGTCGATCCGGCGAAGGGCCGCGATGACGTTTTCAACCAGACTTTCCGGCGCGGATGCACCCGCCGTCAGGCCAACGCGCTCCTTGCCTTCGAGCCATGCGGGATCCAGTTCACCCGCATCGGCGATCAGATAGCTCGGCACGCCTTCTTCCAGCCCGATCTCGCGCAACCGGTTGGAATTCGAGCTGTTCTGCGCGCCGACCACCAGGATAACGTCCGCCACCTTGCAAAGCTCCCGCACGGCGGTTTGCCGGTTTTGGGTGGCGTAGCAGATGTCCGAGGTTTCGGGGCCTACGATATCCGTGAACCGCTTCTTCAGCGCATTGATGATGCCGCGCGTGTCGTCAATCGAAAGTGTGGTCTGGGTGACATAAGCCACCGGTTCATCGCGCGGGATCTCCAGCGTGTCCACATCCTTCTCGGATTGCACCAGCACGACCGGCGCACCGACCTGGCCCATGGTCCCTTCGACTTCGGGATGGCCCGCATGGCCGATGAGGATCAGGCTGCGGCCCTGGCTCACATAACGCTTGCCCTGCATGTGAACCTTGGAAACGAGCGGGCAGGTGGCATCGAGCACAGGCAACCCGCGGTCGGCTGCTTCCTTCACCACCGCCAGCGGCACGCCATGGGCGCTGAACACGGTCACTGCGCCTTCGGGAACTTCGTTGAGTTCCTCGACAAAACGCGCGCCCTTGCTCTTGAGCGTTTCCACCACATGCTTGTTGTGTACGATCTCGTGGCGCACATAGACGGGCTCGCCATATTTCTGCAGCGCGCGTTCGACCGTATCGATCGCGCGCACCACTCCGGCACAGAAACCGCGGGGTTGGGCGAGAATGACGCGCATCATGGGTAAATAGGCACCTTTTTATGCAACCGCACTGGGCGGCCGGGAACTGCCGCAAACAGCGTGTTTACCGCCCGCGCCCCAACCGTCCATAGTTGCTCTTTCGCAACCGCAGCAGGTTTTGCGAGAATGGAATTCATACCGAAATTTCAGCGTGTTAGCTGCTTGTCTGGACGGAGGACTGGTGGTTCCTTACACCCAGCAGCAGAGGGGTTTTGATGCAGATTCGTGCAAGCAGCCAGGCCACTGATTTGAATGCCGCGTTGGCCCAATCCGCCAAAACGGTGGAGATGGCCCTTGAAGCGCTTCTGCCCAGGCCGTCGGGCCTTGAGGCCCGGGCGCAGGAAGCGATGCGCTATGCCACCTTCGCGGGCGGCAAGCGGTTGCGGCCTTTTCTGGTGCTGCAAAGCGCGCGGTTGTTCGGCGTGGCGGAGGCCAATGCGGTGCGGGCGGCGGCGGCGATCGAAGTTCTGCACACCTATTCGCTGGTGCATGACGATCTTCCCTCCATGGACAATGACGATCTGCGCCGTGGGCGCCCCACCACCCATCGCGCGTTTGACGAGGCGACTGCCATTCTCGCGGGCGACGGGCTTCTCACCATCGCGTTCGAAATTCTTGCCGATGCCGCGACTCATGCCTCCGCCGATGTGCGTTGCCAGTTGATCTCGAACCTCGCGCAAGCCGCCGGCAGCAACGGCATGATCGGTGGGCAGATGATCGACATGAAGGCATCCGAACGAGCGCTCTCCGCCGATGAGATCATGTTGCTCCAGAGATTGAAGACCGGGGCATTGTTCGAATTCTCCTGCGAAGCGGGCGCCATTCTCGGCCAGGCGAAAAAGGAAGATCGCGACAACATGCGATCCTATGCCCGCGATTTCGGTCTCGCGTTCCAGATCACCGACGATCTGCTTGATGTCACCAGCACCGCCGAGAAAGCGGGCAAATCCGTCGGCAAGGATCAGGATCAGGGCAAGGCTACCTTGATTTCGATCTATGGCATCGAAGGGGCGAAGGCCGAGGCCGAAAAACTTGCCCATCGCGCTGTCGAAACGCTTGCGCCTTATGGCGACAAAGCTGCGGAATTGCAGGCATTGGCGATATATCTGCTGGATCGCGAAAGCTAGAAATCCGGCAACGCTTCCGGATCGATCTGGCCGTTGCGGATTTCGTTTGCGCGGTTTTGCAGGTAGAGGCTGCGGATCGTCGCATACATGTCGACCGACTGGCGCTCGATATTGCGCAAGGTATCGATATTTCGCGAGCGCGAATCCACCGTGCTCAGTGCGCTTTGCAGCAGCGAGTAATAGATCTTTCCATCCCACGCCAGATAGCCGAACGCATTGAAATAGTGATCGACATAGCGCCCCGCCAGATCGCGCGGTTGCGTCGAGCCGGTGAGCGGCAACACCAGATACGGGCCGCCGGGCATTCCGTAATAGCCGAGCGTCTGTCCGAAATCCTCGGTGTGATAGGGGATGCCGCGCTCGCTTGCGACATCGTCGAGCCCAAGGATGCCAATGGTCGTGTTCAGCGCAAACCTTTCCGCCGTATAGCCTGCGCGGGTGAATTCCAGTTGCAGGATGTCGTTTGCGAAGGTGATCGGCAGATTGATGTTGGCCAGGAAATTGTGGACGCCCGGTGCGGATCGGGCCCGGCACCGCGCTGACATAGAAGGTGGCGGCGGGCAAAGCTGCGCGTTGATCCAGCTTCTGGTTGAAACCGAAGAAGGCACGATTCATGCCTTCCAGCGGATCGTTCTCGGCCGCCGGTTTGTCCGCACAACCCGCAAGCGCCACACCCAAAACCGCGATGGCGCAAGCCGCCCCAAAACCCGGATCACGAAAACCCACCCACCAAAGACCGCCTCAGCCCGCGGCCCAGAGCCCCTTAAGTGTCGGAAAATTAAGCCGCTTTGCAAGATGGGCGGAAAAAAGAAACTTGCGCGTAACCCAACCCCCATCCGGTTGCGTATTAGAGTGCAGAGAAAGGGTGAGGAAACGAGATGAACGCGCCCAAGATTTTCGGGAACTCGAACCGCCGCAACCTTCCTGGCTGCAGGAACCGCCGCATGGCGGTTGCCGCCACTGCGGGTTTCGGTCTGGCAGCGGAACCTTCCACCGTGGAGATCGAACAGTTTGCCGACAATGGCAAAAGCCGAGGCACCGTGCGGCTGCCCAAGGTCGTGAAGACCGATGCGCAATGGGCGGGCACTTCTTTCTCCTGAATCTTACGAAGTCGCGCGTAACGCCGGCACCGAACGTGCTTACACAGGCGCTACCTGGGACAATCACGCGGCCGGGCATCTATCGCTGCGTCTGCTGCGATACAGCACTTTACAATTCCAGCACCAAATTCGAATCCCACACCGGCTGGCCGAGCTTTTGGCAGCCGATCAGCAGGAAGAACATTGTAGAGATCAGCGACAACTCCTTTCTGATGCAGCGCATTGCCGTTTCCTGCAAACGTTGCGATGCCCATCTGGGTCATGTGTTTGACGATGGTCCGAAGCCGACAGGGCTTCGTTACTGCATGAATTCCGCCGCCATGCGCTTTGTCGCGCTTCGCCCCGGTCAAAAAGGATGCAACATGAACAATTCCCATCGCATATGGGCCGTATAGCCGCAGCATTTCTTGGTATCGCCAGTCTGGGCGCGGTTTGGTTCGCTTCCGCGAGTGCGGAGGAAACCTCACGCGCTGTTCCGCTTCCAATCGTAGACACCAAGATCGCCTTGCCCGGCGTCGAAACCGCCGTACTGGCTGGCGGTTGTTTCTGGGGCGTCGAAGGCGTGTTCCAGCATGTCAAAGGCGTGAAGGAGGTTCTTGCGGGTTATTCCGGCGGATCGAAAGGCACGGCTAGCTATCCGCTTGTCGGCACCGAGATGACGGGGCACGCGGAATCCGTGCAGATCAAATTCGATCCACGCGAAATTTCCTATGGCAAAATCTTGCGTATCTATTTCTCCGTCGCGCATGATCCGACACAACTCAATCGCCAAGGCCCCGATTCCGGCACCTCCTATCGCTCCAATATCTTCGCGGTGAATGCCGAACAGGCGAGCATTGCCAAGGCCTATATCGCCCAGCTCGACAAAGCCCATGTGTTCGCCGAGCCCATCGTCACCCGCGTCGATCCGTTGAAGGGATTCTATGCGGCCGAGAGCTATCATCAGGATTTCCTGGTGCGAAACCCCGACAATGGCTACATCCTCGTCAACGATCTTCCGAAAATCGCAAACCTCAAGCGCCTGCTGCCCGAATATTATCGCGAGCAGCCGGTGACGGGTGCAAAGCCGTCCTGAAGAATGTGAATATCGGGAAGGTAGTTATGATGCCGCGTGGAGCGTTGCGCTGCAAGAGTGCGCGCGAATTTATTTGCAGCGTAACGCTGGTGGGGGTTAAGCGGTTGAAAAAGCGTGCTTTGAAATTTTCAATTTGTGTTTTGCGTGTTGCGAAATGCCAGATGTTGAAGCAGCAACTTTTCAGCGCCGCGAGAAATTTGGCTCTTTCTTTTCGCGAAAGGCAGCCAGAGCGATCTTGTGATCTTCGCTTTGCGCCAGGGCCGACACCTGTTCGCCCATGACGCGCGCGGCTTCGGCGGGTTCCAGATCGAATGCGCGTTCCGACATCTTCTTGGTGGCTTCGACGGAAAGTGGCGCGCGCGAGGCGATGCGTTCGGCGAGCGCAATGGCTTGGCGTTCCAGATCTTCCGGTTTGTGAACGGCGGTGACGAGGCCGAATTTTTCAGCTGCCTGCGCATCGTAAGGCGTGCCGGTCAGCAGCATATGTTTGGCGCGCGCAATCCCGATAAGGCGCGGCAGGCGATAGGCCGATGCCATGAGCCCCACATTCACGCCGGAGCAGGTGAATTTCGCCTCGGTCGAAGCGATGCGGATATCGCAGCACAAGGCCAGCTCCAATCCGCCGCCCATGCACCAGCCATTCACCGCCGCAATCACCGGCACGCGCGATGCTTCCACGCGGTTGACCACATCGGCGAAATCGCCCAATTGCGCCGCGCGTTCGGCGGGCGATAAATTGCTTGCTTCTTCCTGTTCCTTCAGATCGTCGCCGCTGCAGAAGCCTTTGCCGCGTCCGGTGAGGATGATCGCGCGCACGGAAAGATCGGCATCGAGCGCGGTGAGGATTTCGCGGAACTGCGCCCGCATCGCGCGGCCAAGCGCATTGGCGGGTGGATTGTCGAGTTCGAGCAACACGGCATGGCTGCCGATGCGGCGTTGATGAATGGTGCCCAATTCGCCCTCCAGTGAAGGGCGCGAGGATGAATTGCCGGTGCGCTTTGTCAATTGCGCGGAAACGGCAGCGTCACTTGGTCCATTGCGCCAGCCAATCTGCAAGCGCTTGCGGCGTCATCGAACGCGCGTCGGCAAGGGCAGAGACGCGGGCGCGATTGAGCAGCTTGTCGGTTTTGGGATCGACGATCAGCACAGCGGGCACGCCTTCGAGGCGCTTGGTGATGCCGTAATGGGCGGGGATTTGCAGGTTGCGATCGAAGCGGCCGACATCGACCGCCACTTCGACATAATGTTTTCTCGACGAAGGCTTTCACCTCCGGCAAATCCATCACGCCCGCAAGCACGCGGCAATCGCCGCACCAGTTGCCGCCGAGATCGATGAGCAGACAGCTTGCCGCTTGCTTTCGCCTTGGCCTTGGCCGCGGCTACGGCCGCATCCGCGTTTGCGGTTTCATCGTACGGAAGGGGCAGGGGCGTCGGCAATTGCTCAAGCGTATCGATGCTGACTTTCGGCGCGGGGGCTGCCTGCGCGGAATCTGCCAGTAGCAGGGCGCTCAGAATGACTATTGCTGATCGCATAAATTCCGTCCTTTACCGTCCCTTGAGGAGGGTCGCATTCCTGTTCAATTTGCCGGGAATGGTTATCGCTGTTGCCACCTAGACCCCTCCGCGAAAATTCTCCGCTGCGCTACGAATTTATCGACCCTCGCTCAAGGGGGGGTAAAGTTCCGCGCAATTCCAAATCATAGCATGGTGGCGCGGCTCCGTTCACAGGGGAGTGATTGGCCAGCCCTTGGGTTTCGCCGGCCGGACGGCTAGGTTTCACGGCTGAAATCAGGGGAATTTGCCATGCTATTGTCCCGGTCACGCCTTGCCGCATTGTGCCTTTCCACCGTACTGATCCCATTATCAGCCATGTCCGCACCCGCTGCCAAACACGCCGCCGATTCCCCTGACGATCCCGCTTACATGTGGGATCTGGGCGATCTTTATAAAACGCCCGAAGCGTGGACGGCGGAGCACGACAAGGTTCAGGCAGAGGCCGCCAAGCTCGAACAATACAAGGGCACGCTCGGCAAAAGCGCTGCCGATATGCTGACTGCGCTGAACGCCTATAGCCATGTGCGCAAGGAAATCGCCCGCCTCAACGCTTATGCTGCGCTCAAAGGCGACGAGAACGTGAAGATCGGCGCCAATCAGGAACGCCAGCAATCCGCACAAGCGCTCGAAACCATTCATCAGCGCCAAAATTGCTTGGCTCGCGCCCGAGATTTTCACGCTGGGTGCCGACAAGGTTCACGCGTTCGAGAAGCAATCGCCGGAACTGGCAAAGCGGTTTGGCTTTTTCCTGGACAACACGCTGCGAGCTGCGCCGCACACACTCGGTGAGGAAGCCGAAGGGTTGCTCGCCGAAGTGACCAACGTAACGAACCAGCCCGACAATATCTACAGCCAGCTCGCCAACAGCGAATTGCCGTTTCCGACGATCGATCTTTCAGATGGCACGAAGGTCCGGCTCGATCAGGCCGCCTATGGCAAATATCGCCAATCCTCAACCGCGACGACCGCAAGAAAGTGTTCGACGCCTATTGGCCACCTTCTCGGCATTCCAGGGGACGTTCGGCGCGACACTGACCACTCAGGTTCTGGGTGAAGTGTTCGATGCCAAGGTGCGCCACTTCCCGAATTCTCTGGCGGCGGCGACCTTTGCCGACAACATGCCCGAAACTGTTTATCGCACGCTGGTTTCGGAGGCGAACAAGAACCTTCCCGGTGCTTCATCGGTATCTGAAGCTGCGCAAGAAGGCGCTCGGCATCACCGACGAGCTGCAATATTACGATCTCTATACGCCGATCTTCGATCTGCCGAACCCGCCGAAATTCTCTGTTGCGGATTTAAGCGCATCGCGCTCGACGTGACCTCCGCCTATGGGCCCGGAATATACCGGGCTTGTTGAAGAAGGGATTCAGCGGGCGCTGGATGAACCTGTTCCCGCATGAGGGAAAGGCGAATGGCGCTTATATGAACCGGGCGCATATGACGTGCATCCCTATCTGCTGTTCAACAATCACGACGATTACGAATCGCTGACCACCTTCGTTCACGAATGGGGCCACGCGATTCATACAATGCTGGACGATCAGAGCCCAGCCTTTCGAAACATCACCTTATTCGACCTTCATCGCCGAGACGGCCTCTATCGGCAACGAGATGCTGCTCAACGATTATATGGTGGCGCATGCCAAGACGAAGGCGGAGAAGCTTTATTATCTGGGCCAGGGCCTCGAGCTGATCCGCACCACGTTCTTCCGCCAGACGATGTTTGCCGAATTCCAGCTTGCGCTGCATGAGGAAGTGGAAAAAGGCGGCACGCTTTCGGGCGAGCGGATGACCGATATCTATTGCGGCATCCTGAAGAAATATTATGGCGATGCCGAAGGGGTGATGAAGAGTCGATCCCGACATATTGCATGGAATGGGCCTTCATTCCGCATTTCTACTATGGCTTCTATGTCTACCAATATGCCACTTCGATGGCGGGTGCGGCACAATTCGCCGATGCCATCGAACATGAAGGCAAACCCGCCGCAAGCGCTTCATCGATATGCTGAAAGCGGGTGGTTCGGACTATCCATACGATCTTTACAAGAAGGCGGGTATCGATATGGCAACGCCTGTGCCTTACGAGGCATTGGCCGCGCGCATGACCCGCATCATGGATCAGATCGAGGAACTGCAGAAAAAGTAATGGCGGCACATTGCTGAAAAAGAAATCCCGCCGCCCGAAAGGACGGCGGGATTTTTGTTTAGTGGGGTTATTGGATTTCCCAGACTATCGAGACATTTGCCGTGATGCTCTGTTCGCCGGCGGCGACTGGGGGCGGTGGTGCAGCGTCGGCTCGCTTGAAAGCCGTAACGGCCAGCTTCTGATACATCGGTTGTGGCGCATAACTGCCACCTTCATTGATGGAAACGATCGGCCCCAGCGTCACGCCGGCTGCCTTCGCAAGTGTTTGTGCCTTCGCGGTGGCATCTTTCACCGCATCTTCCGCGCCTGTTTCATCAACGGCTTGGGATCGCGGATGGTGAAGCTCACCCCACCCGCCTGATTTGCGCCGGAGGCGACAAGCGCATCGAGCGTGTTGCCGACTTTCGATACATCATCAAGTATCACCGCCACCTGGTTCGAAACTTCGTAACCGATGATCTGCGTGCGGTCTTCATTCGGCGCATCCTGCCGGTAAGGCGGATATTGCGGAGAGATGGAGAAATTCGACGTCGTGATCGATTTCTCGGGAATGCCCGCCCTGCGCAGCGATTTGAACACCTCGTTCATTGCCGTCGAATTGGCGGCGAGGGCGGCAGCTGCGGTTTTTGCCTGCGTCACCACACCGGCGGACAGTTGCGCCTGATCCGGCACGGCGCGCACTTCGCCTTCGCCCGAAACAGATAGAATATGTGGGTGCGGTGGGGGCGCCGGTTGTGCTGCGCACACAAATGGCACGCTTGCGAAAAACAGCGCGGCGACCGCCACGCTGGAGGCCCGATACCCGATTGCCATGTTTGAAATCTCCCTGAAAGACCGCGGCGATGAAACCTGTTCCCGCCTCGCGGCAGAAATACGGCGCTCGGGCGGGCCGCCTGCGATCACCGGTTCCGGGCTTGGCGGATAGCATGATGTGGCGAGGCGGCGATCCAGATCGCCGCCCGCCACACGATGCGTTGCGTTGTTGCGGTCAGCGCTTGGAATTGCGCCGGCGTGATGCAGCCATGCCTGCGAGGCCTGCACCGAACAGCGAAAGTGTCAGGGGCTCCGGAACGTCGCTGTTGCCGGGCGTGCCGACTGGGTCTTGGGAACCCAAGGTCAGGTTGTCGAACGAGACCAGGTCGGCTTCCAGTCCGCCATAGAAAACCACACTTTTGGCAATGCCGGCGAATGCCGTGCCGGCCGCTGCCCAATTGGCATAAGGCGTTCCGGAAGGGCCTTCCAGCGTTACCGGGAGGGATACCGTGGCAAGCACGTTGCCGTCTCCATCCAGAACTTTGAAATAGGCGTCATCGACGAAGACATTCGTATACCAGAGTGAGAAGCCGGTATCGAAACCGCCCGCGACAGTCATGGTCGCGTTGGCCGGGACGTTGCCGATCTCGCCGACCTTCGGGGGGCTCGGTTCGTTGATGACGACGCTGCAGGATCCGCCGGGTGCTTCGCAGGCATTGAAGCCGTCAAACACGACGCCTTTTGTCGCCTCGTAGTAGTTGCCGACGGGCTGGGCATCGCCGACCCCGTTAAAATCTATAACAATCAACGCCGCATCTGCCGAAGCCGCATATGTCGTTGCCGCCAAAGCGAGCAAAATTCCCGTCGCGAGATGCTTCATGTCGATCACCGCCCAATTACCCCGCCAAAACACGCAGGAAATATGCCATCCCAAAGAAACGAGGGACTTATTCCGTGGATCAATGCACCGGCACCGCGAAGTGTAAATAACTATTTCATAGTGGGAATGAACTAGATCGTGCCCGAAATTGCCTCGCCGGCGGGTGACGGGCTGCTTGTCGTTGATCTCTCAATCGGTTGTATCTGTTCGCGAATTATAGATTTTTGCGTCTTCGGAACTTGCGCAAACGTACCCGAATTACGACATGCGAGTTTCTTTGGGTACGGTGAACGGCCATTATGTGCTTATCGATCAGGTAGTTAGACGCCAATCCTTCGGGCCGAAAGGTTTTTGGCAGGGTGGGGTGCGGCTTTCAAAAGCTCAATATTTCCAATAATATTTCAGAAATTCTCAACCATGTTGCGGCGACGGCCTTCTGCCGCGTGGATGGGTTTCGAAAAATTACGCCCGGGAAAAACCTCGGGCGAATTTGTGGGCTGTCGGGGTTAAATTCGGGTGGGCACGCGAAGCTATCTGCGCGGGCGTCTTGCGCGCGACATCGTCCGCTATTCCGCGGCGGTCTTGTTCGCGTGCGCCGTTTCCTCGACATATGCAGCACCCGTCGGTCTTCCGGGCGCGGTTCAGCCTGGCCATGACCGTTCGCTGCCGCAAACGCAGCTTGTGCCGGATGTCGATTTCAGCGTCGAGGCGCCTCACCGTTCCGCGGTGCCGCGCGCGGTGGATGAGATCAGGTTCAAAGTCTCGGATATTCGCGTCGAAGGCGCGGTCACGCTGAACGCGGATCGCTTCAAGCCGCTCTATCAGGGTCTCATCGGCAAGGAAGTCTCGCTGGGCGACATATTCGATGTCGCCGATGACATCGAGAAGGATTATCGCGCGGCGGGCTATCTGCTCGTGCGCGCCTATGTTCCGCCGCAGCATGTCAATGACGGCATTTTCACGATCCGCGTCGTCGAAGGATTTGTGGAAGGCACATCGGTCGAAGGCGGCGATGCACGCACGCGCGACCTTGTGAAGGCTTATCTCGATCCTCTGGTGCGCGAAAAGCCCCTTCATGGTGCAACCATCGAGCGCGCATTGCTGCTGGCCAACGATATTCCCGGCGTTCAGGCCACGGGTGTCTTGAGCCCGTCGCCCGATGTTCCGGGCGCGGCCAATCTCCTGGTCACCATTTTGCAGCCGACGGTGAGCGGCGGGCTGTCGGCGATGAATCGCGGCTCGCATTTTACCGGCGTGTGGACGGTAACCGGCAACGCCGCCTATCGCGGAATTGCAGGTGCCGACGAACTGGATGCAGCCCTTACCTGGGCGCCGCCGGATCTGAACCAGCAGCTTGCGGGTCAACTGCGCTATCGCACGGCCATCGGCGACGATGGACTTTCGGGCTCGATGCTGGGCGCCATATCGCATGGCGCGCCGGGCGGATCGCTTGGCGCTGCCGAAATCCGCACCGACAGTTGGGCTGTGGGTCCGCGTCTTGCCTATCCGCTGATACGCACCCGCGCCCAGGCGTTGACGCTCGATGGCGGCTTCACGGTGCAGGAAGCGAAGGTCGAAATCCTGGGCTTCGGCATCAGCCATGACAAATGGCGCGTCGCCGATATCAGCCTTGGCTATTCCAGCCGCGATTTCCTCACCGGCAATCTCACCGCTACGCTCGATATCGCGCAGGGTTTGCCGATCCTCGGCGCGACCGACAATCACTCGCCCGATCTTTCGCTTGCCGGCCGCACCACCTTCACCAAGGGCACCTGGGTCGTGCGCTACATCAAGAGTTTCGATGTGCCGGTGAGCCTGGCGCTTACGGGCAGCGGCCAATATTCCTTCGATCCGCTGATTTCGGGCGAACAGATCTTGTTCGGCGGCACCCAGATCGGCCGCGGTTATGAGCCCGGCGCGATCACGGGCGATAGCGGCGCGGGCGGATCGATCGAACTGCGCTACGACACAGTCCTCGAAAAAATGTCGATCAAGAATCTCGAGCCCTATGCGTTCTTCGATGCCGCAAAGGTCTGGAACAAGGCGCGGGGCCCTGCGGTGGGCATACCGCTCGATGATTTCTCGATCGCATCGACTGGCGTGGGGCTGCGGTTCTGGCTTCCCTACAGCATCTATCTGGCAGTGGAAGGCGCGCGCACGTTGCGCGCCGTCCCGGGCAGCGACAATGGCAAGGCGGTCAGCAAGGCCCTTGTCGATGTCGCGATAACATTTTGAAACCGGGGCGCGAGATGACGAAGCACACGGGTTCCGAAATATTGCACCGCCTCCTTCTGGCAACGAGCGGTCTTGTCGCTGCAACCGTGCTTGGTGCGACGGCAGCCGTTGCGGGCGGCCCCACGGGCGGATCGGTCGCGGTCGGCAGCGCGACGATCACCAATCCCAGCAGCACCCAGACGGTTGTCAACCAGACGAGCAGCAAGGCGCTGATCAACTGGAACAGCTTCTCCATTCCGGGCGGCTCTTCGGTCGTCTTCAACCAGCCGAACAGTTCTGCGCTCACCGTCAACCGCGTCACGGGCCCCGAGGCATCGTCCATCAGCGGTCAACTTCTCGCCAACGGAAATATCTGGCTGATCAATGCCAACGGTATTTTGTTCGGGCATGGCGCGCAGGTGAATGTCGGCGCGTTGCTCGCCACGACATCGGATATCAGCGACGACGATTTCCGCAACGGCCGCTTCCGTTTTTCAAAATCTTCCGCCGATCCGCGCGGCTCGGTCATCAACCAGGGCACGATCACAACCGCCAAGGGCGGATCGGTGATCCTGTCTGCGCCGCAGGTTTCCAACGAAGGGCTGATCCAGGCCGATCTCGGAACGGTGATTTTGGGCGGCGCGAAGGCTTTCACCGTCGATCTCGATGGCGACAATCTCATTCGCTACCAGATCACCTCGCCGGTGGACGAAACGCCGAAAGACGGCAGCGGCGCGCCGGCCTCTGCGCTTGTTTCCAATTCGGGAACGATTTCGGCTACGGGCGGCTCGGTTCTTTTGACCGCGCGCGCGGCACGCAGCGTCGAGAACAATGTCATCAACAACACCGGCACGATCGAAGCGACGAGCGCTTCGGTAAGCAACGGCGAAGTCGTGCTGGATGCGGGCCCCGACGGAACGGTGAACACGAGCGGAACGATCGATGCGTCGGGCCGCGATGCCGGCCAGACCGGCGGCACGGTTTCGATCACGGGCGGCACGGTGAATGTGGCCGATGGCGCGAAGATCGATGCCTCGGGCGATAGCGGCGGCGGAACGATTCAAATCGGCGGCGGGCTTCACGGCCAGGGCACAATCGCCAATTCGCAGGCAACCAATGTGGGCCACGCAACCGTTTCGGCGGATGCGGTGACGCAAGGCAATGGCGGAACCATTTCCGTCTGGTCGGATGGAAGCACCACATTCGAAGGCGCGCTTAACGCCCGCGGCGGCGCGCAGGGCGGCGATGGCGGACTTGCGGAAACTTCCGGCAACACGCTTCAGGTCGGAGATGACGCAAGCGTCGTGACCTCCGCCGCCAACGGCATCACCGGCAACTGGCTGCTCGATCCGACAGATATCACGATCCTGAGCAGCGGAACCGATGGCATCGGCGGTTCCAACATCAAGGCCAGCACCATCACGGCGGCACTGGCTTCCACCAATGTGATGCTGGAGGCCACGCATGACATCACGGTCAACAGCATCATCGGCTATTCGAGTTCCAACAGGCTGAGCTTCCTTGCCGGGCACGACATCACCTTCAACGCTTCGGTACAGAATTCGGGTAGCGGCGCGATAGATGCGTTCGCGGGCTGGGATGGGGTGACGACCGATCCAACCGCGCTCACCAATTCGTCGGCCTATGGCAACAACGACGGCGAAATCCTGATCGGCGGGCCGAACGCCTCCATTCTCACCACCGAAAATCTCGCCAACGTCGCGGTCGGCAGCGCCAGCGGACTCACGCGCATGTATGCGAGCGATGTCACGCTCTCCGCCGTGAAGGGATATGCCCAACTCGGATATCTGGGTTCGAGCGGCGGCGATATCACCGTTGTCGCGAAAGACACACTCACGCTGTCCAGGGCCGTTTCCGATTCCGATCATCAGGCGCAGATCGGCAACGGAACGAGCTTCGGTTCGGGCAGCGCAGGCGGGAACGTGAATCTTACGGCGGGATCGCTTGCGCTTTCGTCGGGCAGCTATGTGACCGGTCTTTCGGCGGACATAACACTGACGAACAATGGCAGCGCTGTCGGCAGCGCCGGTGCTCCGCTTCAGGTCGCGGTGGGCAGCCTCGCGGTAGATACCAATGGGGCAGACGCGAACATCGTCTCGCTCACGCAGGGCCTTTCCATCGGCGTGGGCACCGATGGGATCGATCTGGGCACCGGCAGCCTGACGCTTTCGGCCAGCGGCGCAATCACCCAGACGGCCGCGATCCAGGCCCATGCCCTGAACATCACCGCGACCGGCGGCGCGATCACGCTGACAAATTCGGGCAATGCTTTCGATCTCGCCACCTTGGCCACATCGGGCTCGAACAGCGCGGCACTCACCGATTCTACAGGCTTCACTATCGCCAGCGCCACTATCGGCGGCAACCTGACATTGGCGGGTGGCGGCGCGATCGACGCAGACAGGCGCCATCCATACCCATGCGCTGAATGTCAGCCACGACGAGCGGCGCGATCAACCTCGCCAATACCGGCAACACTTTCGGTACAGCCACCGTAACCACGGGCGGAACGGACAACGCCACGCTTTACGATGCCAATGCCCTGACCATTGCGAGCGCCACTATCGGCGGCACGCTGACGCTCACCGGCGGCAGCACCGTCGGCCAGACGGGTGCGATCGATGCGGGCGCGATAAACGTCACCACGACCAACGGCGCGATCGTGCTGACGAATGCCGGCAACACCATCGGCACCGCAACGCTCTCGACCAGCGGAACAGATAACGCATCGCTCACCGATGCATCTGCCTTGACCGTCGCGGGCGCCAATGTGGGCGGCGCGTTGACGCTTACGGGTGGCGGGAGCATCGGCCAAAGCGGCGCGATCCATGCGGGCACGCTGAACGTCTCGACCACGCATGGTGCGATCACGCTCGCCAATGCGGCCAATACGTTCGGCGCCGTCACGGTGGCGACAGCCGGAACAGACAACGCCTCGCTCACCGATGCTTCTGCGCTGACCATCGCCAGCGCCAATATCGGCGGTACGCTGACCCTGACGGGCAGCGCCGGCATAAGCCAGTCCGGTGCGATCCATGCGACCGCGCTGAACGCCTCGACCACAAATGGCGCCATCACGCTGACCAACACGGGCAACACCTTCGGCTCTGCCACGCTTGCGACCTCCGGCTCGGACAACGCCACGCTCTACGATGCGTCCGCATTGACCATCGCCGGCGCCACCATCGGCGGCAATCTCACGCTTTCCGGCGTCGGCACCATCGGCCAAAGCGGCACTATCCATGCCAATGGACTGAACGTCACGACCACCAACGGCGCGATCGTGCTGACCAATTCCGGCAATGCCTTCAACACGGCAACGCTTTCAACTGCCGGGTCGGACAATGCCTCGCTCACGGATGGTTCCGCACTCACCATTGCCAGCGCCAATATCGGCGGCACGCTGACACTGGCGGGCGCTGCCGGCATAAACCAATCCGGCGCGATCCATGCCGGTGCGTTGAATGCCTCGACCACCAGCGGCGCGATCACGCTGACCAACACGGGCAACACCTTCGGCCCAGCAACACTTGCGACCTCCGGCTCGGACAATGCCACGCTCTACGATGCGTCGGCGCTGACCATCGCCAGTGCAAATGTCGGTGGAACACTCACGCTCTCCGGCGGCAGCACGATTGGGCAAAGCGGCGCGATTCACGCCAATGCACTGAGCGCCAGCACCACGAACGGCGCGATCACGCTGACCAACACGGGTAACGCGTTCAATACCGTGACGCTCACAACATCCGGCGCGGATAACGCTTCGCTTTACGATGGTTCTGCGCTGACCATTGCCAGCGCCACTATCGGCGGCACTCTCACCCTGTCGGGCGGCAGCACCATCGGCCAGTCCGGCGCCATCCATGCCAACGCATTGAACCTCACCACGACACATGGCGCGATCACGCTCACCAATACCGGCAACACCTTCAACACGGTGACGGTTGCCACATCGGGTTCGGACAATGCCTCCCTCACCGATGCGTCCGCGCTGACAGTCGCCAGCGCGACGGTCGGCGGCACGCTCAACCTGTCCAGCAGCGGCGCCATCGGTCAAAGCGGAGCAATTCATGCGGCGGCATTGACCGCCACGACCACCAGCGGCGCCATCACGCTCACCAACACCGGCAACTCGTTTGCCACGGCGACGCTCACGACCTCCGGCTCGGACAACGCCACGCTCTATGATGCGTCCGCGCTGACCATTGCTAGTGCCAATATCGGCGGAACACTCACGCTTTCCGGCGGCAGCACTATCGGCCAAAGCGGCGCGATCCATGCGAGCACGTTGAACGTCACCACCACCAACGGCGCGATCACGCTCAACAATACCGGCAACACATTCAATATAGCGACGCTGTCGACCGGCGGAACAGATAATGCGTCTCTCTACGATGCATCTGCGCTGACCATCGCCAGCGCCAATATCGGCGGCGCGTTGACGCTTTCTGGCGGCGGGTCGATCGGGCAAACCGGTGCGATCCACGCCAATGCGTTGAGCGTCACCACGACCGGCGGCGCGATCACGCTGACCAATACCGCAAACACATTTGGCCCGCTCAGCGTGGCGACAAGCGGATCGGACAACGCGACACTTTATGATGCATACGATCTTGTCGTCGCCAGCGCCGCGGTCGGCGGCACGCTCACCATTTCCGGCGGCGGCGCCATCAGCACAAACGGGCGCGATCCACGCGGCGGCGCTGAACGCGGCCACCACGCATGGCGCGATCACGCTCACGAACACCGGCAACGCTTTTGCAGTGGCAACGCTGGCAACGGGCGGGACAGATAACGCGTCGCTTTACGACTCAGCAAACCTGACCATTGCGAGCGCCACCATCGGCGGCAACCTCACCTTGTCCGGCGGCGGTACGATCACGCAGACGGGCGCTATCCACGCTCACGCATTGAGCGTGACGACGACGGGCGGGGCCATCACGCTCGTCAACGCCGCAAATGCATTCGATACGGCGACCCTTGCGACCGCGGCTCCGGACAATGCCTCGCTTTACGATGCGCAGGCGTTGATCGTTGCCAGCGCAAATGTGGGCGGCAGTCTGACGCTTTCGGGCGGCGGCACCATCAGCCAGACCGGCGCGATCCATGCCGCGGCGCTGAACGCCACCACCACGAACGGCGCAATCACGCTGACCAACACCGGCAACACTTTCGCCACCGCAACGCTTTCGACGGGCGGCACGGATGATGCCTCGCTTTATGACGCGTCGGCGTTGACCATCGCCAGCGCCACTATCGGCGGCAACCTGACATTGGCGGGTGGCGGCGCGATCGGCGCAGACAGGCGCGATCCATACCCATGCGCTGAATGTCAGCACGACGAGCGGCGCGATCACCTTGACCAATACCGGCAACACGTTCGACACCGCCACCTTAACCACGGGTGGATCGGACAACGCATCGCTTTACGATGCCAATGCCCTGACCATTGCGAGCGCCACTATCGGCGGCACGCTGACGCTCACCGGCGGCAGCACCATCGGCCAGACGGGTGCGATCGATGCGGGCGCGATAAACGTCACCACGACCAACGGCGCGATCATGCTGACGAATGCCGGCAACACCATCGGCACCGCAACGCTCTCGACCAGCGGAACAGATAACGCATCGCTCACCGATGCATCTGCCTTGACCGTCGCGGGCGCCAATGTGGGCGGCGCGTTGACGCTTACGGGTGGCGGGAGCATCGGCCAAAGCGGCGCGATCCATGCGGGCACGCTGAACGTCTCGACCACGCATGGTGCGATCACGCTCGCCAATGCGGCCAATACGTTCGGCGCCGTCACGGTGGCGACAGCCGGAACAGACAACGCCTCGCTCACCGATGCTTCTGCGCTGACCATCGCCAGCGCCAATATCGGCGGTACGCTGACCCTGACGGGCAGCGCCGGCATAAGCCAGTCCGGTGCGATCCATGCGACCGCGCTGAACGCCTCGACCACAAATGGCGCCATCACGCTGACCAACACGGGCAACACCTTCGGCTACTGCCACGCTTGCGACCTCCGGCTCGGACAACGCCACGCTCTATGATGCGTCCGCATTGACCATTGCCGGCGCCACCATCGGCGGCAATCTCACGCTTTCGGGCGGCAGCACCATCGGCCAAAGCGGCACTATCCATGCCAATGGACTGAACGTCACGACCACCAACGGCGCGATCATGCTGACCAATTCCGGCAATGCCTTCAACACGGCAACGCTTTCAACTGCCGGGTCGGACAATGCCTCGCTCACGGATGGTTCCGCACTCACCATTGCCAGCGCCAATATCGGCGGCACGCTGACACTGGCGGGCGCTGCCGGCATAAACCAATCCGGCGCGATCCATGCCGGTGCGTTGAATGCCTCGACCACCAGCGGCGCGATCACGCTGACCAACACGGGCAACACCTTCGGCCCAGCAACACTTGCGACCTCCGGCTCGGACAATGCCTCGCTCTACGATGCGTCGGCGCTGACCATCGCCAGTGCAAATGTCGGTGGAACACTCACGCTCTCCGGCGGCAGCACGATCGGGCAAACCGGCGCGATTCACGCCAATGCACTGAGCGCCAGCACCACGAACGGCGCGATCACGCTGACCAACACGGGTAACGCGTTCAATACCGTGACGCTCACAACATCCGGCGCGGATAACGCTTCGCTTTACGATGGCTCTGCGCTGACCATTGCCAGCGCCACTATCGGCGGCACTCTCACCCTGTCGGGCGGCAGCACCATCGGCCAGTCCGGCGCCATCCATGCCAACGCATTGAACCTCACCACGACACATGGCGCGATCACGCTCACCAATACCGGCAACACCTTCAACACGGTGACGGTTGCCACATCGGGTTCGGACAATGCCTCCCTCACCGATGCGTCTGCGCTGACAGTCGCCAGCGCGACGGTCGGCGGCACGCTCAAGCTGTCCAGCAGCGGCGCCATCGGTCAAAGCGGAGCAATTCATGCGGCCGCATTGACCGCCACGACCACCAGCGGCGCCATCACGCTCACCAACACCGGCAACTCGTTTGCCACCGCGACGCTCACGACCTCCGGCTCGGACAACGCCACGCTCTATGATGCGTCCGCGTTGACCATTGCCAGTGCCACTGTTGGTGGCAACACTCACGCTTTCCGGCGGCAGCACTATCGGCCAAAGCGGCGCGATCCATGCGAGCACGTTGAACGTCACGACCACCAACGGCGCGATCACGCTCACCAATACTGGCAACACATTCAACACGGCAACGCTTTCAACTGCCGGGTCGGACAATGCCTCGCTCACCGATGGTTCCGCACTCACTATCGCCAGCGCCAATATCGGCGGCGATCTTTCGCTGTCCGGCGCAGGCGGGATCACGCAAGCCGGCGCGATACACGCGCATGGATTGAACGTAACCACGACAGGCGGCGCGATCACGCTCACCAATACCGGCAATGCTTTCGATACCGCCAGCCTGACGACGTCGGGATCGGACAACGCTTCGCTCTATAATGCATCCGCATTGACCATCTCCAATGCCTCGGTCGGCGGGACATTGGTGCTGACGAGCGGTGGCGCCATCGGGCAGAGCGGGGCAATCCACGCAGCGGCGCTGACGGCCACCACAACCAACGGCGCCATTGCGCTGACCAATGCAGGTAACACAATCGGCACCGCCACGCTTACGACCGGCGGCACAGACAACGCCTCCCTCGCCGATGCATCTGCCTTGACGATTGCCAGCTCCAATATCGGCGGCGGGTTGACGCTTTCCGGCGGATCGACCATCGGCCAATCGGGCGCTATTCACGCCACCACGCTGAACGTCAGTTCGACCGGCGGCGCAATCAATCTCGGCAATACGGCCAACAGCTTCGGCGCTGTCACGGTGGCCACCTCGGGCGCGAACGATGCCTCGCTTTACAATACGCAGGCCCTCGCCATTGCCAGCGCGAATGTCGGGCGGTGCACTGAGCCTTTCGAGCGGTGGCGCCATCGGGCAGACCGGCGCGATCCATGCCGCCACGCTGAATGCTACCACAACCAATGGCGCGATCACGCTTACCGATGCCGCAAACACCATCGGTTCCGCCAGCCTGACGACGGCGGGAACGGACAGCGCAACGCTCGCCGACGCCTCCGCGCTGACCCTCACAGGCGCCAATGTCGGCGGTACGCTGACACTTGTGGGCGACGGCGCCATCAGCCAGTCCGGCGCGATCCACGCCAATGTGCTGAACGTCAGCACCACAAGCGGGGCGATCAATCTCAACAGCACAACCAACGTCATCGGCACCGCGAGCCTGGCGACAAGCGGTTCCGACAACGCCACGCTTTATGATACGTCCACGCTAGTCATCACGGGCGCGGCCGTTGGCGGCACGCTCACGCTGGTCTCGCAGCAAGATCTCGATTTCGTTTCGGGCGTGCAGGCAAAAACCGGCATTCTCGCGGTCGCGGGCTGGGATGGAACGACCACCACGCCATCCGCACTCGTTACCGGCAATGCTTATGGCAACAATGGTGGAAGCATTCTTATCGGCGGTGCAAATGCGGCTGGCGACGTGTCGGTCGGCAGTTCCGGCGGAACGATCACGCTCGCGGGCGCGAATGTCACGCTATCGGCAGTCAATGGCTATGCGCAGCTTGGCAATCACGGTGCAGGAAGTGCTGCCATCAATGTGGTCGCCAAAAACGATGTCACGCTGACGGGCGGGGCGCAGACGGGCGATTTCGCGCAGATCGGCAATGGCGGCTATCAGATCTCCGGCAACGAAAGCGGCGATATCTCGGTCAACGCAACCGGAAATGTCGTGCTTGATGGCGGCGCGGGCGATATGGCCTATGCGCAGATCGGCCATGGCGGTGGAAAAAGCAACTCGTCGTCATCCGGCTACAGCGATACTGGTGCGGTCACCATCGGCGGCAAAAACGTCACGCTCGCTTCGGGCACCGGCTTTGGCAGTTACACCCAGATCGGTCACGGCGGCTATCTGAGCGGTCAATCGCTTGCGGGCGGGACGGCCACTCTGGGCGGCAACATCACCGTCAATGCGTTGACCGGGGTTACGCTCACGGGCGGCGGTGCGGCGGCTTATGCGCAAATCGGCCATGGCGGCGATCTTATCAACTCGAACGCGGCCAACGGCGCCGGCGGCGCGACCTCGGGCGATATCACCGTGGCCGTCACATCGAAACCCACCGACACGTCGATCGATCCCGTGACGGCGACAGCCGGCTCGGGCGCGGATTCCTATGCGCAGATCGGCAATGGCGGCAGCGGCGAAAATATGCCCGCCAATGGCGCAACCGGAAATTTCTCCGTCTCCGGCAATCTTTTCATCGACGATCTGACGCTGCGCGGCAGCGATACCGGTGAAAATGGTTATGCGCAGATCGGCAATGGCGATGCCTCGAAGCGCGGCAGCGGAAATATCAGCGGCGATATCACCATCGGTCACGGCTTCCATGTCACCTCGATCAACGGAAGCGCGCCCGGCGCATCATCGCTGGTGGGCAACGACACGGGCTTCGGCACGGTGAGCGGTCTGGTCACCTTCCTGGACACGCCGCCACCTCCTCCGCCACCGCCCCCGCCGCCGCCCACAGTACCGGTGGATTCCGGCGGTGCGATCGCAACCGTCATCCAGAAGCCGACCGAAACTGTCGCCACGAACATCACCACCGTACCGGTCGCTGAACGACCCAACGCTCTATACTGGCGGCGGCGGTTCGACCGATCACACGCCGGGTCCGCTGGAGCAATTGGCGAACAACGAGACGGACGGAAAGAATTCGGAAGGCAAGCAGGCAATCCGACGATCTTTCGGAGTCGCTTGGAAAATCGCTCGATGCCGGGCACAAGAGCGCCCGCAAGCGAAGCGCTTATCCCCGGCGTGCTGACGCAAACCGCCAGCCAGCGCGGTTCACATGGCGTGCCGCCCGCCGATGTCGATTATTCGAGCTGGGGCAACGAGGCCTTGTGGCAGTGGTGAAACGCGCGCACATCATCATTGCCGGTATCGCCGTTTTCGCGGCGGCTGCGATGGCGTGTGCGGCATCTGCCGCCGATCTCGGCAAAGACCTTGCCGGTCGAAGCCTGCCATAGCGATGGCGCGCTTGCGCTCGACCAGCCGGTGTCGATTCATTGCGGCGAAGATTCCGAAACGGCGGGGCAGGCGACCTTCATTCCTGCGCCGAAGGATAGCGCGACGGCGCATGCGGCGCTTGCGCAGTTTGTCCGGTCCGCGGGCCAGAACCTGAATTGCGAAGATACGCAATGGATCGGCGATGGCCGCACGGCACTGCGCATCTGCACGCTGAAAAGCAATGGCTGGCCGCGCATCGTGCTTGGCGCGCAGTCGGGTACGCGGCTCTATCGCGCGGAAGGTTCGCCCAGCCGCGTTGCCCGCCTTGCAGGCCGCGATTGCCGCGGATTCCCATGAGCCGCCCGCGCCGCGCGATGCGATCCTTGCAGCCATCGGCGCGAAGCTTTCGGCCGAGGCGATCCATTCCTCCGCGCCCGATTATGCGAAATACAAGCAATCCATCGAATCCGCCCGCCTTGCCGGCGCCGCCGACAATTATGCGGCAGCCGAAGCGAATTATCGCGACGCACTGGCCATCGAGGAGCGGCTGTTCGGCAAACGCTCCGTGGTCGTCGGCCAAACGCTTTCCGAACTTGCGCTGCAGGTGAGCAATCAGGGCCGGTTCGACGATGCGGCCGCTCTTTTCCGCCGCGCCGCCCCGCTGATCGAAGCGTCCGCCGCCGAAAATGTGCGGGCGCGTTACGATTCCTATCTGGCGCTCGATGCCGCCAACCAGCGCCATTATGCCGATGCGCTGAAATTCGCCCGCCAGGCCACGGCCGCGCGCCGCGCCGAAATCGTTGCCGCGAAAGAAGCCAATGCAGGTTTCGGCGATACGATCGCGGCCGTTCCGGTGAGCCAGGGCGAACTTGCCCATGCGCTGCGCATCGAAGCCGAAATGGCGCTTGCGGCTGGGCGATCTGGCAAGCGCGCAGGCCACCGCCGAAGAAGCATTGTGGATCGTGAGCGACGATCCGGGATTGCCGCTGTGGTGGCGGGCCGACACGATTGCGCTTCTGGGCGCCATCAACGAACGGCGTGGGCGCGTGGTGGCCGCCGAACACGATCTGCGCGATGCGCGCGATCTCAACCTCAAACTGTTCGGGCAAACGGCGCCCACGGCGCTCGCCTATCTGAAGCTCGGCGGATTCTATTCCCGCCAGCAGGTCTACACGGCCTCCCTTGAGGCGTTCCATGCGGCCTTCGCCATTGCCGGCACCGATCCCGTCGCGCGCGCCCAAGTCGCCCCCGATGACATCGTGCAATATGTGGCGGCGGAAGCTGCCGCGGGCGATCCCGCGACGCGCGAAAGCAAAATCTTCGCGGCCAGCCAGTTGGTGAATTCCAGCGTCGCCGACAAGACCATCGCGCGCGTGGCGGCGCGCGAAGCCGCAGGCAATGCAGACCTCTCGGCATTGATCGCGCAGGCGCAAGCCGCCGAACACGACCGCGATCTGGCGCGCATCCAGCTTGCGGCGGAATATGCCAAGGCCGATGGCGAGCGCAACGACGAACGCCAGAAGACGCTGGAAGCCAATGCCAAGCGCGCCACGGCGGATGCCGAGACGCTGATGGCCAAGGTGCGCCAGAGCTTTCCGCAATATGCCAAACTCGCCGATCCGGGCGCTGCCGATCTTGCCCTGGTTCAGACTCAACTCGCCCCGAACGAGGCGTTCATTTCTTTCGTTTTCGGTCAGGCTTCGGGCTATGCGCTGCTGGTTCGCCAGCACAGTCTTGAGGCGGTCGCGCTTTCCATAGGTGCAGGCGAGGTGGCGCAGAATGTTGCCGATCTTCGCCGCGGGCTGGTGCCGGGGGCGGCGCAATTGCCGGAATTCAGCCTGAAGAACTCTTATGCGCTGTATCAATCGTTGCTGGGGCCGCTTCGCGACCGCCTCGGCAATGCCGATCATCTTATCGTCGTTCCGGGGGCTGCCCTTTCGAGCTTGCCGCTGGCGCTTCTTGTCACCGAAGAACCGCAAAACCAGAACTATACGAACGCGGCGTGGCTGGTGCGGCGTTATGCTTTGAGCAGCGTGCCTTCGGCGCGCGCTTTTCTGGCGCTTGCAACGGAAACCGCGCACCGCACGCCTGCGCCGCGTCCATTCCTCGGGCTTGGCGCGCCCGCTTTCATGGGGCCGGACGGAAGCGCGGGCGCCAAAGTGTTGGCCGATCTGACGGGTTCGTGCCGCGAAGCCGGCCCCATTTCCGCCGATCTGCTTTCGGCGCTGCCGCCGCTTCCCGGCACGGCGCATGAAGTGCGCAGCGTCGGCGCCCATATCGGCGGCGGCGATGCGGATATTCTTCTGGATGTGCATGCAACCGAAGCCGATTTCCGCGCCCAGCCGCTCGACCAGTTTGCCGTGATCTATTTCGCGACGCATGGCATCCTGCCGGGCGAGCTTCATTGCGAGGGGGAGCCCGCATTGGCGCTTTCGCCGCCGTTGCACGCCGCGTCCTCCACAAACGCCGATGGCATGTTGCAATCCAGCGAAATCGCGCAATTGAAACTCAACGCCGATCTGGTCGTGCTCTCCGCCTGCAACACCGCGGAATCCGGCGATGGCGGCAGCGCGTTGCAGGGGCTTTCGGATGCGTTCTTCGCGGCGGGCGCGCGTTCGGTTCTGGCGAGCCATTGGGAAGTTCCTTCTGCTGCCACCGAAACATTGATGATCGGCCTCTTCGATCCCGCCAACCGCGCGCGCGGGCTTGCCGAAAGCTTGCGCCGTTCGCAACTTGCGCTGATCGCCGCGCCCGCGACCGCGCATCCGTTTTACTGGGCCGCATTCACGATCATTGGAGACGATGAGAGCGCAGGGCAACCCGCCCGGAGCGCTCAGCTAACCGTTGCGGGGCAACCATGACCATCAAGCGGATTTTATTGACCACATTTCTTGTATTGGCGCCGCTTTCGGTTGCGAACGCGGCACAATATGTCGTCGCGGAAGCCCGCGGCATCGGCATCGCGGTGGGCAGCGTCATTGACCCCGCGAAACCGCTCGATCTCAAGCAGGGCCAGCACCTGGTGCTGATTTCGGAAACGGGGCAGACGATCAAACTCGATGGCCCCTATCACAAGGCGCCCGCTGCCGAGCATGGCGTTCAGCTGGCCGCCGCGTTTGGCGGACTGGTGACCGAAGGCAGCGCCCGCACATCGGAAATCGGAACCACGCGCAGCGTGGCGCCAAGGCCGCCGCTTCCGCACGCCTGGCTGATCGATGCGAGCGCGCCCGGCAACGCATGCCTGATGCAGAACCGTTCGCCGGTGTTGTGGCGGCCGGTGGCAGCCGATGCCGCCGATGTCGTCATCACGCCCACGGACCGCAGCTGGAAGGCCGAGACCCACTGGCCCAAAGGCGCAAACGACCTCAAGCTGAAAGACGATCTGGGCGTTCATGGCGATGCATCCTATTTCATCTCGGTGAACGGTTCGGAATCGGCCATCGTCATCGCCTCTGTGCCGGCGGTGCTTTCCACCGATCAGATGCGCGCCGCATGGTTGATCCAGAAGGGCTGCGACCGGCAGGCCCAGGCATTGCTTCGTTCGCCGCAATGAATTCAGCCGCCGTGTCGCGCATGGGCAAGATTATGCGCGACCGGCGGCTCGCGTCCGTTCTGGTCCTCGCCGCAATTGCGCTGGTATCGGCGTTTGTCTCCGTCCTGGCGGTCGACAAATTCATGGTGCTGACGAGCGCGGATCGGTTCATCCAGGATTGGGAAGTTTCATTCCTTTCCCGCCCCAAGCCGCTCGATCCCGATATCGTGATCGTCGCGATCAAGGAAGATACGCTTCAACTCTTTCCCTATCGCTCGCCGCTCGATCGCGCTTTCCTGGCCAACCTTCTCGAAAAGATCGCCGCAGGCAAACCCAAGGTCATCGGGCTCGATTATCTTTTCGATCAACCGACCGAAGCCGCCAAGGATGACAAGCTGCGCGCAACCATCGCCTCGCTCAAAGCGCCGCTTGTGGTTTCCTATACCGACAACCCCTCTCTGGTTACGCCGGACCAGCTCAATTATCTGCGCGCCTTCGTGCCCCCATCGCGCCGCGCGCTGCCCAACACCGCCAAGGATCAATTCGGCACCGCGCGCTGGGTTTATCCCGGTGCGAAGGATCGTCTCGGCCATTATATCGCCGGTTTCGCGCCTGCGATTGTTTCCTACGCGGGCAAGAAGGCGCCCGCCGTTCCCGTGCCGATCGTGTGGACGCGTCCGCCTATCGGCGAGCAATTGCCTTTCCTCGAACTGCACGCGCAAGTGGCCGGCCTTTTTCCGCCGCAGACGTTCAGGGACAAGATCGTCCTGATCGGCTCGGACGTGACGCTCGAAGACCGCCACCGCACGCCCTTCGTCGCGATGTCCGACAAGGGAATATTGCCGGGGATTGCCGTTCATGCCTATGCGGTTTCAACCCTGCTGCACGGCGAGCGTTCGCCCTATACCGGTTGGGGGGTGACATTCGCAGTCGGGCTGCTGCTTGCGGGGCTGGGCGCGATCCTCGGGATGCTGAATTTCCACCTGCTACCCCGCATCGCGGCACTCATTGCCGTTCTGGGTCTTTTCTGGGTGTGCGGGGGCGCACTCTACATATATGGCAATGCCATCATCGGACTTCTCGCCCCTTCGCTTGCCATGATCCTGAGCTTCTCGGCCATGGATTCGCTCACCGGCCGCGATGCGCGCAAGCAGCGGCAATTCATTCAGGGCGCGTTCTCGCGCTACGTTTCGCCGAAGGTTGTCGAGGCATTGATCGCCGATCCCGACCGCATGTCGCTCGAAGGCGAGCGCCGCGAGATGACCTATATTTTCACCGACGTGGCCAATTTCACCACCATGTCGGAGAAGGTGGATTCCAAAGAGCTTGCCCAGTTGCTCAACGCCTATTTCGAAGGCGTGACCTCGGTGGTGTTGCGCCATCAGGGCATGGTGGACAAATTCATCGGCGACGCGGTGTTCGCGATCTTCAACGCGCCTGTCGATCTTCCGGGCCATGCGGGCCATGCGGTGCGCTGCGCCATGGAGATCGATGATTTCTGCGAGGCCTTCCGCAAGAAGCAGAACGCAGCGGGGATCGATCTGGGAATCACGCGCGTCGGCGTCCACACCGGCACAGCCGTCATCGGAAATTTCGGATCGAGTTCGCGGTTCAACTACACCGCCCAGGGCGATGCGGTGAACACCGCCGCCCGGCTGGAAGGCCTGAACAAGCAGCTCGGCACGCGCGTCTGCGTCAGCGGCGATGCCAAGATCCTGTGCCCGGATATGGCGTTCCGGCCTATCGCGTCGGTCGTGCTGAAGGGCAAGGGCAAGGCCGTGGAGGTGTGGGAGCCGCTGCGCGAGGGCGCGCATTCGCCCCAGCAGCTCGAACGCTATCAGGCCGCCTTCGGCCTCCTGCGCGAGGCGCCGGAAGAGGCGCTTGCACTGTTCGACGAGTTGGACCACGAATCTCCCGGCGATCCATGCGTGCGCTTCCACCTGCGCCGCCTGCGCGGAGGGCTCAAAGGTGCCGATCTCGTGATGACGGAGAAATAATGTTTTTCACCTTTGTCATGACGGTGATGCTGTTTGCGGCGCGCCTCTTCGGCGAGCCGCTGATAAAGCATTACGCGCCCGATCACGTCGACAGGATCGAGCGCTTCATCACCATCGCGCTGATCATCTGCCTTGCCATCCTTTTCGATCGGATAGGCCGGCGCTTCTATTGGGAAGGCCACGTCAAGAAACGCCGCGGCCGCGAGACGCCGAGGCTGGTGCAAGACCTCGTCACCATCCTCATCATCGCCATCAGCGTGGCGATTGCCCTGTGGTGGCAGGAAGGGCTGACGATCACCGGCATTGCGGCCACCTCCATCGGTGTGGCGGCTGCCATCGGCGTGGCGCTGCAGCCCGATATTCAGGACGTGTTCTCCGGCCTTTCGATGAATTATGAGGACACCTGCGCCATCGGCGACTGGGTGACCATCGAATTGCAGGATCAGGAACCGGTCATCGGCTGCGTCAGCGGCCTCAGTTGGCGCAGCACGTTCCTCACCTTGGAGGATGGTCGAAGAGCCAGCATCCCCAATCATACGTTCACTACCAATCCGGTCATCAACCACAGCCGCCCTCCCGGCCCCAAGAAGTTGAATGTCCAGATCAGGATCGATGTTCGCGTGCCATCGGAACGTGTCGTCGACATGCTGCTGGGCGAGGCATTCAAGGCGGTGCGCAAGCATGGCCTGGCGCGCGAGCCCGCGCCCGAAGTTCTGATGATCGAGGTCAATGCGGATGCCGCGATCTATGAAGTGCAGTTCTGGTATTATCCGGGCCAGATCACCATCGTGCCTGCCAAATCCATCATGCTTTTTGCGCTGCAGGCCGTGCTGGCGCAGAACGAGTTGCCGTTGCCGGTGACGCAGATCGAAATGACGCCGGCGCCGAACCTCGAATTCGTGTTGGATGCCAACGAAATCCGCGATGCGTTGTGCCAGGCGGCGCTGTTCCGAAATGCGCTCAACGATGCGCAGCGCGAAGCGCTCGCATCGAACTGCAGGCCCCTCGAATTCGCGCGCGGCGCGGTTCTCATGCGCCAGGGCGATCCGGCCACTTCCATGTTCATCGTTCTGGAAGGCGCCACCAGCATCACGATAGACACGCCCTCGGGCAAGCAGGAGGTTGCAATCAGCGCCACCGGCGATGTGGTGGGCGAGATGTCGCTGATGACAGGGGCTGCCGCGCACCGCAACCGTCACCGCGCTCACGCAATTGCGCGTGCTTGAGGTGGGCAAGGCGGCGATTGCGGATCTATTGAAGGCGTCGCCCGAATTGTTCGAGCGTTTCAGCCGCGTTCTGGCCCAGCGCCAGCTTGAAAACATCGCTGCCGCCAGCCGCAGGCTCGATGTGGAGGAGGTCGAGGTCGATATTCTTGCGAAGATGAGGGATTTCTTTTCGCGCACATTCTGGCGCAGCAGCGAAGTGGCCGCCGCCAATTCAGAATAGATAGAGAAGCGCGTAGATCATGCCCAGATAGGTCAGTTGATGGATCAGCTGATCGGAGCCGAAGATGATCCAGTAAAGCGAGTTCTGGTCGTTCAGCCGCAAATGGCTGTCGAGCTTCACCTTTGCCCAATCGGTATGATAGTGGAAAAGAAATTCGCCGATCAGCAGGCCAATAACAGGTATTGGGGCGCGCGAGAGAACGAGCAGCGCCGGGACGGATCCGAGCACATGCAGGCCCGCATGGGTGATGCCGGCCGGGTGAAGATAGGTGCCCTTGTTGCGAACCTGGTTCGAGGTCTGGAACGCGAAATCGCACAGGAAATGCTTGATCTGGAAAATCAGCATCGACAACAATATCAGCACGGTTTTTCGGTCCTTTTCCCGGCGTCGTATCCGGCCGCGAAACGATTCTAGCACGAACGGGAACTCTAAAAGAAGCTGAATTCGTTGGGCTTTCCGCCAAACGGCATTTTGCTGTGATCGACTGTCAAACGCGCCAAAGCTCCCCTTTCAGCTCGTTCAATTCCCACAATTCGCGGCGGCTGAAATGCAGGTGTCGCCGGATCGTCATAAGCCCGGTGCGGCCGATCCTGCGTTCGAGCGCGCGCATCTGCCGGAAGCGCTCCTCATCTTCGCGGGTGACCGTCAGCTTTTCGCCCCTTTCGCGGGCGAGCGAAAACCTCTCCGCCCGGAGCACAAGCTCGGTATGGATTTGCATGTAGGTGTAAACGTCTTTCAGCCGTTCGGGCGCGAGCCTGTCGGCCAGCATTCCCATCACGCGCCCTGCCTCGCCCTGCGCGGAATCATCGCTCTTCAGGGATTCCAGCAATTGCTGATGGGATTCATAATCCGAAAGCAGCCACTGATGAACGGCGTGCTCGCTCTTGGAAAACACCAGCACCAGCGCCACGGGGCCGACGACGAGCAAAACAACCGTGGCCGCCAGCGGCGACGAACCGAGCATGTTGAATGTGGCATGGAGCGCGATTGCCGCCGCCAGTGCCGGCACGAAGGAAAGCGCAATGGGCCGCACGCGCTTTTCGATCAGCCATTGCGCAAGCATTGCGAAGAGGGCGGTGGCACCACTGTGCATCACAGCGGTTCCAAATCCGCGGATAAGCCATACGCCCATATTCGCTTCGGGAAAGGCATAAAGCAGGTAGATATTTTCAACCAGCGCAAAGCCCGCGCCCACCGAAAAACCCATGATCGCGGCATCGATCATGAAGCCGATGCGGTTGCGCGCGATGAAATAGATCAGCGCCAGCGCTTTGAGGCTTTCCTCTATGACGGGAGCGATGTCGCGGCTGTACGTCGCGAAATCCATGCGCAGATAGCCGATGGCAAAACCGTTTGCCTCCAGCGCCACCCCGCAAAGAAGCACGCCCGCCAGCATCGTGGCCACGACTTCCCGAAAGCTTACGAGGCTGTAACTGTCCAGATAAAGCAGCGCCGCAAAGAAAACGAGCACCGGCGTCAGCGCAATCGGGGCCTGGAGAAGCAAGTGTTCCGTCATGCGTTACGGGAAATCACAGTATCTTCAGCGAAGCAAGGATTTCATGGCGCGCGCCGCCGCCGAAGCCTTTGCCGTAGCCGACGGAAAATGTCATCGGCAGGCGTACCGCCACGGTGAAGCTGAAATCGAGCTGAACGCCCACCGTTTCCGAAGTCCGCCCGTCGCCGTCACCCGGGTTGGCGGCGAGCACGCCCGCGAAAAGGGCAGGGCGCGCCGAGCTGAGATAAAGCCCGGGCGAACCCACATCGCTGAAACGCACGGGCGGCAGGTTCCATTCGGCGACCGATTTCACGAAGCGCCGCGCATCGATGGCATCGATGTCGAAGCCGGGGAAGCTGTCATATTCGCGGTATCGCTTCACTTCGCGGTCATCGACATAGTTGTTGCCGAAGGCGCCGAAATAGAAATTCCGCAAGCTGCTGGAGGCATCGCCGCTTCCCGTGCCCGCCGAGGTGTAAAGCCAGGCGGAGGAATGCTTCCACGGCAGCATGAATCCGAAATCGAATGTGGCGAGCACCTTCGGGAAAAATTCCCCGCGCGCATAATCGCCCATCACGGCAAGGCTCGTCTGGTAACCCTCCTCGTGATCGACGGACCCGATGGAGCCTGCAAGGTTGGTGTAATCCAGTTCGATGTTGGTGGAGGCAAGGCTTCCCGCCGTGGCACTCACATTCTGTGCGCCGGGAAGCGTGTCGAGCCCGGAATAAAGCCCCACATCGGCGCTGAACGAAAGCTGGCGCGGCGGATCGTAGATCAGAATGTCCTTGTAGCCGCCGACAAGGGAATCGCCCTTGCGGCTGCGCTCCACCGGTCCGAACAGATCGTAGAAATCCGAACCGTTGTGCTTGTAGGTGACGTGCCAGTAAAGCGTGTGGAACGAGACATTGGCGTGAAGCTGCTCGCGCGGCCGCAGGTCGTTGGCGGGCGAATAGGCGACGTTTGCGGAAAGCTGGTCGTATTGCAGCGGGTCTTCGAACATGAACATACCAGCCGAGTGCGGGATGGCTCTTGTATCCGGCAACGATGGGATAGGCCGAACCAAGCTGCATTTCGTCGAGCGGCAGATATTCCCCGCGTTCGGTGATCATGGATTCGATGGGGATTTTCGACGGCGAACCCACCGCCCAGCTTTTCACGATCGGATGCGCGTTGACGACCTGCGTGCCCAGCAGTTTCACCGTGCCCAGATCGTCCAGCGGCTTGGGATCGATCTTCACCGGCGAAAATCCCTGGCCGGTATATTCATAGACGATCAGCGAGCCATCCTTCAGCGGAACGGGGCGGAAGAAGCCCGTCACCGCATTGCTCACGGCATCGACCTTTCCGCTCGCGATTTCCAGCCGGTAGACGTTGGAAACGCCGGTGTAATAGGCAGTCGCATAAAGATAGCGCCCATCGGGCGAAAACACGCCGCCTTCCGGTATCGCGCCGCTCAGGGTCATCGTGGCGATTTCGTTGACATTGCCGTCGAGCAGATCGGCGATGCGGTAGATGCCGATGCGCTGGTCGCCATTGATCTCGCCCACCGATGCCGCAAGCAGCGTGCCGTCCGGCGAAATATCCAGGTCGAACAGGCTGTGCCCATAGGCAAAAGTGACGATCTGGTTCCAGCTATCGCGCGCGGGGCTGGTTCGCACCAGCGTATCCAAGCCGTTCAGGTGGCGTATGCCCCAGATGGAATGATCGGCCGGATCGAACGCAAGATCGCCCACGCGGCCGTCGCGGATAAGCATCTTGGAGTCGCCGGTTGCGACATCGACCTGCATCAGGTCGCGAAACGCATAATTGTCCGTCGTGTAATAGATCGCGCCCGACTCGGCGTCGTAGGCGAGCGAAGTGACCTTGTAGAGCTGCGGCCCCTTGATGTTGACGAGGCGGCGCTCCTCGCCGTCCTTCATCGACAATGTGCCCACATGGGCAAACGCCCCCGGATACCAGAACGCGCCGATCAGGCTTTGCGATTTGGCGTCGTAATAGGTGCGCGAAACCGAACCGAGTGCGTTTTTGGTCAGCCGTTCCATGGGCGTCGTGGGATATTTGCGCACCAGCGCGAGATTGGCGTTCTGAAAGCCGTGCTCCCACACGATCCAGTCCTGCCAGGCTTCGGCCAGCGGTTTGCCGAACACGCGCTCGAACTGGGTTGCGTAATAGCGGTCGCTGTCCTTGCCGCGCTTGAGCCAGGCGATCACCTTCTCGGGCGAATAGGTCAGCGCGAGATAGCTGAAGAAGCGCGTGCCATAGAGATAATCGTTGGCGCCGACCTGGAAGTCGACCGAATTGCCTTCCGATTGCAGGCCGAGCGGATCGTAGAATTTCGCGTTGTCGCGCACCATGGCGCGGAACACCATCTCGTCATATCCGCCCTGCGCGCGGCCCAAGCCGCCGCCCATCCATGTCTCCATGAACACCGCGCTGCCTTCGAGATACCAGCGCGGAACATTGGCGCGCGGTGTGGCGAGGTAGTTGTAGAGAATGGTTTCGGGATGATCGGTGGAAGGCAGCGGCTTGCCGTGAAAGAAGCTGCGCCACCACGCATCCTGATCGTTGTACACATCCATCGTGGCGACGTGGACAAGCTCGTGGTTCATCAATGTGAAAAAGCGTTCGCCGGGCGTGAACGTCTCGAATGTCACGCTGATGGGGGCGACATCCACGAACAGCGCGTTGTTGGGCGTTGCCCGCACCACCGCCTGCCCGTCATCGGAGAGGTCTCGCAGTTGAACGCTGGGTTTGTCCCATGGCGTCCAGTCGAAGGTGCGGCGCTGGAAATCGAATGAGTTCTCGTAAGCCTGCGCGACATAAGGCGTGAGATAGGTCTGGAGCGGATCGTAGTAGAGAAGCCGAAGATCCCTGGTTTCGATCTTGCTCAGGCCGACCGATTGGGCGGATTCCGCCAACGCCGGTTGCCCCGAAAAACAAAGGGCGAAAAGAAAACAAAGCGCAGCTTTGCGCATCCCAACCCCTCGACGGCTACGGACTGTCTCTGCCCCGCCTAAAGGTGGCAGCAATCCCCCAAAGAAAACAACCACCGTGTGGAAACACGGTGGTTGTTTGAGGCTCGAAAGAACGCAGAACCTATTCGTAAAGGCTTATTGACCCGTGGACCGGGAAGCAGCCTGTGCCCGCATGGCGGCCTGCGCCGCGGATTGGGATGCTGCCTGCGAAGCCGCATGCGATGCCGCCTGTGAAGCGGCGCGCGAGGCGGCTTGGGAAGCCGCCCGCGAAGCCGCCTGAGAGGCAGCAGCCGATGCAGCTTGCATCGAAGCGTGAGACGCAGCCGTCGCTGCCGCATGAGATGCAGCCTGCGCTGCGCTATGTGCTGCGGCCGCCGCAGAGGCCTGGGAAGCTGCTTGCACCGAAGAACGCGAGGCTGCCTGGGCAATCATCGCGGCCTGTGCAGCGGCGTGGGATGCAGCTTGCGAAGCACTGTGCGAAGCGGCGTCCGCCGCGGCGCGGGAAGCAGCCGATGCCGCGGAGGCAAAGGAAGCAGCCTGTGCCGATGCTCTGGAAGCGGCTTCGGCGGCGTTGTGCATGGCAGCTTCGGCGGCGGCATGCGAACTCGCGGCTGCTCTGGCAGCCGACTCGGCCTGGGCGGCAGCATGAGACGCGGCATCCGCCGCGGCGCGGGAAGCGGCCTGTGCCTCAACGGCGGCAGCAGCTTGCGACGATGCGCGGGACTGGGCTTCCGCGGCAGCATGGGATGCGGCATCCGAAGCCGCCCGCGAGGCAGCCGTTGCTGCGGCGCGTGCTTCTGCTTGCGCGTGTGCGGCGGCTGTCGCCTTGGCCGCTGCATCCAGTGCGGCATGCGAAGCGGCCTGGGCAGCAGCACGCGAAGCGGCTTGCGAGGTGGCATAGCTTTCGGCCTGAACTGCTGCGCGAGACGCGGCGTCGGCTGCGGCGTGAGATGCGGCCCGCATGGAGGCTTGTGCCGTGGAATAGGAAGCAGCTTGGGCAGCGGCACGCGAGGCGGCATCTGCCGCGGCGCGAGACGCTGCGTCGGCGGCTGCGTGAGAAGCCGATTGCGCGAAGGCTCGTGAAGCGGCTTCGGCCTCGGCGGCGGATGCTGCTTGCGATGTCGCGCGGGATTCTGCTTCGGCCGCCGCATGAGAGGCAGCTTGCGATGCCGTCCGCATGGCCGCATCCGAGTCGGCCGATGAAGCTGCTTGCGACGCCGCGCGGGAAGCTGCCTGCGAGGCCGCTTCCGTTTCGCCGGAAATTTCCTGGAAGGAATCGGTTTGCATCATCAGCGCGGTGCTGTTGTCGCCGAGCGCGACATCTGAATCCGCAACCTGTTTGGACTGGTAGCGTTCGACAGGCACGATGGTGCCTGCGGTCTCGCCGTTCTTCGGCGGATAATTCTCGCCAACCCAGATCACGCCCACGGCGACGACCGCCAGAGCGGGCACGCCAATCAAAAGCCTGCGCTTGTTCTGCAACAAATTGCTCATATGAATCGAATGCCCCGTTTAGGTTGACGCAAAGATGGGGTCGCGCGCGTCGGGGGTCAATGAAGTTGATCACACCAAACGCAGGGCTTTTCGGCGGTTTTCGGTTTCGGTTTTGACGCCGAAGACATCGCCAAAGCGTAACCAAAACAGACCCTTGCAGAGCTATTGCCGAACGGGAATACGCCTGGGACATATTCTTCTAGTTCGAACGAATTAGCCGAAAATGACTGCCAGCGCCCGTTGGGCCATGATACTTTCGTTCGGGGTCCAGCGGTTTGCGGAATTTGTATCTCACTTCTGTTTTTGTGAACGGCAACAAGGGCCTTGGCCTTTTCTGCCGGTTCGGGCGCGGATCAATCGCAGTGGGCGGACATTAACCCTATGGACGCTGTGACGGACAAACCGGAGCGCGGAGATTCGCGGACTTCGAAAATTGCGGGAATCCTGGGCAAGAATACCGTGCTGGGGGTTTTGTCGCCCGCCAGCCGGCAGGTGCTGGCCCGCAATGGGTCGCCCGTCCTGCTCGCCAAAGACGAGCAACTGTTTCGCCAGGGCGCAGCCTCCGATGCTGCCTATGCCATCATGTCCGGCGAGATCGAAGTCAGCCTTCCCGGGCTCGATGGTCGCGACATCTGGATCGCCCGGCTGGGCGTGGGCACGGTCGTTGGCGAGATGGGATCGCTGGATGGCTCGCCGCGTTCGGCCGATGCCCGCGCCACGCGCAAATGCGAACTGTGGAAGATCGACCGCAAACTCATCATGCAGGCGCTGACCGATGAGCCGAGCGCGGCGCTGGCCTTGCTCGCGGTGCTCGTGGCGCGGATTCGCGACACCGATGCGCTGGTCGAGAGAACCTCGCCCATGAACCTTGGCAAACGGCTTGCCCGCCTGCTGCTCGACGAATCCACCAAGGGGCGCATTATTTATAACCAGGCGGAACTCGCCCACCTGATCGGGGCAACGCGGGAAGCCGTCAACCGCAAGCTGGCGGCGTGGCGAAAATCCGGCTGGATCGAGCTGACGCCCACGGGCCTTCATGTGCGCGACCGCGCGGCCCTGCTCGTTTTGTGCAAACGCGTCTCCGACGCCTAGCCGCGCAACAAAATTTCGGCCCTCCCGTTTTCGCGCGCGCTTCGTCTCATAGGCGTGGTCGCAAAGCTGTAACCTTCCGGGGACGGGAAGCTGAAGGCCGATGGCCGATACGCCGGACAACAGTCGTGACATCGCAAACGCGCAGGCAGGGCGTGCGCCCATGAGCTTGCGCGAGGTGAAGGCCTGGTTTGTCCGGGAAGTTCTGCCGCTGGAGAGCGCGTTGATCCATTTCCTGCATCACAACTGGCGCAACCAGGCCGACATCGATGACCTCCTGCAGGAGGTCTACATGCGGTTGACGGCGGCAGCGCAGAAGGAAATTCCCGCGCAAACGAAAGCGTTCGTCTTCTCCACTGCGCGCAATCTTCTGATCGATCGCGTGCGCCGCGAACAGGTGGTGCCGATCGAGGCGGTTGCCGATCTCGATGCGCTGGGCGTCGCCATCGACGAGCCGGGGCCGGATCGCAATGTGATGGCGCGCGACGAACTGCGCCGTGTGCAGGCCGCATTGGATCGCCTGCCGCCGCGCGCCCGCGAGGCGCTGTTGTTGCGCCGTGTCGAAGGCTTCACGCGCGCCGAAATTGCGGAGCGCATGGGAATAGGCGAGGGCACGGTGAAGGAATATCTCGCCGAAAGCGTCTGTGCGCTGGCCGACATGCTGTACGGCGAAACCGACATCGCACGGAGGCGCCCATGAGCGACAACATGAGCGAGAAAAAGACTCCGCCTGCCGCAGATGTGCGCGCCGAGGCCGCTTCGCGCCTGATGGACCGCCAGCTTTCCGAAGGCGGGAAGCAAGGCGGTGACGCCGAACTCGAAACCTGGCTCGATGAATCGCTTGCCCACCGCGTCGCCTATTGGCGGCTCGAAGCGGCATGGGACCAGACCGATCGGCTGGCGGCCCTTCGCCGCCCGATGCGGGATGCTTCGGCAGGTGCCGCGCCCGCGCGCAACTGGCCGTTCTTCGGGCGGGTTGCCGCCGCCGTCGTGTTGCTGGCCGCACTTGGCGCAGGTGCTGCGTTTTATGCATCCGAGCCGGCCGCCAAAACCTATGCAACCGAAATCGGCGGGCGCGAAACCATTACCCTGCGCGATGGTTCGCAGATCGAACTGAACACCGATTCCGCCGTGCGCGTTGCGCTGTCCGAAGGCGAACGCAAGGTGTGGCTCGACAGGGGTGAAGCTTTCTTCCAGGTGCGCCACAACGACAAACGGCCCTTCGTGGTGATCGCGAGCGGCCACCGCATCGTGGACATCGGCACCAAATTCACCGTGCGCCGCGAAGCACGCGGTTTGAGCGTCGCCGTCACCGAAGGAAAGGTGAAACTCGAAAGCAGCGATGCGCATGCCCGGCCGACGATGCTGGTTGCAGGCCAGGTGGCGCTCGCCGATGCGAAATCCGTTTCCATCGCCAGGAAACCGGTCGAGGAGCTTTCGACCGAGCTCAAATGGCGCACCGGACTGATCGAGTTCCGCTATTCGACGCTTGGCGAGGCCGCAAGGCAATTCAATCGCTACAACCGCAACAAGCTCATCATTGCCGATGCGGATGCGGCCAAACTGACGGTGGTGGGCACATTCGCCACCAACGATGTCGATGCATTCGTAAGATTGGCGCAACGGGTGTTCGGCCTGCACGTCGTGCAGCACGAAGATGAAACGGTGATTTCACGCTGAATTGACGCGAGGCGCAGGCGCCCGCGAAGAGGGGGAATATGTTCAATCTCACACCGACATTCAAATCGTCGCTCGCGGCCTCGGCCTGCGTTGCGGCGCTGACATCGAGCTCATATGCAGCGAGTTTCAACATTCCCGGCGGCGACCTCGCAACCGCACTCAATCGCTACACCCTGCAAAGCGGTGTTGCCGTGTTCGTCTCCGGCGAAGTCGTGCGCGGTGCGCAGACCCGCGGGGTGAAAGGCGATCTGACCGCGGACGCTGCCCTCACGCGCCTTCTTTCGGGCACCGGCTTCAGCATCCAGCGCGATCCCTCCGGCGCTGTCGCCATCGTGCCGGGCCATTCGTCATCGCTCGAAAACGAGCCGCTGCAATTGGCGCAGGCCAATCCCGTTCCGCGTGCTTCCGTCGAAACCGTCACCGTTACCTCATCGAAACTCGGCGGCGCGGATGTACAAAGCATCCCCATCGCGATCACGGCGTTGAGCCAGGAACAATTGACGGCCACACAGACGGCCGGTGGTCCAGATCTGGTGAAGCAGGTGCCGAACCTGACCTTCACCAAGACAAATTTCACCGGCTACAGCATCCAGATCCGCGGCATCGGCACGCAGGCCATTTCGGTGGCGACCGATCCGGCTGTCGCGGTTGCCTTCAACGACACGCCGTTCATTCGCAATCATTTCTTCGAACAGGAATTCTACGACCTGTCGCAGCTCGAAGTGCTGCGCGGGCCGCAAGGCACGCTCTATGGCCGCAACGCAACGGCGGGCGTGGTGAACATCACATCGGCCAAGCCGACGGATCAGTTCGAAGCCATGGCCTCGGGCGATATTGGAAATTACAAGAACCGCCGGTTCGAAGGCATGATCAATATCCCGCTCGACAGCGACAAACTCGGTTTGCGCGTTGCGGGCGAGTGGACCAAGCGGGACGGTTATACGCTCAACGAAACGACAGGCGAACAAACCGATGGCCGCGATCTCTGGTCGGGCCGTGTCACGGTCGGCTGGAAGCCCGTCTCGACCGTTCAAACCTACCTTGTATGGGAGCATTTCCAGGAAGACGACGATCGGCTTCGCAGCTCGAAGCAGCTCTGCAAGACCGATCCCGGCTTGAGCAATATAGACGGGGTTTCCATTCTATCGCCTCGCCAGAGCGTCTTTACGATATCAAGCGCCACCTTCAGCCAGGGGTGCCTGCCGAGTTCGCTTTACGCGCCGGAAGCCTTCGGCGTACCAAACGGGTATTCGTTGCCGTTTGTTTCCGGCGCAGCCTATGAAGGGTTTCTGGACAACAACAAAGACCCCTACCTCGATACGACGCAACCCACCAATTTGAGGAATATCCAGTCCGCTCTCCAGCCGAAATATCTCGCGAAGAACGATACGTTGCAGTTCAACGCAACATGGAATGTATCGCCTTCGCTATCCGTGATCTCGGACACCGCGTACAACCGCGATTTTCTGTGGTCGTCGGAAGATTACAATCGGTTCGATACGACGCCGGGTATTTTTCTACAACCTGACGGTACCGGTGGCCGGGTTGTTTGCGATCCGCAGCTTGGATGCAGTAACCGGCTGGTGGTTCAAGATTTGGCCACCGAAAAGTCGTGGCAATTCAGCCAGGAGCTTCGTGTTGTTTCAAATCTTCAAGGGCCCTTGAATTTCAGTGTGGGCGGCAATTACCTTCACTATGAGACGGACGAAAAATACTACGTCTTCTCCAATACGTTCAGTTTGCTTTCGTTGAACAATGTCTGCCCAGACAACAATGGGGGTCTTATCCCCGGTGGGTCGACGCCGACGACCAGCTTGTTCTGTCTGGCAAACGGGCGTTCCTACAACGAGCGCGTGTTCCGGCAGGGCGGCGGTATTCCCACCGAGACGCCGCAATATGTCGATCCCAATCCGCTGAACGATCTCGATAGCGAGGGCCACAATTATTTTCTGAGCAACAATCCCTATTTGCTCAATTCCTATGCCGCCTTCGGCGAGGCCTATTATAATATCACCAGCGATCTGAAGCTGACGGGCGGGCTACGCTGGACCGACGACCAGAAGCATTTCATCGAGATTCCGAGCGAACTCCTGACACTGGGATACGGCTATCCGTCCAGCGGTGTGGTCGATCAGTCCTGGAGCAAGTTCACGGGGCGGGCCGTGGCCAACTGGTCTCCAAAACTGGCATTCACCGATCAAAGCCTGTTCTACGCATCGTTTGCGCACGGATATAAGGCCGGCGGCGCCAATCCTCCGGGTCCGGTTCTTATACAATATACCGATGCCATTCCGGTTCCCGTTCATCCGCTGACCTTCAAGCCGGAATATGTGAACGCTTTCGAACTGGGCACAAAGAACACGCTGCTGGATGGAGGGCTGACGCTGAACGGCGATGTCTTCTATTACGATTACAAGGGTTATCAGATATCCCAGATCGTTGATCGCAGCGCCGTGAATTCGAATTTCGACGCTACCATAAGGGGCGCCGAGATCGAGGCGACGTGGGAGCCGGTTCCCGGCTTGAAGTTCTCGTTTGCCGGCGGATACGAACAAACGCGTATCGATAACAATCAATTTGCGATCGATTTGGTGAACCGCACCGCGGGCACCCCAGGTTGGGTTGTCATGAAGCCGTGGGTCGGTCAGTCATCCAATTGCATTTTCCCGGCCTATGTCGCCGCGGCGTTGTCGCTGAACCCCAGCCAGGTCTCGATGGGCGGTACCGACCAGGAAGCGTGTTCGTTCGCGTATCATGAAGGGATAGATCCGGTCACAAGCCATACCTACCAATATGGTGTTGAGAATGGCCTGTACCCCAAGGCGATCACGGGACCAGACGGGCAGACATTCAATTATATCGGATTCGATCCTTCGACGGCGCCCAATGCCGGCCAGGGATTTGCGCAAAATCTCGGTGGCAACGAGCTTCCAAATGCGCCGCACTACACAGTATCTCTCGGCGCCGATTACACGCTCCCGGTTTCGCCGGATTGGGCGGCGACACTGCACAGCGATTTCTATTGGCAGGCCAATTCCTGGGCGCGGGTACAGAACGACGACCCGTTCGATCGCATACGCGGCTATACCAATGTAAATCTCGCCCTCATCCTTACCGATCAATCCGGCTGGCAAGTGATGGGCTATGTGAAGAATGTGTTCGACACGACCGCCATTACCGGCACCTTCTTGAACAGCGACGATTCCGGCCTGACGACCAACATCTTCCTGACCGATCCGCGTCTCTTCGGCGTTCGTGTGACCAAGCATTTCGATGGGGGCGGGTTGCCAGGCGGCGGCGCATTGAATTTCGCAGGCGATGGAGCGGCGCGACCTCAGGTCTGGCTGCAGCTCGGCGGCAATTTCGACGTCCTGAATGTCGGCCAGCAGCCTTATGCGCCGGCGTTTGCCGAAGGATTTCCCGACGCGCTGCCATCTCCCGTCGCGAGCCAGCGGACGCCAAATCTGGGGCTCGATTGGGAGGGTAAGGCAAAGATTCAACCCGAGAACACCGATTGGGTGCTTACGGCCGGAATTCGTTATGGCCGGACATCGCGCGACAACACGATACACAAGAGCCTGCCGCGCAAAACCCAGAGCGCGATCTATATCTCCGAGAATTCCACCTTTCCCTGCAGCCTGGCAGCAGCGCCGAGCCACCAATCCTACTGCACGCAGGCGGCTGTAAAGGAATTCAGCGACGTGAAGGACAAGGAAGTCGAGCATCATACGATGATCGATTTCACGCTCGGAAAAGATGTCGGCCTCGGCTTATTCGGAGCCGAAGGGAGCCAGACAATTGCCGGAGGCGTTCGCATAGCGGAATTCGGTTCGCGAAATGCCGGGCGCTTCAACAGCATTCCAGGATATGAGTTTCACGGCAACCCGTTTACCCAAAAATATCACACCATTTACAACGGCGTGACGGATGAAGCGCGCAGTTTTCACGGCATTGGCCCGGAACTGAGCTGGGAAGCATCTCAGCCCGCCTTTGGCGAGCAGGAAAACGGGCAAGTTTCCATGGATTTTGGCGTCAATATTTCTGTCTTGTTCGGCCGACAGAAAGCAAACATTCATCATGAGAGCACGCAATGCACAGCCCATTTGGCAGCCGTATTTGCGGTTGGTTGTCATCCCACGTTGCCGCCGCAGATCCAAACCTTCTCCAGATCGCGCAGCGTCACCGTACCCAATCTCGGCGGTCATATCGGCGCGTCCGTTCTCTACCGCAATGCCAAGGTGAGCTTCGGCTATCGCGCCGACACGTTCTTCGGCGCGATGGACGGCGGGCAGGATACGGCCAAAAGCTACAGTCGCGGCTTCTACGGCCCGTATCTTAATGTCAGTCTCGGATTGGGCGGATAAGCGGGCCAAGGGTTTGCCTCGGGGCAGAATCGCGGCCAATATCCGGCCCGATTTCTGCCCCTTGAGGAACCATGTCCGAAGACGTCCTGCCCGATCGCCTTGCCGCCAATCCCAAGAGCCCTTTTCACAATGCGGCGCTTCTCGAACGCGGTATCGGCATCAAGTTCAATGGTGCCGAGAAGACAAATGTGGAAGAGTATTGCGTCAGCGAGGGTTGGGTGCGCGTCGCGGCCGGGAAGTCGCTCGATCGTTTCGGCCAACCCATGACGATAAAGCTCAACGGCAAGGTCGAGCCGTATTTCCGGTATCGGGACGATCAATGACCTTCGTGCGGCGGCGCGTCGCTGAGCAGCGCGCCCCTGCAGAACGGCACGATCACCAGCGCCGCCAGCAACACCACCGTCATCAGGAAGAACACATCGCGGAAGGCGAGTGTCAGCGCCTGCTGTCCGATCACTTGCGCAAGTTCGCCCTTCAGCATCATCTGCGCGTGCGCCGCGTCCGAAACGAATGTTGAGATGCGCGCGGCCGTGTGGCCGAGCGCGCCGGTGTTGGCGATCGCCTCGCCCAGCCGCTCGCCATGGATGCGGCCATAGTCCTGCAACCATGTCGTCACCGTGGCGATGCCGATGGCGCCCCCCAGATTGCGCATCAGGTTAAAAAGGCCCGAAGCGTAACGAAGCTCTTCCGGCGGCACGCCGTTCAGCGCCATGCCGACCGAAGGCACGATGCAGAGCAATATGGAAAATCCGCGTATCGCCTGCGCCGGGAACAATTCCCAGAAGCCCCAGGCCGAGGTGATATCCGCCATCATCCAGCAGGAAAGCGCGAAGAGGCAGAACCCGAAGGCGATCACGATGCGCTGATCGACGAGCGTGGTCAGCCGGGCGGCCAGCGGCGCGCCGAACGTCATGAACACGCCGGAGATGAATACCGTGGTCCCGATATCGAGGCTCGAATAGTCGCGCACGCGCCCAAGGAAGATCGGCGTCAGATAAGTTGCCGAATAAAGCCCGAAGCCGATGACCACATTGAGTGCGCAGGCAAGCGCAAATGTCGGCCGCTTGAAAGGTGTCAGGCGCACCACGGGAATTTCCGAAAAGAACGAGCGCTCGAAAAACACCACCGCGCCCACGAACGAAACCCACGCAGCCGTGGCAACCGTGGGATCCTCGAACCACTGGTAACGCGGTCCTTCCTCCAGCACATATTGCATCGCGCCCAGAAACACCGCGAGCGAAACCACATGCAGCCAGTCGATGCGCTTCAGTTTGGCGAGATCGGGTTCATCCACCTTGCCCAGTATCGGCAACAGGATCGCGATGGCAGCGCCCGGGACCACGTTGATGAAAAAGAGCCAGCGCCAGCTCGCCTGATCGGTGATCCAGCCGCCGACCGTGGGCCCGAGCGTGGGCGCAAGCGTCGAGACGACGCCGAGGATGGCTGGGATCATCGCGCGTTTCTTGCCGCTGAAGATCGCAAAGCCGGTGGCGAACACCGTCGGTATCATCGCGCCGCCGACAAAACCCTGGATGGCGCGAAACACCGTCATCGACTGAATGCTCCATGCGAACCCGCACAACAGGCTCGACAGCGTGAAGAGAACGGCGGAAGCGGTGAACAGCCAGCGCGTCGACAACGCCTGCGAAAGAAACGCCGCCAGCGGAATCATCACGATCTCCGCCATCAGATAGGCCGTCTGCACCCAGGCGATTTCGTCCGGCCCCGCCGAAAGGCCTGCCTGGATCGAATTGAGCGAGGCGGCCACGATCTGGATGTCGAGCAGCGCCATGAACTGCCCGAACGCCATGATGCCGAAAATGATGAGTTTGCGCTTTTCGCTGAGCCCGGCCCCCACCGGAACCGGCGCCGCCCCGGAAATCGCGCTCGCACTGCTCATCGACGCCCTTGATCTTTATATTACAGGTATCATATAAAGACGGACCGGAGATTGGCAAGATGCGCTACAGCGAAACCCACAAGGCCGAAACCCGCGACCGGATATTGAAAGTCGCCTCCCGCGCGCTGCGCGAGAACGGCCCGGAAAAACTTGCGGTTGCCGAGGTAATGGAGGCCGCGGGCCTCACCCATGGCGGTTTCTATGCGCACTTCAAATCGAAGGATGCGCTGCTCGCCGAAACCCTGAAACACAGTTTCGGCCGCGCGCGCGACAAGGCATTGCGCGCGGTGGAAGGCATGCCGCCGCGTCATGCGCTGGCCGCTTACGTCGATTTCTATGTGTCCGCCAACCATCGCGATTTTCCCGCCAGCGGTTGCCCCATCTCCGCGCTCAGTTCCGATCTGCCGCGCCAGTCGAAGAAGTTTCGTGCGGTCTATGATGAAGGGGTGAAATCGCTCGTCGGCACCATTTCGGGATGGCTCGCCGAAGCAGGTTATGAAGAACCGGAAAAGCTTGCAGCTTCCGTGCTCTCGGCCATGGTCGGCGCCGTTTCGTTGTCGCGTTCGGTCGCCGACAGGCAGTTGTCGGATGAGCTTCTCGAATCCGCGCGCACAGGCATCAAGGCCCGGCTCGGCCTTTCCGAAACCGCCCTTTCACGGACCGCCACAAAATGAGCGATACCGCACAACTCGCCAGCCCCTCCGGCCTCGAACAGCTGCGTGCTGTTTTCAACGGCAACGCGGAATATCGCGGCATCGCGAAGACCATGGGCTTCCATGCCGCCGAGCTGGATGAAGGTTTCGTCGTTTTCGAAGGCAATCCCACGCGGGATGTCTACAATCCCATCGGCACCGTGCATGGCGGATATGCGGCCACCCTGCTCGACAGTGCTATGGGATGCGCTGTGCATTCGCGCCTCAAGGCGGGGCAGGGCTACACCACGCTCGAATTGAAGGTCGCCTATCACCGCGCGCTGACCGATCAGAGCGGCCCCGTCCGTGCCGAAGGCAAAGTCATTTCGCTTGGCCGCCGCGCGGGATTTGCCGAGGGCCGTTTGCTCGATGCGCAAGGAAGGCTTTGCGCCACCGCCACCACAACCTGCCTGGTGTTCGAGTTATGACAACCGCCTTCGATACGATTTCTCCGCCGCGGCCGGCCTCGCGCCTGCGCGCCATTCCGCGCCGCGCCTTGCTGGTGGCAGGTGTGGCCGCCGTGGCCATTGCGGCGGGCGCATGGTGGATCGCATCGCCCGCATCCTCCGTTTCCACCGACGACGCTTATATAAAAGCGGACTCCACGCTCGTCGCGCCCAAGGTGCAGGGGTTGATCGGCACGGTACTGGTGCGCGACAACCAGAAGGTGAAAGCCGGCCAACCGCTTCTCACCATCGATGCGGAAGATTATCGCCAGGCCGTCGCTGCAGCAGAGGCCGATGTGCAATCCGCCCAGGCAGCCCTTGCGCAGCAGCCCGCACAGGAAGCACTTGCCAATGCAAATGCGCAGGCCGCAGGTGCCGCCATCCGTGCGGCCGATGCCGAACGCCTGCGTGCCACCGCCGATCGCGCCCGTTTCGACAAACTGGTTTCAACCGGCGACATCTCCAAAAGTCAGGCCGATCAGGCGCGTGCCGCCGCGACAAGCGCCGAAGCCGATTCCGAAAAAAGCCGTGCGGCCTATCTCGCCAGCCGTCAGCAGGTCGATGTTGTCGCCAAAACGCGGGCACAGTTGCTTGCAAGCCTTGCCAAAACGCGCGCGGCCCTTTCGCTTGCCCGCCAGAACCTGGAACGCACCATTGTCCGCGCGCCTGTTTCCGGCGTGATCGGCGACCGTCAGGCGCAGATCGGCGAATATGTTCAGCCCGGCACGCAATTGATGACCATCGTGCCGATGAGCACGATCTACGTCACCGCCAATTTCAAGGAAACCCAGACCGCGCGTATGCAGACAGGCCAACGCGTGCATTTCACCATCGACGCCGTTCCCGGCCAGACCTTCGAGGGTGAGGTCGAAAGCCTTGCTCCCGGCTCCGGCTCGGAATTCTCGCTGCTGCCTTTCGAACCCGCGACCGGAAATTTCACCCGCATTGTCCAGCGCGTGCCGGTTCGTATCCGCATCCTGCCTGGCCAGAAGAACATCGAAAGATTGCGCCCCGGCCTTTCGGCGCAGGTCACCGTCGACTTGCGGGATTGAAATGCAGGTTTCACCCTCCTCAAGGGGAGGGTGAAACATAATTCTCCGCTCCCCACCCGTAACTATTTTGACCGGCTTCGTCTTAGTAGGCGTAGCTTTCAACCCCAACCCTCAATGAGGCCAGGAAACTGGAGGGGGAATGGTCGAAACACCCGAATTCGGTCGTCTGCACGACGGCCCCAACGCTGCTGGCTCCGTCATGAACCCGCCCCAGGTCGAGGCATGGTTTGTGCGCGAAGTCCTGCCGCTCGAGGCGATGCTGATGCAATATCTGCGTCACAACTGGCGCGACCAGAGCGACATCGAAGATCTCCGGCAGGAGGTCTATGTCCGCGTCTGCCAGGCCGCGCGGAAGGAAATTCCGCACCCGGCGAAGGCTTTTGTCTTCACCACCGCGCGCAATCTGCTGATTGATCGCGCCCGCAAGAGCAATGTCGTTCCCATCGAAGCGGTTTCCGATCTCGATACGCTTGGCATCGCGGTCGATACGCCAAGCCCCGATCGCAGCCTGATCGCGCGCGATGAACTGCGGAAATTGCAGGGCGCGCTCGATCAGCTTCCGCCGCGCGCCCGCGAGGTTCTGATCCTCGGCCGCATCGAAGGGCTGACCGGCCGCGAAATCGCCCAGCGCCTCGGCATTGCCGAAACCACCGTCTCCGAACATCTCGCCAAGGGGATGCACGCATTGACCGACATCCTGCTGCGCGAATCCATCGATCTGAAGAGGCGCACATGAGCGCGACCGAAATTGATCTTGCCGCCGCCGACTGGCTGCAACGCAAAACATTCTGGAACTGGAGCGAGGAAGATCAGGCAGCACTCGATGCGTGGCTTGCGCAATCCGAAGCCCATCAGGTCGCCTATTGGCGGCAAAGCGCGATGTGGAACCGCACCGAAGGATTGGCCGCGCTGCGCCCAACGGCCAAACCGCAGCACGGCGCGCAAGCCGAACGCAAAACCCTCTGGCCGCTTCTGATGCGTTCGGCCGCAGCCCTCGGCGCTGTCGCGGTACTGGGTGTGTTCGCCACGAACTATGCGTTCAAGGCAAAAGAGTCACCGTATTCGACAACCGTCGGCGGCGGCGAAACCATCACGCTCGCCGATGGCACTTTGATCCAGTTGAACACCGACACGGCCCTTCGCACCCGGTTCGATGAACACCACCGCGAGGTGATCCTCGATCGCGGCGAGGCTTTCTTTCAGGTCACCCATGATGCGCGCCGCCCCTTCGTGGTGATGGCCGCCGGGCACCGTGTCACCGATCTCGGCACCAAGTTTTCCGTCAAGAGCGGCAACGACCGTGTGGAGGTCTCGCTCATCGAAGGCCGCGCGCAATTCGAATCCACGGCGGGCGAGAAACCGCAATCCGCCGTTTTGAAGCCCGGCGATGTGGTGGTTGCAACCGCGGACACCATGCATCTTTCCCGCAAGACCGAAGAAGACCTTTCCAGGCAGCTTGGCTGGAGGCGCGGCGTTCTGATCTTCGACAACACGACGCTCGCATCCGCCGCGAAGGAATTTAACCGCTACAACCACCGCAAACTGGTTATCGGCGATACCGCAACCGCCAACCTCACGGTCGTCGGCACTTTCCAGGCCAACGATGTGGAAGCCTTCGCGGACGTGGCGCAATTCGTTCTGCATCTCAAGGTTCAAAAACACGACCAGGAAACCGTGATCTCGCGCCGCTAGCGCGACAGCTTTTCAGGCGGCGCCTTTGCCGCAAACAGGGGGAAACGTGAAACTCGCATATCTCAAACACACCGCATCGATGGCCACGCTGCTGATGGCGTTCGCCGCCGCGGCACAGGCGGAATCCTTCAACATCCCCGGCGGCGATCTCAAATCCGCGCTCGATGCCTATGCCCGCCAGACCGGCGTCAATCTGATCGTGGCCGGCGCGGAGGTGAACGGCGTGCAGACCAAAGGCGTGCAGGGCGATCTCTCCGCCGACTCGGCCCTGTCTCGTCTTCTCACCGGCACCGGTTTCTCGATGTATCACCGTGCATCGGGCGCCATCGGCATCATGCGCGAGCAATCTTCGAACAGCGAGCAACTGGCCGACACGACAATGATGCTGGCGCAAGCCGCGCCCGCCCATGCGGCTGTCGAAACCGTAACCGTCACATCGTCGAAGCTCGGCGGCGCCGATGTGCAGAGCATTCCGATTGCGATTACCGCACTGTCGCAGGAGCAGTTGACCGCCACGCAAACAGCGGCGGCCCCGATCTGGTGAAGCAGGTTCCGAACCTGACATTCTCGAAAACGAATTTCACCGGCTACAACATCCAGATTCGCGGCATCGGCACGCAGGCGATTTCGGTCACGACCGATCCTGCCGTGGCGGTTGCGTTCAACGACATTCCCTTCATCCGCAATCATTTCTTCGAACAGGAATTCTACGACGTCAGCCAGGTTGAAGTTCTGCGCGGCCCGCAAGGCACGCTTTATGGCCGCAACGCGACGGCTGGCGTGGTCAATCTGGTCTCGGCCAAGCCCACCGATCAATACGAAGCGATGGCGTCGGTCGATGTCGGCAATTACAACAACCGCCGCCTTGAAGGCATGCTCAACATTCCGATCGTCGGCGACAAGCTCGATCTGCGCGTGGCGGGCGAATGGACCAAGCGCGACGGCTACACATTCAACGAGCAGACCGACAAACGCATCGATGGCCGCGATCTGTGGTCGGGGCGCGTGTCGCTTCTTGTTCATCCAATCGAAAAGCTTCACGGCGAATCTCATCTGGGAGCATTTCAGCGAAGACGACGATCGGCTGCGGTCCGGCAAACAGCTTTGCACGCGAGATCCCGGCCCGTCCTTCGTCGATGGCCCGGCTGGCCGCCAAATCCCGTCACGCATCCGGATATCGACGGCAAATTGCCTGGCTCACCCAGGGCTGCAGGCTGGGCTCGCTCTATGGGCCCACGGCTTTTCAAACGCCCAATGCCGGCGCGTTTCCATTTGTCGTCGCGGTGGAGATATGTGATCGTCGATCATGCCCGCGCGGCATCGGATCCCTATGCCGGCGTGGTCCAGTCGCAGAATCTGCGCGTCATCAGTTCGCGCTGGATCCCAAATACCGGGCGAAGAACGACACGTTCGAGCTCAATGCCGATTACGCCATCACCGATGCGCTGACGCTGACGTCGCAGACCGGATACAACAAGGATATCTCTGTATTCGACGGAAGATTACAACCGCTTCAACACGCGCCTGGGCTGTTCGCGGATGATCGCAACCGGCGACAACTGGCGCCCGGCTATGGTCGGACAGGATGGTCAATTTTGCGATCCGCAATTGGGCTGCTCCAGCAGATTGGTCGGCGAGGATCGTGTCGCAGGAACATGCGTAGCAATTTTCCCAGGAATTGCGGCTGGCGTCGAATTTCAGCGGGCCGTTCAATTTCAGCGTGGGCGGCAATTTCCTGCATTATCAGACGGTCGAAGATTATTATGTCTTCTTCAATGCCATCACGCTCTTCAGCCGAATACTAACAATGAGCTTTCCACGGCAGCTGCAATGCTGCCGACCTGCCGCATGTCCCGTTCGATCCCGCGATAGCGAATGGTTGCGGCCCGCTTCCGGCCGATCCCGCCAACTTCTCGGCATCTGTCTTGGGCTGTGGCTGCTGCCTATATCGATCCCAATCCGCTTGAGCCAGATCGATGGCCAGGGGCACAATTATTTCCGCAGCCAGAATCCATATCGCTTGAATTCCTAGGCGGGCTTCGGCGAGGTCTATTATCAGGTAACGCCGGATGTGAAACTGACGGGCGGCTTGCGCTGGACGGACGACAGGAAGTATTTCGTCGAAATTCCAAGCTGGACTGCCGTTGCGGTCAAGGGCTATCCCGTCACGGGAATTATCGATCAGCAATGGAAGGAATGGACGGGCCGGTTCGTTGCCAACTGGACGCCCAAGCTCGACTTCACCGATCAATCGCTGTTCTATGGCTCCTATTCGCGCGGCTACAAGGGCGGCGGCGCCAATCCGCCGGGCGTCGTTCCGCTGCCTGTTTCGGCCCTGTCATGTTTCACATTCGCCCAGCAATACGACACATCCGCTGACCTTCAAGCCGGAATTCGTGGATGCGTTCGAACTGGGCACAAAGAACACGCTGCTCGATGGCGCGATGACGTTCAACGGCGATATTTTCTATTACAAATATCAGAACTATCAGATTTCGCAGATCGTCGACCGCACATCGGTCAATCTGAATTTCAATGCCACACGTCAAAGGAGCGGAGGTGGAAGCGACCTGGGAGCCGATTCCCGGATTGCGGTTCAATTTCGCAGGCGGTTATGAAAATGCAACGACTCGCCAATGGCTCGCAGGCGATCGATCTGATGGACCGCACCGCGCGGCACATAGCGATTGGATGGTGGTCAAGCCGTTCGTCACCAGACATCCAATTGCGTTCTTCCCACATGTCGTGTCATGAATCAGCTGGCTATCCGGTTCGGATGTCTCAGCATTATTGCGGATGTCTACCGGTTGCTTACACCTATACGACTATTCGATCACATCCCGGATCTTCGATCCGGCTACCGCGCCCAATGGCGGTCGAGGGGTTTGACAAAGATCTGAGCGGCAACCAACTTCCCAATGCGCCGCCGTTCACACTCTCTGCCGGCGCGCAATACACAATGCCGGTCAGCAGCGATTGGGCGGCAACGGCGCGCGTCGATGGCTATTGGCAAGGCAATTCATTTGCGCGCGTGTTCAACGACAAGCCCTATGATCAGATTCACGGCTATACCAACGTGAACCTGTCGCTGATCTTCACCAACCAGGATGGCTGGCAGGCGATGGCCTATATGAAGAACGTCTTCGATACGACGGCCATCACCGGCGCGTTCCTCAACTCCGACGACACGGGCCTGACCACCAACGTCTTCACCACCGATCCGCGCCTGTTCGGCTTTCGCATCACCAAGAACTGGTAGGGCGATCGAGCCGAAACTCCGAGCGGACACGAACGAGCATTGAGGACGGCGGAGCGATCCGCCGTCCTTTTCATTTGCGGGTAAGCACGAGGGCTGGGTCGCCCTTTCGGGTGCTGTTTGGGAACCGGCTCGGAGATGTTGGAACCTCAGCGGCCCCGAGGCGCGACCGCACAACAATATTTCGATTGGGATGAATTCTTGTCCCCTTTGGCTGAGCCGGGCCCGGGGGCGGCGGCGCCGGCAGAAAATCTTTAATCGGCTGCAGGCCCTCGCTCGTCAGTAGTAATACAGGCAATGTCGAAACCCTCGAAGGCGGAAAGCTTGGGGGATGGCTGAAATTTTGGAACCGGATCGTGAAAACGTCGGCGCGCGCCGTCAGGAAATGACTTCGCGCGAAGAGGAAGTGCGCGTCTGGTTTGTTCGCGAGGTCTTACCGTTGGAAGCCGCCCTGACCAGATATCTGCAGCACAATTGGCGCGGCAAAGCCAATATCGCCGATATGCTGCACGATGTGTATGTTCGCGTGATCGATGCCGCACGGAAAGAACTGCCCAAAGCAACCCCCGCCTTCGTATTCACCACCGCCCGCAATCTGCTCATAGATCTGGTCCGGCAGGAAAAGATCGTTCCCTTCGAGGCGGTCGAGAACCTGGAGGCGCTGAACATCGCGGTCGATGCGCCGGCGCTGGACGAACAGGTCATCGCGCGTGAGGAATTGCGCCACGTTCAGAAGGCGCTCGAACAATTGCATCCGCGCTCGCGCGAGGCATTCATCATGTACCATGTCGATGGTCTTTCGCGGCCGGAGATTGCCGCGCGAATGGGCCTCTCCGTCGTCACCGTCAACGGATATCTGAATGCCGGTGTGCGCCTTCTGGCCGATATTCTTTACCGCTCGCCGCAAAACCGGAAATCGCCACGATGAGCGATTTGACCGACATCGAGGGCAGGACGTTGAGCCGGGCCGAAGCCGTGGAAATGCGTGCGGCCGATTGGATGCTTGCCCGGCAGGCGGCGGAATCCTGGTCTGCGGAAGATCAAAGCGCGCTCGATGCGTGGCTTGCAGAATCGACCTCGCATGTTGCGGCCTATTGGCGGCTGGATGATGCCTGGTCGCGCGCAAAGCGCCTCAAGGCTCTGCGTTCGCCGATGCGACCTTCGCAATCGGCGGAAAAGGCCCGCGCAAAGCCGCGGACAATCGCCATCGCGGCGGCTCTGACAATCGCAGCAGTATTGGTTGGGGCAGTCTGGTCCGGGCAGTTTCGGCAATCGGGTCTCAAAACATACTCGACGCCGGTGGGCGGTCATCTGGCCCTCACTCTGGCGGACGGCTCGAAGATCACCCTCAACACCAATACGACGCTTACCCTTTCACCCTCTGCCAGGCACCGCTACGCGATCCTTCAAAAAGGCGAAGCTTATTTTGAAATCAGGCACGATAAGGCGCATCCCTTTGTCGTGTCCGTCGGCGCACACCGGATCACAGATTTGGGCACAGAGTTTCTTGTGCGTGGCGATGCCGCGCATGTCAGTGTCGCGCTCATCAAGGGCAGTGCCCGCTTCGAATCGCAGCCTCAATCGGCGACCACCCAATCGACCGATCTGGCGCCCGGCGACGTTGTGGTGGCGACCGCCACATCCATGTCGGTCTCGAAGAATTCCGATCGGGAGTTGAAGACAAGGCTCGCCTGGAGGCGGGGATTGCTCATATTCGACAACGCGACCCTTGCCGATGCCGCAGCCGAACTCAATCGCTATAACAGGCAGCAGGTCATCATAACCGACGCAACCGTTGGCAAGCTCGTCATTGGCGGGACCTTCTACGAGAACGACGTACCTGCGCTTCTGAACACGGCCAGACAGGTCTTCGGATTGAAGGTTCATAAGCGGGGCGATCAAGTCGTGATCTCACATTAGTTGGAACAACAGTGTTTGTTTGGCGCCATGCCCAATGCGCGCATGGCCAAGGGGGACGTATGAGAAATTCTGATTTAAAGTCTTTGTTGCTGGTAGGCGCGGCGTCGTTTGGCTTCGCAGCCATTCCCGTGCACGCGGAAGAATTCAATATCCCCGGCGGAGACCTGAAGGCCGCGCTCGACAACTATACGAAAACGACCGGCGTCACGCTTGTCTATTCCGGAACGGCGGTCAAAGACACCCGAACGAAGGGCGCGAGAGGCGAGTTTTCCTCCGACGCCGCGCTGGCCGAAATATTGAGCGGCACGGGATTTGCGCCGCATCACAATGCGGATAGCGCAATCACCATCGTGCGCGAGCGCTCGTCCGACAGCGAAGAACTGCTGACCGCGTTCGTTCAACTTGCGCAATCCGCCGCGCCGTCGCGGGGAGCCGTCGAAACCGTCACCGTGACGTCTTCAAAGCTGGGAGGGGCGGATGTTCAGAGCATTCCGATTTCAATCACAGCCCTGTCGCAGGAACAGTTGACAGCCACCCAAACAAACGGCGGCCCCGATCTGGTCAAGCAGGTGCCGAACCTGACGTTCTCGAAAACGAATTTCACCGGCTACAACATTCAGATCCGCGGTATCGGCACACAGGCGATTTCGGTGACGACCGATCCTGCGGTGGCCGTCGCGTTCAACGATATTCCGTTCATCCGCAATCATTTCTTCGAACAGGAATTCTACGACGTCAGCAATGTTGAGGTCCTGCGTGGGCCGCAGGGCACGCTTTATGGCCGCAATGCAACGGCAGGCGTCGTCAACCTGACATCGGCCAGGCCGACCGATCAGTATGAGGCCATGGCTTCGCTCGATGTGGGAAATTACAACAATCGCCGCATGGAAGGCATGCTCAATATTCCCATCGTCGGCGACAAGCTCGATCTTCGCATCGCTGGCGAGTGGACAAAGCGTGAAGGTTACGCCTTCAACGACGAGACCCAGCACAGGATCGATGGCCGCGACCTGTGGTCGGGCCGCGTGTCCCTGCTTGTGCATCCCATCGACAAACTCACCGCCAATTTCGTCTGGGAACATTTTGACGAGAACGACGACCGCGCGCGGTCCACCAAACAACTCTGCACAAGAGACCCGGGAACGCCGACGATCGATGGACCTGCGGGGCCGCAACATCCGGTTGACCTGAACGCCAATTCTCTTTCGTTGGGATGCGTTATGGGCCCTCTTTATGGACCTTCGGCCTTCCAGACACCCAGCGCAGGCGCGCTTCCTTTTGTCGTGGCGCCTCAGGTGTGGAGCCTTATCCCGTTGTTCAAAAATCCCTATGCCAGCCTGACGCAATCGCAGGACCTGCGTACGGTCAGTTCGCTTCTCGATCCCAAATACCGCGCAAAGAACGATACGTTCGAATTGAATATCGACTTTGCGGTTACCCCCGGCCCTCACGCTGACGTCCCAATCCGGTTTCAACAAGGATTTCCTCTATTCGACCGAGGATTATAACCAGAGTTCTTGGCGGCGCCCGACCTGTTCAACGACACGGCTCATGGCGCCTTCGTTCCGGAACTCGTCGGCGAAGACGGAGAGTTCTGCGATCCTCAACTCGGCTGCGCGGATCATCTTGTGGGCGAAGATCTTTCTCAGGAGCGAGCCCAGCAATTCTCGCAGGAACTGCGCATAGCTTCCAGTTTTGACGGGCCCCTGAATTTCAGCGCCGGCGTGAACTACCTGCATTACCAGACGGTGGAAGACTACTATGTCTTCATCAACGCGCTCACTCTCTTGAACGAAATCGTGAATGGCTTTCAGGGCGGTTTTGGTCCCGATGGCCCACACACGCCCTTTCATCCCGACTCTCGTGAACAATTGCAACCCCCAACCCGCCGATCCGGCAACGCTCAATTCTTTCTTTTCGGGCCTGGGATGCGCTTATGTCGATCCCAATCCGATAAGCAGCATCGATGGCCAGGGTCACAATTATTTCCGCAGCCAGAACCCTTACAACCTGAATTCGTGGGCCGGCTTCGGCGAGGCCTACTATCAGATAACCCCCGAACTGAAGTTGACGGGCGGTTTGCGCTGGACCGACGATCGCAAGCAGTTTGCCGAAATTCCCAGCTGGGCATCGCTTCCGGAAAAGGGATTTTTCGTTATCGGCGACGTGGATCAGGAATGGAAAGAATGGACAGGCCGTTTCAATGTAACATGGACGCCCAAACTCGATTTCACCGATCAATCCCTGTTCTACGGTTCTTATTCGCGCGGCTATAAGGGCGGCGGGGCCAATCCGCCCGGAGTTCGTCAACTACAATTGGGTTTCGCCGAGCAACGCCAACCACCCGCTGACGTTCAAGCCGGAGTTTGTGGATGCCTTTGAACTGGGCACCAAGAACACGCTTCTCAACGGTGGGCTTACCTTCAACGCGGATGCGTTCTTTTACAAATACCAGAACTATCAGATTTCGCAGATCGTCGATCGCACATCGGTCAATCTGAATTTCGATGCCACGGTCAAGGGTGCGGAGGTGGAAGCGACGTGGGAACCGTTGCCCGGATTGCGCTTCAATTTCGCCGGCGGCTATGAAGATACCGGATTGGCGGATGGCTCCCATGCCATCGATTTGATGGATCGCACGGCAGGCCATACGGATTGGATCGTTGTGAGACCCTATGTTACCCAAACCTCAAACTGCATCCTGCCGACTTACGTCGTGAATGAGGAGCTTTCGCCAGCATCGTATGCGGGTGCGCTGTATTCTGCCTGCTTCCTTGCCTATTCGAGCACGGCCATTTCGTTGCATATCGATCCCGTTACATACCAGACGTATACCCCCAATCCGGTAACAGGTTATGTGAACTATGTGGGGTTCGATCCGGCAACCGCGCCAAACCAGGGCTATGGCTTCGACAAGGATTTGAGCGGCAACAAATTGCCCAATGCACCTCCGTTCACTCTATCTGCTGGGGCGCAGTATTCCATGCCTGTGAGTGCGAACTGGGTGGCCACAGCTCGCGCCGATGGCTATTGGCAGGGGAATACTTTCGCCCGCGTCTACAACGACAAGCCTTACGACCAGATCCATGGCTATACAAACGTGAACCTGTCACTGACCCTCACCAACCAGGATGGCTGGCAGGCCATGGCCTATATGAAGAATGTGTTCGACACGACAGCGATTACAGGGGCATTCCTCAACAGCGATGACACGGGCCTCACCACCAACGTATTTGTCACCGACCCGCGCCTGTTCGGCCTGCGCATCACCAAGAATTGGTAGCAAAGCGATATTGGGAACGAGGGCGGTGCAATCCACCGCCCTCGTTTTTTGTGCCGGTCGCCACGCTGCCTTCCTGGCTGGCGTGACGCGGCTTAACGCGAGCCCCCGGGCCCCCGATCTTGTTCGTCCGGCATCGGCGCGCCTCCCGCGCAAGAAAATTTCTTTCATTCGGGACTATAAAATCCCTCCCCCGGCTTTGTCTTAGTCTCTGAGACCCACGGCTCGGACACCTCGGAAAAGCACGGGGACAAGCGGGATGGTCGATCGAATGGATGGCAACAGAGAGGGCGCAAACCTGCGCTCTTCGGGCGCGCACATGAGCACGGCCGAGGTGGACGCCTGGTTTCGTCGTGAAGTTTTGCCGCTGGAGCCGATGCTAATGCAATTCCTGCAGCAAAACTGGCGCAACGCGAGCGACGTGCCCGATCTCCGGCAGGAGGTCTATTCCCGCGTGTATGAGGCGGCCCGCGAAAAGATACCCGAGCGGCCCAAGCAATATGTCTTCGCCGCGGCCCGCAATCTTCTCATCAACCGGATGCGGCAGGGGCAGGTCGTGCCCATCGAAGCGGCCTCCGACCTCGAGGCGCTTGAGATCGCGGCGGATGCGCCCGGCCCCGAGCAATCGGCAATCGCGCGCGATGAGCTGCGCCATCTCCAGTCCGCGTTGGATCGTCTGCCGCCGCGCGCCCGCGAAGTGATTTTGCTCCGCCGCGTCGAAGGGCTTTCGCGGCCGGAAATAGCCCAACGCATGGGAATTACCGAAGGCACCGTCTCCCAGCATCTCGAACATGCGATCCGCGCGCTTGTCGAAATTCTGGGCGGCGATCCTCCCTCGGTGCGGAGAACGCCATGACCGATCAACAGAATCCGGAAGTCACCGCCGCGGCATGGATTCGCCGCAAGGAATTTGGCGACTGGAGCGATGCAGCCGAACACGAGCTTCAGGCGTGGCTCGATAAGTCCGTCCTCAATCGCGTCGCTTATTTGCGGCTCGAAGAAGGCTGGAAGCGCACCGAACGGCTGGCCGCCCTGCGCCCGTCGGAATTCAATCGGACCACGCCTTCGGGCGCCGATCAAAACCGGCGCCGCACCGTTTTCGTTCAGGCAATCGTGGCGGCCATCGTTATCGGGGCTTTCGGCGTTGCCGGGCAGGCCTATCTCCTGAATTCGTCGGAAGACACCTATTCGACGCCGGTGGGCGGCCGCGAAGTTCTCACCCTGTTTGATGGCTCGCATGTCGAGCTTAACACCGACACGGTGGTGAAATTGGGCAAGGATCGCCGCAGCGCGGTCTTTGTGAAAGGCGAGGCGTTCTTCCAGATCAAGCACAATGCGAGCGTGCCGTTTGTCGTCATGGCGGATGGCCATCGCATCACAGACCTTGGCACCAAATTTTCGGTTCGCGATACGGGCGGAACGCTGAAAGTCGCCCTGCTGGAAGGCAGCGCGAAAATCGAAAGAGGTTCGCGCGCCGCCGTTCTGAAACCCGGCGATGTTGCAATCGCGACTGCCGAAACGCTGAACGTCACCAAAAGCCCGGTTCAGGTGCTCGCCAATGGCACCGGCTGGCGCCATGGAGTCGTCATCTTCCGCCACATGGCGCTTGCGGATGCCGCGACGGAATTCAACCGGTACAACCTGAAGCAATTGCTGGTCGATCCGAAAGTCGCCGGAATCACGATCGACGGAACCTTTGCAACAGACAATCTCGAAACCTTTGCCCACACGCTTCGCATCGCACTTGGCCTGCGCGTGGAAAGCCGCGAGCACGAAATCGTTATCACGCGTTGAAAAGCATTTTGATCACGCGCCGTTTATCAGGGGGAAACATGAACACGTTCTTCAAATCTGCACTGCTGGGGATGGCAAGCACGCTGTGCATCGCCACATTCGCCCAGGCGGAAAAATTCAATATTCCCGGCGGCGATCTTGCCGGCGCGCTCGAAGCCTACACGGCACAAAGCGGTGTTCAGCTGGTCGTTTCGCACGACCTCATAAAGAATGTCAGAACGAACGGCGTTTCCGGCTCGCTTTCGTCGGGCGATGCGCTCCTGCGCCTGCTGAGCGGCACGGGCCTTTCAAGCCAGCGCGAAGATGGCGCGGTTGCCATCGTGCCGGGGCAATCCTCCGACATTTCCACCGAACCCATGCAGCTTGCCCAGATGGCGCCCATGGCGAAGGCATCGGTCGAAACAGTCACGGTGACCTCGTCGAAACTCGGCGGCGCCGACGTGCAATCGATCCCGATTTCGATCACCGCACTGTCGCAGGAGCAATTGACCGCCACACAGACGAACGGCGGCCCCGATCTGGTGAAGCAGGTGCCGAACCTGACGTTCTCGAAAACAAATTTCACCGGTTACAACATCCAGATCCGCGGTATCGGCACGCAGGCGATTTCCGTGACCACCGATCCCGCCGTGGCCGTCGCCTTCAACGACATTCCGTTCATCCGCAATCATTTCTTCGAACAGGAATTCTATGACGTCAGCAATGTGGAAGTGTTGCGCGGACCGCAGGGCACACTCTATGGCCGAAACGCGACCGCTGGCGTCGTCAACCTGACGTCTGCAAAGCCGACAGACCAGTACGAAGCGATGGCCTCGCTCGATGTGGGAAATTACAACAACCGGCGCATGGAAGGCATGCTCAACATCCCGATCGTGGGCGACAAGCTCGATCTGCGTGTGGCGGGTGAATGGACGAAGCGCGATGGCTATGCCTTCAACGAAGCCACGAACCATAGCATTGACGGACGCGATCTGTGGTCGGGCCGCGTCTCGTTGCTCGTTCACCCGGTGGAAAACCTCACGGCGAATTTCGTCTGGGAACATTTCAGCGAGAACGATGATCGGGCACGCTCGACCAAACAGCTCTGCACGCGGGATAATGGGCCTTCGGTGGTCGATGGGCCTGCGGGCGCGCAAGTTCCTACGGGTATTTTCTTGAATTTTCTTTCGCTCGGATGCGCACCGGGGCCTCTCTATGGGCCGACTGCGTTCCAAACGCCCAGCGCCGGCGCTATTCCTTTTGTGGTCGCTTTGGAGGCTTACGGGGCATACATTCCATATGGCCTCAATCCTTACGCGGGCTTGAACCAATCGCAAAATTTGCGCGTCGTGGATTCGTTGCTAGATCCAGAATATCGCGCGAAGAACGATACGTTCGAATTGAATACGGATTACAATGTTACTCCAACCCTGACGCTCACGTCGCAAACGGGCTTCAACAAAGACATGCTGTTTTCCACCGAGGACTACAATCGATTCAACACCACATCTCAAATATTCGGCCCCGGTGATTCGTTTATCGGAACCGACGGAGAGTTTTGTGATCCGCAATTGGGGTGTTCAACCGGTTGGTCGGCGAGGATCTTTCCCAGGAGCGCGCGCAGCAATTTTCACAGGAATTACGGTTGGCATCGAATTTCAGCGGCCCGCTGAATTTCAGCGTCGGCGCCAACTATCTGCACTACCAGACGGTCGAAGATTATTATGTCTTTATCAATGCTATCACTTTGCTCGACGAATATCTCAACCAGTTCTACGGCGGGACATTTACTGCATCTCCCCTTCCCCATGCGCCGTTCGATCCCGTTCTGGCAAATTCATGCAATCCGCAACCGGTGGGCCCGACAACAACCCTCGCGGTTACCGGATTTGGTTGCTCATGGATCGACCCCAATCCGATCGACCATCTCGATGGTCAAGGCCACAATTATTTCCGCAGCGAGAATCCTTACAGCCTGAACTCATGGGCGGGTTTTGGTGAGTTCTATTATCAGGTGATGCCGGATCTGAAGTTGACTGGCGGCTTGCGATGGACGGATGACATGAAACATTTCACCGAGATTCCGAGTTGGACCGCTGAGGTGGGCAAAGGTTATCCCATCGAGGGCATCGTCGATCCTTTGCAGGGCTTCATCAATCAAGAGTGGAAGGAATGGACAGGCCGGCTCGTCGCCAACTGGACGCCAAAGCTCGACTTCACGGATGCAACGATGGTCTATGGCTCCTATTCGCGTGGCTACAAAGGCGGCGGCGCCAACCCACCTGGCGTTATACCGTCAGCGGTGAACGTTCTTTTTGGCGGGTCGTCGCCAAGCAACGCGACGCATCCACTAACTTTCAAGCCGGAATTCGTGGATGCCTTCGAGCTTGGCACGAAAAACACGCTGCTAGATGGTGCGATGACATTCAATGCGGATGTTTTCTATTACAAATACCAGAATTATCAGATATCCGCAGATCGTCGATCGCACTTCGGTCAATCTGAACTTCAATGCGCACGTCAAAGGCGCGGAAGTGGAAGCCACATGGGAGCCGGTTCCCGGATTGCGCTTCAATCTGTCAGGCGGTTATGAGAATGCTACGCTCGACAATGGGTCGCAGGCCATCGATCTGATGGATCGCACCGCTGGACACGCGGGTTGGATGGTAGTCAAGCCATTCCCTACCCAGACATCCAATTGCATTCTTCCCACTGTCAGCCGTGAATGAAATAATGGCGAGCCCCTACAATAGCCCCCGCTTATGCCTGTTTGTACGCTTATAGCGAAGGATTGGATCCAGTCACTTGGGCGCCCTATGTGCCCAATCCCGCGTCCGGTGATCGGCGTTCCAACTCCCGGTTATGCGGGTTTCGATCCCTCGACCGCGCCCAATGGCGGCCAGGGCTTCGACAAAGACTTGAGCGGCAACCAGCTTCCCAACACGCCGCCGTTCACGCTCTCGGCGGGCGCACAATACTCCATGCCGATCAGCGCGGATTGGGCAGCAACTGCGCGCGCCGATGGCTATTGGCAGGGCAATACGTTTGCGCGTGTCTTCAATGATAAGCCCTACGATCAGATTCACGGCTATACCAATGTCAATCTCTCGCTGACCTTCACCAATCAGGATGGCTGGCAGGCGATGGCCTATATGAAGAACGTGTTCGATACGACGGCGATCACGGGCGCGTTCCTCAACACCGATGACACCGGCCTCACCACCAACGTCTTCGTCACCGATCCCCGCCTGTTCGGCTGCGCATCACCAAAAACTGGTGACCGTTGCCGCTCGGACGGCGCATCGGCGCCACGGGTCTGGATCCAGTAACTTTGCCGTACGGCGGTCTGACAAACCGTCGTACGGCGCACTTACTTTCTCGCGCATTCTACCGCCCCATTTGCCTGCGGCTTTCATGGCAATGCGGGCCGGAATGGCATCCATTGCGGGTTAGCCGCCGCTCGGCAGCGCTTGTCGCTCGCAACTAAATTTCATCTTGCCTCCTTGAACCGGGCTTTTCTGCCGCTCTGAGCCCTCGACACTCCCATTGGTGCCGTTGGACTCGCCGTGCGCCCGCCCGCGCGCGATATTTGGGTTGGGCGTACCCCTCACACTTTCAGCACGTCTGCGTCGAATCTAGTAAGCGCCGGGTTTTGATCCCGCCGCGCGGGAATTGGGCAAAATGGTCGAAAGACCGGAAACCAGGAACGAGGGCGATGCCATGCGCTCTTCGGATGCGGCTTTGGCCGCGTCGAAGGCAGACCTTTGGTTTGTGCGCGAGGTGTTGCCGCTAGAGGCGCAGTTGATGCAGTTTCTTTACCGCAACTGGCACAATCCGGCCGAGATCGCCGATCTCCGGCAGGAAACCTATATCCGGGTTTATGAGGCCGCGCGCCAGCAACTTCCCGAAAAGCCGCGCCAGTTCGTTTTCACCACCGCGCGCAATCTCATCATAGACCGGGTGCGGCGTGCCCGCGTCATTCCCATCGAGGCGGCAGGCGATTTCGAGGCGTTCGATGTGGCGGCCGACGAGCCGGGCCCCGACCGCGTGGTGCAGGCGCGCGATGAGTTGCGCCAGATGCGCGATGCGCTCGACAGGCTGCAACCGCGTCACCGCGAGGCGATCGTGCTTGGCCGGATCGAGGGACTCTCCCGCCAGCAGGTGGCCCAGCGCATGGGCATCACCGAGCTTACCGCCGCCCAATACCTGAAACTGGGGATCGCCGCGCTGACGGACATTCTCTATCGCGCGCCGGAGGAAAAATCGTGAGCGAAACGCTGCACACGCAAGCCTCCGGCTTCATCGAACAGCGCGATTTCGGCAACTGGTCGGATGAAGATCAGGCCAGGCTCGATGCCTGGATCGATCGGTCGCCGGCCCATCGCATCGCTTTCCTGCGCGCCGATGCAAGCTGGAAGCGCACCGAAATGCTGACTGCGCTTCGCCCCTTCCGCGCCGAGCGGGTGACCCCGGACAAGCCCGCGCGCAAGGGTTCGTGGAAAATCGCAGCCGCCCTGATCGTGTGCGGCGCGCTCGGCGCGGGCGCTGCGTTCTATTTCCAGGCACCCCAGCCGCACTACACGACCTACACAACCGCCATCGGCGGCCACAAGACGCTGGCGCTTGCCGATGGCACCGAGATCGAACTCAACACCGATACCGTGGTGCGCCTTCTCAACGGGGATAACCGCAAGGTCTGGCTGGATCGCGGCGAAGCGTTCTTTGCGGTTCATCACGATGCGATGCGCCCGTTCGAAGTGACGGTGGGCGATCACAAGATCACCGATCTCGGCACCAAATTCCTCGTCAAGCATCACTCAGACGATACTGAAGTCGCGCTCATAGAAGGCTCCGCGCGGTTCGATGGCGAATCCCGCAGCCTCACGCTGACACCCGGCGATGTCGTGGTGGCAAATGCACAGGCCATTTCGGTCAGCCGCAAGAAGCCCGCCGTGCTTTCCACCGAACTCGGCTGGCGTCACGGCGTGCTGATCTTCGAGCAGATGTCGCTTTATGCGGTGGCGAGCGAACTCAATCGCTACAACCAGAAAAAACTCGTCGTTGCCGATGCGGCGGCGGGCGGGGTGAAGATCGGCGGCACGTTCCGCACCGACGATGTGCAGGCCATCGCCAACGCCGCGCGTGAAGTTTTCGGCCTGCATGTGGAAGACCGTGGCAGCGAAATCGTCATCTCGCGCTGACCGCACAAAGCATCTCAAAGGGGGGCAAATGCCTAAGTTCGACAATCTCAAAGCCGCAAGCCTCGCAGGCGCCGCGATCTGCGCACTCTGCACCGCAGCAAGCGCCACCGATTTCAATGTGCCGGGCGGCGATCTGAAGGCGGCGCTGGATGCCTATTCCCGCCAGGCCGGGATCTCGCTCCTTTATCCCGTCGATGCCGTCAAAGGTATTCCCACGCAAGGTGCGCAGGGCGATCTGAGCGCGGGCGATGCGCTCACCCGCATCCTGGCAGGCACCGGCTTCCGCATGAACCGCCATGGCGACAGCGCGGTGACCATCGTGCGCGATGGCCGCACCAGCGACGCGGCCGAAGACCTCGATCTCAAACTGGCGCAGGCGTCGAGCGCGCGCACCGCCGTGGAAACGGTAACCGTCACTTCGTCAAAACTGGGCGGCGCGGATGTGCAGAGTATCCCGATTTCGATCACCGCGCTCAGTCAGGAACAACTGACCGCAACGCAAACAGCGGGCGGTCCGGATCTTGTGAAACAGGTGCCGAACCTGACATTCTCGAAGACAAATTTCACCGGCTACAACATCCAGATCCGCGGCATCGGTACTCAGGCGATTTCGGTGACGACCGATCCGGCAGTCGCTGTTGCGCTGAACGACATTCCGTTCATCCGCAACCACTTCTTCGAACAGGAATTCTACGATCTCGGCCAGGCCGAAGTGTCTGCGCGGCCCGCAAGGCACACTCTATGGCCGCAACGCCACCGCCGGTGTGGTGAATCTCATTACCGCCAAACCGACCGACCAGTTCGAAGCGATGGCTTCGGGTGAAATCGGCAATTATCACCAGCGCCGCTTTGAAGGCATGGTCAATCTCCCGTCGTCGACGACCGCGTCGATCTGCGCCTCGCCGGCGAGTGGACGAAGCGGCAGGGCTATTCGTTCAATTCGCTCGACAATCAGCGCATCGATGGCCGCGATCTTTGGTCTGGCCGCGTCACGTTGGGCCTGAAGCCTATGGAGCGCCTGCAAATCACTGCGATGTGGGAGCATTTTTCCGAAAACGATGACCGCATGCGCACCGCCAAACAGTTGTGCAAGACCGATCCCACGCCGGATGACATCAACGGCTAGTTGGTGCGCAACGACTATTATGGCGTCGCTGCCTATCAGCCCGATCGTTATCTGAGCCAGGGCTGCCTGCCCACAGGCCTGTATTCCAACGATGCGTTCCAGGTGCCCAACGGCATATCGTCTGCCCATATTTCTCGCCGCTTGGAATCGTCGAGGTTCCGGTCAATATGGGTCTCGGGTTCGATCCTTACGCGACCACCGCGCAATCGCGAAACCTGCGCGTGATCGAAACCACGCTCGATCCGATCTACAAAGCGAAGAACGATACGGTCGAGTTGAATGCGGATTATGCAGCTCACGCCCGAACTGACGTTCACATCTCAAACCGGCTTCAACAACGATTTCCTGTGGTCGGCGGAAGACTATAACCGGTTCAACACAAATCCGGGCGCCTTCGCGGCCGGCGGCAAGTTGAACAGCACCTCGCCGGTCGATCCCGACCACGGGATTTGCAGCCAGGTTGCGGGAGATTGCACGGCCCTTTATCAGCCTTGTACCGGAGCATCTCCCGCGAATATTCAGGTTGTGCCGGTATGCACGGCGATCGGAACGTTCTGCGATCCGCAGCTCGGATGCAGCGACCGCTTGGTGGCGGAGGATCTCTCAACGGAAAGAGCCTGGCAGTTAAGCCAGGAATTCCGCTTCGCTTCGCATTTCAGCGGGCCGTTCAATTTCAGCGCGGGCGGCAACTATCTTCATTACGAAACCGAGGAAAACTATTACGTCTTCATCAATGCGCTGTCGCTTGCGACCTACACCTGGCGGCACGGCGGGCCTTACAGAGATCAAAATCAGCCTTATGTTCCCGGCGTTTCGGACAATTCGAACTGCATCCTGGGTGGATCGCAAGATGTCCACACCGGAACCAACAATTCGATAGGGTTGGAAGGCGATATGGCTTGCCAGTACATGGACCCCAACGACCTGGAGCATCTCAACAACCAGGGGCATAACTATTTCCTCAACCAGAATCCTTACACGCTCAATTCCTATGCCGCGTTCGGCGAGGTCTACTACAATGTGCTCGACGATCTGAAATTGATCGGCGGCTTGCGCTGGACGGAAGACCAGAAGCATTTCACCGAGATCCCGAGCGAATTGCTTTTGGGCGGATATGGCTACCCCATCACGGGCGTGGTGGATCAACAATGGGATCAATTCACAGGGCGAGCGGCAATCAATTGGACGCCCAAGCTCGATTTCACCGATCAGACGTTGGTCTACGGTTCTTACGCACATGGCTACAAAGCTGGCGGCGCAAATCCGCCCGGTGCAACTCTGCTGACCTATGCCCGCACGTTTGGCCAAACGAGCAATCCCATTCATCCGCTCACCTTTAAACCGGAATTTGTCGATGCGTTTGAGATCGGTTCAAAGAATACGTTGTTGGATGGCGCGCTGACGCTCAATTTCGATGCCTTCTATTACAATTACGAGAACTATCAGATCTCCCGTATCGTCGATCGCACCTCGATCAACGACAATTTCGACGCGCATGTGAAAGGCGCGGAAATCGAATCGACTTGGGAGCCGCTTCCCGGTTTGCGTTTCAATTTTGCAGGCGGTTGGGAAGATACCGCCAGCCGCAAAGGGTCGAAATCAGTCGATCTGATCGACCGTACCGACTCGGCCAATCATCCCGATTGGATCGTGGTCAAGCCTTGGGTCTCGCAGGCATCCAATTGCATTCTTCCGAAATATGTCGTCGCGGCCAGCTTGGAATATGGCGGCAGTCAAGCCATCAGCGCATCGTCCACCTATCCCGTCAGTCTGCTGTGCAGCATCTCCTATGGTGCCCATCTCGACCCGATAACGGGCCAGCCGCGTACACCAGCGTTCAAGATCCCACCAAGCCGGATTATCCGGGCTTCGATCCGCTAACAACCTGGCATCAACAACGGCGAAGGATTTGACAAGGATCTTTCCGGCAACAAACTGCCGAACGCGCCGCCGTTCACGGTCTCGGCAGGCGCGCAATACACCATTGCCGCTGTCGTCGGATTGGGCGGGCACGTTGCGCGGCGACTACTACTGGCAGGATTATTCCTGGGCCCGCATCTTCAACGATAGGCCGTATGACCGTCTGCGTGGTTACACCAACGTCAACCTCACACTGATCCTGACAAGCCAGAGCAGGCTGGCAGGTCATGCTCTATGACAAGAACGTCTTCAACACGACGGCGATCACCGGCGACTTCCTCAACTCTGACGATAGCGGCCTGACGACAAACGTGTTCCTGACCGATCCAAAACTGATCGGCATTCGCGTGACGAAGAACTGGTGAGGGGGAAATCATGAGCGAACTGGCAAACACATCAAGCCGCAACAAGAAATTTCTGTGGCAGCTTCTGAGTACCGTATCCACGCTCGTCTTGATAGGCACGGCAAGTGCTGCAACGCAGGCGAACGCGGCTGAGGATGATGCCCGCCCCACCGTCTGGGTTGAACTCGGTGGATCGCTGCAACGGCTGGACACGAGCGAAGAAAAATATGCGCCGCCGTTTCTATTCAGCGAGAAGCGCCCCGATCCGGAAACCGTCGATCCCTTAAGCGTCGGCCATCTGCCGCGTAGCGCTTTCGGCGGCGAAGGCAAGATCACGTTTCAACCGGAAGGCTCAAGCTGGAATTTCTCGGCCGCCGTTCGCTATCGGCCGCTCCAACGCGCATCAGCATCTGCACCAGCAATCGAGTGCCACGGCGCCCTTGTTCTTTTTTAGTTCCAATCATCCCGCCTATCAGCATGTGTTTCAATTTATCGATGCCAAGAAGAATAGCCAGGAAAGTCACACCGTCCTGGATTTTCAGGCCGGCAAGGATGTGGGTTTGGGAATGTTCGGCAGCTCTGTTCTCAATGCCGGCGTGCGGTTCGCGCAATTCGATGCAAGATCGTCGACCAGTTTCGGCTCCGATCCGGATGCGCACATTAGCTGGAGGACTTTCAGCTTCATTGCGTTTCACCTCTACGCTATCACCAACGCCGTCTATCATGTAAATGAGGCATCCGCTTCCGCTTCGCGAAGCTTTCACGGCGTCGGACCTTCGCTGTCATGGAACGCATCTACACCCGTTCTTGGAAATGAGCGCGATGGACAGGTTGCCCTCGATTGGGGTGTGAACGCAGCACTTCTGTTCGGCCGCCAGAAAGCCAAAACCCATCACCAATCCACCGCCAGGGGCCACACAGGGAAATACCCGGGTTATGGTTCCGGCGTTTTCGAAGGCCCGACCTATCCCGATCCCGGACACGACTTGTCGCGTTCGAAAACTGTGACCGTGCCCAACATCGGCGCCTTTGCCGGTCTCACCTATCAAGTTCACAACTTCAAACTCAGCGCCGGCTATCGCGCGGACTTCTTCTTTGGTGCGATGGATGGCGGCATCGATACGCGCAAGACCGAAGACGAGAAATTCTATGGCCCCTTCGCCACCATCAGCATCGGGTTGGGAGGGTAGGCGGGCCCTACCGCGCGCCCGCTTTGGGGCGCGTCGCAGGTTTCTGCAGGAATGCGGCCAGCGCCACGGCGTTGTTGTGGTCGGCGTCGTGGGCTGCGAAAAGCAGAGTGACGTGCCTGTTCTTCAGCAGGTCGCGCAGTTCTTCTGGCGCGACATTCCCCGCAAGCTCCCTGGCATAAGCCTACCGGGGCGGCAGCTTTACAAAACGCTGTCCGCCGGGCCAGTCCGGCGACCATCTCTCGCAACAAAATTGCGCCAAAAATCTTTCCTCACCCACGCGAATCTTCGCGGGCGCCGTTCGTTTAAGCCCCTGCAATCGTAAACTCGAACCCTCGAAAGGCTGAAGCTGGCGGGGGATGACCGACAAACCGGAAACCAGTCGCGAAGACGCAGCCGCGCATCGCCCGGAGGCTCCAGGCGTGAACGATGTCAATGCGTGGTTCGTCCGGGAAGTCTTGCCGCTGGAACCGCTTTTGATGCATTACCTTCGCCGCCAATGGCCCAACCAGAGCGAGATCGAAGACCTCCGTCAGGATGTCTATGTCCGCGTGCACGAGGCGGCGAAAAAGCAGATTCCGCATCCCACGAAGCCCTTCGTCTTCCGCATCGCGCAAAATCTGCTGATCGACCGCATCCGCCGCGAGCATGTGGTCCCCATCGAGGCGGTTGCCGATTTCGACGAGCTGGGCATCGCGATCGATGCGCCGCCGCCGGATCGCAGCGTGATCGCGCGCGATGAATTGCGCCGCCTGCAGACAGCCCTCGATCAATTGCCGCCGCGTGCGCGCGAAGCCGTTGTGCTCGGCCGCATCGAGGGCCTCAACGGGCGGGAAATCGCCAGGCGCATGGGCATCGGAACCGCCACCGTCTCCGCCCATCTCGCCAGCGGAATCCTCGCGCTTGCCGACATTCTCTATGGCGAAACCGCAACGCCGGAGCGCAAGTCATGAGCGAGCCTTGCGAAGAAGCGGCTGCATCCGCCGCCCGCGCCGTGGCCCAAACTGCCGCCGAGTGGATTCAGCGCCGCCATTTCTGGGAATGGAACCAGGGCGATCAGGCAGAACTCGATGCCTGGCTCGCGCAAAGCCCGATCAACCTGGTGACGTATCTGCGCCTCGAAGCAGCCTGGAGCCGCACCGAGCGTCTGGCCGCGCTGAACCGCCCCCTTTCGGAAGCCCGCGCATGTTCCGCAGCCCAAACGCAACAAACCCTTTCTGGCGAGGGCTGCCGCAGCCCTGATCCTGGGTGGATTGGGAACGGGTGCTGCCTGGTATGCGCTGCAGCCGAAAGAGAACACCTACATCACGCCCATCGGCGTGCACGAAACCATTTCGCTCGCCGATGGTTCGCAGATCGAACTCAACACCGACAGCGCGCTTCGCACGCGGGTAGACGGCAATCGCCGCGTGGTGCTGCTGGACAAGGGGGAGGCGTTCTTCAATATCCGGCACGATGCCGTCCACCCCTTCGTGGTGCTGGCAAACGGGCACCGCGTCACCGATCTCGGCACCAAATTCATGGTTCGCGAGCAGGGCGTGCGCGTCGAAGTCGCCGTTCTTGAAGGAAGCGCGCGGCTGGATTCTTCGGCCGCGCAATCGGCGACCTTGATGCCCGGCGACATGGCGGTCGCCAGCGCCCACGCGCTGGTGGTGACGAAAAAACCCCGCCAGGAAATCGCCAACGCGCTTGCCTGGCAACGCGGAATGCTGGTCTTCAGCCAGACCCCGCTTGCAGACGTGGCCGCGGAACTCAATCGCTACAACGCCAAGAAACTCGTCATCGCCGATGCAGATGCCGCGAAAGACAGGATCGGCGGCACATTCCCGACCACCGGTGTCGAGGAGGTGACGGCCGCGGCCCGCGTGCTGTTCGGATTGCGGGTGGAAGACCGCGGCAACGAGATCGTTATTTCGCGCTGAGGAAAACAAGTCGAGCACAACGCCGCGCGCGGCGAAGCAGGGGGATCAATGAAACGCCTTACCAAACTGAAATTCGCATTGCTGGCTGCCACCGCCGTCACCGCGCCTGCGCTTGCCGCAGGGTTCGATGTGCCGGGCGGCGACCTGAAATCGGCGCTTGACGCCTACGCGCATCAGGCCGGAATCGCGCTGGTCTACAGCGAAGATGCCGTAAGGGGTGTGCGCACCCATGGCACGCACGGCGAACTGACGTCGGATGCAGCACTCTCCAATATTCTCGCCGGAACGGGTTTCAGAACCCAGCATCAGGGCGGCGCCGTGATTGTCGTCCGCGGTGGCGAGCAGCGCAGCGAAGCCACAGAGATTTCCCCCATCCAGATCGCGCAAGCCACCCCCGCGCGCGCGGCGGTGGAAACCGTGACGGTTACCTCCTCCAAGCTCGGCGGGGCCGATGTGCAGAGCATCCCCATTGCGATAACGGCGTTGTCGCAGGAACAACTTACGGCCACACAGACCGCCGGCGGACCGGACCTGATCAAACAGGTCCCGAACATGACCTTCACGAAGACCAACTTCAGCGGTTACAGCATCCAGCTCCGCGGTATCGGAACCCAGGCCATTTCGGTTACCACCGATCCGGCGGTGGCGGTTGCGTTCAACGACCAGCCCTTCATCCGCAATCATTTCTTCGAACAGGAATTCTACGACGTTGCCCAGGTCGAAGTATTGCGCGGACCGCAAGGCACGCTTTATGGGCGCAACGCGACCGCGGGTGTCGTGAACCTGTCGTCGGCAAAGCCCAGCGATCAGTTCGAAGCCATGGCGAGCGGCGAATTCGGCAACTATCACCAGAGGCGCTTCGAGGGGATGATCAATATCCCCATCGTCGACGACCGGCTGGATATCCGCATCGCCGGCGAATGGACCAAGCGCCAGGGCTATTCGTTCAACGAAATCACCGACGAGCGCATCGATGGCAGGGATCTCTGGTCCGGGCGTGTAACCATCGGCTGGAAGCCGGTGGAGAATCTGCAGGCTTATCTCGTCTGGGAGCATTTCCATGAAGACGATGACCGCATCCGGTCCAGCAAGCAGCTGTGCAAGGCCGATTATAGAAGCGGAACCGATCCCACCGATGCGCTGGGCGGCGTAGGCTATCTCAGCCAGGGCTGTCTGCCGGTCTCGCTTTATTCGCCCGAAGCCTTCCAGACACCCAATGGAGATTCGCTTCCCTATGTGCTTGTGAACAAAAGCGTCGGGCCACGGATCGAAGGCAGCGTCAACCCCTATGCCAGCACGACGCAATCGACAAATCTGCGCGTCATCGAGTCCACGCTCGATCCCGTTTACAAGGTGAAAAACGATATTCTCGAACTCAATGCCGATTACAGCCCGTTGCCGAATATAACATTTACTTCGCAAACCGCCTTCAACAACGACTTCCTGTATTCGACGGAAGATTACAACCGCTTCAACACCACACCCAACATCTTCCTTTCGCATGGCCCGGACGACACGGTCGTCCGCTCCAACGGATTTGTGTATCCCGATGGCGGCACGGCAGGCGAATTCTGCGATCCTCAATTGGGCTGCACCAGCCGTCTCGTGGCAGAAGACCTTTCCAAGGAACATGCGTGGCAGTTGAGCCAGGAATTCCGGCTGGCGACGAATTTTTCCGGCCCGTTGAATTTCAGCGCGGGCGGCAACTATCTCCACTATGAAACGGCCGAAGATTATTATGTGTTCATCAACGCCGTAACGCTCTATTCGATGTCGGAAGGCATACCCATCTACGATGTCACCGCGCCGGGCGGCACCGATACCCATCCATATATTCCGGGCGTCTCCGATAACAGGAACTGCGCACCGCAGGGGTTCACTTATCCCGACCTCACCAAGGTGCAGGGCGCGTTGTTCGTATGCCCTTACATCGATCCAAACCCGGTTTCGAACCTGGATGGAAGGGGGCACAATTATTTTCGCAGTTCGAACCCCTATGTATTGAATTCCTATGCTCTGTTCGGCGAAACGAATTACGAAATCTTCCGCGATCTGAAACTGACGGCAGGATTGCGGTGGACCGAGGACCAGAAGCATTTCACCGATATTCCGAGCGAGTTGCTGGTGAACGGCTGGGGCTATCCGATCAGCGGCGTGGTCGATCAGCAGTGGGATCAGTTCACCGGCCGGGCCGTCGTCAATTGGACACCGCATCTGGATTTCACCGATCAAACGCTGGTTTATGGGTCGTATTCGCATGGCTACAAGGCGGGCGGCGCAAACCCACCCGGCGCGGTTCGCATCAATTACACCAGCTCGCTTGCCGGATCGGCCACCCATCCCTTGACGTTCAAACCCGAATTTATCGATGCGTTTGAAATGGGAACGAAGAACACGCTTCTCGATGGCGCGCTGACGTTCAACGGCAATGTGTTCTACTACAACTATGAGAACTACCAGATTTCCGAAATCGTCGATCGCACCTCGATCAATCTGAACTTCGATGCGCATATTGTCGGTGCGGAACTGGAATCGGCCTGGGAGCCCGTGCCCGGCCTGCGCTTCAATTTCGGCGGCGGCTGGGAGCAGACGCGGATTGCAAAGGGATCGAAAGCCATCGATCTGATGGATCGAACGGCCGGTAATCCCGACTGGCAGGTTGCGCGTCCCTTCATAACCGGAACCTCAAACTGCATCATTCCGATCAGCGCTTCGGGGTTGGGCGGCGCCTGCGATATCTATGATACCGATCCCACTGCCTATAACGCGCCAAACGGCGGCGCCGGTTTCGAGAAGGATCTGGGCGGAAACGAACTGCCCAACGCGCCTCCCCTCACCGTGACAACCGGCGCCCAATACACAATTCCCCTGACATCGGATTGGGCGGGAACGCTGCGCGCCGATTACTACTGGCAGGATTATTTCTGGGGCCGTGTGTTCAACGACAATCCCTATGACCGTATTCGCGGTTACACCAACGTCAATCTCACCTTGATCCTGACAAGTCAGTCCGGCTGGCAGGTAATGCTCTACGACAAGAACATGTTCAACACGACCGCAATCACCGGCACATTCTTGAACACCGACGACACCGGGCTGACGACGAATGTGTTTCTGACCGATCCAAAGCTGATCGGCATTCGCGTCACGAAGAATTGGTAAGGGGGAACCAATGAGCGAACTCGCCAGACAAATGGGCAGCAGCCCGAAGATCAAGCATCGGCTTCTCGCCACGGCATCCGCCGTTGCGCTTGCCGGCACGGCATTTCTTTCGCAGGCGCTGGCCGGCGAAGATGCCGATCGCCCGACCGTGTGGATCGAACTGGGCGGCCAGCTCGAGCGTATCGATGCCCGCCAGCAGATGTTCGCTCCCCCCTTCGCGGGCTCGTTCATTGCGGATGGCTACCTGCCGCTGGCGGGAGTGGAGAGGACGCCGCGTTACGGCAATGGCTTCGAAGGAACGGTAACGTTCGAGCCGCACGGCTCGGATTGGGCCTTTGCGGTATCGGTGCGCTATGGCCGCAGCAATGCGACGCGCGCATCGCACAATCAGCTCCCAACGCCGCCGCTGCTGGACAACATCGTAAGCATTCCCGACCTCAATATTTTCATTTCGCAACCGGTGAGCGCCAGGGCCATACGATCCGGGGATGCATCCGCGCGCACCGACATGAGCGATCTTGTATTGGATTTCAGGGCGGGCAGGGATGTCGGGCTTGGCATCCTCAAAGGCGATGCCACATTCAACCTTGGCGTTCGGGTCGCCCAATTCACCTCGAAGTCGCATGTCGTCATGACGGCGGATTCCGGCAGCGACATATCTTACAAATACGCGACCGAGTTCAGCGGCCATTCCGCGTATATCAAAAGGCCAAATCTCGCGCTTGAAAACTGGGATATCTATCACGCCACCGCATCCATATCGCGCAACTTCAAGGGCGCGGGCCCCTCGCTTTCCTTCGACGATTCGATTCCCTTGGCCGGACGGCCCGATGCCATGCAGGCCAATCTGGATTTCGGATTGAACGGCGCCATTCTTTTTGGCCGGCAGAAGGCCGTTGTGCGGCAGCGCATCGACGACGATCGCCCGGTCCTGCCGATCACGGGCAATTTCATTCCACTGACCACCGCCTACCATCATCGCTATACGCGCGTGCGTTCCCGATCCGTCATCGTTCCGAACATCGGCGGCTTCGCGGGGCTTTCGTTCAATTATTCCAACGCCAAGCTCAAGCTCGGCTACCGCGCGGATTTCTTCTTCGGCGCGATGGATGGCGGCATCGACACCCGCAAAACCTATGACCGCGATTTCTACGGTCCTTTCGCCACCATTAGCATCGGCCTTCCGTAATGGGCCATGAGGAGTCAAGGCTCCGTCCTGCAATCTCGCCGCCGGTATCAGGCTTCCGTACGTGGTCGGTCTTTGCCGCCACATGATGCGATAGGAGGAAGTCGGGAGCCTATCTCGGACGACGTGCTGATCCGATGAGGGATGGCACACCCGATACTGCGGCTTCACCGGCTTCGCGCTCCCGGCGACGGGAGGAGGGGCGGGCAACAGAACTCCGTGGCTTACCCGATTGGTTATGCGGTTACGAGTTCCTCTTTGCCGAAGCGGAAGTCGGTGCCGTCGATCCACATGCGGTGCATCACGATGGCGAGCTTCCTGGCCAAGGCCACGGTAGCACGCCCCAGGCCGCGGCGTTTGGCAACCGCCATCGCCCAGCGCTTCAGACTGGAGAAGCTCTTCACGCGGGTGAGCATGGAATGCGCTGCTTCGTAGAGAGCGCTTCGCACCATGGCGTCACCCGCCTTGGTGATGCGGCCGGTGACGTCGATGGTGCCGGATTGGTACTTCCTCGGAGTGAGCCCGAAATGCGCGCCCAGCCGCTTCGACGAAGTGAAGCGTGTGGGATCGTCGACGCCGGTCTTGAAGGTCAGTGCCGTCAAGGCGCCAACGCCGGGCACCGTCATCAGATGGCGGCAAACATGGTCGGTGCGTGCGATCGCCAGCAATTGGCGATGCAGCACCGCGATCTCCTTACGCAGCACATCGCGCGCCCGCAACATCGTCTCGCCCAGAGGTTCGAGCACCGGATGGCCGGCAGTGAGTTCGCGAACGCGATCCGCAAAGCGCGGGGCCGTGGTCACCCCCATCTTCAATCCGTAGCCGCGCAACAGCCCGCGCAGGCACAGTTCCACATCGATCGCCTTGACCAGCAATTGCTTGCGCGCGGTCAGAAGGGCGCGGGTGTCCTGCGAAGGCTGCGACTTGCAATGCACCGGCCGGTACCAACCCATCCGCAGCAACTGTGCGATCCCGCGCGCGTCGTTGCGGTCGGTCTTCACCGCCATCGCAGAGATCGCCGCCTTGACGTGACGCACCTCCAGCAGCACCACCGCAAAACCCGCCGCGGTGAGTTCGGCATGCAGCCACTGCGACAGCGGACAGGCCTCTATCCCGATCCGCGTCACCTCGCAGCCCAGTTCTCTGAAGAACAGCACCAACGCATCCGGTTCGCTCGCCACCTTCGCTTCGCGCAAGATCCGGCCGCTCGTGTCCACCACGCACACACTCGATGCTTCCAACGACACATCGATCCCTGCATAATACTCCATGGCTGTCTCCTCTTCCGATGCTTGGGGCCACATCGCTGGACCCCGTTGAAACATCATCGGAGACAGCCGCCTTCCTCGCCATCGCTCGGTCAGGCCCATCACCGCATCTCGGCGGGTAACGGCGTGGCGTAAAGGCTTGGAGAATAAGGGATATAAATATTTTCCTATATAGGCCTTGAAACCTATATCGTCCCCTCTTATCTTCCCCATGGAAGTTGAGAAGGACACGGCACTATCAGACAAGGCCACCCCCCGAGGTGGCCGGAACATCGCGAGACCATACAGGGCAGGGTGCGAACTCGCGTGCATCCGTGTGGGCAGGGCCTGGCAATCCCGTCCGCGAAGCCTGTGGGACAAGTGAAGGTGCGGTGCTGCTCCGGTTGGTCCCGGATGCTGCCCGCCTGCCGTAGCTTCGACGCCGAGGCGGGCTGCGTGCGGGAGGCCCGCCTTTTTTGCATCGGGCGGCTTGGAGCGGGCGAAGGGAATCGAACCCTCGTCAGTAGCTTGGGAAGCTACAGCTCTACCATTGAGCTACGCCCGCGCGCGTTCTCGATAACATGGGCGGGATGCGGGCGGAAGTCTTCGGCCTCTCGTTGCGCCGGTGCCGTGTGGGGTGTTCGATGCGGCTGCGATGAACGACAAATTCGTCCTGTTCGGTACGGCCCATCTCTGCGCCATTGCGCTGGCGTTCCTCGTGCCGCTGGTGCTGGCGATGGCCACGGCGATGTCGCGAAACGGCGCATTCGAGCGTTTCGTGCGCCTTGCCTTCGCAGCGTTGTTGATCGGCACATGGATTGTCTGGTTCGGGCTGCTCTATCGGCGGCAGTGGTTTGCGCCCGGCAACATCCTGCCGATGAACCTGTGCGATTGGGCGGCCATCCTCACCATCGTCACGCTGCTCAAACCCGGTCAGCGCACTTATGAGCTTGCCTATTTCTGGGCGCTCGGCGGCACATTGCAGGCATTGCTCACGCCGGATCTGCGCTACGGCTTTCCCGATATGCGGTTCGATGTGTTCTTCCTGTTTCATTCCGGCATCATCGCCGCGGTGCTCTATCTCACCTTCGGTTCGCGCATGCGGCCATGGCCGTCTTCCATCCCGCGCGTCCTGCTGTGGTCGCTCGTCTATCTTGGCTGCGCGGTTGCCGTGAATGCCGTCTTCAAAACCAATTTCGGCTATCTCGGCGCCAAGCCGCCCGGCCCCTCGCTGTTCGATGCGATGGCGCCGTGGCCCTGGTATATCGCCGAGCTCGCCCTGCTCGGGGGTGTCTCGGTCCTACTCTATTACGCGCCATTTTATTTCGTGGACCGCCTGCGCCGCGGCAGCCCGGACGAGCCGCCGGAAATTCTTTAGATTTCTCCGGCACTTGTCCGGCCCCTGGCCGGAGCGGGCGGGACATAAGCTTCGTGCTCGAACGAGCAGCAAAAAAGCCTTTGGGGCTGGGAAGCAAACGCTTTGCGTGATATTAATGCCTTCGGACGATCCTTGTGATCGAAAACGAATGCGCCGTCCCTCGGGGCGGACAAACTTCCCCCCTCAACCCCGTATCCCTCAAGGATGCGGGGTTCTTTTTATGCGGATTTCGCGGAAACCTTTTTCTGTTCGCGGCCCGAAATCTTGCGCGCGACATTTTCAATCGCATGTGCGGCCGCACTTTGCGGATAAAGCGTGAGCAGCGACATCTGCCGGCGCACCGACGTCAGCGCATGTGCATCGCGCGGGATAGCGCCCAGATATTCCGGTTCGAGCTTGAGGAAATTCTGCGACACGGCGATCAGCGCATCGGCCGTGCGCCGCGCTTCGCTCTCGCCCGCCGCCATGTTCACGAGAATGGAAGGTTTGCGGCCCGCCGCGCGATGCGCCAGCAGCTTCGCAAATGCATAGGCATCCGTCAGCGCCGCCGGATCGGGCGTCATCACCAGGATGTTCTCATCGGAGCCAGCAGCAAACCGCATCACAGCCGCATCCACGCCTGCGCCCAAGGTCCAGCAGCACGCGATCATATTGCGCCGCGAACCGCAGCGTCGTCAGCAATTGCCCGGCGCCCAACTCGCCTGCATTGGCAAGCGCACCAGAACCCGCAGGCGCGCCAAGAAGATCAAATCCGCCACGCGCCGAAATGCCGCCGAACACCGGCACCACGGCCTGCTCCAACGGTGTCTTGCCCGCCAGAACGCCCGCGATATCGCCGCCGGAATCGAGCCCCAGATGAAGCGCGCTGTTGGAAAGCCCCAGATCGGCATCGCACAGCAAAACCTTTTCGCCCAGATGCGCGAGCGCGTGCGCCAGCGTCACCGATACGAATGTCTTGCCCGTGCCGCCCTTGCCGGAGCCGATGGCCGTGAGCCGCGCAAAGCCATAGTCGGATTGAAGCGAACTCATAGGGGGCTCCCGCGATCTGGGTTGTTCGATTGCAGAAGCAGCCGCGCAAGCGAAAGCGGCGTGAGGGTTTCTAGCCCACCCGCCACGAAAGGCGAGCGGGTAATATGTGCAAGCGGCAGCCCGCGCGTGGCGGCTGAAAGTAGTGCACCCAAACGCCGCGCAAGATCGGCGCAGGTGACGATCAGCCGTTGCGCGCCGGCTGTCTTGAGCGCGGAAACGGTTTCGGCAATTTCTTCCGCATCCGACATGGACGAAACCACGGCCACGGTTTCCACGCCTTCGATTTTGGCGAGCGCGGAAAACGCAGTGCGTGCCTTGCCGTCGCGTGGATCGAAGCCCGCCATATCGATGATGGTGGTGGCTTTGGCCGTGCGTTCGTTGGCGATAAGGCGCGCCAACGAATTCGGCGGAGTCGGCGACGATGATTTTCGCGTTGAGGTGATTGGCGAATGTCTCAAGCCGTGCCACCGCGCCCGCGCCTTCGGCGTCGCCTGCAATTAAGGTGACATCGCGTCCGGCGAGGCGGGCGTGGGCTGCGATCTTGGCAGCAACCGCGGTTTTGCCCGCACCATGCGGCCCAGCCAGCATCAGCGTATTCTGGGTGGCTGCAAACAGCGGCGCGGTTGGCATTCGCAGGTCGAGCGCAGAAGCGAGCGCCAGCGTCATGTCTGCCAGCCGCGATTTCTCTGCATTTTCCGCAAGCACATGTGCAAGGCCTTCCGGCGTACGGTGCGTATGCAGAATTTTCAGGAGTTCGCCACGATTGAAACTGAGCGCCTTGACCTTCGTTGGCGGTGCTTCGCCGCGAATGCGCCGTGCAAGCCCATCCTGAAAAGTCTGCTCGAAATCTTGCGGCGGCTCGGGTTGCCCATGGGCGAGTTTCTCGGCTTCCTGACGCAATTCGGTCGCGGTACTTTCCGCACGCGCTTCGGCGGCACTTTCCTCAAGTGCCGCGCGCACGAACAGTCCGCCATTCTTGCCGCGGTGGCTGGAGATGATGATCGCTTCCGGCCCCATCTCGGCGCGCACGCTGGCAAGGGCCTCGTTCATGTTTTTGGCGGAAAAGGTTTTGAGCCGCATTTAAACTTGTCCCAACGTACGAAGCTTGACCGAGGCGTGGATTTCGTTCTGCGACATCACCACCGTTTGCGGCCGGAAACGCTCGATGATGGAGCGCACGAAAGGCCGTATCTGTGGGCTTGTCAGCAACACCGGCACTTCGCCTTTTTGCCCCGCTTCATCAAAGCGCTCGCGTACCGACACGATGAATTGCTGAAGTTGCGATGGCGCCATGGCGAGCTGGCGATCTTCGCCCTGGCCCACGATAGATTCTGCAAACGCCTGTTCCCAAACGGGCGAAAGCGCGATCAGCGGCAGGTATCCGCCATGCGAAAGATGCTGGTGGCAAATCTGCCGCGCCAACCGCGCGCGCACATGCTCGGTGATATAAAGTGCGTTCTTGGTGAGGCCCACAGCTTCCGCGATGCCTTCGAGGATCGAGGGCAGGTCGCGGATCGAAACCCGTTCGGCCAGCAGAGTCTGAAGCACGCGCTGGACGCCGGTGATCGCGATCTGCGAGGGGATGAGTTCGTCCACCAGTTTCTTCTGTTCGGCGGGCAGTTCGTCGAGCAGCTTCTTCGTCTCTGCATAAGAGAGAAGCTCGCTCATATTTGTCTTGAGCACTTCGGTGAGATGCGTGGTCAGCACCGTGCCGGGGTCCACGATGGTAAGACCGCGGAACGAAGCCTCGTCGCGCTGCGTCTGTGCGATCCATGTCGCGGGCAGGCCAAACGCGGGCTCGGTCGTGTGTGTGCCCGGCAGGTCGATCGGACGGCCCTGCGGGTCCATGGTGAGCAGGTGGCCGGGAAACAGCTCGCCGCGCCCTGCTTCGACTTCCTTCACGCGGATCACATATTCGTTGGCGCCAAGTTGCATGTTGTCGAGAATGCGCACACTGGGCATGATGAAGCCCATTTCCTGCGCAAGCTGGCGGCGCAGCGCCTTGATCTGGTCGGTGATGCGCTGGCCGCGCACATCGTTGATGAGCGGCAGCAACCCGTAGCCCAGTTCGATCCGCAACAGATCAAGCGCCAGTGCGCTGCCGATGGGTTCTTCCGTCGGTTCGGCCACGGCGCGCGCTTCTTCTTCGCGCGCGGCTTCTGCGGCTATGACGTCATCTTTGCGCTTGAAGGCATACCAGGAGAGCGCGCCAGTACCCAGTGAAAGTGCCGCGAACACAAGCGTCGGCATGCCCGGCAACACCGCAACGACACCCATCACGGCGGATGCCATGCCGAGTGCCTGCGGATAATAGGAAAGCTGGTCGATCAGCGCTTTGTCTGTCGAGCCTTCGACACCGGCCTTTGAAACCATCAAACCCGCCGCTGTGGAAACGATTAGCGCAGGCATTTGGCTCACCAATCCGTCACCCACCGTCAAGAGGGTGAAGGTGTGCGAGGCATCCATGAAGCTCATGCCCTTTTGGGCAACCGCGATGATGATGCCGCCGACGATATTGATCGCGACGATCATCAAGCCCGCCACTGCATCGCCGCGCACGAATTTGCTCGCGCCGTCCATGGCACCGAAGAAGTTGGATTCGGCCTCAAGCTCCTTGCGGCGGCGCGCGGGCTTCTTTCTCGTCGATGAGGCCGGAGGAAAGATCGGCGTCCACCGCCATCTGCTTGCCGGGCATGGCATCCAAACTGAAGCGCGCTGCCACTTCGGCGATGCGGCCCGAACCCTTGGTAATGACGACGAAATTCACGATCACCAGGATCGCGAACACGATCAACCCGATGACGAAATTGCCCTGCATGATGAGCGTGCCGAACGCCTGGATCACATATCCCGAGGCATCGGTGCCTTCATTGCCGTGGCCCAGGATCAGGCGCGTCGAAGCAAGGTTGAGCGCCAGCCGCATCATCGTGGTGATGAGCAACATGGCGGGGAACGAACTGAATTCCAGCGGCTTCTTGATGAACACCGCCGTCATCAGGATCAGGATCGAAAGCGAAAGCGAGAATGCCAGGCAAACATCCAGCAGCCATGTCGGCAACGGCAGGATCAGGACGATGAGGATCGCCATGATGCCGATGGCAAGCCCAAGCTCGCTGCGCTTGATGAGACCACCAAGTGAGCCGAGCGAGAAGCCGCCGGAAGGGGCGGGTGCTGCGATGTCGGTGTTAGCCATGGGCTGTCAGATCATCCCGCCAGCCGTGTTTCGCCCGGGGGCGCGATGGCGAGCCCTGCGCCCGAATATTCGCGCAGCTTGTTGCGCAAGGTGCGGATCGAGATACCCAAAATGTTCGCCGCGTGCGTGCGATTGCCGAGGCAGTGATCGAGCGTGTCGAGGATCAGGTCGCGCTCCACGTCGGCAACCGTCCGCCCGACAAGGCCTCGCGTTGCGATGGCGGCGGATTCGACAGCGCTTTGCACGGCGCCGGGAAGATCGGTTGCCCGCACATTTCCGACCAGCGAGCCGTCTGGCAGGCGAATGGCTTCCGGCCCAATCTCGTTTCCGTTGGCAAGCAATACGGCGCGATGGATGGTGTTTTCCAGCTCGCGCACGTTGCCGCGCCAGGGATGCGAAAGAAGGATGCGTTCTGTGCCCGGCGCAATCGCCCGGAAGGGAACGCCGTTGGCATCGGCATATTTCTGGGCGAAGTGGCGGGCGAGCGCGAGAATATCCTTGGGCCGCTCGCGCAGGGCGGGCAGGCGAAGGTTCACCACGTTCAGGCGATAGAGAAGGTCTTCCCGGAATGTGCCGTGTTTTACCGCTTCCGTCAGATCGCGGTTGGATGTCGCGACGATGCGAATGTTTACTTTCACCGGCTTGGTGCCGCCCACGCGGTCGATTTCGCGTTCCTGGATGGCGCGCAGCAATTTGGCCTGCAAGCGCGCATCCATTTCGCTGATTTCGTCGAGCAGCAGAGTGCCGCCATCGGCTTCCTCGAACTTGCCCACGCGGCGTGCGATGGCGCCTGTGAAGGCGCCTTTCTCGTGGCCGAACAATTCGGATTCCAACAGGTTTTCCGGGATCGCCGCGCAGTTCACCGAAATGAATGGCTTGTCGGCACGCGCGGATTTGCGGTGAACATAGCGCGCCAGGACTTCCTTACCCGTGCCGCGATTCGCCCGTGACGAGGATGGAGGCGTCGCTGCCCGCCACCTGATCGGCCAGTGCCAGCACCAGCGCCCATGGCTTCATCTTCATAAACAAGCTGGTGGCTTTCATCGGCGACGGCTGCAAGTACGGCCGCGATCAGTTCGGGATCAGGGGCAGCGGCAGATATTCTTTCGCGCCTGCGCGAATTGCATCGACGGCACGGCGCGCATCGGTGCCGATGCCGCAGGCCACAACCGGCGTGCAGATGCGTTCGGTCGCAAGCGAACGGACGAGGTAGCCGATATCGGAGGAAACATCCGCCAATACCAGATCCGCGCCCTTGCCGCTGCGCAATTCCGCCAGCGCCATGTCGTTGTCGCCCGCATGGGTGACTTTCGCCCCGCGATCCATTGCGATCTTGGTGGCGGCGCCAAGCTGGCCCTGCAATTGTCCGACGATGAGAAGACGCATGGCTTTAATCCCTTACGATTGTCCGGCTTTGATGATTTCGGTCATGGTCACGCCGAGCCGATCCTCGACCAAAACAACCTCGCCGCGTGCGACAAGCCTGTCGTTCACATAAATATCGATCGCCTCGCCGACCTTGCGGTCGAGTTCGACGATGGTGCCCTTACCGAGCTTCAGCAGGGAACTCACTTCCATCGCCGATTTGCCCAGTACCGCCGAAACCGTGACCGGCACATCGAACACTGCTTCCAGATCGGTCGCGGAGCGCTTGATATCGGTGTCCGGTGCGGCATCGTTGTCCAGCAACGCGGGCGCGTTCATCTGCGGCTGTTCGTGTCCGAGATCCGGCAATTCTACTTCGTCGTTGCCCGCCATGGTTCAATCCTCTGTGAGCGGATGATGGATGTGGCTGAAACGCCGCGAAATCAGTTCGGCCAGCGCTGCCTCTAGTGCGGCTTCGGAGCGTTCTGCTCCGCCGCCGCGCCATTCGATGCGGCAATCCGCACCGCGAATATTGGGGTCGGCCGAAACCTGCACCCGGCCTTCATAACCTTCTTCATGCGCGATTTCCTCGATGCGCGGCAGCAAAGCCTCGGCCACCTTCGGGTTTGCACGCAAAACGACGCGCGGTTCGCCGATCGCCTGATGCAGCGATTCCCGCAACACAGCCTCGACTTCCGAAAAGGGCAGGGCATCGAGCGCAGAACGCGCCAATGTCCGTGCCGCAACGAGTGCAAGCTTGGCCGCATCCGCGCGCACGATTTCGATATCGGCGTGTGTGCGTTGCAAAACCAGCCGCAACGCGCCTGCTGCTTCGCTTGCGGCAGCGGCAATCGCTTCGGCCGCGCGCACTTCGCCGGCGTTCACCCCTTCGGCGCGGGCCTCGGCGCGTAGCGCGTCAACTTCGCCTTGCGTCATCGCGGTCTTCTGGCGGGCGCGTGCCGCATCGGAAGGCGCGTTGCCGCTGTCGGCGAACACCGTGTCGAAGGTGAATTTTGTGGCGGTGCCGCGCGGGTTCATCAATACACCAGCTCGTCTTCGCCCTGCTTGCTGGCGATCATGATTTCGCCCTTGTTTGCAAGGTCTTTGGCGACGTTGACCATGCGCATTTGCGCTTCGTCCACGTCTTTCAGGCGCACCGGCCCCATCGCTTCCATGTCCTCACGCAAAATCTTGCCGGCGCGTTCGCTCATGTTTGAGAAGAAAACGTCACGCAGGGAATCGGTCGCGCCCTTCAGCGCCAGTCCCAGCTTGTCCTTCTCCACATTGCGCAGAAGCGTCTGGATCGAACCTGGATCGAGCTTGGAAAGATCTTCGAAGGTGAACATCAACGCCTTGATCCGCTCGGCGGAATCGCGGCTTCTTTCTTCCAGGGCGGTCAGGAAACGGCCTTCGGTCTGCCGGTCGAAATTGTTGAAAATTTCGGCCATGTGTTCGTGGCTGTCGCGCTTGGCGGTACGGGCGAGGTTGGACATGAATTCGACGCGAAGGGTCTTCTCGACCTTGTCGAGAATGTCCTTCTGCACCAATTCCATGCGCAGCATCCGCTGCACCACTTCCATGGCGAATTCTTCCGGCAGCGCGCCGAGCACGCGGGCGGCATGTTCCGGCTTGATCTTGGAAAGCACCACAGCCACAGTCTGCGGATATTCGTTCTTCAGATAGTTCGCCAGAACCGTCTCGTTCACATTGGCGAGCTTGTCCCACATCGTGCGACCCGCCGGACCACGGATTTCTTCCATGATCTGCGAAACTTTTTCCTGCGGCATGAAGCGGGCGATAAGACGTTCGGTGGATTCATAAGAACCCATCAGCGAGCCTGTTCCCGACATCTGGGAAACGAAATCGACCAGCAGCTTTTCGACCACAGTCGAACTGACGGAGCCGAGCGTCGACATCACCTGCGAAACTTCCTTGACCTCTTCCTCATCCATCATCTTCCAGATGTGTTCGCTGTGATCTTCGCCCAGCGAAAGCATGATGACGGCGGCGCGTTCTGCGCCGGTCAGCGACTTGATGTCGTCCTTGGTGGTGGGTTTGGGAGCGCGCGCCATGGTTATGCCGGTTCGTGCAGCCAGGTGCGAAGGATCGCCAGCGCTTCGTCAGGATGCGACTGGACGACTTCACCAACCTTCTTGATGGAGGATTCGCGTACTTGTCCCTCGATGCGTGAAACGTCGATCATGCTTTCCCTCGGCGCAGGCAATGCTATCTGGCCTGCCCCAGCCTGTGCCTGGGCTGCTTGCGCTTCGCCCGAGGCAATCTGTGCGGGCGTGAAATGCCCAGCCTGTGGGGCCATTGCCGATACGGGTGTGAACATGCGCGTGATCAGCGGGCGCATCACGAAGAAGCCGATCAGCAACGCAGTGATCGAAAGGATCGCCACCTCGATCACTTTCACCCAGTCCGATGTTTCGAAGCCCAGAAGCGGTTCGGCTTCGGGCGTCACCGGGCCGGCGTCGAGGCGGGCGAATTCCATATTGGTGACCTGCACCTGGTCGCCGCGCTTGGCGTCGAACCCGATGGCCGATTTCACCAGCGCCTCGATCTGCGACATTTCCTTGGGTGTGCGCGCTTTATAAGTGGTTTTGCCCGCCGCATCGGTCGTCACATCGCCATCTACGACGACGGCAACCGAAAGCTTTTTCAGATCGCCGCCATCAAGCGTACTGGTTTTGACGGTCTTGGAGATTTCGTAATTGTTGGTTTCCTCGGTGCGGGTCGAACTCGATTTGTCGCCGCCACCTGGCGACGAGGGGGGGACCTGTGCATTCGGCAGCGCATTGGCGACCGACACGGCATTGGCAGCCCCATCAGCCTGCGTATCGCTCGAATTCTGCTCAACCGTCTGGGAGGAACGCAGAACCTTGGAATCCGGGTCATAGGATTCCGAAGTTTCGCTCACATGATTGTAGCTCATGTCGGCGGAAACCTGCACGCGTGCGTGGCCCGGCCCCACAATGCTGGAAAGAATAGTTTCGACTCGTTGGCGCAGCCGGTCTTCAAAGCTAGAAGTGCTGCGCTCCTGATCCGCGGAACCTGCATCCGCGCCGGTCTTGCCATCGCCGCCTGCGAGAAGATCGCCGTGGTCATCGACAATAGCCACGCGCTGCGAATCCATGTTGGCAACGGCAGCCGCCACCAGATGCTGGATCGCCTCGACTTGTCCGCGGTCCAGGCGGCCGCGCGTCTTCAAGACAACCGATGCGCTCGGCGGCTGGGCGTCGCGCGCGAAAATCTCGTGCTCCGGCACCACAAGATGGATGCGGGCGCTCTCTATTCCCGAAATGGTCTGGATGGAACGGGCAAGCTCGCCTTCCAGTGCGCGCAGCCGGTTGATGTTCTGCGTAAAGGCGGTGGCGCCGAAGGCATCCGACTTGTCGAAGATCTCATAGCCGACACCTGCGGCAGGGAGGTTTTCCGAAGCCAGTTCCATGCGCAGCTTCGTCACCTGGTCGGAGGGCACGAGAATCGTGCCTTCGCCCTTGGTGTCGTATTTGATGTTCATCGCGTCGAGCTTGGCGGTGACCTGTGCGGCCTCGCGCGGCTCCAGCCCCGCATAGAGGATGGTCTTGGAGGGCTCGGAGATCACACCCGCGACATATAGAAAGAATGCGGTGAGGGCGGCGGCAACGCCCGCCATCGCGCCAAACCGCGCGGCTCCGACACCTCTGAAGAATTCCGGCAAACTGCCCTCCGCTTACCCAGGGCAGAATCCGTTTTCGGATGTTCGCCCTCGTGCTAGGCAAACATTGCCGGTGTTGTGGTAAAAGCGGACTTAACGCGGAGAGAGGAATATAAAATCGCCAAAGGGAATTCAGGATTAAGAATTCCTTTAGATTTGCAAAACTCCTCGATCGATCTCAGTTACGATACTGCTGAACCCGCGTCGCGCGCAGGCCCGCCAGCCCAAAGCGTTCGATGGCGCGCTGCCAGGCAAGGAATTCCTCCACCGTCAGCGTGTAGCGCTTGCAAGCTTCGTCGAGGCTGAGCAGCCCGCCGCGAACAGCGGCAACCACTTCGGCCTTGCGGCGAATTACCCAGCGCTTGGTCTGCGGCGGCGGCAGATCGGCCAATGTGAGCGGGCTTCCGTCCGGCCCGATCACATAGCTGACGCGTCCTCTGCGGTCGTCGGCCATCCTGTTACTCCCAACTTCACTACTACCCAGCGTCAAACTACGCTCCGCTTCTAAAAAAACGGCCAAAAAGCAAGGTAAACAAAACTGAAATTCTCTCGCTCGATTTGTCCCGAGTCGGGAAACGAGCGCCGCGCATTTACGCGGCGCTTATCTCCATTACGTCGGAATCTGGTTTAACGTCTGCAACATCTGGTCGGCTGTGGTGATGATGCGTGCCGATGCGGAGTAGGCACGTTGTGTCGTAATAAGATTCGTAAACTCGCCCGCGAGATCGACTGTGGAGCTTTCCAGCGAAGAAGACTGGATCGAGCCCGCGCCACCCGTGTTGGCTTCGCCGACGATGGCATTGCCGGACTGGTTGGTTACCGCGTAGGCGTTGCCCGAAACCGCACTCAACCCGTCCGGGTTGGCGAAGGTGGCGATCGGCAGCTTGTAGATCTTCTGGATCAGGCCGTTGGAGAATTGCGCCGTCACAACCCCGCTCGAGTCGATATTCACGCCGGTCAGGTTGCCGAACAGCGCGCCATTGACCGAGGAGTTCACCAGCGCCGACGAACTGTCGAACTGGGTCAGGCCATCGGAGCTTCCGACCGTGCCGAGGTTCAACGTCACCGTCTGCGGCTGAAGACCCGAGGTCGTCGGATCCCAGGGAATAGTCACGTCCATCGTGCCGGTTGGCGTGGCGGAACTGGTATCGGCATTGGCAAGCGTGCCGTCCGAATTGAACTTCATCGTGCCGGTGGCGATCGGGTTGGTGCCCGTCGTGCTGCCGGCAGCGCCCTGGAAATTGACTTCGTAGGCCCAGGTGTTCGCGCCCGTCTTGATGAACGAAAGGCCTAGAGGCTGTGCGCCGCCCTGGCTGTCGTAGACATTGATGGTACGCGTGAAGGCCGGTGTTACCGTTCCGGCAGCCATGTCGCCGGCCGTATAACCGGCGGTGACGGGAGTGGAAGCCTGCAGGTTCGCCTGCACGGTCATTTCGGTGGTGGCCTGCGCCTTACCGGAAAGACCCGCGACGTTGACGGGCGTCATGTCATTGCGGTCGGTCGGGATATTGCCGTTGATATCGACGGGCCAGCCTTCCAGATAGAAACCGGCTGCGTTCTTCAGGTCGCCGTTGGAATCCGGCGTGAAATTGCCCGCGCGGGTATAGAGTGTGCGCCCAGATCCATCGGCCGCCGCGTTGACGACGAAGAACCCGTTGCCGGAGATGCCAAGATCTGTCGGCGATTGCGTGGTCTGCAGCAGACCCTGCTGCGTCACGTTCTGCGAGCCGACGGAGATCACGCCCTGCGAGGAAATGTCGCCCGAACCCATGGAGTCGGCGAGCAGGGTCGAGAAATTGTTCTGCCCGGCCTTGTAGCCGATGGTGTTCACGTTCGCGATGTTCGAAGAGGCGATGGACAAGGCCTGGCTGTTCGCGTTGAGGCCTGTCACGCCGATCATCATGGCGCCGGTGAGGCTCATGGTATCTTTCCTTTTTCAGTCTCCCGCTTGCGGGCTTCGGCCCGTTCGCGGTCATGGTTGGGGTGGCGCCGTTTCTCGGCCGCCGGTTCTTAGTTCTGTAGTGCCGCCACTTCCGAGAGCGGTATTTCCATCGGCCCGATCATCAGTTGCGGTTCGCTGCCGCTGAAATCGACCTGGCCGACTACGCCCTTGCTCGCCACGGCGTTGGAGACAGCGGAGCCATCGGCAGCGGTTGCGTTGAGCGTGAATGTGTATTGACCGTCGGGAAGCTGATTTCCGTAGTTGTCCTGGCCGTTCCAGGTGAAGCTGTGCGCGCCCGTGGTGGTTTCGCCCGTTCCGGTGTAGACGGTCTTTCCGCTCGCATCGGTGATGCTGATCGTGTTGGCTTTCGCCGCATCGCTGAGCGCATAGGTCCAGTTGGCGGAGCCATCGATCAGCGCGCCCTTGCCGTTGGACAGCGTCACCGATTTTCCGAGATAGTTCACGGCGTCGGTGTTGCTGCGGCTCTGCGTCAGGCTGATGAGGGACTGGAGGCTCTGGTTGGTATTGATCTGCTGTTCGACGCCGCTGAACTCGACCAATTGCTGGGTGAACTGGTTGGAATCCATCGGCGAAAGCGGATCCTGGTTCTGAAGCTGCGTGGTCAGCAGCGTCAGGAACGTGTCGAAGTTCCCCGATAGCTGCTGCAAGCCGGTGTTGCTTGCCGATGTACCGGTGCCGGTTGTGGGCGTGTTCGTTGTGGGAGCCACAGTCATGGCGATCTCCTTCAGACGCGGATGTCGAGGCGGGTGTTGCCCGCCGCGAACGAATTGGTGGATGCGGCAACGGCCGCGGATGTGGTTTCGATGGCCGCTGTCACTGCAAGGTTGCGGCTGCGCCCGCGGAACGGCGTGGAATTGTCGCTCTGCTTCTCCTGGCCCTTGAGCGAGAAGTTGAGCCCGTTCTGCGAAAGATCGACGCCGGAATCTTTCAGAGCGCGTTCGAGACTCGAACGGTCGTGCTGCAACAGGTCCAGCGTCTGGGGTTTTTCGACGCTCAGATGCGCCTGTGCGCGGCCCGTATCGTCGATGGAAAGCTTGACGTCCACACGGCCCAGTTCCGGCGGGTCGAGGCGGATATCGAATTGCTTCGATCCCTCCTGCGATTTTGCCGCGATCTGTATCGCGAGGGAGGTAACATCCGGCGGCACTTGCGCCTGAGCCGCGATCTGCGGGCCAACCTGCAGCGAAGCGGTGACGGTGGGGGAAACCTGTGTTTGCGTTTGCGCAGTGACCGGTTGCACATTCGTTGTGTCGCTCGGCGTATGTGAAACGGGCGGTGTCGCGCCGGCGGTATTCAGCGGTGCCTGCGCCGCCGGACGAACCGCATCTGCGCGCGGTTGCGCATCGGTGTCGTTCTTTGCGTGCTGGGCTTGTGGTGAGCCTTTGGAATCGCTGCCCGGCTTGTTGCCGTCGCTATCCTTGCCCTCTGTGACCTGCGCTTGGAGATGCACGGGCAGGGCGCGCGTTTGCGTGTCCTGTGCGGCTCCAGCCTGGCGGGTGTTCTTGTCAACTGCGGCTGCAAGTGCTGCCGCCTTGTCGGGTACGGATGCTTGCGCGTCCTTCGCTGCATCGCTCTCGGCACCATGATCTTTGGTGGATTTCTTGTCATGGTCGGCATCGGCTTTGCCCGCGTCGCCCGTCGGTGGTGTGTCCGCCGCGCTCGCGATCTCGGCCGTTTGGCCCGTGCCCGTCTTGTCACCTTTCGCCGTCGAGCCATGCGCATCTTTTGGCGAAGCATGTGCCGCCGCTGCGGCGGTCTCATCACCGTCGCTGCCGATGTCCTGGCCCGGAGATTTCTTGCCGGCATCTTTTGCGGGCGCGGTTTTGTCCGAAGATTTCGCGTCCATGATGCGGCTCAGGATCGAGGAGGTATCTCGTGCCCCATCCTTCCCGGCATCGGCTGCACCCACCGCATCGATGTCATTGGCGGCGTGACCGCTTTTTGCCGGTTTCCCGTTCGCGGAAGCAAATTTTGCATTCAACGCCGCCAGATGTGCAGGCAACGCCCGCATGTCGACGAGATTGGTCGCGCTGTCAGCCGCGCTGCCCTTGGATTTCTTGAGTTTGCCGTGCGCCTTGCCGGAATCGGTCCCGGCGTCCTTGTCTGTCTTCGCGTCGGTCTCGTCGGAATCGCCGGTTTTCACCAGCAACGATGCGAACAGTTCGCCGCCTGGCGCAGCATCGTTCGCAGCGCCTTGCGCGGGATGCGCATGTGCGTTTGCGTTTGTCGTTGCAACGTGAGCGGCCATGACTGCCACGAAGTGATCCCGCATTTGTCCGCACCACTCCAAGCAAGGGCCGGACCAGTTTTGCGAGCCATGGTTTGCGCGCTTTAGCCATACGCGCGCGCGACGCGCGGTTATATGCGGATGTGTTTGTGCAAGGCATGTTCTGCCGCACCCGGCAAAGACTGCCCAACGCTTCGCCCGAAAACGCCCGAAAACCCTTTGGAAACCACACAAATCGCTGGCACGGCCTTTGCGAATAGCCCAGCGGCGAAAAAGCATTCGGAGCCCGCCTTGAGCCTGAACGGTATCCTGTCGAGCGCGTTGACCGCGTTACAGACGAACACCGCCGCGTTGCGCGTGGTCTCGAACAACGTGGCCAACATGAACACGCCCGGCTATGCCCGGCGCGTGGTCAATCAGCAGGTGCTCGTCACCGGTGGTCAGCTTCAGGGCGTGAACATCGCCGACATCCAGCGCATGGCCGATCAATTCCTGACGCAGGAAACGCTTTCGTCCAACAGCGCCTCGCAGCAATATAGTACCCAGTCCACGATCTTCGATCAGTTGAACGGTATGCTCGGCCAGCCGGGCGACGGCACGGCCCTGACCACCCAGCTCGACAACATCTATGCCGCGCTCGGCAGCGCAGCACTCGCCCCCAACGCCAGCGCCAGCCAGCAGGGCATCCTCAATTCGTTCCAGAGCTTTGCCGGAACCGTTTCCAATTTGTCGGATTCCTTGAGCACATTGCAGGGACAGGTGGATCAGCAGGTCGGCACCACCGTCGGCAGCGTCAACAATCTCATTCAGCAGATCTACTCGCTCAACCAGCAGATCCAGAAAGCCAACGCCACGGGCGATACCTCGACGGGCCTGCTGGATCAGCGCGATGTTGCAGTGCAGAGCCTTTCCGGCCTGATCGATGTGCGCACCACCACACAATCGAACGGTTCGCTCGTCGTGATGACGAATGACGGCATGAACCTGGTCGGCGATACCTATGCCAAGCTTTCCTATCAGGCCGGAAGCTCCAACGGCTCCTATGGCCAGATTTCGATTTCCAACATCAATCCGTCCACCGGCGAAGTCATCGGCCAGACGCAGACCCTAGACCCGCATCTATCTTCCGGTTCGCTCAAGGGCCTGATCGACATGCGCGATGGCACGCTTTCCGACCTCCAGCAGGAATTGGGCAGCATCGCACAAAATGCTTCGCTGGCTTTCAACGCACAAAGTAACGCAAATACTTCCGTTCCGCCGCCCACCACGATGCAGGGCCGCAACACCGGCTTGCTCGCGACCGATGCGCTGAACTTCAGCGGCAAGACAACGGTCGCGGTTGCCGATTCAAGCGGCAAGCTCGTTTCGCGGGTGGATGTGGATTTCGATGCGGGCACGCTTTCGGTCGATGGCGGCGGCGCCGTCAGCATCGGCAGCACGGTCGGAAGTTTCACCACCGCGCTCAACACCGCGCTGGGCGCCAATGGTTCGGCATCCTTCACAAACGGCGTGCTCACCGTCTCTGCCACCGGCAGCAACGGTGTGGTGGTGCAGGATGATGCGGCCACACCGTCAGATCGCGCGGGTTCCGGCCTTTCGCAATTCTTCGGCCTGAACGATATTTTCCGTTCGGCCGCTCCCTCGATCACCGCAACCGGCCTTTCGGCATCTGATGCAAGCGGGCTCGCCGCGGGCGGCTCGATGATCTTTCCTGCTGAAGGATGCAAACGGCAACATAGCCAAACAGGCCACCGTCAATATTTCCGCGGGCATGACGGTCGGTAACGTCATCTCGGCGATCAACACCTCGTTCGGTGGTGCGGCCACCGCGTCGCTCGCAAGTGATGGCACCCTCACCATCACGCCGGCTTCGCAATATTCAGCCTATAGCGTCAATGTGACGAACGACACGACGCAGCGCGGCGCGACCGGCATGAGCTTCACCACGATGTTCGGCATCGGCAGCGGCCAGCAGGCCGCGCTGGCGAGCAGTTTCCAGGTGAACCCGGCACTCGCCGCGAGCCCTTCGAAGCTCGCCTTCGCACAATCCAATATCACCACGACCAGCGTAGCGGGCGATAGCATCGCGGGCGCCGGCGACAATCGCGGCCTGCTCGCGTTGCAGAACATCCAGTCGCAGGATCAAAGCTTCGCCCGCGTCGGCAATCTGAGCACGCAGGTAGCAACCCTGGGCGATTATGCGGGCTCGTTTTATCAGGATGTCGCCACACGCAGCCAAACCGTCACCAGCAACGCGACCGCGCAAAGCGATCGCTTCGCCGAAGCCCAGTCGCGACAGTCGCAGACTTCGGGCGTCAACCTCGACGAAGAGCTGACCAACATGATGACCTATCAACAGGCTTATGCCGCGGGTGCGCGCATGCTGACCGTCGTGGGTCAGCTTTACGACACCCTCCTGCAGATTCAATAAGGAGACACCGGATGATCGGTCGCGTCGCCACCAACAATCAGGCCCAGATACTGCTCGCGCAGTTGATGCAGAACGAGAGCAATCTCAACACCTCGCAACAACAGGTCTCAAGCGGCAAAGTCGCCAACACCTACGCAGGCATGGGCGACAAGGCCGGCGTGCTCGAAGCCGCTCGCTCCGCCGCCGCCCAATCCGCTGCCCTTCAATCTTCCACGCAACTCGCTGTCAACCAGGCGGATTTGCAGGATACGCAGGTGAGTTCGCTCGCCGATCTTGCCGATCAGTTGCGTCAGGCCGTCACCAAGGCGATGGCCGATGACGATGGCTCGACCCTGATGACACAGGCGCAAAGCATCTTCGATCAGGCAAAGCAGATTCTGAATTCCAAGGATGCCAACGGCAATTATCTGTATGGCGGTGAAAACGACACCGCGCCGCCCGTCAATGTGGATTCGCTTTCCGACCTGGCGGCGTTGCCCGGTGTCTCCGATGCCTTTTCCAACGGCACGGTCAAGAAATCGGTCAATGTCGGCGGCGGGCAGACGGTGCAGGTAGGGCTTCTCGCCTCCGACCTCGGCACACAGTTGTTCCAGTCGTTGTCGGATATCGCCAATTTCAATTCCGGCCCCAACGGTCCCTTTGGCACGACCGTCAACTCGACCCAGTCCGATTTCCTGACCAGCCAGGTCCAGGCCGCCCAGACCGCAAACACCAATCTCAACAATCAGGCCGCGGCCAACGGTTTCACCTACAATCATCTCAACGACGTAATAGATCAGCAGAAAGCCACCTCGACGCTTTACAAAGGTTTCGTATCGAACCTCGAAGATGTCGATATGGGAACCGCCATCACCCAGCTCAACCAGAACCAGGTTGCGCTGCAGGCAGCGGTGCAGGTGACGGCCCAGTTGAGCCAGGTTTCGCTGTTGAATTACCTGCCGACAGGCTGATTCCGGCCAAACTTGCCGCAGCAGGCGCTGGGGATTATACGCCTGCTCCATGAGCCTTGCCGCCCCCAAACCCCCACGGAAACCCGCATCGTCGCGGCGATGTCCGGCGGCGTGGATTCGTCTGTGACGGCGGCATTGCTGAAGCGCGCGGGTTACGACGTGGTCGGCATCACGCTGCAGCTTTACGATCATGGTGCGGCGATCCGAGAAGAAGGGCGCGTGCTGCGCCGGACAGGACATCCACGATGCGCGCCGCGTCGCCGAAAGCCTCGCCATCCCGCATTATGTTCTGGATTACGAACAACGCTTCAAGAAGGCCGTGATGCAGGATTTCGCCGATAGCTATGCACGCGGCGAAACACCGATCCCCTGCGTCCAGTGCAACGAGCAAAGTGAAATTTGCAGACCTGCTGGATACCGCGAAGGAATTGGGCGCGGATGCGCTGGCCACGGGCCATTATGTACGCCGCGTTGAAGGAACGGGCGGTGCGGAACTCCATCGCGCCGTCGATGCCACGCGCGACCAGAGCTATTTCCTGTTCAACACGACGCCGGAGCAACTCTATTTCTGCGCTTCCCCCTTGGCGGCATGGAAAAGCGCGATGTGCGGGCCATCGCAACCGAACTCGGCCTTGCGGTTGCCGACAAGCCGGATAGCCAGGATATCTGCTTCGTTCCCGAACGGCGATTATGCGTCGGTGGTGGAAAAGCTGCGCCCTGATGCGTCGGCTCCGGGCGAGATCGTCGATCTGGAAGGCCGTGTGCTCGCCCGCCACGAGGGTGTGATGCATTTCACCATCGGCCAGCGCAAAGGCCTCGGCCTTTCCGGCAATGAGGAGCCGCTGTTCGTCGTCAAGCTCGATGCCAGGACAGCCCGCGTCACCGTCGGCCCCCGCGAAGCCCTCCGCACACGGATGATCACGTTGCGTGATGTGAACTGGCTTTCACCGGGTACGGGTGAAATCGAATGCGCCGTGAAGGTCCGCTCGCTGCGCCCGCCGGTGATGGCGCGCGTCACACCGTTGCCGGACCGTACTGCACAGGTCGAGCTGCTCGCGGCGGAAGAGGGCGTGGCCCCCGGCCAGGCTTGCGTTTTCTACGAACCAAACGGTTCGCGCGTGCTAGGCGGCGGCTGGATCGTTCGCGCAGAACCGGCCCGCGCGGCCGCCTGATTGCTCGCCTTGACAGGCCCCGACCCCGCCCTTAAATCCCGCGCCTCGGCTGGCTTACGGCAGCGTAGCTCAGTGGTAGAGCAGGGGAATCATAATCCCTTGGTCGGCGGTTCAAATCCGTCCGCTGCTACCAGCTGAAACAAGTACTTAGCCGAAATCCCCCTTCCAAATCCTCCTGCTGAAAACGGTCTGGGCTCACCCATTCCCCTCGGGGGAGCGCTCCGTGTTTCTGAAACGCTTTTGGAAGCGCAAGCTGGCGAAGCCATCCCGTCCGATTGGTGCTTCGCGTGCAGTGCTCAATCCATATGGACTGATCCCTCTTCAAAAAATCTGACCCAGATTTGTCGGCGTCAATCGTCAATCCATGTGAGGTTTCGAAGTCGGCCCCGCGAAAGGCAGGCGCTGGGTAATGGTCGAAACGCCAGACATGGACCGCCCAAGTGAGGTCGGCCAGCCCAAAAACAGGGTGGCTGCGATGGAGGAGGTGCGTGCCTGGTTCATTCGAGAGGTTCTGCCTTTGGAATCGGCCCTGATGCAGTACCTGCGCCGCAATTGGCGCCGCAGGGACGACATCGCGGACCTGAGGAACGACATCTATGTCCTGGTCTATGAAGCCGCTCTCAAAAAACTCCCGGACAAGCCTCAGCAGTTTGTCGTTGCCACGGCGCGCAACCTTCTCATCGACCGGTTACGGCGCGAACGCATCGTTCCCATGGAAGCCATGGCGGACCTCGATGTTCTGGAAGCAACTCTCGATGCGCCAAATCCCGAACGCGCAACCATCGCCCGAGACGAGCTGCGGCTCCTGCAACGCGCGCTCGAGCGCCTTCCGCGCCGCACCCAGGAGATCATACTGATGCGCCGCGTCGAGGGGCTGTCGCGCGCGGAAATCTCGGTGCGTCTTGGCATCACCGAGGAAACGATTTCCGCGCACGTCACAGACGGTATGCGCGCTCTCACGGAAATGCTTTTCGGCACCGCTTCCGGTTTGCGAGACAAGCCATGAGCGATCTCGCCGGCAAATCATCGAAAAGCCGCGCCGATGAAATCGACGCCATTGCGGCGGACTGGCTGGATCGCCGCGATCGTGGCGGTTGGGCAGAGAAGGATGAGGCAGAGCTTGCCGCCTGGCTCGACGAGGCGACCGTCAACCGCATCACTTATTGGCGGATGGAAGCCGCATGGTCGCGCACCGAGCGGTTAAGCGCGCTGCGCGCGCCGGGAACGCCGCGCCGTTCCTATTTGCGGTTTCTTCGCAATGCCGCGGCAGCGGTTGGGGTTGTCGCGATAGGGGGCGGCCTCTGGTTGGCGCTCCCGCGAGCGACCGGTGTCGAATACGCGACAAGCATTGGCGGCCGTGAAACGGTGATGCTGCCCGACGGCTCGCGGATCGAACTGAACACCGACACGGCAATACGCCTGGCCGATAGCGCCACGGCGCGAAACATCTGGCTCAGCAAGGGCGAAGCTTATCTTCAGGTGACGCACGATGCATCCCGTCCTCTGACGGTGTTCGTCGGAGATCGCCGTATTACCGATTTGGGCACGAAATTCGTCGTAAAGCGCGGAACCGATAGGTTCGAAGTTGCGGTTCTGGAAGGGCGGGTGAGCCTGGACGCCTCCCGGAACTCGCCTTCGGTGGTGCTGCGGGAAGGCGATGCTGCCATCGCATCCGCCGAAAAACTATCGGTTACGCGAAAATCCGCGCGCCGCCTTTCCGATGAACTCGGTTGGCGTCGCGGCGTGATCGTCTTCGACAGCACGCCGCTCGCAGACGCCGCCGAGCAGGTCAGCCGTTACAACGCCACGAAGGTCGAGGTCGCAGATGCGTCCATCGCGCACCTTCCCGTCACAGGAACGGTATCGGCCACGGACCCCAACGAATTTCTGCGCATGGCGCGCAAGGTGTTCGGCCTGCGCGCACAGAAGGTCAACGGCAAGTTTTTAATCACGCATTGAACGCAAGGAATACGCGGCTTCGGCCGTGAGGGAAGCCAGGCGCAACGCGCGCAAGAGGGGGATATAAATGTTGAATTACAGGAATTTTCTGTTTGCAGGCGCAGCACCGCTTGCGCTCATCGTCGGCGCCCACGCTGCCGACTTCGATATTCCGGGCGGCGACTTGACGACGGCGCTAAACGCCTATTCGGCGCAATCCGGCATTCACCTCATGGTATCCACGGATGCAATCCGTGGGCTCAAGACCAAGGGCGTCAAGGGAGAGTTGCCGCCGGACCGGGCGCTGAACCGGATTCTCTCTGGAACGGGCCTGGCAATGTCGCCGGATGCCGGTGGCGGGGTGGCTATTGTTCGCGGCCAGAGTTCGCAGAACGAAGAACTGGATCTTCCGGCAATTTTATTGGCACAAGCAGCACCCTCCGCACGCGCCGCCGTCGAAACAGTGACGGTCACATCATCGAAGCTCGGCGGCGCGGATGTGCAATCGATTCCGATTTCGATTACCGCGCTTTCTCAGGAGCAGTTGACCGCCACCCAGACAAGCGGCGGCCCCGATCTGGTGAAGCAGGTGCCGAACCTGACCTTCTCGAAGACCAATTTCACCGGCTACAACATCCAGATTCGCGGCATCGGCACGCAGGCGATTTCGGTCACGACCGATCCTGCCGTGGCGGTTGCGTTCAACGATATCCCGTTCATCCGCAATCATTTCTTCGAACAGGAATTCTACGACGTCAGCCAGGTCGAGGTGCTGCGCGGCCCGCAAGGAACACTCTATGGCCGCAATGCGACAGCGGGCGTGGTCAATCTGATTTCCGCCAAAGCCGACAGATCAGTACGAAGCGATGGCCTCGCTCGATGTCGGCAATTACAACAACCGCCGCATGGAAGGCATGCTGAATATTCCCATCGTCGGCGACAAGCTCGATCTGCGCGTCGCGGGCGAATGGACCAAGCGCGATGGCTATGCCTTCAACGAAGCAGACGAATCAAAGCATCGATGGCCGCGATCTGTGGTCGGGCCGCGTGTCGCTTCTCGTTCATCCGATCGAAAACCTCACGGCGAATTTCGTCTGGGAACATTTCAGCGAAAATGACGACCGCGCCCGCTCGACCAAGCAGCTTTGCACGCGAGACAATGGGCCTTCCGTGATCGATGGGCCCGCGGGGCCGCAGAGTGCCGTCGATGTCGACTCTCGAATTATCTCTCGCAGGGATGTGCGCCGGGCCCACTCTATGGACCGACCGCGTTTCAAACGCCGAGTGCTGGTGCTATTCCTTTTGTGGTCGCATTGGAGTTTACGGCTGGCTATCGTTCCGGGCGGCATCAATCCTTATGCAGGCGTGAACCAGTCGCAGGATCTGCGCGTCGTCAATTCGCTGCTGGATCCGAAATATCGGGCGAAGAACGATACGTTCGAGTTGAACGCGGATTACAATATCACCGATGCACTGACGCTGACGTCGCAGACGGGATTCAACAAGGACATGCTGTATTCGACGGAGGATTACAACCGGTTCAATACCGCCGCCGGGCATATTCATGCAATTAAGGTCTATCAATGGAATTTGTCGGGCAGGATGGCGAGTTTTGCGATCCGCAACTGGGATGTTCGAGCCGGTTGGTCGGTGAGGATCTTTCTCAGGAACATGCGCAGCAATTCTCGCAGGAATTGCGGCTGGCGTCGAATTTCAGCGGCCCGCTCAATTTCAGCGTCGGCGCCAATTATCTGCACTACCAGACAGTCGAAGATTATTATGTCTTCATCAATGCCATTTCCTTGCTCACCGGAATAATCCAATTCAGTCTAGGCGATGCTTTCATGATCGCTCTGCGCGCACGCCCCGTTCGATCCGGCGCTTGCAAATACGTGCAATCCGCAACCGGCCGATCCGCAACAGTCCTACTATTCACCGGATTTGGCTGCGCATGGATCGATCCCAATCCGATCGATCATCTCGATGGCCAGGGCCACAATTATTTCCGCAGCCAGAATCCCTACAGCCTGAACTCCTGGGCGGGTTTCGGCGAAGTCTATTATCAGGTGGCGCCGGATGTGAAGCTGACGGGCGGCTTGCGCTGGACCGATGACATGAAACATTTCACCGAGATCCCAAGCTGGACCGCCATGGCGGGCAAAGGCTATCCCATCGAGGGCATCGTCGATCCCTGCAAGGCTTCTCGATCAGCAATGGAAGGAATGGACGGGCCGATTCGTCGCCAACTGGACGCCGAAGCTCGACTTCACCGATCAGACGCTGGTCTACGGCTCTTATTCGCGCGGTTACAAAGGTGGTGGCGCCAATCCGCCCGGCGTTATACCGTTGCCGGACTTTTTCGGCATCGGCGGATCATCGCCAAGCAACGCCACGCATCCGCTGACCTTCAAGCCGGAATTCGTGGATGCGTTTGAGCTGGGTACGAAGAACACGCTGCTCGACGGCGCGATGACGTTCAACGCGGATGTCTTCTATTACAAATACCAGAACTATCAGATATCCCAGATCGTCGATCGCACCTCTGTCAATTTGAACTTCAATGCCCACGTCAAGGGCGCGGAGGTGGAAGCCACCTGGGAGCCGATTCCCGGATTGCGTTTCAATCTGTCAGGCGGTTATGAGAATGCCACACTCGACAATGGCTCGCAAGGCCATCGACCTGATGGATCGCACGGCGGGAAACACGGATTGGATGGTCGTCAAACCATTCCCCACCGAAACATCCAATTGCATTCTTCCCACTGCAGTTGTGAACGAAATACTGGCGGATTCGCTGGCATCCTGCATTGCGCTTGCATCGGCTTATACTCAGGGAGTTGATCCGGTAACCTTGCTCCCTATGTGCCCAATCCCGATCCGGTTCAATCGCCGGGCTATGCGGGTTTCGATCCTGCGACCGCGCCCAATGGCGGTCAAGGGTTCGACAAAGATCTGAGCGGCAACCAGCTTCCCAACGCGCCGCCTTTCACGCTTTCGGCTGGTGCGCAATACTCCATGCCGATCAGTGCGGATTGGGCGGCAACAGCGCGCGTCGATGGATATTGGCAGGGCAATACCTTTGCCCGCGTCTTCAACGACAAGCCCTACGATCAGATCCACGGCTACACCAACGTGAATCTCTCACTGATCCTCACCAATCAGGATGGCTGGCAAGCGATGGCCTATATGAAGAACGTGTTCGACACGACGGCGATCACCGGCGCCTTCCTGAACACCGACGATACGGGCCTGACGACCAACGTCTTCGTCACCGATCCCCGCCTTTTTGGCATCCGCATCACCAAGAACTGGTAGTTCATACCCCTTCGGCCATCAAAGGCGGCGGAGAAATCCGCCGCTTTTTTCGTTGGGGGTGCGTGCCGAAATGCCCGGGTGTTGAGATGTTCCGTGCGTGGGAGGTGGCCAGATTGTCGATCCATGCCATCTCAGGATCGAATTTGTGTTGAGTAATGCAATCCAATAAAGTCGTGCCGGGCCCTATTGAGTAAAAGTTATGCCGAACGGCGTTGGAATGTGTTGAGCGTATGAAATTGTATCATGATACCTCCGTCTGGGGTTCAGATTCGTGCGCTGCCAACGGTCACCGGGCGCGGTTGCCGTGAAAAAGACCGCCCCTCCCGAAATCTCGCTTGAAGATGTGCGCGCTGCGGCCGCCCGCATCAAAGGCGCGGTTGAGCGTACGCCCACCCATCACTCGCGCACCCTGTCGAAGCTCGCGGGCTGCGACATTCATCTGAAATTCGAGAACCTGCAATTTACCGCCTCGTTCAAGGAACGCGGCGCGCTGAACAAGCTGCTCTCGCTCTCGCCCGAACAGCGCAAACGCGGCGTCGCCGCGATGAGCGCGGGCAACCATGCGCAGGGGGTTGCCTATCACGCGGGCCGCCTCGGCATTCCGGCGACCATTGTGATGCCCGAAGGCACGCCCTTCAACAAGGTGAAACACACCAAGGATTTCGGCGCCCGCGTGGTGCTGGAAGGCGCTGCCCTTTCCGAATGCTTCAAGCACGCGCAGAAAATCGCCGCCGCGGAAAACCTCGTCTTCATCCACCCTTATGACGATCCATTGGTGATCGCGGGCCAGGGCACCGTCGCGCTGGAACTGATCGAAGACGTGCCCGATGTCGATACGCTGGTCGTGCCGATCGGCGGCGGTGGCCTGATTTCGGGAATCTCCATCGCCGCGAAGGCGTTGAATCCCAAAATCCGGATTTATGGCGTGGAAGCCGAACTCTATCCTTCCATGTTCGATGCGATCAAAGGCAAGCAGTTGCCTTGCGCCGGGCAAACCATTGCCGAGGGCATTGCGGTGAAGGAGCCGGGCAAGATCACCCGCGCCATCATCGAAAAAAGCGTGAAGGATATTCTTCTCGTCAGCGAAGAAGAAATCGAACGCGCCATCGCAACATTGCTCGAAATCGAAAAGACGGTTGTGGAAGGGGCGGGTGCTGCCGCTTATGCCGCCGTCGCGCGCCATCCGAAAATCTTCAAGGGCAGGAAGGTCGGCATTGTTTTGTCGGGCGGCAATATAGACATGCGATTGCTGTCGAATGTGATCCTGCGCGAACTCGCCCGCGAAGGCCGCATCCTGTCGGTCGTGGTCGAAATCGAAGATCGGCCCGGCCTGCTCGCGAAGATCGCGACGCTTGTGGGGCAGGCGGGCGGCAATATTCTCGAAGTCTCCCACAACCGCATGATGACGGATATGCCCGCCAAATCCGCCGATCTCGGCATGGTGATCGAGGCGCGCGATGCGGGCCATGCCGAAGAAATCCGCGCGGCACTCGAAGAGTCCGGCTTCACCATCCGCAAGACCAAGCCCACGGTCGTGATGCCGCCGATCCAGACTTAATCTTCATCCTTGCCCGCCGATTTGCGGCAGAGCGCATACAATTCCTTGATGTCGAAACCTTCGCATTGCGGCAACAACGCCTCGGCCTCCTGTTGCCGGCCTGCGCCGTGCAGAATCTCGATCCGCTTGGGCAGCAGCACGGGCGAATTGTCGAAGCGCGTCACCGCGCCATCCATCACCCCTTGCGCCTTGGCGAAATCCTTGCGCCCGAGATAGATGTTCAAAAGTCGCGAATAGACCTGCCACGAAGGCTCGGGCCCCTTGATCGCTTCAAGAAGGGCTGCTTCCGAACGCGGCTCGTCTTTTGCCAGATCGTAATATTCGGAAGCCACGAATTGCGTATAGGCGTGATCGTCCGTCGGCTGCTGCGTCGATTGCTGCACCGATGCCTGCACCGCCGGATCGGTGCCCTTCTTGTCGGCGATGAAGGCGGCCGCATTCTCCGCTTCGGAGTAATGCGCAAGCAACGCACCCATCGCCGGGCCTTGCGGATTTGAAGACCCGCTTTTCCATGGCAGCGGCGTCGGCATGCCGGGCTTTTCGTCGCGATATTCGCGAAATTCATAGGTGCTCAGAAGCTGCTCGCGTTCGGGCGCGGGGTGATGCGTAGTGGAATCATCTTCCATGTTGTCGACAGCAGTGTTGAACAGCCCCATGCCAAGAGCCGTCACGCCACCGCCCGATCCGCCAAAGCCGGTGAGAAGGTCGCGCTGGCTCTGCTCTTCATCTTCCATTTCTTCTTTTTCAGCGAGTTTCTTCTCGCTCGCCGCCATGCGTTCGGCCTCGGCTTCCTGCGCCGCCAGCCGGTCCATCACGCCAAGGGCGGCCGATGGATCGTAGCCAGCCTTCACCATCAAATCGAAACCGAGCGCATCGGCCGCATCTTCCTGGTTCTTGTCCATCTGCGGCGCCAGAACATTCTGGCTCAGGCGATAAAGATGCTTCGCGGTGCGCGTTAGCTGGCTGACGGAAACGCCTCCGAAAGAGAAGCCCACATAATTGGTGAGCTGGTCCACCGAAGTCCCGCTCATCACAGCGTAATATTGCGAACGCTCATACCAGTCATGGCCGTGGTGGCGATAAATCGCGTGGCTCACCTCGTGCCCCAGCACGAAGGCAAGTTCATCCTCGCTGTCCAGCTGCTCCAGCAACCCGATGGTGACGATGATCGTTCCATCCGGCGTGCAAAGGGCCGTGAACTCGGGCGCCGCCAGCACGCGCACATCGGGATTGAACGACGCAGGCAACACCACGCCTTTCAATACTTTTGCCAGAACACCGCGCACATAATCGTGCAGCGCGGGCGAAGGCACAAATCCGTTGGCCCGCGCCCGCAAGATGCCAAGCGCGCGTGCGCGCCCTTGTACGATATCGCTGTAATCCGCGGCGGGGCGTAACTGGTCAATTGCGCGCCCATTGGAAGGATAGCCGTTGGCCAAAGCTCCGCTCACTACCAACGCGCATGATCCCGCGAGCAACGCGATACGAAGCGTGCGCCTCATGCCTGCCCCGCCGATGACTTGCAGAGGTCGTAGAGCTCGTCGATATCGTAGTCTTTGCATTGTGGCAGCAGCGCCTGCGCTTCAGCGTTCCGGCCCTGAGCATGCAGGATTTCAATGCGTTTGGGGAGGAGCACCGGCGAATTGTCGAACCGCAGCACGGCCTGATCCATCAATGCCTGGGCCTTTGTATAGTCGTGGCGCTGCATATAGATGTTCAACAGTCGCGCATAAACCTCCCACGAAGGTTCCGGCCCCTGTGTGGCGCGCACAAGGGCCGCCTCCGATAGTGCGGATTTCCCGCTCACGTCGTAATAGCCCGAGGCCGCGAACAGCGTATAGGCGTGATTGTCGGTCGGCGATTTCACCGATTGGAGCATCGCGTTGTTGGCGGCGACGAGCGAGGTGCTGCGCCTGTCGGCCACATAGCCGGCCGTCGTTTCGGCATCCGCATAGTGGGTCATGACTTCAACCATATCGTGCGCCGGTTGCGTGCTGGGCTGGCCTTTCCAGGGCAGGCTCGTGGGTGCTGCGGGAAGCGTGTCGCGATATTCGCGGAACTGATATTCGCCCAGAAGCTTTTCGCGCTCGGTCGCAGGATAGTGCGTGGTCGCATCTTCCGCCATGGAATTGACCGCGCTGTCGAAAGCGGTGATGGCAAGATCTGCGACCACTTCGCCGTTCAGATGACCGCCCGAAGTCAGGTTTCCAAGATCGCCGATGCTCGACAATTTTCCGAGGAAGCCATCGTCATCATCCGATCCCGATTTCTTCTTCTCTGAAGCTTTGGCCGCCGCAGCCGCCTTCTTGGCCTCTTCTTCCTGCTGCGAAAGCTTTTCGAGAATGCCGTTGGCGCCTTCGGTGCTATATCCCGCCTTCACCGCCAGATCGAAGCCCAGAGCGTCGGCTGCGTTTTCCTGATCCTTCTCGAATTGCGGCGAAAGAACATTGGCGCTCAACTTTGCCAGATGCCGCGCCACGTCGAGCCCGCGTGCAAGATTCTTGACTGTCGAATTGCTGGCAAGCGGTCCTTCGGTAAGGGTCTTGTCTATCGCGCCGCCATTTACCACCGCGTAGTATTGGGATTTCTTGAACCAGTCCGCGCCGTGATGGCGATAGATCGCATGGCTCACTTCATGGCCCAGCACGAAGGCAAGCTGGTCCTCGCTGTCGATCTGTTCCAGAAGTCCGATGGTGATAACGATGGTGCCATCCGGCGTACAGAGGGCCGCGAATTCCGGCGCCGCGAGAATGCGCACATCGGGATTGAAGGAAGGCGGCAATTGCACCCCCGCCAGATCCTTCATCAGCACGCCGCGCACATAATCGTGCAGCGCGGGCGATGGTACAAAGCCCTGCGCTCGCGCCCGCATGATGCCAAGCGCACGCGGCCTTTGCCCCACCACATCGGTGTAATCCGCCGCGGGCTTCAGAAGATCGATTGCTTTGCCCTTGGAAGGATAATCGCTGCCGTCACCGCCACGGCCGAATATGCCCGCATCCGCGCAAGGGACGGAGAGGAACACAGCCGAAAGCGCGAGCGCGGCGAGGGCGCGCCGCGTATACCTCATTGCGCGGACGATCCCGGCTTCGGGCAATCTTCGCCCAAGCCGCGCGTCGATCCGACTTTGGTTTCATTGGAACCCATCGCCAGGTTGCGGCAGATCGGCGCCGATTTCGATGTCAGCCGCGCATTCACCATATGCGGCGGCACCCAGTAATTTGTGCCGTTGACGTTGATCTCCAGCATCATGTTCGCCGCCTTCGAAGCAACGGGCAGGCACGAGGGGAATTTGTCCTTGTCCATGCTCATCACGCGCTTGCCATTCGCGCCGTCATAAAGATCGACCTGCGGCGTGCGTGCCGACAACACCACGTCTCCCGAAGCCGTGCAGCTCGCATCGCTGTTTGTCGCAAACGCAGATCCCGTTACCCCGCCAATCGCGGCGGCAACAAACACGGCACCCAGAATATATTTCATCCGATCTTCTCCTCTGGAATATCATCCGGCCTGCCGCCGGCGACGTGATGAATGTAGCCCCAAACAGCATCGGGAAAGTTGACCAGCAGCATTGCCGCCAGAACGAGCGAAACGAACACAACCTCGATCCAGTTGGCGACCGAAAGTCCCAGCGCCATGGTAAGCGCCAATCCCGCGCCAAGCGCCAGGAGAAGCGCCAGCATGTGCCACCCAAAGCCCGCGATCTTCTCAAGGAAGAATTGCACCGCCATGCTCGCTTCGCTTTCCCCGGTCGCGGGGTATTTCTGCCGCCTGTTGCGGTTGCGAATGTGAATGAAGGAAAGGATCAGGATAACGGGCACGATCGCCAGCACCTGCGCCGGATTGCTCGCAAGCGTATATCCGCCGATGGTGACGACATCCTGTTCCGGCTTTCCGTTGAGCGTGATGAGGTTGTCCAGCGCCATGGCATGGATGAACACATTGGCGATCAACCCGTTCACCGGCGTATAGGAACGGTCTTCCACGCCTTGCAGCCCCGCGCCATAAAACACCACGCGGCCCTGCGCCATATGCGTGACGTCTTTGTCTTCTTGTCCGGTGAACAGCGATTCCGCAGGGATGATACTCGTATAGGGGCAGCGCGAGCGCACCGCCGCCATATCCATGAACGCCAGACCAAGGCGTTTGAAGAAGCCGATCTTGTTCTCGCATTTGGCCGGATTGCCGTTTTCATCCGGCACCGTCATCCATTTGTTGTTGATCGGATCGGTGCGCGTGCCCCAGATAAGCTCCATCTTGCCTTCCAGCGGCGGCACTTTCACGTTCGGGAAATTGTCCTTGAACACGCGCAACGCCAGCGAACCGCAATCGCCGTCCTGTTTTTGGATGATGGGCTTCTTCGGATCGAAGCAGCGCCCCGTCACCGGATATTGCCGGGCGATCCCCTGGTTGATGATGATGCTGGGATCGATGGGCCGCACGCCGGATTGCCAAAGCTCCTTGCGGATTGGGTATTGCCCCAGCCCCATATCGGTCGCGGCCGTGAAATAAAGCGGCACGCCCGCTTTGTTATAGCGATGCACCTCATCCACCAGATCCTGCAGCGTGCCATCCGCGCGGGCATCGACGAACAGGATATCCACCACCACGGCCTTGGGATGGTAGGCGAGCAGGGCGTCGAGCGCGCGCGCATGGGTGCCGTATTTCCAGGGCCACGGCTCCTGCAATTTCGCGACCGTATCGTCCTCGATGAGTGCAACCGAAATCTTTTCGTGTCCGGTGGTGGGATAGAGGTAGGGGCCGGTAATCAGGACATTGGCGAGGTCCTGTGTGTAGCGTTGCGTCAGTTCGCTGAATCCGAAGGGGTTCATCACGATCTGGTAAGAAGCGAATACAAACAGGAACAGGGCCACAAACCAGAATGGCATGCGCTCTTTCAGCCGATCCATATGCAGGCGATTGGGTTTGCGCGCGCGTTCGGCAGCCCGCCCAAGGGCGCCACGCGATTGTTGCGGCTGTGTCGAAATCATGCCCAGCCCAGAACCATCCCCGGCTGCGTACCTAGCATGGCGGAGCTAACGGGAAAACTTCTCAGACAGGATGATGGAGGAAACCGTGCGCGCAACCCCGGTTGCCTTGCCGATGCGATCCAGCACGGCGTCCATACGGATCGCCGTATCGGCCTCTACCATCGCCAGCATGTCGTAAGCGCCCGAAACCGCCGCCAGTGAACGAACTTCGCCGATCTTCTTCAATTCCGCCGTCACCCGGTCGGTCTGGCGCGCATCGGCCGTTATCATCACCACTGCCCGGAAACTTTTGGCGGCTGCCTCATCGGAGAGCCGCACAGTGTAGCCCTTGATAAGCCCCTCGCGCTCCAGCCGGGCAATCCGCTCCTGAAGGGTGGAACGCGCTATGCCCAGCTTGCGGGCAAGCGAGGCCGCGGGTTCCCTCGCATTGGCCCGCAACAGGTCCAGCAGCTTCGTGTCTTTGTCCCGGATCGGCATTTCGCCGGTTCCCCCTGCGATTCGCCGGAGCCTACTCCATTTTCCGGCACATCGCCGCCTCCTTTCCGGCGGCAGCGCTCTTTATTCCAAAGGGGCGTTCGGCGGAGAGAAGCGATGAAAAAAGTGATGCTCGTGGGCGGCGGAAAAATCGGCATCGCCATCACGGAATTTCTCGCCGGATCGGGCGATTATCATGTCACCGTCGCCGACAGGGATGCGGCAAGTCTCTCGCGGATGCCGAAGAAGCCGAATGTCGAAACCCGGCAGGTTGAAATTGCAGACGCGCGCGATTTCGCCCGCGAGGTCGAAGGCCACGACATCGTCCTGATGGCCACCCCCTACACACTGACCGCCATTATTGCCGAAGCCGCCAAGCGCGCCGGTGCCCATTACCTCGATCTCACCGAAGACGTGGAATCGACCCGCACGATCAAGCGCCTCGCGGAAGGCTCCAATACTGCCTTTATCCCGCAGTGTGGATTGGCGCCGGGCTTTATTTCCATCGCGGCTTACGATCTCGCCAGGAAGTTCGACAAGCTGCGGGATGTGCAGATGCGGGTGGGCGCGCTGCCGGTGTTTCCGCACAACGCACTGAAATACAATCTCACCTGGTCGACCGATGGGCTGATCAACGAATATTGCAACCCTTGCGAATCCATTCGCGATGGCGTGCGCATCGAAGTTCCCGCGCTCGAAGAACTCGAACAGTTCACGCTCGATGGCGTGGAATACGAAGCGTTCAATACCTCCGGCGGTTTGGGCACGTTGTGCGAAACGCTCGAAGGCAAGGTCGATAACCTCAACTACAAAACGGCGCGCTATCCCGGCCACCGCGATATCGTGAAGCTGCTGGTGCGCGATCTGCACCTCGGCACGCGCCGCGACATCTTCAAGGATGTGCTCGAAGTGGCGATCCCGATCACCTATCAGGACGTGGTGCTGGTTTTTGTGACCGTGTCCGGCTGGATCGATGGCAGGCTGACGCAGGAAAGTTACGCCAAGAAGATCTACAGCCAGACAGTCGGCGACCGCCTGATGAGCGCCATCCAGGTCACCACCGCCTGCGGCATCTGCGCGATGACCGACCTTCTGGTCGAAGGCAAGCTGCCGCAAAAGGGTTTCGTGAAACAGGAGCAAGCCACCCTGTCCGATTTCCTGAACAACCGTTTCGGCCGGTATTACGCAAAGGGATTGTGAGGGGCGGAACGCCAAACGGTTCTGCCCGTTCCCCAAAAGGCCACCTTTTGGAGAACGCCATGTCCGATGATTATGTGCTTCGCGTCTGGAATATGATGGAAAAGATTCAAACCTGCATGTTCATCACCTGGGATGGCGCGCGCCAGCGCGCCCGCCCGATGGCGGCCACCGTCAAACCGGCCGAACATGCGATCTATTTCCTCACCGATGCGCGCCGCGAGAAGGACGACCAGATCGCCCGTTTCCCCATCGTGACGCTCGCTTTCGCCGATACCGGCGGCCAGAAATATGTTTCGCTCACAGGCCATGCCACGGTTTCTTCGGATCGCGCCAAGATCAAGGAATTGTGGTCGCCATTTGCGAAAGCCTGGTGGGATTCGCCGGAAGATCCCAACATCCGCGTGTTGACCGTTTCGCCGGACGACGCCGAATTGTGGGATAGCCCCGGCACGCTGATCGCCACCGTGAAAATGCTGACGGCAGCAGCCACTGGCACACGGCCCGATGTGGGCGAAAATCGCAAAGTGGCGATGTAATCCCGGAGCGCGGCTTTCGTTGCTCCGCTATAGTGCCGCCACGCGTCTCTGGCGTGACGGAAGGAGCAACAAATGGCCCGCACGGGCGGCGAAGCGCTCATCGATGCGCTCAAAATTCACGGCGCCGACCACGCTTTTTGCGTGCCCGGTGAAAGTTACCTCGCGGCACTCGATGCGCTTTACGAAGCGCGCGACTCCATTCGCCTCATCACCTGCCGTCAGGAAGGCGGCGCGGCCAACATGGCGGAAGCCTACGGCAAGCTGACCGGCAAGCCCGGCATCTGCTTTGTCACGCGCGGCCCCGGCGCGACCAATGCCTCCATCGGCGTACACACCGCGTTTCAGGATTCCACACCGATGATTCTTTTCATCGGTCAGGCCGACCAGTCGATGCTCGACCGCGAGGCATTCCAGGAAATCGATTTCCGCGCCATGTTCGCGCCGCTGGCGAAATGGTCCGCCGAAATCCGCGATCCCAACCGTATCCCCGAATATGTTGCGCGCGCTTTCCACACAGCAGTCAGCGGCCGCCCCGGTCCGGTGGTGTTGTCGTTGCCCGAAGATGTGCTCTCCGGCGAGTGCTCCGCGCCCGCAACCAAGCCATATGTGAAAAGCGAACCATCGCCTTCGCGCGAGGATGTCGAGAAATTCGCGGGCCTTCTGGCACGCGCAAAATCACCACTGCTGATGCTGGGTGGCCCCGGCTGGCACGCGCAAGCCATCGAAGACGCGCGCAGCTTTGCCGAGAATTTCGCTCTGCCTGTCTGCACATCGTTTCGCGCCAAGGATCGTTTCGACAACACGCACAGGAATTATTGTGGCGACATCGGCATCGGTGCCGACCCGAAGCTTGTGAAGCGCCTGAAGGAAAGCGATCTGCTGATCGTTGTCGGCGCGCGACTGGGCGAAATGACGACCGATGGCTACACGCGCATTCCCGCAGATCAAACGCTGGTCCATATCCATCCCGGTGCAGATGAATTGAATCGCGTCTATCAGGCAGACCTGCCGATACTTTCCGGCGTCGCGCCTTTCCTCCATGATGCTGCTGCTTTGAACGCACCGCGCAACATCGCATGGCGTGAAGCAACCGAAGCTGCCCGGGCCGAATATGAAAATTGGGCAAAGCCGGTGAATGCGCCGGGCGCGGTCAATCCGTCCGATATTTTCGCATGGCTCAACAAGCATCTTCCTGCCAACGCGATTATCGCCAATGGCGCGGGCAATTATGCGGGCTGGCTGCACCGCTTCTATCTCTATCGCGGCTATCCGACATTGCTGGGTCCCACCAGCGGCGCGATGGGCTATGGCGTGCCCGCATCGGTGGCCGCGAAAATCCTTTATCCCGAACGCACCGTCGTCTCCTGCGCAGGCGATGGCTGTTTCCTGATGAACGGTCAGGAGCTTGCCACCGCCGTGCAATATGATGCGGCGATCATCGTGCTGGTGTTCGACAACGGCATCTACGGCACGATCCGCATGCACCAGGAGCGCGAATATCCCGGCCATGTCATCGCAACCGACCTGAAGAACCCCGATTTCGCCGCACTCGCGCGCAGCTATGGCGCGCTGGGTTTCCATGTGACGCGCACGGAAGATTTCGCGCAGGCCTTCTACGAAGCCCAGAATTCCAAAAAACCGTCGCTCATCCACATCACCGTCGATCCCGAAGCGATCTCGCCCACGACGACGCTATCGAAGCTGCGCGCCGCGAAGAAATAGGAACATCCCATGCAAGCCAACGAAATCCTCTCCCATTTCGGCCTCACACACAAAGGCGAAAATGCGGTTCGTTCTCCCATAGATGGCGCGGAGATTGGTCGTGTCTCGTATGACGATGCCAAATCCGTCGATGCGAAAATCGCCAAGAGTGTCGATGCATTCCACGCATGGCGCAACGTGCCCGCGCCCCGCCGCGGCGAACTCGTGCGCCTGTTCGGCGAAGAACTGCGCGCCAACAAGGATGCGTTGGGCCGCCTCGTCACGCTCGAAGCGGGAAAGATCCTGCAGGAAGGCTTGGGCGAAGTTCAGGAGATGATCGACATCTGCGATTTCGCGGTCGGTCTTTCACGTCAGCTTTACGGCCTCACCATAGCCTCCGAACGTCCCGGCCACCGCATGATGGAAACCTGGCACCCCGCGGGGCCTGTCGGCATCATCTCCGCCTTCAATTTTCCCGTCGCCGTCTGGGCGTGGAATGCAGCGCTCGCCATCGTCTGCGGCGACAGCGTGATCTGGAAGCCATCGGAGAAAACCCCGCTCACAGCACTTGCGACCCACGCATTGTTCGAACGCGCTGTGAAACGCTTCGGCGACGCACCCGCCAATCTTTCGCAAATCGTTTTGGGCCTGCGCGATGTCGGCGAGTTGCTCGCGAAGGATCATCGCCTTCCCGTCGTCAGCGCTACGGGCTCCACCCGCATGGGCCGAGAACTCGCGCCCGTGGTGGCGCAGCGTTTCGGCCGCTCGATCCTCGAACTCGGCGGCAACAACGCGATGATCGCGGCACCTTCCGCCAAGCTCGATCTTGCGCAACGCGCCATCACCTTCTCGGCCGTCGGCACCGCGGGCCAGCGCTGCACGAGCCTGCGCCGCCTGTTCGTGCACGATACGATCTACGACAAGCTGGTCCCCGCGCTGAAATCGATTTACGCCAATCTCCCCATCGGCAATCCGCTGGAAAAGACCACGCTGGTCGGCCCGCTGATCGACAAGGCGGCGTTCGACAACATGGAACACGCGCTTTCCGCTGCGCGCGATGAAGGTGGCAAGATCACCGGCGGCGGCCGCGCACTCGAAAAGGAATTTCCGAACGCGTTTTATGTTCGCCCTGCGATTGCCGAGATGCCCGGTCAATCGCCAACCGTCTGCCGCGAAACCTTCGCGCCGATCCTCTATGTGATGCGCTACGGCAAATTCGATGAGGCGCTCGCGTTTCACAACGCCGTGCCGCAGGGCCTTTCGTCGTGTATCTTTACGCAGGATTTGCAGGAAGCCGAAAAATTCCTCGCGGCCTCGGGTTCGGATTGCGGCATCGCCAACGTGAATATCGGCCCGTCAGGCGCCGAGATCGGCGGCGCGTTCGGTGGCGAGAAGGAAACCGGCGGCGGCCGGGAGAGCGGATCGGATAGCTGGAGGGCCTATATGCGTCGGCAAACGGCGACCATCAATTATTCCGATGCGTTGCCGCTGGCACAGGGCATCGAGTTTACCGTTTAATCCCGGCGTATCCTGGAGTACCGCGCATGGATGGGCTGATCACGCGTGATAGCGCATATGATGTACCGGCGACCGTGGCGCGCCTGACCGACGTTTTGCATGCCAAAGGCATAGTGCTCTTCGCAACCATCGACCATGCGGCGGGCGCCGCCGAAGCAGGGCTCGAATTGCGCCCCACCGTGCTGCTCATTTTCGGAAATCCCAAAGCGGGCACGCCGCTGATGCAGGCGGCTCAGACAGTGGGAATCGACCTGCCGCTGAAGGCACTCATTTGGGAGGATCAGAAGGGTCAGACCCATCTCACCTGCAACGATCCCATCTGGATTTCGGCGCGGCATGGGCTGGGTAGCGATATGGAAAAGCAGGCGAATAACCTCGCCGCCGTCCTGGAAACCCTTGCAAACGCGGCGACATTCCGGCGTTAACCATTTCTTTACTCTTTTTGCACCCAAAATCTTAATAAGGCGTTAAGCTCCCGTACCGATACACAAGGAGGGGGCCATGCCGAAGCACTATCCACAATGGGTGGGCATGTTCGTGACAGCCATTGTCGTGCTGGGTACGGATACCGATGTGATCTACGCCGTGCCGTTCGGCATTGCCGCTGGCGCCTTGTCGGTGTTTTTCGTGAACCTTTCGGACTGGCGCGATGAACAGCGCATCCGCATCCCGCTGTTAAGACGCGTCCGGCGGTATCGCCCCTAGAGCGGCTTCCAGTTCCTGAAAACTCGGCTGGGCTTCGGTCGGCACGCTGCCGCGTCCGATTTCAACCGAAACCTGCGCCGCATTGCCATGCAGATGCGCAACCAGAACGTCTCGGATGACGTGATAGAAAAGCGCGTCCTCATCCACGATGGATTTCAACCGCGTCGCGATCGGGCCCACAATTCCATAGGCGAGAAACACGCCCATGAACGTGCCGACGAGTGCGGAACCGATCATGCGGCCCAGAACTTCCGGCGGTTCCGAAATCGCGCCCATGGTTTTGATGACGCCCAACACGGCGGCAACGATGCCGAGCGCGGGCAACGCATCGGCCATGCCTTGCAGCGCGGTCGATGGACCAAGCGCTTCGTGATGATGCTTTTCGAGCTGCTTTTCCATCGCCGCCTCGACCTGGTGCGGGTCTTCAAGGCTCATGGTCATCATGCGCAGCGTGTCGCAGATGAAGGTCAGCGCGAAATGATCCTTGGTGATGCGCGGATAGCGTTTGAAGATCGAAGAATCTTCGGGCTTTTCGATATGCGCTTCCAGCGCAATCAACCCCTTCGATTTCATCGTCTTGGTCAGGAGATAAAGCAGGCACAGAAGATCGGCAAAATCGTGGTGCTTCCAGCGTGGCCCCGAAACGACCTTGCCCAGCTCGCCGCCGACCTTTTTAAGCGAATAGAGCGAACCGCCGATCAGAAGTGCGGCGATGGCAGCGCCAAGGATGGTGAGCATTTCATGCGGCAACGCCTCGAACACGACGCCCAGCGAACCGCCCGATATCAGGTAGCCGCCGAACACCGCGCCGAACAGAACAACAAGACCCACGATCTGAAGCATGAATGCGCCCGAAATCCCCGCGCGCCGGTTCGGCACACGTTCGAGCGATCACTATTAAGGAAAGGGCTTAAAAACCGATAAAGGCAGGGCAAAACCCGCCTGCGCGCTGGCCCGGTTGTTACCGGATGGTTACCCGGGCAACCCCAGCGCCTTGGCTTCGCCCAGCTTGCGAATGACCAGCGACGTCAATTCCTCAGCCACCACATTGGCAATGGCCCCATCATCTTCGCCGCGCACCACGCGCTGGATGGCTTCCACATGCAGCCGCACCGTCGCCTGATCCGCGGCCATTCCGTCCAGCGCATCCAGATAAAGGCAAAGCCCATTGGCCATTCGCCCGGCCACGCCAAGCCCTGCGGTTTCCGCGAGCCCGCGAATTTCGTGGGCCTGCTCGAACATCGCCGTCGCATCCATCGCGCGTGATGCTTCTTCCAGAAGGCGAACATAATCTTCCACCGCCTCGCGCATCGCATCGCGCGAAGAGGCCATGGCCTTGAGGCTGCGTTTCGCCGTTTCTTCGCTCTTCAGGTTGGCGATGAATTGCGCCGCCTCGAATTTGCGCATCACCTGCGGATAGCTGGCGGAGGAAGTAACCTCCGCTCCGTTCGGGAGAACCTTGACCTCGGTTTTGAGCGTGGCGGCGATGTTCATCAGCGCACCTCGACCTCGTCGCTGTGGTCGTCAAACCTGCGCCATGGGCCGCTGAATTGTCGGTTGCTGCGGCGCCGGCGATCCGGCCCGAAGAATTCTTCCGCCCGGACGAAAGCACGCGGCCGCTCGACGATCTCCGCCACGCGGCTGAAGAGACCCTGCGGCGTGATCGGCTTGGCGATAATCTCGGTGACTCCGGCATCGCGCGCCAGTTCGATACGGTGGCGTTCGGTGTGGCCCGTCACCATGATGATGGGCACATAAGGGTTGGGCGCATCTTCCGAGGCGCGTACCGTTTTGGTGAATTCGATCCCGTCCACCGGCTTCATCGAAAGATCGGTGAGTACGAAATCGGGCTTGTGTTCGCAAAGCTGCTTGAAAGCCTCGCCGCCGTCTTCGGCCTCGAACACCTGTTTGATGCCGATGGCGTTGAGCAGCGAGCGCAGCAGCACCCGCATATGGGGATTGTCCTCGACCACGAGGGCTTTGAGATGATCGAACTGCGTCCCCGACATGTGGCCCTTCCGCCAGGAAATTCCTGCGCCCCACGCTTGCGGTAATGCGAAGGCCCGACCAAAGATGGCCGCCCCAAACGCCCGGCAAGCCCGCACAAGGTAGGAGTTGCATGGTTACAAATCCCTTACAGGGAGAACCCAAAGGCAACGCCTGCAGGCGGCCCCTGCTGCAAAACCTGGCGCTTGCCGCCCGTCTGGCGAGCCAGGCGATCATTGCCCCGGTAGCATTCGGCGCCCACGCCATGGTGGAGGACGGGCAGGGCAGGCTGCTTCTTGTCCGCCACACCTATATGCCCGGCTGGCATTTTCCCGGCGGCGGGGTGAACCGGGGCGAACCGGCAGGCGAAGCTGTCATCCGCGAATTGAAGGAGGAAATCGGTCTCGCAACTTTCGCCACGCTGCGAACTTTTCGGTCTCTACACCCGCAGGCACATCTGGACCACCAACGTGATCGCACTGTTTCACATGACGGGCGTGGAATTCGATTTCAAACCGAACGCGGAAATAGCCGAAGCGAAATTCTATCCGCCCGACGCACCGCCCGCCGAAATAGGCGCAGGCGCCTTACGCCGCTTCAAGGAACGCGCGGAAGGAAAAGAGAAGAGTCTGTATTGGTAATTGGCTTCTCCCTCTCCCCGAAGGGGAGAGGGAGAAGTGAAATCAAACCGGATCCCAGCCGAACACGCTCGTTGTCGCGCCCAGATCGTGGAAGCTCGGCTTCATCGCGGGCATGCAATGTTCGGCGATCGTCTGCGGCGTCCAGCCTTCCATCTTCGCCATGCCGCGCACCGGGCGGGGCTGGCTCATCAGGAATATTTCGTTGCCGCGCGCCACGAAAATCTGCCCCGAAACATCCTTGCAGGCGTTGGATGCCAGCGAAACCGCAAGCTGCGCCACCTGATCGGCCCGCATGAAGTTCTTCATCCGCTCCACGCGCTTGGCCGATGCTTCGTCCTTCACGGGGATCGTCGCGATCATGCGCGACCATGCGAACGGTGCGATCACGTTCGAGCGCACATTCTTCATCGCGCCTTCCATCGCGATGATGCGCGAGAGCCCGACGATGCCCATTTTTGCCGCCGAGTAATTCGCCTGCCCGATATTGCCGATGATGCCGGAGGTGGAGGTGAACAGGACGAACGATCCTTCTTCCTGTTCGCGGAAATGATTGATGGCGGCGCGGGTGACGTTGTAACTGCCGTTCAGATGCACATCGATGACGATATCCCATTCCTCGTCGGTCATCTTGTGGAACATCTTGTCGCGAAGAATGCCCGCCGGATTGATGACCGCGTGCAGGCCCTTGTAGGTATCCATCGCCTGCTCGAACATGCGCGCCACGCCCGCGCGGCTCGATACGCTGTCGGAATTGGAAACCGCTTCGCCGCCCGCCTTGCGGATTTCGGCCGCCACCTCTTCGGCCGGGCCCGCCGAGCCAGCATCGCCGCCGGAAGCACCACCGCCCAGATCGTTGATCACGACCTTGGCGCCTTCGCGTGCCGCCAGAAGCGCACATTCCTTGCCGATGCCGTTTGCGCCGCCCGTGACCAGAACGACCTTGCCTTCCAGAACGCCCAAGTTTACCTCCATCGAGTTTTATATGCGGCCGAGCCTAGCAAGCCGCGCGCATCGGGCAAAAGAGGCGTTGAAGATGTGGGACATCCGGCCCGAGCGCCAAGGCGACGATGCCGCCATCGAAGCCCTGAACGCCGCCAGCTTCGGCCCCGGCCGTTTCGCCAAATCCGCCTACAGGTTGCGCGATGGCGTTTCCTGCGAGCAGGGCCTGAGTTTCGTCGCCACCGAAGACGGAATATTGCGTGGCTCCATCCGTTTCTGGCCGGTGAGCATCGGCAACACGCCGGCACTTCTTCTGGGGCCGCTTGCCGTCCAGTCCGACCAGCGCGGGCGCGGCATCGGTATCGGCCTGATGAATCGCGGCATCGAGGAAGCGCGCAAGACAGATTACAGCTGCATCATTCTGGTGGGCGACGAACCTTATTACGCCCGTGTCGGCTTCACGCGCCTGCCGCCCAAACGGATCGCCTTTCCCGGCCCCGTCGATGCCGCTCGCGTATTGGGCCTGTCGCTGAAACCGAATGTGCTGCTCACGCTGGCAGGCGATGTCCGCCGCGCCCGCATAGACGATCCCGTTTGCGCCGATGGCGCACCGCTGGCTTGATTGTCCTTCGCCTCCCCATAAGTGGGAGGTAAGAAACGTCTATCTTCCTTCCATCCGCCACGCAAACAACACAGCGCCCACCAGCAGCACCAGCGCGAGCCACGGCGGTAGAAGCGCCTGCTGCTCCACCGATGTCACGCGATAAGCTCCATTGGCGCGCAAGCCGATCCAGTCGCTGCCGAATGTGCGGCTGTCTGGCGTCACACGGCGAATATTGGGCAAGCCATCCACCAGCCAATGCACCGATCCGCCCGTCGCCTCCGCAGGCGCGTCGAGAATCGCATCCGTCGCGCGCATGTCGGCGACCTCTTTCGGATTGAGCGGCCCGGCTGCGGCCACCGCCGTCAGTTTGCCGTCGGTCAGCCGGTAAAGCCCAAGCTCATCGGCATTCGCTGTCGCGCGCCAAACACCCGGCTCGATCTTCTTCAACGTCAGTTGCGATTTTTTGCCCGAAGGCAGCGTCAGCGAAACCGGCGGCACATTATCGGCCATCGAGCGGCGTTCGACCGCGATCTTGCCATCCGCGATGGTCGCCGAAAGCCGTTCTTCCTCAAGCTCCGGTTCTTTCATCAGCCAGTGCGCCAGCCGCCGCAGCAATTCGGCTTGCGGCCCGCCGCCCTCAAATCCGCGCGCCCAAAGCCATGGCTGATCCGAAAGCAATTCCGCCACGCGGCCCTTGCCGATGTGATCGAGAACGAGCAGCGGCTTGTCGCCCGGCCCGCTCATCACCGTCTCGCCCGAAACCTTTTCGCACCGATCAGGCGGAACCAGCGCCCCCATGTCGGCGGCTTGCCGCCCTCATTGCCGCCCGGCAGATCGCGCGTCACGGGATGGGCAAATCCTGTCTGCGTCACGGTCGGCTTGTAACCCTGTTGCACGACATCTCCGGTCGGCTGCGCGGGCAGAACGGCCGCCAGCGGCGTGCGATAGATGCTCATCTCCTGCGCATATTCCGGCCCTGCCGAAACCAGCAGCGCGCCGCCATTCTCCACATAGCTCGCGAGATTTTCGTAATAGGCGAGCGGCAAAATCCCGCGCTCGCTGTAACGGTCGAAGATCACCAGATCGAACGAGGCAAGTTTCTCGTCGAACAATTGCCGCGTGGGAAACGCGATCAGCGAAAGCTCGTCGATAGGCGTGGCATCCTGCTTGTCCGGCGGGCGAAGAATGGTGAAGTGAACAAGATCGACCGAAGGATCTGCCTTGAGAAGATTGCGCCACACCCGCTCGCCCGCATGCGGTTCGCCCGAAACGAGCATCACGCGCAGCCGGTCGCGCACGCCTGAAATCGCGGTGACCGCACGGTTGTTTTCCAGCGTCAGTTCCGAAGGCCCGGGGGCGGCCTCGATCTCGACGACATTTTCCCCACCATGCGCCACCAGAACGGGAACAGGCGTATCCTTGCCCAGCGGCACCTGCCGCACACCTTTGTCCGCGCCATCCACGCGCAGGCGAACCGCGGCGCTGCCCTTGGTCTCCGTGCCGAAATCATCCACGCGCACGGTGATGACCGCAGGCTGGCCCACGATCGCGTAGCGCGCCGCGCTCACCACCGTCAGCTTGCGGTCGCGCTCGTTGCGCTTGCCCACGATGATCGCCTGCAATGGCGCGTGCAGCGCAGCCTTTTTCGGCGGCGGCGCATCGTGCACCTCGCCATCGGTAAGCAGAATAGCGCCTGCCACCCGCTCCGGCGGAACATCGGCGAGCGCCTGGCTAATCGCGGCAAACGCCTGCGTGCCGTTGTCGTCGCCCGTGGTGCGCGTCACCACTTCCGCTTCGCGCACGTCCAGGTTCTTTTCCTGCTTGAGCTGTTTGCGAAGAGCATCGGCTGCGCGGGCCGCATCGCTCGCGCGCGTGTTCACTCCCATGCTCTGCGATTTGTCGATGACGAGCGCCACCACATCCGAAAGCGGTTCGCGGGTCTCGTGCACGATCAACGGATTGGCAAGCGCCAGCAGCACAACCGCAAATGCAATCGCCCTCGCCCATGCACCGCGCGCCCGTTGCAGGACGGCATAAAGCGTCACCACCAGCGCCGCCCCGCCAAACGCCCACAACAGCCAAACCGGCACATGCGGCGCGAAGTCGATGGCGTAGCTCATTGCCCAAGCCGTTCGAGCAGCGCCGGCACATGCACCTGATCGGTTTTGTAATTGCCTGTGAACGCATACATCACGACGTTCACGCCAAACCGCATTGCCATCTCGCGCTGATGCTCGCCGCCCGGCACCACCGCCACCAGCGGGCGGCCTTGTTGATCGACAGCCCAGGCGGCCGCCCAATCATTGCTGCCGATGATAACGGGCGAAACGCCATCGCCGCCGCGCGCCGGGCTCGGCCCGGCATCGGGATCGGCAGGCGGAAGTTTTTCCACCCAAACCTTGCCGCCATCCCAGCGCCCCGGGAAACTCTGCAACAGGTAAAACGCCTTCGTCAGCACATGATCCGGCGGAATGGGTTCCAGCGGCGGCAGGTCGAGCTTCGATGCAATCCGCCGCAATGTCTGCTCGCCCGGCGATTGCGCGCCGCGCACAGCCCCCAATGAAAGGTCGCGCGTGTCGAACAGAATGGTGCCGCCATTCTTCATATAGTCGGTGAGTTTGGAGATCACCGCGGGCGGCAAATCCTTTTCCCGAGGGTCCATCGGCCAGTAGAGCAGGGGAAAGAAGCTGAGATCGTCCTTCTCAAGATCGACGCCCATCGGTTCCTGCGGCTCATAGGACGTGCGCTGCGTCAGCGCCACATCGAGGCCCACAAGCCCCGCCTTGCTCATGTTGTCGACATCGGAGAGCCCGGTCTTCACATAGGCAAGCCGCGTATCGAGCGCCGATTTCATGTCGAATGCATCGTCGGCGCGCGCCTGCGGCACCAGCAGCAGGAAGAAAAGCAGAACCGGTGCCGCGCGCACAAAATTTCCACGCGGCAATGTCAGAAGCCCGCGCAGTGCGAGAGAGACAATCGCATCCACCAGAAGCAACGCCAGCGCAATTGCCAGCAGCGGCGCGCCCAGCGAGACGGCGCTGTTCGCCGCGTAATATCGCATGCCCGCAAGATCGAGCGGCGCAAACGCAAAATCGCCATCGACGGCATTGAGCGCCACCTCCGCGCCCTCGCTGCCATAATATCCCGGCGGATGCGTGAGCGATGCCTTCACTTTCCCGATCTGGCTGCCCCGCAAAGGCAAAGCCTCGGCGGGTGCTTTCTGCAAGCGGCCAAACCCATCCAGCACTTGCGCGGGCGCAAGCGAAATATTCGCGCCAACCGCCGCGGGCCGCGATCCGTTGGCAAGTTCCAGCACCCGCCGCAACATATCGACGTAAAGCCCGGAGAGCGGCAGCGAAGACCATGCCGGGCTCGCTGTCACATGAAAGAGCACGATCCATCCCTTGCCGCGCTGGGCGGCCGTCACAAGCGGCGTGCCATCCGCCAGTCGCGCCCATGTGTGCGGCCCCAACTCCACCGAAGGTTCGGCGAGTATCTGCCGCGAGATCGTCACCTCGTGCGGAATGGAGATTCCGCTGAACGGGCTGCCTTCGGGAAATGCCGCCAGATGTTGCGGCTCGGCCCAGGCAAGCGCGCCATCGAGATAACGCCCGCCGCCGCGCAGTTTCACCGGCACCAGATCGTCGGCCCCATCCGTCAATCTTGCGCCTGCAAAGCGCACCAGCACGCCGCCGTCTTCCACGAACTTCGCCACCTTGTCGTGATCGGCGCCAACGATCTTGCCGATATCGGCCAGCATCAACACCGAAACGCCGTGATCCAATGCCGTGTCGATGGAGCCTTTCGTCAGGTCGGCATAAGGCGAAAGCGCGCGTTGGAGATAGAACACATCCGACAAAAGCGGCTGCTGGCTTTCCGAACTGCTGGCCGAAACGAGCCCAACCGAACGCCTGCGATTGCTCGCATCCAGAAGCTGAACCGCGCCCGCCGAATTCTCGTTGGCGACGGCGATGCGCGCTGTGCGGTTGCGCATCTCCAGCGGCAGCGGAAGCTTCGCTGCTGCTTCGTCCTTCCCGCGCGCAAATGTCAGGCGTGCGGTCGAAAGCACTTCGCCGTGCTCTCCAAGCGCCTCGATCTCCACCGCGCGTTCGCCTTGCGGGGAGGCCCGCGTCGCCTTCACGCTGAACCCATCGGTTCCATTGGCGGGCGGCAGAAGTGCGAGTGCGCCTTGCACCGGCGTGTCGGCGAATATCGTCAGCGTCCCGATTTTCACTAGTGCCGATTGCACAGCACCCGCATCGGCATGATCGAGCCCATCGCTCAACCACAGAATGTCCGGACGAGCGGAGAATTTTGTCTTCGCCAGAACCCGCACCGCGCGCCCGCGATCCGGCGCCCAGGCTTGCGGCGTCATGCTGTGCGCGGTGCGAAGCGCCTGACCCGCATTCAAAAGCGAAATGCTCTGTGCCGCATCGGCGGTGGCGACAATCGCCACTTCGCGCCCGTCGCGCGCGGCCTCGCGCAACGCTTCATCCATTGCATCGCCGCGCGCCTTCCAGTTTTGCGCCGCCATCCAGTCGTTATCGACAAACAGCACCAATGGCGCCGTCGCACGCGCGGATTTCGTTTCGCCGAACATCGGTTCCGCCAACGCGAAGATCACAAGGGCTGCGATCAGCAGGCGAAACAGCAACAACCAGAGCGGCGTCCGCGCCGGTGTTTCTTCTTTCGCCGAAAGCCCCAGCAGCAAACGCAGCGGCGGAAACACCACGCGCCTTGGCGTCGGCGGCATCACGCGCAACAGCCAGAAGATCACCGGCAAAACGGCAAGCCCCGCCAGAACCCACGGCGCACCGAAACTGAGATTTGCGAGCCAGTTCATCGCCTCACCCCGGCGACAGCATGGCGCGTGGCCCGCCGAGTGCGGCGTACAGCGCCACCAGTGCAAGCTCGGGCCGGTGATCGGTGCGATGCGTCAGGTAGAAAAATCCCAATCGCCGCGCCAGATCCGAAATGCTGTCCGAATGCGCCCGGAACCGCGCCCGGTATTCGCCGCGCACGCTTTCTGCACGCCCGAATATCTCGCGCAGGTCTCCGTTCACGGTTTCAAACCGCGTGCGGCCCGTAAACGGAAAATCCTCTTCCGCCGGGTCCACGATATGCACCAGATGTGCGTGCAGTCCCTGGCTCGCGATCCGTCGCAGAACCTTTTCGATCTCCTCAAAGGGCGAAAGGAAATCGCTCACCCAGATGAAATGTCCGTTGCGCGTCATCCGCGCATCCGGCGGCAACGCATTATCGGCGAGATTTTCCGCGAGCAGATGTCCGATCCGGTTCAGCGTCACCCGCCCGCTGGAAGGCAGCCGTCCTTCGCCGAGCAATGCGATGCGTTCGCCGCCGCGCACCAGCAGCGAGGCCAGCGCCAGCGAAAGCAAACTCGCCCGATCCACTTTCTGTTCGATCTGCGGATCGGAGGAAAATCGCATCCCCGCACTTCCATCACGCCAGAACCAGACTGCTTCGGCCGCTTCCCATTCGCGCTCGCGCACGAACAGATGTTGGGATTTCGCCGATTGCCGCCAGTCGATGGCGCTTGCCGGGTCTTCCTGGCGATAGCGGCGGAACTGCCAGAACGTCTCGCCCATGCCTGCCTTGCGCCGCCCGTGCACGCCAAGCGCGATGGTCGCGGCCAGCCGTTCGGCGGCTACCAGCAAAGGCGGCAAGGCGCCTGCCGCGCGTTCCGCTTTTTCGCGCAAGGCGGAAGATTGCGAAGCGCGATCCGTCAGAGGCTCTGGCATAAGCGGTCGATGACGCCGGGAATCGTGGTGCCCTCCGCGCGCGCCGAGAAATTCAGCGCCATGCGATGCTTCAGAACCGGATGTGCCAGCGCGATCACGTCTTCCACGCTTGGCGCGAACCGTCCGTCAAGCAGCGCGCGCGCACGCACCGCAAGCATGAAGGCCTGGCTTGCGCGCGGCCCCGGCCCCCAGGCAATGAAATCGCGCAGATCGCCCGAATTGTTTTCGCCGGGACGCGCAGACCGCACCAGCTTCAAAATCGCATCCACAACCGTCCCGCCAACCGGGATGCGGCGTACGATTTTCTGCGCCTCGATCAGGTCGTTCGGTCCACAAAGCGTCGAAAGCCCTTCCTCCTCGCCGAAGGTGGTGGCAAGCAGCATCTTGCGTTCGGACTCTTCATCGGGATAGCCGACATCGATCTGCATCAGAAAGCGGTCAAGCTGTGCTTCCGGCAACGGATAGGTGCCTTCCTGCTCCAGCGGGTTTTGCGTCGCGATCACATGGAATGGCGCGGGCAGATCGTTGCGCGCGCCTGCCACCGTCACATGCCGCTCCTGCATCGCCTGCAGCAATGCGGATTGCGTGCGCGGGGAAGCGCGGTTGATTTCGTCTGCCATCAGCAATTGCGCAAATACAGGCCCGCGAATGAAGCGAAACTCGCGCGTGCCATTGGCATCGTCGAGCACTTCCGAACCGATGATGTCGGCAGGCATCAGATCGGGCGTGAACTGGATGCGCTTCCAGTCGAGGCCGAGCACAACGCCCAGCGCCTCCACCAGCCGCGTCTTGGCAAGGCCCGGCACGCCGATCAGCAAACCATGGCCGCCCGAAAGCAGGGTGATGAGCGATTGGTCGATCACGTCGCGCTGGCCGAAAATGGTGCGCCCGATTCCATCGCGCACGCGCGCGAATGTGGCAGCGGCCCGTTCGGCCTGGGCGACGGCAGGGCCCTTCAGCGGTTCTTGCGTATGCGTTTCGCTCATGGCTCGCAATTCTTGCCGGTTCTGCCCCTCAAGCCTACCATAAGGGGTATTCGCTATGTCGCATCTGGCATGGTAACGCGCAACCGCGAAACCCGCGCTGGCGCCGCGAGGCGTTCGAAACAAGGTCTTGGCCACGTTTGGCAAAATGATGACAGGAGATTTACCACTCGGATTGGCAAGCCTGCAGCGGGAAACCGCCGCGGGCCGCAAACTGCCGCCGGTGGAGAAGTGGAACCCCGCCCATTGCGGCGAGATCGACATGCGAATCGCGCGTGACGGCACCTGGTATCACCAGGGCAGCCCCATCGGGCGGCGCGAACTGGTGCGCCTGTTCTCGACCATCCTGCGCAAGGACCCGGATGGTTTCGTACTCGTTACCCCGGCCGAGAAAATGCGCATCACGGTAGACGATGCGCCCTTCATCGCCGTGCTCATGGATGTGGAAGGCGAGGGCAGGGAGCAGCGTTTGCACTTCACCACCAATGTCGGTGACGAGGCGATCGCCAATGCCGAAAACCCGATCCGCGTCGAAACCGATCCTGAGACACAGGAGCCTGCGCCTTACGTTCACATCCGCAAGGGATTGGAAGCGCGCATTTCCCGCACGGTGTTTTATCAGATGGCCGACATCGCCGTGCCGGAAGATGCGGGCGACCGGCTTGGCGTGTGGAGCGATGGCATGTTCTTCGCAATCGGCAAGCCCGAATGAACGTCCGCGAAACGCCGCCGCACCATCTGATCGCCGAACTCACGCTTGGCGAAACCGATGCCTTGCGCGCCGCCTTGCTGAAGGACGCCCCATCGCTTCCGCTTGCCCCCAAGCGCGGCGATTTCGACCTCAATCCGTCGATGCGCCCGAAAGAATTGCGTCCGCTGCAGGCTGCCGCCGTTTTGATGCCGATCATCGCAGGCGATACGCCGCGCGTGCTCTTCACCGAACGCAGCAAGCATCTCACCCAACATGCGGGCCAGGTCAGCTTTCCCGGCGGCCGCGCGGATGACACCGATGTTTCGCTCGTCCAGACAGCCCTTCGCGAGACCCACGAAGAAACCGGCATCGAACCCGCCTTCGTCACGGTGGCGGGGTTTCTCGACACATATGAAACGGGTTCGGGTTACGCCATCCTGCCCGTGGTCGGCGTGTTGAGCGAGGGATATGCCCTGCGCCCCGGAGCGGCCGAAGTCGAGCGCATCTTCGAAGTGCCGCTCGCTTTCCTGCTCGATCCGAAGAACCGCGAACAGGGCCATGGTCAGTGGCTCGGCCACAAGCGCACTTATTATGCCTATCATTATGCGGGTCACCGCATCTGGGGAGCCACCGCCGCCATGATCGTGAACTTCGCCGAGCGGTTTGGCCGATGATCCGCATTGTGCTCACGCGAGTGGCTTTGTTCCTGTTGCCTTTCGCGCTCTATGGATTTTACCTGCTGCTGTTGCGCTGGCGGCCCAATGCCATTCGCCCGCAAACGCCCTGGACACCGCTTTTCATCGCAGGGCTCTCGCTCGTCGTGCTAAGTTTCCTCGTTCTGGGCCTGACGGAAGGCGAAAGCACCGAAGGCGTGTATGTTCCGCCCCATGCCGTCAACGGCAAAGTCATCCCCGGCCACGTCGAAAAGTCACCCTAGATGAAACGCCTCGATCCCAAATTTCAAAGCTGGATGACAACGCCGGAAACCAGGGCCGTGATGGCAGCACTCGGCGGCGAGGCGCGCTTTGTGGGGGGGGCGGTGCGCAATGCGCTGCTGCGTCAGCCAGTGACCGAAGTGGATATCGCCACGCCTCTGCCGCCCGATGAGGTGACAAAGCGCCTTGAGGCCGCAAACCTCAAAGCCGTGCCGACAGGCATCGAACACGGAACGGTCACCGCCATCGCCAACGGCGTGCCGCACGAGATCACGACATTGCGCCGCGACGTTTCAACCGATGGCCGCCGGGCCACGGTTGCCTTCACCACCGACTGGAAGGAAGACGCCGCCCGCCGCGATTTCACGATGAACGCGCTCTACGCGGCCATCGATGGCGAAATCTTCGATTATTTCGGCGGGATAGCCGATCTCGAAGCGGGCCATGTGCGTTTCGTGGGCGATGCCACAACCCGCATCCGCGAAGATTATCTGCGCATCCTGCGCCTGTTCCGCTTTCACGCCTGGTATGGAAGAGGCGAGATAGACAGCGAAGCATTGCATGCCGCCGCTGCCGAAAAGGCAGGCCTCGCACAGCTCTCCGGCGAACGCATCGCAAAAGAAATGCTGCGGCTTCTCGAAGCCGAAACCCCAGTCCCCGTTTTGCGCCTGATGGCGTCATCGGGCATCCTCGCCGAACTGTTGCCCGGCAACATCTTGATCCCGCGCCTCGAACGCCTCGCCCAGATCGATGCGAACAATTTCTTCACGCCCGATCCGGTCCTGCGCCTCGCGGCCCTACTGCCGGATATGCAGGCCGTGCGTGCAACAGCCGACCGTTTCAAACTCTCCAACGCCGATCGCACGCGTTTGGAAGAGATCGTGAGCGCGAAGGATAAAATCGTCTCCTATCTCTCGATCAGGGAAGTGCGCAAACTTCTCTATCGTCTCGGCGCAAACGCGTTCAAGGATCGCGCAAGCCTGCGCTGGGCCGAAGACCCGAAAGATACCAACGCGATCCAGTGGCGCGCATTGCTCGCGGTCGCCGATGCGTGGGATCGCCCCGAATTCCCGCTGACGGGCCGAGAAGTGATGAATGCGGGCGTTCCCGAAGGCCCGCTGGTGGGGCGCATCCTTTCCGAAGTCGAGGAATGGTGGGTCGATTCCGATTTCGTCGAAGACGAATTCTCGCTCGCCGAACGCCTCAAGGCCGTGGTGCAGGCCACCGCTTATTAATGCCGTTCGAAATTCTCGACATGCTGAGCCTGCCCGGGGACCCTTCGAAGCCGAACGACGATGCGTTCTGTCATTCGCAAACGCTTGCCGCCGTATTCGATGGCGCCACCAGATTGGGCGAACAGATCCTGCCGGTGGATAGCGACGCCGCCTGGATTGCACGCCGCGGCGCCGAAGGACTCATCGCTTACGAAGCGCCAAATCTTTCGCTGCGGGAGATTTTGCATCGCGCCGCTGCGGATGCGGAAAAGCTGTTTCTCGAATTGCGCCTGCGTCCGCAGAAGGAAACTTACGAAATTCCTTTTGCCTCGATGATGCTGGTGGCCGAAGCAGCGCAAGGCGCACGGGCGCTGTGGTTTGGAGATTGCGCCGCACTGGTGAAACGTCCGCACGAAGATTTTCAAATCGTGGGCGAAGCCTTCGCGCGCCGCGAACGAGAAGCACGCGAACTCGTCCACCTGGCGTCTGCCAGCGGCGTCACAGCGCCCGCCTCAAGCCGCAATCGCCCGGAATTCCTTGCTTTTCTTCGCGCCGAGCGCAATGGCGTGAACGGCAAGCCGGGCCGCTGGCTGTTCAGTCCCGATGCGCAATGCGCAGAACACGCAAAAGAACTTGCTTTCGCATCGCCGCCCGGCACGCGCCTGTTGCTGACGACCGATGGTTTCCTCGCGCTCGCAAGCGACTATGGCCGTTACGATGCCGAAGGCTTGCTGGAGGCTGCATCAGCCAAGGGCCTGCGCGCGCTCTACAATGAATTGCGCGAAATCGAAGCCGCCGATCCCGAGGGACGCCGCTATCCGCGCTTCAAGAAAAGCGACGATGCGACGGCAGTGTTGCTCAGGACTGTCTGACGCGCTGTTTTGAAGCTGATGTTCCGCCTTCGGAGACACGAACGGAACCCGTCAAGGTGATGAAGGTCGCGCCCATCAAAAGTGCGATCAGTGCGTCTGTGATCTCGGCGGAGCGTCCGGCCAGATAGATTTCCGCAACGCTCGTCACCAAAAGCAGGATGGCCGCGGCGATTGTTGCGACTTGCAGCTTCAATCCCGCTTTCGCGGCAATCCAGATCAGGCTTCCATAAAGAAACACCTTTTCGAACAACGACTGTACGTTGACGGCAAGCGATCCGGTCAAAAAACTGCGGAACGGCAGCCAGCCAAAGGCGCCAGGCACCGCGCGGAATACAAAGGGCTCAAGCCGTGAAACGACAATCATCGCGCAGAGGACGGCTGCGGCAATTGCTGCCGCGCGTTGTGTGCGTTGCAGAACTGCCGTCCAAAGCAACACCGCGAGCGCAGCACCAAAGACCTCGGCAGGCCGGAGCGATTGGGTGACGATGAGAATTTTTCCGGCAAACACAATTGCACCAACGCACAAAACAAAAAGCCACGACCGTGCCCGGCCGACGGCGTCCGACGTCAGAAAACAGATCGTGAGCCAGAGCGCGAAATAACGAAATACATCAATCGTACCAACGACAGGATGGAAAAAGAGCGGCTTCACGCTGTACCAATATTTGTGCAGATCGATGACCGGCACATAAGGGTAAAGGCGATATCCCAGCATCGCGATCAGCAGGGCGAACGGCACCGGCCGCGCCAGCGGCGCCTTGAAAATCGGCAGAGCCGAGGATGCGCGAACAATGATTGCCGCCACTGCGCCAAGTCCTGTGCCCAATGTGTTGAGGCAGACATCGGTGAGGCTGGTGACGCGGCCGGCATCGTAGAATTGCGCAAGCTCGATGGCGGTAGAGAGTACAAGACCTAGCACCGTCACGATAAGCAGCCCCCGGCGCGCGCGAATGGCGAGCGCGGCGAAAAAGCCGAACGGCATATACAACAGGATATTTGCGATCATCTCGCCGAAACCGCCGGGGCGTGTTCCCCAACTCCGCAGCAACGCAGCGACCGGTCCTGCCTCATCCGGGGGAACGTGGAAATCGTACGGGTAGAGCGATCCGTGCAGGATAACGGCCGTCACCGCCAGCGTGACGATCAGAAATCTTCGATGCATGTTTGCGGGGCCGGAAATCTAGGTCACCGCATCGACCACGGAATTGCCGCCGTGCCAGATCATCGCGCAGGCGACATAGACCACGAGAATGAGTCCCGCATATCCGATCCAGCGATGGCGGTCGAGAATGCTGGCGATGAAATTCGCAGCAGCCCCCATCAGCGCGACCGATAGAACCAATCCCACCCCAAGCACCCAGACGTGATGCATGGCCGCGCCCGCAACCGCCAGCACATTGTCGAGCGACATGGAAAGATCGGCGAGCGTGATCTGTATGATTGCCTGGCGAACGCTCTTGTGTCCGATCTTCGCGAGCTTTTCATCATCGAGTTCGCAAGGGCCGCCATGGTGCGAACGCAGGTCGCGGTAAAGCCGCCACGCCACCCACAAAAGAAGAATGCCGCCCGCCAGCATCAACCCGATGACGTTGAGCAGGATGGTCGTCACCGATGCGAGCGCGATGCGCAAAACCACCGCCACCGCCAGTCCCCAGAAGATGACTTTCGCGCGGTGTTCCTTCGGCACATGCGCCGCCGCCATACCGATCACCACGGCGTTGTCGCCGGCGAGTACGATGTCGATCAGGATGACTTGCAGGAGCGCGAAATAGGCCGGGTCGAGGTGCATCTATGGCCACCGCACTTCCGGCGGCAGCGACATCAGGATGGCTTCCACATTTCCCCCCGTCTTCAGCCCGAACTGGGTCCCGCGATCGTACAGCAGGTTGAACTCCACATAGCGCCCCCGCCGGACGAGCTGCGCCTCACGCTCGGCGGCCGTCCAGCCCTGGTTCATCCGCCGTCTTATGATTTGGGGATAGATGTCGAGGAATGCCAGTCCCACATCGCGGGTAAAGGCGAAATCCCGGTCCCAATCGCCCGTATCGAGCCGGTCGTAGAAAATTCCGCCCGCGCCGCGCGCTTCGTTGCGGTGCGGCAGGAAGAAATATTCGTCGCACCATTCCTTGAAACGCCTGTAGTAACCATCGTCGTGCTGGCAGCAGGCCCGTTCGAGTGCTGCATGAAAGTCGCTCGCGTCTTCTTCATTGGGATACATCGGCGTCAAATCGGTGCCGCCGCCGAACCACCCCACCGTCGTCACCAGATGGCGCGTGTTCATGTGCACCGCAGGCACATGCGGGCTCTGCATGTGCGCCACCAGCGAAATTCCGCTTGCCCAGAAGCGCGGGTCATTTTCGGCGCCCGGAATGGTCTTGGCGAATTCCGGCGAGAATGATCCGTACACGGTCGAAACATTGACGCCCACTTTTTCGAACACGCGCCCGCGCATGATGCTCATCACGCCGCCGCCGCTCTCTGCCCCATTTTCGGCAGGGCGCGTCCACGCCTTGCGCTCGAAGCGCCCGGTGGCGAGATGTTTCAACTGCGCCCGAATATTCATCCTCGATAGCCTCGAACGACGCGCAGATGCGGTCGCGCAGGTCCTCGAACCAGGCGCGCGCAAAAGCCTTGCGGTCTTCAGGCGGAGGAGCGGTCACGGAAATCCCTTTGTCTGACGTAACGCTTCACCCAGCACCATCGCTCCGGCCTGCGCCACATTGAGCGAACGCAATCCCGCCTTCAGCGGAATCCGCAGCCGCGCATCGCAGACATCGCGCACATCGTCCGGCACACCCGCGCTCTCGCGTCCCAGCAACAGCGTATCCTCGCCCGCGAATATGAACCCCGTGTAGGGATCGCTGCCTTTCGAGGTCAAGAGAACGAGCCGCCCGCAAAATCCCGCCCGAAACGCTTGCCAGGAAGCATGGCGCGTGACCGCCGCCATCTCCAGATAATCCATCCCCGCCCGCCGAAACCGCGCATCGGTCAAAACGAACCCACAGGGCTCGATGATATCGATCCCAACCCCCAAACAGGCGCCCAGCCGGATCAACGCTCCGGCGTTCTGCGGAATATCAGGCTGGAAAAGGGCAAGGCGCATCGTTGACAATTCATAATAGTTAGTACATATTTATATTTACTGTAGTACATATAAGGCATGTACATGAGCAAATATGACCTTCTCGGCTCATATCTCAAAGGCCAGCCCGGAGCCGAAGTCCCCATGACGTTCGCGGACATCGAGCGCGTGACCGGCACCAGGCTTCCACCATCGGCCTATCGCCATCGCCCGTGGTGGAGCAACAACGCCTCAAACAGCGTGATGACCAAGGTGTGGCTGAACGCCGGCTATCGGGCGGAGCGGGTGGACATGGCGGGGAAAAAACTCGTGTTCAAACGCATGGCCGCAACAGCCCAAACAGGATTGGCGGAGGAGGGACGCGTGTTCGATCACGACAAGCAACAATCCTTGAAGCCCCGCCGGCATCCAGCCTTCGGCTCGATGAAGGGCACCTTCACCATCGAGCCGGGATACGATCTCACCAGTCCCGTATATTCGGATCGGGAATGGAAAGAGATCGAGCGCGAAATGGAGCAGGACTGGGATCAAATGGGCATGACGAGCAAAAAATGAACACGGGCAAAAAATGAGCGAGCCGCTTCTGCTCGACACTTGCGCGGCGATGTACCTGGTGGCGAGCGAGCCGATGGCCAGCCCCGCGCTTGAAGCAATGGATATGTCGGCCGATATCGGTACACCGCTTTATGTGTCGCCCATCACGGCGTGGGAGGTCGGCATGATGACCGAGAAAGGGCGCTTCCGGTCGTCGCTCACCCCGCAACGCTGGTTCGAAATGCTCCGCACCCGGCCGGACATCGCCCTGTGCGAGCTGACGCCCGCAATTCTGATTCAGTCATGGGCACTTCCGGGCGTCCTCAATCGCGACCCCGCAGACCGCATCATCGCCGCTACCGCGCGAGAGTATGACTATACCGTTGTCACGCGTGATCGGGCCCTTCTGGACTATGCTGCTGCGGGGCATTTGCGCGCATTGGAATGCTGAACCCGCTTTTCCGCCAACCCCGTGAAATCGCCCGGATTTCTGCGGCATCGTGCCGCGAGACCCCCTAGGGTCGGTTCTCTATTTTAGCCCACGCGCGCCGGGATTCCGGGGGTTGGCGTGCGCACGGTTTTATCCGCGCCCCGGAAGTCAGTTTCAGAGGTTGATCCGTGGCATCAGCGACTTCGGACGGCACCACGCGCCGCGACTTTCTCTACATCGCATCGGGCGCAATGGGCGCGGTGGGTGTGGGCCTGGCGGCCTGGCCGTTCATCGATCAAATGAATCCTTCGGCGGCAGTGCTCGCGCTGTCTTCCACCGAAGTCGATCTTACCCCTGTGCAGGAAGGTCAGCAGATCACCATCATGTGGCGGTCGAAGCCCGTCTTCGTGCGCAAGCGCACCAAGAAGGAGATCGAGGAATCCAAGGCCGTCAACATCGCCGATCTGCCCGATGGCATGGCCCGCAACGCCAACCTTCCCGACAGCGCACCGGCGACCGATGCCAACCGCGTCATCAAACCGGATTGGCTGATCCTGATCGGCATCTGCACCCATCTGGGCTGCATTCCGCTGTTCAACCAGGGTGAGTTCGGCGGCTATCTCTGCCCGTGCCACGGCTCGCAATACGATACGGCGGGGCGCATCCGCAAAGGACCGGCGCCGGAGAATCTCTTCATTCCGCCATATGCTTTCATGAACGACACCCGCATCAAGATCGGGTAACGGAGCACCGAATGTCCGCAGGGGAATCGACTTACGTTCCGAAAACCGGCCTTACGCGCTGGCTGGATAGCCGTCTTCCGATCGTGCGTTTCGCGCACGATACGATGATGACCTATCCCACGCCGAAGAACCTCAATATCTGGTGGACCTTCGGCGGCATCCTCGCGATCATGCTGGTCTTCCAGATCCTGACCGGCATCGTGCTTGCGATGCATTACGTCGCCAACGCCAACATGGCTTTCGACTCCGTCGAAAACATCATGCGCGACGTGAACTATGGCTGGCTGCTGCGCTATGGCCATGCCAACGGCGCCTCGATGTTCTTCCTCGCGGTCTATGTCCACATGTTCCGCGGTCTCTATTACGGGTCCTATAAAGCCCCGCGCGAAGTGCTCTGGATTCTGGGCGTCGTCATCTACCTGCTGATGATGGCAACTGCATTCTTCGGCTATGTGCTCCCCTGGGGCCAGATGTCGTTCTGGGGTGCCACCGTTATCACCAACCTGTTTTCCTCGATCGACCAGATCGTGCCGCATCTCGGCACCGCGATCTCCACCTGGCTGTGGGGCGGTTTTGCGGTCGGCGATCCCACGCTCAACCGCTTCTTCTCGCTGCATTACCTGCTGCCCTTCGTGATCTTCGCGGTGGTGGGCCTGCATATCTGGGCGCTGCACGTTCCGGGCAACAACAATCCGCTCGGCATCAACGTAAAGGGTCCGCAGGATACCGTTCCGTTCCACCCGTATTACACGGTGAAGGATGGATTCTATCTGGTGCTGTTCTTCATTCTGTTTGCGGCACTTGTGTTCTACGCGCCCAACTTCGTGGGCGATGTGGAGAACTACCAGCCCGCCAACCCGCTGGTGACACCGGCGGAAATCGTGCCGGAATGGTATCTGCTGCCGTTCTACGCGATGCTGCGCTCCATTCCGCAGAAGCTGATGGGCGTGCTCGTGATGTTCGGCGCCATTGCGACGCTTTTCGTCGTGCCGTGGCTCGATACCTCCAAGGTTCGTTCCATGCGCTTCCGCCCGATGCTGAAGCCCTTCTTCTGGATACTGCTCGGCGCCTGCATTCTGCTCGGCTATCTCGGCGCCAAGCGCCCGGATGCGGTGTGGAACCTCGGCGGCATCGAGGTTTCGCTGGTATGGCCCGCACGCCTGGCCGCGCTTTATTACTACGCTTACTTCTGGCTCATCCTGCCGATCGTGGGCCTGATCGAAACACCAAAACCTTTGCCCGACAGCATCGCCAAACCGGTGCTGCAGGCCGCGGAGTGAGACACATGCGCTTTGCTCTTCCGCTCGGTCTTTCGCTCGCTGTTCTCGCCAGCATCGCAACCGTTGCCTCCGCCGAGGAAGCAACGCTTGGCCATGCATTGCCGCCAAAGGATGTGCAGTTCTCCTTCGAAGGCCCGTTCGGCACCTATGATCGGGCTGCTCTCCAGCGCGGCTTTCAGGTCTACAAGGAAGTCTGCTCGGCCTGTCACAGCCTGAACCGCATCGCGTTCCACGCGCTTGGCGATGAAGGCGGCCCCGGCTTCACCGAAGCCCAGGTCAAAGCCATCGCCGCCGGTTACAAGGTTGTGGCCGGCCCCAACGACAAGGGCGAAACCGCCGATGCCAACGGCACGCCGCTGACGCGCCCTGGCATCGTCGCCGATCATTTCCCACCGCCGTTCCCGAATGAAGAAGCCGCCCGCACCGCCAACAACGGCGCGCTGCCGCCCGATCTGTCGATCATCGTGAAGGCGCGCAACAACGGCCCGCATTACGTCTATTCGATCCTGACCGGCTTCGGCGAAAAAGTGCCCGCGGGCTTCAAGGTGATCGACGGCAAATATTACAACCCCTATTTCGAGGGTTGGAACATCTCGATGCCGCCTCCGCTGAACAACAACAGCGTGACCTATTCCGACGGCACCAAAGCCACCATCGATCAGGAAGCCCACGACGTGGTGACGTTCCTGAGCTGGGCCGCCGAGCCCAAGATGGAAGAACGCAAGCGCATGGGCTTCGGCGTGATGCTGTTCCTGATCGCGTTCGCGGGCGTGCTGTTTCTCGCCTATCGCAAAATGTGGGCGGATCAGCACTAGGTTCTTTACGCAACCTTTTTTGCCCTCCCCTTGAGGGAGGGTAAAGCGCATTTGAGCTTAGTGACTTGCAGGCGGCGCCGGTTCCGCGATCACGCCCACGGAAACTTCCGTCTGCGGCGGCTTGGGCTTGGTGTGCGGAATGCTCTTCAGCATCGCATCCCAGATGATGCCCATGATGACGACCGCCACCAGCCCGATCAGAAGCCCAATCAATCCCGCAACGTGTTTCGACATGGCCGCAACCCACCATCGCGGGCGCGCAAGGTCAAGCCATTTGCTTGCCTGATGGGGTTCGCATGCTAAAACCCGCCTGAAACAGCGGGTTTCCCACAGCGGGTTCTCTATGACAAAAACGGTTCTCGGCATCATCGGCGGCAGCGGCGTGTACGACATTCCGGGCCTCGAAAATCCGCGCTGGAAGCGCGTGGAAAGCCCGTGGGGAGAAGCAAGCGACGAGTTGCTGTTCGGAACCTTCAAGGGCGTGGACCTCGTCTTCCTGCCGCGCCACGGCCGCGGCCATGTGCAATCACCCACCTCCATCAACTACCGCGCCAACATCGATGCGCTGAAACGCGCCGGCGTCACCGATGTGATTTCGGTTTCGGCTTGCGGCTCGCTCAGGGAAGATTTGCCGCCGGGCAGTTTCGTGATCGTGGATCAGTTCATCGATCGCACGTTTGCGCGCGAGAAAAGCTTCTTCGGCCCCGGCTTCGTCGCCCATGTCTCGATGGCGCATCCCGTCTGCGCCAAACTTTCGGGTGCGCTCGATGAAGCCGCAAAAGAAACCGGCATCAAGCATTCCAAAGGCGGCACCTATCTCGCCATGGAAGGCCCCCAATTCTCCACGCTCGCCGAATCCAATCTCTATCGCTCGTGGGGGTGCGCCGTGATCGGCATGACGGCGATGCCCGAAGCCAAGCTCGCGCGCGAAGCGGAATTGCCTTATGCGCTCGTCGCGATGGTCACCGATTACGATTGCTGGCACCCCGATCACGATCACGTCACGGTCGAACAGGTCATCAAGGTGCTCACCGCCAATGCCGATAACGCCCGCAAACTGGTGATGGCCGTGGCCCCCAAACTCGGTCCGGATCGCAAGCCATCGCCCGGCATCGACAACGTGCTCGACACCGCCTTCATCACCGCGCCCGAAAAGCGCGATCCCAAACTGTTCGCGAAACTCGATGCGGTTGCGGGCCGCGTGCTGAAAGGAAAGTAAAATGGATTTCACCACCGTCATCCGCACGATCCCGGATTATCCCAAGAAGGGGATCATGTTCCGAGACATCACCACCTTGCTCGGCAACCCGCGCGCGTTTCGCCGCGCGGTCGATGAGCTGGTGCAGCCTTATGCGGGCGTGCGCATCGACAAGGTGGCGGGCATCGAAGCGCGCGGTTTCATTCTCGGCGGCGCGGTCGCCCACCAGCTTTCCACCGGCTTCGTGCCCGTGCGCAAGAAGGGCAAGCTCCCCCACACCGTGATCGGCGAAGACTACGATCTGGAATACGGCAAGGACCGCGTGGAAATTCATGCAGATGCCGTGAAGAGGGGCGACAATGTGGTGTTGATCGACGATCTGATCGCCACCGGCGGAACCGCGATGGCGGCCATCAAGCTGCTCGAACGCGCGGGCGCCAATGTGGTCGGCTGTTCCTTTGTGATCGATCTGCCGGATCTGGGCGGCGCCGATAAAATCCGCAAGCTCGGCAAGGAAGTGGCAACCTTGGTCGCTTTCGGCGGTCACTGAAAAAATTTGGACTACGGCCTTGAAGATCGCCAATGAAGGACTAAATTCCTTCAAACGAACCCGTCATCGACCTCGCGGAAGGTGCAGGGGGAGGGTACCCCCCTCCAATTTTTTGAAAACAACTCCAAGGCGTTTCATACGCAAAATCAAAGGCTTGTCAAACTCATGAAAATCGCCGGCAAGCCCTATCGCACCATCTGGCCCGTCGGCGAAAGCGCGGTCGAGGTCATAGATCAGACCAAGCTGCCCCATGCTTTCGCCACCCTGCGCCTGGAAACCCCCGAAGACGCCGCCCACGCCATCAAGGCCATGATCGTGCGCGGTGCGCCGCTGATCGGTGCCACCGCCGCCTATGGTCTGGCCATCGCCATGCGGAAAGATGCCAGCGACGAAGCGCTGGATCGCGCACACGACACGCTGCTCGCCACCCGCCCCACCGCCATCAACCTGCGCTGGGCGCTAACGCGGATGCGCGAACGCCTGCGCAACCAGCCGCGCGATCAACGCGCCGCGATTGCCTGGAGCGAAGCCGCAGCGATCTGCGATGAGGATGTGGATGTCTGCCGCTCAATCGGCGAACACGGCCTGAAGATTTTCCGCGAAGCAGCCAGCAAGAAGAACGGCAAGCTGAACGTGCTCACCCATTGCAACGCCGGCTGGCTCGCCTGCGTCGATTGGGGAACCGCGCTTGCCCCAATCTACATGGCGCATGACGCCGGCATCGATCTCCATGTCTGGGTCGATGAAACCCGCCCGCGCAATCAGGGCGCATCGCTCACCGCTTATGAATTGGGGAGCCACGGCGTCCCCCACACCATCATCGCGGATAATGCCGGTGGCCATTATATGCAGGCAGGCCAGGTCGATCTCTGCATCGTCGGCACAGACCGCGTCACCGCAAACGGTGACGTCGCCAACAAGATCGGAACGTATTTGAAAGCGCTCGCCGCGAAAGACAACAACGTCCCCTTCTATGTTGCGCTTCCAAGTTCCACCATAGACTGGGCGCTCAACAGCGGCCGCGACATACCCATCGAAGAACGCTCATCGGACGAACTGCTGAAGATGACAGGCCGCTTGTCCAATGGCGGGTTGGCAACAGTCGAAATCGCAGCCCCCGGAAGCCCCGGCGCGAATCCCGGCTTCGATGTAACCCCCGCCCGCCTCGTCACCGGATTCATCACCGAACGCGGCACATGTGCGGCAACACATGAAGGCCTTCTCTCTCTTTTCCCCGAAAATACGCAGGCAAAAAAATGAAATCTCGCTGGTCCGATTCCGATGCAAAAGATTTCGTGAAACGCTACGCTGAAAAAGGCGTGAACGAAGACCTCGCGCTGCGCACCTATACCACGCGCCTGTTGGGCGGCGATCCGAAGCTTGTGCTGCATGGCGGCGGCAACACGTCCGTGAAGACGACCGCGAAAGATCTGCTCGGCGAAAGCGTCGATGTGATCTGCGTCAAAGGCTCCGGCTGGGACATGGGCAATATCGAGCCGCAGGGTTTGCCCGCGGTGAAGCTCGCACCTTTGCGCAAGCTGCTCGCGCTGCCCAAGCTTTCCGATGAGGATATGGTCAACTACCAGCGCATCAATCTGCTGGATTCAACTGCGCCAAACCCTTCCGTCGAAACGCTGCTGCATGCTTTCCTGCCGCACAAATATATCGATCACACTCATTCAACCGCAGTGCTCGCGCTCACCGATCAACCTGATGGCGAGAAATTGGCGCGCGAGCTTTATGGCAAGCGCATGGCCTATGTGCCTTACACCATCCCCGGTTTCGCGCTGGCAAAGAGCGTGGCCGAAGTGTTCGCGAAGAACCCGGATGTGGAAGGCCTCGTGCTGCTGCGCCACGGCATCTTCACCTTCGCGGACGATCCGAAGACCGCTTATGAACGCATGATCGAATTCGTCACCATGGCGGAAGAACGCCTGGCGAAAAACAGGAAGCCGCTGAAGCAGGCCGCGTTACCGAAAGAGGTCGCGCGCGTGGCCGACATCTCGCCGATCCTGCGCGGCGCGGTCGCCATCGAGCGCAACGAGCTGGCCGGAACGGTGAAGCGGCAAATCCTCGATTTCCGCACCAACGCCGCCATCCTGAATTATGTGAACGGCGCCGAGCTTTCGCGTTATGCCAAACAGGGCGTGGTCACGCCGGATCACACCATCCGCACCAAAAACTATCCGCTCGTCGTGCCTGCCCCCGAAGCTGGAAAGCTGCCCGAATGGAAGCAGGCCGTGGAAAAAGCGGTGGCCGATTATGTCGCCGCCTATCACGCCTATTTCACCGAACACAACGCACGCGCCGAACCGAAGAAGAAGACGCTCGATCCGCTGCCGCGCGTGATCCTGGTGCCGGGCGTCGGTTTGTTCGGGCTTGGCGGTTCGGCGAAAGATGCGGCCATCGCCGCCGACATCGCGGAAAACACCGTCGAAGTCATCACCGATTCCGAAGGGCTCTCCTCCTATCAGCCGATCAGCGAAGCCGACATGTTCGATGTCGAATACTGGTCGCTCGAACAGGCAAAGCTCGGCAAAGGCACCGATAAAGTTCTGGCGCGCCAGGTCTGCGTCGTCACCGGCGGCGGCTCCGGCATCGGTGCTGCCACGGCAAAGGCGATGGCGGCGGAAGGTGCCGAGGTCGCCGTCCTCGACCGCGATCTCGATGCCGCAACGAAAGCCGCGAAAGCGATCAGCAAAACCGCGCTCGCCATCGCCTGCGACGTGACCGATCCCGCTGCCGTGAAAGCCGCGTTTGACAGGGTGGCCGAAACATTCGGCGGCGTGGACATTGTCGTCTCGAATGCGGGCGCCGCATGGCAGGGCAAGATCGGCGAGGTCGATAGCGAAACGCTGCGCAAATCCTTCGAGCTGAATTTCTTCGCCCATCAGGCGGTTGCGCAGGCAGCCGTGCATGTGATGAAGGCGCAAGGCACCGGCGGTTGCCTGTTGTTCAACACTTCCAAACAAGCGATCAATCCCGGCAAGGACTTCGGCCCCTATGGTTTGCCCAAAGCCTCTACCCTGTTCCTGATGAAGCAATACGCACTCGACTACGGCAAAGAAGGCATCCGCTCCAACGCCGTAAACGCAGACCGTATCCGCTCAGGCCTGCTCACTGACGATATGGTTGCCGCCCGCGCCAAGGCACGCGGCCTCAGCGAGAAAGATTACATGGGCGGCAATCTGTTGGGCCGCGAAGTCTACGCCAGCGAAGTCGCCGAAGCCTTCGTCTATCTCGCCCATGCGGAAAAGACGACGGCGGGTGTCATCACCGTCGACGGAGGCAATATCGAAGCGAGCCTGCGCTAGCCGCCGTTGGCGTGGAACAGTTCGAGCGTGCGCTGCTTGCCGAGCTTCGCCGCTGCCTCATTGTAATCGGCACGCCGGTTCGAATTGAATCCGTGTCCGGCGTCATAGACATACACAGGCACCTCTGGGTGCAGCTCTTTGACCTTGTTGACCACATCCATCGGAATTCCGTGATCGTGCTCGCCGAAATGCAAGATCGTTGGGCATTTCGGCTCCCAGTCCGCCATCTGCCCGATATTGCCGCCGTAATAGCCAGACGCCGCCGCCAGCCCTTCGCACTTACAGGCCGCCGCCCACGTCACCGAGCCACCATAGCAATAGCCCGTGATGAACACCGGCCCCTTCGCCTTCAACCCATTGATGCAAACCTGGGTGTCATCGATCGAGAGTTGGAATGGGTGATCGCCGCGCGCGATCTTGATGCACTTCTGGATGCCCTCGGGCGTATATTCTTCCTGAAGTCCCGGCGCTTCGCGGTCATAAAGCGCGGGCGCCCACACTTCATATCCTTCGTCCGCATAACCGTCGCTCAATTCCTTGATATGCTCGGTGACGCCGAATATCTCCTGGATCAGCACCAGCCCGCCGCGCCGCGCGCCTTTGGGCTGCACTTGGTAGATGCCGATCTCCGCGCCATCCGCCATCTTCATCTGAACCATCTTGCCGCGTGTGCTCATGATGTTTCTCCTTCTGGTCGTTTCGGTACAAAGCCTTTGCCGATGAAACTGAAACACAATTCGCCGTTCTCGTCGCGTCCTTCGTTGCGGCTTTTGACAAGTCCAAGTTCGGGCCGCGATTTCAGTTCCACCTTCTCGATCACCTCGGTCGAATAGGCGAGTGTCATTCCCGGGCGCACCGGCTTCTGCCAGCGCATGTCCTCAAACCCCGGCGAAACACCTGCGCGCGAAAGGCCGCCGCCATCGCCGGTCTTCCTACTGTCGATGGCCAATCTCATCCACACAGCTGCCGTATGCCAACCCGACGCAATGATCCCGCCAAACATCGAATGTTTCGCGCCCTCCGGATCGATATGAAACACCTGCGGGTCGTATTTCTTCGCAAACGCGATGATTTCGTTTTGAGTGAAGGTGTGCGCGCCGAGTTCGCGCCGCGCACCGATCTCTATGTCCTCGAACCAGCCGCTCATGGTTCGCGCCTTGCGATGATCGGCGTCATCGAAACCATCGCCACCTGTTCGGTTGCATTGAAGATGCGGCAATCAAGCGTGACGAAGCCGAAGGGCTTGCTTTGCGAAGGCTTTGTTTCCACAACCTCTGCTTCCATGCGCAACAGATCGCCGGGCCGCACAGGCTTCATCCAGCGCGCCTCGCGCGCCCCGGCCCCGCCTCGATTGGCCGCCTTCAGAACCACGCCTTCCGCAAACAACCGCATCGCAATGGCGCAGACATGCCAGCCCGAAGCAGCAAGTCCACCGAGGATGGACTTTTTGCCCGCTTCTTCATCGAGATGATGCGGCTGCGGATCGAACTGGCGCGCGAATTCGAGAATTTCGTCTTTGCTGACGCGATAGGTGCCGCAGTCGACAACGCGGCCAACGGGAAAATCTTCGAAGTGCTGCAGATCCATACTCAAGCATTAAACCGGAAATGCATCACGTCGCCATCCGCCACGACGTATTCCTTGCCTTCCAACCGGAATTTTCCCGCATCGCGCGCACCGGCTTCGCCATTCCCCGCAATGTAATCATTGTAAGCGATGGTTTCGGCGCGGATAAAGCCATGCTCGAAATCGGTATGGATGACACCTGCCGCCTGTGGAGCGCGAGACCCTTTGGTCACCGTCCACGCGCGCGCTTCCTTCGGCCCCACCGTGAAGAACGTGATGAGGCCCAGAAGGTCGTATCCCGTACGGATCATGCGATTGAGGCCCGGCTCTTCAAGGCCAAGGCTGCCGAGAAAGTCTTCGCGTTCTGCCGCATCGAGTTGGGCCACTTCTTCTTCGATACGCGCAGAGATCACCACGCTCTTGGCGCCTTCACGTTTGGCCTTTTCTTCGACGCGCCTGGAAAACTCGTTGCCATTCGCCGCCGAACCTTCCTCGACGTTGCAGACGTATAGAACGGGCTTTTGCGTCATGAGCCCCAACTGGCGATAGGGCTCGCGCTCCTCCGGCGAAAGCTCGGCCTGACGCGCCGGCTTGCCCTCGCGCAACAGCGCAATCGCCTTGCTCATTAATGCAAACTGCTCCTTGGCTTCCTTCTCGCCGCCTTTGGCCTTTTTCTCGATGGGCACGATGCGCCGTTCCAGCGAATCCAGGTCGGCCAGCATCAACTCGGTTTCCACCGTCTCCGCGTCGCCAACGGGATCGATGCGCCCCTCGACATGGGTGATGTCATCGTCTTCGAAGCAGCGCAGCACATGGGCGATGGCATCGACTTCGCGAATGTTGGCGAGAAATTGATTGCCCAACCCTTCGCCTTTCGAGGCGCCGCGAACCAGCCCCGCGATATCCACGAATGTGATGCGTGTTGGGATGATCTCCGCGGATTTGGCAATCGCGGCCAGTTTTTCGATCCGCGGATCGGGCACGGCCACATCGCCGACATTCGGCTCGATGGTGCAGAACGGATAATTCGCGGCCTGCGCGGCCGCCGTTTGCGTCAGCGCGTTGAAGAGGGTCGATTTGCCGACATTGGGCAACCCGACGATGCCGCATTTGAATCCCATTATTCTTCTTCTTTCTTTTTCGGTTTCGGCTTCTTCTCGGGCGGATTGAGCAGGAGTGCCACCTTGTTCATGAAGCCCACATCGTCGTCTTTGGTCAGCAATGGTGTGGCTTCGGCAATCGCCGAAAGCATCGGCACCAGCCATTGCTCGTCGGCTTTGGAGAAATTTCCCAGCACATGTCCGATGGCGCGCCCCTTCTCGGCCTGTTTGCCGACGCCGATGCGGATGCGGCGATAGTCGGCCCCCAGTGTTGCGGTGATGGAGCGCAATCCATTGTGGCCCGCATCGCCGCCGCCGGTCTTGGCCTTAAGCTTGCCGGCGGCGAGATCGATCTCGTCATGCATCACCACGACGGCGTTTGTCGGGACCTTGAAGAAGCGTGCTGCGGGACCAACCGAATTGCCGCTTTCGTTCATGTAGGTGCCGGGCTTGAGCAGATACACCTTGCGGCCGTTGATCTTGCCTTCGCTGATCGCGCCCTGAAAGCGCGCTTTCCACGGGCCGAATTTGTAGCTTTCGTGGATCGTGTCCACCGCCATGAACCCTGCGTTGTGGCGGTTGCGCGCATACTCTGCGCCGGGGTTGCCCAGTCCGGCGATGAGAAGCGGCGTATCGGGCATCTCGCGCGCCCGCGCGTGGGCGCGGCCTTCTTATTTCTTCGCAGGCGCTGCGGGCGCTTTCGCGGCCGCGGCAGCCGGGGCTGCACCGGGAGAAGCCGGGGCACCAGTGGCGACCGGCGCTTCTTCGACGACAGGGGCGGATGCGGCAGCAGTTGCAGCGGCGGCAGCGGCGCGTTGTTCTTCGATAACGCTGGTCGGTGCCACGATAGAGGCAACGGTGAAGTTGCGTTCGCGAATGGTCGGCACAACCCCTTCCGGCAGCACGAAATCGGTGATGTGCAGCGAGCCGTGAATGTCGAGCTTGGAAAGATCGCCCTCGATGAACGCCGGAATATTTTCGGCCGGGCAAAGCATCTCAACTTCGTGGCGCACGATATTGAGCACGCCACCGCGCTTCAGGCCGGGGGAGGTTTCCTGCCCCTTGAAACGCACAGGGATAGCCAGGCGAACTTTCGCGCCTTTGGGCAGACGCATGAAATCGACATGCACCACCCGGTCGGTCACCGGATCGAGTTGCACCTGACGGGGAATCACGCGGGTCTTGGCGCCCGCGACGTCCAGCTCGAACAGGGTGGTGAGGAAGTGGCCGGTATCGACATGGCGCTCCAGCGTGCGCTTGTCGACCGCCACGGATTCGGGATCGTTGCCGCCGCCGTAGATCACGCCGGGAATCAGGCCCTTCTGGCGGGCACGGAAAGCGGGGCCCTTGCCGGTCTCGTTGCGCGCTTCGGCGCTCAATTGCTGAATGTCACGCATGTCAAAGGTCCTTCGGTCCGGCAGGTTTTCTGGCGCGGGAGAGCGGGGCTTTTAGCCGAAGGAATGGCCTCGCGCAATTGGGGCCGGAAAATCGGACGCTTGGCCGCGCCGTTGATATATTATCTTTATATATCAATCGTTTATTCGTTTTTCGATTTTGCATTACCCCCCACCCCCCAGGCAGGGGCGGGAAGCGACCGCAACCGGGCCCTGAATATAGGTGCGAGCGAGCGCGCAGCCAAGGTGCAGGAGGGCGACTATCGGCGCTTCGCCTTTGCCGCCGGTCTGGCCTTGGCCGGGCGTTTCGGCTTGGCCGCCGGCAGTGAGGCCTCATAGGCCTCGCGGATCAGGGCCTCAAGCTCGCGCTTGGCGATCTTCGGCAACTGCACAACCATATAAGCCCGCTTTCCCCACATCTGTTTGACGAACACGTCGGGCGCTGCTTCGAACAGAAATTCCATGCGTTCCTGGGGCACATGCAAGTTGAGCCCATCCGGCCGGATGACGGCGAAAATGCGCTTTTTTGTGCGGAAGGACGGACGCCCGAAATGATCGGCCTCGCTGACGCCATCGAGCGAAAGGGCGAATTTTCGGATGTCAGCAGCAGTGGCCATTTCCCTACCTCAAATCTTCCATCCCATCCGTCATCGCCCGGTTTATCCGGGCGACCCAATTTTCTATTTCGGTTGGTGTAAGAGCTTTAGGATACCACTTTGCTGCCAGATCGTTCCAATCTGGATTGCCGGTGCGGATCAGGTTGATCTTCCAGGTGCGCGGCCATTTCTTTAGGTGAAGAATTGTTTTTCCAATTGGTCCTCCGCGAAGGAGAAAACGCAACAGAAAGGAAATTGGGTCACCCCGACAAGCCGGGTGATGACGGAGTTTGAATACGAAAATTGAGTATAGCGAAAGTAATAACCGGCGCTAGTCGAACAGGCTCGACACGCTTTCTTCGTTGTTGATGCGGCGCATTGCTTCGCCGATGAGGGGCGCGATGGAGATGCGCCGAATATTCGGGCACTTGATGATTGCATCGGTCGCGGCAATCGAGTCCGTAATCACCATGGATTTCAGTTTCGAGGACTGGATGCGGGCAACCGCGCCGCCCGAGAGAACGCCGTGCGTTGCATAGGCGCAGACATCTTTGGCACCGTTCTTGAGCAGGGCTTCGGCGGCGTTACAGATGGTGCCGCCGGAATCCACGATATCGTCGATCAGGATGCAGGAACGCCCCTCCACATCGCCGATGATGTTCATCACCTCGGATTCGCCCGCGCGTTCGCGGCGCTTGTCCACGATGGCGAGATCGGCGCCAAGCCTCTTGGCCAATGCGCGCGCACGCACCACGCCGCCCACGTCCGGCGAGACGACCATCAGGTGGTCGCCGGTGCCGAGATAATCCTCGATGTCCTTCACGATCACTGGCATGCCGTAGAGATTGTCGGTCGGGATGTCGAAGAAGCCCTGGATCTGACCCGCATGCAGGTCGATCGTCAGAACGCGGTCGGCACCGGCATGGGTGATAAGGTTCGCCACCAGCTTGGCGGAGATCGGCGTGCGTGGGCCGACTTTGCGATCCTGCCGTGCGTAACCGAAATAGGGAATCACCGCTGTGATGCGCCGGGCCGATGCGCGCCGCAGCGCGTCGATCACGATCAGCAATTCCATCAGATGATCGTTGGCGGGATAGCTTGTGGACTGGATAACGAACATGTCCTCGCCGCGGACGTTCTCCTGAATTTCGACGAACACTTCCATGTCGGCGAAGCGGCGCACCACGGCCTTGGTCAGCGGAAGTTTGAGATATTGGGCGATGGCCTCGGCCAGCGGGCGATTGGAATTGCCCGTCAGAAGCCGCATTCCCCGCGCTCCGTTTTTCTCGCCCATAGCGCGCCTGGCCCCTTCGCAATGACGGTTTGATGACGGGGTTCTAGCGCACGCTCCGGGGGCGGTAAACGGAATTGTCGGCTTTATTTTTCAAGCCAGCCGAAAGCGCGGTGGATGAAGGCAAGTCCATCATTTCGCACCATATTTCCGTGCGCCACGATCACGTTTTCGGGCTGCCAGGCGACGATTCGCGCCAACGCCGCGCGTGCGCGTGCGCGCCGCCAGAATGTCGCGCGCCATTCGCGCGGCGCGCCGGGATTGGGCGCTACGATTCCATCCAGACGCGCCACCCATCCGCGCCAGCCCGTGAACCAGTCCGGCGCAAGATTTTCGATCAGATCGGCGAAGATCGCCGTGCGGCTTTTGCGATGGAAGAACACGATTTCCGTCATCGCGAAGCTGCCCGCCATTGCAACCTGATCCAGATCGTCCGCCCAGCCGGGTTCCGGCGCATCACCCAATTCTGCATCGAACGAAATGTCTGCGCGCTTTTCGACAAGCCCCGGCGATGCGTAAAGCCTGGCGGCGGGATAAGCCTCTTTCCAGTCGCCGAGAAACAGGTGATGGATTTTGTTGGGCGAAACCAAATGGGCCACCCGGCCGAGCGCGTCGATTTCTTTCTTCAACTCGGGCGACAGCGCGATGGGCGACCAAACGAACAGCGATCCATTGCCAAGCCGCACCAACACCATGCGCGGGGGGTAGGGAAAGCCGTAAAACGAAACCGGCGGGCCATCCCCCGTCCATATATCCGGTCCGAAAGCGGCGAGCGATGTCATTTCAGCACGATGGCGGAAACCTGCCGCCCGTAATCCTTTTCGCCGCGATGGGTGGTGCGGCGGAAACTGAAGAAATCCTCCTCCCGCGCATAGGTGCAGGCCGAAAGCGATTCGACGTTTGCCACGCCTGCTGCGCGCACCCTGTTGGCGACATAACCCTCAAGATCGAAGCGCCAGTGATCGATGTTTTCGGATGGCAGGAAGAATCGCGTGTTGTCCGCGCCCGCTTCGGCAAAGCGCGCGATGAATTCCGGGCCGACTTCATAATTCGTCTGGCCGATGCACGGGCCGATCGCAGCGGCGATGCGCGCGCGCTCCGCGCCCAGCGATTCCATTTTCTCCAGGACCGATTCGATCACGCCTGTCACCGCGCCTTTCCATCCGGCATGGGCAGCGCCGATAACGCGCGCGGTGGAATCGGCAAACAACACCGGCGCACAATCGGCGGTGAGGACGCCGAGCGCCAGTCCCGGCACATTCGTCGCCATCGCATCGGCTTGCGGAGCTTGCTGCCACGGTTCGGCGACGATTACGGCATTGGGACTGTGGATCTGATGGAGCGTGAGAAGGTTGGTGCCACCCAGTTCGCCAAGTACGCGACGCTTGTTCTCCACGATATGCTCACGCACATCGCTCGATCCCGCGCCGCAATTGAGCGAGGCGTAAATCCCTTCCGATACGCCGCCCTGCCGCCCGAAAAATCCGTGCGTCATGGCGATGGCGCGGGAGAGGTTGGTGGCGTTCAGCTTCAACACATCAAAATCCCGGTGGCGGCGGCACGTTCGGCGGAAGGATCGCCAGCGCCTTGAACAGGTTTCCCATCTGGTCGCTCGCGGTCAACCGTTGCAACGCGGATTTGATGGTTTCGGCTTGCGCGGGATTCCTCTTTGCCAACTGTTCCGCCCTGTGTGCGATGCCCAGCGATTCCAGAAGCGCGCCTTGCGCAACCGGACCGAAGGCCTTGGCGCCGCCACGCAATGCCGCTTGCGTCAATTCCGCGAAATCGACATGGGCGGAAAGATCGGCCGTTCCCGGCGCGTCGAGGATCTGCGCGGTTTTGTGTTGGGCGATGGCTTGCAGCGTTTCGCCGAAGCCCGTGCCTGTGTGGCCATAATCCACAATCAATGCGGCGCCACCTTGCCGGGCGATGTGGCCGGCGATCTCTTCCGCAAGGGCGGTGGAAGCGGGTGAGGTTTCGAACACCGCGCCCGCATCGGCCCGACCGCGCGCTTCTGGTATTGCCAAGCCCGGCACGGCCATGGGGGCGAGCGCGAAATCGAGTTCGCCGCCGCTCGTGACAACCATGCGTTCGTGCCAGCCCTGTTCGGTCTTCACATATTGGTGGATGGGCAGGGCATCGAAGAATTCGTTGGCGATGAGGAACACCGGCGCGCCCTCGAACGCTTCATCGGCCCGCAACGACCAGCGAATGGGCGTGGGCGAATCTTTCAGCGTTTGAGCCTGAACGGCCTCAAGAGTTGGGCTTGCCTCGATCAGCACCACATCCAATGCCGCAGAGAAATCCCGGCATCGAGGCGGGCGGCTTGCAGCACGTCGCGCATCAGCGTGCCGCGGCCGGGGCCGAGTTCGACGAGCTTGATCCGTTTGGGGCTGCCCTGCTGACGCCAGACTTCGAGCATCCAGAGCCCGAGCAACTCGCCGAACATCTGCGAGATTTCGGGCGCGGTGATGAAATCGCCCTTGCGCCCGATGGCGTTGCGCGATCGCATAGACGCCGTGTTCGGGATCGTGCAGCGCCAGCATCATGAATTGCGAGACGGGGATCGGGCCTTGCGCCTCGATAAGCTTCGCAATCTTTTGGCCGAGCGGGCTCACACGGGTTTGCGGCGCTGCCGCGATAGCCAGAAGAAATAAGCGGCCGCTGCCCACATCGGGATGCTCAGCGACATGCCGACGCTGAACCATCCGAAATAGACCGTATCGGAATCGCGGAAGACTTCGGCGGTCGCGCGCGCAATGCCATAGCCGGTGAGGAAGATGCCCGTGAGCAGGCCGGGCCGATCCTGCATGCGGAAGACGCGCAGACAGATCTGGAGGACGGCAAGCAGCAACAAGCCCTCCATCGCCGCTTCATAGAGCTGGCTTGGATGGCGCGGGGCGAGGCCGGCGGGGCAATCGCCGTTGGTCTGGAGGATGTTCTGGGTGCAGAAGACCATGCCCCAGGGCACATCCGTCACCTTTCCCCACAACTCGCCATTGATGAAGTTGGCGATGCGGCCAAAGAACAGGCCGATGGGCGCGATGGTGGCGATGAAATCGGCCGAGCGCGATGGTATCGAGCTTGTGCTTGCGGGCGAACAGGATGAGCGCAATGGCCACGCCCAAAAGCCCGCCATGGAACGACATGCCGCCTTTCCAGGCCGCGATGATCTCGATGGGATGGGTGAGATAGCCCATCGGCAGGCCGTGGCAGGCGGGCGAGGTGCCCCAAATGCCGCAGAAGAACGTGCCGTAGATCAGCACAAAGCCGAGCCTGCCCCCGATGATGACGCCCAGCGTCGCCCAGACGAAGAAATCGCCGATCTGGTCGGCGGTGGCGGGCGGTTTGCCGTTGAAGGGCGGGTTCTTCCACAGGGCGGTTTCGCGCGTGGCGCGGGCCAGATACCACCAGGCCGCGCACCAGCCCCGCGATATAGGAAAGCGCATACCAGCGGATCGAGAACGGCCCATAGATATGGACCAGCACGGGGTCGAAATCGGGGTAGGGGATCGTGGCCAGAAGCATGGTGGGATAGACGTGCCGCTTCGGCCCCGCTGTCAAGGTTACGGGAAGCCGTCAGTTGTCTTAACCTTGTTCGCGCCCAATAACAGCGCAAGACCGGAGGCCTCATGCAGACCGAAAACCCCTTTCTCGACTCCATGGCGAAGATTTTCACCGATGCGGCAGGTGCGGCCCAAAGCGTTCGCACCGAAGCCGAGACCTTCATGCGCCAGCGGCTCGAGAAGCTTGTCGCCGACATGGATTTCGTGCCGCGCGAGGAGTTCGAAGCCGTCAAGGCGATGGCCGCCAAGGCGCGAAGCGAAAACGAAGCACTCGAAGCACGCATCCGCGCACTGGAAGAAAGACTCAAGTGATTCATTTGGCTGGGAGAAATCTGTGAGTGGTTGAACGCTCCCTAAGAAGCCGTTACCGGGACTCTTGTATCGCTACAAAATCTTGTGTCAGGTTGATCGGTAACTGCTTCGTTTTGCTGTCAGGAGTGCGGGCATGACCTTTGTGCATCAGGAGGAGCCGAGTTCCGCCCCCCATCCGATCGATTTGCTCGAGCGGACGGTGGAGGATAATGGCTGGCCCTTCGAGCGCGCGGGCCGCGACGAACTGAATCTCTCCGTTGCCGGAAAGTGGTGCGACCATCATTTCAGCTTCACCTGGCGCGACGATCTGCAATCGCTGCATCTCTCTAGCGCCTTCGAGATGCGCGTGGCCGACGACCGCCGCAAGGACATCGCCGAACTGCTGATGCTCCTGAACGCGCGGCTGTGGATCGGCCATTTCGATCTTTGGCCGGACGACGGCCAGCTTCTGTTCCGCCATGCGATGATCTTCCCGAATCCAAGGTGAGCGCCTCGCAATGCGAAGCCTTGCTCAATCTCGCGGTTGAGGCTTGCGAACATTATTATCCCGCTTTCCAGTTCGTGATCTGGGGCGGCAAGACGGCGGAAGACGCCATCGCCGCAGCGATCCTCGAGTGCCAGGGCCAGGCGTAAGCGGGCGCGCCGCCATCCTTCTGATCGGTGCCGGCCGCATGGGCGGCGCGCTGCTCAAGGGGTGGATCGCAAACGGCATCGGGCCGCTTGTCGCCGTCGAACCCAATCCATCCACAGATCTGAAGAAACTCGCAAAGAAGAAACACGTCACGCTGCTGCGCGATGTGAACGATCTTCCGCGAATGAAGATCGCGGCTTGCATCGTTGCGCTGAAGCCGCAGATTTTGAAAGATGCCGCCCCGCGCCTGCGCGCCATCGCCGAAAGCGGCGCGCCGATGATCTCGATTGCCGCTGGCACCACCACGAAAGGGCTTGCGAAAGCCTGGGGACCGAAAGCCCGCATCGTGCGCTCGATGCCGAACACACCGGGCTCCATCGGGCGCGGCATCACCGCGATCTATGCGGCGGCGAAAACGACGCCCAAGGATCGCAAACTCGCGGATCAGTTGTTGTCCGCATTGGGCGAGACGGTTTGGGTGAAGAAGGAAGAACTGATCGACGCGGCAACCGCTGTTTCGGGCTCGGGACCTGCTTATGTGTTCCTGCTTGTCGAGGCGTTGAGCGATGCGGCGATCAAGATCGGCTTGCCGCGCGATGTGGCGGCGAAACTTGCAAGGCAGACAGTGAGCGGGGCAGGGGCTTTGCTGGATGCGGAAAAAGCAGCACCCGATGAATTGCGCCGCAACGTAACCAGCCCGGGCGGAACCACCGAAGCGGCGCTGAAAGTTCTCATGGCAAGCGATGGTTTGACGCTGCTGATGCAGCGCGCCGTCAAGGCCGCGCGGGATAGAGCGCGCGAACTGGGCTCTTGAAACTGTCGCATTCCGCGCGCAGCATCCGCCCATGACCGCGGAACTCGGCTATTTCACCCTGCCCGTGAAAGAAATCGCCCGCGCCAGGATTTTCTATGGCGAATTGTTCGGCTGGGAATTCGAAGAGAGCGGTGAGGGCGTTCATGTGCGCAACACCAAGCTTCCAATCGGGCTGCAGCCAAACGGGCCTGCCGAATTGCCGTTCGTCTATTTCAGCGTGCCCGATTTGTCTTATGCCACGCGCCGCGTGCGCGAACTCGGCGGCACTGTGCGCTCGGAAAACGAATTTCCTTCCGGCTTGAATGCTGTTGTTGCCGACGATCAGGGCACTGTGTTCAGCTTGTGGCAGGCTGCCGCGGGATATTGAACGCTTTTACCTCCCCGCGTTGGGGGAGGTAAGAGGAAATCACACCGGCAGGCGCAGCGTCGCGCGCAGGCCGCCCATCGGGGAATCGCCCAGCAGCAGATCGCCGCCATGGGCGCGGGCGATGTCTCGTGCGATGGCCAATCCCAAACCCACGCCGCCGATTTGCAGGTTGCGGCCTTCATCGAGGCGATGGAAGGGGCGAAAGGCTTCTTCGCGCCTGGCCTCGGGAATGCCGGGGCCGTCGTCGTCTACATGAATTTCGACCGTATTCCTGCCGCGATCCAATGTGATGCGCGCGTGGGTGCCGTATTTCAGTGCATTGTCGATCAGGTTGGTGACACAGCGTTTCAGCGCGTTGCGTTTGATCGTGAGCACCACGCGCTCGCCTTCGTCCATCGCCAGCGTATCGGCATCCGCGCCTTCCGCGCGGCGCGCGGCTTCGGCGGCATCGCGCAGCAACAGGCGCAGGTCGGTCGCAACCGCCGCCTCGCCGCCTTCCCCGCGCGCGAATTGGAGGTATTCATCGAGCATGTGTTCCATGTCGATGATGTCTTCGCGCAAGGCGGCCACATCCGCACTTTCATCCATCAGCGCCAGTTGCAGCTTGATGCGGGTGAGCGGGGTTTTCAGGTCGTGGCTGATGCCCGCCAGCATGTCGGTGCGCTGGTGGACATGGCGTTCGATGCGTTCGCGCATGGTGATGAAGGCTTGCGCTGCGCGGCGCACTTCGGCCGCACCATAGGGTTTGAAATCGGGCACCGCGCGGCCCTTGCCGAAGCTTTCGGCGGCACGCGCCAATCGCTCGATGGGCCGCACCTGATTGCGCAGGAAGATCACCGCGATGCCGACAAGCACCAGCGATGAGCCGAACATCCACAAGATGAAGATGTCGGGGCTCGATACCGTCACCCGGTCGCGCGGCACCAATAGGCGCAGCACGCCATCATGGACTTCCACGCGAATGTCCACCAGATCGCCCATGCGATCCACATCGTAGTGCCGGGTCTCTCCGATTTGCTGTGCGATGACGGTTTCGAGCGCGTCTTCGATGGTGCTGCGTGACTTATCGGCCTGCGCGGGCGCGCCGATCCTGTCTCCGGGAAAGAACGTGATCGTGTAGCGCAGCATTCGCTGCGCCTTTCCGCGCAACACCGGCCGGTCGGCAGCGGGTGAGGTGTCTTCGAGATTGATGAGGAAGGCCACGTCGGCCGCCACATCCGCCGCCATGCGTTCGGTGGTGATTTCCAGATGCCGTTCGAAGAAGAAATACGACATCAGGCCCTGAAGCAGGACCACGGGCGCCACAATGATGATGAGCGAGCGCCAGAAAAGACCCCGCGGCAAAAGCCGCTTGAGCGCGCGGAACGGATGCACGCTCACCGCCGCGCGCTTGCGAGGTTCAGGATGTTCTGTCTGGGACAAGGACGTATCCGACATTGCGCACGGTTTGCAGGTAAAGGGGCATTTTGGGGTCTTCCTCGATCTTGCGGCGCAGGCGCGTGACCTGCACGTCTATCGAGCGTTCGAGAGAAACGCCCAGCCGCACGCAGAGATCGCCGCGCGAGAACGCGCGGCCGGCATTCGCCGCGAAGAGCCGCAGCAGCGCTGCTTCAGACGAGGTGAGGTGAACGGGCTTGCCCTTCTTCTGCAGCATGGCGCGTTCTGGATCGAACACCGCATCGCCCATGCGCACTTCGCGATGGGCGGAACGTGCGACGGGTGTGGTGCGCCGGAGCAGCCCTTCCACCCGCAAAAGCAATTCGCGCGGTTCGAAAGGTTTTGCCAGATAATCGTCTGCCCCACGTTCCAGCCCCGCGATGCGATGTTCGGGATCGCCTTGCGCGGTGAGCATGAGGATCGGCACGGCAGAGCGCGTGCGCAGGTCGGCCGCGAAATCGAGGCCGGATTCGCCGGGCATCATCACATCGAGGATCAGAAGGTCGAACGCCATGCTCTTCATCAGCGTGCGCGCCTCGGCGGCATCGGCGGCCACGCTCACACGCAGGCCGTTCTGCGAAAGATAGCGTTGCAGCAGCGCGCGCAGGCGCTCGTCATCATCCACCACAAGGATGTGCGCGTCGTCGTTCTGCGCGTTCATTGTGTCATCCTCTTGCGCCTGTCTTCCGACATCAGGCCGGTCAGCACGCGGCGGAATCCCATAACAGCTTCGGGGCCTGCTTCGCGGAAGGCGCGAACCAGCGCAGGCCGCTGGGCTTCCCACTGCGCGTTCACCAATGCCTCTCCCTTATGCGTCAGGCGCAATTGACGCATGCGCCGGTCGCTGGGCGAAGGGCGGCGTTCCACATATCCCCCCGCCAGCAGATCGTTGAGCACGCGGTTGAGGCTTTGCTTGGTGATCTTCAAAAGCGCCAATAAATCAGCAACCGTGAGGCCCTGTTGGCGCGAGATGAAATGCAGCGCGCGGCCATGCGCCTTACCCAAGGCTGCGTCATTCGGTTGCGGCGTTCCTTGGGCCCAGACGTTCTGCATGGCGAAGAACAGCAAATCTACGCCTTGCTTTAACTCCTCGTCGCGCAAGTATAATGGCGAAACGCCGGGCGGATGGCCCGTCGGCTTTATGTCAGTCATGTTGACTTATTTAGGCGCTCGCGGGCTCCAAAACAAGAGTTCCGGCGCGGGTAGAGGATTTGAGTATGGCAGCCCCTTCTGTGATTCCCTTCGACGATCGCGATGGCTCGATCTGGTTCGATGGCAAGCTGGTGCCCTGGCGCGATGCCAAGACACATGTGTTGACCCACGGGCTGCATTACGCCTCCTGCGTATTCGAAGGCGAGCGCATGTATAACGGGCGGGTCTATCACCTCGAAGCGCACACGAAGCGGCTGTTCAAATCGGCCGAAATCCTCGGCATGAAGATCCCGTTCACGGAAGCCGAGATCAACAAGGCGTGCATGGATACCGCCGCCGCCCAGGGCGTGACCGAAGCCTACCTGCGGCCCGTCGCCTATCGCGGTTCGGAGATGATGGCGGTTTCCGCACAGCAGACGAAGATTCATGTCGCGATCGCGGTGTGGCCGTGGGGCAGTTATTTCGATCCGAAGGAAAAGCTCAAAGGCATCCGGCTGGATATCGCGCAATGGCGCAGGCCCGCGCCGGATACCGCGCCCTGCCATGCCAAGGCTTCAGGCCTCTACATGATCTGCACCATGTCGAAGCACGCGGCCGAAGCCAGAGGTTATGCCGATGCGATGATGCTCGATTATCGCGGGCTGGTGGCGGAGGCGACGGGCGCGAACATGTTCTTCGTGAAGGACGGGACGCTGCACACGCCGACGCCGGATTGCTTCCTCAACGGCATCACCCGCCAATCGGTGATCGCGCTGGCGCGTGCGCGGCAAATCCCGGTGATCGAACGCCATATCGATCCGAAGGAACTGGACGATTTCTCCGAATGCTTCCTCACCGGAAGTGCGGCCGAAGTGACGCCGGTATCGGAAATCGGGCCACACCGCTTCACGCCGGGCCAGATCAGCGAAACGCTGATGAACGATTACAGCGAGGACACGCGCAAGGCTGTGTCGGCGGTGAAGCTGTAATCTTCACCTCCCCCTTGTGGGGAGGTCGAAAAATTCTTTGAATTTTTCGGGTGGGGGGCCGCTCTTTGTTGCGGGCACCGCCCCCCACCCGGATCGCTTTGCTCTCCGACCTCCCCACAAGGGGGAGGTAAGATTCATTTCCAGCGTTGCGCCGCTTCATCATCCGAGCTCCGCGCCTCCACCCAGTGGGTTTTGCCGTCCCGGTCTTCGCGCTTCCAGAAGGGCGCGCGGGTTTTGAGGTAATCCATCAGGAATTCGCACGCGGCGAAAGCGGCGGCGCGGTGCGATGAGGAAACCGCGACCAGCACAATGCGCTCGCCCGGCTTCAGCGTGCCGACGCGGTGGATGATCGTGATGCCCATCAGCGGCCAGCGCTTTGCCGCTTCGTCGACATGGCCTGCGATCTCGCGCTCGGTCATGCCGGGATAATGTTCGAGCGTCAGCGCTGTAAGATCGTCATCGCCGCGCACCAGACCGACGAAGCTCGCAACGGCGCCGACATTGGTTTGATCGGCGCTCAGCGCCTCGATCTCGTCGTTGAGATCGAAATCTTCTTCCTGGATGCGGATATGCGGTTTCATCCGCCGGTCACCGGCGGAAAGAAGGCGACTTCGTCGTTCTCCGTGATCGCCGTATCGAATGCCGCATGCTCCTGATTGACGGCGACGCGCAGGCGTTGCGATCCTCGAAGGCTTCCGCATAGCCGCCGCCGCGATTTTTCAGATGTTCGATCAAATCGCCAACGGTGTGCGATGCCCGGCGGCAGTTCGAAGATCTCCTCGCTGCGCGCCGGTCTTTTGCCGTACCCAGGCAAAATAGAGCAGGGTCACACCGGCTCTCCTGCGTGGCGCTTGCAGGGCGCACATGGGCCAAGCCGGCGCGGAAATAGATATAGCCGGTGTAGACGGTGAGCGCCGCCGCCACCCACAGCGCAGCATAGGCGAAGGTCTGTAGGCGCTGGCCAGCGTGCCGGGCACGAAGCCGTCGGCGAGCGGGCCCAGGATCATCGCGCCGATGGCGATCATCTGGATCGTGGTCTTGAGCTTGGCGATGCGCGAGACGGGCACGCTGACACGAGACCCGCCAGGAATTCGCGCAGGCCCGAAACCAGAATCTCGCGCGCAAGAATGATCAGCGCGGGACCAGCTGAGCAGCTTGCTAGGCCAGATTGAACTACGACCGACCTCGGCGACCAGCATCATCAGCGCCACGCCGACCAGGATCTTGTCCGCGATGGGATCGAGCATGCGGCCGAAATCCGATCCCGGCCGTTGAGCTTGCGCGCGGCGAACCCATCCAGCGCGTCGCTGATGCCCGCAATGCAAAAGATCACGAAGGCCCCGATCCGCGCGCGTCTGCCCGGCATCACGAAGGCGACCACGAACACCGGCACCAGGAAGATGCGGAACATCGTCAGGATATTCGGAATATTCATGGGCCGAATGTACCAAACCCGGAGCGCGGCGTCAGCCGCTCGGATGGAAGAAATCGTAAATCTTTTTGGCCAGCGTGCCGCTGACGCCCTCCACGCTTTCGAGATCGGCAAGGCTGGCCGCCGGAAACCGCGCGGGCCGAGCCGAAATGCTGCAGCAGCGCGCGCTTGCGGGCGGCGCCGACGCCCGCGATCTCGTCCAGCGGATTGGCGCCGATGGCCTTGGTGCGCTTCTTGCGGTGGCTGCCGATGGCGAAGCGGTGCGCCTCGTCGCGCAGGCGCTGCAGGTAATAGAGCACCGGGCTCTTGGGATCGAGGCGGAAGGGCTCGCGGCCCTTGCATGTAGAAATGTTCACGGCCCGCGTCGCGATCCGGCCCCTTGGAGATGCCGACCAGCAGCACATCCTCGACGCCCAGATCTTCGAGCACAGCTTGCGCCACCGAGAGCTGGCCCGGCCCGCCATCGATCAGCGCGAGGTCCGGCCATTTGGCTCGCGCATCGTCATTGCCGCTTTCCTTCACCAGGCGCGCGAAGCGGCGCGTCAGCACCTCGCGCATCATGGCGTAATCGTCGCCCGGCGTGAGCTCGGTCGATTTGATGTTGAACTTGCGGTATTCGCCCTTCTCGAAACCATCCGGCCCGGCCACGATCATGCCGCCCAGCGCATTCGTGCCCTGGATGTGCGAGTTGTCGTAAACCTCGATGCGGCGCGGCGGATGTTTCGAGGCCGAACAGTTCGGCCACGCCGTCCAGCAATTCGCGCTGCGCGGAATTCTCCGCCATGCGGCGCGGCCAAGCTGTTCGCGCGCATTGGTCAGCGCCATCTCCACGATCTCGCGCTTCTCGCCGCGCTGCGGCACGGAGATCTCGACCTTGCGTTCGGCGCGCAGCGAAAAGCGCTTCGGCGAGCAGGTCGCGATCGGGCATATCTTCCGAGAGCAGGATCAGCGCGGGCGCGGGCGCTCGTCATAGAACTGGCCGATGAAGCTTTCGAGCACTTCGGCCGGCCGAAAGCTCGCGGTCGTGCTGCGGGAAATAGGGCCGGTTGCCCCAGTTCTGGCCGGCGCGGAAAAAGAACACCTGGATGCAGGTTTCGCCGCCCTGGCTGAACACGGCGAACACATCGGCTTCGGCGAAGGTGGTGGGATTGATGCCCTGATGCGACTGGATGTGGCTCATCGCGCGGATGCGGTCGCGCAGGCGCGCCGCGCTTTCGAAATCCAGCGCTTCGGAGGCTGCGTTCATCCCTTGCGCCAGTTGCGCCTGCACCGCGCGGCTTTTGCCGTTGAGGAAACAGTTCGGCCTCGCGCACCAGTTCGGCATAGCCGGCCTTGTCGATGCGGCCGGTGCAGGGCGCGCTGCAGCGCTTGATCTGGAACAGCAGGCAGGGCCGCGTGCGCGATTCGAACACCGAATCCGAGCACGAGCGCAGCAGGAACGCGCGCTGCAATGTGTTGAGCGTGCGGTTCACCGCGCCCGCGCTGGCGAACGGGCCGAAATAGACGCCTTTGGTCGTTTTCGCGCCGCGATGTTTCAGCAGTTGCGGAAATGCGTGATCCTCGCGCAGCAGGATGTTCGGAAAGGATTTGTCGTCGCGATAGGAAACATTGTAGCGCGGCTTCAGCCGCTTGATGAGATTGGATTCCAGCAGCAGCGCTTCGGTTTCCGATGCCGTGGTGACGAACAGCATCTCCGCCGTCTCGGCGATCATGCGCGCGATGCGCTCGGTATGGCCGCCCGATTTGCGCGTAGGAAGCCACGCGCTTCTTCAGGCTCTTCGCCTTGCCGACATAGAGCACGTCGCCCTTGTCATCGAGCATGCGATAGACGCCCGGCGCATCGGGCAGCGTCTTCAGATAGGCCTGAATGCGCGCAGGGCCTTTGAGCGGCGCTTCTGTGGTTTCGTCCATGGCCCGATATAGGCGCTCGCGCGCTGGCCTGCCAAGGACTATTTTATGTAGTGCATTTATTATTGACTACGCGCTATTTTCGCACTACATTTAATCATGAGCTTCGAATGAGAATCCGGCCAAGAGGCTGGCGAACCTCGCCAAGCATGGCCTCGATTTCGAAGATGTCGCGCGCATGGATTGGGAGCGAATGACCATTGTGGAGGACCGGCGGTTTGCTTATGGCGAAACGCGCTTTTGGGCCTTTGGAATGCTGGACAGGCATCTGCATCTGGTCGCATTCACCCGCCACGGGCATTCGGTTCGCATCATCAGCTTCGGCCGCGCGAGTAGAAAGGAGAGAAAGAGCTATGGCTAAAGCGAAAGCAAAGCGATTGCCGCCTTCGTTTGGCGTGCCGGATGAGGATATTCCCGAACTTACCGAGGAAGATTTCCGCAATGGGAGGCCCTTCTTGGAGGTTTTCCCCGAATTCACCGAAGCGGTAAAGCAATTGCGCGGGCGCCCGCGCGCGGAGAATCCGAAGGTGCAGGTGACGCTGCGGCTCGATCCCGAGGTGGTGAACGCCTTCAAGGAAGAGGGCCGTGGCTGGCAGGGGCGGATCAACGAAACGCTGGTGCGCGCGGTGAAGCGGCGTCGTGCGAAATAGGATCTCTTGCGGCGCCTGCCGCTCGATTTCCACGCCTGCGCATTCGGCACCCGGCAGGGCATGGAGTTTTTCCACCCGCACGCGGGCGGTTTTCACGCGGGCGTCGTCGAAGCAGGCCTGCGCGATGCGTTCGGCCAGCGTTTCGGCGAGGTTGATGTGGCCCGCTGCCACGAACGCGCGGATTTTCTGTTCGATGGTTGCGTAGTCGACCACTTTTTCCAGCCGGTCGTCCACCTCGATCACATCTTCCACCGCCAGATCGACATTGATGCGCACGGGTTGCAGCTTGCCCTGTTCGTGGCCGTAGACGCCGATCTGGGCGAGCACTCCAGATTGCGGATGAACACATGGCGGATGCCGCGCGCGGCATCGGCGATGCGCAGGGGCTGGACGTTGGGCAGCTTGGTCATGGTCATTCCTTACCGCGCACGTCGGCTGTCTGCCAGATGAGGTGCTGGCCGCCATCCACCGCGATCATCTGGCCGGTGACGGCGGGCGCTTCCAGAAGATAACGCACGCCCGCGCAAATGTCGGCGGGCTCGGCGCCGTGGCCCAGAAGCGTCGCCTCGCGCTGGCGCTCGAAATCGGCGGGCGTCTGGCGCTCGTTTTTCATCGTGGGGCCGGGGCCGATGGCGTTGACGCGCATGCGCGGCGCAAGCGCCTGGGCCAGCGTGGTGTTCAGCCAGTAAAGCCCCGCCTTGCTCAGGCTGTAAGAGAGAAATTGCGGCGTTGGCTTCAGCACGCGCTGATCGACGATGTTGACGATTGCGCCGCCTTCATCGCGCGGAACCTGGCGGGCGAATTCCTGCGACAGCACCAGGGGCGCGCGCAGGTTGGTTTCCATATGCTTGTCCCATGAGGCGCGGTCGGCGCTGTACCATTCGTCGTTCTCGAAGACCGAGGCGCTGTTGACCAGCGCCGTGAGCGGGCCAAGCTCTTTCGCCGCGCGGCCGACAAGAGCTGCGGTTTCTTCTTCGCGCGAGAGGTCGGCTTTCAACAGCGCCACGCTGTTGCCCGCGCTCTTCGGCATCGGCCTCGGTCGCGCGAGCTTCTTTTTCGGAGCTGTTGTAGTGGATCGCGACATTCCAGCCATGGCGCGCCAGATCGAGCGCGATGGCCCGGCCAAGCCGCTTGGCGGCGCCTGTGACGAGAACGTTTTTCGTTGCCATGGTTCAGTGATAGCCGATATCGGCCCGCACCTTGCCGCGAAAAACCCAATAGGACCAGCCCGTATAAACAAGGATCACCGGCAGCAGGAACAAGGTGCCCAGAAGCAGGAACAACTGGGTTGCGGGATCGGATGCCGCCTGCCAGAGCGTGAAACTGTGCGGCACGATCATGGGCCAAAGGCTGATGGCGATGCCGAGATAGGACATCGCGAACAATCCCACGGCATAGAAGAAAGGCGCAATCTCATCGCGCCCGATGGCGCGCCATTCGAGCAGCGCGAGGACGGCGGTGACAAACGGAACCGGCGCAAGGAAGCCGATATTGGGCCAGGAAAACCAGCGTTGCGCAATGTCCGCATCCATCAGCGGCGTCCACATGCTCACAATGCCCACACAGGCGATGACGCCCAGAAAACAGATGCGCGCCTGCGCCGCGCGCTTTTTTGCAGATCGCCTTCCGTCTTGAGGATCAGCCAGCAGGCGCCGAGCAGGCCATAGCCGAACAGAAGCGCCACGCCTGTGAGCAGCGAGAACGGCGTGAAGCAATCGAAGCTGGTGCCTGCGAAATGCCGCCCGTCCACCTTGAAGCCCTGGATGAATGCGCCCAGCACGATGCCTTGCGCGAAGGTGGCGACGGCCGAGCCATAGTGGAACGCCTGGTCCCAGAAGGTGCGATGTTCGGCATCGCGGAAGCGGAATTCAAAGGCCACGCCGCGGAACACCAGCGCCAGCAGCATCACCAGGATCGGAAAATAGACGGCAGGCATGATGATCGCGAAGGCCAGCGGAAACGCCGCCAGCAATCCGATGCTGCCCAGCACCAGCCAGGTTTCGTTGCCATCCCAGATCGGCGCGATGGAATTCATCACAAGGTTGCGCGATTCGCGATCCGGCGCGAAGCGATAGAGAATGCCCACGCCCAGATCGAAACCATCGAGCAGCACATAGAAGAACACGGCGAGCGCCAGATATCGCGGACCATATGGGCACGAGATCGAGGATCATGTCTGACCTCCGGCGTGCTGCGACCACATTGTTTTTCGGCACGCCGCTTGCGACAGGTCCGGGTTCATCCGCGCGGCCCGGCCCTTTGCGCACGATGCGCCGCATCAGCAATGCGCCGGCCGGGAACATGATGAGATAGACGGCCATGTAACCGCGCGAGCGAGAGCAGCACATCCCATCCCGTCAGCGAGGGCGAAACGGAATTCGCCGTGCGCATAAGACCATAAACAGTCCATGGCTGGCGGCCGACTTCGGTGGTGGTCCAGCCGGCGATCACTGCTGCGAAGCCGATGGGGCCTGCCCATTCGCAAAGGCGCAAGATACCAATCGCGACGTGAGCTTGCGCTGCAGGCGCAGCCACAGACTGAGCGCCACCATTCCCAGCATCAGCACGCCCAACCCCACCATGATGCGGAACGCGAAGAAGGGGATGGCGACCGGCGCGCGCTGATCGCGCGGCAATTCCTTGAGGCCCGGCACTTCGCCCGCGAAGCTGTGTGTCAGGATGAGGCTGCCGAGTTCGGGCACCTCGATTGCGAAATGATTTGTTTCGTTTTGCTGGTCGGGAATGGCGAACAGTGTGAGCGGCGCATGCGCTTCGCGATTCCAGTGCGCTTCGATGGCGGCGAGTTTGGCGGGCTGGTGTTCGAGCGTGTTGAGGCCGTGCATATCGCCGAGCAAAATCTGCAACGGCACCAGCACGGTCAGCAGCCACAACGTCATCGAGACCATGAGCTTGCCTTCGGCGGGAAAATTGCCGCGCCGGATCAGCCATGCCCCCACCGCAACCACCACGAATGCGGTGGTGACATAGAACCCGACAACGGTATGGGCGAGGCGATAGGGAAATGATGGATTGAAGATGATCGCGAACCAGTCCACCGGGAAGAAGCGACCATCGACGATCTTGTAACCGGCGGGTGTCTGCATCCAGCTGTTGGTCGCCAGAATCCAGAAGGAGGAAAAAAGCGTGCCGGCGGCCACCATCACGGCGGCGGCGAAATGGGCCCATGCGCGGCACAAGCTTGCGGCCGAACAGCAGCACGCCGAGGAATGCGGCTTCCAGGAAGAACGCCGTCAACCCTTCATAGGCGAGCAGCGGCGACAGAACATTGGCGGTCGCATCCGAAAAGCGGCTCCAATTGGTGCCGAACTGAAACGGCATGATGATGCCCGAGACCACGCCCATGCCGAACGAGATGGCGAAAATCTGCGTCCAGAAATTCGAAATGCGCAGACAGATTTCGCGGCCGGTGAAGAAGTGGATGCCTTCGAGCAGCGCGATATAGGACGCAAGCCCCACGGTGAAAGCGGGCAGAAGGATGTGAAACGCGATCACCCAGGCAAATTGAAGTCGCGAAAGAAAAAGCGGATCGAGATGCATGCCAGCTCCTTAGAGAGGCACGGCAATCATACGCTTCCGATAGGCGGATTGCGCGCGGCTTATTAGCTCACGAAGCCCACAAGTTTCTTGACTTCGTCCATGATCGGCGTGGCGATTGTGCGCGCCTTTTCGCTGCCGCGATGCAATATGCGGTCGATCTCGGCCGGATCGGCCAGCAGGCGGCGCATTTCCTGCTGCGATGGGTGTGAGCTTGGCCACGGCCAGATCGGCGAGCTCGTTCTTGAAGCCGGAGAATTGCTGGCCTGCGAATTGCGCGATCACCGCTTTCCTGCGTTTCATCCGCAAGGGCGGCATAGATGTTGATGAGGTTCTCCGCTTCGGGGCGGCCTTCAAGTTCTTTCTTCGAAGCGGGCAGCGGAAGGGGATCGGTTTTCGCGCGTTGCGGATTTTCTGCGCAATCGTATCGGCATCGTCGGTGAGGTTGATGCGCGAATTATCGCTCTCGTCCGACTTCGACATTTTCTTGGTGCCGTCGCGCAGGCTCATCACGCGCGTGCCGGGGCCGGTGATGACGGGTTCTGGCAGCGGGAAGAAATCGGGCGCCTTGAAATCGTTGTTGAACTTCTGCGCGATGTCGCGCGCGAGTTCCAGATGCTGCTTCTGGTCTTCGCCCACCGGCACATGCGTGGCCTTGTAAACCAGAATGTCCGCCGCCATCAGCACGGGATAGGTGTAGAGGCCGACGCTGGCGCGTTCCTTGTGCTTGCCGGATTTTTCCTTGAACTGCGTCATGCGGTCGAGCCAGCCCAGCCGCGCCACGCAGTTGAACATCCAGGCAAGCTCGGCATGTTCGGGAACCTGCGCCTGGTTGAAGATCGGCGAGCGCGAAGGGTCGACACCGGCCGCGATATAGGCCGCCGCCACTTCGCGCGTGGCGTGCGCCAGTTCGCCGGGATTCTCGTAACCCAGATCCTGCGTGATCGCGTGCATGTCCACCACGCAGAACAGGCACGGCATCTCGCTTCTGCATCCGCACCCAGTTCTTCAGCGCGCCCAGATAATTGCCGAGGTGCAGCGTGTTGGTGGGCTGCATGCCGGAAAGGACGAGCGGGCGGTGCGTGGCGGTCATGTTCTGGGCCTTTTTCTGCGCGGCGTTATGGCCCGGCAGGCCCGATGGCTCAAGCCCCCTCAAGGGCCGTGAGGATGATCTTCTGCACCGAGGCCAATTTCTCGGGATGGTGATTTTGTGGCCGAAACCGTCGCGCACATAGAAAATGTCGATGGCGCGCTCGCCATAAGTGGCGACGATGGAGGAGGAAATCGAAAGGCTGGAATCGAACATCGCCTGCGTCACATCGTAGAGCAGGCCCGGCCGGTCCAGCCCCTCCACCTCGATCACGGTGGCGGTGGCAGAGGCGTCGTTGTCGAAATTCACCCGCGGGGTCATGCGGAAGGCAGCGATCTTGCGCCGGCCTTCCTCGCGCTTGGCGAGGGCTGTGCGCGGATACATCTCGCCGGTGAGCGTGCTGTTGATGGTTTGGCGCAGCCGCTCGATGCGCGTCGCATCGCCAAAGGGCCCGCCGTCGGCATCCTGAACCGAGAACACATCGAGCGCGAAACCATCGGTTGTGGTGAACGCCTTGGCATCCACGATCGAGCCGCCCGAAACCGCAATCGGCGCCCGCAAGCTGGGAGAACAGGCCCGGATGATCGGGCGTGTAGATCGCGATGTCGGTGATGGCGCGGAAGGCATTGCTCTCCGCGGAGAGCGAAAGAAGTTCGCTTCTGGCATCGGCATCCGTCATCAGGCGCGCGTGGCGTTCATGGGTGGCATCGTCGAACGCCAGCCAATAGGCATCGTAGTGCCGCGAGAGCGCGCGGTCCTGCGCTGCCTGCGGCAGGTCGGCGATGCGTTTGGCAAGGGCTGCTTTTGCATCCGCCACGCGGGAAGATCGCGCGGGCGTGGCATCGCCGCCCTACATCACGCCTTCGGCTTCGTAATAAAGTTCGCGCAGCAACTGGCCCTTCCAGCCGTTCCACACGCCGGGGCCGACCGCGCGGATGTCGGCGACCGTCAGCACCAGCAGCAGCCGCAGCATCTCCGGCGATTGCACGGTGGCCACGAAATCGCGCACCGTTTTCGGATCGGCGATATCGCGCTTCTGCGCCACGTCGCTCATCACCAGATGGTTCCGCACCAGCCACACCACCGCGTCGATATCGGCTTGCGGCAGGCCCCAGCGCTGGCACAGGCTTTCGGCGATCGCGCCGCCCACTTCGGAATGATCGCCGGGCAGGCCCTTGGCGATGTCGTGCAGCAGGATCGCGCAATAAAGCACCTCGCGCGATTTGATGCGCTTGATGATGTCGGTCGAAAGCGGATGTTCGTCCTTCAGCTCGCCACGCTCGATGGCGGCGACATTTCCCACCGCGCGGATCAGATGCTCGTCCACCGTGTAGTGGTGATACATGTTGAATTGCATCAGCCCCACAACGCGGCCGAATTCCGGCACGAAGCGGCCGAACACGCCGGCTTCGTTCATCCGGCGCAGCGTTCGTTCGGGATTGCGCCGCGACGACAGGATGTCGAGGAAGATGCGGTTGGCAATGGGATCGTTGCGGACGTCATCGGTAATATCGTCGAGCGAGCGCGTGATGGTGCGCAGCGCATCGGGATGCACATCGATGTTCTTTTCATCGGCGATCTGGAAGATGCGGAGCATGTTGACCGGATCGCGCCGGAAGCTTCCCTGCCTGCGATTGAGACGGCCGTTCTCGACAAAAAACTCGTCATCGCTGGTGCGCGGTTTCAGGAACCCCGGCAATAAGCCGCGAAAGCGATTGGCGCGGCTTCTTGTTCTGCTCTTCCAGCGCCGCGCAGAAAATGCGGGTCAGATCGCCCACATCCTTGGCGACGAGGAAGTAATCGCGCATGAACGCTTCGACCGCGCGGCGCGGATTGTCGCCCGTAAAGCCCAGCCGTGGTGCCAGTTCGGGCTGCACATCGAAAGAAAGCCGCTCCTCCGCGCGCCCGACAAGATAATGCAGATGCACGCGCACATCCCAGAGAAAGGCTTCCGCCTTCTGGAAGGTCTTGTATTCATCGCGGGTGAAGACGTTGTGATCGACGAGATCGGCCGCATCATCGGCGTGATAGAGATATTTGCCGATCCAGTAGAGCGTTTGCAGGTCGCGCAGGCCGCCTTTGCCTTCCTTGATATTGGGCTCGACGAGATAGCGGCTTTCGCCCTGCCGCTTGTGGCGTTCGTCGCGTTCGGCAAGTTTGGCCTCGACGAATTCCGCGCCCGTCTTGGCCGCGATGTCCGCCCAGAAGGTTTTGCGCAATTCCGCATAAAGATTCTCGTCGCCCCACAGATGGCGCGCTTCGAGCAGCGAGGTGCGGATCGTGATGTCCTGTTTGGAAAGGCGCACGCATTCGGCGAGCGAGCGCGTGGCATGGCCAACCTTCAGCCCCAGATCCCACAGCATGTAGAGAATGAATTCGATGACGCTTTCGCCCCATGGCGTTTGCTTGAGCGGGCGCAGGAACAGCAGATCGATATCCGATCCCGGCGCGAGCAATCCGCGGCCATAGCCGCCGGTTGCGATCACCGAAAGGCGTTCGGCGGCGGTCGGGTTTTGCGCGTAATAGAAATGCTTGGTCGCGAAATCGTAGAGGACCTGGATGATCGCGTCCTGAAGTTCCGACAGCGCGTGCGCGGCGGCGATGCCGGTGAGCTGGCCGCTTTCGGTGCGGGTCTTGATATGCGCGCGGGTTTCGTTGAAGGCGGATTTGATGAGATCGAGCGCGTCTTTGCGCAGTTTCGACTGGTCGCCGCTATCGCGGGCAAGCGCCGTCAGCGCATGGCGCAACGCATCGCCATCCAGCACGCAGGCCCGATCCAGTGCCTCGAAACCCAAAATCGTCGCTCCTTTGCCCGGCGACCTTAGCATGAGGCGCGCCGGGCAAAGGCTGCGATACGATGTGCCTACATTTTGGGCGAGAGCCGGGTGCTTTCATTGAAGCCCAGCCAGCGGTGGACGATGCCGGCAAGCCCTGCCCCCACCAGCGGGGCCAGCCAGAAGGCCCAGAGCTGGGAAACAGCCCAGCTTCCCTGATAGAGCGCAACCGCCGTCGACCGCGCCGGGTTGACCGAGGTGTTGGTGACCGGGATCGAGATCAGATGGATCAGGGTCAGCGACAGCCCGATGGCAAGCGGCGCAAAACCCACCGGCGCTTTTTCCGATGTCGAGCCCAGGATCACGATCAGGAACATGAAGGTCATCACGACCTCGCAGACAAGTGCGGCCTCAAGCGAATAGCCGTGCGGCGAGTGCTCGCCATAGCCATTCGAGGCAAAGCCCGCTGTCGGGTCAAAGCCTGCGGCCCCGCTCGCGATCACATAGAGCACGCCGCCCGCGGCCAACCCGCCGATCACCTGCGCCACCCAGTAGGGAATGACCATCGCCGCCGGAAAGCGGCCTGCGCTCCACACGCCAAACGTCACCGCCGGATTGAAATGCCCGCCCGAAATATGGCCGAACGCATAGGCGCCGGTTACAACCGTCAAACCGAACGCGAGCGCCACGCCGGCATAGCCGATGCCGAGATCGGGAATGCCTGCGGCCAAGACCGCGCTGCCGCAACCGCCCAATACAAGCCAGAACGTGCCGATGAATTCCGCTGCAAGTCTACGCGACATATCCATGCTCAAATCTCCCTGATGGAAATTGCTCATTCGAATGCGAGCGTGGGCGCGAACATACACCTTCGGGCAGCCGGAGGGCAGTCAGCCTTTGGTCTGATTCCGCGCCCAGGCGAGATAATCCGCATTGCCCCATTCGATGGGCAGCACGAGGAAACAGGGCACGGTGTAGGGATGCAGCGGCTTCGCTGCCGCAACAACGTCATCGACCAGCGATGCGCGCGTCTTGATAAAGGCGGCGACCTCCGGCCCGGTTTCGAGCTTGCCCTGCCATTCGTAGACGCTGGTCATCGGCGGATAGATGTTCACGCAGGCCGCGAGTTTATGCGTGACCAGTGCCTCGGCCACACGCCGCGCGGAAGCGTCATCGGGGAAGGTGGAATAGACGAACACGAATTCGCTCATACCATTACTTTACCTCCCCCGTGTCGGGGGAGGTAAGTAGAAAATGAAAACGGCGCGGGATGGACATCCCGCGCCGTTCGCAAAATCGGATGGCCCCGATCAGGCGAGCTTCAGGTTCACGGCCTTCGGGCCGCGCTTGTCGGCTTCGACGTCGAAGGTGATGCGCTGGCCTTCGTTGAGGCTGCGCAGGCCCGCCGCTTCCACGGCGCTGACATGCACGAACACATCCTTGCCGCCGCCTTCGGGCGCGATAAATCCAAAACCTTTTGCCGAATTGAAAAACTTGACCTGACCGGTAGTCGCCATGATGGCCGTCTCCTGAACGATGAAAGTCCGCAAGCGCACCCCATGCACGCGGCGGTTGTCGAAGCAGCGATTTTTAGGAAAGCGTAATTATCCCTCTCGCACCGGGTTTGTTTTGTTTTCCGGTGGCAGCGCAGGGAATGAACTGGCTCGGCGCAGCCTCGAACGCAGGCGGTATAGAAAATTGTGCGCCGTCTGGCAAGAAAAACTACCAGGCGAGCGACAGTGGAATGTGCCCAGGAACACCCGCCACGCGCGCAAGCCACGCGGAAACCGCAGGATATTGGTTAAGATCGAAGCCGCCTTCGCCTGCGCAATGCGTGTAGGCGTAGAGAGCAATGTCGGCGATGGAATAGGCATCACCTGCAAACCAGTCGTTTTTCGAAAGATGGGTTTGCATCACGCCGAGGGCTGCATGTCCGCCATCGTTCAATTGGGGAAGTTGCGCGCGGCGTTTTTCCAGCACGTCTTTCGCGGCATAGGCCACGAGGAAACGGACCACCGCGATGTAGGGCTCGTGGCTGTATTGTTCGAAGAACATCCACTGCATCATCTGCGCACGGGCCCATTTGTCCGTAGGCTGAAGATGTGTGCCTTCCGTCAGGTAGAAAAGGATCGCGTTGGATTCCGCAAGCGTGCCCCCGTCCTCCAGTTCGAGCAGCGGCACGCGGCCGTTCGGATTGAGCTTGAGGAAATCGGGCTTGCGCGTTTCGCCCGTCATCAGCGGATAATCTTTCAGCGTGAGGCCGATGCCGAGCTGGCGCGCGGCCAGCCGCGCCTTGTAGCAATTTCCCGATTTCTGCATCTGGTGAAGGATCATGGCGCGCCCCATTAGGTCCGTTACACATTGCACGATAGCGCCATGCAAGGGCGGCACGGCCCTTATGCATCAATTGTGCGCGATGACCCCGCACGCCACGCGTGCGCCCGCATTGCCCGCGGGCTGGCTTCTGTAATCGTCGGCCGCGGCATGGATCACGATGGAAGACCCATCCTTGTCGAACAACGAGCGTTCGCCGCGCCGCAAGGTGATATTGGGGTTGAGGATCGAAGCGCGCAGGTTTCCGCTTGCGTCGGCAAACTGGTTGGTCATGTCGCCCGCGTGGGCGCCGTGCTTGTCCATGAAGCCGTGGTTCTTCGGGATCGGGGAGAAATGGCCGCCGGCGCTTTCGAACTTCGTCTTCGCATCGCAGATGCCGACCGAATGGATGTGAACGCCATGCGGCCCCGGCTTCAGCCCATGCACATCGAGTTCGATCAGCACCCCGTGGCCGGCTTGCGTGAATTTTGCGGTACCGACCGCCTTGCCGTCCGCGCCCAGAATTCGCGCGGACGCGGTGGGGAGAGGCGCGGCCTGCGCCGCAGCCATGCCCAGCCCGGCAAATGCCAGGGCCAGAAAAAACGGTTTCATCGAACCTCCTCCCCTAGAGGGCCGGGAACCCTTATGGTGCCGGGCAGTTATGACAATGGAGTTTGCCCGTCCCACGGGCGAAGCCAAGTCCTATTGCAGACGATTATTTGAAAACAACATTGGAGGATGGTCATGCGGTTTGCGAATCTGGCGACCTTTGCAGTGGCGGCGGCGGTCTTTTCCGGCGTGGCGCTCGATTACGCCGTTCAGGCCCAGCCCAATTCCTCCGGCGACCAGCCCCTCCCGCATGCCACACCTCTGCCGCCGCCCTCGTCGCTCAAGCCGGGCGCGCCGATGGATGCCGACGATGGCGGCCAGTCCATGCCCCAGGATCAGCCGGTCGATATGGGCGGGGTCACAGTGCTCTGCACCGGCACCGGCTCTTCGAAGGACAATACCGATTGGCAGAACTATCCCGTGCGCGTGGAGTTCTCGAACGCCGCGGCCCAATTCCTCTCCGGCATGCATGTGAAGCTGAGCGATGGCGGCAAGGACGTGGCCGATTTCACCTGCTGGGCGCCATGGGTGCTGGTGAAGGCCCCGGCCGGCGGCTCCTACAAGGTCACCGCCACGCTTTCGGACCGTCCCAATTCGCCGATCAAGAGCGCCACCTTTGTCGTGCCCGCCTCGGGCCAGAAGCGGGTGGATATCGCCTTCCCCGAGATCAAGGCCAACGAATAGGACGGAACGAAACGGGCGCTTCATCCATTTCCTGTATAGCAAGGAAATGGCCATCCACCCGGATGGCAGGAGCCCACGATGATTTCGTCTACACTGACCTATGCAATGCTCGTCACCGCGCTTTCGGTGGGCGCAGTCATGCTGATGACCGGCACAATCTGAGACCGGCGTCTCGACAAACGCACAATCCCGGCTAGCATCCGCGCCCTCGCATTGGGGGCAAACGATGCACAGCGCCGCGAACAACCTGGATGTCTTCTTCCACGTTCGCTTCGTGCTTTCGATGGTGGTCAGCCTTTCGATCGCACGGCTGCTCACCGGCATGGCCCGCTTTGTCCAGCATCCCTCGCACGGGCGGCCCGATATCGTTCATTTCGGCTGGGCGCTTTCGCTGCTGGTGCTGGTGATCCAGTTCTGGTGGTGGGAATTCGCGCTCAACAAAATCCCCAACTGGACGTTCGACCTTTACGTTTTCATCGTGCTCTACGCGACGCTGCTTTATTTTCTCTGCGCGCTGCTGTTTCCCGACAACATCGATGAGTATTCCGGCTATGGCGACTATTTCATGTCGCGGCGAAAATGGTTTTTCGGGTTGTTCGTGCTGGTGCAGGTGTTCGATCTGGTGGACACGCTCATCAAGGGCCGCGGGCATCTCGAAAACCTTGGCCTTGAATACATGCTGCAGGCGCCGATCTATGTTGTGCTTGCCTTCATCGCCGTGTTCACACGCGACCGGCGCTATCACATCGCGTTCGTGATCGCAAATCTGCTTTACCAATCTTCCTTCATCGCGCGTCAATTCCAGACGCTCTGACCGCCGCAATTGCCTTCATTCGGTCGTGAAAATACCGAACGCGGCGCGCAACCTTTATCCATCCGGCTGGACAGGCCGGCTGCGCCTGCCTGTTCCCGCCGGCTTGGCCGATTTCGGCCCAACCCTGGGGAGGAGTTTATGCAGCGTCCTGTCACGCATGTTCTCACGGAAACCCAACCGCGTTCGCCGCAGCGTCTGGCGCTCAATGCCGTTGCCGTCGGCACGCTTCATGTTGCGCTCATCCTTGCATTGATGAGCGGCCTGCATATCGATGTCGTGAAAATCATACCGCACCCGATCATCGCGCAGGTTCTGCCATCGGAAGATCCGCCGCCATCGCCGCCGAAGCCGCCGGAAATACCGATGGAGCAGCCGACGATAGAGCAGGTGCCGATGCCGCTCGTTAAAATGGACACAACGCAGCAGCCAGATACGATCACGGTCGCCCACGCCGATCATCCGGTGCATGTAATATTGCAGCCACCGGCGCCGATCCCGCCCACCGCTGTTGTTTCGCTTATGGGCACGCATTCCACGCCGCCTTATCCGCCGCTGTCGCGCAGGCTCGGCGAGGAGGGCGTTGTGGGATTGCGCATCCGCATCGCCGATGACGGGCGCGTCAGCGATGTGGAGATCGCAAGATCGAGCGGCGTGGAGCGGCTCGACGACGCGGCGAAAGAATGGGTGCTTGCGAACTGGCGTTATCGCGCGGCGACACGCGATGGAAAGCCTGTCGCATCCGAAACGCAGGCGGTGGTGGTGTTCAGCCTGAAGACCGCACGCAGGTAAGGGATATGCGCGCGGAGCATAAGCTTCGCGCGCATATTGTGCGCCGCACAAAAGATTCACTTGGACACATGGAAGGGAGTTCACGCTAACCATTGTGTCATTGCGCAAATGAAGCGTGATGATTGTGACGCCGATTGTCACTCGACTTACATCGTGCTGTACGCAAACCTGTGTACAGCATTGGGGGCCGGTCGAAGGAGTGTCACCCATGCCCACTTACGATATCTGCTACCTGAACACGGACGGCACGCTGGCCGCCAAGCTCTCCGCGCTTTGCACGGACGACAAGCAGGCGAAAATCCTCGCCCATGCGATGAAACTCGCAGGCACCCGCCAGATCGAGGTCTGGGATGGCAAGACGCTGGTGTATCAGCGCCCGGAAAAGATAAACTGATCCTCACGCAGCTTTTTTGGAACTTCTGCGTTCTCAGGTTGAGCGGCGCGCACCTGCCGGCGATTTTATCGGCAGGTGCGCGCCAAACCATTTTGAACCAAGGGGATAAACATGAAATTGTTTTCGAAATTCGCAGTCGCGGCCACGCTGGCCACAGGCCTCCTGGCGGGTAGTGCCGCATCAGCCTCCGACCAGACGGCGGTGCTCGCCAATGCCCGGTCCACCATTGTGGACATGAAAAACGACCAGACCTTCGGTCCATCGCGCGATCTTATCCGCCGTGCGCGCGCGGTGCTTATCATTCCCAAGCTGGTCAAGGCCGGTTTCATCTTTGGCGGTGAGGGTGGTGACGGCGTGCTTGTTGCCCACAACGGCAAGAGCGGCTGGAGTTCGCCTGCATTCTATACGATGGGCTCGGCGTCGTTCGGTTTCCAGATCGGTATTGAGCAGGCCCAGCTTGTTCTTTTCATCATGAGCGACAAGGCGCTGCGCGCCGTTGAACGCAGCGAGTTCAAGATCGGTGCCGGCGCGGGCCTGACCGTGGTGACGGTCGGGGCATCTGCCGAAGGTGCGACCAGCGGCAATCTCTCCGGCGACATCATCGTGTGGACCAGCGCCAAGGGAGCGTATGGCGGGCTCACCCTCAACGGTTCGGTCATCAAGCCGCGCGAAGGCTGGAACAACGATTATTACGGCCGCACGGTGACGACACGCGAAATCCTTGCCCACAAGGTGCGCAATCCCGCCTCTGCCGGATTGATCGGCGAACTGCAGAGCGTCAGGTAATATCCGGGCATGGATTGGAAAACGGCGCCCTCGCGGGCGCCGTTTTCGTTTCAGTTCGAAGGCGTCACCGCCGCGATGCCGAGATCGCGTTTGGCCGCGACAATGGAAATCGTGTACCCCGCGATCACGTCGAACAGGCACATGAGCATCACGAAAAAGAACACCGACGTCGCGAAATTGTGCAGCACGAGGAATTCGATCAGCGCCACGATGAACACCAGAACCGAAAAGGCGTGGTTTACAATTTCAACGGAGGTGGTGCGCGTCGCCTTGATGATCTCGACGAACAGAAGAACAAAGCCCAGCAGCAGGATGCTGTCGCCCAGCGTGAAACTCCACACATCGCCGGAGAACAGCGGCACCGGATGGCCTGCATTCAGCAGCTTCACCATCCCGTCGGGCGCGCCCGCGAACATGAAGCCGCCGAACGCCGCCACGTTATAGGCGATCACCGCAATGATCATCAGGGGAAAGGTCCGCAACGTATGCCTCCAGCAAAAGCCCGGAGGTTTCTAACACATCCCGTCAGCCCTGCGGATGGGCGGCCTGTGCCAGCGCCGCGCGCTCCCGGAAAATGAGATAGAGATTGCGGGCATAGACAACGAGCCCGCCTGCCTGGCCCAGGATGAAAGGCGCTGCGTCCTTGCCGACATGGATGGCGTAAACCAGCGTGACCACGCCGCCCACCAGACTGAAATACCAGAACGCCACGGGGATCACGCTGCGGCCCTCGATCTCGCTCTTGAACCATTGCACCAGAAAGCGCGATGCGAAGAGGCCCTGACCGGCGAAACCGATCAAGAGCCAGATATGCTCGGTGGTGAGCCAGCCGAAGAGAAACGCCATTCAAAGCTCCGTGGGTTCGGGATCGCCCTTGTGGCGGGATTGCAGCCAGCGCACGCCCATCACATCGGAAATCCCGGCAAACATGCGTTGCAGGTTGGTGTATTTCGAAGCGCCGTGCAGGCGCGGGCGATGGTTCACATCGGCAAAGCCGACCTCATAACCCTCACGCAGCATCAGCGTGGTCATGAAGCGGTGCTGGTGATCGAAATAGGGAAGGGCGAGATAGGCCTCGCGCCGGAACGCTTTTATTCCGCAGCCGGAATCGACCGCCGTGTCCTTCAGCGCGCGGCGGCGAAAGCCGTTGGCGAGGCCCGAGGCGAAGCGGCGCGAAAACGTATCCTTCCGCTTGGCGCGCACGCCCGAGACCATGCCCAGCCGCTCACCGGCTCTCAGCGCCGCCACGAGTTTGGGCAGGTCGGCGGGATCGTTTTGCCCGTCGCCATCGAGGGTGGCGATGATTGCGCCGTTCGCGGCGGCCACGCCAGTACGGATCGCGCGGCTCTGGCCCGAATTCCTGCCGTGGCGGACGATGCGCAGGTTCGGCAGTTCCGCCTTCAGGGCGGCAAGTTCGCGCGGCGTCGCATCGCCCGAGCCATCGTCGATGAAGATGATCTCTGCGTCTTCGCCCCGCAGGGCCGCCGCGATCTCGCGGGCCAGCGGGACCACATTCCCGGCCTCATCCTTCACCGGCACAACAACGGAAAGCGAAACGGGCATCGAACAGGTCCGGCCTTTGCGGGATTGCGGGAGAACGGCACTCCACTCGCCGCGCGACGCGCCTTATACAGGGGCAGGGCCCGCATCAAAACAGCCGGGCAGGAGGAGGGGTTTGCCCATCGCCGAGACCGCGAAACCCGCCCCTTTTGCGCGCCCCTTCGAGGCCGCGGCCAGGCATCCGTTCGCCGCCCTCTTTGTGCTGTGCGCCCTTCTGTGGTTGCCGGGCATTTTCAGCCTGCCGCCGCTCGATCGCGACGAAAGCCGCTTCGCCCAATCCTCCAAGCAGATGCTGGAGACGGGCAATTTCGTGGATATCCGCTTCGGCTTCGTGCCCCGCTACAAAAAGCCCGTCGGTATCTATTGGCTGCAAGCGGCTTCGACCGCCATCGCGGGTGGAGGCACGCGAACCAATATCTGGACCTATCGCCTGCCGTCTTTCCTCGGCGGCCTGATCGCCGCGTGGCTGACCTTCTGGCTTGCCCGCGCCGTGGCGCCGCCCGCCGCATCATTCGCGGCATCGGCGTTGCTGGCAGGCACGCTCCTGCTCTCCGCCGAATCCACCATCGCCACGACCGATGCCGTGCTGCTCGCCACCGTGGTGGCGGCGCAAGGGGTGTTGCTGCGCGCCTATCTCGCGGCGCGCGATGCGGCACGGCCGAGATTGCCGTGGGCCATTGCGCTGGCCGGGTGGGCCGCCATCGGCATCGGCATACTCGTCAAAGGCCCGGTCACGCCGGGCGTGTGTGTTCTGACCGCGCTGGTGCTGTCGTTCTGGGATCGCGATGCGCGATGGCTGCGCGCGATGCGTCCGCTCGCCGGTCTCGCTGTCTTGCTGGCGATCGTGCTGCCCTGGCTGATCGCGATCTGGATTCAAAGCCACGGCGATTTCTTTGCCCAATCCTTGGGCAACGACTTCGCCGGGAAACTTGCGGGCGGTCAGGAAACCCATGGCGCACCGCCCGGCTATTATCTCGTACTCGTCAGCGCCGCATTATGGCCCGCGACGCTGTTCCTGATCCCGGCTATCGCGTTTGCCGTCGTTCGCCGCGATGCCCCGGCGGTGCGGTTTCTGATCGCGTGGGCGGCGTCCGTCTGGATCGTGGCCGAGATCATTCCCACCAAGCTTCCGCATTATGTTCTGCCCGCCTATCCCGCGCTCGCGGCCCTCATGGCGCTGTGGATCGCAAGCGACGTGGCGCTCAAGCGCGAACGGCTGCTGATGCTCGCGGCGGCGCTGCAATATGGTCTTGGGGTGATCGCCATCGCGGCCGCGCCAATCGTTGCCGCCACGCTTTATGCCGGACATGCTCCCCTCTGGTTGATCGGTGCAAGCGTTGCCGGAGCGGCGGTCGGGCTTGTCGCGATCCCCTTCTTCATCCGGCGCGATGCGCAGGGCGCCATCGTCTTTTCGCTCGTCGCAGCGATCATTCTCTACGCCACGCTCACGCTTGGCGGCGCGCCGCTGCTCCAGCAGCTCTGGGTTTCGCCGAGGGCCGCAGCACTTGCGGCGAAGGATGCACGTCCCGGCGATCCGCCCGTGGTGCTGGCGGGGTATGAGGAGCCGAGCCTCGTGTTCCTTCTCGGAACAAGCACGCGGCTCGCGGTCGATGGCTCGGCGGCGGCGGACTCGGTGGCCGATGCCGGAGGGCTCGCCCTGATCGAACGCCACGAACGCGAAAGTTTCATCGACCGGCTGGCCGAGATGGGCGCCACTGTCGCCCGCGTCGATACGCTGACAGGTTTGAATTACTCCCGGGGCAAACGGGTAACCATCGACGTTTATCGCGTGGCAGCTGTCCACCTGATCGTAGCGCCGCCGGACGAATAGGGGGCGACGGATGGGGGCGATCCGGCCCGCTCCCTTGACGATTTTCGGGATCGCTCTAATGATCTCGCGAAATCGATGTGCCGTTTGATGGGAAGCCGAAGGGGTTTTCGAGGCATATTCGCTGGTGCACATGAGACATCGATGAGTTTCCAGATTGTGCGGGGGCGTGACCCGAAGCCTCCGCTACGGGCCGTGCGTGGAGGTTCGGGCACCGCTGCCGACCTGCATCTTCAGGAAGCGACCACGCTTCCGTTGCCCGCGAAGGCTCCCGCCAGGAAGCCGCTGCTTCGCTTCCCCGTCAATTCCGAGACCCGCGCTTTCTATCGCCGCTTCTATCCCGGTACGACGACCGCCGAGTGGAACGACTGGCGCTGGCAGATGCGCACCCGCATCCGCACTCTCGAAGAACTCGCGCGCATCTTCACGCTGTCCGAGGATGAGACGCAGCGCGGTGGAACGCCACAAAGGTTCGCTGCCTGTCGGCATCACGCCATATTACGCGAGCCTGATGGGCCTCGACGATCCGACGGAGCCGCTGCGCCGCACCCATGTGATGACCGGCGACGAATACATCCAGCATGCCGGGCGAGGACCGACGATCCGCTGGGCGAGGACCACGACACGGTCGCGCCCGGCATCGTCCATCGCTATCCCGACCGCGTGCTGTTCCTCACCACCGGCACCTGCTCCACCTATTGCCGCTATTGCACGCGCTCGCGCGTCGTCGGCAATCCGGGCGGCGAATATCAGTTCTCCGTCAAGCAATGGGAAAAGGCGCTCGCCTATCTCGAAGCCCACACCGAAGTGCGCGACGTACTGCTCTCCGGCGGCGATCCGCTGACCATCGGCGACGACAAGCTCGACTGGCTGCTGACGCGGCTGCGCGCCATCAAGCATATCGAGTTCCTGCGCATCGGCACCAAGGTCCCGATGGTGCTGCCGCAGCGCATCACCAAGGACCTGGTGAAGATGCTGAAGAAGCATCATCCGCTGTGGATGAGCATCCACGTCACCCATCCGCGACGAGTTGACGCCGGAGAGTGACCGAAGTCTACTGCGCGCCTGGCCGACGCCGGCATTCCGCTGGGCAGCCAGACGGTGCTGATGAAGGGCATCAACGACGACATCGCGATCATGAAGCCGCTGATGCAGGGCCTGCTGAAGCGCCGCGTGAGGCCCTATTACCTCTATCAGATGCGATCCGATTCGCGGTTCGGGCCATTTCCGCACCACGGTCGAGAAGGGCCTGGAGATCATCGAGGGCCTGCGCGGCCACACCACCGGCTATGCCACGCCGATCTTCGCGGTCGATGCGCCGGGCGGCGGCGGCAAGATCCAGATCGCGCCGGATTTCGTCGTCGGCCGCGATGGCGACGATCTGCTGCTGCGCAATTTCGAGGGCAGGCGTCTACCGCTATCCCGATCCCGGGCGGCACGCTGGGCGCGGACAAGCGCCAAGCCCACGCCGCGGAATAGGAACCGCCATGCGCATCGGGGTCGCCTACGACCTCCGGTCCGATTACCTCGCGCAGGGCTATCAGCGAGGAAGACACGGCCGAATTCGATAGCGAAGTCACCATCGATGCGATCTGCGATGCGCTTGGCGCGCAGGGCTGGGAGGTTCGACGCATCGGCAATGTGAAGAAGCTGATCGAGAAGCTGGCGGGCGGCGAGCGCTGGGATGCGGTGTTCAATTTCTGCGAAGGATTGAAGGGCGTTTCCCGCGAGGCGCAGGTGCCGGCGATCCTCGAAGTCTACGACATCCCATATGTGTTCTCCGATCCGCTCACCATGGCGCTGACGCTCGACAAGGCGATGACCAAGCGCATCGTGCGCGCCTGCGGCGTGCCGACCGCGGATTTCGCGCGTGATCGAGAAGCATCGAAGACGCCGCCAAGATCGACCTGCCGTTCCCGCTGTTCCTGAAGCCGGTGGCCGAAGGTTCCGGCAAAGGCATCAACGCAAGATCAAGGTGACCGACGCGAAGGCGTTGAACAGCGTGGCTGCCGATTTGCTGGCGCAGTTCAAGCAGCCCGTTCTGGTGGAGACATTTCTTCCGGGCCGCGAATTCACCGTCGGCATCACCGGCACGGGCGAAGATGCCGAGGTGCTGGGCGTTACCGAGATCGTGCCGAAGGCGATTATGTCGGCGACGGCTACGGCTTCGAGAACAAGGAACGATTGGGAAGACAAGCGTCGATATCGCGCGTGCGCCGAAGACCGATGCCGCAAAGCGGCGGGCGAGGTTGCGCTGGCGGCATGGCGCGCGCTGCGCTGCCGCGATGGCGGGCGCATCGACATCCGCTACGATGCGCACGGCAAGCCCGCATTTCATCGAGGTCAATCCGATGGCGGGATTGCGCCCGGATTATTCCGATCTTTGCTTCATCTCGAATTTCAAAGGCATTTCCTATTCTGCGCTGATCGGCAAGATCATGGAGGCGTTCCTGAAACGCCATCCCGAATTGCGCCCGTGATGCGTGTTCTCGTCCTGCATTCCGACATCCCGCCCGACGCGCCGCCGGATGAACAGGATACGCTGATACAGGCCGAAGCGATTGCACAGGCGCTTGTCGCCAGCGGACATGAGATCGTGAAGGCGGCATTCGCGCCCGAACTCGAAGATTTGAAAGCATTGGTGCGCAATGCGCGCGCCGACTTGCTGTTCAACGTGGTCGAAGCGGTCGAAGGTTCAGGCTATCGTGCGGGGCAGGCGATTGCGTTGTTCGATCAACTCGGCATTCCCTACACGGGCAATCGCAGCGATCCGGTGGTGACGACTTGCGACAAGCCGCTCGCCAAGCAACGCCTCGCTGCCGCAGGCCTGCCGACGCCACTATGGTCTGTGCCGCCGGATTGGTCTGGATTGTCCGACACGCAAACCTACATCGTGAAATCCGCGCTGGAAGATGCCTCCGTCGGTCTGGACGACAACGCGGTGCTGTCGGGCCGCGATGCCATTGCGGCGCGCGCTGAATTCTGCGCGCGGTCTTTCGGCGGACAATGGTTCGCCGAAGCCTATGTCGAAGGCCGCGAGTTCAACGTCGCCGTGCTTGAAGAAGATGGCGCCCCCCGCGTGCTGCCGATGGCGGAGATGCGTTTCGAAGCCTGGCCGGAGCACAAGCCGAAGATCGTGGGCTATACCGCGAAATGGGATGAGAATTCGCTCGATTCCACCAACACCGTGCGCGATTTCGCGTGGGCCGCCCGCGAACCTGGCCTCGCCGCGCAATTGCGCGATCTCTCCGTGCGCGCCTGGCATCTGTTTGGCTTGCGGGGATATGCGCGTGTCGATTTCCGCGTCGATACGAATGGCAACCCCACGATCCTCGAACTCAACCCCAATCCGTGCATCGAACCGGAGGCAGGGTTTGGCGCGGCGGCGCGGGAAGCGGGATGCAGTTATCGCGAGTTAATCGACTGCATCGTGGCTGCGGCAACGCGCTGAACCGTAACACACCGTTCTTACCTCCCCCAACTTCGCTATCGCTCAGAGTCGTCGACCGCCCCGCGTTGGGGGCGGTAAAACGAAACGTCACAACCAGCCTTTGCGTTTGAACCAGAGATAAGGCAGCACCGCCGAGGTGATCATCACCACGATGGCGAAGGGGTAGCCTAGCTGGGAATGCAGTTCCGGCATGAAGCTGAAATTCATGCCCCAGATCGAGGCGAACAGCGTCGGCGGCAGGAACACCATGGCGGCGACCGACATGATCTTGATGATGTTGTTCTGCTCGTTGTTGATGAGGCCGAGCGTTGCATCCTGCAGATAGCTCAGTTTGGTGCTGAGATAGGAGGAGTGATCCTGCAGCGATTGCACATCGCGCGTGATCGTCTTGATGTGGGTGCGCACATCCTTGCTGGAGCGGCCTTCGGTGGCTTGCGTCAGGAAGGTCAGCATGCGGCCGATGGTGAGAAGGCTTTCGCGCATCTTGCCCGTGAGGTCGTGCTTGCGGCCGAGGCGGCGCAGGATGTTCTGAAAGTCGCTGGTGCCGAGCTTGTGCTGCGGGTCGATGTCGAAGATTTCGCGGCTGATGGTTTCGATGTCGGAACCGGCGCGTTCCAGAATGTCGGCCATGCGATCCACGATCACATCCAGCAGCACCATGAACACCGTCTCGGATCGGCCCGCATTGACATGGGTGCGTTCGCAGCGCGCCGCGAAGGTGCGGAAAGGCTGGGGGTCGATGTAGCGGATGGTGATGAGCTTTTCGTGGGCGAGCACAAAACTCACCACATCGGCGATGGGCCGGTCGCCATCGGTATTGGCGAGCACCATGGCGGTCATGAAAATCCCGCCATCTTCCTGATAGAGGCGGCTGGAGACCTCGATCTCCTCCATGTCGGCGCGGGTGGGCAGTTCCATGCCCAGCATGGCGTTGACCATGCGGCGTTCTTCGGCGGTCGGCGTGAACAGATCGATCCACAGCGCATCGGGGGCGATGGCTCCGCCCTCGGCGATCACCGCGCCCTTGAGAGCGCCGTTCTGAAGCTGATAGGCCTTCAGCATGCGTTTCTTGGCCGGTTGAGAGGGACGTGACCGGCGAAAGACGGTCACGAGCGGACCATAAGGCCGCCGCCGCATCTGGGCTAAGGGATTTTTGCGGCACCGTAAAGACGGTGCGGCGATAACGGTGGCGGACCCTCCCGCAAGGGGAGGGTCGAAGCCTTACCTCGGCGCCAGGACCATCATCATCTGGCGGCCTTCCATTTTCGGATATTGCTCGATCTTGGCGATGGGCTCGACATCCTTCTGGATGCGGGTGAGCAGTTCCATGCCGAGATGCTGGTGGGCCATTTCACGGCCGCGGAAACGCAGCGTGACCTTCACCTTGTCGCCTTCGTCGAAGAAGCGGCGGACCGAGCGCATCTTCACGTCGTAATCGTGATCGTCGATCGTCGGGCGCATCTTGATCTCCTTGATCTCGATGACCTTCTGCTTCTTGCGCGCTTCGGCGGCTTTCTTCTGCTGTTCGTATTTGTATTTGCCGTAGTCCATCAGCTTGACCACGGGCGGCTTTGCTTCGGGCGAAACCTCGACCAGATCGAAGCCTTTTTCTTCCGCGATGGCGCGGCCTTCGTCGATGCCGATTTCGCCGTATTTGTGCCCGTCGTCACCGATCAGAAGGATGGTGCGGGAAAAGATTTCTTCGTTTACGCGGGGGCCGTCCTTTGCTGCGGGCGCGGGCGTCTGCGATTGAAAACGTCTGGGTACTATGACTCTCTCCTGTTAACAGCCGTGCGCGCGTGTTTCGTAAGAGCGTTTGCCGGCTCCACGAAACACTGTTCGTATTTGGCGCAGGCGGGATCTCCTCGATAACGGCGCGCGGCGTGGTTTGTCGCGCGAACCCGGGCGCCCTTGAGCGCCCGGTCCGCGCGCAGAATAGAACTGCGCGCGGGTTTGGCAAGCCTTAATCCACTGTTTCCTTGCGGGTTTCGGCTTCCCGCTTGATCCGCTCGATGAAGGTTTCGAGCGGCATGGCACCCAGATCCTTGCCCGAACGCAGGCGGACGGCGACTTTGCCCTCCGCCGCTTCGCGTTCGCCAACCACCAGCATGTAGGGGATTTTCTGCAACTGGGCGTCGCGGATTTTCTTCTGCATGCGCTCCGCCGTGGTGTCGATATCCACCCGAAGGCCCGCGGTGCCGTTAACCACGGGGGTCTGAAAAAGGGTGTCGAGAACCTTCTGGGAATACTCGGCTACCTTGTCGCTGATCGGAATCACGCGCGCCTGGATCGGTGCAAGCCAGGTGGGGAAGGCGCCGGCATAATGCTCGATCAGGAACGCGGTGAAGCGTTCATGGGTGCCGAGCGGCGCGCGATGGATCACATAGACCGGCTGCTCGTTGCCGTCCTCGCCGATATAGGTGAGGTCGAAAGTCTGCGTCGCCAGGAAGTCGAGCTGGTTGGTCGAGATCGTGTATTCGGTTCCGATCGCGCTCTTTATCATGAAATCGATCTTGGGGCCGTAGAACGCCGCTTCGCCGGTCGCTTCCACGAACGGATAACCGGATTCCGTCATCGCCTGACGAATGATGCCGAGCGCATCGAGCCATTTCTGCGGCTGGTCGACATATTTATCCAGCTTGTCGAGATCGGGCAGCGACAGGCGCATGTAATAGTCTTTGATGTCCATCAGGTCGTAATAGCGCGCGTGCAGATGCATCACGCGAATGAACTCTTCCTTCGCCTGGTCGTAGCGGCAATAGATGTGCGCGTCGTTCATGCAGAAGCCGCGCACGCGCATCAGGCCCGACAATCCGCCCGACGCTTCGTAGCGATAATCCTGCCCATATTCCGCGATGCGCAGCGGCAATTCGCGATAGGAATGGCGCGTTGCTCCATAGATGGTGTGGTGGAACGGGCAGTTCATCGGCCGCAGGTAATAGTTTTCGCCATCGATATCGAGCGGCGAATACATGCTGTCGGCGTAATAGGGCAGATGCCGCGAACGATAGAACAGCGCTTCCTTGGTGATGTGCGGTGTCGCCACACGGCGATAGCCGTCCTTGCGCTCTTCCTGCAGCGCGAGGAATTCCAGCTCCTGCCGGATCACCATGCCGTTGGGCATCCACAGCGGAAGTCCTGCGCCGATGTCGGGCGAGAAGGTGAAAAGCTCCAGCTCCTTGCCGAGCTTGCGATGATCGCGCTTTTCCGCTTCTTCCAGACGGGTGACGTAGGCCGCGAGTTCTTTCTCATCGCGCCACGCGGTTCCGTAAATCCGCTGGAGTTGCGGATTGTTGGAATCGCCGCGCCAGTAAGCGCCCGCGATCTTGGTCAGCTTGAAAGCCTGGCCGATCTTGCCGCTCGATGAAAAGTGCGGACCGCGGCAGAGATCGTGCCAATCGCCGTGGAAATAGATCGAGACGTCTTCGCCCGCCGGAATCGCGCGAATAAGTTCGGCTTTGTAGAACTCGCCGAGCTTCTCGAAATGCTCCACCGCCTCGTCGCGCGGCCACACTTCGCGGCGGGTGGCGACATCCTGCGAAACGATCTCGTGCATGCGCGCTTCGATCTTGGCGAGATCGTCGGGCGTGAACGGGGTCTCGCGCGCGAAGTCGTAAAAGAAGCCATCCTCGATATTGGGGCCGATAGTGACCTGCGTGCCGGGATAAAGCTGCTGCACCGCCATCGCCAGAATATGCGCGGTATCGTGGCGGATCAGGTCGAGCGCCTCGGGGTCTTTGCGCGTGATGATGCGTACTTTCGAATCTCCTTCGAGGGGGCGGAAGATGTCCCAGATCTTGCCGTTCACCTCGACGGCGAGGGCGGCTTTCGCCAGCCCCGGCCCGATGGCGGCCGCGATGTCAGCCCCGGTGGCCCCGCGCGTGAGCGTCAGCGCCTTCCCGTCGGGAAGGGTGACAGTCAGTTCACTTGGCAAAGTGGGCGCGGACACGGCTTATTTCCCTAGAGGTGGACGGATCATCTGTGAGTGCGGCGCGGCAAAGTCAAGGCATGGCAGGTCTTCAGCCTGCGTTCAGAAAAGAAGTCTTAAGCACAGGGGACGAACGGGCCGGAACCTCGTTTAATATGGAACGGCATTTGTTCGCAGTGAGGATTCGATGACGCGTTTGGGATTGGCCGGTTCTTTGACGGCGTTTCTTCTGGCCTCGGCGGCACCTGCCTTTGCTGCGCCGGGCGACGATACGGTGGCTGAGGTGATGCGCGATTGCGGCGGCAGCAGCCTGCCGCGCGATCAGGTCAGCTCGTGCCTGGAGCGTGCCCGCGTGCTCGATCAGTCCGAACCGTCGGCGCAATTGCAGTCGCTTGAAGCCCAGTTGGAACAGCGGGTTAAGGCGGGCTCGGACGATGACGAGATGGGCCCTCCGCCACCGCAGCAGGGATATGGCCCGGACAACGGCTCGCCCGACGATGAAATGGGGCCGGACGATCAGGGTCCGCCAGATGAAGATTCCGGACCCGACGATCAAGGTCCGCCCGATCAGGGTTATGGGCCGGATGACCAGGGGCCGCCGCCGGATGCGGGGCCTCCGGATACCGATGAGCCGCCTGTCGACGATGGCGAAGACGGTTACGACAACAGCCAGCCCGATCCGGGCTACGACCAGCCGGACGCGCCCGACGACGATATGGGACCGCCCCCGCCCGATGACCAGGATCAGGGGTAACGCAACTTGCAAAACCGGCCCGGCGATCCGGGATATAATCGCGAGGGGCGCGATAAGGAGATGAAGATGACATTGAAGATGATTTCTCTTGGAGCCGCGGCCCTGGCATTGGCCGCCACCGCAGCTTCGGCGCAACCGGCATCGGTTTCGAGTTCGGGCAATGTCTGCCTGAAGACGATCCAGATCGATCACACGCAAACGCCGAACACGCACACGATCCTGTTCTTCATGAAAAACCACACGGCATGGAAGAACACGCTGAAGAGCGATTGCATCGGCCTGCTGCAGAACGGCTTCATCTATGAGCCGACGCCGCCGGATCAGGTCTGCGGCAACTTCCAGACCATCCGCGCCATCGAAACCAAATCGGTGTGCGTGCTTGGCCCGTTCACGGCCTATGACAAGAATGCCCCGCACGAGACGCACGAATAAGCGTCACGCGACGACGGGAAAGATCGGAAGGCCGGAAGCAATTCCGGCCTTCTGTCTTTTTGCGCTCAGCGGCTCGCATAAACCTGAATGGAGGTGTAGTCCGCCCGCACCGCGCGGCAGGCAAGCGCCAGCCGCAGGATATTGCGGCGCCAGCCGGGAAGTTCGACCGGATAGAGCCTGCCTTCGCGCATCGCCTGTCCGCCGTTCACCTGTAGCGAAACCTTTTCGCCATTGGTGAAGCGGATCACCACCGCGCGGCACTGCGCATCGCCGCCGCGTGCGCGCAATCCCACCTGCTGGAAGTGGCGGCCATTGGCGCCGTCCACCGTGGTCTCGCCTTCGCGATTGCCGAAGCGCGCGGAGCCGAGCGCAATCCAGTCGTTCTCGTTCCAGCCGGGCTGCTGCACGGGCGGCGTGCCCGGGCCGATGGGCGGGCGCCATCCGCCATTGCCGCCGCCGTTATTGCCCCAGCGTGTCGTGTCCGCATAAATTTCGACGCGCGCGCGCCTTCCGGCAGCACGGCAGACGAATTCGAGCTGGCGCAGGTCGCGTGCATTGCCGGGCATATCGATGTTGACGGGGCGGCCTTCGCGCAAGGTGCCGCGCCAGAGATCGCGTGTCTGGCCATTGCCGAATTGCGCATTGATGGTGCGGCAGGCCACATCGTTGCCGACCGCGCGCAATTGCACGCGTTCGACCGGCCCGCCGAAATTGCCGTATTGGCTGTTGCTGTCGAGCCGGTAGTCGACATCGACCGACCCCACGCGATCCCAGGCAGCGAAGGCCGGTGTCGCCAGCAGGGCTGCAAAGCCCGTGGCCAAAAGCACAAACCGAAATGGCGTCATGTCGTCCTCCCCAAGGCGCCGATAGCGCGCGCGAAAGTCTAGGCAGGTCTCGCGCTGTTACGATATGGGAATAAATGCTTTTCGATGGATATCAGGCCGGTCACAGATGGCATCGGCATTTTTTCCGGCATCCTGTTGCCTGCTTTTGATCGCCTTTTTTGTTCCGCAATCGGAGCGGAGATTGCATCGTGGAACTTGCGGCAACGGTGCGCATATTCGAAAAAATATTTCACCTTCGCCGCATCGTTCTGTTTGCAAAAGCGTGGCCAACGCGCGCGGTTGCGATATGATGCTCTCTCCGATTGTCGGTGTATGCGATGCGTAACTTCGGACATGCGGCCCTTCTGGCCGCGACCGCTCTTTCAATATCTTCTTTTGCGTTTGCCGAAGATGCAGGCGCGCCGCCGCTTGCCTGGCAGAAGGGTGCGGTCAATGCCGCCATCGCGCCCACCGCCACGCCCGATGGAACAGTCGGCGGCACATCGAAACTCGAACTCGATACCGCCGGATTGCAGGCCGCCGTCACCGGCACGATCGTAACCAATGCAACGCGCGATGCCGGCCCCGGCGCGCCGCCGCTGGTGCAGGCGGTGACCGATTCAACATCGTGGACACGCGCGCAGGTGGGCGTGAGCGCGAAGGCCGATGGGCCTGCCGGATCGAAGATCGCGATCACGGGCCAGGACCAGGTTTCGCAAAGCGTGACGCCGTTCGCATTCGGCACCGATGGCACGCCGCAAACCCTGGAAACGCAGGCGCTTTCCGGCAGCGTGGTGGCGACCTTGCCGGTTCTGCCCGATCTCGATGCGCAATTGGGTGCGGCGGCCGCGAATTCCTCCACCCGCAACGCCACGGTGGGCGGCGCCGATGCCTCGCATCTCGAAACCGGCGACACGCAAATCTCGACCGGCCTTTCCTATCGTGCGTCGCCGCGCGTGACGCTCGATGGCGGTGTGAGCGTGGAACGCCAGGATGCCGATCTCGACGGCACCACGACCGATCACGCGAGCTTTTCCTATGTGAAGCCGAAGGCCGGCGTGACGGTGACGCCGTGGGACGGCGCGACCGTCAAAGCCGGCGCGGAACATGCGGTCGATCCGCTCAACGGCGCGAATTACATGGCGCTCGCCAATCTCTCCGACCGGCCGCAGGATTTGAAGATCGCGCCCGATCATGCCTGGCAATACGAAGCCAGCATCGACCAGAAGTTCGGCGCGGCCAGCGTCAGTGCGGGCGTGACGCAAGGCGTCAGCGGAACAGCCACCGAACTTGCACCCGTTTCAGGCGGGCAGACGCCCGCAAGCGTTGCGATGAAAAGCAAACAGAAGGCGACCATCGCCTTCACGCTGCCGCTGGAAGGGTTCGGCCTTTCGGACACGCAATTGCAATCGCAGGCGACATGGCGCCGGTCGCTGGTGCGCGATCCGGTGACGGGGCAATACCGCCGCGCCAGCGGAGAAGCGCCACGCGAGGCTTCCATCAACCTGACGAAGAAACTGCCCGGCGCCGCCGACACAAAGATCGGGTTGAGCGGTCAGCTCGGCACCAGGCGCGATTTCTATCAGGTGAGCCAGACGACGCAGATGCTGACCTCGCCGAGGCTCGGCGCATTCGTTTCCTATGCGCCGGGGCCGCTTTCGATGAATCTGAGCGTCGATGGCCTGATGGGCGGCGCGCAACAATTCACCGACACGTTTTACAACGGCTCCCGCAACGGGCCGGCGAGCGGCACGAACACCCGCAAGGCGGGCGACGCCCATATTTCGTTCAGCCTCAGCAAGAAGATGTAGGCCTCAATTCGGCCACCGGCACCGAATAGGTTGCTCGCGCGTTTCGTTCCATATGAAACCACCAGGCGGGGCAAAACCTGGGCGCGGAGATTTCGATATGCGCAAATTCACCCTGTTGGCAGGCACGGCGGCGCTGATCGCGCTTTCGGGCTGCACTTATGACGATGGCCGCTACTACGGCAATGACGGCTATTACGGCGGCGGCTATTACGGCGATTACTATGGGCCGGGCTATTACGACCCTTACTACAACGGCGCCGACGACTGGTATTTCGACGGCTCCTATTACTTCTATTACGACCGGCATTCGCATCGCTGGAACGGCGCGATCATGGCCCGACCATGGCCATCACGATGGCCACGATCACAATGGCCCGCCGCCCGGCCAAGGCGATCACCATGGAGATCACCATGGCGACAACAATTGGAGCCGCGATCACAATTGGCGTGCCGACCATAATGCGCCATGGAACAGGCCGGGTGCGGATCGCGCCCAACCGCAGACGCCGCAGGATGGGTCACGCTATCAGCATCAGCGTGGACGCGATGGCGATTCCGGTTCGCGCGGGCAGGTCAGTGCGCCACGCTCGCTGCCACCTCCTCCGGCACCATCCTCTTCGGCACCGCCGCCGGATCGTGACGATGACAATCCGGGACCGCAGCGCGGACGTGACCACGGTTAACATTCAAGCGGGCCGGAATTACCCCGGCCCGCTTTCTTATCGCGAATTTTTATTTCAACATCTGAGAGATTGTGGCAACCTCCGAGACAGATTGAAACGGGTATCCGGCTTGAGCGGACCTCCTCTTTCCGATGCGGATGTGACGGGCGGACGTTTGCCTTTCGAGGTGCCGGATTTTCGCGCCATCTTCGAAAAATCTCCGGGGCTCTATCTGATCCTCGACGCGAAGTTCACCATCGTCGCGGTGAGCGATTCGTATTGTCGGGCAACCATGACGGATCGCGACGACATCATGGGGCGCGGATTGTTCGAGGTGTTTCCCGACAACCCCGATGACAATGGCGCCGATGGCGTCGCCAACCTTCGCACTTCGCTTTTGAATGTCATCAAGAAGCGCGCGGCCGACCGGATGGCGGATCAGAAATACGATATCCGTAGGCCGGATGGCGTGTTCGAAGAGAGATATTGGCGCCCGCTGAATTCGCCGGTGCTGGGCGTGGATGGCTATGTGCGCTGGATCGTGCACGCCGTGGAAGACGTGACGGAACTGGTTCTGATGCGCAAGGAAGAAGCCGAAGCCCGCAGGCGCGTGCGCGAGCAGGAACGCAACGCCGCCGACCTGCGCCACACCAATGGCGAACTGGTGGAAAAGATTGCGCTGCTGCGCGCCTCGCTGAAACAATTGTCCAGCATGTGAAACAAAAAGGGCCGGAGAATTCTCTCCGGCCCTTTGCTTTGCGGTGGCCGGGGTTCACGCCCCGCCCAGAAAATCCATCTTGCCGATTTCGATGCCCTTGTGGCGCAAAAGGCCGTAGGCCGTCGTCACATGGAAGAAGAAATTCGGCAGCGCGAAGCCGGTGAGATAATCCTTGCCGTTGAAATTGAGCGTGCGGCTTGGCGTCTTCAATTCGATGGCGCGATCTTCCGCCCCTTGCAGTTTTTCCGGCGGAACGCTTTTCAGGAAATCGATGGTCTTGGAAATGCGCGCCTGCAATTCGGGGAAGGTGGTTTCGGTATCGGGAAAGCTCGGCGCCTCGATGCCCGCGAGCCGGGAAGCTGCGCCCTTGGCGGCGTCGCTTGCGATCTGGATCTGCCGCGGGAAGGCATGCATATCGGGCGCCAGCCGCGCATCGAGCAGGGTTTGCGGATCGAGGTCTTTCTGCTTGGCCTGCGTAACGGCCTTGTCGATAATTTTCGAAAGGCTTTGCAGGGCGCGGATCATCGGCGGAATGGAAGCGTCGTAGATCGTGAAGGCCATGGAATTCTCCGTTGCGTTAAAGGGTCTTTGCGGAAATGCGATGGCAAGCGGTGCAGGTTCCCTTTACGCCGCGCGCCCCTCGGCCAACATGTGGGGACGTTTTCGTATTTGGCAAGGACGCGATCTAGGCGTTGCCCTTCACTTTGCCGAAATGCGCGCCCAGAAAGAGCCCGGTCGCCAAAACCCCCAGCCCGATTGCGATGATATCGGCAACGCCGCGGGGCGATTGCGCGTGCAGCATGACAAGCAGGTAACCCGCCACAAAATTCGCAAAGCCCCACACCACATTCACCAGCGGCGACGAAAGGCCCTTGCCCGGCGGATTGGCGAACGGGCTCTGGAATTTGTCGCCCGACATGCCGTGAAGGAAATGCGGCAGGCCGTTGGCGAAGACGAGTCCGCCCGCGAAATGGATGAGATAATCGTAGCCATGCATCGCGAGATTCCCTGTGGTTTGTCGCCCTTTATTGTTGCGGCGGCGGGGGCGCTTGTTGTGGCGTCGAGGTCGGTTGCGGAGGAACCGGCAATCCCGCTTCTTTCGCAAGTGCTTCGATTTTCGTGCGATCCATAAAGCCCGAAAGGGCTCCCAGATCGGTGGCCACCAGCGGATTGCTCATCATGCCGCGCATCGCAACCTGACCGAGAATGGAAAAACTTTGTTCGAACGAGGCCGGTCCCTCGTATTTCAATGCGTCCACCGTCTCTTTGTGGCAATCGACGATGGTCAGCCGTTGGGCAAGATCGGCAACCTTGCGATTGAAATCGGTTTGTTGTTCCGCCGTGACATTTGTCATTGGCTTTACCGCGGGGTGCGCAGCCATTGCGGAAAATATCCATTGAACCAGCAGCGTCTGATCGTCGGCTGTGGAGGACTTTACAAGGCATTTGGCCATCTCGTCGCTGTAAATGCCTGCCGATGCACAGGTTGTCGTCAAACAAAGGGCCGTCACGCCGCAAGCCAATACTATTGTTTTATTCATCGTATCCCCTCCGTTACCAATAGCTGCAGCATTGCCGAAAACTTGCCTTATGGCTACCCGAATAACGCGAAAGGCCCGGTGATCTGCACCGGGCCTTTCGACGTCGTGTAAATACAGTTCAGGCTGGGGTCGCGAGCCATGAAGAAGGTGCTGCGTCGATCTTCGCTTGCGCGGCCTCATAAGCGGTGGGCTGCGCGATATTCAGCCTTGCGCGCGCTGCTTCCAGCGGTTCGGCGAACAGCTTCTCGATATCTTCATTGTGCAGCCACGTCGCCTGCTTGCCGTGGCGATAACCTTCGATCACCGCACGGCGCACGTCGCGGCCGTGTGGCTCCGCCAGACTTTTCAGCGTGCCCATCAGCGCGATGAACGCCCAGCCAAGGCCTGTGTTTTGCGCATAGGTGTAGGCGACAAGGCACAACTCGCCCAAAGGTTCGTCCGCGCGATAACCCGTCAGCGTGTGCAGTATGTCGTGGATGTCGCGTTCGCGCCGGCTCAGCCACGCATAAGGGTGTTCTTCTTCGAGCGGCGAGACCTGCCTGCTCACATCGGCCAATCCATTCGCCGAAAATCCTGTGCGCTTCAGGAACGCGCGATAGGCCGCGCCCACCGTGCCGGGCGCGAATTGCGAAAGCCATTGCGGATCGGTGAGCTTTTCGACCAACTCCACACGGCGATAGGCGACGCGCGCGCCTTCCGGCGTTTGCAGCATCCGGCGATAATTCCGCGCCGACGTCCCCTGGTTCAACGCTTTCATCACGCGAAACACCGCCGGCGTGTCCTTCGGATCGGCCAGCAGTTGGCGGATGGCGGCGAAGGCGCCGCGCCAATCCTTGGCAGTGTTGTTCCAGTCGCGGTCTGTTGTCGTTGCCTGGGCCATGGCGGGCCTCCATCTGATAATCTTGATTGTCAGATTGTCAGATGCCATGGATTTGTCAAGAGGGCCGACCCGCCATGAAAGAACCCGCCGAAAAACGCCGCTATTCCGGCCAGAGCTTCGAGGACCGCCAGGCCGACCGCCGGGCCAAGCTGATCGCCGCCGCCCTCGAAGTGGCGGGCCGGGCAGGGCTGGAAGGCGCCTCCGTCGCCGCCATCTGCGCCGAGGCGGGGCTGACCGCGCGCTATTTCTACGAATCCTTCCCCAGCCGCGACGAGATATTCGTGGAGGCCTATCGCCTGGCGCAGGAACGCCTGCTCGGCAACATCGCCGAGGCGAAAGGCAAATCCGACACGCCCAAAGGCGCGCTCAAAGGTTTCTACACCGCGCTCTACGAACACCCAGGTGCGGCGCGCGTCTTTCTAGTAGACTTGGACGATCATGGCGGCGCGATGCGCATGGCAAGCTTCGAAGGCGCGAAGAAACTGGGCAAGGCCTTCGGCGTGAAGATCACGCATCCATTGATGCTCGCCGGCATCATCGGCGCCATCGTGGACATCGGAAAACGCTGGATCGAATCCGATTTCGCCGAGCCGGTGGAAAAGGTGGTGGAGATCGCGCTGCCGTTTACGAAGGTGAAAGGGTAAGCCGCCGTGCCCATTGATAGTTGAGGGAGATTTCTTTGCGAAGACGTATGTCCGGTGCGCTTACTCTTTCTTTGATGCTTGCGGGATGCGAGGGGCAGCCGCCTGGTGACGAACAGATGATGTTGTCTTTTTCGCACCTGCGTTCGGTCTTTGATCAATTGCGTTCGGAATTATGTAGGTCGCCCATTCCCCAGACGATCTGGATCGACGCCCAAGGCCAACCGGAGATTTCGCCGGGCAAGCTGAAGCACTTCAGCACTCTCATGGCAGAGATCGGCGCAGAACGCATCGCCGTTCTGCCCGCGTCTGTCGGCAAGGGGGCCCAACCATGCCGGGGGACCATCGATGCGTGGACTGCTGGAATGCTCGACAGTGGGGATTAAAAAAGCTGGGATTTTGGCGATGTGCCCAATGGCAAAGACGATCTGGTGTTGAACAGCCTTGACCGCGTCGACTTCACCCACACGGTCAACCGCTTTCCCTCACCGTCGTCTCATGGACACCGCACCTATTGGCGACACATCGAGGGTGATTGGTGGCTGCAATGGGATCATTGGGAATAGCAAAATCGCCATTTGGAATGCAGAAGGATCGAATCCGATTTCGCCGAGCCGGTGGACAAGGTGGTGGAGATCGCGTTGCCATTTACGAAGGTGAAGGGATAGCGGATGAAATTGGATGAAGCCATGAAAGACACGTTCCGGTTTTTCACAATTCTCGCGGTGACCATGCTGGGCGCAATTCCGGCGCGCGCGGAAAACTATTCTGCGGCGGGTGCGAATGCCTATGTCCGGTCGAAGGATTACAACGGGCTTTTGCGATACGCGACGGCATGGACGAACGCCGATCCCGGCAGCGCGGACGCGTGGTCGTATCTGGGTGTCGTTTACGGCATTTATTTGAAGCAGCCGGACAAAGCCGTGAGCGCCATGCAGCGGTCGTTAAAGCTGAACCCCAATCAGGCGCCGGGGTGGCATGCGCTGGGCGTCACCTATATCCAGCTCAAGAAAAATGCGGACGCGGTCGGCGCGATTTCGAAAGCGATCAAGCTCAATCCGAACCAGCCGATCTATTACAACAATCTCGCTGTCGCCTATGCGCAAATGGCGCGCTGGCAGGACGCCTACAACGCGCTGAACGACGAGAAGGACCTGGCGGAAAAACTGGATAATCCGATGATCTGGTACAATCTCGGCAACGGCTATGCCCGGCTGGAACAGGCAGCCCCCGCGGTCGCCGCCTATCAGCATGCCGTGAAACTCAAGCCCGATTGGGCGCAGGCGTGGACCAATCTCGGCACCATGTTGCAGTGGGGCGGCAACATCCAGGGCGCGCAGCAGGCTTATGCACGCGGCGCACAACTCGGCGATCCGCTTGCCGCCCAGGATGACGCGCGTTTAAAGCAGGCGCTCGCGCAGCAAGCCGCTGCGGCGAAAGCCGGCGCAAACCGCAACAGCATCGATGCCATCATCAACCGGCAGGCCAAAGAAAACCTCGAAATTCAACTTCACAACGAAGGTTCTCTCAACATCAACGATCATCTGCCCTGAAAACGAAGCGGTCAGCGGCTATTTCGTTTTGTCGCCCGTCACATGATTTGGGTCGCCGAAAAAGCTCGAACGGATATTGTTGACGACGCGATAGGTGGGCGCCGCCTTCTCCGCCGCGCTGACCGCCGACTTTATCGTCTTTGAACTGCCGATCAGGCCGGAGAGATAGATGGTGTGATCGGCAGTCGTAACCACGCGCACAGATGTCGTTCGCGGATCGACCCCGGCCTTGACCAGCGCTTGAGAAACGCTCTGCGTCACAGCCCGGTCGGCAGGCGCGCTCGATTGCATTTGCGCGTGGGCTTCCGACGACAAAACAGCGATTGCGAAGGCGAGCGTCAGGTGAGTTTTCATGGGCGCATATTATGGCTGGCGTTTGTTGGGGTAAATGGGTCACCCCGCGCCTTTACCGCCGGTTTTGTTGGTCTGACGGATTTGGCTTTTCACATGATCGATGAAGGCGCGCAGCTTTGGCATCATTTGCTGCCGGTTCGAATAATAGAGAAACACGCCCGGCGCGGTCGGCGCAAATGCGTCCAGCACGCGCAACAGTTTTCCCGCTTTCAGTGCAGCGGCAGCTATGGGCGAAGGCACCTGCGCCAGTCCCAATCCCTCGGCCGCGCTGCCCAGCAAGGTGGGATAGTTGTTGGCGATAAGAGGCCCTGCGACCGCCACTTCGACAGCCTTGTTGCCAACGACGAACGACCACGGCGCGATCGCGCCGTTTGAGCGCCGCATTCGCAGGCAAGCGTGCTGATGAAGGTCCTCGATCCTCTTTGGCGCCTTGTGCTCGCGCAAATAGCCTGGGCTCGCCACCACCACCAGCGGAAACGAGGGCGTCAATCGCACCGTCACCATATCTGCGGCAATGAACTGGCCCAGCCGGACTCCGGCATCGAAGCCGTGACTGGCGAGGTCCACCAAGTCTTCGCTGGCGGCAACTTCCACTTCCACCTCCGGGAAAGATTTGCAGAAGGAGGCGATCAAAGGCTCCAGCAGGATCGGAATGGCGGCGCGCGGCACGGCCAGGCGCAACAGCCCCGATGGCCGCTGACCCAAATCGCGTGCGGCCTGACTTGCCGTCACGAGTTCTTCGAAGGCCGGTTTGGCGCGCGCCAGAAATCTTTCGCCGGCTTCCGTCAGCCCGACGCTGCGGGTGGTTCGTTGAAAGAGCGCGACACCGATGCGCGCCTCAAGCGTGCGGACGGCCTGACTGATCGCCGACGGCGTCACGCCAAGATCCGTCGCCGCACGGCGAAAACTATTGTGCCGCGCCACGCGTAGGAATGCCTCGACACCGTCGAGCGCGCCATGTCGAACTGTGAAGTTTTGCTTCATAGTCCGTAGACATTATAGCGGATATGCACTCGTGGGAAGACGGTCTAGCTTTGGCGCGAAACACGAAAGCGGCGCACATCAACGGTGCGCTGCGTCCTGACAGGATGGCATGGATGTCGACAGGAACGATTTTTCAAATTCACCTGGTTCTGGGTTATGTCGCATGGGCGTTGTGCTTCCGCGCCTATATCTGGCCACGTCTCACGGCCATGAGCCGCTTCGACGCGCATCGCGCCATCGCCACGCTGCACAGTTTTCGGTTTTTTGGCCTGGTTTTCATCCTGCCCGGCGTGGTCGGAAAACTTCCCGCAGGTTTCGCCACATTCGCCGCCTATGCCGATCTCGCAACCGGGCTTCTGGCGCTCGCGGCGTTGATGTCCGTCCGCGTTCGCCCCGCCTTCTGGCTGTTTGTCGTCGCCTTCAATGCGGTAGGAATGATCGACTTTCTGTTGGACTACTACCACGCCATCCAGTTGGGACTACCCGAAATCGCCGGTCAACTGGGCGCCGCGTATGTCATTCCAATTCTCTATGTCCCATTGCTGATGATCACCCATGTCGCGGCATTCTATCTGCTGCTGTCGCGCAAACCGGAAATGGCGGCGACCATGCAGCCGATCTCGAAGCAGTCCGCATTTTCGTCTTGAGATTTCGCCAAACAAAAAGGCCCGGTGTTTCCACCGGGCCTTTCCGCATTTCGTATGAACGGCTGGATTAGAAATCCATGTCGCCCATGCCGCCCGGCATTCCGCCGCCCGGCATGCCGCCGGCTTCCTTTTTCGGACGGTCCGCCACCATGGCTTCCGTCGTGATCAGGAGCGAGGCGACCGAGGCTGCGTTTTGCAGCGCGGTGCGAACGACCTTCGTCGGGTCGACGATACCGGCGTCGATGAAGTCGCCGTATTTTTCACCCTGCGCGTCGTAGCCGAAGGTGTTGGACTTCTGCTCGAGCAGCTTGCCCACCACGATGGAGGCCTCGACACCGGCGTTCTCGACGATCTGGCGCAGCGGAGACTGGATCGCCTTGCGGACGATCGCGATGCCCTGCGTCTGATCTTCGTTGGCGCCCGTCAGGCCGGCCAGCGCCTTCGTTGCATAAAGAAGCGCTGTGCCGCCGCCGGGAACGATGCCTTCTTCAACGGCCGCTTTCGTGGCGTTGAGCGCGTCGTCCACGCGGTCCTTGCGTTCCTTCACTTCCACTTCGGTCGCGCCGCCGACGCGGATCACGGCCACACCGCCCGCGAGTTTCGCGAGACGTTCCTGCAGCTTTTCCTTGTCGTAGTCGGAGGTGGTCTCTTCGACCTGCGCCTTGATCTGGGCAACGCGGCTCTGGATGTCGGCCTTCTTGCCGGCGCCGTCGATGATGGTCGTGTCGTCCTTCGTGATGCGCACCTTCTTGGCGGTGCCCAGCATCGTCAGCTTCACGTTTTCGAGCTTGATGCCGAGGTCTTCGCTGATGACCTGGCCACCGGTGACGATGGCGATGTCTTCCAGCATGGCCTTGCGGCGATCGCCGAACCCGGGAGCCTTCACGGCCGCAACCTTGAGGCCGCCGCGCAGCTTGTTGACGACGAGGGTCGCCAGCGCTTCGCCTTCGACTTCTTCGGCGATGATGAGGAGCGGTCTGCCGCCCTGCACAACCGCTTCGAGGATCGGCAGCATCGGCTGCAGCGAGGAGAGCTTCTTCTCGTGGATGAGGATGAACGGCTCGTCGAGCTCGGCCACCATCTTCTCGGCATTGGTGATGAAGTAGGGCGAGATGTAGCCGCGATCGAACTGCATGCCTTCCACGACATCGAGTTCGGTGGCGAGCGACTTGGCTTCTTCCACCGTGATCACGCCTTCATTGCCGACCTTCGCCATGGCTTTGGCGATCATGTCGCCGACTTCCTTGTCGCCGTTGGCCGAAATCGTGCCGACCTGGCCGATTTCTTCGTTCGACTTCACCTTCTTGGAGCGCTTCTTCAGATCGGCGATGACGACTTCGACCGCCTTCTCGATGCCGCGCTTCAGATCCATCGGGTTCATGCCGGCGGCAACGGCCTTCTGGCCTTCGCGCACGATGGCCTGCGCCAGAACCGTCGCCGTCGTGGTGCCGTCGCCGGCCACGTCGTTGGTCTTGCTCGCCACTTCGCGCACCATCTGCGCGCCCATGTTTTCGAACTTGTCTGCGAGTTCGATTTCCTTCGCGACCGTCACACCGTCCTTGGTGGTGCGGGGCGCGCCGAAGCTCTTCTCGATGACGACGTTGCGGCCCTTGGGGCCCAGCGTCACTTTTACGGCATCGGCGAGAATGTCGACGCCGCGCAACATGCGTTCGCGGGCATCGGCGCCGAATTTAACGTCTTTGGCTGCCATGATATGTGTCTCCTGTTGTTTGCGAATGGCGAGTGGCGAATGGCGAGTAGCGAAGGGCAAACCCCATTCGCTATTCCCTATTCGCAATTCGCTTTAGGCCGCCTTTTTCTTGGCGGCCGAACGGCCTTCGAGAATGCCCATGATGTCGGACTCCTTCATGATCAGGAGTTCCTGGCCGTCGACCTTCACTTCGGTGCCGGACCATTTGCCGAACAGAACGAAATCGCCGGCCTTCACTTCGGGGGTGACGCGCTTGCCGTTGTCATCCAGCGCGCCGGGGCCGACGGAGACGACTTCGCCTTCCTGCGGCTTTTCCTGAACGGTATCGGGAATGATGATGCCGCCGGGGGTCTTCTGATCCTCCTGGACGCGACGGACGACCACGCGGTCGCCAAGCGGACGGAATTTCATGGGGTTGTGGCTCCTCAAAAAGTTAGAACTTGCAAGCACTTGTGGGATTCCGGCCCCGGAGGGCCAGATATGGCAGCACTCCTGCTTGGAGAGTGCCAGCCGTCGTGCCGTAGATAGGGGGGTGCTGCGGGGGCGTCAAGGGCAGCATTCCCGGCCGGGTGCGAAACTTCTTTGACAGCCGGGGCAGGGCCGGGCTGCTTTTTAGGGCCTGAGTTGTGCTAGCGATAGCCACTCGCGGCATACGGGCAAATTCGAGATGGCACCTCGTTATGGAATGGCGCTCGTCGCGGTCACCGCGTGGCTTGGCCTTGTCACCCCGGCAGCGGCGGAAGGGCCGCCCATCCATAGCATCGGCATCATCTCGACCTGCGGGCGCACCTTCACGCTGGTGGAATCCGCCACCTTCGGTTCCGGTTCCGATCCGCAGCAGTCCAGTGTTCCCGACTGGCATATCGACGACCTGATCGAAGCACAGGCCGAGGCCGCTCTTGCAGGCCGTTATGCGGTGAAGATCCTGCCGCACGATCAACCGCCGGGCGATCCTTCCGGTGCAGAACTGGTTCAGGCCGCGACGCGGGCGATGCCGGGCCAATCATTCGATGCCTATTTGCTCATCATGCCCGAAGCGCGTGACGACACGATCTTCGGCGGTCCCGGCAGGCAAGGCGTTCTCGATACCCACACGCATCTCAAAGGCATCGGTCTTTACCTGCACCACGATGTCGTCACGCCCGCGCCGCGCATCTTTTCAGCCTGCCGGATGGTGCTTGCCGTGGCACCCGCGCTTAAAATACTCAGCGAGGTGTGGCTTGAAATGCCGCGCAAGCACAATGCCTTCGTGAACCTTGTGCTTACCATGAACACAACGGATGCAGGCATCTTCGCGGTCGGCATTACGCCCAAGGCGTGGGCGCCGACCGTTGCCGAACTTTCGCCCGATCAGCGCCAGTTGATACGCGATGGGCTGAAAAACCTGATCGTTCAGGAAGTGCCGTGGACCCTGCAACGAATGGAATTGCTGCCCTGATTGTGGTGGTTCTTGCGCGTGCCGCAAGCGGCGGCTAGAGCCATCGGCAGATGCAATCGAAAGGCAGTCCGTGTCCGACAATATTCCCGAAGGCTTTTTCGCGCTCCATCTTGGCGAGTGGGGTTTCATTCCGGCCAATGGGCCGCTTTATGGCAAGCGCGACGGCAGCTTCTTTCTCCTCGGTTTCCGGGTGGAGGAGCGGCACTGCAATCCCGCCCGCATCTGCCACGGCGGAATGCTGATGACTTTTGCCGACATGCAATTGCCGTTCGGCATCCGGATGCAGGCGATTTCCGATCCGGGCTTCCTGCCGACCGTCAGCCTGTCGGCGGAATTCATGGCGCCCGCACCTCTGGGTGCGTGGGTGCAGGGCCGCACCGATGTGTTGAAGACCACGCGCAATCTTGCCTTCGCCCAATGCATGGTCACCGCCGAAGGCGAGCCTGTGTTGCGCGCAAGCGGCATCTTCAAGGTGGCGTCGGCCAAGGGCGATGTCGCGCCGCTGGCCCGCGTTCTGGGCGACAAGCCCTGATCTGTTACTATCGCCGCAAAGGCTGGGGCAACGATGGCGAAGCTCGAAGGTTTCCCGAAAGATTTTTATGCTTTCTTCCGCGAATTGAAGGCGCACAACGAACGCGCCTGGTTCGAGGATAACAAGGTTATTTTACCCTCCCCTTGAGGGAGGGTCGATAATTTGCGAAGCAAATTTCGGGGAGGGGTCCGGTCATCAAACGCCGAGTTGCGGCAAGGGCGCACCGCTTTCTTTTGCCTCACGATAAATGAAGTCCACCACACCCTCGACATCCTTCAACACGTCACCATTCCAAATTCGCAGCACGCGATAACCGTTTGCGTTTAGCCAGGCCGTGCGCACTTCGTCATAAAGCATCCGATTTTCCTCGCCATGCTGGCTGCCATCGAGCTCGATGATCAGCTTCGTGGCCGAGCAGTAGAAATCTACGACATAGGGGCCGATCGGTTGCTGCCGCCGAAAACGCAGTTTGCCAAGCCGTTTCGATCGCAGATGAGCCCATAGTTTTTTCTCCACGTCGGTCGAAGCCCGGCGCAGTTCTGCCGCGAGGTCCTGTTTCAGATTGTTTCGGCGTTATTTCACTTTGCCTTGCACCGCGGGACCCCTCCCCGAAATTTGCTGACGCAAATTGTCGACCCTCCCTCAAGGGGAGGGTAAAGCTCATTTCTTCACCGCCACCCGCCAGATCGCGTTGCCCGTATCGTCCGCCACCAGCAACGCTCCGTCGGGGGCCACGGTCACGCCAACCGGCCTTCCATATGCCTTGCCCTCTTCGGGCAGGAAGCCGGTCAGGAAATCCTGTGGCGGGCCGCTGGGCATTCCGTTTTTGAATGGAACATAAACCACCTTGTATCCGACATAAGGCGAGCGGTTCCACGAACCGTGTTCGCCGATGAACGCGCCGCCGCGATATTGCGCGGGGAATGCGTCGGCCGTGTAAAAAGCCAATCCCAACGCTGCCACATGCGCGCCCAGCGCATAATCCGGCGCCTTGGCTTTGGCGACCATATCGGGGCGTTGCGGCTTCACGCGGTCGTCCAGATGCTTGCCCCAGTATGACCATGGCCAGCCATAGAAATCGCCATCGCGCACGCGCGTCAGGAAATCGGGCACCAGATCGTTGCCGAGGAAATCGCGTTCGTTGGAGACAGTCCACAATTGGCCGGTCTGCGGCTCGAAAGCGAGCCCATTGGGGTTGCGGATTCCGGCCGCATAAATTCGCCGCCCCGTTCCATCGGGATTGATCTCCAGAACATTGGCGCGGCCTTTGTCGTTTTCCACACCGTGTTCGCCCGCATTGCTGCCGGAGCCGACGGTCACATAAATCTTCCTGCCATCGGCGCGGGCGAACAGGTTGCGCGTCCAGTGATTGTTGTAACCGCCAACGGGAAGATCGAGAATCTTTTTGCCCTTGGCGGCGATCTGCGTATCGCCTTCGCGATAGGGATAGACGCGCACGCTGCCGGTATCGGCCACATAGAAATTTCCGTTCAGCAGCAACATGCCGAAAGGCCGGTCGAGCCCGCCGCCGATGAAGGTGGTGGTTCGGTCCACGATGCCGTCATGGTTTGAATCGCGCAGCAGCGTGATGCGGTTGGGGCTTTCGACGATCACGTTGGTGTGGCGTTCGAGGAAATAGTGTATGCGGTCTTCCATCGATTGCGGCGGCGTTTTGATGGTGCTCGATTGCGCGATCAGCACATCGCCGTTCGGCAACACATATATCCAGCGCGGATGGGCGAGGCTCGCATAGCGCGTGACGGTAAAGCCTTTCGGCGCTTTCGGCGTCTGGCCCCTGGGCCAGGTTTCGTGGCTGGCGAAATGCAGCGAGGGAAAGATGCTCGTATCCGGCGCGGGCAATTGCGGATGCGGGCCGGTGCTGGAATCGGGCGTCGAACCCGAGCCACCCGCGAGGATGGCCACGGCAACACAGGCGGCAATGCGGATCAGGCGGCGGGTCACGGTTCCATCCCTTGAATAATGATCTGTTCGGAGGAACAGTAGCGCGATGAGCCCGAAGCCGACAGAGGAAGAACGCGCGGCCCTCCGCGCGCGCCGCCACCATCCCCGCTGGAAGATCGTGAAGGATGTGGCCGTGCTTCAGCTCAAATTGCTGATCGGCAACATCCACAATTTCCTGATGATGCCGGTGTGCCTGTTCGCGGGCGCGCTCGACATCCTGTTCAAGAACCGGCGCGACGAGGCGTGGCTTTACAAGACGCTTGCCTGGGCGCGGCATTTCGAGGAGCGGATCGGCCTTTACAGCGCGCTAAACGAAGACCCGCACAACCCGCCGGAGAAATACAGCATCGATGCGCTGATCGCGCGCGTCGAACATGCGATCAAGCAGGATTATGAAAAGGGCGGCACCACCGCCTCGATGAAAGCCGCCGCCGACAAGGCGCTGGATCGGATAGCGGCACGGGCAGCCGCGATGCGAAACAAGGGCGGCACACAAACGGAACCGGAAGCGAAGCCGGAATAAACTTTACCTCCCCCAACGCGGGGAGGTCGACGGCGCGCATCGGCGCGACGGCGGGTGGGGGGATGTCTCAACGAAGAGAGTGTTCCAAATTTCGCCACCGCGCCCCACCCGGTCGCGTGCCGATGCACGCGCCCGACCTCCCCGCGCAGGGGGAGGTAAGAGGTTACACCGCCACCGCCGCCATGCTCATCGTGTCGAGCATGAAGCTGCCATCGGCTTCGATGGCGAAATGGCGGATCACGTCTTCGCTCATATCCTTCTGCAGCGCGAGAATGGCTTCGGCATAAACGGGCTTGGTCTGCATCCGCGCAATCCAGGTTGCGAAGTCGAGATGGATTCGGTTCGTTGTTGCAGGCGCAGGCTCGAAGCCTGCTTCCCGCAACATCTGCGTCCATTCGCTCACCGAATAATCGCGAACGTGGCTGGGGTCGCGCAGCATCTCGATGGTCTGGATAAAAGTATCCAGCAGCGGATTTTCCGGCGGCACCGCATCCATGAACATCGCGCGCGCGCCTTTTTTCAGAACGCGGCGGGCTTCGCGCAATCCGGCGCGAATATCGTGCCAGTGATGGGCGCTGTAGCGGGTGGCGACGAAATCGAAACTCGCATCGGGGAAGGGCAGTTTCTCCACCGTGCCATGCTGCGTTTTCAGGTTGGCAAATCCGCGATTGCTCGCTTCCTGCGCCACCGCCGAAAGCATTTCCGCCGAGAGATCGTAGGCAATGATTTCGCCCACATGCGGCGCAAGCGTGAAACTCGCATGGCCGCCGCCGCAGCCCAGATCGAGCGCGCGGGCGAATTTGTTTTGTTTGGCGAAGGCTCCGAGTTCGTTCAGGTCTTCGCCTTGCGCATGCACAGCACTTTGAACGTAAGCCGCGGCGCGCGGGCTGAACTGTTTGGCGACCAGATTGTGGACGGTGTTGCTCATCGATTTCCCAGATAGGATTCCAAGACGTTGACGGTGTTTTCCGCCAGCGCTTCCAGATTGTAACCGCCTTCGAAGACAAAGAGAGTGGGTTTGTTAAGCGTTCCAAGCATGTCGCCCATGCGTTTGTAGTCTTCGGTCTTCAACTTGAAACGGCAGATGGGATCGCCCTCGAACGTGTCGAGCCCCAGCGAAACCAGCACCACATCGGGCCCGAAATCCCTTATGCGCGCGATTGCCGTGTTCAGCGCCTGCGAATAGCCGGGCCAATCGGTCTTGCGCGGCAGCGGCATGTTCACATTGGCACCTTCGCCCGCGCCTTGCCCGCGCTCATCCGCAAAGCCCAGGAAATGCGGATAGGCGAAAGACGGATCGGCATGGATGGAGATGAAAAGAATGTCCGCGCGATTGTAGAAGATCGCCTGCGTGCCATTGCCGTGATGATAATCCACATCGAGGATCGCGGGCCGCATTCCCTGATCGGCAAACCATTGGGCCGCGATGGCAACATTGTTGAGATAGCAATAGCCGCCATAGAGATCGCTGCTCGCATGATGTCCCGGCGGGCGGGTGAGCGCGAAGGCTGCGCGTTCGCCTTGATGGATCGCGCGCGCCGCGCTCAGCGCCACATTGGCTGCGCTGCGCGCCGCTTCCCATGTGCCTTTCAAAATCGGTGTCGCGGTGTCGAAGGTGTAGGAACCGAGCCGGGCTTCGATATGTCCGTGCAATTGCGTGCGCAGGCCGCGCGCGGGCCATGCGGAAGGAACGGCTGCACCGGTCGCGTCCCCATAGCGCTTGACCCATTCGTCATGGGCTTCGTTCAGGAATGCGATGAACTCCGCATCGTGGATGCGCACCAACGGCGCATTGCCGAATTCCGAAGGCGGCAGGATCGGCCCGAGCCTTCGCTCTTCGATGCGCGCGCGCACGCGTTCGGCGCGTTCGGGAATTTCGACGGCTGGTGTCAGCCGCCCGCCTTCGAATTCCTGTTCGGGCGCATGTTTGAGATGTGCGGGCGAATAGTAAGTCTGCAAATCCTCAGATCCATCGGCGTGTCCGCATACGATAGGCCGCGTATGCCGGGCCGTGAAGGCGGCTCAGGAATTCTTCTTCCAGCCGCACCTGTGCCGAAATGGCAAACGTGGCCACGCAGAGCAGCGAAAGCGTCACCGCATTGGGCGCGGTCAGGAACACGCCCGCGATCACGGCGAACATGCCCAGATAGATCGGGTTGCGCGAAAGGCGATGCAAGCCGGTGGTGACAAGCGATGTTTCATGCGCGCGATCGATACCCACACGCCAGGAATGGCCCATGTTGAGTTGTGCTGCCACCACCAGCAATGCGCCGCAAAGCATGAGCGCCAGGCCCGCTTCCCCGGCAAGTGGCGTGGCCATCCAGTCGAGCCGGCCAAGCCACGCGGTCAGCGAAGGCTGGATGGCATAGGCCACGCAGAACACCGCACCCAGCGCGACCGAGAGTTTGAACACATTGCGCCAGATAGGCATGGGCATCATCGCCCGATGCCAGAACGATGGCCTTCACGCCCTTGCCGGGAAAGCCCCGCCGCGATGAACGCGGTCGAAAAGCCCATGATGCCCAGCGCCGCCAGCGGCGCCCAGCTTGGGATGGAGGAATCGGTCATGGCTGCCCCATATTGTTAATGCGACTTATTCTCAATTATGCCGCATTCAGCAGGATCGCGCCAGTGGCAATTGCGCCCGCCGCCAGCCAGCGCCGGAAGGTCATGCGTTCGCCAAGGAAATGCATGGCGAGCCCCGTTCCGAAGAGAACGCTGGTTTCGCGCAAGGCAGCCAGCTGGGCAGTCGCCCCGAAGCGATAGGCGAGCATCGCCGAGCCATAGGTGGTGATGGAAAGCGCACCCAGCAGGATGCCGAGCTTCCATTCGCGCCGCGCCTCGATCACCACCGCGTGCCCCCGAATGCCGGGCGCCGTCACCAGCACGCAGAACCCATGCGCCACGAAAAACCACAGCACATAAGTGAACGGATTGGCGACGGATCGCACGCCGGATGCGTCGATCAAGCGTGTAGCAGCCGATGGTCAGCCCGGTCGCCAGCGCAAAAGCAACCCTTTCATCGCGCCTTCGCGTCGCGCGATGCGAAAGCCCGATGGAAATCACGCCGCCGCAAACAAGCGCGATGCCGAGCAATTCCATCACGTGGCGCATGTTCGTGCAGACTGAAAATCGCCCCCAGCGCCGTGAACAACGGCCCGGTGCCGCGTGCTACGGGATAAACCGCAGAGAACGCCGCGTTCTCATAGGATTTCACGAGCAACAATTCATAGATCGCATGCACGAACGCCGTGGCGACCAGAAACCAGATCGCGCGCCCGCTCGGCAACGGCACAAAGAAAAGCGCGGGCGCCACAATGATCGCGGAGAACACGCCGATCAAAAGCCGCATCGCATATTTGTTGTCCGCCCGCTTCGTCAGAATGTTGACGACGGCGTGGACAACTGCGGAGAGCAAAATCAAAAACAGCGCGAGCATTATCGTTTAACGTTCGCGCAGTTTCTGGAACTTTCGAAACGCAAAAGCGATGTTGACATGCGCACATCGCACGAATGAAAGCGCATCGTCACACGCCTTTCGCATTTGCACGCGCATCATTGGGCATCGGACAAAAACCATCGGAAAGCCTCGCCCGCGAGCGATCGCAGGCACACAGGAGAATTGCGTCATGGAACTTTTTACACGGATTCGGGCCGGTGCGCGTCTGTCGCTGCCGTCATGCTGGCCATCGCCGGTTTGTGCCGGCCACGCCGGCACCATCGTCGAAACCGGCACCGCTGAAGCGGCGCCGATCAGGGCGATTACATCATCAGCTAACGGCTCAATCGCGATATTCGGCGCGTACGTTCGAAATCTCCGCGCCGACCGAACTCACCGAGTGGGTTTCGGCATGGCCGCTATGGCGGGGGTACGATCTTCGCTGCAATCGTGCCGGTCGATCCGCCACGGGTATCCCGCTCGCCGATTGCAACGACCTGGCCGCAACCTCGCTCGTCTGGGCCACCCTGCTCAACGTGCCCGCGGTGTTCGACATCGCATTGACAGGGCGATGTGCTGCGCGCGCGCTGTCTGTACAAGCTCGATCCCGGCACCTATGCGGTCGTGTTCGGCTCCGGCCAGTTCGGCGCAACCGGCGTCGCGCCCCTTCACCTGGAGCGATGCGAGCGGCGATCCCCAACTGTTCGAGAAGCTTCTTCGGCTCGGCTTGGGAAGATTTCGGCAGCGACGACAGCCGCATCTTCTCAACGGCGATGCCGTTCCCGAACCCATGACCCTCGTATTGATGCTGGCCGGTCTTCTTGGCGTCGCGTTCTTGGCGCGGGGCAGGTCGGCATCGCCGGTGGCTCTCGGCCTGATACCCGCAACTCCGGGCCCGCGAAGATGATTGCGCGGGCTCTTTTGCGCGTTTGCGGTGGGGGGCGATGCGGTGAAGATCGGCCATGACCTGGCTGAACGAAAACCTCATCGGCGTGCCCGGCGGGCGCGCGAAAATCCAGACGCCTGCGCTGGTCGTCGATCTCGACATCTTCGAACGCAACATCGCGCACATGGCCGAGCACGCGAAGAAACACGGCATCGAGCTTCGCCCGCATGCCAAGACGCACAAGAGCGTGGAGATCGCCAAACGTCAGCTTGCGGCGGGCGCGCTCGGCATTTGCTGCGCCAAGCTGGGCGAGGCCGAAGTGCTGGCGGCAGGCGGGATCGAATTCCATTCTGCTGACATCGCCGGTCGTGACCGATGCGGGCATCGCGCGCGTGATGGCGCTGAACGCGCGGATGCGCGAACTGATCGTGACCTGCGACAACGCCGAAACCGCAAACCAGCTTGCCGACCGCGGCGAAAGCGGCGGGCAAGAAGCTCAAGGTCTATGTCGATATCGATCCCGGCCTCGGGCCGCACCGGCATTCGCCCCGGCGATGGCGCGGTGGCGCTGGTCGAACAGATCGCGAAGTCGCGGCAGTTTGGAATTCGGCGGCCTGCAATGCTACGCGGGCCAGGTTCAACACATGGAATCGCCCAACGAGCGCGCGCTCGCGCTCGCTGGAAGCGTTGAAAGAGCTTGGCGATCTGCGCGACCGCTGGTTGCGCGCGGCATTGCGGTTCCGGTTCTTTCCGGCGGCGGCACCGGCACGTTCGACATCGATCCCGATGCGCGCGTGCTGACCGAGTTGCAGGTGGGCTCTTACGTCTTCATGGATCGTCAGTACAATGACGTTTGGGAAAAGCCGGGTGACCGCGTGCCGTTCGAGGTTTCGCTGAGCGTGCAGACGACCGTGGTCAGCGCCAATCGCGACAGCATGGCAACCACCGATGCGGGCCTGAAGGCTTTTGCGACCGATGCGGAAGCGCCGAAGATTCTTTCCGGCGGGCCCGAGGGCGCGAATTATTTTTTCTTCGGCGACGAGCAGGGCGGCGTGTTCTATCCGCCGGGCGACCGCAAATTGCGGCCGAAAGATGTTCTTTCCTGCGTGGTTCCGCACTGCGATCCCACCGTCAATCTCTATGATTGCTATCATGCGGTGCGCGGCGATGTTCTCGAAGCAATCTGGCCGGTGGATGCGCGCGGGAAATCCGCCTGAGCCGGTTCCACGATCGGAACCTGCATATTCCTGAAATCGTTGTTCATGCTGGGTTCAGCCGCCCGGAGCGATAGTGACGCTTGGAATAAAGGCTGAGAGTTCGGAGAGCAGCTATGAACAAATTCGCCAAAATCGCGTTGGGTGCAGCACTCGTTGCGGGTGCGGCGACGTTTGCAGCGGCGCCCGCGTCGGCGCGCGTCAGCGTCGGCATCGGGTTCGGCGTGGGCTATCCGGGATATTATCCCGGTTGATTATTATGGGCCGCGTTATCATCGCTACTATCGTTGCGATCCCTATAGCCCTTACTACGATCCCTATTATTGCGGCGATCCGTATTACAACAGCTATTACGATGGCGGTTATGGCTATGGTTCGCCGTTCTTCGGCGATGTCGTGTTCTTCGACGGCGGCTGGTATCATGGGCCGTTCCGTTCGCGCTATTACCATGGCCACAACTGGTATTGGGTGAACAACGGCTGGCATCGCAACGAATGGCGCGGCGGGCATTTCCCCCGCAACATCACGTTCCGCAACGGCGGCAATTTCAGCAACGGCCACTTCAGCGGATTTCAGCGGTTCCGATCGTTTCGGCCGCGGCCGCGGCGATTTCCGCACCCATGTGCGCGGCGGACCTTCGGGCGACAGCCGCTTCAATGGCAGCAACGCGATCCGCGGCGGCAGCGTGAACACACGCGCCACATTCGACAACCGCTCGATGTCCACGGGCCGTTCGGGGTCTGGTGACTCGGTTCGCGGCTCCGATGGCGGAGGCCACGGCGGACACGGTGGTCATCACGGGCACTGAACGCGAATCGCGAGCCTGGCGTTAGGCAACGCGGTTTGCAAAGCGGCCCCGGCATTCGTGCCGGGGCCGCTTTCCTTTTGGTGCGAACCGGCGCGATAATGATTCCTGATTTCGATGTTGTTTGCGAATTGCCTTATTTCGGAACGAATGGGTTCATGATCGGTTCACTTGCGAATTGTCATGGTGTGCATAGTGACGGGCAGATTGAAAAGGAAAGTCTTATGAAAACCGCTTTCAAAACATTGATCGGGGCGGCCGCGATCGCGGGTGCAGCAACGTTTGCCGCAGCCCCTGCGAATGCCGATGGATTCGGACTTTCCATCGGGCCGGGCGGCGGTATCTCGTTTTCGGTTTCTTCCGGCGGCTATTGCGACCAGTGGGGTTGCCCGGATGATTATTGGGGTTATCCGGTGTTCTACGGCCCCGTCTATTACGGTGGATCGTGGTATCGCGGGCCGCTTTATTATCGCTATTCCGGCGGCAGCTATTGGTATTGGCTGCATGGCGGATGGCGCCGCGATGAATGGCGTGGGCCCCGCCCCGGTTGGGCACGCAACTATCGCTATGGCCCTGCATTGAGCCTCGATTATTACCGCAGCCATGGCTTCCGCGTGCGCGACGCGATTGGAGTCGTTACCGCACATGGAGCCGCACCCACGATTGGGATCGCGATCATCGCGATTGGAGCCGTGGGCACGATTGGAGCCACAATGGCGGCGATCATCGCTTCGGTGGCGGAAACGATCGCCATGATCGAGGCGACCATCGCTTTGGTGGCGGCAACGATCGCAATGATGATGACGACCACCGGTTTAACGGCGGCGATCGCAACGATCGTCGCGGCGACAACGATCATCGTGACCGCGGCACTGTCTTCGGTGGTCCCAACAATCGTGGGTCGTGGAACAACGGCAATGCTGTGGGCCGTGACAATGTCGGCCACGATCGCAACATTCAGTAAGACGATCGGGCAATCCGCCAGGATCGCAGCGAATTGAAAGGCGACCGTCAGGAACAGCATGGCGACCAGCGCGAGATCAGCAACGAAAGCGAGCGAATTGCACAAGGATGTTCGTCAGGGTGCCGGCCTCAGGAAATCCACAACGACATGCGCGAGCTGCACAACGACCGTCAGGAGCAGAAGGGCAGATCATGCGGACAAGGCCGATGACCGAAAAGATGCTGAACCACGATCGTCGCCGATCGCAACAGGACCGTCGAGACAACTAGGTCAAAGCATCCTGTCCTTTATGGGCCCCGGTCTTTTCGCCGGGGCCTTTTCTTTTGCGGGAACAGGTATTTGTGAAATCTTATGCGTCGCTCGCCGCATTGGCGCGAATGCCATTGCGCATAAACATTATATTTCAAACCCGCTTGACCCTCTGCGCCGCCCGCGCAATGTGAGCGGGCTATATCAAGCGAGGCCGCCCATGCGCATCGGTGTTCCCAAGGAAATCAAGAATCACGAATACCGCGTGGGCATGACGCCCGCCGCCGTGCGCGAACTCACCGCGCGCGGGCATGAGGTGTTTGTGGAAACCCAAGCGGGCGAGGCCATCGGCCTGCACGATGAAATGTACACCCGCGTCGGCGCGAAGATCCTGCCCAATGCCGATGAAGTGTTCGCCGCCGCCGACATGATCGTGAAGGTGAAGGAGCCGCAACCGGGCGAGATCAAGCGGCTGCGCAAGGGCCAGACGCTGTTCACCTATCTCCATCTGGCGCCCGATCCGGAACAGACCAAGGGCCTGCTCGAGTCCGGCGCCATCTGCATTGCCTATGAAACCGTCACCGATGCGCGCGGCGGTTTGCCGTTGCTCGCGCCGATGAGCGAAGTGGCGGGCCGCATGTCGATACAGGCGGGCGCGCATTCGTCTGGAAATGGCGCAAGGCGGGCGCGGCCAGTTGCTGGGCGGCGTGCCGGGCGTGCCCGCGGCCAAGGTGGTCGTGCTGGGCGGCGGCGTGGTCGGCATCGAATGCCGCGCGCATGGCGATGGGTCTGGAAGCCCATGTCACCGTGCTCGATATCTCGCTGCACACGCTCTACGAGCTCGATCTGCAGTTCGGCGCCATCGCTGAACACGATCTATTCCACCATCGATGCCATCGAAGAACATGTGCATCGGCGCCGATCTCGTCATCGGCGCGCGTGCTGCTGCCGGGTGCCGCTGCGCCCAAGCTGATCACCCGAAAGATGGTGAGCCAGATGAAAAAAGGCTCGGTGATCGTGGACGTCGCCATCGATCAGGGCGGCTGCGCGGAAACACGCCACGCCACCACGCACGCCGATCCCACCTATATGGTGGACGGCGTGGTGCATTATGCGGTGGCGAACATGCCGGGCGCGCGTGGCGCGCACCTCGACTTTCGCGCTCAACAACGCGACGCTGCCGTTCACCATCGCGCTTGCCGAACAGGGACCCGAAGCGGCGATGGAGGCCAATCCGCATCTGAGCGCGGGGCTGAACGTCTACAAGGGCACGCTCACTTACAAGGCGGTGGCCGATGCGCAGAACCTGCCGTTCAAGAAGCGCGGCACGAGGTTCTCGGCGCGAACTGACGATCGTCGCCCCGCCGTCGCAAACGATCACCTGCCCGGTGGTGAACGATACCGGCTTTCGAGGCAAGGAACACGGCCGCGCCCGCGATCTCGTCCGGCTCGCCGATGCGGCGCAGCGGTGCGCCCGCTGTGGAGCGTTTCAGCGTTTCGGGATTTCCCACAGCGCGCGGGCGAAATCGGTTTTGATCAGGCCCGGCGCGATGCAATTGGCGCGAATGTTGTGCGGCCCGTATTCCACCGCGATGTTGCGGGCAAGCTGCATGTCGGCGGCCTTGGAAATGCAATAGGCCCCGATCACCGGCGAACCGCGCAAGCCGCCGATGGAGGAAACGATGATGATGGAGCCGTCCTTCCGCTCCACCATTTCCGGCAACACCAGTTGCGCAAGCCAGTGGTTGGAGCGGATGTTCGCGCCCATCACCTTGTCGAACGCCTCGTCGGGAATTTCCATCTGCGGCCCGTAATAGGGATTGAGCGCCGCGTTGCAGATCAGCACGTCGATCTTGCCGAAGTTCTTGCGCGTGCCGTCGACCAGCGCCTGCAACTGTTCCTTGTAATTGATGTTGCAGGGAATGGGCGCTGCAACCTTCTTTCCCTTGCCGTATTTCGCGTTGATCTCGCCGGCCACCTTCTCGCAGGCATCGGCCTTGCGGCTGGAGACCACGACATTGGCCCCATGCTCGGCCAGCCGGTGGACGATGGCCTCGCCGATGCCCTTGGTGGAGCCCGTCACCAGGCAGGTTTTTCCGGTCAGATCGAACAGCGTCATGGGGTGTCTCCGCAATTTCGGGGAATGGTTGTCGTGGTCTTTTAACAGGCCGCGACGCCGTCAGACAGGGAACTTTCACCCATCTCCGTGGGAGAGAGGCTTCGCAACGCCGGATAGATGTGCGGTCCTGCCGGGGCTATGATAGGAGTAATCCTCTTGAGTTTGCAGGCGAGGGTTCGCGAAAGGCCATGGCGGCTTCGCGGGCCGGTTGCGTCTTACCCCCTGTTGGCGGAACCCGCTTGGCGGCGGCAGTTTCTTGTCTAATATCGCCGCCGTTTGCGCCACCCGCGCCGGGGGATTCTTGTTGCCTGCCAATCGCCTGACATTGCTGTTCGGGATACCTGTCTTCCTGCTTCTCGTGGCCGTTTCGGTGATCGCCTATCGTCTGGCGGTCAACGAGCGGGAGCAGCAGAGCTGGGTCGTCCACACCTACGAGGTGATGAACGAAGCGCGCGCGACGCTTTCGGCGCTTCAGGATGCCGAAACGGGACAGCGCGGCTATCTGCTGACCGCCAACCAGAGCTTTCTCGAACCCTACCGCAACGGCCGCGTCGCGTTCGAACGCCACCTCGAACGCTTCAAGCAATTGACCAACGACAATGCCATCGAGCAGACGCGTGCGGGCAAATTGAAAGTGCTGGGGGATGACCGGCTGGACATCCTCGAACAGTCGCTTGCGCTCGGCCCCGCAATCCATTCTCCCGAGGCAATCGAATTGCTCAATCGCGGCAAGCAAAAGATGGATGCCGTGCGCGATGTCGTATCGGAGACGCTGAACGCCGAAGGGAATCTTCTCTCTGCGCGCCGGCAGGAACAGCGCAAATATGAAAGCCAGATGATCGTCACCGCGGTTGTCGGTGCTTTGCTGGCGCTGGGCATTCTGCTGTCGGCTTTGATGCTGGTCCTGCGCAACAACCGCGAGCTGTTCCGCAGCGAAGCAGTCCGCGCCCGCCAGGCCGATATCCTGCAGGCAACGCTGGATACGATCCGTGACGGCGTGGGCGTGTTCGATGCCGAAGGAACCTTGCGCGCCTACAACGAGAATTTCATCTCGCTGCTGGGCATGCCGCATTCGCTCACGCAGCCCGGCTCCACGCTTGCGATGTTCGAGGATGCGGCTCGCAAGTCGGGCAATTCCCTGTTCGAGAAGCTGTCGGCCACGGGCGACATGCAGCCCGGTCAATACGAGCAGCTTCACCTGGGCGACCGGGTGCTCGATATCTATCGCAATCCCATCCCTTCCGGCGGCGTGTTGTTCGCGGCTGAAGATGTGACGGGGCGCGTGCGCTCGGAAGCCACCCTGCGGCAGGCGCAGAAGATGGAAGCGATCGGTCACCTGACCGGCGGCGTGGCGCACGATTTCAACAACCTGTTGCAGATCGTCAGCGCCAATCTCGACCTCGTCTCAAATGAAGTGCGCGGTGCGCCGAAAGTGGCCGAACGATTGCAAAATGCCGTGGCCGCCGTTCATCGCGGCTCGCGGCTGACCGCGCAATTGCTGGCCTTCGCGCGGCGGCAGACATTGGCGCCGCGCTCCACCAATATCGGCCGCCTCCTGCAGGAAATGACCGACATGATCCGCCGCACGCTGGGCGAGCGGGTGCATGTGGAATCCATCGTCGCGGGCGGATTGTGGAACACGCTGATCGATCCCAACCAGATCGAGAACGCCGTGCTCAATCTGGCGATCAACGCGCGCGATGCGATGCCCGATGGCGGCAGCCTGACCATCGAAGTCGCCAACGCATTTCTCGACGATGCCTATGCGGCGCTCCATGACGAAGTGACGGCGGGGCAGTATGTGATGGTGGCGGTGAGCGACACCGGAACCGGCATGTCGCCCGATCTCGTCGCGCGCGTGTTCGAACCGTTCTTCACCACCAAGCCGGAGGGCCAGGGCACGGGATTGGGGCTCAGTCAGGTCTATGGCTTCGTCAAGCAGTCGGGCGGGCACATCAAGATCTATAGCGAGGTGGGGCAGGGCACGACCGTGAAGCTCTACCTGCCGCGCACGCGCGCGCCGGAAGAAGGCCTTGGTCCTGTTGCAATCACGCCCATCGAAGGCGGCAGCGAAACCATTCTTGTGGTGGAAGATGACGAAGGCGTGCGCGCCGCGGTGATCGATATGCTGAGCGAGCTTGGTTACAGCGTGCTCAAGGCCGGCAATGCGGAACAGGCGCTGACGATTTTGGAAAGCGGCGCCCCCCTCGACCTTCTGTTCACCGATGTGGTGATGCCGGGCTCTATCAAGACGCGCGAACTGGCGCGCCGTGCGCAGGAATTGCATCCGGGGATACAGGTGCTGTTCACCTCGGGCTACACGCAGAACGCCATCGTGCACAACGGCCGGCTCGACGATGGGGTGCAGCTTCTGAGCAAGCCCTACCGGCGCGATGAACTGGCGCGCAAGCTGCGCATGCTCCTGAGCGGTGGACGCAAAGCCGCCGCGCCGATGATCGGCGAGGCAGCGGCAGCGAAGCCCGCCGGGGCGCCGTCGCCCGCGGCAACACAGGCCAGCACACCGGGCAAGGTGCTGGTGGTCGAAGACGTTTCGCTGATCCGCATGACAACAATGGACATGCTGGAAGAACTCGGCGTTGCCTGCATCGAAGCAACTGACGGGCCATCGGCTCTCGCGCTTCTGGATGGCGACCCGGATATCAGCCTGCTGCTGACCGATCTCGGCCTTCCCGGCATGAGCGGGCACGAACTCATCGCCGAAGTGCGCAAGCGCCGCCCGGATGTGAAGATCGTGGTGGCGACAGGTTATTCGACCGAACAGAAGGGTGGAGCGCTCGACGGCGTAACCACGCTGATCAAGCCGTTCGATCTTGGCCAGTTGCGCGCGGCGCTGTTTTCGTAGGCGCGGTCGCAAACGGCCCAGCATTATCGCCTATAGCTTCCAGAACGATACAATCGCGCCACCGGCCACGATCAGCATGCCGCCCGTGAGAACAGGTATGGTCGGCAGCGTCTGGAAGAATATGAAATTGACGACCTGCCACACGATGAAAAGCGTCGCGATATAAAGCCCCACGACTTCGCCGAATTCCAGCGGGGCGAGATTGAGGAACGTCGCGTATCCGAAGACGAAGGCGGCCCCAAGAGCGAACAACGCAATCCTGATGGCCGTCAGGCCCGTGTGGTTCTGCAACGCGATCCGGACGATTGCATCGCCGCTCACCTCCAGGGTGGTGGCTATTATCAAAAAAACGATCGCCTGCGGCGTTGCCATAAATCGTCAATATCAAAAACCCGCGCCTCTCGCGAAGCGCGGGTTGTTTTTTCCCGTATGGCGATCAGCCGCCGAAGATCGTGAAGTTGTAGGTGATCGTGCCGACCACGGTCGGGCCGCACCAGTTGTTCTTCGGGCCGTTGAAGCCTTCGCAGGTTGATTTGGAAATGCTGGTGTCGATGTAGCGCGCGTCGAACGAAAATCCGTTCCATGTCGCCGTCGCGCCCAGATCCCAATGCGTATAGGGGAAGCCGTAGCCGCGGTCGTCCAGTTCGTTGACCCACTGGTGGCCGACATTGCCGCTGACCGAGATCCAGTCGTTGACCGCATAGGTCGCGTTGCCGCCGATCCACACGCCCGTTCCGGTTTCGCCGAAATAGGCGGGCGAGATGGCGGCCGAGCCGGTGATCGTCAACTTGTCGAAGGTGTGCGAGAGGGCAGCGATGCCTTCGAAATAGCTGTAGTTCGCAGCGCCCGCCACGCCGTCATGGTCGGGATAGGCATAGTAATAGGCTTCGAGATTGAGGTCGCTGCCCGCCAGATCGATATGCTTTCCGGCGTAGATGTCCCACTCGGCGGCGGAGTTGTGATTGGCGGTCTGCAGGCCCGACGGGCCGTCGTTGAAATTGATCTTCGAGGCCCAGCTTCCGAAATACCAGCCATTCGGCCCGGTCCAGTTCAGCGAGGCCTGTTCGGCGGGATCGGTGTCGTTCTGGCTGATGCCGCGAAAGCGATAATCCGAGGTGATGGCGATGGAACCCGAGAGGCTTCCCATGTCGTCCTCGGCCATTGCGGCACCCGACAATGCCATAAGCGCTACGCCGGCTGCGCCAGACATAAGTTTCAAGCTGCTGTGCTTCATGGCTTTTCCCTCTCTGATGGCGTGCGAACCGATGTCCCCTCGGGTCCGCACTCCCGCTCCTGCTTTCTCCTTAATACAACATCCCGCCCTTCGGAAAGGGCGGGATGCTTAGGCCACTATGCAAACACCTTCGTTCCTACCAGGGGAACGAGGAGATATTGTAGGTCAGGGTTGCAACCACGGTGCCGCTGCAGAGGTCTTTGGCGCCCTGGGTGTAGTAGCACTGGGTCTTCGACAGGTTGGTGTCGATGTAGCGCACATCGAGCGCGAAGGCCTTGTAGGTGAAGGTCGCGCCGAGATCCCAATGCGTGTAGGGCAGGCCGTTCGAGATGAGGCTGTAGGGTTCTTCATCGTCGATATCGCGGCGGTCCGGGATCAGGCCGTCATCGACGCGGGCGATCCACTGGTGACCGAGATTGGCGCTCAGCGAAAGCCAGTCGGTAACCGTGTAGGCGGCGGTGCCTTCGATGTACCAGCCGGTGCCTGTTTGCGCGAAGAAGTTCGGCGAATAGGCGGCCGTGGCCGTCAGCGTCACCGGGCCGAACGGATGGCTCAATTGTGCGATGCCTTCGAAATAGGTGTCATGCCAGCCGCTGGTGCGGATGTCGTGATCCGGATAGGCATAGAGATAGGCCTCGATGTTGAGGTCTGTGCCCCACAGGTCGGTGTGCTTGCCGCCGTAGAAATCGGTTTCCAGCGAGGTGTGGTCCGAATAGCTGGTGCCGTCGTAATTCGCGCCCTGGAAATTGATCTTGGCCGCCCATGCACCTGCATAGAAGCCTTCCGGCCCCGTCCAGTTGATCGCACCTTGCGGCGACGGATCGTTGTCGTTCTGGCTGATGCCGCGGAAGCGATAATCCGACTGGATCGCCACGGAGGCAGACAGCGTGCCCCACGGGCTTGCGTCGTCATCGGCGAACGCAGGCGCGCTCGCGCTCAAGGCGGCCAAGGCGGCTGCCCCGAAAATCAGTTTCATGCCCTTCGACGTCATTGCTAGTCCCTCTTTTTTCACTGCCGCTCGCCTCTGGGCCGCGCCTCTTTGGTGCGCTGCCGCAAAATGTCGGCTGCACTGAACTTTCGGGACGCAGACGCCGAAAAACAAGTGAAAACAGGGCAAAAACGTCTCTTGTTTGCAACAATGTCTGCACAAAGCTTTGCAGAATATTGCGTTGCATCCAAAATGTGCACAGGCGCTAGGCAACCCGCCGCAAGCTTAGGCAATCAGCGGCGCGCGCCGGCCATCACAGCCAGGTGCAGCCCGCTATCGGTGAGCAGGAATTCGCCCGTCACGTTGCGAGATTCGGGGCCGCAGAAGAACAGGATCGTCTGCGCGATTTCCGCGCCATCGGCGGTGATGGGCAGAAGGTTCTGCTTGCCCTGGTTTTCCTTGATGCGTTCGGCGCCATCATCGCCGAAGCGTTTGGTGAACCATGTGGTCGCGACATAGCCGGGGCACACCGCGTTCACGCGGATCTCCGGCGCCAGCGCGCGCGCAAGCGAAAGCGTCATCGTGTTGAGCGCGCCCTTGGAAGCGGTATAGGCGATGGACGATCCGATGCCCGCCACGCCCGCGATGGACGACACATTCACGATCGTGCCTTCGCCGCTCTGCTTTGAGCGCCGGCACGCAGGCGCGCGTCATCTGATACGGCCCGATCACATTGACCGCATAGATGTTCTGAAAATCTTCCGCCGTCAGTCCATCCAGATCGTTGTGGCTGACGAATTTCGTCGTGCCCGCATTGTTGACGAGGATGTCGATACGTCCCCACGCATCCATCGCGGCCTGCGGCAAGCTTGCGGCAATCTTCATCTTTGGCGACATCGCCCTGCACCGCGCGCGCCTCCACGCCCAGACCTTTCGCTTCTTCGGCGACGCTCACCGCTTCGGTCTCGCTGCGCGAATAATTCACGATCACATTGGCCCCGCGCCGCGCCAGCCCCAGCGCGGTTGCCGCCCCGATGCCGGTTGCCGCGCCCGTGACAATGGCGACTTTGCCGTTAAGGTCTCTGTGTTCCATAAGCGTTTCCTCATAATGTTTTGTCCGGGTCGATCCTATCGTGCCAGCGCCATGCCGCAAGAACCCATGACGACAAGGCGAGCCGCGCCCGCCGGCAAAGCAGGCGGCGAGCGGCGCGTGCGCGCGTCATCCTCATCCGCCATGGCCAGCCCGCGATCGCGCTTACGCCGCGCACATCGCATGGCGGCTTTCGCGATTATATCGATGCCTATGAGGAAGCAGGCCTCGATCCGAAAAGCGCGGCGCCGGAAGAATTGCGCGATCTGGTGAAAGAACTCGCGCGAAGTCTTCACCAGCGGCCGCCCGCGCGCGCTCGATAGCGCGCGCGCGCTGGCGCCCAATGCGGAGTTGATCGTCGATCCGCTGTTCGTGGAAGCCCCGCTCGCCTCGCCAAGAATTCCGCTGTTGAAAATGCGCGTGCAGAAATGGGCCGTGGTCGCGCGGCTGTTGTGGCACGCGGGCTACCACCCGAAAATCGAGCCTTATGTGCGCGCCCGCAAACGCGCCAGCGACGCCGCCAACATCCTGATGACGCGCGCGCGCCGCGATGGTGCAGCGGCGCTCGTCGCGCATGGCTATTTCAATTTCCTGATCGGCCGCGAATTGAAGCGCCGCGGTTTCCGCAAATCCGGAACCCACCGCGCGAAATACTGGAACGCGGTGATCTACGAAAACAAATAACGCGCCAAACCCGGAGATTCAAATGCCCACCGCCAAACTGTTCGATCCGCTCGAACTCGCCCATGGCCCCGCCTGGAAAAACCGTTTCATGCTGGCCCCGCTCACCAATCTGCAAAGCCACACGGATGGCCGCCTGTCGGATGAGGAATTCCGCTGGCTCACCATGCGCGCCGAAGGCGGCTTCGCCTTGACGATGACGTGCGCGGCCCATGTGCAGGCCGTGGGCCAGGGCTTCCCCGGCCAGCTCGGCGTCTTCGGCGACGAGCATCTCGAAGGCCTCACGCGGCTTGCCACCGCGATCAAGGCGAAAGGCTCGCGCAGCGCTGTGCAGATTCACCACGCCGGAAACCGCTCGCCGAAAGATCTGGTGGGCACGCCCGTCTGCCCGTCCGACGATGCGCAAACCGGCGCGCGCGGGCTCACGCTCGGCGAAGTCGAACATCTGCGCGATGATTTCATCGCCGCCGCCATCCGCGCGGAAAAAGCAGGCTTCGACGGCGTGGAGATTCACGGCGCGCATGGCTACATCCTCGCGCAGTTTCTCTCGGCCGAGATCAACAAGCGCACCGATCGTTATGGCGGAAGCCTCGATAACCGCGCCCGCATCGTGTTCGAGATCATCGATGGCATCCGCAGCTCTTGCCGCCCCGATTTCCAGCTCGGCATCCGCCTCTCGCCCGAGCGTTTCGGCCTGAAGCTCGCCGAAATCCAGACGCTGGCGCGCGAAATCCTGCACCAACAGAAGATCGATTATCTCGACATGTCGCTATGGGATGTCGCCAAGGAGCCCAACGAGGAAGAATTCAAGGGCCGCACCCTGATGAGCTATTTCACGGAGCTGCCGCGCGGCCGCGTGAAGCTGGGCGCCGCCGGCAAGATCATGGGCGGAGAAATCGCGAGCGAAGTTCTCGAAGCCGGATGCGATTACTGCGTCATCGGCCGCGCCGCCATCCTGCGCCACGATTTCCCCAACCGCGTGGCCGCAAGACGCCCACTACACCTCACCCCCGCTCCCTGTAACCGCGCAGCATCTGCGAGACGAAGGCCTGAGCCCCGCCTTCCTCACCTATATGAGTGGGTGGAAGGGGTTTGTGGCGGAGGAGGGGGCGTAGAGCTTCAGGCTGCTTCCAGCCGCGCAATTTCGGCTTCGAATTCAAAGCAAAGTTGTTTCGCTTCGTCGTCCGGCAGCCACTGAGACATCTGCGGAAAGATGGTGCGATAGAGCCTGACCTTGCGTGGCTCCCACGGCATGACATGCGCGCCGCGCACCTTTGCGAGAAGCCTTGTCAGATCGCGTCGCACTTCGTCGGGATCGGCGCGATAGACGTGTTCGGGCCTGTCCTCCAGCAACTCGGGCTGCGGATCGGAATGGAAGAGGTCGTGTTGCCGGTTGAGCGCCATGATACTCGCCGAATCAACTCAATTCTGGCGCAATCGGCGGCAGGGCGCGAGGCGCGGCGAATCGTTATCCCCATGCCCGATCAGGCTTTCTTTCCCTTCTTCGTGGGTTTTGCCGAGTTTTCCACAGGCTCGGAATCCTCGAGCAACTCATGGATGTCCGCTGCCTCGATCAGCGGCCCGTCGCAGATGCGCGTGAGAAGATTGGCCTGTTTCGGTTCCAGTGCGATCAACCGGCCCAGCACATTCAGCAGGTCGAGAAGATCGGTGGTGTATTCCGGTAGCCAGTATTCGGGCTGAATCTTGTCGAGCTGCGAGGGCGGCCTGCGGTCGCCGATGATCGGGCGGCTGCGGTCGCGCCTGCGATAGCTGAACCACTGGCGCAGAACTTCCTTGCCGGAAACTTCATAGTCCCACATCGCCTGGCTGACATTCGCGATATAGCCCTTGCCGATGCGAAGGCGATGTTTCGCGGCGTCATAATCCATGGTTTCGGGCAGCGGCTCCGGCGCACCGGGAATTTCGCCGTCCTTGGGAATGGTGGGCGCTTTCTCCTTCATGCGCGGCGCGCCTTTAGGGCGCCCCGTGTCTTTGTCGGTGAAGCGCTCGCCATAGGTGTGCAGCCAGATCACTTCGCGGCCAAGCGCGACGGCTTGCGCAAACAGCTTCGCATCGGCGGTCAGCGGAAGCCGAAGTCCCGGCTGGATCAGATCGTCCTTGAAGCGCGCGGTGAACACCGGATGCGCCATGACGGCGGCGATATAGGCGAACACGTCTTCGGCGGTGACGCCCGCATGTGTTTTGGCGAGAAGATTGAAGAAGTTCGGGACGGACATTCGGTTCTTTCGCCGCCGCATCTCGCCAGAGCGGATAAACGCGGCCGCCGAGGCCCATTGTAATGATGTTTATCAGGGATCAGGTTGGCAAAACAAACGGCTGGACCATTCGATGGAGAATGATCTTCAGGAGCCGTAAGATAAATCTGTCATTCGATAGTCGCTTCCACAAGTACCGGCCTCGCCCGACCGATCAAAAGACGATGGTCCGCTATAATCCATTGGCGGTCGAATGACCGAAAGCCATACGCGTCGGCGACAAGAGCCTCGGTCATCCACAGAATACGATTTTTCTTGTTTCGAATTAGTGCCCAGATCCTGAGGGACGACTTCCGAATGTGTCGGCTTGACCACTTCGCCATGCTGAAACTGCGCATGGAAAAGATTCTTCCTTTTCTGATGGATTTTTTTCCCTTTGCTGAGGGGCCACCCAGCGATCAAAAAGAGATTGTTTGTCCGGCCCAACAACCCAGGTCCTACCGGGCATGACACCCGGTCCAGCAATTGAAACAAAATTTCAATCATGGAAATTCCGACCACAAAACAGTCGCCGCGGGTAGGAACGGTGCTCGCCAATCCGATGGACAATTCGTCCCATTTCTCTTGTCGAGCAGGAATAGCGCCTCAAGTTCTTTAAATTTCTGTTCGCGTCTTCCCTTTGGGAGTGCGCGAAAATTCACTCTGAGCCGCTTTGTCGTCGGACTTACCGTGCTTGCGTGCTGCCATAACGATGCAGACAGGTTGCTGCACGCCCTGAAAGATACGCGTCGCGACTTCCGGTTGATGGCCTTCCGGCGAGCAGTCGATCACCCAGATTTCGGAGCATGTGCGGCGCAGATCCTCGCGCATCTTCTCGAAGCCAGGGCCGTTCAGAAATCCCGCCACGGTAATGAAGCAAACGATGCCTTCCTCACTCTTCTCAGGTAGGCCGGTGGATCGGCAAAGCCCGCAGCCGAACACCTTCCACGTCGCCCAGCGCCAGAAATAGACGTAGAGATTCTTCAGATGCTTGCGCGTGCGCTCCGACACCCCATTCCGGTGGCGGCACCCATCGTCGCCATCGGCGCCTTGTAGCTTCTGCCACCGGACGCTTCCATCCTCGATCCATCCGCCGCGTCCCTTGGCCTTTTCCTTATATGGCGGATTACCAATGACGACGGTGATGCGTTCTTCTTTCTTGATCTTGTTCGCTTCGCGCCGTGATTTTGCGACGGGCTCGTACATCTGCGGCCAGCGTCTCATCCTCGACAAACGGATTGCCGAGCGTGTCGGTGATGTAGAGGCGCGGGTCGGGAAGCGTGGACGGCTTCTTGCCGCCGATCAGCGATTGCATCTCCGCCATGATGCGAAGCTGCGCCACGGCGAAAGGGCCGAATTGCAATTCGAAGCCGATGATGCGTTTCGATGCCGCCTCGATAGCGCCACGAACCGCGCCTTCACCCTGATCCTTGGAAACCGTATCGGCGATCCGCCGCAACACGCCCAAAAGAAACGTGCCCGTGCCCACGGCCGGATCGGCAACGGTCACATCGGCCGCGGCCAACCCGCCCATTCGCTCGAACAGCGGCCCGCGCAGCGCTTCGTCCACCAGGTTCACCATCGCACTCACCACTTCCGGCGGCGTGTAATAGGAGCCGGTGCGCTTGCGCAGCGTGTTGTCGTAAACCTCCAGAAAGTCTTCGTAGAAATAGAGCCAGGCTTCCGGCTTGTCCTTGCTGATCGTGTGCCAGTCCACCACGTCCAGCACGCGCGTCAGCGTCTTGATCGAGGTTTCCAGCTCTTTGCGCGTGTCATCGCTCTCGGTCAGGATTCGCAGTGCCGTACCGATCAGCGAGTTCGATTTGCGCAAATCGCTGGCCGCGGCCTCAAGTCCATGCGTGAGTTCGATGCCGCGTGCGCGCGCAACGAGAAGGCCGAAGGTCACGGCCTGCGCGTACCCGTCCGCGAATTGCGCATCGTCGGCGTCGGGAAACAGTAGATGGCGCCAGTCCTCTGCAAGGCTGGCGGCTCCTTGTTGCCCAGCGCCATCTGCTCGACCACTTCCTCGCGCAGCAGGCGGCAAAGCCTCGCGCTCACCTGCGCGAGTTGCGGTGCCGTTTTGGGTGGCGTCGGCAGCCATTGCAAAAAGCTTGAAATCAGTGCGCGCAGCGTTTCCGGCGCCTTGAGCTTGGCACCTGAGCTTTCAATATCGCCGTCGAGTTGGATGATCTTTCCGTGCAACTCGCCGTCGTGCCACAGGCTGAAAGCGTTACCGTCGGTGTAGATTAGGTTGGGAAGCGATTTGAGCTTCGCCCACTGCTCGCCATCATGGCTGTCTTTCGCAAATTTACGCGGGTCTGCACCTTTGCCCGGCGCTTTGACTTCGATGAACCCAACCAGTGCATCAAGCTTTGTGACGGCGAAATCCGGCCGCGACTTGAGGTGTTTGACCGTCGTTTCACCGACGAGATGGATTGCTTTCGGCGGCAAGCCATCGATCTCCGCGAGATCGTGCAGAAGATTTTCAAGCGGATTGCGGAGTTGGTCTTCTGGTGCGCCGCTTATCGCGGCATTCGCGAGTTTTGCTTTGGCGTCGGCGCCGAACTTTGAAATGGCGTTTTCGAATGTCTGTTTTGCCAATCAATACCCCCTCAGCGCTACCAAAACGAGGCGACCATAAACTGCTTCGTGGCGATCGCCATGGTCGATGAAAGTTCAAGCAAAAGTTGCAAGAAGAGGCAAATTTTCTCCATTATAGCCTTGAAATCCTATTAGTCGTAGGCTACATTTCCTTTCGAATTTGGAGGAATGCTTACGACCTAGCTTTACCGCAAGACCATACAGGCAAGGATGCAAGCTTGCGTGCATCCGCGCGATCCGGAGATTTGCTTTCCAGGCCAAGGGCTTGGCGGGGAAGGGGGCCGGGGTGTCGCAAAGGCTGGGGCAGAGGTGGAAGTGAGAGTGCTTGACGGTTGGCCGTTCGGTCTTCGGCAGGCCGCTGTGTAGCGAGGAAGCCAACAAAAAAGCCCGCCATCGGTCCGGCGGGCTTTTTGTTGCCGCAACGGGCGGAGCAGGTGGAGGCCGGTTGCCGCGAAGTCGCGGCCAACCAGGGCTCACAGCATCGCCGGGATCACGCGGTCCGGCGGTTTGTGGCCGTCGGCGAAGGTCTTGATGTTGACGATCACCTTCTCGCCCATGTCGATGCGGCCTTCGATCGTGGCCGAGCCCATATGCGGCAGCAGCACCACGTTCTTCAGCTTGAGCAGCTTGGGATTCACCGCCGGCTCGTGCTCGAACACGTCCAGCCCCGCGCCCGACAAGCTCGCCCGCCTTCCAGCATGCGCGCCAGCGTGTTCTCGTCGATCACTTCGCCGCGCGCGGTGTTGACGATGTAGGCGGTGGGCTTCATCAGCTTCAGCCGCCGCGCCGAAAGCAGGTGATAGGTCGCCGGCGTGTGCGGGCAGTTGATCGAGACGATGTCCATGCGCGCCAGCATCTGGTCGAGGCTTTCCCAATAGGTCGCCTCCAGCTCGTGCTCGATGTCGTGATGCGACGGGTTTGCGGTTGTGATAGTGGATCTGCAGGCCGAACGCTTTGGCGCGGCGCGCCACCGCCTGGCCGATGCGGCCCATGCCGACGATGCCCAGCCGCTTGCCCCAGATGCGGTGGCCCAGCATCCAGTTGGGCGACCAGCCGCTGGAAGTTGTCCGCCTCCATCTCCTTCACGCCTTCCACCAGCCGGCGCGGCACCGCCAGGATCAGCGCCATGGTCATGTCGGCGGTGTCTTCGGTCAGCACGCCCGGCGTGTTGGTGACGGTGATGCCGCGGTCGAGCGCGGTCTTCACGTCGATATTGTCCACGCCCGTGCCGAAATTGGCGATCAGCTTGAGGTTGCGGCCCGGCCCGCACGATGCACCTTGGAATCGATGCGGTCGGTGACGGTGGGAACCAGCACATCGGCCTTCTGCACCGCCTCGATCAGGGCGGCCTGGCTCATCGGCTTGTCGTCGACGTTCAGCCGCGCGTCGAACAGCTCGCGCATGCGCGTTTCGATCGCGTCCGGCAGCTTGCGCGTGACGATGACGAGCGGCTTCTTGGCGGGCATGCGGCCTCCGGCGGGCCTACAGCTGCGCGGGCCCCGTTCGTGTCCGGTATTAGCAGATGAAGCCGGGCGGTCAAGGATTGGAAAGGGACCTCAGGCCCCCTTTTGCGTGGCTATGACGTTGAGGTTACAGTTCTTTTTCATAAGGACAACAGGGAGCCGGTCGCCGATGCGGCGTATGCGTGTTTTGGGGTGTGTCGCGGTCTTGGCAATTGCCCTCGGCAGCATGGGATCGACCGGAACGAGCGCCTTCCGTGCGCCGCTATGTGAGCCTCGCCCGCAGCGAAGGTGAATCATGCGCGAAGGCCCCAGCTTCGATCACAGGTCATGTGGGTCTATCACCGCAAGGCCTGCCGGTGCTGGTGCTGTCGCAATACGACATCTGGCGGCGGGTGCAGGATTCACGATGGCGCGGTCGGCTGGATACAGAGCACCATGCTGTCGGCCGCGCGCACTGTCGTGGTGACAGGCGACAAGCCCGCGCCCATGCGCGACGCCACCCGATGGATGCGCATATTCTCGCCTACTGGCGCCGGCGTTGTGGCGCAAGCTGGAAGCCTGCAGGCTCAGTCCTGCGAGATCATCGCCGCCGGCGCCGATCGGCTGGATCAGACAAGAAATACATCTGGGGAGTGGACCCGGGTGAAACCTTCCGATGAACCCGGCGCGGAAACGCGCGGGTTCGATCCCGCCGCTGGGCGAAGTTTCCGGCAACCCCGCAATCGATTGCGGCGGCGGAAGCCGGAAGGTCTTGCCGACTGGATGCACGCGCCGCGCGGCGTATCGGCCACCGGCGATGGCATCGCAAGCCCGGCGCGGGCAGATTTCCTGGGCGATGTTCGAATGGGCGCGCAATCCCTACATGCTGCTCATCACGATCTATCTGTTCGCGCCGTATTTCGCGAACCATGTGGTGGGCGATGGCGTGCGCGGGCAGGCGATTTCGGGCGCCATTCAAGCCTATAGCGGAATCGTGCATCGCGCATTCTCGCGCCGTTCCTGGGCGCGATCGCCGATTGCGGCGGGCGGCGCAAACCGTGGATCGCGCTCTACACGATCATTCTCGCGGCCGCGATGATGCCGATGTGGTTCGCCAAGCCGCATTCCACGGGCATGGATCTGTTCGCTGATCGGCGCGCTGATCGCGCTGGCGAATGTGGCCTACGAATTCTCCGCCGTGTTCCACAATTCGCTGCTGCCGACGATCGCGCCGCGTGCGCAGGTTGCGGGATTGTCGGGCCTGGGCCTGGCGCTGGGCAACGCGGCGGGCGTTGTGCTGTTGCTGTTCATGCTGTTCGCGTTCGCGCTGCCCGGCGTGGTGCCGTGGAGTTTCATTCCGGCGCATCCGCTGTTCGGCATCAGTCAGGCGCTGCACGAGCCGGAGCGGCTGTCCGGCCCGATCTGTGCGGTATGGCTGATCGTGTTCAGCATTCCGCTGTTCTTCTTCACGCCGGATCGGCCGTCGTCGAACATGCCGCTGTTTCAGGCGATGATGGCAGGCGTGCGCAGCGTGATCCGCACCATCCGCAGCCTCAAGCATTATCGCAATGTGGGCGCCTATCTGCTGGCGCGGCTGTTCTTCAACGACGGCATGACGGCGGTTCTGGTGTTCGGCGGCATCTATGCGTCGAGCACGTTTCATTGGGGCCCGATCCCGATGCTGATCTACGGCATCGAGCTTGAGCATCTTCGCGGTGCTCGGCGGATTTCTGGGCGGCTGGCTCGACAATCATCTGGGCTCGAAGAACGCGATCTTCGTGAGCGTCGGCGGCACGACGATCTTCGGCCTGCTCTCGCTGACCATGGGGCCGGACCGGATTTTCTGGTTCATTCCTTATGACGTGACGGGCCGCATGCGTGGAGCGCGCCGTTCTTCAGCACATGGCCGGAAATCATCTTCCTCGGCATCGTCAACTTTGTCGCGGTGCTGATCACGGCGGGTTATGCCAACAGCCGCACCATGCTCGCGCGCATCGCGCCGCCGGAGCGGATGACGGAGTTCTTCGGGCTCTATTCGCTGTCGGGCCAATCGACGAGCTTTCTCGCCACCGGCTTCGTCGGCTGGCTGACGCTTGTATTCCGGCAGCCAGCGCATCGGGCTGCTGGGCGAGACGCTGTTCCTCGTCATCGGACTGGTGCTGATGTTCTTCGTGAAGGAAGAACGCACGGAAGCGATCTGACTTTCAGTGCCGGAAATGGCGCACGCCGGTGAAGGCCATGGCCAGGCCCGCTTCGTCGGCGGCTTTGATCACTTCGTCGTCGCGCATCGAGCCGCCCGGCTGGATCACCGCCGTGGCGCCCGCTTCGGCGACCGCGAGCAATCCATCGGCGAAGGGGAAGAAGGCATCTGAGGCCGCAGCCGAGCCCATGGTCAGCGGTTCGGGCCAGCCCGCCGCGACTGCCGCTTCCTTCGCCTTGATCGCGGCGATGCGCGCGGAATCCACGCGGCTCATCTGGCCTGCGCCGATGCCCGCGGTAACGCCGTTCTTGGCATAGACGATGGTGTTGGACTTCACATGCTTGCCGACCGTGAAGGCAAACAGCATGTCGGCGATTTCGGTTTCGGTGGGTGGCGCTTGGTGACGATCTTGAGATCGGCGCGCGTGGTGTGGGCGTTGTCGCGCGTCTGCACGAGAAACCCGCCCGCCACCGTTTTGAACGTCCAGCCCTGGGCGCGGGTATCGGGCAGGCCGCCCGCGATCAAGAGGCGCAGGTTCTTCTTGGCGGCGAGGATGCGCTTCGCATCGGCATCGGCATCGGGCGCGATGATGACTTCGGTGAAGAGCTTGGAGATTTCTTCCGCCGTCGCGCCATCGAGCTTGCGGTTGAAGGCGAGGATGCCGCCGAACGCGCTGACGGGATCGCAGGCGAGCGCCTTCCTGTAAGCATCGGCAAGCGAGGTGCCCAGCGCCACGCCGCAGGGATTGGCGTGCTTGATGATGGCGCAGGCGGCACTTTCTTCGGATCGAATTCGGCGACCAGTTCGTAGGCCGCATCGGTGTCGTTGATGTTGTTGTAGGAGAGTTCCTTGCCCTGCAGCTGCTCTGCGGTCGCGACGCCAAAGCGCTTTTCGCCGGTGACATAGAACGCGGCTTCCTGATGCGGGTTTTCGCCGTAACGCAGCGATTGGCGCAGATTGCCCGCCGAAGGTGCGGCGGCGCGGCGGGGCCTTGTCGCCTTCTTTCGCAAGTTCGCGGGCAAGCCAGTTGGAAACGGCCGCGTCATAGGCGGCGGTGCGCGCATAGGCGATCTGCGCCAGCTTGCGGCGCAAGCGCGAGTGTCGTCGCGCCGTTGTTGGCGTCCATCTCGGCCAGCACGGCCGCATAATCTTCGGGATCGACCACCACCGTCACCCAATCATGGTTCTTGGAGGCGGCGCGGATCATCGCCGGTCCGCCGATGTCGATGTTCTCGATGGTCTCGTCGAAATCCGCGCCTTTGGCGACGGTGGCCTCGAACGGATAGAGATTCGAGACCAGCAGATCGATGCCTTCGATCTCGTGCGTCCTTCATCGCCTCGGCATGTTCGGGTTGTCGCGCAGGCCAGCAACCCGCCATGGATTTTCGGGTGCAGCGTCTTCACGCGCCCGTCCATGATTTCGGGAAAGCCGGTGACGTCGGAAACGTCCGTCACCTTGAGCCCCGCATCGCGCAGCGCCTTGGCCGTGCCGCCGGTGGAGATCAGCTCCACGTCGCGCGCGGCAAGCGCGCTTGGCGAAATCGACAAGGCCGGTTTTGTCGGAAACCGAAAGCAGCGCGCGGCGGATGGGGCGGAGGGTCATTGGACGTCGGGGAATGAGGTTTCGCCCGGTCTTACGTCCCGCACGCTCAAAAGAGAAGCGGTTCTGGATGCCTCAGGCCCGGTTTGCGTGCAAGAACGCTGTGGATCGCAGCGTGGTTAGCGTCTTGCAAGATCGGCCTCGTCGATGGTCAGCGCGGGCGTCAGGTAGACGATATTGCGGAACGGCCGGACCCAGACGCCCTCGTCCACAAACCGGCGCTTCAGCGCGTTCAGGTCGGCGATTTGCTCCAGTTCCACCACGCCGATGGCGCCGCGCACGCGCACATCCTTCACGCCCGGCAGGCCGAGCAGGGGCCGAGGCCATGGGTGCAGTCGCCTTGGCGATGTCCGCGGCCTGCAGCAGCCGCGGCTCGCTTTCGAACAGATCGAGCGAGGCATTGGCGGCGGCGCAGGCCAGCGCATTGCCCATATAGGTCGGGCCCGTGCATCAGCGCGTGCGCGGGATCGTCGGACCAGAAGGCATCGAAGATTTTCGATGCTGGCGACGGTGGCTGCGAGCGGCAGCGTGCCGCCGGTCAGGCCTTTGCCGAGCGTGATGATGTCGGGCGCGACTTCCGCCGCTTCGAAGCGCGAACATCGTGCCGGTGCGGCCGAAGCCGGTGAAGATTTCATCGAAGATCAGCAGCAGTTCGTGCTTGTCCGCAGCCGCGCGCAGGCGCGCGCAGCACACATCTCATCGTGGAACATCATGCCGCCCGCGCCCTGCACCAGCGGCTCGACAAGGATGCCCGCGAGTTCATCGGCATGGCGTGCCGAGAAATTTGTCGAACGCGGCGTTGCTTTCATCATCGCGCGGCAGATCGTCGATGATAATGCTCGGGCAGCATGCCGGTGAAGAGCGCGTGCATGCCTTCTTCGGGATCGCACACCGCCATCGTGGCGAAGGTGTCGCCGTGATAGCCGCCCTTGAAGGCGACGAATTTGGTGCGGCCGCGCACACCCTTGATTGAGCCAGTATTGCGTCGCCATCTTCATGGCGACTTCGACGGCGACCGAACCGCTGATCGCTGAAAAGAACACGCGGTCAAGATGTTCCGGCAGCAGATCGCAGAGACGCTTGGCAAGCGTCAGCGCCTGCTCATGCACCAGCCCGCCCAGCATGACATGCGGCATGGTTTCGAGCTGCTGCTGCACGACCTTGCGGATGTGCGGATGGTTGTAGCCGTGGCAGGCCGTCCACCATGATGCGATGCCGTCCACCAGTTCGCGGCCATCGGCGAGCGTGATGCGCGTGCCATCGGTGCGCGCCGCGGCCAGCGGCGGCGAGGCCGTCTTCATCTGCGTGTAAGGCAGCCAGATGTGCGGGAGGCCGTCTTCGTACCAGTCCGGGTGTTTGCTCATCGAAGCGGAACGCTTCAGAGCGCCATCGGGCGCATGCCGAGCTTGGCGAGCAGTGCGCGATCCTGATCCTGCTTCGGATTGGGCGTGGTGAGCAGCTTGGGGCCATAGAAGATCGAATTCGCGCCCGCGAGGAAACACAGCGCCTGCGCTTCCTCGCTCATGTTCTCGCGCCCCGCGCGAAAGGCGCACCATGGATTTCGGCATGGTGATGCGCGCCACCGCGATGGTGCGCACGAAATCGATGCGCCTCGAGGCGACTGGCCTTTGGAAACCGGCGTGCCTTCCACCTGCATCAGCATGTTGATCGGCACGCTTTCGGGATGCGCGGGCAAGGTCGCCAGCGTGTGGATCATGCCGACGCGATCTTCCAGCTTCCTCGCCCATGCCGACGATGCCGCCGCAGCAGACATTGATGCCCGCATCGCGCACATTGGCGAGCGTGTTCGAGGCGGTCCTCATAGGTGCGGGTGGTGATGATCTCGCTGTAATATTCCGGCGAGGTGTCGATGTTGTGGTTGTAATAGTCGAGGCCGGCGTCTTTCAGGCGCACGGCCTGTGTCGCCGGTGAGCATGCCAAGCGTGACGCAGGTCTCCATGCCCAGCGCCTTCACGCCTTCGACCATCTCGCAAACCGCGTCGAGATCCTTGTCCTTCGGCGAGCGCCAGGCGGCCCCCATGCAGAAGCGCGTGGCGCCCGCATCGCGCGCGGCTTTCGCATCGGCCAGCACCGCGCTCACATCCATCAGCTTGTTGGCTTTGACGCCCGTTTCGTAACGGGCGCTTTGCGGGCAATAGGCGCAATCTTCGGGGCAGCCGCCGGTCTTGATCGACAGCAGCGTCGATATCTGCACTTCGCGCGGGTCGAAATGCATCCGGTGGACGCTCTGCGCGCGGAACATCAGATCGGCGAAGGGCAGCGCGAACAGCGCCCGCAATTCCTCGCGCGTCCAGTCGTGGCGCGGGACAGCATCGAAGGATGGCGAAGGCGCGTTCATGGGGGATTTTCCTGGAGATTGGCCTGCAAGGTCCAAAGCCATTATATCGGGGCGCTGGTCCACGCAAGGGAACCCGGAAGCCCATGTCCTCACTGGACAAATTCGCCCTCGACAAGCTCGCCGAGCTGGAAGCGGCCAACCGCAGGCGCACGCTTGCTGAATCCGCGCGGGAGGACGGCATTTGGATCGTGCGCGGCGGGCGGCGGCTGATCTCGTTTTCCTGCAACGATTATCTGAACCTCACGCATCATCCCGAAGGTTAAGGCGGCGGCGATTGCGGCGATCGAAAGGCATGGCACGGGCGCGGGCGCCTCGCGGCTGGTCACCGGCAATCATCCGCTGCTACACCGAACTGGAAGCAAAGGCTGGCGAAGCTGAAAGGCGCGGAAGCCGCTTGCGTGTTCGGCTCCGGCTATCTCGCGAACACCGGCATCATCCCCTCTGTGATCGGCGAGGGCGATGTGGTGTTGCTCGACGAGCTTTCGCATTCCTGCCTGTGGGCCGGCGCGCAGATTTCGCGAGGTACGGTGCTGACCGTTCCGCCACAACGATGTGGAACATGCGCGTGAACTTGCTGAAGCTGCATCGCGCGCAGCATCGACCATGCGCTGATCGTGACCGATGGCGTGTTCTCCATGGATGGCGATCTGGCGCCGCTGCACGAATTGTCGGCACTGGCGCGGAATATGACGCGTGGCTGATGTCCGATGATGCGCATGGACTGGGCGTGCTTGGCGGCGGGCGCGGCTCGGCGTTTGCGGATGGGCGCAAGGCCGCACGTCGATTTGCAGATGGGCACGTTGTCGAAGGCGCTGGGATCTTATGGCGGTTATCTCTGCGCCTCGCGCGCCGTGATCGATCTGATCAAGACGCGCGCGCGCACACTGATCTATTCCACCGGCCTGCCGCCCGCGAGCGTGGCGGCGGCGATTGCGGCGCTCGATGTGATCGAAGGCGATCCGGTATTTGCCGCAAGCGCGGTTGGCGAAAGCGCGAGCGTTCACGCGCGCGCTCAACCTGCCTCTGGCGCAAAGCCCCATCGTGCCGATTGTGCTGGGCGAAGAGACCGTGGCGCTGGAAGCGCAGCAGGTGCTGGAGAAAGAGGGCTTCCTCGTCACCGCCATCCGCCCGCCCACCGTGCCGGCGGGAACGGCGCGGCTGCGTTTTGCCTTCACCGCGGGCCATCCCGATGAAGAGATCGCGCGGCTGGCGCAGGTGGTGCGCGAGCGCGTGATGCCGCTTGCGTCATGAGCGCCTATTTCGTCACCGCCACCGGCACCGATATCGGCAAGACCTTCGTCACGCGGGTCTGATCCGCGCATTTGCGGGCGCACAAGGCAGAAGGTTTCGGCGCTTCAAGCCCATCGTCAGCGGGTTCGATCTGGCAACCGCCGCATTCAGCGATCCGGGCGTTCTGCTTGCGGCGCTGGACGAGCCGATCATGCCGGAGACGCTGGACAGGGTTTCGCCCTGGCGGTTTGCAGCCCCGCTCTCGCCGGATATGGCGGCCGCGCGCGAAGGCAAGGCCATCGATTTCGAAGCGCTCGTCCGGGTCTGCCGCGAGGGCATCGCGGAAGCGGATGGCACGCTGTTTATCGAAGGCGTGGGCGGCGTGATGGTGCCGCTCGATGGCCGGCACACCGTGCTGGACTGGATGGCGGAGCTGGACTTGCCGCTCATAGTCGTGACCGGCTCTTATCTGGGCACGATCAGCCACACGCTGACGGCGCTCGAGGTTCTGGCGCGGCGCAAACTTCGCGTCGCGGCGCTGGTGGTGAACGAGAGCGTGACCGACATCCCGCTTGCCGAAACCATGGACACGATTGCGCGATTCGCGCCCGGTGTTCCGATGGCGGGGCTTGTTCGGCACAAACGCGCAGTCGATGGAGCCGCCGAATTTGCGGGGCTTTGGCGCATGATTTCGGGCAGCGGCGATTGATCGCTTGCGGGCCCGGCCGGGGCAGTGTCTAAGTTCGGCGCTTTCCTATCAAGGGCGTTGTCTGCGTGGCTGCTCAGTACAATTGTCTCAAATGCCCCGGCTATTGCTGCTCCTATCCGCTGATCCAGCTCGACAAGCGCGATGTGGAGCGTCTGGGCAAGCATTTCGGCCTGAGCTTCAACAAGGCCCGCAAGAAGTTCACGGTGATGAAGTGGGGTTACAAATACCTCATGCGCCGCAAGGCCGATGAGCATTTCGGCAAGATCTGCCAGTTCTTCGATACCAAAAAACGCCAATGCACCGTCTACAAGGCGCGCCCCGCCGTTTGCCGCTTCTTCCCCGGCACCACACGCTGCGGCTATTACGATTTCCTGGCTTTTGAGCGCCGCTCGCAGGAAGACCCGGATTTCATCGCCACCACCAACAGCAATTAAGGGCATTTTCGCCCTTTGTTGACCCCGCGCCCGCCGCAAGTATTATCCCGGCCGCTATCATAATTCCCTCCTTCGGATGCCCCTGTGGCGGAATGGTAGACGCGGCAGACTCAAAATCTGTTGTTGGCAACAACGTGCTGGTTCAAGTCCGGCCAGGGGCACCATCCTCGCTTTGATCGAGCGGAATAGCGGCACCGTTAATCGCGGTCGGAGATCACGGTATTGGCATAGAGCCCCGCACCAGCGCGCTCATATCCGCCCCTTTCTTCGCCTCCATGCCATAGGTCGGCCGGTATGAGGAGACGAGGGTTGCCGCTTCATCGGCGATATTGCGGTGGACGTTGTCATAGGCTTCCCACACCACGATCGCCAGAAAGCCGAGCAGCATGGCGTAGATCACGCTGGCTGCGGCGAACAGCGAAACCATGACCTCGTTATGGGAGGATGCGATATGGCGACCCGGGTTCCCGGCCCAGCCGGAAACCGGGTTTTGAGGAACTATCGAGGATGCTCGGCGTTAGCAGGGGAACCCGAAAGGCTGTCGCATAAAGGGGCGTTGGCTGATCTTTCAAACTATAAGCAAGATGGAGAAACGGCGTGAGCGATAGAGGCCTGGGATATGACGATCTGGACGATGTCGACCAAACCGTTTCCGACCTGAAGGACGATGTCTCGGCACTTGCCGATGAGCTTGAGGGCGCCGCGAACGACACGATGCGCCGCACGCTGCGCCGGATCGAAGTCGCCGTGGCGGACATCTATGAAACGGTCGCCGAACAGAGCGGCCGTGGCGTCGAGGCTATTGAGCGCCAGGTCGACGAGCGGCCCTGGACAAGCCTTTTGGTAGCATTCGGGCTTGGTTGCCTGATCGGCCAGCTTATTCGGCGGGAGCACTGAGCCATGGTCGCCAAACTTCAGCGCAAAACGCCTTCGCGCCGCACGGCTCATCCGGGTCGTACCCGCAAATCTGCGCCACATGTTCCCAGCGTTTCGGAACGCGCCGCCCGCATGGGCAAGATCATCGCGCTGGGGTCGCTGGTGGCGGCGGGTATGCTCGCCGTGATCGGCGCAGGCGCTATCGTGCTTCTGGCAACGGAGCCTTCAAAACGCAGCGGACGCAGGGGCGGGTGGAATTTGAACGACCTGACCAATTCGGCCCGCGAGGGTTTGCGCGCAAATGTTCCGGCGGATTGGCGCCGCGCGGTGCGCGAGGATTTGCTGCCCGAAGCGCGTGAATTTGTGGCGCGCCAGACCCGGCGTTTCTCCTGACATCGCGCCCGTTCGCGTGTTGCCAATCGGCTGTGCCGCGCCAAAGTGCTTCTGCACTTTGCGAATTTCATCATTGCACATATCCTCATTCGCGACCGGGCTTTGATTCTCGCGTCCAAGGGCGGGCATGGACGGTCGTAGTGTCAGCAATTATGGGGGCAAGGGCTTTGCCGCGTGCAGGCCGCCCTTCACAAGGAGAATGCAATGGCTGCGAAGAAGAAGAAAAAGGGTGGCGCGAAGCGCAAGGCGAAGAAGGCCGTAAAGGCTGTCGCGAAGCGCGGTAGAAAAGCGGCGAAGAAGTCCGCGAAGCGGGGCGCAAAGAAGGCCGCGCCGAAAAAGCGCAAAGCGTCTCGCCGCAAGAAGAAAGCAGCGGCTCCCGCCGCTCCGGCTCCGGCCGCAGGCTAGCGAAACCCCGGCGCGGTACGCTTTAATGGCAGCATGAACTACCGCCACGCGTACCACGCCGGAAATTTCGCCGATGTCATGAAGCACACCGCCCTCGTGGCGGTGTTGCTGCATCTAAGGAAGAAAGACGCGCCCTTTGCGGTGATCGACACCCATGCCGGACGCGGACTTTACGACCTCTCCGCCAGCGAATCCGAAAAAACAGGCGAGGCGAAAGAGGGCATACAACGGCTGGACGCGGCATCCGGCAACCCGCTCCTGACCGCCTATCTCGATCTCGCCCGCGGGTTCGGCGCGGGCCACTATCCCGGATCGCCCCTTATTGCGGCGCGGCTTCTCCGGCCGCAGGACCGCCTCGTCGCAATCGAAAAGCACCCGGAGGAATGCGCCGGCCTCACCGCTGCGCTTAAGTCGTTTCGCAAGGCGCAGGCTATCTGTGCCGATGGCTATGGTCGGCTAAGCGCGCTTCTTCCTCCGCCCGAACGTCGTGGGGTGGTGCTGATCGATCCGCCGTTCGAGGCGCCCGATGAGTTTGCGCAGATCGCGGAAGGCTTCGGCAAGGCGATCAGGCGGTTTGCGACCGGGATTTATCTCATCTGGTTTCCGATAAAGGCGAAGAACGATGCAGATGCCCTAGGCGGCGAGTTGCTCGCGCGCGGCGCCACGCGATTGCTGCGCCTTGAGTTGGATGTGGGGGCGCGCGCGGAAGGCCGCCTGAGTGCAAGCGGCTTGCTGGTCGTCAATCCGCCTTACGGAATGGACGCCCTGATGCGCGACGCCTTCACCGCGCTGGCAGGCCCGCTTGGCCGCGATAGCACGGCTTCGTGGAGGGTCGAATGGCTGGCCGGGGAAGGTTAAGTCGCACGCGCGCCAATGCTTTTGCTGCCCGGCGAAATGCTTGCAGGGGCAGGGGAGGGCCAGTATGGTCCCGCCGCCGCGGACAGGTGGTCGAGTGGTTGATGGCACCGCACTCGAAATGCGGAGACCCTTTACGGGGTTCGTGGGTTCGAATCCCACCCTGTCCGCCAGCTTTAAATTGGCAAGCGCATTGATTGCCGGGATTCTTTTTGCCTGCGTGAGTGACTAGAGCAGGGTCCTAGAACGGTCGCTCGCCTATGTAATTACCGGCTTCGGCATAGCGGCACACGAGAATGTCTTCATCCGCGCTGGCGGCTTCTGCGCAGCCCACTTCGCTTGTCGCGCGCCACACCAGCTGTGTGTAGTGGCCGACGTCTTCCACGTTTCCGGTCGTGCTGTTGTATGGGAACACGCCTGGTCTGAAATATCGTTTTTCCCGAACCCACGCATCCACCATGGCTTCGGGCGCATAATAGCCCTTGGTGCCCGCCCAGAGATTTTCACCTTCGGGGGACTGATGATTTTCCGGCGCGTGTTCAAATCTGCCGGTGGATGCGAGGTAGTCGGCCCAACGCTGGGCCGATTGTGCAAGCGCGGGACTCCAGTTGAGCGGTTGAAGGCCAAGCGCCAAACGCTCGCGGTTGTGAGCGCTGAGAATGATCTGGTCGAAGGTCACGGATCGATTCACTGCGCCCATAAAAACAGGCGCAATGAGAGCAACCACGCAAGCCAGAACCGGTGACTTCCGGCGGGCCGATTTCATGGGACGTGTGACTCCTGCCGTTCGGCAGGATTCTCCGGTCCCTTGCGTTTAGATCGTGTGGAAAGAGCCGGTTAACCATGGCTCAAAAGCATCGGCAGAAATTGATTTAAATTTTATGCGACGGGGCGCCAAGCCGTTCCGGTGCCTCCTGCGCGGGCAGAACAACCACCACGTCGCCCTTGCTCGTTGCGTCGAACAGCAAACGTGCAAAATCCAGCGGGACACCAATGCAGCCATGCGTGGCCCAGCCCGGGCGCACGTTGCTGCCGTGGATCGCTATGCCATCGTTCGTCAGGCGAAGCGCGTATGGCATGGGAGCATTGTAGCTGTGCGAGAAATAGTTTTTGTCTTTCGCCAATATGGTGAAACTTCCCGTGGGAGTGGCATTGCTGTTGCCACCAAAAAGGATGACCGCCGAACCGATTTCGTGGCCGCCACGGAAGACAGATAGCAACTGACGGGTCAGGTCGACACGCACCCATACATGCCCGTTCGGTATGCGATCCTCGTTCCAGACAAAGCTGCCGAAATGCATGGGCCTGGTAATGTTCAGAAGACTGCGCACAATCTCATGCCGTCCATCGGGCAGGGAGAGTTGCGGATAGTGACCGGCACGATACCAGATGCGTGCAGCAGGTTGAGGCGCCGGAAAGGAAACAGCTTTTGTCGTCGCAGGCGAGGCATGCGCCGCAGTGGCAGCCACCATCGGCCCCAGCCACCCCGCCGCGCAGGTCATCGCAACCAGTGTCAAGGATCGCAAAAAGCTCGACATCGTTTGCATGTGATTATGGAATGTTTGGCGAAGATGTCCGCTTGCTTCGGCGCCGGCGCATGGTCGTGACGAATGTGAACAACCCGAAGATCATCAATGTCCAGGTTGCTGGTTCGGGCGCTGCAACAGGCGTGGTCGGCGTTGTCGGTGTTGTAGGGGTTGTCGGCGGTGCCGCCGGGCCTCCGGGCGGCGTATCGGGATAATCGACGAACGGGAAAGGCGGCCTCAAAGGAGTCGAGCCGATGTTCTCGGCATCGAAGAGACCGCCGGGAGCAGCAACGCCATCCGAGCTATCGGATGAAGCAGGACTGTCGCCCGCTTTCGGATCTCGTTTGCGCATGGACGCGAGCACGCGTTCATGCGGCCTGGATTTGGTCAGGAGCAGCGGACCTGACCCGCGTTCGCCCGGCGAACGATCGGCGAAAAGACCAAGTGGGTTCTTCAGCGAGTTAAAAACTGCGCCATTGCTTGCCTGAAGACTGCTTTCCGCAATTGCCACGGAAAAGAGCCCGACGAACAACAGTGCGAGAGAACCTGTCTGCTTCCATTTCGTGCGATCACGCTTCCCGGATTCGCGCTGGCGCATGTAAGGGCGCCCGCTATGGTTCAGCGGCATAGCGCTCGGAGAGCGGGACCCGTAAATTCTCTTAACTCTACGCAACGCAGTCACACACGATCATGTGGCAGAGCAAAAATCTGCGTTGCCTCGCCGATATGTACGAGTTTATCCCGATTTTTCAAGGGCCTGGCAAACAAGGAACGGAACAGTGTTGTTATTTTGTCGGGAACTTGCGAGCGCGGCTTGTCGTCTTCGCCGTTAATACTTTTGAACCGCGTCGTTAAGGTTTGAAGTTTCCTTCCGAGCGAAGCCGCCGCACTTTAATTGCCGAAGGAGTTGACGCAGCGGAATCGGATACATCGGAATATTTGCGCCGATCCATGCCGGTCTCTTGAGAATTTGAAAATGGATAGCGAGTGGTTAAATCGCTAAATTCCCGCCAAATATAGCGAATCTGCATTTCGCTTCGCGGCGTGTTTCATTTCCGGATATTTTGGCAACGAACTGTTTATCGGTATTCGTGCGTTGTTCGCCGGTCGGGGCTCAGTACTGGGAGTTTGCGATGAAACATACAACCTTGAAGTCCTTGCTGGTTGCGACAGCCTGCTCCGCATTGCTTTCGGCATGCGGCAGCGATGGCGTTTCGTTGAATGCCGGAACGGGTCATGGCCCCACCACAGCTCAGAATGGCGGTGGAAGCAGCGGCGGTGGATCTGGCGACGGAGGATCGAACAGTGGCGGATCCGGCAGCGGCTCTGACTCTGGTTCGGGTTCGGGCAGCGGTTCGGGAACAGGCTCGAACGGCGGAAGCGGAAATGGCAGTACGGGAGGCGGTACTGACGGTGGTTCGCAAGCCGGTTTGCTGGGAAATGGCGCCGTCACGGTAACGGCAGGCGAAACGACAGTGGGAACATCTCCGCTGCTCAATGGCCCCGCCACTGGCGCAATCACTTCCACAGCGGATGCGATACTTTCCGCAGGCAACGCGGCGCTGCCGCTGAACACCGTGGCGTCGGCTGTACAGCCGGTCACATCCGTCCTGCCTGTTTCGACAACGGTTTCGAACGCGCAACTCACAGGCGGCACGGGCACCCAGCCGATCGGCATAAGCATCCTGTCGAACAAGGAAGCCGCCGGCCCCATCGCAAGCGTCAATGTCGCAAGCGGCGGCAAGACGGCGGATGTCACGGTGCTTGGCAACGGCGTCACGTCGCTGCCTTCGGCCGTTCTGCAAACGGCAAGTTCGGTCACCACGCCGGTCACCTCCACGGTAACGGGCGCGACCTCCGGCGTGCTGGGGGGAACGTCCGCGGTCGCCAACGCGACCGTGGGGAAAACGCAGCTGGTGAGCGGCAGCAATCCGCTGCTGGGCGTGAGCGCCGCGTCGCCCACGCAGAACCAGGGCAGCCTGCTCACGGTCGGCGCCCTTTCTGCGGACAAGCCGCTGACGCTGAAGGTCGGAGACAAATCGCTGCTTCCGACTGGCGGTCACTGAAATAATTTTTAAAACGCGGCGGAGCAAAAACTCCGCCGCTTTTTTATGAGGGGCGCGCTTTGCGTACCATTTGCACTATTGTTATGGCGGCGTTGGCCGCCGGTTTGTCTTGCGCCGGATGGGCGCAAGGCTCTTCTTCCGTCATCGATCAGTCGCGGCCCGACCGCACAATCGTTGTACCGCCGCGCAATTCCGTTCCGGTTGCGCCATTGCCCGCTGAGGCAACGCCATCGAAAGTCGTGCCGTTTGTCTTGCGCAGCGTGACAATTGAAGGTTCAAGCCTGGGGCCTGCCTTGCTGGCTGCATCGACGCGGCCCTTCGTCGGACGCACGATCGACACGAAGGTGCTGGGCGAAATCGCAGGCGCCGTTGCGCAGGTCTATGCGGAAAAGAGCAATATCGCGCTTTACACCATTGTCGTGGCGGACCAGTCGTTCGAAGATGGCGCGTTAAGGCTTTCCGCCATCGAAGGATTCATCGAACATGTCGATCTGAGCGGCGATGTCAGCGGCCGGCTCGAACGCGTCACGAAATATTCGAGCAGATTGATGACTGAACATCCGCTGACGCGCTCGACATTTCAGCGTTACCTTTCCCTGATACGCGACATACCGGGGCTTTCCATTGATGCGAAGCTGTTGCGCGGCAACGCGCCGGGTGCCGTTCGCCTGGTGCTCGTGCTGTCCCAGAAGAAATGGCATCTGGCGCTCTCCGCCGACGATCAGGGCAGCAACCCGCTTGGGCGCGTGCAGATGCAGGCGAAAGCGAGCCTTTATGGACTGTTGCGCGAAGGCGAGGAGACTTCGCTGACCGTTGCGGTGCCGACCGTGGTTCGCAGGTTGCAATATGTGGCCTTTTCGGACTCGCAACCGCTCGATGACGACGGCACGTCGCTGCAGGGAACATTCGGCTATCTCCGCACGCGCCCGGTATTTCCTTCGCCAGGCGGCGAGGCGAAGAACCTGCAATTTCTCGTTTCGCATCCTTTCCTGCGCAGCTACGACGAGAATCTCTATCTTTCCGCAAGCGTGGATGGGATCGACAGTTCCAACGCAACGCTCGGCGAAATCGTCGCCAACGAGCGCATCCGCGCGTTTCGCCTGTCGGGCGTTTACGTTTCGACCACAGCCGATACTGCCTTTGGCATCAGCGCGAGCTTGAATTCCGGGCTCGATGTGTTTGGCGCGCGCACCACCGATCCGGGGCTCGGCGAGGTTGGTTTCAAGAAGATGGTTGCGCAGGCAAGCTACAATCATCTGTTGGGAGAGGAATGGGTGGCGCAGTTTCGCGCATCGGTCCAACTCGCGTTCGACCGCCTGCCTGTTTCGGAGCTTTATGCGCTGGGCGGCAGCGATTTCGGCCGCGCGTTCCCAACCGCGGCAGCGTTCGGCGATTCCGCGCTTGCGGGCTCGGCGGAGCTTGGGTTTCGCCCGTCATGGCTGCCGGAATTTCTGAAAGGGGCGGAAGTCTTCGGCTTCGCGGACGATGGCGGCACCTGGTATCGCAGCCGGTTTGGATTGGGCGCACAGGATTTCCATCTGGCATCCGCGGGCTTCGGCGTGCGGTTTCCATTTCATCGGGAGACGAAGCTGGAACTGGCAGCCGCCAACGCGCTGATCGGCGATGCGCCCGGCATGTCGGCGGGCGGATGGCGCTTTATCTTTGCGCTGACGACGGTTTATTGACCGTTCAGGCCGCGACGCTCTCGCGAGGCGCTTCCACCTTGGCGCGTGGTTGCGCCTTGGAGAATTCCATCGTGCCGTCCTCCACCGAGCCCAGGCGCAAGGTTACCAGATCGAGCGCGTAGTTCTGATAGAGCTTCCACGGCTTCTTGGAGCCCTGTTTGGGAAGCACGTTGGCCGCGCGCTGAATATAGCCCGATGAAAAATCAAGCCACGGTTCTTCGGCAACGGTCGGGTCTTTCAGGTGCGGCGTGCAATGCCGCGTAACCGTTCTTGTCCATGTGGTTCAGCAGCCGGCAGACATATTCGCAGGTGAGATCGCATTTCAGCGTCCACGAGGCGTTGGTATAGCCGAAGGCCGAGGCGAGGTTGGGCACATCGCTGTACATCATGCCCTTGTAGCTCATCGTCTTGGACATGTTCTTGGGCACGCCATCGATGCTGACCTGCAATCCGCCCAGCAGTTCGAGTTGAAGCCCGGTCGCGGTGACGATGATATCCGCATCCAGTTCCTTGCCCGATTTGAGCTTGAGGCCGTTCGGCGTGAACGTCTCGATATGATCGGTGACGACGGAGGATTTGCCGCTCTTGATCGATTGGAAAAGATCGCTGTCGGGCACCAGGCACACGCGCTGGTCCCATGGATTGTAGCGCGGCGTGAAATGGGTCTTCACATCGTAATCCGGGCCGAGTTCCTTGCGAACCAATGCGATCAGATTTGCGTTTCACCCGTTCAGGGCGTGTGCGCGCGAGCTTGAAGAAGAACATGCTGAGCAGCACCATGCGCCAGCGCGCGATGCCATAGGCAAGTTTCGCGGGAAGATTGCGGCGCAGCCAGTTGGCGAATGCATCCTCGCCCGGCCGCGAGACGACGTAGGTCGGCGAGCGTTGCAGCATCACCACATGCGCCGCATCTTTCGCCATTTCCGGCACCAACGTCACCGCGGTCGCGCCGCTGCCGATGATGACCACGCGCTTGTTCTTGTAATCGAGGTCTTCGGGCCATTTCTGCGGGTGGACGATTTTGCCCTTGAAGCTATCGGTGCCCGCGAATTCCGGCGTATAGCCGCCCGCGTAGCTGTAATAGCCGCTGCACATGAAAAGGAAATTGCAGGTGTAGCGCACGATGCGCTTTTCGGGGCCGATTTCGGCTTCCACCGTCCAGCGCGCATCGGGCGTCGACCAGTTGGCGCGCTTCACCATGTGGCGGAAGCGGATGTTCTTTTCGATGCCGTTGTCGGCTGCCGTGTCGCGCACATATTTGCGGATCGATGGGCCATCGGCGATGGCCTTGGCTTCGCGCCACGGCTTGAAGGAATAGCCCAGCGTGTACATGTCGGAATCCGAACGGATGCCGGGGTAGCGGAAAATATCCCAGGTGCCGCCAATGGCCTCGCGCCCTTCCAGGATCGCGTAGCTCTTTTGCGGGCTGTTGGCCTGCAGATGATAGGCAGCCCCGATGCCCGAAAGCCCTGCGCCCACGATGATGACGTCGAAATGATCCATCGGCTCGAATCCACCCTTGTTGTGGCGGGACAATTGCTTATTTCGGGGAAAATGACAATATGTCAGTTCAGTGCCCTTGAGGGAGGGACTGCCCAAAGAGATCGCGTTTCTGGCTTATTTTGTTGCTCTGCCAAGGCGTTGACCCTCTCCGGCCCGGTATCTACATCAAAGGGATCAGGCTATCCCAAAACAGAGGTCCAAATGACTGAAGCTCTCATCATCGATGCATGCCGCACGCCGCGCGGAATTGGCAAGGTCGGCAAAGGCGCGCTCGCAGACATCCATCCGCAGCAACTGGCCGCCACGGTTCTCAAGGCCATCGCCGAGCGCAACGATCTCAACACCGCCGAGGTGGACGACATCATCTGGGGCACATCTTCCCAGCGCGGCAAGCAGGGCGGCGATCTCGGCCGCATGGCGGCGCTCGATGCCGGCTACGATACGAAGGCGAGCGGCATCACGCTCGACCGTTTCTGCGGCTCGGGCATCACCAGCGTGAACTTCGCCGCCGGTCAGGTCATGTCCGGCATGGAAGATCTCGTCATCGCCGGCGGCACCGAGATGATGAGCTACACCGCTTCCAGCGCCGATCCCAAAGCCCCGCCGATGATGGACAGCGGCAACCTGCGCCTGCGCGCGCGCCATCCGCAGTCGCATCAGGGCGTCTGCGCCGATGCCATCGCCACGCTGGAAGGCATCAGCCGCCAGGCGGTGGACGAACTGGCGCTTGTCAGCCAGCAGCGCGCCGATGCGGCGATCAAGGGCGGCCATTTCAACAAGAGCCTCGTGCCGGTCTACAAGGAAGACGGCTCGCTCGCGCTGGACCGCGAAGAATTTCCGCGCCCGCAGACAACGCTGGAAGGGCTGGCCGCGCTCAAAGCCTCGTTCGAAGCGATGGCGGAGTTTCCGCTGGACGAGAAGGGCACGACCTATGGCGGCTTGATCCGGCAGGTCTATCCCGACCTCAAGATCAATCACATTCATCACGCCGGCAATTCTTCCGGCGTGGTCGATGGCGCGGCCGCCGTTCTGCTGGCCTCGCCTGCCTATGCGAAGAAACACGGCATGAAGCCGCGCGGCCGCGTCGTCGCCATGGCCAATATGGGCGACAGCCCGACACTGATGCTCAATGCGCCGGTTCCGGCGGCGCGCAAGGTGCTGGCGAAAGCGGGCCTGACGATCGACGACATCGACCTGTTCGAAATCAACGAAGCCTTCGCGGTGGTCGCCGAGAAATTCATCCGCGACCTCAAGCTCGACCGCGACAAGGTCAATGTGAACGGCGGCGCGATGGCGCTGGGCCATCCCATCGGGGCCACCGGCTCGATCCTGATCGGCACGATGCTGGACGAGCTGGAACGCCGCGACCTGAAGCGCGGCCTCGTCACCATGTGCGCCGCCGGCGGCATGGCGCCGGCCATCATCATCGAACGCGTATAATATCCGCGTCTAAAGCTGGATGAGTGGGCCGGGAATAGATATTTTTCCGGCCCAGCAGCCGCTTGGCAATTCCGCGCTGCGCCTTCGAGGCGGCGATGCCGTCAACAGTGCAAATGGTCAGGCTTGCAATTGCTTGCGCGGAGCCCAGCAGGCGTGCGTGCCGCTGCAAAGCTTGTGGGGCAGGGCGATGCGGCAGACGGGGCCATCCTCGATGTGGCGGGCATCCAGCAGGATGCATTCCGACGTGCCGGTGTTTTCGTCGGTGACGAAGCTGACGAGATAGCCATCGTCTTCCTCCGTCGCGCCGATGCGCGGCGCAAACGGGGCTTCGCTGGCAAAGCGATTGGGGGCCAGTACGTATTCGCTGGTCTTGCCGGTTTCAGATCGGTCTTGGCGAAACCGTTGAACAGGAACCAGCCGGGCTCGGCCAGCGTGGTATAGGCATAGCGATATTTGCGCGCCGCCATGGCGCCCATTGATCATGCCGAATTCCAGCACGCGGTCGTCCAGCCGTTCCTCGCGCGTCTTGCCGGTGCGCAGATCGAAGCGCCAGCGATGCAGCTTGGGGCGGAAGCTGTAGTCATCGAGGAACGCCATCATGTGCTCGAAGCCCGGCGGCGCATCGCTGTGCGGCCCCGGCGTCGGCTCTTCCTGGAAATAGCCGTCGAGGATCACCTCGTCGCCGTCCTCATAGGCGTTCACCCAGTGCAGCACATAGGTCGGCTCGGCTTCGAACCAGCGAACATCGGCGCTGCCGCCGTGGCGCGGCACGATGGCGAAGCGCGACGGCAGGCCATCGTGCTTGCGCACCGCATGGACATTCTTCTTCAGCAGTTCCGCGTCCCAGAACACCGGCAGGTCGTTCAGGATCGAATAGTGCTCGGTGAACGCCATGTCGTGCGGCAGGCGCGGACCGGCAAGCGGAATCGGGATGTAATTCGTCAGCCGGTTGTCGCGGTCGACCACGCCGTAGTGCAGGTAAGGCGCGTGTTTGGAATAGTTGAAGAACATCAACTCGCCGGTGTGCTCATCGACCTTGGGATGGGCGGAGATGCCATCGAGCGGCACCCAGCCTTCGGCCCCGCGCTGCTCCAGCGTTTCGGGATCGAGGCGATAGCCCTCGCCGCATTGATAGAAGGTCGAGAGCGCCTCGCCCGCGTGCACCACGATGTCGGTGCTGGAGCTATCCTTCAGCGAGCCATGCGCGCCGAAGCCGGGCCGCAGCGAAAGCCTCGGCGGATCGGCAAGCCCGCCCCAGAGCGATGCCCCGCTTCCTGTTCCGCCGCGAAGCAGCGCGTGCGCACGAAGCGGTTGCGATAGGATGCGCTTGGCCGTCGCGGAAGCTGATCTGGTGGATCATGCCGTCGCCATCGAACGGATGGAAGCGGCCTAGCGGCTGGTGGATCTGGTTCTCGGTGTTGCGCAGATAGATGCCGTCGATATCGCGCGGGATCGTGCCTTCGATCACATCGAGGTCGGTGGCGTTGACCTCCTCGTGCAGCGGCGTCCAGGCGCCGTTGAGATAGGGATGGTTGCTGGGCTTCAGCGAGGTTTTTATCGGGGCAAGGCGCTCGATTTTCATGGGTTTCCTGCCTTGGCTGTGCCGTTCGCCGGTGCGTGCCTCTTTATATAGAGACACAGGGGCGCTCGTCGATCATGCCCGCCTGAATCGCGAAAGATTGTTACGCGAAAATTTCTTCGCTTCGGAACTACGAATGTCGTCCGCCCCATCCGTTTCATTGGGTGAGGACGTAACATCGACCCTCGAAAGGCGGAGTGCTCCAGGGGGATGACAGAGGCACCGGACAAAGGCCGTGAAAATGCCGACCCACGCGGTTCGGCCGCGGACATGACTGCGCCCGAAGTCGACACATGGTTCGTTCGCGAAATCCTGCCGCTTGAGGCGGCGTTGATGCACTTCCTGCTTCGCAGCCGGAGAAACCCGAGCGAAGCCGACGATCTTCGGCAAGAGGTTTATGTGCGCGTGTATGAAGCCGCCAAACAAAAGATACCGCATCCGGCGAAGCCTTTCCTCTTCGCCGTGGCGCGCAATCTTCTGGTCGATCGCGTGCGCCACGAACAGGTGGTTGCCATCGAAACCGTCGCCGATGTCGATACGCTCGCCGTCGCCGTCGATGAACCGGGCCCGGATCGTTCCGTGATCGCGCGGCAGGAATTGCGCAGGCTGGAGGCGGCCATCGCGCGTCTTCCGCGGCGCTGCCGGCAGGTGGTGGTGTTGAGCCGTATCGAAGGGCTTTCGCGCAGCGAGATCGCGGCCCGCATGGGTATCGGCGAGGCAACCGTTTCGACGCACCTGACCGAAGGCATGTATCAACTCGCCAGGGTTCTCTATGGCGAACCGGACGGAGGCAAATCATGAGCCCCGCCGGCGAACGCATGGCGCTTGCGAGCGCGAAAGAATGTCGATCTGCGCGCCGCCGAATGGCTGGAGCGCCGCAGCCGCGGGGATTGGCGCGAGGAAGATCAGGCCTTGCTCGATGCGTGGTTCGCGCAATCCTCCGCCCATCGTATCGCTTACATCCGGGTCGAGGCAGCCTGGACTCGGGCGCACCGCCTGAGCGCGCTCAAACGTCCCGCCGGGCGCGGCGGATTGCTGGCGGCGGCAAAAAAATTGCCGCTGGCCAAAATCGCGGCCGCTATTGCCGTTGTGTCTGCCGTGGGCGCGGGCTCTGCGGTTTATTTCAAGGCGCCGCCGCAAAGGATTTATGCAACCGCCATCGGCGAGCGCAAAACGCTTTCGCTGAGCGATGGCTCGAAAGTCGAGATGAACACCGACACCGTGCTGCGCGTGGCGGCAGATGGAAGCGGGCGCACGATCTGGCTGGAAAAGGGCGAAGCCTATTTCCAGGTTCGCCACGACAGCGCCCATCCCTTCACCGTGATGGCGGGCGGCCATCGCGTCACCGATCTGGGCACCAAATTTCTGGTGCGCACCGATGCGCAACGTCTCCAGGTTTCGCTGGTCGAAGGCAGCATCCGCTTCGATGCGCCGGATGGGCGCATGCGCGAGCCATTGCTGCTGTCGCCCGGCGATTCCGTCACGGCAAAGGAAAACACCATCGTTGTCACGCGCAATTCGCCGCGCGAACTCGCCAAGGATCTCGGCTGGCGCCACGGCGTGCTGGTGTTCGACAACACGACGCTTGCCGACGCTGCATCCGAATTCAATCGCTACAACCGCGAAAAGATCGTGATCGCCGATCCGGCAGTTGCGCAATTGCGGATCGACGGCACTTTCCCCAATGAAAACCTCGCGGTATTCGCCCGCGCGGCGCAGCAGCTTTTCGAACTGCACATTGTGGAGCGGAACGGCAAGACAGTGATTTCAAAGTGATGTTCACGAGTGGGGGAAAATGACCAGTTTCAAACACATGCTTCTGACAAGCGCCTGCGCCGCACTGACGGCTGCGCCCGCCATGGCGATGCCATTCGATATTCCGGGCGGCGATCTGAAAAGTGCGCTCGATGCCTATGCCAAGCAGGCGGGCGTTTCGCTGATCGTTTCCGCCGATGCCGTGCGCGGTGCGCACACCGGCGGCATCAAGGCCGACGTCTCCGCCGACGCCGCGCTGTCGCGCATCCTCACAGGTACCGGCTTCACCACGCGCAAGGATTCCGGCGCGATCGTGGTGCTGCACAGCCAGTCTTCGGAAAATGATGAACCTGTGATGTTGCAACTCGCGCAAGCCTCTTCGGTGGCGCGGCCCTCGGTGGAAACCGTGACGGTGACATCTTCAAAGCTCGGTGGCGCGGACGTACAAAGCGTTCCTATCGCAATCACCGCGTTGAGCCAGGAGCAACTCACGTCGCAACAGATCGCGGGCGGTCCTGACCTCGTAAAATCCGTTCCGAACCTGACTTTCACCAAGACGAATTTCACCGGCTACAGCATCCAGATTCGCGGCATCGGAACGCAGGCCATTTCCGTCACCACCGATCCGGCGGTCGCGGTCGCTTTCAACGACACGCCGTTCATCCGCAATCATTTCTTCGAGCAGGAATTCTTCGACGTTTCGCAGGTCGAAGTGCTGCGCGGCCCGCAAGGTACGCTTTATGGCCGCAACGCGACCGCGGGCGTTGTCAACGTCGTTTCCGCGAAACCGACAGATCACTATGAAGCGCAGGCTTCTGTCGATGTCGGAAACTACAACAAGCGCCGTCTTGAAGGAATGATCAACATTCCCGTCATCGGCGACAAGCTGGACATCCGCGCGGCGGGCGAATGGACCAAGCGCGATGGCTATGACTTCAACGAAACAACGGATCAACACATTGACGGCCGCGATCTGTGGTCAGGGCGCATTTCGGTTGCCTTCAAGCCGGTCGAACGACTGCGTACGAATTTTGTGTGGGAACATTTCAACGAGGACGACGACCGCGCTCGCTCGACCAAGCAGCTTTGCAAGAAAGACTCGGGACCGAACACCATCGACGGATTCGATATAAATACGAGCAGCGATCCCGGCTTCTACAAGGCGTGGCTCAGCCAGGGATGCCTGCCGGCCTCCTTCTATTCGCCGGAATCCTTTCAAACGCCGAACGGACAATCCATACCGTTTGTTGCCGCGGGCCAATTTATCTTCAACGGCTTTGCCTTCGGCGGAACAACGGCAGGCGGGTTCGCGTTGAACCAGATCGATCCCTATGCGAGCATCACACAATCCACTGATCTTCGAACCATTCAATCGCAGATCAATCCCACTTATAAAGCGCGAAGCGATCTTTTCGAATTGAATACCGATTTCGATATCTCGCCGTCGCTCACCCTCACGTCGCAAACGGCTTATAACAAGGACCGGCTTGCCTCGACCGAGGATTTCAACCGCTTCAATACATCGCCGGGCCTGTTCTCAACGGCGGGCCCCGGCGGCGGCGATGTCCCGGTTCCCGCGCCCAATGGCGTTTATTGCGATCCCCAACTGGGTTGCTCGACATCGATGGTGGGTGAAGATTTGTCACAGGAACGCGCGTGGCAGTTTTCTCAGGAAGTTCGCCTGGCTTCCAATTTCAGCGGGCCGTTCAATTTCACCGCCGGCGGCAATTACATGCACTACCAGACCGTCGAGGATTATTATGTGTTCTTCAATCTCATCACGTTGGAAGAGCAACTCAGCAATCTGTCTGGTCCGGGCGATTTCACGAACTGCTACACCATCTTCGATCGCACGCCCTATCCCGTGTCGTCGAAACCCTTTTTCCTGGATGTCTTCGGCGACGGCAATCTGAGCGCATTTCCTGGCGTTTACGGCTGCGACGGACACCCGGAAGATCCGACGGCGCTGCCAGGCAACTATATCGACCCCAATCCCATCATCAAGTCTCAACGGCCTTGGTCACAACTATTTCCGCAGCGAGAACCCCTATCGCCTGAATTCCATCGCTGGGTTCGGCGAAGCCTATTACCAGGTTACGTCGGACGTAAAAATCACCGCCGGCCTGCGCTGGACGGATGACAGCAAACGTTTCTGGAACATTCCAAGCTGGGTTTTCCTGCGAAGGCGGCGGCTATCCGGTTCAGAGCGTCGTGGATCAGGAATGGCGTGAATTGACCGGACGGTTCAACGTCGAACTGGACTCCCAAAGCTGGATTTCACGGACCAGACTTTGGTCTATGCGATCGTATGCACGGGGCTACAAAGGGGGCGGCGCAAATCCGCCCGGACCGGAAACCGATGTGCTTTCGGCTCAGTCGTTCTGCCACGCATCCGCCAACCTTCGCGCCGGAATTCATCAATGCCTTCGAATTGGGCACGAAAAATACGCTTGCTCGACGGCGGCCTGACCTTCAATGGCGACGTCTTTTACTACGACTACAAAGGCTATCAGATATCGCAGATCGTCGATCGAACTTCGATCAACCTCAACTTCGACGCCACCGTCAAAGGCGTGGAAATCGAATCGACCTGGGAGCCGATGCCCGGCCTTGAAGTTCAATCTTTCGGGCGGTTACGAAGCAGGCGTCTATCGACAACGGCAGTCGGCCATCGATCTGATGGATCGGACAGACCGGCCATTCGGATTGGGTGGTGTTAAGCCCTTCATCGCAGTCGACGTCCAACTGCGTACTTCCAGCGTCGGTCGTTCGCCAACTGATCGAGACAATCCGCAAGACCCTCACCGTTACCGCCCTTGTTAACCCGCTGGTCCGGTAGCCTGCGATTCGCCTACGGCGGAGGAACGGGCGCTTTGGGGCGATCGATCCCACTTGAGCTCATTTCGGTGTGACGGGCTTCAATCCCAGCAACTCGCCCAACAATGGCGCGGGCTTCTCGAAGAACTTGGGCGGCAACGAACTGCCGAACACCCCGCTGTTACACTGTCGGCTGGGCGCGCAGATTCCATGCCGTTGAGCGAGGATTGGGTGAGCACGTTGCGCGGCGATTTCTATGCGCAGACAGATTCCTGGGCCCGGGTGTTCAACGACAAGCCGTATGACCGCATCCATGGCTACACGAACGTGAACTTGCCCTGATCTTCACCAACCAGGATGGCTGGCAGGCGATGGCCTATGTCAAGAACGTGTTGGACACCACCGCCATCACCGGCGCGTTCCTCAACTCGGACGACACGGCGCTTGACGACCAACGTCTTCGTCACCGACCCCCGCTTGTTCGGCATTCGCGTCACGAAGAACTGGTAAGCCGCAGCATTGCGAGAGCGGGCGGTAGAGCGATCTACTGTCCGTTTTGGCTTGCGTGCATCTATGATATAGGAATATATATTGTAAATAATTCAATTACTTGCGAGGAATCAGAAAATAGTCCTTATTCCTCTTGACCAGCGCAACGCTCCACGGTACATTCGCGTCACTCCCGAAATTTGCGTCGATCGAACCGCTCCTAACGAGCGGTAAGTTCGATGCCCAATTTGTTATCGTTGCCAAGAAGCATTCGCCTGAGCAATAGCAGGCCCGTCGGTGGGCGGATGTGGATTGGGTCGAGGTAATAGGGGCTTTTTCTGCCGTTCGCGGCGGCATCGTCCCGCGTGATTTTGTTCTCGTTCATGAAATCGAACAGGCGAACCTTGTTGGCACAGCTTGCGTTGTGCTGCGCCACATCGTCGTGAACGGTTTGCTTGAAGGCCGCGAAGCCTTTGGCGGTCGTTGGAAAGGTAGTGAGAAATGATCGCCATGTTGTCCGGCGGAAAATAGAAATAGACGGCCGCTTTCGATTCGCACACCGCGTCGAGCGATTTTTGCAGTTCGCTTCTTTGCCAGTCGGTCAGGCGCATGGTGCGTTCGGCGCGGCGGGTGAGTTCGTGCTGGAATTTTGCGGGCGTCATGTGGCCGTATTCGGTGAAGACGTCGGGCCGGCCGGCGGCGAGTTGACCGGGCCCGAGTTGCGCAAGCAGCCAGACGCCAAGTGCGTGCATCCCAAGCGCGCCGCCGCTCAGGTAGCGCGAGGTGAAAAGCCAGAGGTTGCGCCGCGGCGTGGGCATGCCTTGCGGGGTGACGGCAAGGCGCAATTCGTCAAACCCGCCGCCGAAAGGCTGTGCGGCGTTGCCGGAGGTGAAGGCATCGAGCGCCACGATGATGGTTTTGATGTTGGGTTGGGCGGCAGCATCTTGGATATAAGCGCCGGGTTTCATAAGCCGATGCGCTGGAGACGCCATAGTTGAAGCTTTTAAGATGGAATTGCGGATCGACCAGCGTGGGATCGAAAGCGATGCGCGCGCGGCTGGAGCCGATGAAGACCATCGAAGGTTGATGGAGACAAGCCATGCGGGTTTGAGCACGCGTTCGAAACCGGAAACGAGTTGAACGCTCGCGCCCGCGCGATGGTTGAGGATGTAAGCATCGGAGATCGCATTGAAAGCGACCGCGAGGCCGGCGATCGCACCTGCGATGCCGAAGAACCATGCAAGGTAGCGCGCGGCTTTCCATCAGAACTGGAAATAAATGAAGGGGCTGAGATTGGAAAGCGCCATCACGCTGACCACGAAGAGGAGACCAAACACAATTGCGGTTGCAGTATTCGGCTTCCATTGCCAGCGTGTCTGGCGAAGGCCCGCATCGCGATAGCGCGTTTCAAGCGCTGGCTTGAGCCGCCAGGTGATTTCCATGCTGTTGGGCGCAAGCCAGACGAGCGCAAACAGCGTGGCAAGCGCGCCGGCGGCAAGTGGGCCAAAGGTAGAGGAAGTGGCTGTCGCCGCCGACGCCAGCAAGCCCCGCGATCATGCGCGATGCGCTGGCAAAGCTTTCGGCGCGGAAAACAGTCCACGCAAAAACAACGGCCAGGAAGGTGATGAATACGGAAAGTGCATGTGTGACAGGCTGCAGAGCGCGCGGTACCGCGATGTTGAATTTGCCCATCAACTCTTCGCCACGCATGATTGACGATCAGATAGAAGCCATGCAGACCGCCCCATATCACGAACGTCCAGTTCGCGCCGTGCCACAATCCGCCGAGCAACATGGTGAGAAAGAGGTTGATGTAGCGGCGCACGCTGCCATGTCGGTTGCCGCCGAGCGGAATGTAAAGATAGTCGCGCAGGAAAGTGGAAAGCGAAATGTGCCAGAGCCGCCAGAATTCGATGATACTGGCAGCCTTGTAAGGCGAGTTGAAATTCATCGGCAGCCTTATGCCAAAGAGGCAGGCCGATCCCAGCGCCATGTCGCTATAGCCGGAGAAATCGAAATAGATCTGGAAGGCAAAAAACAGCGTGCCCATCCAGGCATCGGCCGCACCGATGGCCGCGCCATGGTGGGCGGCGGAGAACACGGCATCCGAAAACGGTGCAAGATTGTCCGCGATCAGCGTTTTCTTGGCGAGCCCGATGGTGAAAAGCGTCATGCCCACGGCAATGTCGTCGCTGCGTTTGTTGTTGTCGCGCGATGTGTCGAATTGGGGGATCAGGTCGTTGTGGCGAATGATCGGGCCCGCGATCAGGTGCGGGAAGAAGCTCACGAACAGCGCGTAATTGAGGAAGCTGTAGCGCGGAGCGCGGCCGGCGGCTGCATCCACCAGATAACTGATCTGTTCGAAGGTGAAGAACGAAATCGCCAGCGGCAGGAACAGGTGCGGAATGGGAATGCCGAAGGCAAAGAGATCGTTGGCGCTTGCCGCCAGCAGGCCTGCATATTTGAAGCCTGCGATGAGAGCCAGGTTGAAGGTGAGGCCCGCAATGAGAAGCGGCCGCGTAGTCCGGCCTTCGCAATGCCGGTTTGTGATGGCCGTGCCGATGGCGAAGTTCACGATGGTCGAGCCCAGCAGCAGGGCAAGGAAATCGACACGCCACCACGCATAGAAGAACAAGCGAGATCAACAGCAGGAAGCATTGCTTCAGGCCGGGAAGTCGCTTTTCGAGAACGCAGAATATGACGACCGTGAGCGCGAGGAAGATCAGATAGGGATACGAACTGAAGATCATCGTTGCGCTGGCAAATTCGCGGGGCGGCAGACGAGACTTAGCTGTCGGAGGTGGGCGGCGGCAATGGCGGGGCCTTCAGTGCCCATTCGACGATCTGCTTGAGGCAGGTGGTCAGCGCCTGGCTGGCAGCGATCACCACATTGTCGATGGTGTTGGCGCCCGCTGGCACTTCCTGTGCGACTTCGAGTGTCTGCACGATGTCGCGGGCATGGGTGTGTGCCAGCTTGACCATCATGCGCACCTTCACCTTGGGCGCAGCGTCGGGCGTATCGTAGACGGCGTTGAAATCGCGGATTTCGGTTTGCAGCATGTAATCGGAACGCAGACCCGCGTCATCCGAGGCAACAGCGGCGATCTTTCCGCTGCGCTCGAAGGCTTGCACGAGTGCGGCCTGCACAAGCTGGGGCAAACGGTCGGGCCACGCCGCATTGGCATAATAATCCATGCGCGCGGGCGGATTGAACAGGGCGATACGCGGCGGTATCGAGATTGTCGGCCGCATCTGGCTGGGCGATTTCGAGCGCCCAGGAAACGGTCGGGCCGTCGATGGGGCCGAATTCGGGATTCAGCAGATAGAGCTGCGGTGATTTTCCCGGCCCCAGCAGATCGCTGGTGCCGCAACCGGCGAGGAGAACCATGGTGGCTGCGCCAAGGAGCAGGTGACGGCGGTCAGGAGAAAAAGTGGAGTGCGCGCTCATTTGGGTGTGTATCCTTCATGGCGGTCGCCGAACAAAAGCTGGGTCGGCTGACGATTGAGCTTGTTCGTGAGGCGGGTAAGGCTTTCGACGAGCCGGCGGGCATCGCCGACCAGTTGGCCGAATTGCGCCAGGCCATCGCCGGTGACGAACTTGTCGCTGTCGTCGGCGAGTTTTCCGATATTTTTGATCGAGACATCGGCATCGCCCACCGCGAGATCGACGTGGCCCAGTGTTTTTTGCATGTCGTCGAGGCTGGCATTCAGCTTTTGCGTGCCGGTGGCGAGATTGCTCGAGCGTTGCGTCGATATCGGCGGAATGGCGTTGCAGGACGCCCGTGGTATCGCGCAAGATTTGCCAGCATGTCGCTGATTGCGCGGCGGTTCTGCGGGTTCAGCACATCGATCAGGGAGTCGGCGATCTTGTTGAGCTTGGCCACCACTTGCGGCGCGGTATCGACAAGTTGCTGGATGGTGGAGGGGCGCGAATTGATGATGGGGTAACGCTCGCCCGGCTTGCGGGTGACGAGTGGCGAATTTTTGCTGCCGCCGTCGATTTCCACATAGGTGCCGCCGGTCAGGCCTTCGCTGGCGATGCTGGCCAGCGAATCCTCGTGGATCTTGACCTCGGGATTGATGTCGAGCGTGGCGATCACGCGCTTGGGATCGTCGGGATCGAAATCGACGGCTTTCACGCGGCCGACATCGATGCCGTTGTAGCGAACTTTGTTCCGTCGCCCAGGCCGGTGACCGAGCCGGTGAAATAGGTGCGGTAGGTTTCGAACTCATGGCTGTATTGCGCGCCCGCGAGCCAAAGGATCGCGATGACGATGCCTATCACACAGGCCAATACGAAAGCGCCGACGGCGGCGTAATTGGCTTTGGTTTCCATGACCGGCCCTTCCTATGAATCCAGCGCCGCGCGGCCGCGCGCGCCGGAGAAATATTCCTTGATCCACGGATTGTCGTCTTTGCGCAGTTCCGCAATGGTCCCAATCTTGATCTTCTTGTCGACCAGCACCGCGATGCGGTCGGTGGTGGCGCGCAAGGTGTCGATATCATGGGTCACCATCAAAACGGTGAGGCCGAGGCTTTTTTGCAGGTCGCGCACCAGAACGTCGAAATTGGTGGCGGAAATCGGGTCGAGACCCGCGGTCGGTTCGTCGAGAAACAACAGCTCGGGGTCGAGCGCGAGCGCCCGCGCCAGTCCTGCGCGCTTCTTCATGCCGCCGGAAAGTTCGGAGGGGTATTTCTTCGCGGTATCTTCCGGCAGGCCGACCATGGAAAGCTTCATCGAAGCGATCTCGTTCATCAGGCTCTGGGACATCTTGGTGTATTCGCGCAACGGCACCTGAATGTTTTCGGCCACCGTCTGCGAGCTGAACAGCGCGCCTTCCTGAAACAGAACGCCCCAGCGCATCTGCAACGCGCGCATCGAGACGTTGTCGGCATCGCTGATTTCTTCGCCGAAGACCTTGATGGAGCCTTCCTGCGGATGGTTCAGCCCGATGATCGAGCGCAGCAGTACCGATTTGCCGGTGCCCGAGCCGCCGACAAGGCCCATCACTTCGCCGCGTTTCACATCAAGGTCGATGTGATCGTGGATGATGCGGTCTCCGAAGCCGTTCACGACGCCGCGCGCGCTGATGATGACGTCGCCGACATTTTCGCGTTGGTTTGTCCGGCAGCGCTCACGGTCAGATCCCCAGTATCGAGAACATGATGGAGAAACCCGCGTCGAGCACGATGATGAGGAAGATCGATTCCACCACCGAACGGGTGGTAAGGCGGCCCACGCTTTCGGCATTGCGCTCGACCTTCAGTCCTTCGAAGCAGCCGACCAGGCCAATCACAAAGGCAAACACGGGCGCCTTCACCATGCCAACCATGAAAGTGTTGACCGTGATGGCGCGCCTGGAATTGGCGCAGGAAGGTGGGAAAGGTGATGCCGAGATCGAAGTAACACATGACCGCGCCACCGACCATTCCCATGAGGTCGGAGAAGAAGGTCAGGAACGGCAATGCGATCACCAAGCCCCGCGATGCGCGGCAGCACCAGCACGTCCACCGTGTTGAGGCCGATGGTCTGCATCGCATCGATTTCTTCGTTCACGCGCATGGTGCCGATTTGCGCGGTGAAGGCCGAGCCCGAGCGGCCCGCGATGATGATGGCGGTGATGAGCCCGCCCACTTCGCGCAGGATCGAAACGCCCAGAAGGTTGATGGTGAAAATTTCCGCGCCGAAACGCTTCAGCTGGTCGGCGCCCTGATAGGCGAGCACCACGCCGATCAGGAACGACAGCAGGCCCACGATGGGCAATGCGTTGATGCCGGTTTCTTCCACCTGATGGATGAAGGCTTTCCAGCGCAGCTGCTTTTGCGGGCCGATGGTTTCAACTGTCTCGACCGTGACGCGGCCGAGATAGCCCAGCATCTCGTAACCCTGGTTCACCGCATGCATGAAGCCGCGGCCAACGCGATAGAGAAATGGCGGCCTGCTCGTTTCTGGCGTCGGCGGCGCGTTGTGTTCGCGCTCCAGTGTGCCGAACAGCGGGCCGTAGCTTTCGGGAATGACGAAGGAGCGTACTTTCGCGCCGCCATCTTCCAGCGTGCGTTTGGTGCGCAGCAGAAGCCACGCGCCGGCGCTGTCGAGCTTGTCGAGTTCTTTGCCGTCGATTTCTGCTTCGCCGACTTTGGCGAGATCGAGCGCACGCAGCTTCGGATCGAGCCGTGGGGCTTCGGGCAAGGTCCAGTCGCCGCCGACGACAAAGCGCAGAACATTGTCGCGCCGCTCGGTTTTGAACCAGGCGCGTTCTTCAACAGGCCGTACGTCGCTGAGGCTGACCATCCCGGACCCGACATTAGCGGCAGGCAGGCTCGCGCCCTAGGGGCTACCAGACAATTAAGTTGCCGCAGCCTGCGCGCAGGGAACTTTTTTATTCGCTGCGGGCCACCAGGTCGGTCCAGAACGCCTTGGCCCCCCGGGCGGCGACCCGGGCCCCCAGCCGCTCGCCCCAGAAGCGCTCGTTTCCGCCTTCGGTCTGCCAGGCCCAAAGGCGGCGGGTGAGATGGTGAAGCGGGTATTCGGCTGTGAAGCCCATGGCGCCATGAACCTGATGGGCGATGCCGGTGGCGACGCGCGCGGCGCGATTGGCTCGAAGCTTGGCGGCGGCGATTTCAAAGCCCGCATCGCCACTGTCCATGGCTTTGAAAGCGGCGGCAGCGGCCATGCCGGCCGCCGCGGTTTCTTCGGCGAGTACGGCAAGCTGTTGCTGGATGGCCTGGAACTGGGCGAGCGGGCGTCCGAATTGCTGCCGCTCGCGGGTATAGCCGACGCTGAGTTCGAGCGCATGGTCGAGCGCGCCGGCGATCTGGCCAGTGCGCAGCAGGGCCAGAGCGGCCAGCATATCGGCTTCGACGAGTGCGATTTCGGCATTCGCGTTTTCGAAGCGCAGCGTATCACGCGGTTCGCCTGCCGGGTTTTGGTGTGCTTCGATTTTGGCATCGGCGCGCGAGGCGATCAGCAGTGTTCCGTCGAGCACGGTGACGACATGAGTCGCATTGCGTCCCCATGGCACGCTGCGCAATTCGCCCGTGAAGCGCGCGCCGTTCAATTTGCCGGTGGCATTGGCGCAAATTGATGGCCATGCCTTCCGGAAGATCGAGTTCCGCTTCCTGCGCGAGATGGTTGCGAGAATTGTTTCGGGCAGCGGCGCAGCCGTGGCGAAGTAACCGCAGGCTTTCACAACGATCAGTGCATCTTCCCAGTTTCCGCCGAAGCCGCCGCTTCTCTTCGCTGGTGAAAACATTCGAGAAGACCAGCGTCCGTGATCAGCTTCCACGAAGTTTCGAGGGTGGCGTGTTTGGTGTCGCCCAGAACTTTCGCAGTGGTATCGGCGAGCAGGGTGCGCAATTCACTCATCTGAGGCCAAGCTCCCTTGCGATGATGCCGCGCAGGATTTCGCGCGTGCCGCCGCGCAGCGAGAATGAGGGCGAGCTTTGCAGCAGATAGGATAAGCGTATCGTCGAACGGGTCGCCGTTTTCGAGCGTCACATTCGGGCGCGCGTTGGCTTGGATGAGGCGCGGCAATTCCTGCTCGAAAGAGGTGCCGAGATCTTTCACCACCGCTGCATCGACGGCGGGATCTTCGCCGGCAGCAAGCTTGCCCATCACCGACATCGACATCTGGCGCAACGTCCACATTTCGGCGGTCATGCGGCCCAGCAATTGTTTTTCCAGTTCGCTGGGGTTCTCGCCCACCACGCGCAGGAATTCGAGGAACAGGCGAATGCTGGAAAGATAGCGTTCGGGGCCGCTGCGTTCGAAAGCAAGTTCGGCGGTCACCTGTTGCCAGCCACCGCCTTCATTGCCGATCAGCATGGAGTCGGGAACGAACACATCGTCGAAAAAAACTTCATTGAAATGGCTTTCGCCGGTGAGGTTTGCGATGGGCTTCACCGTCAGTCCGTCGCTTCGCATATCGACGAGGAATTGCGTGAGTCCCGCGTGGCGGGTATCGCCTTCGCCGGTGCGCACGAGCGCGATCATGTAATGAGCGTGCTGGGCGGTGGACGTCCATATCTTCTGGCCGTTGATGCGCCAGCCGCCGTCCACCTTTCTCGCGCGTGTTCGCACCGAAGCGAGATCGGAACCGGAACCCGGCTCGCTCATGCCGATGCAGAAGAAAGCTTCGCCGCGTGCGATTCTGGGAATGAGCGTCTCGCGCTGTTCTTCGGTGCCATAGCGCAGTATCAGCGGACCGCTCTGGCGGTCGGCAACCCAGTGCAGACCCACCGGCGCACCGGCGACCAGCATTTCCTCGATTACGACATAGCGTTCGGCATAGCTTCGTTCATGGCCGCCATATTTCTTTGGCAAGGTCATGCCGAGCCAGCCGCGTGCGCCGAGTTTGCGGCTGAATTCGGCATCCCCGCCGGACCATGAGCGGGCCTTGGTGGCAGGGGCTGTTTTCGGCATCTCCTCGCGCAGGAAGGCGCGGACCTCGTGGCGAAGGGCCTTGGCGGCTTCGGGCATTTCGTAAGGTGTGAAATTGAATTTGCGCAAAACCGGTTCCTCCACAGGCATTGTGGCGGGGGGCGGGTGGGTGCGCAATTGGCGCGGGCTGATCCAAAGCTCTGTTGCCGCCGTAATTCTGGTTATGATGGCGTATGCGTCGCCCCATGCCGATCCCTGGTCCCGATCCCCATTCAGGGCTGGGCCTGCGCGGGGTGCCATACGCCATCAACCAAAGATGACGATAAATAGGGACATCAACCCCGATACGGGTCGCCTGAATGCGCTGCTGCTCGCCGTAGGGCATGAGCGGGACAGGTCGGCATTTGTCGCCTTGTTCGATCATTTCGCACCGCGGGTGAAGGCATATCTCATCCGGCTCGGCGCGAGCGGCGCATTGGCCGAAGACCTCGCGCAGGAGGCGATGCTGATCGTATGGCGCAAGGCGGATCTGTTCGATCCTGCCAAGGCATCTGCCGCGACATGGCTTTTCACCATCGCGCGCAATTTGCGCATCGATGCGATTCGCCGCGAAAAGCGGCCAGAATTCGATCCCGACGATCCGGCCTTCGTCGTCGATCCCGAACCGCATGGCCGATGGGGGAATGATACGCGAGGAAACGGAGTTGCGTGTGCGTGAGGCGATGACATTTCTCCCGGCGGAGCAGGCGGAGGTGGTGCGGCTGTCGTTCTTTGCCGACAAGACGCACAGCCGGATCGCGGCCGAATTGGGTCTGCCATTGGGTACCGTGAAATCGCGGTTGCGGCTGGCGATGGCGCGGATGCGGGCAGCCCTTGGGGATGTCACATGAGTATTCATCATCATCCACATGAGGAATTGCTGATCGGTTATGCCTCCGGGGCAGCCGACGAGGCTGTTTCGCTGTTGGTCGCTACCCATCTTGCGCTCTGTCCTGACTGCCGTCGCAAGGTTTCAGCGGCGGAAGAGGTGGGGGGAGCACTTCTTTCCGGGCTCACGCCGGTCCCCATGGGCGGGAATGCCTTCGCGCAAGTTTCTTCCAGGCTGGATCGCCCAATTGAACCTCACTTTCTTAAGGAGGGGGGAGGGAGGAGATACCTCCGTGCCGGAACCGCTGCGTTCCTATCTGGGCGGCGGGTTCGACTCCCTGAAATGGCAACATATCGTGGGCGGCATCTCGCAATATCGGATTTTTCAGCGCGGAACGGTGAGCATCCGCCTCATCCGGGCAGAGCCGGGAAGCGCTGTCGCCATGCATACCCATCGTGGCGAGGAACTCACCATGGTGATGGCAGGCGGGTTCACCGATGCGACGGGGCATTACAATCGGGGCGACGTGCAGACGACATCGCCCGAAATCATCCACAGCCCGGCCGCCATTGCAGGCGGGCCGTGTATCAATCTTGCGGTCACGGATAGTCCTTTGATTTTCCAAAATTGGCCGGCGAAAATTATTGGCAAGCTCTTCCGGTTCTAAGAGCTCGCCTGCTTATCCACGCATGCCTGGGGATTTAGACAAGATGGTGCGTGGAGCGTCGCGCTGCAAGGGCACATGCAAATTTTATGCGCACGAGCTATCGAACACACGTTATGTTCAAATTCGGAAAATTCCCGGAGGAACATCATGGAATATGTGCGGCTTGGCAAAACGGGTCTGAAGGTTTCGCGCATTTGTCTTGGCACGATGACTTACGGCTCGTCCAAATGGCGCGACTGGGTGCTGGATGAAGAGGCGAGCAAGCCGTTCATCCGCCGCGCGCTGGAAGCGGGAATCAATTTCTTCGATACCGCCGATATGTATTCGGTGGGTGCGAGCGAAGAGGTTCTGGGCCGCGCGTTGAAGGAGTTCGGGCCTTCACGCGAGAACATGGTGGTGGCGACCAAGGTGTTCAATCCGATGGGCGAGGGTCGTCGAACGAGCGCGGCCTTTCGCGCAAGCACATCATGCATGCCATCGACAATTCGCTGACACGGCTCGGTATGGACTATGTCGATCTCTACCAGATCCACCGCTTCGATTACGGCACGCCGATCGAGGAAACCATCGAGGCGCTGCATGATGTCGTGAAGGCGGGCAAGGCGCGCTACATCGGCGCATCGTCGATGTTTGCCTGGCAGTTCGCGAAATATCTTTCGACCGCGCAAGCGATGGGCAAGACGCGATTCGTTTCGATGCAGAACCACTACAATCTCGTCTATCGCGAGGAGGAGCGCGAGATGATGCCGCTTTGCCGCGGCCGAAGGCATCGGTGTCATTCCGTGGAGCCCGCTGGCGCGCGGGTTCCTCGCGGGCAATCAGGCGACGGCAGGACAAGGGCGAAACCACGCGCGCCAAGACCGATGAGTTCGCGCATCGGCTGTATTACAACGATAGCGATTTCGCCGTGGTGGACCGGGTGAGCGAGATCGCGGCCAAACGCGGCGTGCCGAACGCGCAAGTGGCGCTGGCGTGGCTGCTGGCACCAGCCCGGGGTTACGTCGCCGATCGTAGGCGCCTCGAAGCCGCAGCATCTGGACGATGCGATCGCGGCAGCGGCACTGAAGCTCACCGAAGAAGAGATGAAGGCGTTGAAAGAGCCTTACACGCCGCATCCGGTGCTGGGACACAGTTAGCCCAGTTGTCGCCCGCGAGAGCGGTGAGAACCTTACTGCTTCTCCGGCAGCGCTGGCCTGATTGCCGAAACCGGCCAGGACTGCGTGTTGTCTTCCGCCGTCTGGCTCCAGCCGCCGCCCAGCGATTGATACAGGCTCACATTTGCCTGCAACCGCGCGAGACGGGTTTGCACGAGCTGGTCTTCGGCCGTGAACAGGGTCTGCTGCGCCTGCAACACCGCGAGCAGGTCGGCGACGCCTTCGCGATACTGGATTTCGGAAATGCGCAGGGCTTCGCGGGCGTTATCGGTTTCGACGCCCAGATAATGCTCCTGTTCGGCCAAGGCAGAGACCGTGCCGAGAGAAGATTCCACGTCGGTGAAGGCGTTCAGCACCGAACTTCGATAGGTCGCGACCATTTCGAGTTGCTGGGCCTTGGCGAGATCGCTTTCGGAGGCGAGCAGGCCGCCGTCGAAGATGGTTTGCAGCACGGATGCGCCGACGGAATAGAAAAGCGTCGTGCCGTTGAGCAGCGAGCCGAGTGCGGCGCTGGCGAAGCCGCCGGAGCCGGAAAGGCCGATGCTCGGGAAGAAGGCCGCGCGCGCGGCGTCCACATTACCGTGCGCCGAAGCGAGCGAGGCTTCGGCTTCGGCAACATCGGGGCGGCGCAGCAGAAGGTCGGAGGGTGTGCCGGGTTGCACCGCAGGCGGTTTGATGTCGGTCATCGTTTGGGCCGTCACGTCGAAACCTTCAGGTGCGCGGCCGAGAAGAACCGCAAGCGTGTAACGCGCTTCGCGTTCCTGCTCGACGAGGCCGGGAATTTGCGCCTGCTGCGCGGCAACCTGTGCCTGTTCCTGCGCGAGATCGAGATTGGAGGAGACCCCGTTCTCTACCTTAGCCTTCACGATCTGCAGCACGCGGTTGACGGCATCGATATTATCGCGCGCGATCTTGATGCGTTCGCGCAGCGCCAGCACGTTGATGTAGGCGCGTGCGGTGTTGGACTCGATGGTGAGCGCCACCGTCTGCTGCGCGTAGCGGCTGGCGCGCAACGCATCTTCGGCGGAGAAATAGCGATCGCGGTTCTGGCCAAAGATATCGAGCTGATAGCTCGCATTGAGGCCGAGGTTGAAACTGTTGGTCGATGTGAAGGGGCCGCTGGTTGTCGTCACCGTGCCGCCGGGGCCTGTGGTTACGCTGCGGCCATGCGAGCCCTGGCGGCTCGCATCGAAGCTGCCGCCCAGTTGCGGAAACAGCGAGGAGCGCGCAATGCCTGCCTGCGCTTCGGCCTGCAGCACGCGTGCATAGGCGGCTGCGAGATCGAGATTGTTGGCTTGTGCATCGGTGACGAAGCCCGCCATTTCGGGGCTGCCGAATGTCGTCCACCAATCGGTCTTTGGCCAGACTTGCGCATCGGGGATGATGGGGGCGGTAAAGCCCGCAGCCGGCACGTCCGTCGTTTTGAGGGCTTGGGGAACGGGCGTTGCACATCCGGCTGCGACCAGTGCCAACACGCCTGCTGAGGCGGACATCAGAAATCGGTTCATTAAAATCACTCGCTTGCGAGGGCGACCACAGGGTCGAGCCGTGCTGCCTTCATAGCCGGTGCGAAGCCGAACACAAGCCCCGCTGACGCAGCACAGGTAACCGCCGGAATCATTGGTAACGCGGCAGACGCGATCGAGGTTCCAAAGGCTTGAATTATCAGACCAGTTCCGGTGCCGGGGATGATAATCGCAATCCTGCAATGCCCGGGTCTGCGGCGGCCTCGCTCAGGAACTGGCGGAGAGTGTTTCGGATATGCGCGTGGCACGTCGATGGATTTCACGAAGTGTTGACCGGAGTGCGCAGCGTTCCAGTGTCGGCTTTTGTTTGAAAAGGGTGGCTTGTGGAAAAGTTGTAACGAGGTGTCGCCACCACAGCAGGACAGGCGGTGTCGCGACCACTTTCTTCAAAGGCGCTGGTTTCATAGGTCCCCATACGAACGCAAAACGGGCCGCGTGGGGGAACGCGGCCCGTTTTTCGATAGTCGGAAGTTTGCGGTTCAGGCGCCGCCGAGACCGCCCTTGCGGACGACCTTGAAGCGCTGCAACTGCATGCTCGCCAGACCCATGTTCGGATCGAGTTCGAGCGCCTTCTGATAATCTTCGTAAGCGCCGCGAACATTGCCGAGCGCCTCGTTGACGATCGCCCGATCGTAATAGGCGATGGCCGGCTTCTTGGCGCCGAGTTCGAGCCCTTTGGTGATGTCGTCGAGCGCCACCTGATAGCGGTGCAGCGAGATCATCACCGCGCCGCGATCCACATAGCCTTCGCCGAGCTTGTCGTTCAGCTTGAGGCCGGCGTTATAATCGGCGAGTGCGCCATGCAGATCGTCGATGCGTCCCTTCAGGATGCCGCGATTGATAAGCGTGGCCGCACGATCCTGTACCGACAGCGAGATGTTTTCGAGTGCTGCGTTGCAGGTGGAGACGCCGCCAACAGGTTCGCCGTCGAATTCGGCGGCTTTGTAACAATCGGTGGCAGGACCGCCGCCGAGCACGGTGACGGCGGCGTTTGCCGACGTCATAGTCATCATCAAACCTACGGCACCCACAATGGCTGCCGAGGCGTTGCGCAATTTCATAAGTCCCTCCCCATATGGAGCAACTTGATTGTTGCACAAAAGTCGCATCCGGTCCATGGCAGGAATAAGGTATTTCCAAGGCATTACGGGGCTTAAGCCGCTCATCCCTCAGTCGAATTCCGTACCGTTCCAAGTTGCGAGTTGTCTCGTATTTTCAAGTTCAAACGCTGTGTAAAGGAGAAACAATGTCTTGGTCCGCGATAGCGCCGCTGGTGCTGCTTAGTGTCTCAAATGTGTTCATGACCTTTGCCTGGTACGGCCAGCTCAAATTTCCCAATACATCGCTCCTGATCCTGATTCCGATCAGTTGGGGAATAGCCTTCTTCGAATATTGCTTCGCGGTGCCCGCCAACCATTACGGCCATCAGGTCTATTCGGCAGCCCAGCTGAAAACGATGCAGGAGGTCATCACGCTCGTCGTGTTCGCAATCTTCTCGGTGACGTATCTGGGCGAGGCGATCCGCTGGAACCACATTGTGGCGTTCGGCTTCATAGTCTGCGCGGCTTTTTTTGCGTTCAACAAATGGAGTTGAGCGATGCCGCCCTATTTGCGGTGACGGTGATCGTGCCACGCATCTGCAGCTGGATCGCGCGGAGAAATTTGTAGGTACCCGACTTCCGCGAATTAGTGCGGAAACGGATTCTCGCTAAACTCTTCCACCTTGCGTAGCGGCACGTTGAGGGCGGGGTTGGCGCCCAGGTACATTACCAGCGTCATTTGCCCCGTATCGGCATCCCAGATCATTTCGGGCGCGATGTGGCCGGGTTTGCGAAAAGTGTGGCCATCGAAATCCATCTTGCGGGGTTCGACACTGCCCCAGCCCGAAGCCAGCCTCGCCACCATATCCTCGCGGATGGATTGGCGGTCGGCCTGGGTTGTGTCCCCGGCGATGTTGGTGGTGTCTGGGGCGCTGACGCGGATCAGGCCGGTTTTGCCGATCTCAAGCCATGCGGCAACGATCGTGTCCGAACTCTCATAGACACCCTCCCACCTGCCGACAGGTGGAGCGTGGCGCGAGCAGCCTGCCACGGCCAGCAATGCGACAATGGCCAGCGCGATCCGGCGCATGAGGCTCCCTCCCTCCGACTCAAGGCCGGAACCCCACAAGAATAAGCCTTAATGGGTCTTTCTGCATGGCTGATGTGACGATCCCACCCTTGCGCCTTGCGGGAGGCGGATTATACCCACGCCCTTCGATTTGAACGGGATTTGCCATGTCTGCCCTGCCGCAAGGATTTCTAGCCCAGTCGCTCAACCGTATTCAGCCGTCGCCGACCATTGCGGTGACGCAGAAGGCGCGCGACCTGAAGGCGGCAGGCCGCGATGTGATCGGGCTGGGCGCGGGCGAGCCAGATTTCGACACGCCGGACAACATCAAGGAAGCCGCCATCGCCGCCATCAAGCGCGGCGAGACGAAATACACCGCCGTCGAAGGCATTCCTGAACTGCGCGCGGCGATCGCGGCAAAGTTCAAGCGCGAGAATGGGCTGGATTATAAGCCCTCGCAATGCTTCGTGGCGCCGGGCGGCAAGGCGATCATCTACAACGCGCTGCTCGCCACCTTGAATCCGGGCGACGAAGTGATCGTGCCCGCACCTTATTGGGTGAGCTATCCCGATATCGTGCTGCTCGGCGGCGGCAAGCCGGTGATCGTCGAGACCAAGCTGGAAGAAGGTTTCCGCCTGACACCGGCAGCGCTTGAAGCCGCGATCACGCCGAAGACCAAATGGATCATCTTCAACCAGCCTTCCAACCCGACGGGTGCCTGCTACACGCGCGAGCAATTGAAGGGTTTGACCGATGTGCTGATGCGCCATCCGCAAGTCTGGGTGCTGACCGACGATATGTATGAGCACCTCGTCTATGGCGGCTTCAAGTTCCACACCATCGCGCAGGTCGAACCGGGGCTTTACGAGCGCACGCTGACAATGAACGGCGTGTCGAAGGCCTATGCGATGACAGGCTGGCGCATCGGCTATTGCGCGGCGCCCGAACCGCTCATCAAGGCGATGGCCAAGCTGCAATCGCAATCGGCCTCGAACCCCGCATCGATCTCGCAATGGGCGAGCGTGGAGGCGTTGAACGGACCGCAGGATTTCATCCCGAAATTCCAGCGCATCTTCGAAGAGCGCCGCGATCTCGTTGTCTCGATGCTCAATCAGGCGAGCGGCATGGAATGCCCCAAGCCGGAAGGGCGCGTTCTATGTCTATCCGTCGATCAAGAAACTGATCGGCAAGAAGGCCAAAAGCGGCAAGACGATCGCGACAGACGAGGATTTCGCAAGCGAACTGCTGGAGGCCGAAGGCGTGGCGGTGGTGCATGGCGCGGCGTTCGGGCTTTCGCCGTTCTTCCGCATCTCCTATGCGACATCGAACGCAGCCCTCGAAGAAGCCTGCCGCCGCATTCAGCGGTTCTGCGGGAATCTGCGCTAGGCGATCTGTTCGGTTCGCGGGCTGCAGCCTCGCATGACCGCATAGCGCGACGGCCGATGAACAGGACGACGGCCGATCACGCCGCACAGGGCTTCGACATAAAGCATTCCGCCCGAGCCCCATTTCTCCTGGCCCCAGCCATCGACCAACGTCATGTAGGCGATGGGCATGTTCGAGACGCTGGCGAGCAGATTGTATTTGGTGGCGGCCGCGCCTTTTCCGATGGCTTCCAGCACCACCGCGCCGAACGGCTGCGTAACAGAAGCCCAGCGAGAACGCGTAGACACAGACAAAGAAGGCGAAGATCAGTTCGGTGCGCGGCGACAACGCCATGGCGACGGCGCAATCGCGGAGACAAGGCCGAACAGGCAATAGGCTGTCTTGCGGTCCATCAGGTCGCAAACAAAGCCGCCCGCGATGCATCCAACCATCGAAACCACGCCGCCAAGCGCGCCGTTGACGAGCGCAACGGTATCGGCACTCGCATGCCAATCGCCCGCCACCGCCGACCACAGGTTTGAGCTGCACCCGCACCGATCGGCAAGGTCATCAGGAACAGCGCGAGGAAACCCGTGCGCGCGCTGATCACCGACCACACGTCGCGCACGACATTGCCGAAACTGTGCGCAATGGATTGGCCGCGGTGATCCGAGATGGGCTCGTCGATGAACAGCACTGCTATCGAACTGGCGATGCAGATGAAGCCCAGCACCGCGCCCGATATCCAGATGGGATGGACATGTTGGGCAAGCCAAAGCCCCGCGCCGCCGCCCAGGCCCGAGCCGCCAAGATTTCCGGCCTGGCTCCAGCCGCCCGCGCGGCCCTTTTCTTCGTCGGGCGTGGCGTAGGCCATCAGGCTGTCGGCCGCCATCGCGTTGAAACTCACGGCAAGGCTGACGATGGCGACGAGAATTTCGAGGAGAACGAGATTGGATCCAGTGTCGCGGGCACCAGCGCGGTTGCGATCATGCCCGCGCCGATCACGATTGCGGACAGCAGAAACCACAGCTTGTTGTTGAGCGTGGCATCGACAATCGGCGCCCACACCACTTTCCAGGTTTGCGGAAACAGGCTCCATGCAACAAGGGCTGCGATTGCACCCACACCCACGCCCGCGTGCGAAAGAATGTAGGAAAGCGTCACCACGACATAACCGTTGGTGATGCCGAGCGGCAGAAACAGGATGAGGAACAGAACGGGGTGCGCGTCGCGGGGCTTTGGCGCGGCGTCGGTCACGGGGAATTCCTTAAGAAACATCCGAGAATGCCGGCGCCTGTCACACAAACAAGCTTGCCAAGAGCGGGCAGATCGGCGCGAGCATTGGGGCTCAAGCGGGGCGCGTGACGCCGCCCAGCCTTTGGGAAAAGCGCCCGCCGCGCCTCGATCCCCTCGCGAATTGGTGAGGGTGAGGAGGCACTTATGCCAAAATCCACTGGAGGAAATGGGCCACGCACAGTGGCCCTGGTCGGACCTTACGGCAGCGGAAAGACGACGCTGCTGGAAAGCCTTCTGATGGCGACGGGCGCTATCCACAGGAAAGGCGCCGTTGCCCAGAAAAACACGGTGGGCGATGCGAGCCCCGAAGCGCGCGCCCGCCAGATGAGCGTGGAAGTGAATTGCGCGACGACAACTTATCTCGGTGAAAGTTTCACCTTTCTCGATTGCCCCGGCTCCATCGAATTTTTGCAGGACACGTTGAATGTCCTGCCCGGCATCGATGCGGCGGTGGTGGTGTGCGAGCCGGAGCCCGCCAAGGTGCAGATGCTGAAGCCCTATCTGAAGCGGCTCGACGATCTGAACATTCCGCATTTCCTGTTTGTGAACAAGATCGACAAAGCGGGCGGAAGCCTGCGCGCGCTGCTCACCATGCTGCAGGATGCGAGCGACAAGCCGCTGCTGCTGCGCCAGATACCGATCTGGGAAAACAATGTGGTGACGGGATTTGTGGATCTCGCGCTGGAACGCGCCTTTGTCTATCGCACACATGCGGAAAGCGAAGTGATCGAGCTTGCGGGCGAGGTCAAGGATCGCGAACGCGAAGCGCGCTTCCAGATGCTGGAAAAGCTCGCCGATTACGACGAGCACCTGATGGAAGAATTGCTTTCGGATGCCGAGCCGCCGCGCGATGAGGTGTTCGACGATCTGGCGAAGGATTTGGCGGACGGGTTGTTGGTGCCCGCGCTGATGGGGTCGGCGGAAGGCGACAATGGCGTGCGGCGACTGCTGAAAGCGTTGCGCCATGAAGTGCCGGGCGTGAGCAAGGCTGATCGAACGCATCGGCGTCAAGCCGGGCAACGATGCGATGGTGCAGGTCGTGAAGACCTATCATTCGGCGCATGGCGGCAAGCTCAGCCTTTCGCGCGTGCTTTCCGGCACGCTGAAGGAAGGCGCCGTGCTGCACAATCGCGATGGCAGCGATATGCGGATCGGCGGCATCGTGTCGCTGAAAGGCGAGACGCACACCAAACTCACCGAAGCCAAAGCGGGCGACATGGTGGCGTTGCTGCGGCTGGAAGATGCGGCGACAGGCGAAACGCTTTCCACGGCCAAGGGCGCGAAGCTGCCGAAGGTGGAGATCGAGCAGCTTGAGGTTGTCTATGCGCTTGCCATCGAAGCGGCGGATCGCAAGGACGAGGTGAAGCTCACCGCTGCGATCCACAAACTGCAGGAAGAAGATCCCTCGCTGCATTTCCGGCAGAATGCGGAGCTGCACGAGATCGCGCTTGAAGGGCAGGGCGAGATTCATCTGAAGGTCGCGGTGGAACGGCTTGCAAGCAAATACGGGCTCAAGCTCAACACCCATCAGCCGCGCGTGCCTTACAAGGAAACGATCCGCAAGAGCACCGCGCAACGCGGGCGGCACAAGCGGCAATCCGGCGGTCACGGCCAATTCGGCGATGTGATGATCGAGATCAAGCCGATGCCGCGCGGCTCGGGCTTTGTGTTTCAGGATGAAATCTCGGGCGGCGTGGTGCCGCGGCAATTCATTCCCTCGGTCGAAAAAGGCGTCGCCGATTATCTGAAGCAGGGGCCGCTCGGGTTTCCGGTGGTCGATGTGGCGGTGGCGCTGACCGATGGGTCTTATCACACGGTCGATTCATCGGATGCCGCGTTCCAGACGGCCGGGCGCATCGCGATGAGCGAGGGCATGCCCAATTGCGCGCCGGTTCTGCTGGAGCCGATCATGCATGTGCGCATCCACGCGCCGAACGATGCCACCTCGAAGATCAATCAGGTGGTGAGCGCGCGGCGCGGGCAATTGATGGGCTTCGATGCGCGCGATGGCTGGAAAGGCTGGGACACGATCGAAGCGGAAATGCCGCAATCGGAACTGCACGGTCTCATCATCGACCTGCGCTCGCTGACACAAGGCGTGGGCACGTTCGAGATGGCGTTCGATCACCTCGCCGAACTAACGGGCAGGCTGGCCGAGCAGGTTGTGGCGACACGAAAGGCAGCTGCGTGAATGAATGCGCGCTGGCGGTCAGGCCGCTAGCGCGCGTTCCACAGCCTTGGGCTCTTTCTCTATGATCGTGAGCAGTACGCGCGCTGCCACATCGACTTTCTTGCCCTGTTCCCACCCCTCCACCGTGCGGGCCGGTACGCCGAAGCGGCGTTCGAATTCACGCGGGCTTTTAGCGACCGATTTGCGGATAGCCTTCACACGCGCAGGCGACATTGGCTCCACGACGCTGACGTGAAGTTTTATTTCGCCGCGCTCATGAGCAATGACTTCGCGCAAGGCGGCTTCGAGGTTTTTGCCGAACTCTGTTCGTTTTCCGGTCATTTCTTTAAGAACTCCACCACTGCTTTTGCCTCTACCTTTCATAGCGAAGCGGATTTTGCGGGCTCCCGCCAATCCTTGGATCACATCTCCTGCGTTGGGATTGGTGGCAATCTCGGCTTCGAGCCTCGCAAGATCAGCTTCGGTCGCTCCGAGCTTTTTCACGGCTCTATTGAAAAGCTCCGCGAACGATTTCCATCGCTTAGATATACGCCAGTAGCATATATTTGTCAGGCCGATTAAAGCGTCGCCGCGTTGAAGGTGTCGCATTGGTCCATGTCGCCGGTTGAAAGCCCGCGGCGGAACCAGCGCACACGTTGATCGCTCGTGCCGTGCGTGAAGCTGTCCGGCGCGACGCGGCCTTGTGTTTCCTTTTGCAAGGTATCGTCGCCAACAGCGGTTGCGGCGGCGAGGCCTTGTTCGACGTCGCCGGTTTCGAGGATGTGGGATTTCTGATTGGCGGTGTAGGCCCATACGCCCGCGTAGCAATCGGCCTGCAGTTCCAGACGCACCGATGCGCCGGTGGCGCCGCTGCCGCGTCCGCTGGAGAGTTGGGCCTGCACATTGTCCATCGTGCCCATGATGTTCTGCACGTTGTGGCCGATCTCATGGGCGAGAACATAGGCTTGCGCGAATTGGCCGGGCGCGCCGAAGCGGGTGGCGAGTTCGTTGAAGAAGGCGAGGTCGATATAAACGCGGTGATCGTTGGGGCAATAGAACGGGCCCATCACAGCCTGGCCTTCGCCGCAGCCGGTTTGGGTTTCCTGCGTGAAGGGCGTGAAGGTCGCGGCTGATATTGGATGCCGCGTTTGGCAAGGATCGCCGTCCACACATCTTCGGTCGAGCCGATGATCTTGCGCGAGAATTCGAACGAGGCTTGATCTTCGGCCGACGCGGGCTGGGTTTGGTTTTGCCCCGGTCCATAAGGCAGGCCGCCTTGACCGCCTGCCACCTGGTTGAGAAGACCGCCGACATCGCCGCCATTGGCCAGCAGCGCGATCACGATGAAGGCGACAAGCCCAAGGCCGCCGCCGCCCATCACAATATGCCGCCCGCCTATGCCGCTGCCGCCAAATCCTCCGCCTTGGCCGCGGCGGTCATCCACATTTTCGGTCGGGCGCAGGTCATCCAGGCGCATGGGACTTCCTCTTTAGAATAATTCTAAACTACTTGATCCGAGTCCGCATGCAGGGTCTAACGTAATCGCGGATTGGACCAGAGGATTGTTTCCCCATGGAAATAGACATCGGACTGAAGAAATCCGACCGCAAGGCGATTGCCGATGGGCTCTCGAAGGTGTTGGCCGACACTTACGTTCTCTATCAGAAGACGCATGCCTATCACTGGAATGTGACGGGCCCGATGTTCTCGTCACTGCACACGATGTTCGAGACGCAATACACCGAACTGCACGATGCGGCCGATTTGATTGCCGAACGCATTCGCGCGCTCGGGCATTTTGCGCCGGGCAGCTACGCCAAATATGCCAAGCTCACCACGATTGCCGATGGCGATGATGCGCCGCCCGCGCTCGATATGGTGAAGGCGCTGGTCGAAGGCAACGAAGCGGTCACGCGCACGGCGCGCGCCGCTTTCAAGCCCGCAGAGAAAGCGGGCGACCAGCCGACGATGGATCTGCTCACGCAACGCATGCAGGCGAGCGAGAAAGCGGCTTGGATGTTGCGCAGCCATCTCGGCTGAGACGCATCAAACCTTGACGATCAGCTTTGCCGCGGTTCTTGCCGGCGAACATGCCGGTAAGCGCCGAAGGCATTTTCTCGAAGCCTTCCACGATATCGACAGGTGCTTTCAACTGTCCGCTATCGAGCCAACCTGCGAGCGCATCTTCGGCCTGTTTGCGGCGGTTGTAGAAATCCATCACCACGAAGCCTTCCATGCGGATGCGCTTGGTGACGAGGAAGCCCGGCACGCCCATCGGCCCGCCCGCACGGTGTGGCGGTGTCATATTGCGAGACGTTGCCGCAACAGGCGATGCGGCCCCATTGGTTCATTCGCGCGATAGCGGCCGCAAGCACATCGCCGCCCGTGTTGTCGAAATAAACGTCGATGCCTTCGGGGGCTGCCGCTTTCAACTGCTTGTAGATTCCGCCCGCCTTGTAATCGAGCACTTCATCGAAGCCGAGATCGTTTTTCACCCAGGCGCATTTGTCCGCGCCGCCCGCGGTGCCGATCACGCGGCAGCCCGCGATCTTCGCGATCTGGCCCGCAATGGTGCCGACGGCACCCGCCGCACCCGACACCAAAACGGTTTCACCGGGTCGCGGGCGCGCCACATCCAGCATTCCGAAATAGGCGGTGAGGCCAGTAATGCCGAGCGCGCTCAGAAGATGTTCGGGCTTGTGCCTTGCTGTCATGTTTGGTGAGCGCCTTGCCGGACATGACGCATGCGTCTGCCAGCCATATTCGCCGGAAACGAGATCGCCGGGCGCGAAACCTTGTCGCGTTGGATTTGACAACCTCGCCCAATCCCCATCCCGCCATCGTGTCGCCGGGCATCAACTGCGAGCGATAGGTCACGCCCGCCATCCAGGCGCGGCTTGCGGGATCGATGGAAAGCATCGTCGTGCGCACAAGCACTTCGCCTTCGCGCAGCTCGGGCAACGTTTCTTCGCTCAGTTCGAAAATATCGGTGGTGACTTCACCCGCCGGTGGACGCGCATAAACCCAGCGTCTGTTCTTGTCTGCCATCAATGCCTCCCATGTTTGTTGGGGGCATTAGAGCAGATTTAGAACTTCCATTCACGCGCCGAACGCACCAGGAAATCGCGGAAAGCCGCCACGCGCTTGGAATGGCGCAGGGCATCGCAATAGACCAGATGCACATCGAAGGTCGGCCCATCGACTTCTGGCAGCACGCGCACCAGATGCGGGCGTTCGGCGGCGATATAGTCCGGGATGGCGGCAAGGCCCATTCCGGCTTCGACCGCGCGCATGATGCCGGTGAAATTGTTGATGCGCAGCGTGCGCGGGCCGTTGCCCTGTTTGCCCATGCGCCGCGTGCTTTCGATCAGCCAGTTCACATCGCGGATTTCGGGAGCAGCACTTTCGCCATAGGCGATCAGGCGATGATGAACGAGATCGTCGAATGTTTGCGGTGTGCCATGCTTGTCCAGATATTCCTGCGTGGCGCAGGTGTGGTAGCGCACGGTGAAGAGTTTGCGCTGGATCAGATCGGCCTGAACCGGCGCGCGCATGCGAAGCGCCAGATCGGCTTCGCGCTGTGCGAGATCGAGTTCGCGATCTTCGAAGATCAGGCGCATCTCGATTTCGGGAAATTCTGCGAGAAACCCTTCAAGTCGCGGCAGCAGCCAATAGGTGCCAAGCCCATGACTTGCGGTGACTTTCAATTGGCCGCGCGGGGCTTCCTGCACGTTCTTCAGTGCTTCTTCGGCTTGCGCCAGGCGCTGACAGCACATCGCTCACCGCGCCATAAAGGAATTCGCCTTCATCGGTGAGCGTGAGGCCGCGGGCGTGGCGCTGGAACAGCGGCGTCACGAGTTCTTCTTCGAGCGCGCTGATCTGGCGGCTGACGGCCGATTGGCTGAGCGTCAGCATCTGGCCCGCATGGGTGAAGCTTCCGGCGCTTGCAACGGCGTGGAAGATTCTCAGCTTGTCCCAATCCATCAGCTATGCCCTTCCGCCAGAAAGCGTTCGGCTTCGAGGGCAGCCATGCAGCCCATGCCCGCGGCGGTCACCGCTTGCCGGAATATTTTGTCTTTCACATCGCCCGCCGCAAAGACGCCGGGAATGCTGGTCTTCGTGGAATCGGGCGCGGTCTTGATGTAGCCGCTCTCGTCCATGTCGAGCTGGCCCTTGAAGATGTCGGTCGCGGGCGTGTGGCCGATGGCGATGAAGAGGCCATCGACATCGAGATTGCGCGTGGCATCCGATTTCGTGTCGCGCAGGGTGATCGCGGTCACGCCCTTGGGATCGCTGGTGCCCAGCACTTCATCGACAACCGCATTGTAAACGACTTCGATCTTCTTGTGCGTTGCAAGGCGAAGCTGGTTCGTCTTGTCGGCGCGCAAATGATCGCGCCGATGGATCAGCGTGACGTGATCGGCGAAGTTGGTGAGAAACAATGCTTCCTCGACCGCGGTGTTGCCGCCGCCGACGACGGCCACGCGCTTGTTGCGATAGAAAAAACCGTCGCAAGTCGCGCAAGCCGACACGCCGAAGCCCTTGAAGGTCTCTTCGGATTTCAGGCCCAGCCAGCTCGCCTGCGCGCCCGTTGCGATGATGAGCGTTTCGGTGGAATAGCGTGTGCCGGAATCGCCGATAAGCGTGAAAGGGCGTCTTCGCGAGATCGGCGGCCATGATCGTATCGGAGATCATTTTGGTGCCGACATGCTCGGCCTGTGCCTGCATCTGTTCCATCAGCCACGGGCCCTGAATGGCCTCGGCAAAGCCCGGATAGTTTTCGACTTCGGTGGTGATGGTGAGCTGTCCGCCGGGCTGGATGCCGCCGATCAGCACAGGTTCGAGCATAGCGCGGGCCGCATAGATCGCCGCCGTACACCCGGCCGGACCACTACCCAGAATGACGACTTTCGATGGCCCGGTATGCGACATATTTTTCCCTTGGCCGGGGGCAATGGAGAGGCCGCGCAGGACCGCGCGGCTTGCCCCCTCGGCGTCTTCGGCGGATTGGTTTTATTCATATCGGAAGGGGCAGACAAAAGGTCAAGCCGGGGAGCCGGAAAGCCATGGGCTGACTTGGGTTTTCCGCGTAAACATTAGGCGTTAAAGGTTCGAATATTCCAGGTTCGTGACCGAATCGTGTGCGTTCACCATCTGCTGCGGAATTGATGCGCCGCAACCTCGAAACATTATTGCTAAACCCCAGCTTGGAGGCGGTATAATGAGGTGTCTAAATATTTAGGATTTACCTTCATGGAACATCACAAACTCGACTCCATCGACATGCGAATTCTCTCCGAATTGCAATCGAATGGACGGATTACCAACGTCGAACTCTCGCGCCGCGCAAAAATTACCGCTCCTCCGTGTTTGCGCCGTATGCGCGCACTGGAAAAAGCCGGTTACGTTCGCGGTTATCATGCAGATCTCGACGGCAAGCTCTTAGGCTTCGAAGTATCCGGTTTTGTTTTCGTCGGGCTCGCAAGCCAGGCGGAATCCGATCTGAAGCAATTCGAAGAACAGGTTCGCGTCGTGGCCGACCGTTCGCGAGTGCCACATGCTCTCAGGCGAAGTCGATTTCCTGCTCAAGGTCGTCGCGAAAGATCTCTCCGCGTTCCAGACCTTCATCACCGACACGTTGACGGCGGCGAAGAACGTGGCGAGCGTCAAGAGTTCACTCGTGATCCATCCGACGAAAGAACGAACCGGGCGTGCCGATCGAGCAGCACTAGGCTCTGCTCTATCCCGTGATGTCCCGGCCTCTGGTTTCGGGCAGGAAGAACAGCGTCACCAGGAAACCTATTCCTGCGATGATCACGGGATACCAGAGCCCTGCATAGATGTTGCCGGTTGCGGCCACGATGGCGAAGGCTGTTGCGGGGAGGAAGCCCCCGAACCAGCCGACGCCGACATGGTAGGGCACCGACATCGCCGAATAGCGGATGCGGGTGGGAAACAGTTCCACCAGCGTCGCGGCTTGCGGCCCGTAAAGGGCCGCGGCCGCGATGATGAACACGAGCAGTGCGGCCAGCGCGCCCATCGTGTCGATGGTCTTCGGATCGGCGGACGGCGGATAGCCCGTCGCGCGCAACGCATCGCGCAGAGTGGTTTCGAAATAGCCGCGCTGCTTGGTCAGTTCGGCAGGCGAGAGATTGCGGCCGTCAAGGCTTTCGACCGGCAGGCTTCCGACATGCACGACCGTGCGGCTGCCGGGGCTCGCGCTTTCGCTGTGATAGGGCACGCCCATCTTGGCAAGCGCGGACCGCGCGATATCGCAAGAGGTCTTGAATTGCGCCCTGCCGATGAGATCGAACTGGAACGAGCAATCTGCGGGATCGGCGCTGACGATCACTGGCGAGGTGATCGCGGCGGAAACAAGCGCGGGGTTCACGGCCTGCGTGAGCAGATGAAAGCCCGGAAAAAAGCTGACGGCGGCCAACCCCAGCCCGAACAGCATCACAGGCTTGCGGCCGATGCGATCGGAGATCGTGGCAAACGCCATGTGCAGCGGCGCCGAGACACAGCGTGATGATCATGATGAGAAGGTTCACCGTGGCAGGCTCGACCTTCACCACGCGTTCCAGGAAAAACTGCGTGTAGAATTGCGCGGTGTACCAGACCACGCCTTGCCCCATCAGCAGCGCGAACAGCACGATCAGCACCAGCCGCAGAGTTGGGCCATTGCAGGAATGCTTCGGAGAGCGGCGTCTGCGAGGTGGCACCTTCTTCCTGAATGCGGCGGAAGACAGGGGATTCATCAAGCTGCAGGCGAATCCATAGCGAGATCGCCAGCAGCAACACCGAAACCAGAAACGGAATGCGCCATCCCCAATCGTTGAACTGGTCTTCGCCCATGATCGTGCGCGTGGCATAGATCACACCAAGCGCAAGCAGCAGGCCAAGGGATGCGGAAACCTGAATCCATCCCGTCGCCTGGCCGCGGTTCTTTGGCGAAGCGTGTTCGGCGACATAGATCGCCGCCCCGCCATATTCTCCGCCGACCGCGAAACCCTGCGCCACGCGCAGCAGCACCAGTAGCCACGGCGCAAGCAGGCCGATGGAATTGTAATCGGGCAAAAAGCCGACCGCGAAGGTGGCGACACCCATGATGGTGATGGTGACGAGGAAGGCGCGTTTGCGGCCCGTTCGGTCGCCGATATGGCCGAACACCACCGCGCCGAACGGGCGCACGAAGAATCCGGCGGCGAAGGTGAGCAGCGCGAAGATGTAACCCTGAACGTCGCCGGCGCTGGTGAAGAAGTGCTTGGCGATGATGGCGGCGAGCGAGCCGAAGATGAAAAAGTCGTACCACTCGAACACCGTACCGGCGGCGGATGCGGTCACCACCCATCCGATGCGCGTTTTCAGCGGCGCGCGGCCTATATGCTCGGCGGTTGCCATGGCGGTTTCTCCCCCGGAGGAAGTGCTAGCGGGGGGTGAGGGCTATGGCAAGGGAAGCAGGGTCTAGGCCGCGCCCGGAAGGGATTTGACGCGCTGGGGAAGCTGGCCGCCATTGGCTTTGGCGATCTGGCGGGCCATGAGCACTTCGGGGCGGTTGAAAACGAAGGCGTGCAGGATGACGTTGACGGTCTCGCCATCGTCGGAGAGCGGCAGGAAGATCGCATCGAACGCCTCATAGCCCACCGCAAACGCATCGGCATCGCCAAACGCATGGATGAGGCGCCGCGACTTGGCGGCCGTGCGCATCACGGCAAGCACAGCGTGGGTGACGCCCGGCCCGAGTTTCTCGAACGATTCGCTCACCTTCTTTCCGGTGCGCTTCAGTGAGAAAGTATTCGGTGACCAGCGTTCCGACCAGGCGATAACGGAAATCTTCTCCGCCATCGCAAGCACGTCGGCCATGATAACCCAGGCAAGATGTTCTTTGAGATTCGGAAGGACGAATATCGGCGCGCGCTGGGCATCTTGCGGTCGCCGCGCTTCTTTTCCCAATAGTCGCGCAGGAAGCGAGCGTGGGGTTTTCCAGCTTTCCCGGATTCATTTGCGCGCCCACATGAGGCATGAGTTCGGACATTTTGGCAGGAACCCGTACTGCAACCGCGATGTGCGCAGTGTAATCGGTGCCCGTTAATGCAAGGTTAGAAGGGTGCGCATATCGCAGATGGGCTGACACAAGTGTCAGCGTGAGGTTTGTGCAAGGCGGCTCGCGTGCATGCTGTAGAAAAAGTAGACGGATGGGGTGTAGGCGCTGCCCGCCACGGGCATCATCGTCGCCATTTCGGCATAGGCAAGCGCCGCGCAGGCACACACCACCCCCGCCAGCGCAAAGGAAAGGATCACCGCCGGCCCTGCGATCCCTGCGCCAATACCGGTGAGCGTAGAGATGCCGGTTCCCGACAATGGCGCCGACGCCGAGCGCCATCAAATGCGGCGAGCCAAGTGTGGGTTTCAGGCGATGGGCGACGGCAAATTGTCGGCCATATCGACCGATTTGCGCCGGTTCCAGAACGACATGCGCGATCCTTGTGTCGAGACCGGCGTAGGGCGGTTCAATGGCGATTGCCATGTTTTTCCCGATAGGGTACGCGTACGCCGCGGGATCTGCGGGTGACAAGGTTGCCTTTTTACTTCTCATAAACCCAATCAAAACAGGCTCGTAACCATTTGGTTGTAGTTTGCGGTGAATGACCCGGGGAAGTTTGTCCGCCCTAGTGCTGGCATTTTTTGCGTGCATGGCCCGCCATCGCCGCGACGGTCTCTGTTGCGGTCACCGATGCGGACGGAAAACCCGCTGCGAACGCAATCGTGAGTCTCGCCCTTCGAAGGGCGTCGATGCCTTCGCCGACCAATATTCCGGCGAGCGCCGTGATCGACCAGCGCAACCAGATGTTCTCGCCACTGGTGATGATCATCAGGCGCGGCGGGCATGTCGTGTTCGCGAACAACGATGCGACGATGCATCAGGTTTATTCGTTTTCTCCGATCAAGCAGTTCGAATACGAAATCCATCAGGGCGAGAAATCGCCACCGGTGCGAATTCGACAAGGCCGGCGTTGCCGCCATCGGCTGCAACATTCACGACAACATGGTGGCGTTCGTATATGTCGCAGATACGCCATGGACAGTGACGACAGATGCGCAAGGTCACGCGACCATCGACAACGTGCCGGATGGCGCCTATCGCGCGAGCGTGTGGCACCCGAAACTGGCGCCGGGGCGCGAGCCTGCCTCCAGCCGATCTTGCCGTTAAAGGTGCAAGCGCCCAGCTCTCGATGTCTGCGCCGCTTCTAGGCGGCGCGAATGCCCGGCATGAAGCATTCCGCACAGCCAGGATTATTGAGGCCATGACATTCCGTCGCCGCCTCGCGCTGTTCCTGATCGTGGCGCTCGTCGGCGTGCAGGTGTTGAGCGGCGTCATCGGTTATGCGCTTTTGCGCCATTCGCTGGTGGAAAAGGGCAAGCGCGAACTGACGGCGGAGGCGGCTGTGTTTACACGCCAGCTCAACGTGCTTTCGGAACGCGCGACCGAAGGGGTGGAAGTTCTGTCGCTCGACTATGCGTTGCGCCAGGCCATCGCGCAGCACGATTACGACACCGAATTGTCGGCCCTTCGCAATCATGGCCATCGCATCGGCGCGACCCGCATGCTGCTGGTCGGGCTCGACGGCAAGATCGCGGCCGATACCGGCGCTCCCTTCGAGCAAGGCGCCGCTTTCACCTATTCCGGCCTTCTGGGCGACGCAGCCACTGATAATCGCAGTACCGCGCTCGCAACACTGGATGGCCGCGTCTACTGGATCGTGGCAGTGCCGGTTTTGGCGCCTGTTCCGATTGCCTTTATCGCGGCGTGCATTCCTGTGGACAATGCATTGCTGGACAAGCTGCGCGCGATGAGCACGGAGCAGCGCTCCATCGCGCTGGCCACGACAAAGCGATAGCAGCGCGTGGCAGGTGGTCGCCAAGACGAAAGATTACAGCAACGTGGCGCTTCCGAGCCGGCACGCAGTCGAGGCGCGCGTGGCCGATACGAACGATCCGCGAATTCCTCACCGTGACGGCGCCGCTTCGAAACGGCCGCGAAAAACAGCGCGCCGGTGTTCGTGATCCTCGATTATCCGTTGGACGAAGCGCTTGCGCCGTACCTTGCCATCGCAAAGCCGATTCTTGCTTTGCTGGCCGGGGCACTGATCCTTGCGCTTGTCGGCTCGATGCTGATCGTTCGCACGTTCTCCCGGCCGCTCGAACAGCTTGCCGCTGCTGCCCGCCGGATCGCGGGCGGCGATTACACGCGGCCCGAGCGGTTGAAGCAGCGAGATGAAATGGGCCATCTCTCCGATGCGCTCATCAACATGACGCAATCCATTGCCGAACGTGAAGCAGCACTTACCTCCGCCATCGGCAGCCTCGAGATCGCACGCAACGAGGCCATTCGCGCCAACGAGGCGAAATCGCATTTCCTCGCCAATATGAGCCATGAGTTGCGCACGCCACTTAACGCCATCGTCGGCTTCGGGGAAATGCTGCACCAGCAGGTGCTGGGGCCGCTGGGCGTGAAAGCGTTACGCGGAATATGCGGGCGATATTGTTTCGTCGGGGCATCATCTGTTGTCGCTTGTTGCCAAGATGCTGGACCTTGCCGATTTCGAGGCGGGGCGGATGGAGGTCAAACGCGCGCCGCTTTCCCTCGACGGCGCTGGTGCACAACGGCGCGGCATTGCTTCAGCCATTGGTCGAAAAGAATGGTCTCGCCTATCTGCCTCTCCATGACGATCTCCGCGTTGCCCGAGTTAAAAGGCGAGCGGCGCAAAACTCGGTGCTGCAATCAATGGCATATCTGCACAATGCGATCAAATTCACGCCCAAGGGCGGCACGATTTCGGTTTCGGCCCAGCGTACGCAAAGCGGCGTTCGCATCGCCATCGAAGACACCGGGATCGGGATGGAACCGGAGAGATATCGACGCTGTCGTGCGCCCGTTTCATCGCCTGCGTTCGGCGTTGGATGGCCAGCATCAGGGCGCGGGCCTCGGCCTTCCTTATGCCAAGGCCATTGTGGACCGCATCACGGCTCGCTGACCATCTACAGCCTGCCCGGCGAAGGCACACGCGTCGAAATCCTTTTGCCGCTTGCACCGCATGCGTTGAGTGACGCGGCATGAAACGCGAACCTCGTAACACTGACCTTTGTTTGCGCAATGCTGGGCGCGCAAAATGTTTATGCCGTCGATTTTACCTTCGATGGCTACGGCGATCTCAGATTTGTCGCGCCTTCGAGCGAGGTATCCTATCTCGATGGCGGATTGGGAAAGCTGCGGTATGGCTCCGGAAGATGGGCAACCCAATGTGCATGTCAGCGAAATTGCGCTGCAGGCGCATGCCCAGATAACGCCAGAGCTTTCCAGCAATCGTGGTCTTGCGGTCCGATCCCGATCATGGATTGGCGGTCGATATTCTCGAAGGTTATGTGCGCTATCGGCCCATTTCGACCAATGCGTGGCGATGGTCGGTAAAGGCGGGCGCATTCTTTCCAGCGATTTCGCTCGAAAACACCGAAGTCGGCTGGACGAGTTATTGGACGCTTACGCCATCGGCGATCAATTCGTGGATCGGCGACGAGTTGCGTACGATCGGCGGCGAGGGCAAGGTCGAATGGCGCAGCGATGCGCGCACGTTCAGCATTACCGGCGCGGCGTTCGGATTCAACGATCCGGCGGGCGTAATGATAGCTCATCGCGGCTGGACGATGAACGATCGGCCTACCGGATTGCTGGAACATAGCCGAGAAGCGGATGTGTTGCGCTCGCTCGTTCGGCGAGCCCGTTCCCTATCAGGCGCAGCTTTTTGCCGAGATCGATCACCGCGTCGGGCTGGTATGCGCAAGCCTCATGGGAAGAAGGCCGGTATCGGCCATATCGACGTGACGCGTTATGACAATCGCGGGCAGGACGACGCCGAGATGGGCGATCAGTTCGCCTGGGAAACAACTTTCTGGAGCGGCGGGCTGCGGACGGAATGTAGGTGATTTCACGTTGCTGGCGCAGGCGATGAGGGGTTACACCGCAATAGAGCCGCGCGAAGATTTCGAGATCGAGACGTATTTCAAGGCGGCCTATGCGTTGATCGGATGGGAGCACGATGAATTGGCGGCTTGCCGGCGCGCGCCGACGTTTTCCAGACACGCACCGAAACACCTTTCGGGCCGACCTCGGCAAGCGAAGATGGACATGCCTTCACGCTCGCCGCCTCCTGGCTTCCGAAGTGATTGGTTGCGGCTGACCGGCGAATTCCTCAGCGTCAATTCCACGCGCGCCCAGCGCCTTGCCGTAGGCCTTTCGCCGCACCAGATCGACAACCAATTCCAGCTCGCCGCGCGCTTTTATTTGTAGGCGCGTTACGGCACACTCTCGCGGTTAGCGAGGGGCCATGGGCTTTCAAGAACATACTGTTTCAACGACAGACGGATTGAAGCTGTTCGTGCGCGATTATGCGCCGCGGGGCGAAGTGCGGGGGTTGCCCGTGCTCTGCCTGCATGGATTGACGCGCAATTCCGCCGATTTCGAAAGCGTTGCGCCCCGCATCGCAGGGCTGGGCCGCAGGGTGATCGCGCCTGGATGTGCGCGGGCGCGGACGTTCGGATTACGATCCGCTCCCGGCGCGCTATCTGCCGGCGATCTATGCGCAGGATACGTTGCACATCCTCGATACGCTAGGCATCGAGCGGGCCATGTTTCTCGGCACTTCGATGGGCGGTATCATCACGATGCTCGTGGCATCGTTTGCGCCTGCGCGTATCGGCGCTGCGATCCTCAACGACATCGGGCCGGTGATCGACCCACGCGGGCTCGCGCGGATTGGAAGTTATGTCGGCAAGAGCGGGCGATTTCGAATCCTGGGATGCGCTGGTTGCAAACATCAAGGCAACGCAAGATCCGCTTTTCCCAATGAAGGACGAGTGCGTTCTGGCGGACATTCGCCCATCGCGTGGCGAAAGAATTGCCGAACGGCCGCATTGCCTTTGCCTATGATCCCGCCATCGCCACCACCTTCGCGCAACCGGGCGATGCGCCGCCGCCCAGCCTGCTGCCATTTTTCGCCGCACTTGCCCCCAAGCCCGTGCTTTCGCTGCGCGGCGCGTTGAGCGATTTGCTGTCGCTGGAAGGCCTGGATGCCATGCGCGAGATCAAACCCGATCTCGTTGCCATCGAAGTGCCGAATGTCGGTCATGCGCCGACTCTGGATGAGCCCGCCGCACGGGGCGCGATCGAGGAATTTTTGCGAAACGTGGATTGAGGGGTGACCATGGAAATCAATGGCGTTGCGCATATTTATCTGACGGTCGGGAATTTTTCGCGGGCGCGGGAGTTTTACGGCAAGTTGCTTCCTTTTCTCGGGATTGCGCGTTGTGCTCGATACCGATCAAAATTTTTACTGTGTGGGCGGGCGCACGGCTGTCGGCATCAGCGCCGCCGATGCCGCCCATCAGGGCGAGCGTTTCGTGCAGCAACGCACCGGCCTTCATCATGTATGCTTTCGCGCGCGCGAACGTGCAGAGATCGACGAGGCGCATGAATTCCTGAAGGCGATTGGCGCAACCATCGTGCATGCTCCGCAGGAAGATTTTTGGGCACCGGGCTATTATTCCGTGCTCTTCGAGGATCCCGATGGCATTCGCCTGGAAATCAATCATGTTCCGGGCAAAGGATTGCTTGGAACATCCGAAGCGAAATTGGGCGCGACCTGATCTGCAATGAGCGGCAAGCCGCACATCACCACCGATGCGGCCGAAATCGCCGACGCGATCATCGCCAAGGTCGGCAAGAAGATCGTGCTCGGCCTGCCGCTCGGGCTCGGCAAGGCGCCGCACATCGCGAATGCCCTTTATGCACGGGCAGAGGCGGACGCTTCTATTCACCTCACCATCTTCACTGCACTGACGCTGGAGAAGCCGCGTTACAGGAATTTGCTGGAACGCCGCTTTCTGGAGCCCGTTATCGAAAGATTGTTTGGCGGCTGGCCGGAATTTGCCTATGCGAAGGCGCTGCGCGGGGGTGCGCTGCCGCCCAATATAGAAGTGAACGAGTTCTTCTTTCTCGCGGGCCAGTGGATGAATGTGCCGCTTGCGCAGCAAAGCTATATCTCGGCGAACTATACCCATGCGTCGCGCTATCTCGTCGAACGCGGGGTGAACGTGATCGCGCAACTCGTGGCCGAACAGGATGGCCGCTACAGCCTTTCGGGCAACACCGACATCACGCTTGATTTGTTTCGAGCCCGCGCCGAAGGCAAGGCGAACTTTCTTGTGACGGGGCAGGTGAACAGGGAATTGCCGTTCATGCCGGGCGAAGGCGATCTCGCGGCGGAGGCGTTCGACTACATCCTGGATGGCCCATCCACGGAATTTCCGCTGTTCGCGCCGCCGCATGAACCCATCGGTTTTTCCGAATATGCCATTGGATTGCACACCGCGCGCCTCGTCCCGGATGGCGGCACCTTGCAGATCGGTATCGGCAAGGATGGCGATGCCGTGGCACAAGCACTGATCCTGCGCCATCGCGACAACGGGACATTCCGCAAAGCGCTTGCCGCCCTTTCGCCTCGCGCTGAAGGCCATCTCGCGCCATTCGATTCAGGCCTTCACGGTCTCAGCGAGATGCTGGTGTCTTCCTTCCTGCAACTGATCGATGCGGGCGTGGTGAAGCGCGAAGTCGATGGCGCGTTGTTGAATGCAGGATTTTTTCTTGGCCCAAAGGCATTTTATTGCGCGTTGCGCGACATGCCGGCCGCGCAGCGCGAGAAAATCCGCATGACGGCGATCTCATTCACCAACCAGCTTTATGGCGATGAGGATGCCAAACGGCGAGCCCGGGTGGGCGCCCGCTTCATCAACAGCACGATGATGGTGACGTTGCTGGGCGCAGCCGTTTCCGACGGTCTGGAGGACGGGCGCGTGGTGAGCGGTGTCGGCGGGCAGTATGATTTCTTCGCGCAGGCTTTCGCGCTTCCCGATGCGCGCGCGATCCTCACCTTGAACGCTGTGCGCGGCAGCGGCAAGCACACGACATCGAACATTCGCTGGTCTTATGGGCATGAAACAATTCCACGCCATCTGCGCGACATCGTGGTCAGCGAATATGGCGTGGCCGACTTGCGTGGGCGCAGCGATGCGGAAGTGGTGGTTGCACTTCTCGCCATTGCGGATTCGCGATTTCAGAATGATTTGCTCGCGCGCGCGAAGGATGCAGGAAAAATCGCGAAAACATATGAAATCCCGGCTACCCATCGCGAGAATACGCCGGAGCGTATTGCGCGCGTGCTGGGCCCGTTTCGCCAGGCCGGACATCTTCCTTCATTCCCCTTCGGTTGCGATTTCGATGAGATCGAACAGCGTCTGCTTCCCGCGCTGGAACGGCTGCAAGCCGCATCGCAATCGCCCTTGGCGTTGCTCGCAATGGCCGCGCGCGGTTTTGGCGGGGGCGAAAGTCCGGCGTTGGCGCGCATGCAACTCGATCGGCCGCGAGATGTTTCCGGCCGTTTCTATCGTTTGCTGGTGCGCGGGGCTTTGAACAGCGGCTGATTTTTTCGGGTCTATGCTCCTCCCAACGACACAGGGAGATCGGCAATGATGAACAGATTGCTAATGGCGCTTGGCGGCGCAGTCGTGTTCGCAAGCGCTGCGTTGGCCGCCGAGTCGCAACCGATGGCGCAAAATATCGCCGCCGCCCTGAGCAACCCGATGCGGCCGGCCGACGACAAGGCACGCGATGCCGATCGCAAGCCTGCCGACATGCTCGCCTTCGCGGAAGTGAAAGATGGCGATGAGGTTGCCGAACTCGTACCCGGCGGCTCTCCGGGTGGTGGTTATTTCACAAGGCTTTTCAGCAGGGCGGTCGGCAAAGCCGGGCACGTTTATGCGGTCTTTCCCACCGAATTCGATGCGTCGATGGCCAAACGCGGCAAGTCCATTCCGGGGCCGGATTCCAACTATTCGAATGTCAGCGTCATCCACCAGCCGTTGGTCAGTTTCACCGCACCTGTGCAACTCGACATCGTGTGGACTTCACAAAATTATCACGACCTTCACGACAGCTTCACGGGGCCGCCCGATATAGCCGCGGTGAACAAGGCAATCTTCTCCGCTTTGAAGCCGGGCGGTGTGTTTATCGTGCTCGATCATGCCGCGGCCGATGGTTCGGGTCTCAGGGATACCGACACCCTGCACCGTATCGATGAGGCGGCGGTGAAGAAGGAAGTAGAGGCTGCAGGCTTTGTGCTAGACGGCGAAGATAACGCCCTTCGCAATCCCAAGGACCCGCGAACAGCGGTTGTGTTCGATCCTTCGGTCCGGGGCCACACCGACCAGTTCATCCTGAAATTCCGCAAGCCACGCTGAGGCCCCGGTTTCGCTGGACGGACGCGCGCACTTCTTTATATAGGGCGCCAAGTCCCGCCTTTGGCCTCGGGGCCGGGAGCGCGCCTGTAGCATGTTTTTTTCGCACGATCAGATCGCGCAGTGGATCGCGACTTATGGGTTTGGCGTCGTCGTTGCGCTGAATTTCATCGAAAGCTTCGGGCTGCCCGTGCCGGGCGAAACCGCGCTTATTGCCGCCGCCATCTATGCGGGCACCACGCACAAGCTGAACATCTATCTTCTGGTCGGCAGCACCGTGGCAGGCACGATCGTGGGCGATATTGCGGGCTTTCTTCTCGGCGGGTGGGTGGGGTTCTGGCTGCTGACGCATCACGGCAAATATGTCGGCCTGCACGAACGGCGCATCAAGCTCGGCCAGTACATGTTTCTGCGCTATGGCACGGCGATGGTTTTCTTCGTGCGCTTTCTGCCGGTGCTGCGCGGATTGATTGCGTTTCTTGCAGGCGCAAACCAGATGACGTGGCGGCGTTTTCTTACTGCTGCAATCAGCGGCAGCATCGTGTGGGCTTCGGTGTTCGGGTTCGGGCCTTATTGGCTCGGCAAGGCGGCGCATCATCTGGCGCGGCCGCTTTGGATTTCGCTGCTTTGCGTGGCGGTGGTGCTGGTAGGTGCCGCCGCGATTTTCCTGCACCGCAATGAAGCGCGGTTGGAAGATGAAGCGGAAAAAGCGCTCCCCGGTCCGGTGGGACCGTTGCGCGGTCATCATCGTGTTTGAGTGGACGCGTGAGAATGGAATCGTGAAAAGAGCGGCGAGGGAAGCCTCGCCGCTCTTTCGATATGGGCTGGTTCAATCTTCGCCGCCGTCGTAGCGGCCATCATCCGGCGGAGCGTCACGATCATCATAGCGATCGTTCGGCGCGTTACGATAATCCGGCGGTGGGCCGTAACGGTCATCATAAGCCGGTGCATCATAATGGTGGGCATTCTGCGAGGAGATGATCGCGAGCGCACCAAGCGCGAAGATGCCCAGACCAACGGCTGCGGCGGCGTCGCCATGACCGCCATGATAACCATGATGCGACCAGCCGTAATTGCCATGAGAATGACCATGACCCCAGCCTTGGGCAGACGCGGCGGTTGAGCCCAGAAGCAGGGTGGCAAGGGCGAGGCTTAAAACGCGTTTCATCGATTCGGTCCTTCTGGGCGCGCCTTTCGAGGGACGCGGCTGGACGGTATCTCCGTCATGAACCGGAGAATGTGCTTTCGCATATGAACCGGGCCTGAAACTGGCCGTTGGGCTGGCGTTCATCTTGGTGGTGACGAACTGGCGGACAGGGTGGGATTCGAACCCACGAGACGGTCTCCCGTCCACACGCTTTCCAAGCGTGCGCCTTCAGCCACTCGGCCACCTGTCCGCGATCCGGTATGTCCGGAAAACGGGCGGACTATAGCGGCCAAAATCACCGGGGCAAGGACCATGTTCCTTGCTCCTTTCGGCCCGAGCCGCTATGGAAACCGGCCATTTCAGGCGGCCCGGAACCCATGAGCGAAACCAAGACTTTTCGCCCGAAAGCGCGGCTTCCCCGCGGCTTCCGCGACCGGGGGCCGGGCGAGATCGCGGCTGAGCGCGCCGTGCTGGATACCATCCGCCGCACTTACGAATCCTGGGGTTTCGAACCCCTGGAAACGCCCGCCTTCGAATACACCGAGGCGCTGGGCAAATTCCTGCCCGATCTCGACCGGCCAAACGAAGGCGTGTTTTCGCTGACGGACGAAGATGGTCAGTGGATGTCGCTGCGCTACGACCTGACCGCGCCGCTCGCGCGCTATGTGGCAGAGAATTTCCAGAATCTGGCCAAGCCTTTCCGGCGATATCAGACAGGTTCGGTCTGGCGCAACGAGAAGCCGGGGCCGGGGCGTTTTCGCGAATTCACGCAGTTCGATGCGGACACGGTGGGGACGAATTCGCCTGCCGCCGACGCAGAGCTCTTGATGATGCTGGCCGATACGCTGGACGCGCTGGGGCTGAAGGGCGACTACATCATCAAGATCAACAGCCGCAAATTGCTCGATGGGATTCTGGAAGTCCGCGGGCGTTGCCGAAGATCGCGCGCGCCGCGGCATCGTTCTGCGCGCGCTCGACAAGCTTGATCGGCTGGGCGAAAGCGGCGTGGAAGCCTTGCTCGGCAAAGGCCGCAAGGATGAATCCGGTGATTTCACGAAAGGCGCGGAGCTTGCACCTGATCAGATTGGCCGCGTCCTGGCATTTGTGGCTCCAGCGGCTGCCAATGACAATGCAGCGCAACTCTCCAATATCGAAAAGGCTGTTGCAGGAAGTGCGCCTGGGGGCTGCTGGCGTTTCGGAATTGCGCGAGATCGCGAAGATCATCGAGCAGGGCGGTTATGGAGCGGATCGTATCCGCATCGATACGGGGATTGTGCGCGGGCCTGGATTATTACACCGGGCCCGTGTTCGAGGCGCAGCTCACATTTCCCGTCACCAATGAAGATGGTGAAACGGTGGTGTTCGGCTCCGTCGCGGGCGGCGGGCGATATGACGATCTGGTGGCGCGGTTTACAGGGCAGCAGGTTCCGGCGACGGGCATTTCGATCGGAGTGAGCCGATTGATCTCCGCGCTGAAGGATCGCGCGGGCGCGGTCGAGCCGCTGGTGGTCGTGTTGGCGATGGACAAGGAAAATGTGGGCGACAGTTTTGCGATGGCGCGCGAGCTTCGCGCGGCAGGTATTCGCGCCGAGGCCTATGTGGGCACGAAGAAATTCGGTGACCAGCTTAAATATGCGGATAAGCGCGGGGCTGCGGTTGCCATCATCGAAGGCGCAGATGAGCGCGCGAAGGGCGAAGTGCAGATGAAGGATTTGGCGCTTGGCAGCGAGCTGGCGCGGAACATCGAAAGCCGTGCGGATTGGGTGAAGGATCGCCCCGCACAAATTTCAGTCCAGCGTAACGCGCTTGTTGCGGAAGTGCGCAAGATGCTGGCGCGGAGCTGACGATGGCCGGATTTCCCACTTACGACGCCGGCGAAATCGAAGTGCTGGAAATGCAGGCCGATGCGATCCTGGGCGTGTTGAAGAAACGCGGCTATGCGCGCGTCGAGCCTTCGGTGTTGCAGCCTGCGGAGATTTTTCTCGACCGATCGGGCGAGGAAATTCGCAGGCGTACCTTCGTGCTCACCGATCCTTCGGGGCGCGATCTTTGCCTGCGGCCCGATCTCACGATTCCGGTTTGCCGGATGCATGCCGAGCGCGGCGGGAAATATCCCGCTCGGCTTTGTTACAATGGTTTGGCGTTTCGCCATCAGCCGGGGGAGCCGGATCGTCCGGCACAATTTTATCAGGCAGGCGCAGAACTGCTTGGCGCAAAGGATCGCAAGGCGACAGATATTGAGATCGCAAGCGTTGCGATTGAAGCGGTGCAGGCGGCGGGTCTTTCGCAATTCGAGATGAAGATCGGCGATCTTGGTCTTTTCTCGGCATTGATCGATGCTCTGGATGTGCCGGTGCAATGGCGCGGGCGGTTGAAGCGGCATTTCTGGCGGGCTGGCTATTTCGAGGCGTTGCTTGAAAAGCTTTCCGCGGCGGGGCGAGCGACGCGCAGCGATTGCTGGCGCATCTCGGCAATCTCGATGCGGCGGATTCGCGTTCGGCGTTTGAAGGGTTGATGGATTTGCTGGGCGAGGCGCCGCACGGCGCACGCTCGCGCGAGGAGATCGTGGAGCGGTTGATGGAGCAGGCGGCGGATGCGGCTTCTATCCGGCTCGATCCGGCCATCGCGCGCTTGATTGCGAGCGTGCTGAAAGTTTCGGGGCCTGCGCCAAGGGCATTGGCGGAAATCCGCAAGCTTGTGAAGGCCGCGCGCGTCGATCTCGACGAGCCACTGGAAATGATGGAAGCGCGGCTGGCTGCGCTGAAGCCGCTGAATGTGGATGCTTCGCGCGTGACGTTCGCGGCGCGGTTCGGGCGAAACATGGAATATTACACGGGCTTCGTGTTCGAGCTTTGGTCGCGTGACAAGGAAGGTCGCTGTGCAGATTGCGGGCGGCGGACGGTATGACCGGCTGCTGGAGAATTTCGGCGCGCCCGCGAACACGCCCGCCATCGGCTGCGCAATCCGCACCGAACGGGTGCTGGCCGCGCGCCGGGCGCAGAAAGGCGGCAAGTGATGAAAGCGTTGACGCTTGCCATTCCTTCCAAGGGGCGCCTGCAGGAACAGGTTCGCGATTATTTCCGCGATGCGGGTATTCCGCTGAAACAGGCTGGCGCGCGCGGTTATCGCGCAACGCTTGAAGGGTTTTCCGCGGTTGACGTGATGCTGTTGTCAGCATCTGAAATTGCTTCGGCGCTCGCATTAGGCGAAGTGCATTTTGGTGTTACGGGTGAAGATCTGATCCGCGAAACGGCGAACGATGCGCATATTTTGCCGGTCATGCCGCTGGGATTCGGTTTTGCAGATGTGGTGGTTGCGGTTCCGCAAGCGTGGATCGATGTTTCGACCATGGCGGATCTGGATGACGTGTGCGCGGCGTTCTTCCAGCGCCATCGCCGCCGCCTGCGGATCGCCACGAAATTCGTCAATCTGACGCGCGGTTTCTTTGCCAAGGCTGGCATCGCCGATTATCGTATTGTCGAAAGCGCGGGTGCCACCGAAGGCGCGCCTGCTGCGGGCACGGCGGAAGCCATTGTCGATATCACCACGACAGGGGCGACGCTGGCCGCCAATGGGTTGAAGATCCTTGATGATGGCGTGATCCTTGAAAGCCAGGCGCATCTGGCGGCGAGCCTTGCAATTTCCTGGAGCAAGGAGGCGCGCGCGGCGGCCGAAGGATTGCTTGCGCGGCTAGCGGCGCGTGAACGGGCCAAGGCATCTCACATTCTGCGCGTGCGGATTTCCGCCAAGGCGGATGCAGTTACGGCCCGTCTGGCGAAAGATGCCGATACCACGTGTGTTGTCTCGATCGACAGCGGGCGATTTTTCGCTTCTGTGTCCGCGCAAGCGTTTGATGGATGCGATGGCGTCGTTGCGCGCGCAGGGGTGCAAGAGCGGGGTGGCAGTCGAAGACGTGCAATATGTCTTCGAAGAAGCCAATCCGATATATGCGCGCCTGGAAAAAGCTCTTACTGGGGTGAAACGGGCCCGGCCTTGATATCGGGATCGTTTATGTGTTCGGCCTTCCAGCGCATCATCATGGAGATGCGGCTGCGCCCCGAAGGGTGATCGAAGAAGATCCATTCTTCCAGGGGCGACGGATCCAGCTTGCGATATTCGCTGAGCTTCAGAACAGATGTGGCGAACGCATCGGGCTCTCGCGACGCGTTGACGCCGAAATATGTCGGCCTGGGCTTCCTGTGTGCGGATGATCGTGTTCAGAAACGGCGTGGCGAAGAAACAGAAGACCGTGAAAGCGGCATAGAGCACAGGCATTCCGGCGGGATCATCGATTGTGCGCACATCCCAGTTGCCGCCGAAGAGGCCGGTAAGAAAGCGGAAGGCGCGATCCGCGAACCAGAAGCCGATGATGAACACAATCGGAATCCACAGCAAGGTTCACCATCACATGGTTCATCACATAGTGGCCGATTTCGTGGCCGACAATTGCTTTGGCCTCGGCTGGCGTGCCGCGTTTCAGAAGATTGTCGGTCACCGATATCCGGGTGGTGCCGAACATGCCCGATACATTGGCTGAAATCCGGTCGGATTGGCGCGAGGCATCGAATTCGTAAACATTCGTGGCGGGGACGCCATTTGCGCGCGCGAGCGAAAGGATTTGCTGCTTCACCGGGCCTTCCGGCAGAGGCTGATAGTGATTGAGCATCGGCGCCAGATAGACGGGATAGATCAGTGCATCACGGCAGCCAAGAAAGAATATGGTCAGGGCCGCGCCCCAGAACCACCACCCACGCCGTGTGGCCCGAATGCCGGCATAAACAAGCGCCACCAGGATCGTCTGTGATGATAAGCGTGATGGCGAATTCCGTTGCGAAATCGCCGAACCATTGCACGAAATTCTGGTTGGAAAGGCCATAAGCGTGTTCGCGGAAAAAGCTTTCATAGACCGTAAGCGGGAAGGTTGCGACCGTTACAGCAATGAAGAAGAGAATGAAATAGATCGGCACCTGCCAGAAGCGCGAACGCGTCATGTTCTGCGCGAAGTTGCGCATTCGCGCGGAGATTTTCAGCCACAGCAGCAAGGCCCATCACCACCAGATGCATAAAGGGCATCGACAACCAGCAGCACATAGCCGCCTTCGAAATAGGAATCCGAACGCGCGCGCTCGGGTCCCTTGATGCGTGCGAGGTAGGCGGCCGTCGCCTTTTCGGCATCGAAATGGATGGGTTTTTCCATCGAGGGAAGTTGGTGCACCTCCACATCGGTGGTGGGGGCAGCGTGCGGCGGCGCACCCAGTTGTTGGGCATGGGCCATGGTGCAGAACGCGAGGCTTGCGAATAGCGAGCAGCACTGCGCGCGTCAGCGATTTGAACATCTTCCGGCTCCCTTTTGCGCGGTTGATCCCCGCGTCGCTTGAAGGCGGCTTCCCGATCCGGTTGGCGCCGGTTATGTATGGGCTGAAATTGTGCCGCAAATGCGATGCCGGACCTGAAAGAACTGTCACGCCCCGACGGCGAAACCATCGCGTATATGGCGCGAGAGGGCAAGCATCCCGGCGTGGTCTGGCTCGGCGGATTCAGGTCGGAGATGAGCGGGACCAAGGCAGCAGGCGCTCGATGCCTGGGCCAAAAAGGGAACTCACAGTTATCTGCGCTTCGATTATTTCGGTCATGGCCGCTCAAGCGGCGATTTCCGCGCGGGCACGATCTCGCGCTGGCTGGAAGATGCATTGGCTGTTATCGACGGGTTAACGACGGGATCCGCAAATACTGTCGGTTCCAGCATGGGTGGCTGGTTGGCACTGCTCGCGGCGCGGATGCGGCCGGAAAGGGTGGCGGGGTTGTTACTCATCGCGCCTGCCGTTGATTTCACCGAGGCACTTCTTTGGGCGCGGTTGCCGGAGGATGCGCGGCGCGAGAATTGTGGAAGAGGGCGAATGGTTGCGCCCCTCGGCTTATGACCCCGACCCATATCCGATCACGCGCGCGTTGATCGAAGATGGGCGCAGGCATCTCATCATGGGCGCGGCCATCCGGCCGCATTGTCCGGCGCGTATCGTGCAGGGCATGGAAGACCCCGATGTGCCATGGGAGCATGCGCTCGAATTGGCCCGGCTGATTGATGGTGATGTGACGCTGACCCTGGTGGGACACGGCGATCATCGCCTTTCGACCCCGGAAAATCTGAAGCTCGATCGAACGCATGCTCGATGGCCTTATCGCGGATGTAACGAAATGAACCTTGCCATTGTTCTTCGTCCTCGCTCTATTTGCGCCATGCGCTCATTCTTTATTGCATCCTCTATTCGCGATCGTGGCATTTGCCTGCCCTGGCGCAAAGCGAAACGCGTTCTTCAGCGATACCACGCTCAGCGGGCCTGAGCGTTACAATCTCTGCCTCGCTCTGGCCGCGAAAGACCCGCAAGTTCGCATACGAGAAATCGGCAGCATGGCGTGGGCGCGGCGGCATGATGTATGCGGCACATTGCGAGGCTGTGTCGCTCGTCAATCTCAAGCGCTATCCCGAGGCTGCGCACAAGCTCACCGCGCTTGCCAACGGCAAGGTGGATGCCGCCATGCGCGTGCAGCTTTATATTCAGGCCGCGAATGCCTGGATGCTGGCCGAGCAGCCGGGCGAGGCATTGCCGCTTCTTTCCGATGCGCTCGATATTTCGCCGGGCAATATGGATGCGCTTATCGATCGCGCGCGTGCGCGCGCCATGCATCGCGATTGGCCGGGCGCGGAAACCGATCTTTCAACGGCCTTGAGCAAAGACCCCACGCGCGCCGATCTATATGTTCTGCGCTCAAGTGCGCGCCATGCGATGGGCCGGAAGGACGAAGCACGCGCAGATATAGATCGCGCACTCGATCTGGTGCCGGGTTATGCGCGAGGCGATGGTCGAACGCGGCGGCATGAAGCTTGAGGCTGGCGACAAGGCGGGCGCTCAGGCCGATTGGGAAGATGTGGTGAAGAATGCCCCTGCGGGCGATGCCGCAGAAATCCGCGCGCGCTCATCTCGAAGCGATGGGCATCAAGCAGCCGAGATAGCATTTTTCCATTCGTTCAACACATCGGCATCGATTTCCAGTCGCTCATGCCGCGCAGCGGCTATTTGCTTTGCCCGCTCGGGACAGAGCTGCGCCAGCGCCCATACCGCCATGGCGCGTACCAGCGGCGAGGCGTCATCCAACAATCGCTCGGCTTCGATGGCGAGCGCCACATCGCCGGAGTTTCCGATAGCGATGAGCACATTGCGCACGAAGCGGTCGCGCCCGGTGCGCTTGACCGGTGACCGGCGAAAGAGCGCGCGGAATTGTTCGATCATCCAGCTGTGCGAGCTGCGCAAGTGTTGGATCTTGCAGTTCGGCGCGCGCGTGAAATTTTGCCTCTTGCGCGGTTTGCGCGAATTTGTTCCACGGGCAAACAGCCAGGCAATCGTCGCAGCCATAAATCCGGTTGCCCATCGGGATGCGAAATTCGGGCGGAGATATGGCCCTTGTGCTCGATGGTGAGATAAGAGATGCACCGCCGCGCATCGAGCTGTAAGGGCGCGATGAACGCATCCGTGGGGCAGGCATCAAGGCAGCGATGGCATTGTCCGCAATGGTCGGTCTCTGCATCATCCGGCGGAAGATCGAGCGTGGTGAAGATCGAGCCGATGAAAAGCCACGATCCGAACTCCCGGGAGACGAGGTTGGTGTGCTTGCCCTGCCAGCCCAGCCCTGCGCGTTGGGCCAGGGGCTTTTCCATCACCGGAGCGGTATCGATGAACACCTTCACATCGGCTTTCAGCTTCTGGTGCATGAAGCTGGCGATGCGCTTGAGCTTGCCCTTCAAGACATCGTGATAATCGTCGCCTTGCGCATAGACGGAGATATTGCCGTTTTGGCGATGTGCCATCTTCTCAAGCGGATCGGAGTCGGGGCCATAATTCGTACCCAGCACGATGACGCTTCTGGCCTCCGGCCATAGTGTTTTGGGGTCGGCGCGGCGCGAAGGATCGCGCGCCATCCAGTCCATCGTGCCGTGATAGCCCGCGGCCAGAAATGCATCGAGATGTTGGGCGGCATGCGGCGCGCTCTCCGCGCTCGCGAACCGCACGACGTCGAAACCTTCTTCGCGCGCGCGGGCGCGAATGGTTTCAGAAATCGAGCTCGGCATAATGTTGGGTCGGCGGCTGGCCGGGAACACGGTCGGCAAGCAGCGAGCGGAACGAGGGACGCGATTTCATCCGCAAATACCATTCGGCGGCCGGCGGAAAATCGCTCCACGGCACTTCGCCGAAATAATCGAGCGCGGAAAGATGGGCGGCAATGGCAAGATCGGCGATCGAGCACTCTTTGCAGGCGAGATAGCCGCGGCGTTCGGCATTGCTGCCGATCATTTCGAGCGTGTTCAGCAATGTCTCGCGGCCTTGGCGGATCACGTTCATGTCGGGTGTGCGCCGTGCAGGCGCGCCGGTGAAACGCTGCGAGGCTTTTTCATAGACGATTTTGCGGGTGACGTTTTCGTGGAACGAACCCATCGCCCAATCGAGCAGGCGCAGGGCTTCGGCGCGTGTGGCTGGGTCTTCGGGCGCCATGGGATGATCGGAATAGGTGCCTTCGAGATGGTCGACGATAGCCCAAACGCCCTCGCAGGTCGTCCCGTCGAGATCGACGAAGATGGGCAGGTGCGCGGTCGAGTCCTCGGGCGCCGTCAGATCGCAAACAAGCCGCTTTTCGCCGATCAAAAGCCGGACGAAGCGGGAAGGGGGCGAAAGCAGCAGATGAGTCAGGCGGCGCATGTCGGCTGATCTATAATAAAGCGCGGCGCTGGCCTAGTGCTTGGCGCACACATCCAGCCCATCCCTGCGGACTATCGAAAGACGGCTCCGGAGGATGGAAGCGCGACGCGCCACATAGGGGCCGGGCCGGGATGCATTCCAATCGTCCGGATCGGGCAGGATGGCGGCCAGCCGGGCGGACTGGATAGGGGAAAGGTGCGTCGCAGAGATGTGAAAATAGGCTTGGGAAGCGGCTTCCGCCCCATAATTTCCATGGCCCCAATCCACAAGATTGAGATAGGCCGTGAGGATGCGCTTTTTCGGCCACAACGCCTCGATCAGCACGGTGAGATAGGCTTCCGCTCCCTTGCGGATCCAGCTCCGCGCCGGAACCAGGAACAGGCTTCGGGCTGTCTGCTGACTGATCGTGCTTGCTCCTCGCAAGCGGCGGCCATGCTCATGTTCTTTCACAGCTTTGTCGATGGAAGCCCAATCGAATCCATTATGGATGCAAAAGCGTTGGTCCTCCGCGGCAATCACGGCGGAGGGCAGGGAGGGAGCGATCTCCCCAAAATCTTTCCATGAATAGTGTGCGCCTTCGCCGGAGAGGATACCCAGCACCATCTGCGGGGTTCCTGGCACGGGCACGAATCGGAAAACCAGGATCAACGCGACCGGCATCACGAATACGATGCCGATAAAAATCGAAACCCAGCGCGCCAACCGCCCGCGAGTTTTTCGCGAACGGTTCTTCGACGCCATGCGTGCATCCATCGCCACGCCCCCGTGCAGATTCGGATCTCTACTCTATATCGAGAACGGTAACTTCCGGCGGCACCCCGAAACGAACCGGGAGCATGCTGGTACCGATGCCGGTGCAGACATAAAGATACCGTGCGGCCTCCTTTTTCAACCCGGCGGCATAACGCTGTCCGTAATGCGAGGGCACGATGAGCCGGCCAAAAAATGGCAGCTTCACCTGACCGCCATGGGTATGGGCCGCGATGGTCAGAAGACAGGTGGGCGGCAGCAGCGGAAACACGTCGGGCGAATGGGTAAGGCACAGCGCTAGGCGAACGGGTGCATGGCGCAATGCGGCGTTATAATCGGATGGGCCTGTGTAGAAATCATCGATGCCTGCGAGCCATAACGGTCTGCCGCCGCGGACAATGAGTACGCCCTGATTGGCAAGAACAGGGATATTTGCGCGGCGGAATGCAATAATGGTTCGTGCGCCGCCATGCCAGTTGTCATGATTTCCCGGCACAGCATACACACCCAACGGCGCGTGCAGAGGCTTTAACGCGGCGGCGACGGCTTCGATTGGCATGTAGTGCCCGCCAATTACACCATCGATCACATAATCGCCCGCGAGCAGGATGAGATCTGGCTTGGCTGCCATGGTCTGGCGAACCACCTCGTCGATCTTGTTGCGGTCGATAAAAGGCGATCCCGCATGCAGATCGGCGATCACGGCGATTCGCAGACCTTTGATGTTGGCGCTCTCGGCTCTTTCAATATGAAGCGTGCGTTCGACGGTGTGCAGGCTTGAGGGTTCCAGCCAGAATGCATCGATCCCGATAGCGCAGCCCGCGATAAACAGAATGGCCGCGATAATACCGAGGATGCGCGGCAAGATCAGGCCCGCGCGGCTTGCGCCGCGTCCGCAAGGGGATGCGGAAGGCGCGACACCATTTCTTTCGGTACGACCTGCCAAAACCGTTCTATCTCGCGGTCCCAATGCGCGAGCAATTCGGTGGCGAAGACCGAGCCGGTTTCGTGGGCGTGTTCTTCGATCAGCGCGTGCAACACGCTTTGCCAATGCCGCGCCGTCACGCGCTGCCAGACCACGCTATCGGCATTGAGATGGCTTTCGAACAGCCCATCGGCGTCATAGACGAACGCCATGCCGCCCGTCATGCCGGCCGCGAAATTGTCGCCGATGGCGCCGAGGATCGACGGCGGTGCCGCCCGTCATGTATTCGCAGCCGTTCGAGCCGCAGCCTTCGATCACCGCGGTGGCGCCGGAATTGCGCACGGCGAAACGCTCGCCCGCCTGACCCGCCGCGAACAATTTGCCCGCCGTCGCGCCATAGAGCACCGTGTTGCCGATGATGGTGTTGTCGCGCGCCGCGAAATTGCGGCCGATGGCGTGGGGCGCAAGCGCGATGGTCGCGCCGGACAATCCCTTGCCGACATAATCGTTGGCATCGCCGAACACTTCGATCTTCAGGCCCTGCACCGCGAACGCGCCCAGCGATTGGCCGCAGCTGCCGCGCAGGCGCAGCGTCAGATGTCCCGGCGGCAAGCCCGTCATGCCCCATTTGCGCACGATGCGCGAAGACATGCGCGCGCCGATGGAGCGCATGCGTGTTGCGCACATTGTAGGTGAGCTGCATCTTCTCGCCGTGATCGAGCAAGCGCTGCGCATCCTTCTCGATCTGCGCGTCCAGCGTATCGGGCACTTCGTTGCGGCCCTTCTGCGTGGAATAGCGCGCATGATTGCCGGGATCGGCCTGCACCAGCAGCGGATTGAGATCGAGATCGTCGAGTTCTTCCGCGCCGCGGCTCATCTGATAGAGCAGATCGGTGCGGCCGATCACTTCTTCCAGCTTGCGGAAGCCGAGCGAGGCCAGAATCTCGCGCACTTCTTCCGCGATGAAGCTGAAGAGGTTGACGACCTTCTCCGGCGATGCCGGTGAATTTCGCGCGCAAGCGCTTCGTTCTGCGTGCACACGCCGACGGGGCAGGTGTTGGAATGGCATTGGCGCACCATGATGCAGCCCATCGCGACCAGCGCCGCGGTGCCGATGCCGAATTCCTCCGCGCCCATCATCGCGGCCATCACCACATCGCGGCCGGTGCGGATGCCGCCATCGGTGCGCAGCGTCACGCGATGGCGCAGATTGTTGAGCGTGAGAATCTGGTTGGCTTCGGTCAGCCCCATCTCCCACGGCACGCCGGCATATTTGATGGAGGTCTGCGGCGATGCGCCCGTGCCGCCATTGTGGCCGGCGATCAGGATGACGTCGGCTTTCGCTTTCGCCACGCCCGCCGCGATCGTGCCGATGCCGGTGGCCGACACCAGCTTCACGCAAACGCGCGCATCGGGATTGATCTGCTTCAGATCGTAGATGAGCTGCGCCAGATCCTCGATGGAATAGATGTCGTGATGCGGCGGCGGCGAGATCAGCATCACGCCGGGCGTGGCGTGGCGCAGCTTGCGCGATCATCTCCGTCACCTTGAAGCCGGGCAATTGCCCGCCTTCGCCGGGCTTGGCGCCTTGCGCGATCTTGATTTCCAGTTCGCGGCATTGGTTGAGATATTCCGCCGTCACGCCGAAGCGGCCCGCTCGCCACCTGCTTGATCGCGGAGTTGGGATTGTCGCCGTTCGGTTTCGGCTTGAAGCGCGCGGGATCTTCGCCGCCTTCGCCGGAATCGGATTTCGCGCCGATGCGGTTCATGGCGATGTTCAGCGCTTCATGCGCTTCCGGCGACAGCGCGCCGAGGCTCATGCCCGGCGTGACGAAGCGCTTGCGGATTTCGGTGATGGATTCGACTTCTTCCAGCGGCAACCGGCGTGGCGCCTCGCGCGAATGTCCATCAGATGGCGCAGCGATACCGGCGGCAGCGCCCACACGCCGTCGGAATATTTCTTGTAGGTGCTGTAGGAATCGCTTCGCGACCGCGCTCTGCAGCAGATGGATGAGTGCGCGCCGAATGGGCGTGCGTTTCGCCGCCGACGCGCGCTTTGTAGAAGCCGCCGATCGGGCAGCGCGATCACATCTTCGTCGAACGCGCGCGCATGCAGGCGCGCGACGCTTCGCGGCGATGCCGGAAAGGCCGATGCCGGAAATGCGGCTGGGCATGCCGGGGAAAATCTCGGCCACCATCGAGCGCGAAAGGCCGACCGCTTCGAAATTGTAGGCGCCGCGATAGGAGGAGATCACCGCGATGCCCATCTTCGAGATGATCTTGAGCAGGCCCGCGCTCACCGCATCGAGATAGCGCTTCACGCAATCGCCGAGCGGCAGCTTGCCGAACAGCCCGCGCGCATGGCGGTCGGCGATGCATTCCTGCGCGAGATAGGCGTTCACCGTGGTCGCGCCGACGCCGATCAGCACCGCGAAATAATGCGTGTCGAGGCATTCCGCCGAGCGCACGTTGATCGAGGTGTAGCTGCGCAAGCCCGTGCCGCACCAGATGCGAATGCACCGCGCCCGTGGCCAGGATCATCGGAATGGCGGCGAGGTCGGTGCTGATGCGCTCGTCGGTCAGGATGAGATGGTTATAGCCCTGCCGCACGGCATCTTCGGCTTCGGCGCGGATGCGGTCGATGGCGCGGGCGAGCGCGCCTTCCTTCGGCTTGCCGTCGTGCACCTCGAACACGCAATCGATCTCGTAGAAGCGGCCTTCGAGATGATCCTTCATGCCGCTCGATACATGCCGGTGGAAATCACCGGGCTTTCCAGCACGAAGACTTCGGTCTGCTTTTCGTCCTGCGCCAGCACGTTGCCGAGATTGCGGAAGCGCGTTTTCAGGCTCATCACGCGTTCTTCGCGCAGCGGATCGATCGGCGGATTGGTGACCTGGCTGAAATTCTGCCGGAAGATAATGCGACAGCGGCCGGTATTGATCGGAGAGCACGGCGAGCGGCGTGTCGTCGCCCATCGAGCCGACGGCTTCCTTGCCGTCTTCCACCATCGGATGAAGGATCAGTTCGAGGTCTTCCAGCGTGAAGCCCGCGGCGATCTGGCGGCGGCGCAATTCGTCGCGTGTCGAACAGGCGCGGCTCGGGGCCGGGGCCGATGATCGGCTCCAGCTCGACGATCGTTCTTCGTCCATTCCTCGTAAGGATATTCGCCCGCGAGCTTGTCCTTGATCGCGCGGTCTTCGTAGAAGCGGCCTTCGTCGAGATCGAGCGCGATCATCTGGCCCGGGCCGACGCGGCCCTTGCGCACGATCGTGGCTTCATCGAGCACCACCATGCCGGTTTCCGAACCGACGAACAGCAAGCCGTCTTCGGTCAGCGCGTAGCGCTGCGGGCGCAGGCCGTTGCGATCCATGCCCGCGATCACCCAGCGCCCATCGGTGGCGGCAAGCGCGGCCGGTCCGTCCCACGGCTCCATCACCGCGTTGGCATAGGCATACATCGCGCGATGCGCATCGGGCATGGTCGATGCCTTCTTCGACCACGCTTCGGGAATGAGAATGGTTTTGGCCAGCGGCGCGGTGCGGCCCGCGCGCACCAGCACTTCGAACACGGCATCGAGCGCGGCCGAATCCGATCCGCCGGGCTGGATGATCGGCTTGATGTCGTCGCCATGCTTCGCCGAACAGCTCGGACGCCATCTTGAACTCGTGGTTCTTCATCCAGTTGACGTTGCCCTTCAGCGTATTGATCTCGCCATTGTGCGCGAGCATGCGGAAGGGTTGCGCCAGCCGCCAGGTGGGGAACGTGTTGGTGGAATAGCGCTGGTGAAAGATCGCGAAGGCCGAAACGAAACGCTCGTCCTTCAGATCGGGATAGAAATTCGGAGAGCTGCTCGGCGAGGAACATGCCCTTGTAGATCAGCGAGCGCGACGACAGCGAGCAGATATAGAAATCCTGCGATCGCGGCTTCGCGCACGCGCTTTTCGATGCGGCGGCGGCAGAGATAGAGGCGGCGGTCCAGCGCTTCGAGATCTCGTCCTCGCCGACATCGAACATGATCTGCTCGATTTCCGGGCGCGTGGCGTTGGCCTTCTCGCCGATGACGGAAATGTCGATCGGCACCTGCCGCCAGCCATAGAGATAAAAGCCGACAGCGCAGGATTTCGGATTCGACGATGGTGCGGCAGGTTTCCTGCGCGGCGTAATCGGTGCGCGGCAGGAAGATCTGGCCGACCGCGATGCGGCCCGAACGCAGCTTGTGGCCGGTCTGCGCCACCGCGGCGCGGAAGAAATCCTGCGGCACTTGCAGATGAATGCCCGCGCCGTCGCCGGTCTTGCCGTCGGCATCCACCGCGCCGCGATGCCAGACGGCTTTCAGCGCATCGATGGCGCGCGCCACGACTTCGCGGCGCGGCTTGCCGTCGATGGCGGCGACGAAGCCGACGCCGCAGGCATCGTGTTCCTGATCGGGCGAATAGGCATGGCCGTCTTCCAGCTTCTTCGCGTTGGCGAGATAGCGCGCGATTTCATGTTCAGCGGTCATTCTGCGCTTTATTCCGCCGCCAGCGCGGGTTGCGCCTTGGCTTTCGAGATATTTGTGGATCGCCGCCGCCGCATCGCGGCCGTCGCGGATCGCCCACACGACCAGCGAGGCGCCGCGCACGATGTCGCCGCGCCGCGAACACGCCGTCGAGGTTGCTCGTCAGTGTCGACGGCTTCGCCCGCACCGTGCCCCAGCGCGTGACGGCAAGGTCCGGCGCTTCGAATGTCTCCGGCAGATCTTCGGCATCGAAGCCCAGCGCCTTGATGACGAGATCGGCATCGAGCGTGAAATCCGCGCCCTTCGACTTCTTCCGGCGCTTTGCGGCCCGAAGCATCGGGCATGCCGAGCCGCATGCGCGTGAGCCGCACGCCTTCGACATTCTTCTGGCCCAGAAACGCCTTGGGCAGGGTCAGCCATTCGAAGACGACGCCTTCTTCCTCGGCGTTCGCCACTTCGCGCAAGCGAGCCCGGCATGTTGTCGCGGTCGCGGCGATAGATGCAGGAGACGGATTTCGCGCCCTGGCGCATGGCGGTGCGCACGCAATCCATCGCCGTGTCGCCGCCGCCGATGACGGCGACGTGTTTGTCTTTCGCATCGAGCGTGCCGTTATCGAACGCCGGCACATGCATCGCCGAGGCCCTTGCGGTTGGAGGCGATGAGATAATCGAGCGCCGGCACGATGCGGTCAAGTGCCGACGCCCGGCGCTTCGATCTCGCGCGGCTTGTAGACGCCGGTGGCGATGAGCACGCGCATCGTGTTGCGCGCGCAATTCGTCGAGCGACGCATCGCGGCCGACTTCGAAATTCAGCTTGAATACGATGCCGCCATCTTCGAGCCGCTTCACGCGGCGCTGCGACGACGTCTTTTTCCAGCTTGAAATTCGGGATGCCGTAGATCAGCAATCCGCCCGCGCGGTCGTGCCGGTCATAGACCGTCACGCGATAGCCTTTGCGGCGCAGTTCTTCCGCCGCCGCCAAGTCCCGCCGGGCCCGCGCCGATGATGCCGACATGCTCGGCCGCGCGCGCGGCGCGGCTTCAGCGGCTTCACCCAGCCGTTCTGCCCACGCGGTGTCGGTCAGATATTTCTCGACCGCGCCGATGGTGACGGTGCCGTGGCCGGATTGCTCGATGACGCAATTGCCTTCGCACAGCCGGTCCTGCGGGCAGATGCGGCCGCAGATTTCCGGCATGTTGTTGGTGGCTTGCGAGAGCTCATAGGCCTCTTCGAGGCGGCCTTCGGCGGTGAGCTTCAGCCAGTCGGGAATGTTGTTCTGGAGCGGGCAATGGACCTGGCAGAACGGCACGCCGCATTGCGAGCAGCGCGAGGCCTGTTCGGCGGCCTTGGCGGCGATGAATCGGCATAGATCTCATGGAAATCGCGCGCGCGCGCTTCGCCGAGGCCGCTTTTCGGGCGGCTCCTGATCCAGCGAAACAAAGCGCAACATTTTTTCGGCCACGGCCGGACCCTTCCGCGATAGCTGGCGAATTCGTCATCGCCTTTCGATAATCGAGGATAGATCGAAGCGAGCAAAATTCGTGCATATAGGACAGTTATACTGTCTTATAATGTCGGAATATCGCATATGCAATTCTCTGCATGGCAGAACTGACTCGAATTCATAGGACAATAATATTGTCTATATATGATAATTTCTCGGCTTTTAGCTAGGCCATGTTAGCACTCAGCGTGATTTGCACGGGGCTGGCCATGCACGATCATCTGAATGCCATCTTTCTGGGCATCGTCGAGGGGCTGACCGAATTCCTGCCGGTTTCCTCCACCGCCCATCTTCTGATCGCGCAGGATTTGCTGGGCTTCAACCCGCCGTGGCGAGGTGTTCCCCATCGTCATCCAGTTCGGCGCGATCCTGTCGGTGGTCGCGGTCTACTGGCGCGATTCTGGAGTGCTGGTCGGCCTGCCGACAAGCCAGAGGCGCGCCAGTTCGCGCTCGCCGTGATCGTGGCGTTTCTGCCGGCGGCCGTGATCGGGGCTGCGCTGCATCGGCTTCATCAAGGAAGTGCTGTTCCGCGCGGACATCGCGCCGATGGTGATCGCGACCACGTTGATCCTCGGCGGCATCCTCATTCTGGTCTTCGAGCGCATCGCGCCGCGCCGCGCTATATCGATGGCGACAGCTGCCGCTATTCGAAGGCGTTGCAGATCGGATTGTGCCAGGTGCTGGCGATCATTCCCGGCGTGTCGCGTTCGGGCGCCACGATCCTTGGCGGCGAATTGCTCGGCGTGGAGCGCAAGGCCGCCGCCGCTTTTCACATTCTATCTCGCGGTGCCGACGATGCTGGGCGCGACCGTGTTCGATCTTTACAAGAACCGCCATGCGCTCGATGCGACGCGGGCATCGACATCGCCGTCGGCTTCGTGGTGTCGTTTATCGTGGCCTATTTCGTCGTGAAGACGTTCATCGGCTTCATCGGCCGCTACGGCCTGAAACCCTTCGGCTGGTATCGCATCGCCGCGGGGCTCGCGCTTATCGCGGTTTTGACGCTGCGATAAGCTTCTCGTCCGGCAGCTTGTCGTATTGGCCTTCGCGCCGGAAGCGCCAGAGATAATGCGGCAGGATCGCTTCCACGAATCCGGCGCGATGCCGAGATCCTGCGAAGGTCTCCGCGCCTTCGGCGACCACATTGTCGTGCTTGGAAATTTCACCTGATCGCGGCGTCAGCGGCGATCCGGCATGAATCCCAGGAAGAATCGCCTGCAACATCATCAGCGGAACGGCACCGGCAGCAGAAGCCGCTTGCGGCCGGTTTCGCGCAGGATCAATTCCATCATTTCCTTGAAGGTATAGACGCGCGGTCCGCCGAGTTCATAAGTCTTGCCGCGCGTCGAAGGATCTTCGACGCATTTCACGATCGCGGCCGCCACATCGCCCACGAACACCGGCTGGAATTTCGTTTGCCCGCCGCCGATCAGCGGCAGGGCAGGAGCGTAGCGCGCGAGCGATGCGAATTGGTTGAAGAAATTATCCTCCGGCCCGAAGACGCGGACGGCCGCAGGATCGGCGCTTCGGGGAAAATTTCGCGCACACGCGCGTTCGCCTTCGCCTTTCGAGCGCGCGTAGTCGGATTCGGCATCCACGTCCGCGCCGATGGCCGAAACATGCACCAGTGTTTGCGCACCTTCCGGCACGTGCGAGTTTCGCGATGGTGGCCGCCGCCGTGACATGAATATCGGTCGAAGCTTTGGCCGCGCGCGTAAAGCGCACCCGTCAGATTGACCGCGGCATGTGCGCCGCGCAGTGCCGATGCGCACCGCATCTTCGTTGCGCACATTACTTTGCAAAGCTGGATCTGCCCGACGCTGCCCATAGAAGTGAGATAACCAGCTACGCTTGGCCTGCGCACGCCGACGCGGAGGCGATATCCCGCCTTGGCGAGCGCTCGCACCGTGTGGCGGCCCACAAGGCCTGCTCCGCCGAAGACGTGATGAGCGTGTCTTTGGTCATGTCATCCTGCCTGCCGAATATTGGCTTCTTACTGCAAAGGGGCGGAAAGGAAAGCGCCAATCCGCCTCATTCCGTCACATATTTCCGTTCGCCGGTCTTGGGGTCCAGATAGACGGTCACGGCCTTGCCGGTTTCGTCGTCGATGAAGCGCTCCGGCGTCGCAACCCAGCCGCTGCCGGGGCGGCCTGCTTCCAATGGCTTGTAGCGATAGCGCTCATAGATCGTGCCGATCACCACCAGCGCGCCCCAGAACGCGAAGATCGCCGCCGGTGGAAACGCATGAACGGCGAGCGCAAACAATCCGCCAGAAACCCGAGGGCGCCAAGCGCGAGAACGAAGGCGCGCAACATGGTCAGCCCTCCGGCTCCACGATCACGGCGGTGCCATAAGCCACGATCTCGCTCATGGATTGGCCGATCTCGGAGGAATCGAAGCGCATCATCACCACGGCGTTGGCGCCCATCAGGTTCGCGTTTCGCACCATGCGGTCCAGCGCCTGACGGCGGGTTTCTTCCAGAAGCGGGTGTATTCGTGGATCTCGCCGCCCACGATGGAGCGCAAGCTCGCCATGATATTTCCGCCAATGCCGCGCGAGCGCACCACAACGCCGAATACCTGGCCGAGCGTCTGTTTCGTTTTGTGACCGGCAACATTTTCCGTCGTCGCCACCAGCATGTTGTCCTCCGTTAAACCTTGGTCCGCATCTGCTCGATAATCTTGGAAAGTTTCTCGCCCAGATTTTGTCCGCCGCCCGTTCCATGGCGTGTGCCACTTCGGCATCCACGATCTGCATCACCATGGGCCGCAACTGCCAGATCAACTCTGCCAGACGCGGCACTTCCTCGGGCGGCGGCAAAGCATCCTCGCCATATCTGTCGAAGACATAGTTCGTCGTCAGCGCCATCAGGTCGCCGGCGATACGTTCCGATTCCGCGCGCAGTTCCGCCACGATCTGCAGCAACTCATCAAGCGGCACGCCTTCCTTCGCGAGCAACGCGCCTGCCTGGACAAGTTTTATGCTCGAAACGTGAACCGTTTCGCCTTCGATGCGAATGATGCCGGTATCGACTGCCTTGGCAAGTGCGGCCGGCGTCAGTGCGTCGCCGAACATCTCCAGATATTGCGCCATCGGAAGGGTTGCGGGCGGCTCGCTCGTCCAAGGGCTGGTGAGGGCAGCTTCCAGGCCGAGCAGTTTGGAAATGTCGTGCCCGCCTTCCCAGGTCCCGATCAGTTCGGCCACGTTGGCGAGCGAATAGCCGCGCTCCAGCAAGGGGCCGATGATCTTCAGCCGAGCCAGATGGGCCTCGCCATAAATCCCAACCCGGCCCCGGCGTTCAGGCGGCGGGCAGGAGGCCGCGTTCCTGGTAGGCGCGGATGTTGCGGACTGTGGCTCCGGCCTCGCGGGCCAGTTCGTCGATAGTGAATTCGGCGGCGGAGAGAGGGCTGCTCATGACGATGGGTTCTTGACGGCTCGATTTAAGGCCACTATACACTGTGCCATTGAACGATGGCGAGATAGCTGAGGGCATAACGATGACCATGGCGACCATGACTGCTTCGTGGACCGACGGCAAACGCTATTGGTGGCTTTTGAGCCCTGCCATGCCCTTGCTGGTACTCACTGGATTGATCAATTTCCATATCAACGGCGACGTGTTCGGTGCCTGGGGCACGCCGATCATCGTCTATTTCATTGTGCCGTTTCTTGATCTTCTGGTCGGCAGCGATCGCAGCAATCCGCCGGAACAGGCCATCGCCGATCTGGAACGCGACCGGTATTACCGCTGGATCGTCTACGCCTACATCCCGATCCAATACGCCGTAACGATCTATGGCGCCTGGCTCGCGATGCGTCCCACCACAAGCTGGTTCGCCTATGTGGGTCTGATCTTCAGCGTCGGCATGATCAACGGCATCGGCATCAACACGGCGCACGAACTGGGTCACAAGCGCGAGAATCTGCGAGCGCTGGCTTTCTCGCATCACGCTTGCGCCGGTGGCTTATGGCCACTTCTTTGTCGAACACAATCGCGGCCATCACCGCAATGTGGCGACGCCCGAAGATCCCGCGAGCTCGCGGCTTGGGCGAAAGCTTCTGGGCATTTCTGCCGCGCACGATGGTCGGTTCGCTGCGTTCGGCCTGGGCATTGGAGCGCGAACGTCTGTCGCGCCGCGGTCATGGCGCGTGGCATCGCGAAAACGAGAACCTGCAATCTTGGGCGATGACGGTGGTGGTGTTCGGCGCGATCGCGCTGTGGCTTGGATGGGCGGTGCTGCCGTTTCTTGTTTCTGCAGGCGTTCTATGGCGCGTCGCTGCTCGAAGTCGTGAATTATATCGAGCATTACGGATTGCTGCGGCAGAAGGACGAGGCTGGCCGCTATGTCCGCTGTCAGCCCGAGCATTCGTGGAACAACAACCATATTATGTCGAATGTGTTCCTCTATCAGCTTCAGCGCCATTCCGATCATCACGCCAATCCGATGCGGCGTTTTCAGGCGCTGCGCCATTTTCAGGATAGCCCGCAATTGCCCGTGGGGTATGCTGGAATGCTGCTGCCGGCCTACTTCCCGTTCTTCTGGTATCGCATGATGAACAAGCGCGTGCTTGCGCATTACAATGGCGATGTCACGCAAGGCCAATTTGCAACCTTCGCGCCGCGAGAAATTGCTGCGCCGCTATGCGGATGCCTGAGATGGCGCGCTTTGCCTGTCCCGAATGCGGTTTCGTTTATGACGAGAGCAAGGGCATGGCGCGCGAAGGCTTTCCGCCCGGCACGAAATGGGCGCAAGTGCCCGGCAATTGGGCCTGCCCCGATTGCGCGGTCCGCGACAAGATAGATTTCGTTCCCGCCGAACAGGAGAGCCAGCGATGAACGCCGAAACAGGGCTTGAACTTCGCGATAGCATCGAGCCGCGCAATCTTCATTTCGCCTTCGACAAATCGCTGCCGGCTTATTGGCACGGCGGAAATCCGGTTATCAGCTCCTATTATGATGCGCTGTCGCTTACCTTTCCCGAAGGCGAACGCTTCTTCATCGATAGCGTGAAGAATTATGCACGCGAGATTCAGGATCCGGCGCTGAAACGCAATGTGCGCGCCTTCACCACGCAGGAAGCCATCCATTCCCGCGAACACGATGCCTACAACGCGCTTCTGGCCGAACGCGGCATCGCCGTTCACAAATTCGATCGGATGATAAAGACGGTCACGCGGCTCGCGCGCAAATATCTTCCCTTCCGCGGGCAACTCGCCGCCACATGCGGCTACGAACATTTCACTGCACTTGTTCGCCGAACATGCCCTTGCCGATCCGCGCGTGATGGAAGGAGCGCATCCGTTCTTCGCCGATCTGTGGCGCTGGCATGCAATGGAAGAGGAAGAACACAAGGCGGTGGCCTTCGATGTCTACAAGGCGATGAATCCCGGCGTGCGCGGCTATATCGTGCGCTGCATTGCGATGGCGATCGTGACGCTCGATTTCGCTTCGATGAGCACATTTCTGCCGATGTGGATTCTCTGGCAGCGCGGCGAGCTGTTCAATGTTCGCGCCTGGGCCAAATCCTTCTGGTATCAATGGATCGCACCCGGCGTCTGGCGGCATGTGCTGATGGGCATCCCCGGCTATTTTCGCCCTGGGTTCCACCCCGCCAAAGCGCAAGGTGCAGCCCCAGGTTCTGGCGTGGCGCGCGCACTATCTGGCCACCCAGAACCGCACGGCCGACATGGCGGGCTCGATCTTCGCCCCAACCTGATCGCCCTTTATTGACAGCCCCTTGGCGGCCCCATACACATCCGCCCCCTAAGTGCCCTGGTGGCGGAATTGGTAGACGCACTAGTTTCAGGTACTAGCGCTTCACGGCGTGGAGGTTCGAGTCCTCTCCTGGGCACCAGATATTCATTCGGCAGCATCCGCGGCCGTCCTCAGAACATCACAAATGCTTGAAAAATAACGGCGATCTGCCCGCCACTGTCCGCGGCCGACCGCTGTTAGCCGGGCAGGTCTGTTGGTCTATTGTTGGTCTTTGGGTTATTCTGACCCCCCTGTTGGTCCGAGCACAGGTGCGGAAATGCGTCTAACGGATGTTGTTTGTAGGAAGACCATGCCGGGTCCGGTCCGGCTGAAACTGTCGGACGGTGGTGGCCTTCAGCTCTGGGTTCAGCCAAACGGAACACGTTACTGGCATCTCGCCTATCGGCATGGCGGGACGCAAAAGCAGCTTGCAATTGGTCCTTATCCCGCCGTCTCACTCGCCGAGGCACGCGAGAAGCGCAATGACGCGCAAAAGCTCCTACGCGACGGCAAAGATCCTGCGGCGGAGAGGAAGCAGCAGATCGATGCCAAAAGCTTGTCCGGCCAGACTTTCAAGGAAGTGGCTGTCGAGCTGGTCGAAAAACTTAGGCGCGAAGGACGTGCGCCAGCCACGCTCCTTAAAAAGGAGTGGCTGTTGGACTTTGCCTATCCGGCGCTCGGCGCCAAGCGTGTGTCGGAGATCAGGCCAATCGATATCTTGCGCGTGCTGCAGGAGCCCGAATCCCGCAGCTGCTACGAGACCGCACGCCGTCTAAGGGCGACCATTGGGGCGGTCTGTCGATATGCTATCGCGACCGCGCGTGCAGAGAACGATCCGACTGTGGCGCTTCGGGACGCGCTTACAAGGCCAACAGTCAAGCCGCGCGCTGCGATCACGGAGCCCAACAAGTTCGGAGGGCTTCTTCGCGCTGTCGACGCGTTCGACGGTGAGCCCACAACGAGGGCCGGTCTAAAGCTTCTTGCTCTGCTGTTTCCCAGGCCGGGTGAGCTTAGAACGGCCGAGTGGACAGAGTTCGATCTCGACAACAACATCTGGACCATTCCAGCCGCCAAAACAAAAATGCGCCGCGAGCACAAAATCTTCATAGCGCCTCAAGCAAAACTAGTTCTTGAAGAACTCCAAGTCGTGACGGGGCATTGCCGCCTGGCTTTCCCGGGTTTTGTGAAAACCGACAAGCCGATATCAGAAAATACGCTCAATCTTGCGCTCCGTAGAATAGGTTTCAGCCAGGAGGAAATGACTTCACACGGCTTCCGTGCTTCCGCATCCACGCTTTTAAATGAGTTAGGAAAGTGGAGCGTGGACGCCATCGAGCGGCAACTTGGGCACATAGAAAACAACGACGTTCGCCGCGCCTATGCTCGCGGGTTACATTGGGAAGAGCGTGTGAAAATGATGACATGGTGGGCGAATTATTTGGAGCAGCTGCGGAAGGGAGCGATGGTTCACTCTTTTAGAAAGCGGTCGTAACTATCGATCAGAAGTAGCACTCGGCACCTATCAATTTGAATACACTGCGTCGGCACGGGTCCTAAGGGGTGATGGCGCACGCTGCGCCAATCATCTTAGAAATTGCCGTCGCTCAGAGATTCTGGACATCGGTGGCAACGTCGCGGCCCGTCGCTATGAGCAACGTGGGCGCAGTCGGCTAACAAGCGCAACTTTGTTTCAAGGACACGGTTCCCGGCGGCGCGGAGAAAAATAATCACCCAAAGTATAGCTCATCCATCGTCCTCGCTCGTCTAAGCGCACACAATCGTGAGCCGACAGCCGGCAAGGCGGAAAGCTTTCGGAAATGGCAGAGCTAACGGATACCGATCGTGAAAGCGGCGATCTTCGCTCGTTCCGTACGGACATGAGCGTGGCGGACGTGCACGGCTGGTTTGTTCGCGAAGTACTGCCGCTGGAGCCGATCCTGATGCAATACCTTCACCACAACTGGCACAACCGAAGTGATCTCGGCGACTTGCGTCAGGAAATTTATATCCGTGCTTGCGAGGCTGCCCAGAAAGAAATTCCAGAGAACGCTAAAGCGTTTCTATTCGCGACGGCGCGCAACTATTTGATCGATCGCATGCGGCAGCGCCGCGTGATCTCCATCGAAACTGCTGCAGATATAGATGATCTGGGCATCACGAATGACGAGCCTGGCGCCGAACGCACCGTCATTGCGCGTGAAGAGCTGCGCAGGTTGCAGATTGCATTGGATCAACTGGCTCCTCGATGCCGGGAGGCGGTCGTGCTTGGCCGCATTGAGGGCCTGTCTCGGCGAGAAATCGCCGCGAGGATGGGCATCTCGGAGAGTACCGTGCGTCAGCATCTAATGCACGGAATGAGTGCATTGATCGATTTTATCTATGGCGAGCCGGCAGAACCGAGGAAGCCCTCATGACGACAGATGAGCGCAACGCCCTTACGGATTTGAACACCGACAGCATCGACAAATGTGCAATATCCTGGCTCGAGCGCAAATGCTTCGGACCGTGGACTGAAGCGGACCAGGCGGAGCTGGAAACGTGGCTCGCGATTTCTTGGGCCCATCGCACCGCCTATTGGCGGCTTGAAACAGGGTGGGCACGAACCGAGCGATTGACGGCGTTGCGAAAGCCGAATGCACCAAATGTTGCTCCCGCGAAAAGCAAAACCTGGTTCCTCAGATTGGGATCGGCTGGCGTGTTGCTTGGCGTCGCCATATTCGGGTTGTGGGCATACGCACAAATTTCCGGATCGCACGATCTTAGGTACACAACCGGCATCGGCGAGCGGAAGGTGTTACGGCTCGCCGATGGATCGCGCATCGAACTGAACACAGGCACAACACTGAGAATTTCGAGCGCTAGCGATCGCCGTCTTGTCTGGCTCGATCAGGGCGAGGCCTATTTCGATATCAAGCACGATGCGAAACGCCCGTTTACCGTGATCTCGCTCAATCGCCGGATAACAGATCTTGGGACGAAGTTCTCCGTTCGCAACGAAGCCGATCGGCTTAAGGTGTCGCTCGTTGAAGGCTTAGCTCGTATTGAGGCAGTAGGAACTGTAAAGTTCGCGACATCTGCTGTTCTCTCGCCGGGGGATGTAGTGCTTGCAACGGCAAATTCACTTCAGATTGTCAGAAATTCTGAGCAGGTATTGCGCGATCAGTTAGGCTGGCGCCGTGGGATGCTGGTCTTCGTGCATGCAACCCTTGCCGATGCGGCGGCCGAATTCAACCGATACAATCGCACGAAAATTGTAATCGCCGACCGTGGCGTTGCGCAGCGTCGGATTGGCGGGACTTTTCCAGCACAGGATATCGAAGATTTCGCTGTGTTGGCCCGCACGTCATTGCGCTTACGCGTCGAAGAGCGGGATGGAAGCATCATTATTTCGCGCTGAGCAAAATATTTCTAACGAGCAGATCGACAGGATTAAGGGGGAGCAATGAATGACAATTTTTTCAAATTGCTGATGGCGGGCGCGGCCTATGTGGGCGCCTTTTCTGCAACGGCGCATGCCCAGGATTTCAATATCCCAGGCGGCGATTTACGAACCGCCCTCGAAAGCTATGTGAAACAAAGCGGGGTTGCGCTGCTGTATCCGGAGGATGAGTTAGGTGGAACCCGTACAAAAGGCGTGTCGGGCGCACTCTCGTCCAATGAGGCGCTTTCGCGGCTCCTGAAAGGCACGCGCTTTACAACCCAAAAAGCCCCATCTGGTGCAATCGGTATTGTCGAGCGCTCGTCGCAGTCCGAAGTTATTGAGCCGATTCAGCTGGCGCAGACTGCGCCTGCTCGTTCCACTGTCGAGACGGTCACCGTAACGTCCTCCAAGCTTGGCGGCGCCGATGTGCAAAGCATCCCGATCGCTATTACCGCGCTATCTCAAGAACAGTTGACGGCTACACAGACGGCGGGCGGTCCTGACCTTGTAAAACAAGTGCCAAACCTGACTTTTTCAAAGACAAATTTTACAGGGTACAATATTCAAATTCGAGGAATTGGAACGCAGGCGATTTCTGTTGCAACAGATCCGGCAGTCGCGGTCGCGTTCAACGATATTCCGTTCATTCGCAATCATTTCTTTGAGCAAGAGTTTTATGATGTTGGTCAGTTAGAGGTCCTGCGTGGTCCGCAAGGTACTCTTTACGGACGCAACGCCACGGCAGGCGTGGTGAAATTTTGTTTCCGCGAAACCGACGGATCAATTCGAAGCAATGGCTTCGGCCGAAATTGGCAATTTCCAAAACCGTCGATTTGAGGCCATGGTGAATTTGCCCATCGTCGACGACAGGTTGGATCTCCGCATCGCAGGGGAGTGGACTAAGCGCAAGGGCTACGAAACCAACCAGGAAACCGGCCAGAGCGTAGACGGGCGGGATCTCTGGTCGGGGCGGGTAACGCTTGGCTGGAAACCGTTCGAGAGTGTGCAGTCCTATCTCGTTTGGGAGCATTTCAGCGAAAATGACAACCGTGCTCGGTCTACCAAACAGCTATGCACACGTGCCCCTTTGCCGTCCGTAGTTGAGGGGCCAGCCGGCCCGCAAGTGCCGACCTACAGCAGCAACAATGGAAACACCGGCGCATATTTTCTCTCGCAAGGTTGTCAAGCCGGCCCACTTTATGGACCTACGTCGTTCGAAACACCGAATGCGGCTGGGCTTCCATTCATTGTAGCAAATGAACTTACCGGAGACGCATTTATACCAGAGGGAACTGATCCTTACGCCGGTCAGGTTCAATCACAAGATCTGCGAGTTGTTGGCTCGCTCCTTGAGCCACACTATCACGCAAAAAATGATATTTTCGAGTTTAACACGGATTACAAAATATCCGATTCACTCACTCTCACATCTCAGACTGGATACAATCAGGATTTTTATATTCGACCGAGGACTACAACCGATTCAATTCGAACCCAAACTTATTCGTCGACTCTGTTGCAAATGGCACCTCCGGGTTCATCGATGGAAGCTTAGTCGGAACAGATGGTCAGTTTTGTGATCCTCAGCTGGGCTGTTCGAGCCGCCTTGTGGGCGAAGATGTCTCTCAGGAACACGCCTGGCAATTTTCGCAAGAGATGCGGCTCGCATCAAACTTTTCTGGCCCCCTGAACTTCAGCGTGGGTGGCAATTTCCTTCATTACCAAACAGTGGAAGACTATTACGTCTTCTACAATGCCATCACCATGTACACTATGGATACAAGTCTGCGGACCAGTTCACTTCCGAACACGGGCCACTTGCCGTTCCCACCTGATGGTCCGCACATTCCGTTTGACCCCGTGATCGCCAACAGTTGCGATCCCATACCGGCAGATCCTCGGAACATGGGTGGCTTTGGTTCTTTCTTTGGCCTTGGCTGTGCCTATACCGATCCCAACCCACTGAGTGAGATTGACGGCCTAGGACACAATTATTTTCGTAGCGAAAATCCGTATCATCTGAACTCGTTTGCCGGCTTCGGTGAGGTCTACTACCAAGTAACTCCGGATTTGAAACTAACAGGCGGCCTGCGGTGGACGGACGACAAGAAGCACTTCACCGAAATACCGAGTTGGGTCATCCTCCTTGGCAAAGGTTTGCCGGTCGAAGGTGTCATAGATCAGCAATGGAAGGAGTTTACGGGGCGGTTCAACGTCACTTGGACACCCAAGCTGGAGTTCACAGATCAATCGCTGATCTACGGTTCATATTCGCGCGGTTACAAAGGCGGTGGCGCCAATCCACCTGGCGTGACCCCGGTTTATTTCTTCGGAACGTTGTTCAGCTCTCCGAGTGATTTGACCCATCCACTTACGTTTAAGCCGGAATTTGTAGATGCGTTCGAACTGGGCACGAAAAATTCGTTGCTCGACGGTGCCCTGACCATCAATGCGGATGTTTTCTATTACAAATACCAAAACTATCAGATTTCGGAGATTGTTGATCGGACTTCCGTCAATTTGAATTTCGACGCGAATGTCAAAGGTGCGGAGCTGGAGACCACATGGGAGCCCCTCCCGGGATTAAGGTTCAATTTCTCCGGTGGATATGAGGACGGAAGATTGGCCCATGGCTCGAGAGCTATCGATCTGATTGATCGAACCGCCGGTCATTCGGACTGGATGGTGGTTAAACCGTTTATCACGGCCACTTCGAATTGCATTCTCCCAACAGCAACCGTCAATGAAGACCTCGCCCAGGGACCTGTTGGAATCGAATATGCCTGCTTTACAGCTTATTCCGGAGTCACGGGCCTTGATCCGGCAATCAACAACGGAGAAGGGTTCGCCAAGGATTTGAGCGGCAACAAATTGCCGAATACGCCGCCGTTCACGCTATCTGCGGGCGCGCAATATTCGATGCCGCTCAGTGAGGATTGGGCCGGAACGGCACGCGCGGACGGATACTGGCAAGGCAACTCGTTTGCTCGCGTTTTCAACGACAAGCCGTACGACCAAATTCATGGCTACACCAATCTGAACCTGTCGCTAATTTTCACCAACCAAAACGGTTGGCAAGCAATGGCCTATCTCAAGAATGTGCTTGATACGACCGCGGTCACAGGCGCGTTTTTGAATTCCGATGATAGTGGATTGACGACAAATGTCTTTGTAACCGATCCGCGTCTGTTCGGCCTACGTATCACGAAGAACTGGTAAGGGGGAACCAATGAGCGAACTAGAAATCAGATTGCGCAACGGAGCTAAGCTTCGATCGGCACTTCTCGAGACGGTCTCGATGACAGCATTCCTTTTGCTGGCGATGAGGTCCGCCATCGCTGAAAGCGACGACCGTCCAACGGTGTGGATCGAACTCGGCGGAGGTTTTACGCAACTCGAAAACGGTCAGCAGGCGTATTTGCCTCCGTTTCTTTCTCATTCCCCTAAGCTGCCATTGGCGGCGACGCCTCCGGCTATCGTCGAGAAAAACCCGCCATATAGCTGGGATGGGGACGCGAAGATTTCGTTCACGCCAAAGGGGACAGACTTGATCCTCTCCGCGTCAATACGATACGGCAGAAATGTCGCGAACAGGACATTAACTGAACGGACCGCTGAACACTACGTCGGCCCATATGGATACGACGGTTATTACGCATATCAGAATATTGCCGCCAAAATGGTCGAAAGCCATTTGATTTTGGATTTTAGTGCAGGCAAAGACATCGGCTTGGGAATGGTTGGAGAAAATGGATCCTCGATTATTGCCTTGGGTGTGCGTTATGCTCAATTTAATTCTCGAAACATAACAGACATTCAATATCAACCGACAAACGCTACACGTACGATTTATAAATTTTCCGGTTCGATAGCGAGGACAAGTAGATTTACTGGTATCGGCCCATCAGTTTCGTGGACCGCCTCGTCTGAGTTGGCTGGTAATCAGAGCCAGGGTGGGATCACCGCGGACTGGGGCGTTAGCGGTGCGCTACTATTCGGACGTCAGAGTATGAGTGCACAACATCAAGAAACGGAAACGCACAAATTCTACATTGGCTCACTCCAATACAAAGTTCCAACCTATCAACACTCTGCCATCGCCGAACGAGATAGACGTGTCGTAGTGCCGAACATTGGGGGTTTTGCAGGTGTTTCATGGCGCTATACCAATGCCAAGGTAAGCTTTGGATATCGGGCAGATATGTTCTTTGGACCTGTCGACGGAGGCGTCGCCGCCCATAAGAATTACGATCGAGGCTTTTACGGTCCGTTCGCGGCAGTCAGTATAGGGCTGGGCGGATAGCGTTCCTTTGCTTACTTCCCCGCGACGGCGCCTTGAAAATTAGACCATCGCTTTGGACGCGAGTGGAGCGCCGCGCGGTGTAGTTCGGTGCGATCGATTTATAGCCGGACGGCAGCTTCCACTTTGCGCGATACGCCCCAGGCGTCACGACATAGCGTCCGCGCAAATACCGCTCGAGCGCCGTCTTAAACCGCTTGCCGTCTTCCAGATAGATCAGATCGTCGTTCGTCACAGATGCCTTGATCGCGGCCGTGGGTTTCAGATCTGCCTCGCCTGCTAATGGCGCGCAGAAGGCGTGATGTCGCTCGGCGCGTCATGTCGTCAGGCGACAATGCAGAATTCGGGGCGGCTTGGTCACCCGCGCCGACCAGCGCGATTCGCCGCCCAGGAGCTTCAGATTGTGTTCTCAAGCCCGTCTAGCAAGCGGCTTTTGGAAGGGGGGCTGTTTTGCAAGATAGTCCCCTTAGGTTTTGGAATTTGGGACGGCTTTTAGGTGTAACCGGGGTAACATCGCTAAATTACACCAGCTGACGCAGAGATAAATTTCTGTTATATTGGCCCAGTACTCTGCATTTTCGCGCGGCGCATTGGGGGGGGTATGACAGCGTTTGTTCTCAGAGGCCGTAAGGAAATACCGCCCGACAGTTCGCCAGACGGAGAAATTTTCGATCAAACGCGGCAGCTTTGGATTGACGCTACGTCGCGCATTCCAGTTGTGAGCGGCCTTGAGGCAAACATTGCTGGAACTATTTTCGGGGAAACACTGATAACTGCATCCCGTGAAGGCGTGGACAATGCTGAAATTTCGGACGCTCTGGCTTCGACATTTGGCGAGACCACAATAACAAAAACCTTTGAAGGCGCCGATCAAACGGAAATTTCTGCCATCACTGCGAGCTCGTTCGGTGAAACCACGATCACAAGAACGCACGAGGGGGCCGACCAAACCGAAATCACTGCCACATTAGACGCCGACGCGCTTTCAAAGGTAGCCAACCCCCTCAATACAATTCAAAAAAAATCTGAAGGAGTGCTTTTCGATGCTCCTTATTCTCACTTCTGACAAAGACCTCACCGCAGATTTTCTGATCGTTGAGCTGATCAAGCAGCAATTGCCATATTTTCGTCTAAACGCCGAAGATCTGGTGACGGCGAACTACCGTTTCGAAATCGATCAAGACGTGATGCAGCGCAGCATTGCGGTGGGACCTAGAAAGCTCGATCTAAAGGATGTCACATCTGTTTGGTACCGTCGTGCCATTCATCCGTCTGGAATGGAGGGGGCAACCCCGGGTGAGAGGTTTTTTGTTTCAGGGGAACTGCGCCATCTGACATTTGGACTCGCATGGAACCCTGATCTGCTTTGGGTGAATCCGATTGATCGTGTATCGATCGCCGAACATAAACTCTATCAACTCCAAATAGCTCGTCGATTAGGTTTTCGGATTCCGCGGACCTTGATTTCTCGCGATCCAATTGAGTTGCGGAATTTCACCGAGGCAAACTCAGCCGGAACCATCTGCAAGCCAATCTTTCACGGTATGCTGACCGAAGGTGCGGCGCGCTATTCTATCTTCACCCGGCGCGTCGACCCTAGTGCGCTGGACGACAGTTGTGGTGTCGTTTGCCCAGTAATGTTGCAAGAAATTCCAAGAATTGCTGATGTCCGAGCGACCTTTATTGGCGCGGAATGCTTCGTCGCAGACATAAAAGGGGATTCGCCGATCGTCGATTGGCGCGATCCTGCTGTGCCGGTCGAATATAGAGTGTCGAGCTTGGACGAAGCGACCATTAGCCTGTGCAGAACAATGCTTCGCCAACTCGGCCTCGTTTATGGCGCCTTTGACTTCATTAGAACGCCCGACGATCAAGTGACGTTCTTGGAAGTCAACCCTACGGGCGAGTGGGCATGGTTAGAGACCAAGCTTGGATTTCCGATGCGTGACGCGTTCGTTCAACTCTTTTTTGGTCAACGCTAATGGGACAGAACTATATTGCAAAACCGCCGCTCTTCATTGGGAAGAAATCGGGCGGTGGTTGGAAAAAACAGACGCGAAGAATTTTCTCCGGATTCTGGCGAATCGTTTGGCAAACATTTGTGCCATTCAACCCGCAACCCGAGCCGCCCGATGCTCTTCCGCCGCCGAGTGTCCAAATTGATGAAGAGCAAGTGGCCCAATGTCAGTGGATTTTTGATCAGGCTGAAGCACGAGGCAACCAACTTGAACAGAAAGCGCAGTGGACGTTTGCGCTGCTCCTCTTTCTTGCGCCATTGGTGATATCGGTGGTCGTGTTTTTATTTCGCGAAGAGGCACCTTCGTCGATCAGCAAACGGATTGCGATCCTTCTATTGGGTGCGTCTGTCATTTTTATGATTATGGCTTTTATTTCGATTATGCGGGCCATCTCTGTTCAGGCAAGGCAAACACTCTTCCTTGGCTCGGTGGTGAATCTAGATACCGGCACGTTCAAAAGGTACGACCGATCATATCATGCGCAAGGATTGCTTTATTGTGCTTCGGTAAACACCGCAATGAATGATCATTTGGCTCAATTCGTAAAAGGTGCGCACATGCTTACGATCGTTTCTGTTGTTACCCTGCTGGCGGCAACATTGCCGGCCAGTATGGGATACTCCAGTTCTTTGAGAGCGCCGACGAAATCGGAAATCGTTGGCCAAGTGGCTATTTCCTCCGCCGATCTGGTAGCAATAGAGGGCACTGTCAAGAAACTACGAAGCGATATGGCCACGGCACTGAAACGCGGAGATATCGATGGGCGCGTCGCAAATTTGGAAGCGAGCGTCGCAAACTTCCAGGATGCTCTGAAGCGTTCGGTCAAGCCGTCAAAACATAAGCGGCGCGGAAATCACATCTGACTTGGCTTTATTGTCCTCAACACACTCGACAGAGCGTGAGGGTATGGGAAATTCGTGGAATCGCTCCACTAACCGAATAACTTTTTCTGTAGTTCTATGAGTCTATTGGAATTGGGCGGAGCGGCTGCTGGGCTGCTCGCCTTTGGAGCGAAAGGCGATGCCTGACGCAACTGTTCTGCCAGCAACTTCTGATATTCGCGAATATCTTCCATTTTGACATCTGGGCGCGTCGCCAAGATTTTCCCAATCACTTCTGGCTTCATCGGTTCCATAGCGTAACCTTCATGCTCTAGACATAATTGAACGCAGCCGGGCGGTGAGAAAGTCAAGCGTTATTTTATCATGTTTGCAATCTTCGGGTTTGCCTGGACCGTGCCAAAAGTCATCCATCACAGCAGGAAAGCGGCTATCCACCTCTTCGCAATGATAAGAGCTCCATCCCGGCGGATAGCTGTGGAGACACTCCCGCAACAGATCGGATTTGTAAGTTTTACCTGCATATTGTGCAAAGTCGGGAGGAATTGGCCTGCCTTGACGTACGTTGATTGCGTTATATGTGGTAGCACTATCCACATAAAGGTCGGTTATGCTTCCATTGGTCCAACTCGAAGCCGCATGACTAAATTCGTGGAGTGCGACTATCGAGGTAGCGCTCACATGCAGAGCAACAACGCCAGGAGCGATGTTCGATTGACGATGAACGAATGGTTGGCCATCTAGATCGAAATTCGTGCCACCAGAACCCTCGTCATCAGCAGTGTAGTATGAACTGGATCTGTCATTCGTAGTGGAAGCCGTTACTGCGAATACCACGTCTGCTATGATTGGCTTGTCTTTGTATTGGTAGCGCGCGACCAAGGGCGCGAATGCTTCCTGCAAGGGCTGTACAATGTCGTCGACCGAGTAGTTTGCTACAAGGGCCGTCGTCGAACCGACCTCCAAGCTTGGGTCGAATATGGAAATTATTCGAATATCAGTTTCAAATTGCGCGAGGAAATGCTCCGCCTGACCTGGTAGTCGACCGAATAGCGACGTTCTAATATACTGTACGCAATTCTGATATGCGGTGGGAAGTTGCATGATTGGGTCGGCGATGAGCTGATCCTGTGCAGATGCCGGCTGTAACGTAGGGTTTGCGATGATGACTATAGTATAGGGATTGCCCCGGTCTTTTTGGGCTCCCTCCTGCAGGACTGTTATGATCGGCAGCTTTATTGACGCGCTGCCTGCATTGCCGACGTGCGTCGAGTTTGCAGAATTTGGAACACTCGTTGGGCCCGCTGCTATGAGGTTCTTCCCGGCCACGGCAACTTGGGTTGGTGAGCCCGGGACAAGGGTAGCAACGAAGGTTGATACGGCGCTGCGCGTGCTAGTCAGCATATCGAGGACGTCAAAGCTTGGAAGCGCGAGTTTCTGATAGAAATCAAGCTGTTCGTCGCTGACGATTGCGCGTGCGGCAATCGTACCGTTCTTCAGTGCGTCGACAAACCCCGTGGTATCGGTGCCTGCCTTTCCCGACCAGGTTTGGACAAGGCCATAATATAGCGTTTTGAGATCAGCTGCGGCTTTGTACCAGACGGCATAACGTCTTTGAGATGCGTACCAAGTGGAGAGAGTCTTCTGAAGAGCGAGAATACCGGTAAGAATGCCGGCAGTTTGACCGACCAGTGCATTTGCCTTTAATGCGGTGGCCAGCGCCCCTAACCCTATCAGCGCGAGTGGAATCGCGATGATCAGTGCTGCATTGAAAGCAATGTAGGTTCTAACCTGGCGCTGAGCCGCTATATACCGTTTCTGATACCAGGCTGCACTCAGAACAGCTTCGATCAAAAACTCTTCTAGAAGGGGGTCGAAGGCAGGCTCTGGTGCGTTCGGAAGATGTAAAGCCTTCTTGAAGTCCGGAAGATATTTTCGCGCATCCTCTCGTGAACGATGACCGGAAGTGACGTCACCTTTTGACAAAAGGGTTGTGATGGACGTGGTGGATGATTGATCACTTGTTTGTTCGACCCCCATAGGGTTCTCCGTCGAATGATCCTAAACACAGTCTCTTCTGCCGAAGACAGGTTGCTATCAAAAGTTTCTGCTGAGCTGCGGCTTTAATCGGAAGATGTGCTTGGAGGGGACTTGGCTTTCTGAAGCGCTGCTTGGGCGGCAAGGTAGTTGGCTTGAGCAGTCAGGTTAGCGGTCTCTGCGTCAATATCCGCTGTTTTACCGTTGGTGACCGTTTGCCCGTTGGTGAACGCTGACGTTACGCCTGAGAAAAAAGCTCCAACCACTGTTCCTGGAAAGGATACGACCGCAAGCGCTTCGCTCGGGCGACTATCGGTCACGCCCGTGGCCTGCCCGTTGGTGAAGGTATAGGAAACACTGCGCGCGACGAGAAAGCCTCGGTCAGTTGGTAAGATAACCAGATCCCTATTGTCCTGTGCCCATAAATAACTCTGCGTCACGATGACTGGCTGGGTGGCAGCGGCACCTTTGGCCGGATCAGAGATCGGCCTGTTTTGTATAGCCGAGAATTTGCATGCATGAGATGCAGAAACAACCAGCCCATCATAGACACCCTCTTTAGATGGGCCACCCCAATCATTTTTGGCTGGCGCATTCTCCGGGATGCCGTCAGGGAGTGGGGTGCCGGAGCGTTGTGAGCAGTCAAATCTAATGTCCAATGCGTATTTAGACAGCGTTTCCTGGTGCTTTTCAGATAGTTTTCCGCTGTCCAACTCGTCGATTGGAACATAAAGCGTTAGCGGCAATGCAGCACTGGGAAGGTTGGCAAGGGATCCCGGAGTGATGAGATCTGCGAGAATTTTCTGAGCCATGCCAGGTCCATTCGATGCATTGCTATGTGCCAGGTTGTGAATTTGCTGCAAAAGGCAGGCAAGCGAGCCTGGGATACAGACCGGCGCGGCTCGGTGTCCTTTGGGCGGAACTGCTTGCGGTGCTGGCGCTGGCGTTGGTGCCGGCAATACGTGCGAGATGGCAGGAGCATAGGCAAGCCCAATGTCGTTCGCCACGGCGCTAGCAACAGCTGTTACCTGCGAGGTCGTGGTGGGAGAGCCATTGGTTAGGAAGCCGTTCGCATCGGTGCTTAGCGTGAGCGCGTCTGTGTAGAAAATGTTGGTGCGCTGCTTTAGAGCAAAGGTGCGCGTCGGATCTGGAACGATGCTCTGCTGAACAGTCACGCCAACCTTTGCTGGGCATTGGCTAACGATCTCGTCATAAACCCCGGAAGCTCCTCCAACCGTGGTTCCACCATTTTCGCTGATTAGCAGAAGATAATTCAAATCGCTGACGATATCGACGTAACCTTCAAGATCCTTTGCGAGTTTGGCAGGCGAATCCCCGTGTGCGGGCTTTCCGGCCACCAATTGCGCGAGGCGCACCGTTAGCGTTTTGTAGCTCGATATTTCGCCAGCTACTTCGGTCTGAGCAGCAGTATATTCCGCACTTAGCACGCTACAACGACCACTGTCGGTCGAGCTTGAGTTGGAATCTGCTTTAGCAGAACCCGCCGCACCCGCGCCGCCGGAGGTCAACGTCCCGTTTATGGTCCAAGCGGTCGCCGCTCCCGGAGCAGCAGGCGGAGCGGGCGGTGTGGCCGACGCGCTGGTCGTCGGTACGGGCGTTGCTGACGGTGCAGAAGTGATTTGGATGGTGAAAAATGATTTGGCTATGGAGTAATTCAAATATGCATCCTTGCGCGCGTCCGCGGATGCTTTTGTCACATCGACGCTTTGCACTGCGGAGCATCCCGCGCTGACTACGGCGGTCAGGAAAAGCGCAAATATTTTCGGAGATGGAAGACGCCAAGGCTCTGTTGCTTTCATAGCTGCTCTTTCCAAATCGCACTACGCGATAAATTTCGTTGAAATAGGAGGTGGCTCTGGAAATACGGATACTTAAGCCCCCGGTATCCAAGCGCTCTCAACAAAATGGTACAGAGATCACGCCCCCAATCGGCAGGTAAGGTAGGTAACCTCTAAATACAGAGATTTCCTATCCTGGAACTGGACTTCGATATTTAGCAAATGTTCCAAACATTGTTTAGAAGTATTTGATAAAAAATGGTCTGCGTCAACAAAAGTTCACATGATGGAAAGCTAGAACCGGTAAAGCAGGGTCGAGGCTTTTAAAAAGGGTGAGGTTTGGAAAAAACATCCACATCAAATATAGATGGGTACAGTCTGTTTGCGCTCGCCCGAGGAAGCGTCGGAGCTGAGCCATTGCGCCTAGGCACGAAGGGCAGATGTCGGTTTTGTGGGACAACCGCTTCCGAGCAGTTCAAACACGTTTCACATTTCCTTCCCGAAGCACTTGGCAATAAGTGGATTATTTCGCTTGATGAATGTGACACCTGCAACCAATTGTTCTCACAGTATGACGACGCTTTAGTCAAAAGCGTAGGCGCCGTTCTGACCATCGGTGGCGTAAAAGGTAAAAACAATCGCGTTCGCCAAACTGGTCGCTCAACTGCGTCCCACATACGTCATACAATTTAGGGCGGGCGTCGAAACATTTCGATCCGCGTTCATGGGATGCCGCTGCATGGGGCCGTCACCGTAGATCCGCTCGCAGACACACTAAAACTGAGTTTACCTACCGGGACTGAAAGATTTGTCCCGCGCGATGCCTATAAGGCTCTCGTTAAATTTGCGTTGGGTTTGATGCCTGAAAGCGAGCTCTCTCGTTGGTCCCATTTACTTTTATGGTTGCGAGATGATGCAGTTATGAGAGGAAATGCACCATGTTTGGTCGGATTGTCCTTTGGATCTCTCGGGAATGCGCCAGCTGTGGCGTCTGCCGCCCTGATAAAAAAAATCGCTAGTGCGCCGCCTGGTCCCGAGATGCTTTTCATAATGTCCATCGGCTCGGTTTGTTTCCAAATCATTCTAAAACCAGACTTAGAGGCAGGGAATTGTGATCTTGTTGAGTGTTCTAGTATCGCGTGGTCAAACGTCATCGGTCCTCCCGGCCGCGAGCTGCGCATCGACTACGGGAAGCCCACGCAGATGGATTGGAGTGCGAAGTCGCTGATGCGGTCTCCGATCGAAGCGATACACACACATATCAATCCGAAGACCGAGCAAGGACAGATCACTCTGACACTTCGCCCGACCGAAGGCTCACTTGATAGCTAATCCGCAGGCACAGCCGCATGCCACTCGTTGGAGAGCTTTTATCCGTCGCACATAAAACGCGTGGCCGACAGCACGCTCGCATGCACCATCGGGCTTCTAGTTTTGTGGGCATTGATATCCCCTGCACCTATTGAGGTCGGGGGACAGAGGCCTGTCCAAGTCGGCGAAGATTGCTGCGCGCGTTTGCGCTTCGCCGGGTGGTTGGCTCGGAATCCTGTTGCTCTTTTTCTGAGGCGCATGGCCTCGTGCGGTGGGCTTTAGCCGACCGCGTGCTTGAAGATGACTGCCGAGCGTTCGGGAAGGCGATGCGCTTTAAGCCGCCTCTTCAGCACCCTGTTTGCGTTGCGTCGCCTACAACTGCCGCCGAGCGACAGATTGTTGCTCAAAAAAAGCTCCGGGGATTTGGCGCTGTGATCCGGTGTTATAGGCATGGGCGGAAGCCATAATCCTTCAAAGGCGGATAGGCCGAGGGATGGCAGACACACCTCAGACCGATTTCGAAGGGCACGCGTCGCCTGCTTCGGGCGAAGCCATTGGTATGGACGAAGTCGAAGCTTGGTTCGTTCGCGAAGTACTGCCGCTGGAGGCTGTATTGATTCAATATCTGAGCCGCGGCGGTCGCTCGAAGTCCGATGTCGAAGACCTCCGGCAGGACTTGTACGAACGGGTCTGCGCCGCCGGGCGGAGGGCGATTCCCAATCCCACTCGGCCGCTTGTCTTCAAGATCGCCCGCGATCTCCTCATTGACAAAGTGCGTCACGAGCAGGTCGTGCCCTTTGAATCTGTCGAAAATCTCGAAGACTTGAGCATTGCGATTGATGAGCCGGCGCCAGACCGGGTCGTCATCGCGCGACAAGAACTGCGCAACCTGCAATTTGCACTGGATCGGTTATCGGATCGGCAACGCACCGCCTTGGTCATGCGCAAAATTCACGGCTTTTCCATTCGCGAAATTGCTCAGCGTATCGGCCTCGCCGAAAAAACCGTTGAGTGGCACCTGACCGAAGGCATGCGTGAGCTCGCCCGGATTTTGTATCGAGAATCTCGCACGGATCAAGTGCCATGAGCGAAACTATAGCAACCCTACAGGCAAACGCCGGCCGCGGCGAAAAAATCGATGAGCGTGCTTCTGAATTCGTCCTGAGACGTTATGACAGAACAGATTGGACGGATACCGATCAAACTGAACTCGACGCATGGCTTGAAGAAGCTCTCTCACATCGCGCCGCATTTTGGCGCCTTAAAGCAGCATGGTTGCGGGCTGACAGGCTTACAGCGCTCAGACCTGTTGCACCGGATGGCGATACATCTGCGCGTGGGTTACGTCGAAACATCGGAATCAAGGTTGCTGCCGTCGTGGTCTGCGTGTCGGCGTCGGCGAGTACGTATTGGTTCACAACTCGATCCACCATTCAGACGTTTGCGACCGCGGTCGGCGAGCGCCAGAACCTTACCCTCGCAGATGGCTCGAAGATCGAGTTAACCACGGATACCGTTCTCCGCGTCCGAACTGACGGGCAACACCGAACTGCGTGGTTGGACAAAGGCGAGGCGTACTTTCAGATCGTCCACGATCAGGCGCGGCCCTTTGTGCTTCACTCGGCAAAGCTGCGTATCGTAGACCTGGGTACCGAATTCTCCGCACGCCAAGAAGCTAACGGCACGCGTGTTACAGTTGTCAAAGGAAGCGTTGGTATCGAGCGCGACGGCCTTCAAAGAACGGCACGGCTCGCCACGCTGATACCTGGCGATTCAGCGCTCGCCAATACTCGATCGATATCGGTTACGAGGAAGTCCGCAACCGAGGTCGCTGATGCACTTGGTTGGCGCCAGGGTATTTTAATCTTTCGCCACACGCCGCTCAGGCAGGTCGTCGCTGAGTTCAGTCGGTACAATCACACGACCATCCGGCTGGCAGATCCATCGATCGGTGGACTCACTATTAGTGCCCGCCTTCCGGCAACTGACGTCAAAGTCTTCGCGCGTATGGCTCAAAATTTCCTGGGTCTGCATGTGCGCCAGAACGGAAACGAAATCGAACTTTCAGCAGAGCAGGCGCCGACACCTGCGGTTGAACAGCATTAGCTGACAGTTAAGGGGGAAAAATGAGAAATTCACATCATCTGCGCTTATGGACATCTGGAATCGCGCTCGCGGCCAGTGCGGCGACCGTGGCTGGCGCCGCCAGTTTTGATGTACCTGGTGGCGATCTAGATGCCGCTCTCGAGGCTTACATTGCCCAGTCTGGTGTCCAGCTCCTGGTGCCCAATGCCGTCGTGCACGGAGTGCACACGAATGGCGCGAGGGGAAATCTGAGTGATGGGGAGGCTCTTACCAAGATCCTCAAGGGTACAGGATTCGTGGCAAAATCTGATCCTTCCGGCGCGCTGGGAATTACACGAGAAACGCACAGCGAATTGGATGTGACGCCAATACAACTCGCTCAGGCGTCAACTCCATCGCGCCTGGCGGTAGAAACTGTAACTGTGACGTCCTCGAAACTCGGTGGCGCGGATGTGCAAAGCATACCGATTGCGATAACGGCGCTCAGTCAGGAACAACTCACCGCCACCCAAACTGCCGGTGGCCCCGATCTGGTGAAACAGGTCCCGAACTTGACGTTCTCCAAAACCAATTTCACCGGCTATAACATTCAAATCCGTGGCATTGGCACCCAGGCGATTTCTGTTACCACCGATCCAGCTGTCGCTGTCGCCTTCAACGACATCCCATTCATACGAAATCATTTCTTTGAGCAAGAATTCTACGACGTCGCCAACGTCGAAGTGCTGCGCGGCCCGCAAGGCACACTCTATGGCCGCAATGCCACAGCTGGTGTCGTTAATCTCGAGTCGGCCAAGCCAAGTGATCAATTCGAAGCAATGGCTTCTGCAGATCTGGGCAACTACCAAAATCGACGCTTCGAAGGAATGATCAACCTCCCGATTGTTGATGATCGGCTTGATGTCCGGGTTGCGGCCGAATGGACCAAGCGGAAAGGTTACACGTTCAATGAAACGACAGATCAATCAGTCGATGGACGAGACTTATGGTCTGGGCGGATAACTGTCGGCTGGAAGCCCACCGAAAATCTACAAACGTATTTGATTTATGAGCATTTTGACGAAAACGATGATCGGGTGCGTTCTTCCAAGCAGCTGTGCAAAAAAGATGCTGGACTATCTTCCGTGGCCGGTCTTGAGCTCAACGAAACGAATTTACCGGTGGGGGATCCGTCCCGACCTTCCGATTTTAATGTGCAGTTTGCACGAACATGGCTGAGTCAAGGTTGCTTGCCAACATCTTTTTATTCAAAGGATGCGTTCGAAACGCCGAACGGGCAGGTTATTCCGTTCGTAGCGGCCGGCGAATTCGTTTTCAATGGTGCAGTTCGCGATGGAACTGTTGCAGGCGATTTTGTGCTCAAAGCCATCGACCCCTATGCAAGTCAGACACAATCGACCAACTTGCGCGTCATCCAGTCTCTTATCGATCCATCTTATAAGGCTAAGAATGATACGGTGGAGTTTAATGCCGATTACGCGGTGACGCCTCAACTCACGCTGACCTCGCAGACCGGATATAATAAAGACTTTCTGTTCTCCACAGAAGATTTCAATCGCTTCAATACGGCTCCGGGAATATTCGATCCCACGGCACGGGCTACCACTTATTTCGGGACAACGGCTATCGCACCTGGAGGAGTTTATTGCGACCCGCAATTGGGTTGTTCAAATGCAATGGTTGGTCAGGATTTATCCGATGAACGCGCTTGGCAGCTTTCGCAAGAAATTCGTTTGGCCTCGCACTTCGAAGGGCCGTTCAATTTCAGCGTTGGCGGCAATTATCTGCACTACCAGACCGTTGAAGATTACTATGTTTTCTTCAATCTGATTGCCGCACTGGAACAAGTCGCAAATGGCCAAAGCCCCGGACAATTCAGCCAATGCTTTACTGGCCGTCCGCCAGATTTCGTGCAAGCTTTGCCGATCGCTCCGGTACCGTATTTGGTTCAATTCAACGGACGGATTATTGCTATAACCTCGAATTTCGCTTGCGGCAGTGGAGCCACTATCGGAAACAAATACGCAGGTACTTATATCGATCCTAATCCGATTAGTAGTTTGGACGGCCAGGGCCATAATTATTTCCGTAGCGAAAATCCTTATCGCTTGAATTCTACGGCCGGTTTCGGCGAAGCCTATTATCAAGTGCTGCCCGATCTGAAGATAACAGCAGGCTTGCGCTGGACCGACGACAGCAAAACCTTCTTCAATATTCCAAGCTGGGTATATCTGGAAGGTGGCGGTTATCCGATCGAAAGCGTCGTTCAACAGGAATGGAGAGAGTGGACCGGACGCTTCGTCGCCAATTGGGCGCCAAAGCTCGATTTCACCGATCAAACTCTTGTCTATGCTTCTTATTCGCGTGGTTACAAAGGTGGCGGCGCCAATCCGCCTGGACCGCAGGTAGATTTCGTAAGTGCGCAGTCCTCTGCGACACATCCTGCCACATTCGCGCCCGAATTTATTAATGCCTATGAGCTCGGAACGAAAAACACATTGCTAGATGGCGCACTGACAATGAACGGCGATGTGTTCTACTATGATTATAAAGGCTATCAGATCTCGCAGATCGTCGATCGCACCTCGATCAATCTTAATTTCGATGCCAAGGTAAAGGGCGCGGAACTGGAAGCGACATGGGAGCCTCTACTGGGCCTTCGCTTCAATTTCGCGGGTGGCTACGAGGATGGTTCTGTCGATAAAGGTCAGTCCGCTATCGATTTGATCGATCGCACTGCCGGCCATACTGACTGGGTCGTCGTTAAGCCGTTTGTCGCCGACACATCCAACTGCGTTTTGCCCGCGGTCGCTGTACGTCAAATCCTTAATGAGTCAGCCAGGCCCGGATGCGTTCGGGTCTGGTCTGACCGGTGCCTGCGATTCGGCCTATGTACCAGACAATCAGTCATTTACAGGCGTCTCGGCGCAAGATTTGGCAGCTTTTGCTGCGGTTGGCTTTGATCCAACGACCGCGCCGAACAATGGCGAGGGCTTTGCAAAAGATCTGAGCGGCAACAAATTGCCCAACACGCCGCCCTTCACATTGTCAGCTGGTGCGCAGTATACGATGCCGATCACGCCCGATTGGGCAGGTACTCTGCGCGGTGATTTCTATTGGCAGGGTAATTCCTTCGCGCGCATCTTCAACGATGAGCCATACGATCAAATTCGCGGTTACACCAATCTCAATCTGTCGCTGATTTTCACAAATCAGGGCGGCTGGCAGGCCATGGCCTATGTGAAGAACGTCTTCGATACGACAGCCATTACCGGCGCGTTCCTCAATTCCGACGATACGGCGTTGACGACAAACATTTTCGTCACCGACCCGCGTCTGTTTGGCGTGCGTCTCACGAAGAACTGGTAGGGGGAAATCATGGGTGAATTGAAAAATACGGGCCGGAATCGGATCGATGTTCGTCGACAATTGCTTGCGACGGTTTCTGCCAGCGTTTTGTTCGTGGTAGTTTCCACAACGGTCAGTGCCAAAGGTGATGCGACAGACCATGCCCCGTTCTGGATAGAGTTGGGTGGCCAATTCGTTTGGAATCAGAACGATCAGGATGCTTATCTTTCTCCATTCGTCCCGGCTGTGCAGTTACCTTACCAGGTCATATCGCCTGCCGAAGTGGAGAAAACTTCACGAACGGGTTTGAATGGAAGCCTTAAGATTTCGCTTGAGCCTGCAGGTAGCGAGTGGGTCTTTTCTGCAGCGGTCACGTACGGAAGGAACGATCGCAACAGGTTTCTGAGTCAGCGGACGCGGAACCCAGATGCTACCGGCGTCGGCGTCTTCGTCGCCTACCAAAATGTTACATCCAAAAATACCGCGAACCATGCGATTCTCGATTTCCGGGCGGGAAGAGACGTTGGCTTGGGGGCGGCCGTGAGTTCGGTATTCAGTCTTGGCGTACGCTATGTCCAATTTGCCGCAAAAAATGATGCGTTGATTCAATCCGCACCGACAAATGCGGGTTCGCCGGTGCCTTATCACAGGATTAACGCCCATTTTTCCGCCGCTCGGAAATTCAATGGAATAGGACCGTCGCTTTCCTGGGATGCATCGACGGCGTTGATGGGCGATTCCAATAATAGCGAAATTGCGCTCGATTGGGGCGTCGATGGCGCTTTATTGTTCGGTCGTCAATCGGTTCGCGGCAATCATCACACGACTACGGCTTTCTACACAGGAAGCTTTCCCAAAAGCGTCTCGCACCAATCTGTGCCACTGAATCGCAAGCGGAGTGTGACCGTTCCCAATATCGGTGGTTTTGCGGGACTTTCTTGGCGGGCGCCGAATGCAAAAGTTGCGGTCGGTTATCGCGCGGATATCTTCTTCGGCGCGATGGACGGGGGTATCGACGCGGCGCATCGCGAGGATGTCGGCTTCTATGGCCCATTCGCCACCATCAGTATCGGTCTTGGCGGGTAGTTCCGGCCACCTTTCCTAACTCCTCGGCGGCGATGATCAATCGCCGCCTTTTCTTTGGAAAGAACGAGTCAACCGAATCTCGGGGTATTCACAGAGAGTGTCGGCGCTCATCGCCCGCCAAAGTGAGCCATGCTGCGCAAGAGCGGCGTCGACTAGCGGGAGCGGCAGTTTTCGCCACCTGCCCTTATCTTTTGCCCATGCATGCCACTGCTGATTGAGGATCATAAATCTGGCGCTGCGAGTTGCGATGGTCGAGTCAATTTCAAACAGATTTTGGATTGGCGCGATCGCAATCGGTATCAATATGCAAAAGCTTGCACGAGTTTGCGCGAAATTGGCGTCGCCCGTTTTGACATAGACCGAGCGAATGCCGACTAGGTCGATGAGCGCTGCTACCTTAAGGACAGGACGCGCCGTACCGTCGCTTGTGGGCGGCGGCTGGTGGACGGCGATTACACATTTCTGAAGTGAGTAGGGCCCTGGCGGCAACCGCTCCGGCTCTCTTCAGCTATGGACTCGAGTATCTTCCCATTCGGCAACGGGCCCGTTGGCCGCGCCCCTGCCAATTGGGCCACTCTACGGCTCCGGGCGAATTCGTCGAGCCTCGGGCGAAGTCTTATCGTTTAAGCGGCCGCCCGAGAAGGGGCGGTGGGCTTTGTACTTTTGTTGCTTCTGAAAATTTTTCGCAGGGGCACTAGTCCTTTTCTGCGGCTGAACACTCTCCGTGGGTAGGACAACGCACTAACCCCTCGAAAGGCAGGACGCTGGCGAGGGATGACCAAGAGCACAGACCGGGACTTTGGTGATGCGGACCCACGCATTTTGGGGGCGGTGATAGCTGCGCCCGACGTCGATGCTTGGTTTGAGCGAGAAATCCTGCCGCTGGAGGCGGCGCTGATGCAATTTTTGCAGCACAACTGGCGCAACAAAAGCGATATCAGTGATATCCGGCAGGATGTCTATGTGCGGGTCTACGAATCCGCCCTGCAAAAGCTTCCGGACACTCCGAAAGCGTTTGTCTTCGCAATTGCGCGCAACCTCCTGATCCAGCGGACGCGCCGGGAACAGATCGTTCCGATCGAAGCGGTCGCAGACTTCGAAACTGTCGCCGCCGCGGCCGATGCCTCAAGTCCAGAGCGGACCGCGATAGCTCGCGACGAACTGAGGCGCCTCCAGTCCGCTGTGGACCGTCTGCCGCCACGATGCCGCCAGGCCTTTGTCATGCAGCGGATCGACGGCCTCACGCGCCAGGAAATTGCTGAGCGCATGGGCGTGAGCGAGCGAACCGTAAAAAACCACTTGCGCGAGGCTGGCTTGATACTCGCAAACATTCTTTTCAGCGAACCGGCTGATTTCGGAAGAACGACATGACCGTCTCCGCCGACCGCAGCCTCCCAACAGGACATTTTGCGACCCCGGAGGAAGCTGAGGCTGCCGATTGGGTCGCGGTTCGCCAAAGCCAAAGAGAATGGTCGGCGGACCAGCAAGCAGAGTTGGACGCTTGGCTGGCCAAATCCATCGCCAATCGCGTCGCCTACATACGAATTGACGCAACATGGCGCAGAACAGATCGCCTCGTCGCACTTCGCAAGCCGATGAAGCAGTCTGTGCCGTCCACAGCCCCATTTAGCAGCCGATCGATGCGCATTGCAGGCGCTATTGGTCTCGTCGCGATCATCGGGATCGCTGCAAGTAGCTACCTGCAGCCAACTCACGGGCAACTGATTCAAACCCCAAAAGGCGGTCAAGAGCGATTAGCACTATCGGACGGCTCCCAGGTCGAACTCAATACGGATTCCGCAGTGTTGATCGATTTTCAAAGTCGTTCGCGCGGCGTCGAGCTCGTCCGGGGGGAAGCCTTCTTTGACGTTCGCCACGATGCCTCACGTCCATTCATCGTGACGGCCGGCTCGCATCGGATCGTCGACCTGGGTACGAAATTTCTGGTCCGAACTGGCCTCAACTCCGTCAAAGTCGCTTTGATCGAGGGTAGCGCACGACTGGAAGATGCAAATGGAAAAAATCGAAAGCGTGCTGTCGTGCTCACGTCCGGCGAGGTCGCAGTCGCTACTGCCGATGACATTCAGCTTTCGAAACATACCTCACGCGACCTTTCCGAAAGTCTCGCCTGGCAGCGCGGCAAGGTGGTGTTCCACAACAAACCACTGAGTGCGGCCGCTGCCGAATTGAATCGCTATGGGGGCCCGCAGCTGATTATTGCCGATTCTGCCGCCGCCAATCTTTTGATCAACGGCACGTTTCTTATCAACAACGCAGAAGAGTTTGCCGGCGCCGCACGCGAGGTATTTGGACTGCGTGTGGAACATCGGGACGGAAGCCTCATTCTCACACGCTAACGGTTGAGCAGGTAAACAAAGGGGGGCATTGAATGGCCGGAATTACAAAAACATCCGCGATCACTCTGGCAAGCGCGTTAGGTTTGTTGGCTTCGGTGCCAGCGCTCGCAGAAAAGTTCAACATCCCAAGCGGGACTCTTTCTGCTGCTCTCGACGAGTATTCAATGCAGTCGGGCGTTCCGCTTGCTGTCGCCTCCAAAACACTGGGAGGTGTTCGTACCAATGGCGTGGCGGGTGAAATGTCCCCAGGCGATGCGCTTACGCAATTGCTCTCCGGCACCGGGTTTGCGGTGCACCACGTTGGAAGCACGCTGGCGATTGTTCGAGTGTCCTCAGAGCACAGTGAAAACGTACGAGGCGAAATCAATGGTATTCAACTGGCGCAGGCGTCATCCGCTAAAGCGGGGGTCGAGACGGTCACCGTAACATCCTCCAAGCTTGGCGGCGCCGATGTGCAAAGTATTCCGATTTCGATCACCGCGCTGTCGCAGGAACAACTCACTTCGACGCAGACGGCAGGTGGCCCGGATCTGATCAAGCAGGTCCCAAACATGACCTTCACGAAGACGAATTTCTCGGGTTACAGCATTCAGTTGCGCGGCATTGGCACCCAGGCGATCTCGGTGACCACCGATCCGGCGGTGGCGGTGGCCTTCAATGATACGCCCTTTATTCGCAATCACTTCTTCGAGCAGGAGTTCTACGACGTATCGAGCGTGGAAGTGTTGCGGGGCCCTCAGGGCACGCTTTACGGCCGCAACGCGACAGCGGGCGTGGTGAACCTTTCTTCTGCTAAGCCCACGGATCAGTTTGAGGCAATGGCATCGGGTGAAATTGGCAGCTATCACCAGCGGCGTTTGGAAGGAATGCTCAATCTGCCGCTCATCGACGACCGGCTCGACATCCGCGTCGCGGGCGAATGGACCAAACGGCAGGGTTATTCCTTCGAACTCGTTGACCAACGAACGCATCGATGGCCGCGATTTATGGTCCGGACGGGTCACGATCGGCTTCAAGCCAATCGACAAGCTGCAGACCTATCTCATCTGGGAACACTTTTCCGAAAACGACGATCGTATGCGCACGGCCAAGCAGCTTTGCAAAACCGCAAAGAATCCCGCAACGATCGATGGCGTTTCAACCGGTAATCCGCCTGGGGACCTTTTCGTCGGCGTGCCGGCGTATAGCCCCCTCTATTACATTAGTCAGGGATGCGAAGCGACATCGCTTTACTCGCCTGATGCCTTCCAAGTGCCGAATGGATATTCGCTGGCTTATGCCTCCGCCACTGGGATCTTCGATGCAGCTATCAGGCAGAAGTTTAATCCGTACGCCAGTACAACTCAGTCCACCAATTTGCGAGTGATTGAGTCGGCCATTAATCCCATCTACCGCGCGAAGAACGACACATTGGAGTTCAATGCCGACTACCAGGTGACGCCGGCGCTGACGGTCACATCGCAAACCGGCTACAACAACAATTCACTTTTCTCCTATGAAGACTACAATCGCTTCAACACCACACCGGGTATGTTCAAGTACTACCCGGATCAAGTCTCACAAGTTCCAGGTTGGGTTGGCGGCTCCATTTTTCTGGATCCCAGCGTATCCAACTGTACCAACACATATGCAGATACAACAGACGGTTGCTTGGGCGTCTTCTGCGACCCTCAACTGGGTTGCAGCAACCGGCTCGTGGCCGGAGACCTGTCGGAAGAGCGTGCGTGGCAATTCAGCCAGGAGTTTCGTCTTTCTTCGAACTTCAGCGGCCCATTTAATTTTGGCGTGGGCGGCAACTATCTCCACTATGAAACCGAGGAGAATTATTACGTCTTCATCAACACGCTGACGCAGTATTTGACGGCGGAGTCCGGTGCTTCGACGAACAATGTGGATCCCACTCGCCCCCAATGGGTACCTGGTGTGACAGACAACAGTAGCTGCTTACCCGGAGGCTTAAATGTTACCAATCCTCATGCACCCCATAGTCCTGTTGCGGGTAGTGGCTGCAGCTACATTGATCCAAATCCCATCACCAGCCTGAACGGCCAGGGGCACAACTATTTTCTCAGCAAAAATCCATACCTGCTGGATTCGTATGCTCTATTCGGAGAAGCAACCTACAATATCTTCAAGGATTTGAAGCTGACGACGGGACTTCGCTGGACGAACGATCAGAAGCATTTCGTCGATATACCAAGTGAACTACTTGTTCCCGGATATGGATACGCGATCACCGGAGTCGTTGATCAGAGCTGGAGCGAATTCACAGGCAGAGCAGTAGCCAACTGGAGTCCCAAGCTCGACTTCACGGATCAAACATTGGTCTACGCCTCGTATTCACACGGTTACAAGGCGGGCGGGGCCAATCCACCCGGCGCCGTACTGCTCACCTTCTTTTCGACGGATGTAGGCAATCCGATCCATCCGCTAACGTTCAAGCCGGAATTCGTCGACGCTTTCGAGCTGGGATCGAAGAACACCTTGCTCGACGGCGCCCTGACGCTAAATGCCGACTTCTTTTACTACAACTACGAAAACTATCAGATATCCCGCATCGTCGACCGCACGGCCATCAATGACAATTTCGATGCCCATATAAAAGGTGCGGAAGTTGAAGGTTCTTATGAACCTATTGCGGGCCTGCGCTTCAACTTTGCGGGTGGGTGGGAAGACACCTCACTCGCCAAAGGCTCGCATTCCGTGGACCTGATGGACCGCACTGCGGGAAATCCTGACTGGATGGTTGTCAAACCCTTCATCACGCAGGCTTCCAATTGCATACTGCCAACATATGTTGTTGCTGATATTTTGAACAATCCCTCAGGCTATGCCGATGGAATTGCCACTGCATGCGGTGATGCTTATGTGAACCACGTCGATCCACTTACCGCCCTGCCTTACGTACCTAATCCTACAGTAGCTGGGGGTTCAGGCTTCTACTACATTCCTGCGGGATATCCTGGTTTCGATCCGACAAACCCCGCCATCAACAATGGCCAGGGCTTTGACAAGAATCTAAGCGGCAATGAGTTGCCGAATGCGCCGCCCTTCACGATTTCGTTTGGTGCTCAGTATACCATTCCTCTCACTTCTGATTGGGCAGGTACGCTTCGATCTGATTACTACTGGCAAGATTATTCGTGGGCGCGCGTGTTCAACGATCGGCCCTATGATCGCCTGCGCGGATACACCAACGTCAATCTGACCTTGATCCTGACAAGCCAATCGGGCTGGCAGGTCATGCTTTACGACAAGAACATTTTCAATACGACGGCGATCACCGGCGACTTCCTGAACAGCGACGACAGCGGGCTCACCACAAATGTGTTCCTGACCGATCCGAAGCTGATCGGCATCCGCGTCACGAAGAACTGGTAAGGGGGAAACCATGAGCGAATTTGTGAACACAGACAAAAGCAACGCGAATACCCATCGGCAACTACTTGCGACGGCGTCGGCACTCACGCTCTTCGGGTACGGCTACGGGTTGACCGAAGTCAAGGCAGCAGAGGGCGATAGCGACCGTCCAACGGTCTGGATCGAGCTTGGCGGACAACTAGAGCGGGTTGACACCCACCAAGAGCAATTTGTGCCACCCTTCATTGTTGCGACGCCCAGACCAGGAGCGGAAACCGTATCTCCGCTTAGCGTCGACCATTCGCCACGCTACAGCCTTGGTGGCGAAGCAAAGCTTACATTTGAGCCGGACGGCTCCGACTGGGTGTTTGCCGCTGCGGTCCGCTATGGCCGTTCAAAAAACCATTCAAATTTGCACCAACAAACCTATCCGACGCAACCAATTGTGAATGGCGCTTTCCAGAGGGCAATCCAATTTAGCGACACCGACGCCCGTCATGATGAGAGCCACACAATCCTGGATTTTCAGGTTGGCAAGGATTTCGGGATCGGTCTCTTTGGCAGCGGAAGTGCCTCGTCTCTGAATGTGGGTGTCCGATTCGCGCAATTTGAAGCGAGGTCGTCCGTTGCCTTTGCGACGGACCCGGATGCACATCCAGATTTCAAGTATTTCGCAGGCCAAAAATTTCTTCAGGGAAGCACATACCATTTCAATTCGGCGAAGGCTGCCTCTGAACGCAGCTTCCACGGTGTTGGGCCGGCTGTCTCCTGGAGCAATTCCGTTGCTGCGCTAGGAGGGTCAGAAAGCGGAGAGATCTCGTTTGATTGGGGCGCGAACGCCGCGCTGCTATTTGGGCGCCAAAAAGCCCTTAGTCAGCATCAGGCCACCGCGCAATATCACAACGGCGGCTTTACTGCATACTTTCACAGGACAGTATTGTATCAGCACCGCACCGATGTTCCGCTCCGGTCTCGCAGTGTCATTGTCCCCAACATAGGCGGCTTTGCAGGCCTTTCTGCTCGATATGCAAGTGCAAAGCTTAGCTTGGGCTATCGAGCCGATTTCTTCGTTGGTGCAATGGATGGCGGCGTCAATACGCGAAAAACAGAAAGCATCGGCTTCTTCGGTCCGTTTGCATCGATCGGCATCGGCCTGGGAGGTTAGTGGCATGATCATTTGAATCGGCAGTTTGCCGATAACTCGCATCGTTGATGCGAGTATCCCCCAACTAGGGCAGCGCGAAAACGCTGCCCCTTTCTTTTGCCTATCAATGCTACCTCAAATTGCGGTTTACGAATATCGGGATGGGGAGTTGCGATGGTTATGTCGGAGCAGATGGAGCGCTGCGATTGGCGTGAGCGCCGCAGTTATGACTACCTCGACGGTCTAACCAAACGTGATTGGTCTTGGGAGATCGTTCGACGCAACCCTCAATTTGTATCCGCTTGGGACAGCGCCAACGCCTCCATCGATTGTGTGGAACAAAACGGATCGATCACGATCATCCGCTCCCGCGAATCGGAGACGCCCCTTGATCGCTGGGGCTTGGCGTATTCCGACTCCCTGAATGTGAATGCGCGCAAAGCCTGTGTCCTGTGGCGTCCGGACTGTTATTCCGGAGTGCTTTCGATGTCTGCAGTGGCCGGTAGGACGAATGACGGTACTCAGAAAGTTTCGCTACGCGACTTGCATTGTCGTTCGGTCTTGTTTCTCAGACCTGGAGACCTGCAGCACATTGTCTTGCTGGGAGAGGGGCGAGGGCTTCAACTAGCGGTGCATGGTGCCAGCGTCCTGGAGCCGGTCCGCCTCCTGATGGATGCCACTCCAGATCCCAAAGCACCGGGCGCCCGACTTGATCTTCTGAAATGCTTCCATGATCTTGGACTCACCGGGCGGACCAGCCCCCGCTATATTTTAAAAGCGAGGGCAAGTCGCCGTTTAAAAACGGTTCTCCAGGCGCTTGATGGCGCTGGCGCTGGCGCCAGCCATCGAGAGATTGCGATTGCAGTCTACGGGCCCGAGCGCGTCCGTGCCGACTGGAATGATCCCCGCGAACATCTAAAGGATCACATTCGCAAGACGGTGCGGCGGGGTTTTACGTGGATGAACGGCGGCTATCGGTCGTTCTTAAGATGAGGCGACTTCTAATGTGGCTGCCACGCGCGGTGGCGGCAACGATAACGATCGATCCGTCGGCTTCAGAATTATGAGCCAGCTTGGTGTGATCGTGTGGGATCAGGAAAAACGCAAATGCAAAGTCGTGCCGACGCGGTGGAGCATTACACACTATATTTGATGATGCATAAGTAACATTATTTCACAGTTATCCTCCAATCCACGCTAATTCTGTTCGCGATCGGCGCAACCTTCTGTCCATATATCGGCTCTAACTCGCGCCAGCAGCTCGGCAAACCGAGCGCACAATGCAAGGCGGTAGTAAGCTGCCTCAACTTTTTGACAGACCGACTAGGTAGTGCCCCTAGGTCTGCTCGTCTCCATAAGTAGGGACAGTCGATCAGACCCTCGAACCCAGGAAGCTGGCGGGGAATGACACAGACAACGGACACCAGCCTTGAGGGCGAGACCCTGCGATTGCCGGGCGCGGCGATGACCGAGCCTGAGCTTGATGCGTGGTTTGTGCGCGAGGTGCTGCCGTTAGAGGCATCGCTTATGCAATACCTCAATCGTAATTGGCAGAGACTCAGGTGAGGTCGAAGATTTCCGCCAGGACGTCTACATCAAAGTCTATGAAGCCGCACGCAACGAACGACCGAAATCGGTGCGGTCGTTTGTGTTCGCAATAGCTCGAAATCTTTTAATCGACAAAGTCAGACGCTCCCAGATCGTGCCGATTGAAACGGCGGTCGATCTCGATGCACTGAATGTTGCTGCGGATGAACCTGGCGCCGAAAGGTCCGTCATCGCACGTGATGAACTCCGCATTGTGCAATCTGCTCTTGACCGCCTTCCGAAACGTTGCCGAGAAGCGGTCACATTACGGAAACTCGAAGGTCTCTCGACGCGAGAGATTGCTGTCCGCATGGGCATTTCCCAAAGGACAGTCGATGCCCACCTCGTCGAAGGCTACAGGCATCTCGCCGACATTCTCTACAGCCAGACCGACGCAACGGAGAAAAAGGCGTGAGCGACGAAATGCGGTCCAGGCATCATCGAAGCGCTGCGGAAATTGGTAACCGCGCCGCTGAATGGCTGGTCAAACGGAACGACAACGAGGGTTGGAGCGATATCGACCAAACGCAACTCAACTCTTGGCTCGCTGAGGCACCAGCACATAAGATCGCGTATTTGCGGATCGAAGCTGCCTCCAAACGAGCAGATCGACTGGGAGCCCTTCGCCGTCCCGCGGAAGTACACAGCCGGTTTATTCCAGCCCTCAAAGTTGTGGCGGTCGCTGGGGCGATGGTGGTGGTCTTTGGCGCATATTTATTCACGATCCAAGGCGGCGCCCCCGAAAAAACCTATGTCACGGGCATTGGTGGTCACGAAACCCTCACGTTGCGCGATGGTTCAAGAATCGAGCTGAATACTGATACGTCCTTGCGCGTTGCGGACAGCGGCGCAAAACGCATTGTCTCGCTGGACAAAGGCGAAGCGTATTTCCAGATCACTCACGTCGCTGCCCGTCCTTTCGTCGTGCTTGCTGGCAATCATCGCGTAACCGATTTGGGAACAAAATTTCTGGTTCGCCGAAGCAACGACGTCGTTCGGGTTTCCTTGCTCCAGGGTCAAGCGCAATTCGACACCGAAGATGGCCGCGGCACGCAACAGGCGACACTCAATCCTGGCGATGTCGTGGTTGCGACGGCTACGTCGCTATCAATTACGCAGGCGCCAACGCGGACACTCGACGATCAACTTGGATGGCGGCATGGCGTAATTGTATTTCACCATGCCACGCTTGCCCAGGCGGCTACTGAATTCAACCGATACAATCTGCAAAAGATTGTGGTTGCGGATTCCAGGATCGCGCGACTGAACATTAACGGCGCGCTTCGGGCCAGCGATCCGCAAGCCTTTGTGCGGTCCATGAAAATGTTTTTCGACATTCGCGCGGAAGTGCGGCCAGACGCAATCATCTTATCGCGGTGAAAGAGGGCGTACTCTTCTCAGTCAAACATCGCTCACAGGGGGGCAAATGCCAAGAAATCTTAAATTGAAATCCATTCTCTCGGGGATCATGCCGGCTGTCGCCTTCACGACGGCGGCATATGCGACGTCCTTCAACGTGCCGGCAGGCTCGTTGGATGCTGCGCTAGATGCCTACACCGCGCAATCCGGCATACTTCTCATAGGAGTGACAGATCAGTTACGGGAGGCGCAAACAAAAGGCGTAACCGGCGATTTGCCGGCTGATGCGGCGCTCATTCGTATTTTGAGGGGCACCGGGTTCGTCCCAAGCCGAGATCAATCCGGTGCCATTAACATTGTGCGTTCCCGCCAGCAGAGCAGCGAACGCGATTTGCCACTGATACAGCTTGCGGCAGCGCAGGCAACGCCGGCCGCACTCGAAACCGTAACCGTCACTTCTTCAAAGCTCGGGGGTGCTGACGTTCAGAGTATTCCTATCTCCATCACTGCGCTCTCGCAGGAACAATTGACTGCGACTCAAACGGCCGGCGGTCCGGATCTCGTAAAGCAAGTGCCAAATCTGACATTCTCCAAAACCAACTTCACGGGCTACAACATTCAAATTCGCGGCATTGGCACGCAAGCAATTTCCGTTACTACCGATCCTGCTGTAGCAGTGGCATTGAATGATATCCCCTTCATTCGAAATCATTTTTTCGAACAGGAATTCTACGACCTCGGCCAGGCCGAAGTATTACGCGGACCGCAGGGAACGCTTTACGGCCGCAACGCCACCGCTGGTGTTGTCAACCTGATAACAGCGAAGCCGACAGACCAGTTCGAAGCCATGGCCTCTGGTGAGATCGGCAACTATCACCAGAAACGTTTTGAAGGCATGATCAACTTGCCATTGGTCGATGATCGTCTCGATCTCCGAATCGCGGGTGAATGGACCAAGCGCCAAGGGTACAGCTTCAACGAATTGACCGATCAGCGGATCGATGGTCGCGATCTGTGGTCCGGCCGGGTGACATTGGGCTGGAAGCCAATCGAGAATCTGCAGGCCTATATCGTTTGGGAGCATTTCTCCGAAGATGACGACCGCATGCGTACTTCCAAACAACTCTGCAATACCGATCCGCTCCCAACTGAAGTTGGCGGCGTTCATGTTCCGACCGCTCAGGAATTTGGTGGACCGGTTCCTTACGCACCAGGTCACTATCTCAGCCAAGGCTGCCGCATGGCTTCGCTGTACTCGGCCGCTTCGTTTCAGGTCCCGAATGGCTTTGCGCTGCCCTATTATGGTCCGCTAGGTATTGTCGATGCCCCCGTCACTGCTTCCTATCAGGACTTCGACCCATACGAGAGCACCACTCAATCGCGAAACCTGCGTGTGATCCAGACGCAGTTAAATCCGCAATACAAAGCCAAGAATGATACCGCAGAACTAAACTTGGACTACAATATCAGCCCCACGCTTACTGTCAGTTCGCAAACCGGGTACAATCAGGACTTTCTCTGGTCGACGGAAGATTATAACCGGTTCAACACCGCTGTCGGCGCCTTCACCTACACGTTGCCTCTCACGCTTGGTGGCCAAAATGGCTACAATCCCAACGCACTTGGTCAACTGACGGCTGACCCGAACGGGCTAGGTGTCTGCGTGGGCAATGGTAATCAATTTCCCTCGCCGGAATGCACTGGAACAAGATCGGTCGCACAATGCCAGCCTCTGTCCGGTGCTTATACAGACCCTGAGGCCATAAGCCGTTACGCATGTATGCCGATGGGGGTCTTCTGCGATCCACAATTGGGTTGCAGCGATCGTTTGATCGCCCAGGACTTGTCTGAGGAGCACGCTTGGCAGTTGAGCCAGGAATTCCGTGTTGCTTCGCATTTCGCCGGCCCACTCAATTTTAGCGCTGGCGGAAATTATCTTCATTACGAAACTGAGGAAAACTATTACGTATTCATCAATACGCTGAGCTTGGCGACTTATGGTTGGAGTGGAAACGACCAAGGGTTGCCATACGTCCCCGGCGTTTCGGACAATTCGAATTGCTTGGTAGGAGGGTTTAACAACTCCAACCCTTATTCAGGAAATTCTTTGTTTGGTGAAGGCGGAAACAATTGCGCCTACATCGACCCAAATCCGATTGGCAGCGTTAATGCAAAAGGCCACAACTACTTTCTCAGTCAAAATCCTTACACGCTCAATTCCTATGCAGCGTTCGGTGAGATTTACTACAATGTCTTCGACGACCTGAAGGTTACCGGTGGTCTGCGTTGGACTGAAGATCGCAAGCATTTCACGCTCATTCCGAGTGAGCTGCTTATTGCCGGATATGGCTATCCCAGTATCGGGATGGTCGATCAGCAATGGGATCAGTTTACGGGCCGGGCAGCGGTCAATTGGACGCCCAAGCTCGATTTCACCGATCAGACGCTGGTCTATGGGTCATATGCACATGGCTATAAAGCCGGAGGCGCCAATCCGCCTGGCGCATTGCTTTTGGTGTTCGGCAATTCCGGGCAAGCGTCCAGCCCCATTCATCCGCTGACGTTTAAACCAGAATTCGTAGACGCCTTTGAGGTCGGTTCGAAGAACACGCTATTTGATGGGGCGCTAACACTCAATTTCGACGCCTTCTACTATAACTATGAGAACTATCAAATCTCACGCATTGTGGATCGCACATCGATCAACGACAATTTCGATGCTCATGTGAAAGGCGCTGAGATCGAATCGACCTGGGAGCCGATCCCAGGTCTTCGTCTGAATTTCGCCGGTGGCTGGGAAGACACAGCGCTCGCCAAAGGCACAAAGTCCGTCGATCTCATGGATCGAGCAGACGCCGCCCATCATCCCGATTGGGTCGTCGTCAAGCCGTTCGTAACACAGGCCTCGAACTGTGTTTTGCCAGATTACGTCGTGGCAGCGGAACTTGAATTGAATGGCGCTAGTGTGAATACACAGCCTGCTTTCGCGTGCGGCGTGGCTTACGCCAAAGGTTTCGATCCAGCGACAGACCTCTCCTACATTGCAGATCCGGCGATCATAAATAACGGAACTCCTGCTGCTCCTGGTTATACTGGCTTCGATCCACTCGCCGGTACACCGAGCGATCCCTACACGGGACAGAACACTTCCAACGGACACGATTACGGCCCGGCGCCCAACAATGGCCAAGGCTTCGACAAGAACCTGAGCGGAAACGAATTGCCGAATGCTCCACCATTCACGGTGTCGTTCGGCGCACAGTACACCATGCCGCTGACGACGGATTGGGCGAGCACGCTGCGCGCAGACTATTATTGGCAGGATTATTCCTGGGCGCGGGTTTTCAATGACAATCCCTACGACCGCATTCGGGGTTACACCAACCTCAATCTGACGCTTATCCTGACGAGCCAAGCCGGTTGGCAGGTGATGCTTTACGACAAGAACGTGTTCAACGAAACCGCGATCACCGGCACGTTCCTCAACAGCGATGACAGCGGACTGACAACGAACGTCTTTTTAACCGATCCCAAACTGATCGGCATCCGCGTCACGAAGAACTGGTAAAGGGGAACCAATGAGCGAACTAATGAATGCTTCCGTTGATCGCAACTCATCCCGCTGGCAGTTGTTGGCGACGACTTCGGCCTTTGCGTTGGCAGCTACTCTCGCGACACAAGACGCCAGCGCCGCGGATCGCGATGCCGATCACCCGACAGTATGGATCGAGTTGGGTGGCCAGCTTGAAAGCCTATCTGAAAATCAGGAAAGATTTGTCCCGCCCTTTATCCTCGCCACGCCCAGACCGGCGCCGGAAACCACTTCTCCACTGGGCGTGGAGGGAGCGCCCGGTCACAGCTTTGGCGGCGAGGGCAAAATCACGATCCAACCAGAAAATTCCGATTGGGTCTTCTCCGCTGCTCTTCGCTACGGCCGCTCCAACGCCAACAGGCGACTTCACCAGCAATCCTATCCTACACAGCCGATCGTTCTCGGCACGCCTACGTACGGTCTAAAGACGCAAGATCAAAAGGTTTTCGAGTTTGTCGATGCCGAGAACCACAGCAGCGAAACTCACGCCATTCTGGATTTTCAGGCGGGCAAGGACGTGGGCCTTGGTGTGTTTGGCACCGCGGCCTCATCGGTGTTTAATGTGGGTGTGCGGTTTGCACAATTTGGATCAAAATCAAACATCACCTTCGGATCAGACCCTGATGTGCAGCGCACGTTCAAATATGCCGGTGGGCATAAAGTGGCCGTTGGAGGAATATTTTACCATACCAATTCGGCGCTCGCGTCTGTCACCAGAAGCTTCCATGGAGTAGGCCCGTCGCTTTCGTGGAACGCATCTGCGCCGGTTCTCGGTCTAGCTGAAGAAGGCGAGATTGCATTTGATTGGGGCGTGAATGCCGCAATCTTATTCGGGCGGCAGCGCGCAAGAGTTCATCATCAAACGACCTCGAGATACCATTCCGGAAAATATGATCAGGCAGTCTATACACATAGCCTCCACGTTTTCCGGACGACATCTTATCGCAATGCTCCGTCCGATCAGAATAGGTCACGATCGGTGGCTGTTCCCAACCTCGGCGGCTTCGCTGGACTATCGTTCCGCTATGCGGAAGCCAAAGTTAGCCTCGGTTATCGCGCCGATTTTTTCTTCGGCGCAATGGACGGCGGTATCGACGCAGCGCATCATGAGAATGTCGGCTTCTATGGCCCATTCACCACCATCAGCATCGGTCTTGGCGGATAATTCCGGCCACCTTTCCGAATCCTCGGGCGGCGATGACCAATCGCCGCCTTTTCTTTGAAAAGGTCAAACCAACGGAAACCTCGGGATCTTCACCGGGAGTGTCGGTGCTCATCGTCCGCCAAAGTGAGCCAGTGCTGCGCAGGATCGGCGTCGACTGGTGGGAGCGGGAGTTTCAGCCCAATGCGAACCCGTTTGAGCCAAACAGCTAGTCACTGCCTTACTTAATCCTTCGGGCGAATTCGACGAGCCAGGGCAACAGATTTATCATGGCTAGTCACAATTGAGCCCCTAGTGTGCTCGATGAATTATTATTGCGTGCTGGCCAAACTTTTTTGGGGAGCGCCTTCACCCCTTTTGCCCGCCTATGTCTCTTCAACGGTAGGACGAGAACGTAACCCCCTCGAAAGGCAGGATGCTGGCGAGGGATGACCAAGAAAACAGAAGCGGAATTCGACGATGTGGACCCACGCATTTTGGGCGCGGTGATTGCTGCGCCCGACGTAGATGCATGGTTTCAGCGCGAGGTTCTGCCTCTAGAGGCCGCATTGATGCAATATTTGCAGCACAACTGGCGCAACAAAAGCGACATCGCCGACCTCCGGCAAGACATATACATACAGGTATACGAATCGGCACTTCAAAAGCTCCCGGATTTACCCAAAGCGTTTCTATTTGCTACCGCGCGAAACCTCCTCAGTCGACGGATGCGTAGGGAACAGATTGTTCCAATTGAAGCTGTAGCGGACTTCGAGGCCCTTGGGATGGCAGCTGATGCCCCTGGGCCCGATCGGGTGGTGATTGCACGAGACGAACTTCGCCGATTACAGGCAGCGGTAGATCGGCTCCCGGATCGTTGCCGTAAATCCTTTTTACTCCAACACGTGGACGGGCTTTCTCGCCAAGAAATTGCAGCCCGCATGGGTGTCAGTGAAGACACCGTAAAAACCCAATTACAGATTGCGAGCCGCACGCTCACGAACATTCTCTTTAGCGAGCCTCCATATCTGAGTAGGACGACATGAGCGATTTTCAGGGCTCGGCCGGTCCCGATGACATCGGTACTGACGCGATCGAACAACGCGCTGCTGACTGGGCCGTACTCCGGCGAAATCGGCGGGACTGGACAGCAGATCGTCAGGCTGAACTTGATGCTTGGCTTTCACAGTCATTGGCCCATCGTGTGGCCTATTTACGAATTGATGCGATGTGGCAGCGAACGCAACGCCTAGCGGCGTTACGAGCTCCTATGCGTCCTTTGGAGGATATTCGAGTTCTCGCGAAAGAACTGGTGGTCACGGCTAGCTGTGGTTGTTGGCGTCGCTGCACTGACAGGCCTATTCGCAACCCAATATATTCAGCGTCCTCGCCCTCAGTTTGTCGAAACGCCAAAAGGTGGCCGGGAGCGCCTTACTTTGGCTGATGGTTCGCAAATCGAACTCAACACGGACACGGCCGCTCTTCTCAATATTAAGCGAAATTCGCGGAACGTGGAGCTCCTGCGGGGCGAAGCGTACTTTCAGGTAAATCACGATGCCTCGCGCCCCTTTGTCGTGACGATCGGCGCCCATCGGATTGTTGACCTCGGAACGAAGTTTATCGTTCGTGCCGATGCCGGAACGGTTAAAGTCACGTTGGTCTCAGGCAGCGCGCGAATAGAGGATGCGGGTCATCAAGGCCAGAAACACTCGTCGATGGTCCTTTTGCCAGGTGAAGTAGCAGTGGCCACCGCCGATGCCACCCGTGTTTCAAAGCACACATTTCGCGAGCTTTCTGAAAGTCTCGCGTGGCAACGAGGATCAATTGTATTTCACAATGAGCTGCTTTCAAGCGCAGCCGCTGAACTGAATCGATACGACGGCCCGACCTTAATTGTTGCCGATTCGGCGGCCAAATTGAAAATCAGCGGGACCTTTCTAACAAATAACACCGAAGAGTTTGCGGGCGCTGCACGTGAACTTTTTGGTCTTCGCGTCGAACATCAAAATGGAAGCGTCGTCCTTTCGCGTTGATGCCAACGCTTATTAACTGATCATTCAAGGGGGGGCTTTAGATGAACAAATTGGCCAATATTTCTACCGTAACCTTTGTTGGTTCGCTGAGTTCTCTAATAGCAATTCCAGCGTCAGCTGGAAATTTCAACATTCCGGCCGGCACGTTGTCTGCTGCGTTGGATGTTTATTCGGCGCAGGCTGGCGTACCTGTTGCCATGTCTTCGCAGGCCTTGGGCGGCACGCGCACCAACGGTGTATCTGGAGAAATGTCTCCAGACCAGGCGCTCACGCAATTGCTCTCTGGGACAGGATTTGTTGTGCATCATTCTGGCAGCACAGTAGTTATCGTGCACGTGGCTTCACAGCATTCCGAGAATGCACAGAGCGAGATCAACGACATTCAACTTGCCCAGGCGAAGGCGCCTGCGGCAGCGCTCGAAACTGTCACGGTCACGTCGTCCAAACTCGGCGGCGCTGACGTGCAGAGCATCCCGATCTCGATAACAGCTCTGTCGCAGGAACAATTGACTGCCACCCAAACAGCAGGCGGCCCGGATCTGATCAAACAGGTCCCCAATATGAGTTTTACGAAGACAAACTTCTCCGGCTATAGTATCCAGCTTCGCGGCATCGGCACCCAAGCGATTTCGGTCACAACCGATCCGGCCGTCGCGGTTGCTTTCAACGACATTCCGTTTATTCGCAACCACTTTTTCGAACAGGAATTTTACGACGTAGATTCCGTTGAAGTGTTACGGGGCCCTCAGGGTACGCTCTACGGCCGCAACGCGACAGCGGGTGTCGTCAATCTGTCGTCGGCTAAGCCGACGGACCAGTTTGAAGCAATGGCATCCGCAGATATTGGCAACTATCACCAGCGCCGCTTCGAAGGCATGCTGAACCTGCCGATTGTCGATGACCGCCTGGATATTCGTGTCGCGGGAGAGTGGACCAAGCGGCAAGGCTATTCCTTCAACGAAACCACGGATGAACGAATTGACGGGCGGGATCTTTGGTCCGGCCGCGTCTCGATTGGGTTGAAGCCGATCGGGAATCTCCAGATGTACCTGGTGTGGGAACATTTTTCGGAGAGTGACGATCGGTTGAGAAGTTCGAAGCAGCTTTGCAAAACGGATTTTGGTCCGGCACAAATCGACGGCATCCCAAAGCCTGTGGGGGTGGGTTACGCAATTCCGGGCGACTACTTCACGCAAGGCTGCGCGCCGGCTTCGCTTTATTCTCAGGACGCGTTCCAAGCGCCATTGGGTTATGCGCTTCCCTATATCCTGGGACTGCAAGACGAGGGTCTCGGCAATCCCATCAACCCTTACGCCAGCGAGACGCAGTCGCACAATTTGCGGGTGATCGATTCCGGACTTAATCCAGCTTATAAGGCGAAGAACGACACAATCGAATTCAACACCGACTATAAGGTGACGCCCTCGCTGACCTTGACGTCGCAAACGGGCTTCAACAATGATTTCTTATTTTCCACTGAAGACTATAATCGGTTCGGTGCCGCGCCGGGACTTTTCATATATGCGGGCGATGGGGTTAATCCGGATAGCTCGGGCGTATTGCCCAACCCGACCGGCCTTCATGTCTGTGCGCCGCTGGGCGGTGGAGACTGCGGTCTCTTTTCGGGCGGCACCATTCCGTCCGGGGAGCCGTGTGATCCCTCCACCACAAATGGCTGCGCGATGGCGGGATATATGTGCGATCCGCAAGTTGGTTGTTCCGATCGGCTAATACTTGAAGACCTTTCTACGGAACGCGCGTGGCAATTCAGCCAGGAATTCCGTATTGCATCGAACTTCTCCGGACCACTGAATTTCACTGCCGGCGGCAATTACCTCCATTACGAGACGACGGAGAAGTATTACATCTTCGGCAACGTGTTGACACGGATCGATGGTGGCTTCTTGCCCGGAGTGTTCAACTCGAACACCAACGTCGTCCTTTCGCATGGCTTCGATTTCAATGACCCCACCAAGCCCGTAAACATTTCGGGGGGCTATGTTGACCCCAATCCGATCACGAGCCTCAACGACAATGGACACAATTATTTCCTGAGCAAGAATCCGTATGTGCTCAATTCATACGCAGCGTTCGGCGAGGCAAACTACAACATTTCCGATGAGCTAAAGCTCACGGGCGGTTTGCGCTGGACGGACGACCAAAAACACTTCCTCGATATTCCGAGTTGGCTCGTTGAAGAGGGCTGGGGGTACCCCGTAGCCGGAGCTGTCAACCAAAGTTGGAACGAGGTTACAGGGCGGGCCGTCGCCAACTGGACACCCAAGCTCAATTTCACCGATCAGACTTTGGTCTACGCGTCCTACGCCCATGGTTACAAAGCCGGTGGAGCAAATCCTCCAGGTGCGATTTTCTCTTCCACCACAAGTGGCCCGGGAGGGAGCGTCGTTTCCGTTAATCCGACGCATCCGCTGACGTTCAAGCCTGAATTCATCGACGCGTTCGAACTTGGTAGCAAGAATACGTTGCTCGACGGCACGCTGACGATCAACGGCGATGCCTTCTATTACAATTACAAGGGTTATCAGATTTCCGAAATCGTCGACCGCACGGCGATCAATCAGAACTTTGACGCTACTGTCAAAGGCGCTGAACTGGAAACGACCTGGGAGCCAACTCCTGGCCTGAAATTGACCTTCGCTGGTGGTTACGAAGGTACACGGATCGCAAACGGCCAGTCGGCAGTTGACCTCATGGACCGGACGGCGGGGCACCCCGGATGGTTTGTTGTCAAACCCTTCGTCAACGAGGCGTCGAACTGCATATTTCCCGACTACGTTGCGAAATGGATCGGTGGTGGCGCTCCAGTCATCGGAGGTAACGTCGTCAGCTATTGTGGGATCGCATATCAGTTGGACGAGGATCCTTTCACCCGGCTTCCGTATGTGGTCAACCCAACGGTGGATGCTGATGGATTCCCACCGCACAGCCTTTGTGGCGGCGGCGCAGACTGTAGTTTGGTGGACTACCCCGGTTTCGATCCGTCCACGGCGCCAAACAATGGTGCAGGGTTCTCAAAGAATCTCGGAGGCAACAAACTTCCCAATGCCCCGCCACTGACGGTCTCGATTGGTGCGCAATATACCATTCCGATCACATCGGATTGGGCAGGTACGCTACGCGGCGACTACTACTGGCAGGACTATTCTTGGGCGCGCGTATTTAATGACAATCCTTATGATCGCCTGCGTGGCTATACCAACGTCAACCTCACGTTGATCTTTACCGATCAGAACGGTTGGCAGGTCATGCTTTATGACAAGAACGTCTTCAATTCGACCGCCATCACTGGCGACTTCTTGAACAGTGACGACTCGGGACTCACGACCAACGTGTTCCTGACCGATCCGAAGTTGATCGGTATTCGCGTCACGAAAAACTGGTAGGGGGAACCGATGAGCGAATTGATGCAATTGTCGAGCAGCCGCGAGAATATTCGCTGGCGTTTGCTGACAACCGTTTCCGTTCTGACGCTGTTGGCTACGGTGTGCGCGTCAGCCGACGTCGATGCCGCAGAGCAGGATGCCGGCAATCCAACTGTCTGGCTTGAGCTTGGTGGCCAATTTGAACGTCTGAGCGGGCGTCCCGAAACATTCGCCCCTGCCTTCTTCAATCTGGCTTCGCCGGACGATTTGGCCCCTATGGTCGACGCGCAGCGACCGTCGCCCTACAGCTTGGGCGAAGAAGGCAAGATAAGCTTCTTGCCTGAGGGTACGAATTGGGTTTTTTCCGTTGCACTTCGGTATGGTCGGTCGCACACCGCTCGACACTCGCATCATCATACGCAGTTGCCGGGACTAGGGCCGATTTATATCCCCGGCCTCTATCTTGAGACGAACCTCGAGCCCACGGATTTGCCTTATGGCGATGGCCAGACGAGCCTTTCCGAGTCGCACCTCGTTCTGGATTTTCAGGCTGGCAAGGATGTCGGCCTTGGCATGTTCGGAGCCCATGGAAACTCGACGATCAATGCTGGCGTAAGGTTTGCGCAATTCTCATCCAGCACTGACGTTACACTTCATGCCCGGCCAGTCGCAAATTACAACATCCTGTCGTCGCCGGGGAAGTACAGGATTCCTTTGGCGTCCCACGCAAATTACACGGCGATCCTGCATGCGCAGCGCAACACACATGCCATTGGCCCGTCGATTTCGTGGGACGGGTCCGTGCCTTTGGTCGGTGCAGCCGCCGACACGACGCTCAACTTAGACTGGGGCGCAAATGCAGCAGTTCTGTTCGGGCGGCAACGCGCCCGCGCGCATCACCAGACCAACGGATACCTCTATAAAGTGCTTCCCAGCTTTGCCAAATACACACACAGCTATGCGAACCAGCCTCCTGATCGGGACCGTTCGCGTTTCGCCACGATCCCGAATGTGGGCGGGTTCGCTGGGCTGTCACTGAAATTTCCGAATGCTCAAGTCAGCATCGGGTATCGCGCAGACTTCTTCTTTGGCGCGATGGACGGTGGGATTGACGCGCGCAAGTCCGAGACAGTGGGTTTCTACGGTCCGTTTGCCACAATTAGCATCGGGCTTGGAGGTTAGAGGCCATTCAAAGGAGATAGTCGGTATGCGCAACAGCACATGGTTCTCCCAACTAGGTGACGGGCAACTCGACACTCCTATTTCTCTCCAATTGCGGACGGCGCGTTGCGATAAGACAGCCTGACGAAGGGCGACTGCCGGATGCGTCCGCACAGATCAGGCTTTGTTTCCTTCGCGCCGGCAGATGCATTCGGCTTTCTAGGCTTGAGCGGCGGCGGGCTTCCTGCTCGCGTATGGCAAGCGAGCCATTATTTGGCTGTCACAAAGCTTTTATTTCTGCCATGCCGGCGTCCGTTTCACCTAACCGCTGCTTGACCTCCTCCGCGTCGCAAAGAAGGACACGCATCCTGTTGTCCTTCAGAATGGACGGCGGACAAATTCCAGCAGTTGGGCCGGTTTACGCCCTCAGCCAATTCGTCGATCTTCGTCGACAGTCCTGGCCACGCTTCATATACACCTCTCGAGCGCAATTTTGTTACGCCGACCATGGCATTTTCCTAGCCGCGAAGTTTTTTACGTTTCTCATTACGGAAGTCGTGTCCGGGCTTCGTTGTATTAAATGTAGGCCCGTGAGTTTGAACCCTCGAAAGGCGGACGCTGGCGGGGGCATGACAGATACACCAGACATCCATCTCGAAGCAGCCGGGCCAACACCCAGCGGGGGCTTTGCTGTGCCCGGCTTAGAGGCTTGGTTCGTGGAAGAAGTTTTGCCGCTGGAGGCGGCGCTGATGCAATTTTTGCGACGCAGCAGCCGAGACGTTCGCGAGATCGCCGATCTCCGGCAGGAAATCTATTTGCGCGTCTGCGAGTCTGCGAAGCAGAAAATCCCGCACCCGGTCAGACCCTTCGTCTTCACGGTCGCCCGCAATCTTCTGATCGATAAAATGCGGCAAGATCAAATCATTCCGATCGATGCGGTATCGGACCTCGAAGCCTTGAACGTCGCAACCGACGTACCGGGCCCCGACAGAAATGTCCTGGCGCGGGATGAACTGCGCCGAGTTCGTACCGCATTGGACGATTTGCCGCCGCGTGCCCGCGAGGTGGTCATTCTCCGCCGCATCGAGGGTCTTTCGCGTCGCGAAATCGCGCTGCGGATGGGCATCACCGAGAAAACCGTTTCCGAACATCTGACCAACGGTGTTCGAGCGCTCGCGCAACTTCTTTATGCCGAGCCGGAAGCGACGCGGAGCACCAAATGAGCGCTGAAATTCGCCCCGCCGAAACCAATGCGGACGATATTGAGCAAGAGGCAGCCCTTTGGATCGACCGGCGCGATCGGGGCGATTGGACGCCGCAGGATCAAAGGCAATTGGACGCTTGGCTTGCTCAGTCCATGACTCACAGTATCGCCTTTTGGCGATTGAATGCGGCCTGGAAACGCACCGAACGATTGGCTGCTCTGCGGCCGCGTGTTTCGCGATCTGCAAATCCTTTTTGGCGCGAACAGATAAAGACTGGACTCGCACGGTCTGCTATGGCCCTCGTAGTCGCTTCTTTGTTGGGCGGCGGGGCCTTCTATTTCTCACGGCCCGAGCAACGTAGCTATGCCACGCCCGTCGGTGGTCGCGAAATTCTTTCGCTGGCCGATGGATCTCAGATTGAACTCAACACAGACACGGCCCTGCGGATCTCCGGCAAATCTGGCGAGCGCAAAGTCTGGCTCGATCGCGGTGAGGCGTATTTCCAGATCAAACATGACGCCGCGCACCCTTTCATGGTCGCTGTGAGTAACCGGCGCGTGGTCGATCTCGGCACGAAATTCTCGGTCCGAGCCGATGCGGGGCGCACCGAAATCGCGCTCACCGAAGGCAGCGCACGAGTTCGAAATCCACAAGTGGGGCCGCCCCCATCACACTCAAACCGGGCGACGTCGCGATTGCAACGTTAGACGCAATCACTTTGCAAAGAAGATCGCAAGTCGCGTTGACCAATGAACTGGGCTGGCGTCGTGGCGTACTCATCTTCAGCAACACCACTTTGGCGGACGCGTCGGCGCAATTCAGCCGTTACAGCCAGCGCAGGCTGATTGTGAAAGGCTCGGCAGCCGGCCTCAAAATCGACGGAACATTTCCGGCAACCAATGCGGCCGCGTTTGCCGCCATCGCCGGGCACATCCTGAATCTCCATGCCAGGGACAACGGTAGCGAAATCGTTATTTCGCGCTAATCGGGAATGACGCACGCACGCGTGCGAATTGAAATTGCGAGGCCGAAAGGCCGAAAAGAAGGGGGAAATAAATGACGTTCCGGAGCCTGCTAAAGATCACAACGAGCGCCATGAGCTTTACTGCAGTGGTGGCAATGGCGCACGCGGCGGATTTTAATGTTCCGGCAGGCGACTTAAAGGCCGCTTTGGATGCTTACGCAGCCCAGTCCGGCGTCGCATTGATCGTGTCTTCCGACGAGGTGCGCGGCGCACGTACCAAAGGTCTGAAGGGCGACTTTCCGGCAGATACTGCCCTGTCTCATATTTTGGCGGGAACCGGCTTTGGCATCTTCAAATATTCCACCGGGGCCGTAGGCATCAGCCGCGAGAAAAGTTCAGAGAATATTTCCATCTCGCCATTCGAACTGGCACAAGCTTCGCCCCCTCCGCACAGCGCCGTCGAAACCGTCACGGTTACGTCGTCGAAGCTCGGCGGTGCAGATGTCCAGAGCATTCCGATCGCCATCACGGCGTTAAGTCAAGAACAGCTTACTGCGACCCAAACGGCAGGTGGCCCCGATCTAGTGAAGCAGGTGCCAAATCTGACATTCACCAAGACGAACTTTACCGGATACAGCATTCAAATCCGCGGTATTGGAACACAAGCCATCTCTGTGACCACCGATCCAGCGGTCGCAGTCGCTATGAATGATATCCCCTTCATCCGTAATCACTTCTTCGAGCAAGAATTTTACGATGTCGCCAACGTCGAGGTACTGCGCGGACCTCAAGGCACACTCTATGGCCGTAATGCGACGGCCGGTGTTGTGAACCTTGCTTCCGCCAAACCGACTGATCAGTTCGAAGCGATGGTTTCAGCCGATTTGGGTAATTATCAGAACCGCCGTTTCGAAGGTATGGTGAATTTTCCAATCGTTGACGACCGGTTGGATCTGCGTATAGCGGGTGAGTGGACCAAGCGCGATGGCTATACCTACGATACGTCCCTCTCACAACACGTAGACGGCCGAGACCTCTGGTCAAGTCGCGTTACCCTAGGATGGAAGCCTGTCAACGATCTTCAGGTTTACGCGGTTTGGGAGCATTTCCAAGAAAACGACGACCGTGTCCGTTCTGCCAAGCAGTTATGCAAGAAGGACCCGGGACCAGATTCGGTTGACGGGTTTGCTATAAACGCCGCGAATCTGCCATTAAATCCTGGTCAAGGAAATAATAACGGCAGCTTCGATCCGAATTTCCCGCTTGATTTCAACGCGCGGGCGTCGAAAGCAGCACTGAGCCAAGGGTGCTTGCCGACATCGCTTTATTCGAGTGATGCGTTCGAAACACCAAACGGACAAGTAATCCCATTCGTGTTCGCTGGCGAATTTGCATTCAATGCGTTCCAAGGACCGGGCGGTTATCTGCTAAAGGCCATCGATCCTTATGCGAACCAGACACAGTCACGGGATTTGCGGGTCATCGAATCACTGATTAAACCCGCCTATAAAGCCAAAAACGATACCCTGGAACTGAACGCAGACTATGCGATTACTCCACAGTTCACGCTGACATCTCAGACCGGCTATAACACCGACTTCTTGTATTCCACAGAGGATTTCAACCGCTTCAATACACAGCCTGGCATATTCAATGCGGACACCAAATCGGCTGTAGCCGATTCGCTGATCGCGCCGAATGGTATCTATTGCGATCCCCAGCTCGGTTGCTCAAGCGCAATGGTGGCAGAGGACGTATCGCAGGAGCATGCTTCACAATTCTCGCAGGAAGTGCGGCTGGCTTCGCATTTCGATGGGCCGCTCAATTTCAGCGTTGGCGGCAACTATATGTATTATCAGACAACCGAGGATTATTACGTCCTTTTTAACCTGCTTACCGCTCTCACACAGCTCACAGATGGTCAGGGCGCCGGAGAGTTTACGGAATGTAACACCGGATACGCGGCTCATGGCGGCAGCCTCTCGCCCTATCCTCTGCCTATTTCCTCGGCCCCTACCTTCATCAATCTTGGTCATGGAAAGAGCGCTCTCACCTCAGCGATTGGGTGTGTTCAAATTCAGTTTGATGGCAGAGCTGGCGGGACCTATATCGATCCCAATCCACTTAGCCAGATGAATGGCCTCGGCCACAATTATTTCCGCAGCGAAAATCCATATCAGTTGGATTCCTACGCCGGGTTCGGTGAGGTCTACTACCAACTAACCCCCGACCTGAAATTGACCGGTGGTTTGCGGTGGACCGACGATCAAAAGACGTTTTGGAACATTCCAAGCTGGGTTTTCGAAGATGGCGGCGGCTATCCGGTCATGGGAGTCGTCAATCAGGAATGGAAGAAATGGACGGGCCGTGTCGTAGCCAACTGGACGCCAAAACTCGATTTCACCGATCAGACGCTCATCTACGCGTCTTACGCGCGTGGCTATAAGGGTGGCGGTGCCAATCCACCCGGACCGATAAGCGATGCTCTCTTCAGCGCGCAATCTTCGGTGACCCATCCGGCGACGTTCGCACCCGAATTCATCAATGCGTATGAATTGGGAACCAAAAACACGTTGCTCGACGGCGGGCTCACGCTGAACGCCGACGTTTTCTACTACGATTACAAGGGCTACCAGATTTCGCAGATCGTTGATCGCACCTCGATCAACCTCAATTTCGACGCAAAGGTGAAGGGCGCTGAACTGGAGGCGACTTATGAACCGATACCGGGCCTCAGATTTAATTTCGCTGGAGGCTACGAGGATACGCGGGTGAACGATGGTCAATCCGCCATCGATCTGATGGACCGCACTGCGGGTCACTCTGATTGGATGGTGGTGAGACCCTACATCACCGAGACATCCAATTGCATATTGCCGGCGGCAGCTGTAGCCCAAATCTTACAAATCGGAGAGTACCCGGTCGGCGCGTTTGATGATGGATTGAAGGCCGCATGTGACGCGGCTTATTTGCCGGCTTCGACCCAGATATTTTTCAGTGACTTCAGTGCGGATCAGGGAGCTTTCGCTACCGTGGGGTTCGATCCTTCCACGGCACCCAATAACGGCGAGGGATTCGCGAAGGATCTCGGCGGCAACAAGTTGCCCAACAGTCCTCCATTCACCCTTTCGGTCGGCTCGCAGTACACGATACCGCTCTCGCCCGATTGGGCGGGGACTTTGCACGGCGATTTCTACTGGCAGGGAAATTCCTTCGCCCGCATCTTCAACGACAAGCCGTATGACCAGCTCAAGGGCTACACCAACCTCAATCTGACGTTGATTTTTACCAATCAAGAGGGCTGGCAGGCCATGGCCTATGTCAAGAACGTGTTCGATACGACAGCTATCACCGGCGCGTTCTTGAATTCTGACGATACTGCATTGACCACCAATGTGTTCGTCACTGATCCACGCCTGTTTGGCGTGCGCATTACGAAGAACTGGTAAGGGGGACCGACAATGAGCGAATTGATCAACAAGAACGACAATGGCAACACCACGCGGTGGAAACTTCTCACCGGCGTTTCAGCGTTGGCTCTGGCGGTCTGTGGTGCATCAGCTGGCAGGGCCAAAGCCGAAGATGCGGATCGCCCAATCGTTTGGATCGATCTGGGCGGCCAACTGGCCTGGGGGAGTGACGGTCAGGAAAATTTCTTGCCACCATTCGTTCTCACGACGCCGCGTCCTCCCTTTGAAACGACGTCGCCGGAAGAAGTGGAAAAACAGGCGCCGGCAAGTTGGGATGGAGAAGCCAAGTTATCCTTCCAGCCGGAAGATAGTGAATGGATAATCTCCGCCGGAATTCGCTACGGAAAATCGGGACGCAATGAGTATCTTGGTCAGATAACCGATCATAAGTATTCTGCGCGGTACTGGGCTTATCAAAATATCACATCCCAAAGGAGCGAAAAGCATACGATTATCGATTTTCGTGCTGGACGCGATGTCGGGGTGGGAGCTGGCATTAGCTCGACCGTGAATTTTGGCGTGCGCTTTGCACAATTTAACTCACAGGCTCATACATTTTTTGACTCGCGGCCGCAGAATTTCAATTACGCTGTCGGCACCTATACGCGATTTAACGCGACTATCGACGCCAAAAGAAGTTTTAGCGGTGTTGGCCCGTCATTGTCCTGGGATGGCACGGCGGCCATAGCGAGGAACACAACCGGCAGCCAGGTTAGTGTTGATTGGGGGATCAACGCCGCTGTGTTGTTCGGTCGCCAGAAAGTCCGAGGTCAGCACAAGACGACGGGCGTGCCATACGGCGCGGGAGGTTATCCGTTTAGCATTTATCATCGCTCCGCCGACTTAAACCGCAGCACCCGAGCGACGGTACCGGACATTGGCGGCTTCGCTGGGCTGTCGTGGCGCCTGTCCAATGCAAAGGTGAGCTTTGGTTACAAGGCCGATTTCTTCTTCGGCGCCCTGGACGGTGGGATCGACGTTCGCCGGACAAAGGACGTTGGCTTTTTTGGTCCGTTTGCTGCGATCAGTGTCGGCTTAGGCGGATAGCAGGACAGCGATCTAAGCGCGAAAGCGACGACAGCGATCAGATGCCTTTGTACTTTGGATGGCCTGTCGATCCCATGCGTTGGCGCACACAACGTGCAATTCCAAAGTTCTTTGATGAAAATGAGCCGCTGAATGGCTCCGTCCGGCTGCCGCGGGCCGCACACTTACGCGACAGGCTCAACTGTCGCCAAGCGACAGTTGAGCCGCCACTGGGTTGCGCCCCCTTGTGGGACACAGACTTCGCCTGAGACACGAGATCAGTGGCGGATTCGCCGACCCTTTTCATAGATAGCTTTCCCTCTTGCCAGAGGTACGGCGCCTTCCTCTTGCCCATCGGACAGGCCGACAGCCGGTTTCGACAAGCCACAAGGCTCTTCGGTGAATGGGCGTTGTAAGCTCTTTGGGCGCACTAGGATTCCAACGAAACGAAACCTTTCGTAAGGTCGGATTTTGGATCGAAAAAGAAATGATCCGCATTCAAATCGGCAAGGGTGCCCACCAACTCATTCCCTCGTTGCTGCCGGCCGAAGCTCCTTATCATGATTGACAGCTTGTGGTGCTTCCGCCTTCTCCAGGCATGAATTGGTTCGCTCTGACCAAGCTGTAGACCGAAATTTTCAAGGCGTTGCCGCTCGGCCAAACGTCTTCGCCACTACTTAGAAGCTCAAATACATATTATAATATGTTATCCGTCCTTCACATGTCCCATGGCAACCGAGGGAAAGAAAGTTGCTTTGAGAGCGGGGGCGCACGAAACGATGCCAGAATTTTTTTTGATTTTGACTAGCCAGTCCGTCTGCGCCCGATTGTCTACTGAGTAGGGACAGTCGTTCAACCCCTCGGAAACAGGAAATAACCGGGGAATGACCGAGACAACGGACAACGATCGTGAGGACGAAAACCTGCGTTTGCCGGGCGCGGCCATGACCGAGCCTGAGCTTGACGCTTGGTTCGTGCGCGAGGTGTTGCCGCTAGAGGCTTCGCTGATGCAGTACTTAAATCGCAACTGGCGGGACAAGAGTGAAGTCGAGGACTTCTGCCAGGATATCTACATAAAGGTCTATGAGGCGGCGCGGTTCGAGGCACCGAAGGCGGTCAAGCCTTTCGTCTTCACCACCGCCAGGAACCTGCTGATCAATCGCGTCAAGCGCTCTCAGATCGTTCCAATAGAAACAGCATCTGATTTGGATGCGCTGAACATCGCGGCCGACGAGCCCAACGCCGAAAGAACTGCCATAGCCCGAGACGAATTGCGCGTCATTCAATCCGCATTGGAGCGCTTGCCTCGACGTTGCCGGGAGGCGGTGACGCTACGGAAGATCGAGGGCTTATCGATGCAAGAGATCGCTGCACGCATGGGCATTTCTTTGAACACCGTCCATGCACATCTTGTCGAAGGATCCGCTCTCCTAGCCGATATTCTTTACAGCCAGGCCAGTGGCATGCGGAGAAAAGCATGAGCGACCTCGGCCGCACAGAACATTTCCGCTTGGGTAGCGCCGCAGACATTCGCAACCGCGCTGCGACATGGATCGTCAGACGTAGAGATCACGAGAGCTGGACCGACGCCGATCAAGCCGGACTCGACATCTGGCTGGCGCAAGCGCCGGCCCACAAGGTCGCATATCTTCGCGTCGAAGCGGCTTGGCAACGCGCCGACCGGCTGGCCGCCCTGCGCCGGCCGCGCTCTTCACGTAGCCGCTTCGTCCCATTTCTAAAATTCATAGGAATGGGCGCTGCAGCAGCGATTGCGCTTGGTGGCGCCTATTTGGCGGCGCCATGGGAAGGCCAACCACCTGGGAAGCTCTATGTCACAGGTGTCGGGGGCCGTGAAACGCTCACTCTGCGAGACGGTTCGAAGATCGAGCTTAACACCAACACCTCATTGCGAATTGAGGGAAGCAATGCCCGTCGGATTGTCTGGCTGGACAGTGGAGAAGCCTATTTCCAGATCGTACACAGCGATGCTCATCCATTTATCGTGCTTGCCGGCAAACATCGCATAACCGACCTCGGAACGAAATTCCTGGTACGTCGCGATAAGGAAAGCCTTCGGGTCTCGCTGTTCGAGGGGCAGGCGCGCTTTGACACCGAAGACAAACGCGGCACTCAAGAGGCTACCCTCAATCCCGGCGACGTCATAGTTGCGACCCCAAAATCGCTCTCGATTACTGAACATTCAAATCAGGACTTGAATGACACATTGGGGTGGCGTCGGGGTCTATTGGTATTTCGCCACGCTACGCTCGCCGCGGCGGCCGCAGAATACAACCGCTACAACCTCACAAAGATTGTCGTCGCCGATCCAAAAATCGCACAACTGAGCATCAATGGCTCATTGCCAGCCAATGACCCCGACGCGCTCACGCGGTCGGTCAAACGTCTCTTCGACATTCACGTTGAGCAACATCCGAATCAAATCGTCATCACACGTTGACATAGCGCAATTTGTGAAAAGGGGGGCACATGCCAAGAATTGATCGCCTAAAGACCATTTTAATCGGAACCGCAGCCGCTTCGGCTATTGCGACTACCGCTTATGGCGCCAGTTTCAATATTCCCGCGGGATCTCTCGAAGCGGCGCTCAACGCCTATACCTCGCAATCAGGTGTGGCGGTCATCGCAGCGACGGATCAAGTTCGCAACGCCCGGACCAAAGGGGTGGTGGGCGACCTGTCTCCTGATGCGGCTTTGACGCGAATACTGAAAGGAACAGGATTTGTTCCGAGCCGCGATAAATCCGGTGCTATAAATATATTGCGTAACAAGCAGCAGAGTAGCGAAATCGAGGGCGCCCCCATGCTACTCGCTCAGGCCGCGCCTGCCCGCACAGCAGTCGAAACCGTCACCGTCACATCGTCGAAACTCGGTGGCGCCGATGTGCAAAGCATTCCGATTTCGATTACGGCGCTGTCCCAAGAACAGTTGACCGCTACGCAAACCGCCGGTGGTCCTGACCTGATCAAGCAGGTCCCGAACATGACCTTCACCAAAACGAACTTTGCCGGGTATAGCATCCAACTTCGCGGCATCGGCACACAGGCGATCTCGGTGACCACCGATCCTGCTGTGGCCGTCGCCTTCAACGACATCCCGTTCATTCGCAATCATTTTTTTGAGCAGGAATTTTTCGACACAGCGCAAGTCGAAGTGCTGCGTGGCCCACAAGGAACCCTCTATGGACGCAATGCAACAGCCGGGGTTGTGAACATCAACACTGCAAAACCGACCGATCAGTTTGAGGCAATGGCATCCGGAGAACTTGGCAACTATCACCAGCGGCGTTTCGAAGGGATGGTCAATCTGCCTATCGTGGATGACCGCCTCGATATCCGCATTGCAGGCGAATGGACCAAACGGCAGGGATACTCTTTCAACGAACAAACCGACGATCGCATCGACGGACGTGATTTATGGTCGGGTCGCGTCTCAATTGGACTGAAACCGGTCGAAAATCTTCAGATGAATCTCGTCTGGGAGCATTTCTCGGAGGACGATGATCGCATCAGAAGCGCGAAACAGCTTTGCAAAACGGATTACGGTCCGGGGGGGTCGTCGACGAACACCGATGTTACCGTCGGCGGCAAAGTGTTCAACCAGCAGGATGGCGCGTTCTATATCATGGGATGTAAACCGGCGTCGCTTTATTCGCCTGAATCTTTCCAGACCCCGAACGGTGCGTCACTTCCTTACGTGCTCGGCCTGATATTTACGAATGCTGGCGTTTACATGAACCCCTACGCGAGCGCCGCCCAATCGAGCAACCTTCGTGTGATCAATTCAGGTATCGATCCGATATACAAAGCCAAGAATGATGTTATCGAACTAAATTCCGACTATGTGGTCACACCGTCTCTGACCATCACTTCTCAAACGGGTTTCAGTCACGATTTTCTGTATTCGGCCGAAGACTACAACCGCTTTGGATCTGCACCTGGTCTTATCAAGTATAATGGCGACGGCGCAAATCCAGCCTACAACGGCGTGCTACCGGACCCCAGTGGGCTTCACGTTTGCGTGCAGCAAGGCGGTGTGTGCGATGGCGTCACGCTCGGGACGCCCTGTGCGAACAGCAGTCCCTTTGATCCCAACGCGTCCTGTCAGATCGCAGGTTATGTCTGCGATCCACAGTTGGGGTGCTCTGACAGCCTGATACTTGAAGATCTGTCGGAAGAACATTCCTGGCAGTTCAGTCAAGAATTGCGCATGGCATCCAATTTTTCCGGGCCTTTCAATTTTACAGCCGGTGGGAATTATCTGCACTACGAAACCGAAGAAAACTACTACGTATTCGGCAATGTTCTGACATTGATCGACGGCGGCTATGTTCCCAGTCTTGGCACGAATTCCAACTCTACTGTTCCGCTGCCTGTTGGATATCGGTTCAACGGTCCAGGCCAGCCCGTCAGAATTGGACAAGGGTATATTGATCCCAATCCGATATCCAATCTTGACGGTAACGGGCACAATTATTTTTTGAGCAAAAACCCTTATGTTTTGAATTCGTATGCCGCGTTTGGCGAAGCAAACTACAATGTACTAAGCGACCTCAAACTTACCGCGGGACTGCGGTGGACAGAAGACCAGAAGCATTTTTCCGATATCCCAAGCTGGCTCGTGACCTCTGGTTGGGGTTACCCCGTTTTCGGAGTCGTCGATCAGCAATGGGATCAGTTTACTGGCCGTGCCGTCGCAAACTGGACTCCAAAACTGGAATTCACCGATCAAACACTGATTTTTGGCTCCTACGCACATGGTTACAAAGCTGGAGGCGCAAATCCTCCCGGGGCGATCTTCTCTTCAGTGGACTTCACACATCCCAGTGTGCAGCCGACACACCCTTTAACATTTAGGCCCGAATTCATTGACGCCTTCGAGTTGGGCACGAAAAACACATTGCTCGACGGCGCGCTGACCTTGAACGGTAGTCTCTTCTACTACAACTACGAAAACTATCAGATCTCAGAAATCGTCGACCGGACTGCGATCAATCACAACTATGATGCACATGCCAAAGGTGCCGAGTTGGAAGCAACCTGGGAGCCAACACTAGGTCTGCGGTTCAATTTCTCTGGCGGGTGGGAGAATACCGCAATAGCCAAGGGCCAGAGCGCGGTTGATCTCATGGATCGCACCGCCGGCACGCCGGGTTGGGTGGTCGTCAAACCCTTCGTCAATGAAGCATCCAACTGCATTTTCCCAGAGGACGTCGCGAAATATCTCGCTGCGGGAACGCCGGCCGAAGCAGCATTCGCCGTAAGCTATTGTGCTTACGCGTATATCCTGCATCTCGATCCGGTCACGCTATTACCCTACGTGCCAAACCCGACCACCTATCAGCCCTATGGGGGCGCGCAGTTGCCGGCGGGATATCAGGGCTTTGATCCCTCGACAGCTCCAAACAACGGAACTGGTTTCTCAAAAGACATCGGTGGAAACAGTTTGCCGAATGCGCCGCCATTCACACTTTCCTTTGGCGCGCAGTATTCGGTTCCGATATCGCCAGATTGGGCAGGAACACTCCGAACCGATCTCTATTGGCAGGATGCTTCGTGGTGGCGCGTGTTCAACGATCTTTCCTACGACCAACTTCGTGGCTATCACACCGTCAATCTGACGCTCATCCTCACGAGTCAATCTGGATGGCAAGTGATGCTCTATGACAAGAACATTTTCAACACGACCGCCATTACGGGAGGATTTCTGAACAGCGACGACAGTGGCCTCACAACCAACGTATTCTTGACCGATCCCAAGTTGGTCGGCATCCGCGTCACGAAGAACTGGTAGGGGGAAGCTATGAGCGAACTGATAAGCCTGACGCAAAGCAATCGAACCGTCCGCTGGCATTTGTTGAGTACCGTTTCGGTCGTAACGCTTGTCGCTTCCGTTGCAGCCTCGCTATCGAAAGACGACGTAGACAGACCGACAGTGTGGATCGAACTCGGCGGTCAGCTCGAACGCGTGACAACTGAACAATCGATCCTCGCTCCGCCGTTCATCGGCGAAGCCTCGCCTGATATTCGAGCACCAATGGCGGGTGCCCAAATGTGGCCAAGGTACAGCGTCGGGGGTGAAGGTCGGCTAATTTTCGCACCAGAAGGCTCCGACTGGAGCTTTTCCGCAACGGTCCGCTATGGCCGTTCAAATGCCAATCGACATTTGCATCACCAGACTGCACAGGAACGACATCCGTCGACCATTGCGGGGCGTGTTCTCCGCGACGCAGGAGCATATGTCTTTGACTTCGGAGATGGACAGTCAAAACTCGGAACATCCCATACGCTTTTGGACTTTCAGGCGGGAAAGGACGTCGCTCTGGGTCTATTTGGCGGAGGAAGCCATACTGTATTTAGCCTGGGTGTAAGGTACGCGCAGTTCAATTCTAGTGTTGACACAACATTGCACGCAGGCCTGCACTATCACACGGCGCCTGGGTTCCAAAAATACGGAGTATTTAACACTCATAAGCGCTACTTCAACAACTACAACGCGATGATTGATATGAACCGAAGCACGCACGCGGTCGGTCCCTCATTGGCGTGGGATTCTTCGGTGTCGGTTGGGGGAAACGACGCAACCATGGCAGTCTCAGTTGATTGGGGTGTAAATGGCGCGCTTCTATTCGGGCGGCAACGAACCCGGTTGCAGCATCAATCTAGTGGTGCTTACTACGGTGGGCATAGGGCAGGCGCATCTCAGACAGTCGGTTTGGTAAGCAGGTATATCCACGGTCCGTACGCCCACAATCGTAGACGAAGCGTGACGATCCCAGATGTTGGTGGATTTGCTGGAGCCTCGCTGAGATTTCCGAACGCGAAGGTCAGCTTGGGATATCGCGCAGACTTCTTCTTTAATGCCGTCGACACCGGAATCGATACCACGAACAGTTCAACTGTTGGTTTCTACGGGCCGTTTGCGACGATCAGTGTCGGGCTTGGAGGCTGATGGACCGCGAAAAGCAATGAGGTTGCTGTGCGCTATTGCGCATAGTTCTCCCGAACTGGGCGGCGCACAAAATGCGCCGCCTTTTTTTTAGATATGCCTGCGGGTCGAACGCGTTGCCCGGGATTGGGATGGTGGGTATCGCCATCTGAAGGGCCGTATGCGGCGCGCCGTGGCACGGGGCGTTCGTTCATGGATGGTGGGGCATAGGGAGCTATATTAAATAAGGTAGACCGCCCGGGGACTATAGCCCATCTGACCGACCTGAAGCGCCACAGCTTTAAGCCCCGGCTTCAGTTGCGACGCAATACGAGCAACAGCCCAGTTTACGCCGCCCCGCGAATTGGTCGAGCCCACGCGGAGGCCTATCATTGACCGCCGAAAACCCGGGCGGGACGGGCGCTTTGTATTTTTATTGCGATCACGAAAATTTCTTTGCCGAGGCACTACTGCTTTTCCTCGGCTCAACACTCTTCGTGTTCAGGACGAAACACTAACCCCTCGAAAGGCAGGATGCTGGCGAGGGATGGCCAAGAATACGGAACCGGACTTTGACGATGCGGACCCACGCTTTTTGGGGGCGGTGATAGCTGCGCCCGACGTCGATACGTGGTTTGAGCGCGAAGTTCTGCCGCTGGAGGCGGGCCTGATGCAATTTTTGCAACACAATTGGCGCAACAAAAGCGACATCAGCGATCTTCGCCAAGACATTTATGTTGCGGTCTACGAATCTGCTCTCCAGAAGCTTCCAGATTCTCCAAAAGCATTCGTCTACGCCATTGCGCGGAACCTTCTGATTCAGCGTACGCGCCGCCAGCAAATCGTCCCGATCGAAGCAGTCGCCGATTTCGACGTGCTGGGCGCGGTAACGGATACGCCTAGCCCCGAGAGAGCGGCGATCGCCCGTGATGAATTGCGGAGGCTACAAGCTGCCTTGGACCGTTTGCCGCCTCGGTGCCGCGAAGCTTTCGTCCTCCAGCAAGTCGAAGGACTGACACGCCAAGAAATCGCAGACCGAATGGGTGTGAGCGACAAAACGGTGATGACCCACTTGCGCGATGCCGGGTTAGCGCTGGCCAACATCATGTACGGCGAACGACCAGACTTCGGAAGAACCTCATGAGCGCGCCAGATGATCACGTCGTTGTGCCGGAATTCAACGCAACACCGGAAGAACGGGCCGCCGCCGAATGGGTAGCTGCGCGCAGGAACCAGAAAGACTGGACCGACGAGCGCGAAGCCGAATTGAACGCTTGGCTCGCCCGGTCAGTCGCCCACCGAGTTGCTTACGTGCGGATCGATGCAACATGGCGCCGGACTGATCGTCTGGCGGCTCTTCGCATGCCGATGCGTGAAACGACTGGTGGTAACGCCCCTCGTCGGGCGCTTTGGCTACGTACTGCGGTCGTGCTCGGTGTTGCAGCGATTGTTGGCGTCTCCGCGCGCGCTTACCTTGAGCGGCCCACCACGGAATTGATCCAAACACCCAAAGGCGGTCAGGAACGCTTGACCCTGTCGGACGGGTCTCAAATTGAACTCAACACCGACACCGCCGTGCTGGTCGATCTTCGTGGCCGTGCGCGCGCTGTCGAACTTCTTCGCGGCGAGGCCATTTTTCAAATTAAGCACGACACAGCTCGGCCGTTTGTTGTGACTGCCGGCGCGCGCCGGATTGTGGACCTAGGTACGAAATTTCTTGTGCGGATGACGCTGGACTCTCTGAAGGTCGCATTGGTGGAAGGCAGGGCGCGCTTGGAAAGTCCAGGCCAGCAACGTGCGGCGGTACTGTCGCCGGGCGATGTTGCGGTGGCTACAGCTAATGCAACGAATGTCACGCGAAAATCCGTTCGAGAGCTGTCCGAAAGCCTCGCATGGCAGCGTGGCGCCATTGTGTTTCACAATGCGCGTCTCGCCGAAGCGGTCGCGGAGCTGAATCGCTACGGCGGCCCGCAGCTCGTCGTTGCGGATGCTGACGCTGCCGAGTTGGCGATCAACGGAACTTTCTTGACCAACAACGCCGAAGAGTTTGCAGGGATCACGCACGAACTGTTTGGGCTGCGAGTTCGAGCATCGGAACGGAAATCTAATTCTCTCGCGCTGACGCGAACGCATTCGAATCAAATCAGATAGGGGGGCTCTCAATGGGCAAGACGAGCAGAAATTTCGCAATAATACTTGTAGTGTCGCTGACCGGTTTGTTCGTCACATCTGCGAACGCGGAGACGTTCGATATTCCCGGAGGCACGCTTGCGGCCGCGCTTGACGCATACTCCGCGCAATCTGGTGTTCCTGTCGCCATTGCAACGCAGTCGTTGGGCAATGCGCGGACCAAGGGCGTCTCTGGTGATATGTCTCCAGATCAAGCACTCACCCGAATACTCTCGGGCACGGGATTTGCCATCCATCGAGTGGGGAGTTCAATCGCTATCGTTCGCTCGGCCTCGGAGCACAGCGAAAACGTTCAGGACGAAGTCAACAGTATTCAGCTCGCGCAAGCAAAAACGCCCGCAACCGCGCTTGAAACCGTAACCGTCACCTCCTCTAAGCTTGGCGGCGCAGATGTGCAGTCGATCCCAATTTCGATAACCGCGCTGTCACAGGAGCAGCTGACCGCGACCCAGACCGCCGGCGGTCCGGACTTGATCAAGCAAGTCCCGAATATGACCTTCACGAAAACGAATTTCTCGGGCTACAGCATCCAGCTACGCGGCATCGGCACGCAGGCAATATCGGTGACGACGGATCCGGCCGTAGCTGTCGCGTTCAACGATATACCTTTCATCCGCAATCATTTCTTCGAGCAGGAATTTTACGACGTTGCCCAAGTGCAGGTTTTGCGCGGCCCACAGGGTACGCTGTATGGCCGCAACGCGACCGCTGGCGTCGTGAATTTGACCTCCGCAAAACCCACAGATCAATTCGAAGCGATGGCCTCCGGCGAACTTGGCAGCTACCACCAGCGCCGGTTTGAGGCCATGATCAATTTGCCTATTGTCGACGATCGCGTCGACTTGAGGATTGCTGGCGAGTGGACCAAGCGCCAAGGCTATTCCTTCAATGTTTTAAATGACGAGCGCATCGACGGCCGCGATCTGTGGTCGGGACGCGTAAGCCTTGGCTACAAGCCAATCCAAAACCTTCAAATATATGTCGTCTGGGAGCATTTCTCAGAAGACGATGACCGCATGCGCACCTCTAAGCAGCTTTGCAAGTCAGATCCGACTCCCACACAGGTGGCAGGCGTTCCGGTTGTGGCGGGAAGTGCAGCTTTGGCGTACGCGCCGGGTCCTTATTTGAGCCAAGGATGTATACCAAGCTCCCTCTATTCCAGCGACGCGTTTCAAGTGCCGAACGGCCTTTCCTTGCCGTACTATGAACCGCTTTCAAACAAGGGCACGCCTCTCTGGACACAAAATGGGCCGTTCGACCCCTATGCGAGCACGACACAGTCCCAGAACTTGCGGGTCATTGAGACATCGCTCGACCCAATTTACAAAGCAAAGAATGACCTTGTCGAACTCAATGCCGACTACAATGTCACGCCTGAGCTGACGCTCTCGTCGCAAACCGGGTACAATCAGGATTTCCTCTGGTCGACTGAAGACTACAACCGGTTCAACACAGCGGCGGGCGCTTTCGAGTACTCGACTCCCGAGGCTGGAGGATGTTCTGGCACCAACTGTTTTGGCAATCACAACGCACTTGGAACGCTGACGCCAGACCCCAATGGTTTGGGGCGCTGCCGATTTGCGGACGCTGGACCGTGTGCGGGCCTGCCTGTCAACGCTTCCTGCACGCCATCTCCAGACGCTTATACCAATACCAGCTTCCAATCGTGCATCCCCGATGGCGTATTTTGCGATCCACAACTGGGCTGCAGCGATCGTCTTGTTGCTGAGGATCTTTCAGATGAACATGCATGGCAATTGAGTCAGGAATTCCGGTTGGCGTCACATTTTGACGGGCCGTTCAATTTCAGCGTCGGTGGCAACTATCTGCACTATGAAACCGAAGAAAACTACTATGTGTTCATCAATACGCTGAGCCTGGCTGCTTACGGTTGGACCAATGGAACAGGCGGAGTGCCTATTCAGAGCGTGCCGTATGTTCCGGGCGTCTCTGATAACTCGAATTGCTTGATCGGTGGCTTTCAGAATGCCAATCCGAACGTACCAAATGACATCAGCCTCGATCAGGGATGCATCTATATAGATCCCAATCCACTGACCAAGCTCAATAACAAGGGTCACAACTATTTCTTGAGCCAGAATCCCTACACCTTGAATTCCTATGCAGCGTTCGGAGAGACATATTACGATATCTTGAAAGATCTTAAACTCATCGCGGGCCTGCGTTGGACCGAAGACCAAAAGCATTTCACGGACATTCCCAGCGAATTGTTGTTGCAGGGTTATGGGTACTCCACGACGGGCGTAGTGAATCAGCAGTGGGATCAGTTCACGGGCCGCGCCGCAATCAACTGGACGCCGAAGCTCGACTTCACGGATCAGACACTTATCTACGGGACCTATTCGCACGGGTACAAAGCAGGTGGTGCCAATCCGCCGGGCGCAATGCTATTGATCTTTGGAAACAAGGGCGGACAAACCAATAGCCCAATTCATCCATTGACATTTAAGCCGGAATTTGTTGACGCATTCGAAATAGGATCCAAGAACACGCTGCTGGATGGCGCGCTCACATTCAACGCGGATGTCTTTTACTACAACTACGAGAATTATCAGATTTCTCGGATCGTCGATCGCACCTCCATCAACGACAATTTCGACGCGCATGTGAAGGGCGCAGAGGTCGAGTCGACATGGGAGCCGCTGCCGGGATTGCGCTTTAATGTTGCCGGCGGATGGGAAGATACTTCCGTTGCAAAGGGATCGAAATCTGTCGATTTGATTGATCGTGCCGATTTGGCCGACTACCCGGATTGGATGGTGGTGAAACCATTCGTCACCCAAGCCTCCAACTGCGTATTGCCGATCTATGTCGTTGCTGAACTCCTTGCGACGTATGAGCAGAGTGGATATAGCCCGGTGCTCGGAGAGGCCTGCACGCGTTCCTATATTTCCGGCGTGGATCCTGCGACGGGCAATACGTATGTGGCTAACCCCACGGTTGGTCTTGAGGGACAGACACTTTCCGGCTACCCGGGCTTCGATCCCTTGGCCGGCACGGCAGGCCATCCTTATACGGGCCAGAATACCTTCAATGGCCGCGATTACGGCGCTGTGCCAAACAACGGCGAAGGGTTTGCCAAGGATCTGAGTGGCAACGAGCTGCCGAATGCGCCCCCTTTCACTCTCTCGGCCGGCGCTCAATACAGCATGCCGCTGACCACTGACTGGGCGGGAACGGCGCGTATTGACTACTACTGGCAGGACTATTCGTGGGCTCGTGTCTTCAACGATAGCCCATACGATCGCCTGCGCGGATATACGAACCTCAACCTGACCTTGATCTTCACCAGCCAAAATGGCTGGCAGGTGATGCTGTACGACAAAAACGTGTTCAACACGACTGCGATCACCGGTGACTTTCTCAATAGCGACGACAGCGGGCTTACAACCAATGTATTTCTAACCGATCCCAAACTGATCGGTATCCGCGTCACAAAGAACTGGTAAGGGGGAATCAATGAGCGAATTGATCCAAGTAAACGGCGATTTCAAAAAGGCACGCGGTACCCTACTACTGACGGTTTCTGCGGTCGCTTTGCTCACCACAATTCAGGCGAGCCACTCGGCCTTTGCTTATGATGATAATGACCGCCCGACCGTCTGGATTGAATTGGGCGGACAGCTGAACCATTTGAGCGATAAGGAGGAGATATTCGATCCTGCTATCCTGAATTCGCGCCCATCGATGTTTTCTCCGTCGCGCGGTTATGAAGGCCCTCCGCCAAACAGCGTCGACGAGACGGGAAGACTCACGTTCGAGCCACGTGGATCAGACTGGGCGTTTTCCGTGTCGGTTCGATATGGACGATCAAACAGCAAGAGGCAGAGGCACCAACAAACTTATCCCCACCCGACCTCATTTCACTACTACTATTCTGGAACAACAGGCACCCAGACCCACCGGCCGTTTGCAGGAAAGTTTGCAGACACGCAGGTAGAGACCAGCCAGACCCATCTCGTATTGGATTTTCAGGCGGGCAGGGACGTTGGCCTTGGGTTGTTTGGATCGGGTAGCACATCCGTCTTGAACGCCGGTGTCAGGTTCGCGCAGTTTAACACGCGGTCAAATATCTCCATCAAGTCGAATCCCGATTGGCACTTCACCTACAAATACATCAGTTACCCTGGCATCGGTTTGATCCATCAGAAAGTCGTCAACGGGCAGCCTTATCATAGCAATGCGGCATCCCTTCAAGCCACGCGGAGCTTTGACGGCGTTGGTCCTTCTATCTCCTGGAACGCATCGGTGCCGGTTGCTGGAAGCGCGAAGAGCGGCGAAGTGAAAGTCGATTGGGGCATTGACGCCGCACTATTGTTCGGACGCCAACGCACCAAAGTCCAACACCAGACGACGTCTCTTTATCATAGTGCTTATGCTAACGCGGGTATTCGAACTGTGGTGTCTCACGTCAGTGCCGATCCCCGCACGCGTTCTCGAATGACGACGGTTCCAAATGTTGGCGGATTTGCCGGGGCCACCTATCGCATCGATAACTTTAGGGTCAGCGCAGGCTATCGCGCGGATTTCTTCTTCGGCGCCCTGGACAATGGGATTAAAGCCAGAAAGACACAGGCCGTCGGCTTCTACGGACCATTCGCTACGGTCAGTGTTGGTCTTGGAGGGTAGAAAGGGATCGGCACTCAGAGTCTGCTATGCGCAACGGCGTATAGCATTGCCCCAACTGAGCAGCGCCGAAGACACGCCGCTCTTTTTTTGAACTATCTCAAATAGTTTTTGCGCGTATTTCGGCCCTGATAGCTCTCGGCAAGGAAGCAATCCGCCCTGCTTATCGGGAGCTGATTTTACGAGGCGTACTTGCCAGACCTTGGGGCGGGATCCGGCGGACCGATTGTTGCGCAGCTCCGGCGCGATGGCGATGAATGGAAGCGATCCCGCCTTAACAGACTGCGCACAAATACGACGAAGCCTTCACTGGGACGCCCAAACAACCTCACATCAGATAGTGTGTAAAGCGCCCCGCAGCTTGCTGAAACGGGAAAATTCACTCCGGCGGCCCCAAAGCGCGGGAATCCTGGCCAAAAAATATTTTCGACGGGACCGGCAATGTCGAGGGCAAAATACCGTCCCAGTATAGGTAGTCCGTGTCTCTGGTCCCTCGGGGAAGGAAGAGCGCGAAGATGACAGAAAAACCGGAAGCAAACCGTGCAGCAATCAATGCTGAGGGTCGGAGCGCCCACATGAGCGCGCCGGAGGCATTGGCTTGGTTCCTGCGAGAAGTGCTGCCGCTTGAGGCGATGCTAATGCAGTACCTAAGGCACAATTGGCGCGACCAGAGCGACATCGAAGATATGGTCCAGGAAGTCTACGTCAAGGTGTTCGAAGCGGCGCGAAAGGAAATTCCTCATAAGGCGAAGCCATTCCTGTTCACCACGGCACGCAATCTTCTCGTTGATCGTGTTCGCGAACGCCGTGTCGTTCCGATGGAAGCGGCCCTCGATCTAGAGGCGCTCGAGATCGCCATCGACGAGCCCGCGCCGGATCAAAGTCTCATTGCCAGAGACGAACTGCGCCGCTTGAAAGATGCCATCGAGAAGTCTACCCCCGCGGTTTCGCGAAGTCATTGTCATGCGAAGGATCGAAGATTTGTCTCGGGTCGAGGTTGCTCAACGCCTTGGTATCAACGAGACGACGGTGTCCGAGTACCTGACAAGGGGAATGTTCCTGCTAGCCGACATCATTTACGGCGTTCCCCCCGGTTCGCGGAGGCGGCCATGATGAACTCCGAGGAAGATTTCAATCTGACCGGGGCAAGAGCGACCAAATTGCAAGCCGCCGCCTGGCTCGAACGCCGAGACCGTGGCGATTGGAACGATGATGATCAAATTGCGCTGGATGCGTGGCTCGCGGAATCCACAGAGAATTACCTTTTCTATCACCGGGCAGCGAGTGCCTGGGATCGCTCGCGGCGACTGGTGGCGCTGCGTCATCCGAGAGGTGAGGGCGCAGCTCAAAATGCGGGACGCTGGCGCGCTCCGCTTGTTCGTACCGCACTGGCGGGCTTCCTGACGGTTGCGGTTCTCGCTGCAGGGTTCGCAACTTTGAACCCCTCGTCACATACGCGCACGTTCGTAACTCCGGTCGGTGGCCACGAAACAGTGACGCTGGGCGATGGCTCATCGATCGAACTGAACACCGATACCGTCATTCAAACGAATGTCGGATCAAACTATCGCATGGCGTCAATTGCCAAAGGCGAGGCGTTTTTCAAGATCGCCCACGACGCGAGCCATCCATTCACGGTCATAGCAAACAACAACAAAATTACAGTGTTGGGAACACAATTTTCCGTTCGCAAGGAACACAACCGTGTCGAGGTAAAGCTGATCGAGGGCAAAGTCTGGTTCACGGCAGAAGATGGAAGGGGAGCCCCAAAGTCGGCGCTTCTGGCTCCCGGTGATGTCCTGGTTGCGACCGCCGGTGCCTTATCGGTCGCAAAGCAAACGCCCAGTACGCTGGCAAACGAACTTGGTTGGCGCCGCGGACTTCTGGTGTTTCACCATTCGCCGCTCGCCGAGGCCGTGCGCGAGTACAATCGATACAACAACGAGAAGCTTGTTGTTGCTGATGCAGAAGTTGGGAAGCTGACTGTCACAGGGTCGCTGCCCGCGGACGATACGCGTGAATTTCTGACCATCGCGCAAAAGTTCTTTGGATTGCACATCCAAAAAGTTGGCGAGGAGATCGTCATCTCGCGTTGAAGAAGAAGTATTCGCGAAATGCGAACGGCATCACTGGCGGTATCAACCGCGCGGAGGGGAAATGAAAAGTCATTCATCAGTTGTAGCGCTCTTGTTGGGGATGTGTCTCGCCGTAATCTCGGCGTCGACTGCGCTGGCCGCAAGTTTTGACATTCCAGGCGGCGATCTGGACTCGGCGCTTGATGCCTATACGAACCAATCGGGCGTGCCCGTCATCGTATCGAACGCCGCCGTTAAGGGAGCAAAGACGCCAGGCGTCAAAGGTGATCTCGATCCGACTGCTGCTCTTGCGCGGTTGCTTCGCGGCACCGGTTTTGTGCAGACCAAGGACTCGGCCGGCGTAATTCAGATCGTCCATCAAACGAGTGAACTACTACGCTCGGAAGATCTCGGACAAATCCAGCTCGCGCAGGCGAAGATGCCCGCGGCCGCGCTCGAAACGGTGACCGTAACCTCCTCAAAGCTCGGTGGCGCCGACGTACAGAGCATTCCGATCGCGATTACGGCGCTCTCGCAAGAGCAGCTTACCTCCACACAAACAGCTGGTGGCCCGGATCTGATCAAACAGGTCCCGAATATGACCTTCACCAAGACAAACTTCGCCGGCTACAGCATCCAGCTTCGCGGCATCGGTACGCAGGCGATCTCAGTCACGACCGACCCGGCGGTGGCCGTTGCCTTCAACGACATTCCGTTCATTCGCAATCATTTCTTCGAACAGGAATTCTTTGACACGGCCCAAGTTGAAGTGCTGCGCGGCCCGCAGGGAACGCTCTACGGCCGCAATGCCACCGCTGGCGTCGTGAACTTGAGCTCGGCAAAGCCGACCGATCAGTTCGAGGCGATGGCGTCGGGCGAGCTCGGAAACTATCACCAGCGGCGCTTCGAAGGCATGATCAATTTGCCGATCGTGGACGATCGTCTCGATATACGCATTGCAGGTGAGTGGACCAAACGACAAGGGTACTCCTTCAATGAACAAACGGACAATCGAATCGACGGACGCGACCTGTGGTCCGGCCGCGTCTCGATAGGCTGGAAGCCAATAGAGAATCTGCAGTCCACGCTGGTCTGGGAGCACTTCTCGGAAGACGACGACCGCATCAGAAGCGCAAAGCAGCTTTGTAAAACGGATTACGGTCCCGGGGGATCGCCGACGAACACTAATGTCACCGTCGGCGGCAAAGTGTTCAGCGCGCAGGACGGCGCATTCTATATCCAGGGGTGTGTGCCGGCATCTCTTTATTCAGCCGAATCCTTCGAAACTCCAAATGGTCCAGCGTTGCCCTACGTGCTCGGCATGATATTCGGCGGCGGCGGAGTCTATATGAATCCCTACGCAAGCGGCACGCAGTCCGGCAACCTTCGCGTGATCGGTTCGGGCATCGATCCCGTATACAAAGCAAAGAACGATATTGTCGAACTGAATTCGGATTACGCCGTCACGCCGGCTCTAACAGTCACTTCTCAAACCGGCTTTAGCCACGATTTCCTCTTCTCATCCGAAGACTATAATCGATTTGGCGCGGCGCCGGGGCTTTTTGCATATGCCGGCGACGGGGTCGGCCCGGCATACAATGGCGTGTTGCCAGATCCCAGCGGTCTTCACGTTTGCGTGAGCCCAAGCGGTGTGTGCGATGGCGTCCCAGCAGGGACACCTTGCACGAACAATGGTCCCTTTAACTCAGGCGCTGTTTGCCAGATTGCAGGGTATGTCTGCGATCCCCAGCTGGGATGCTCTGACAAGTTGATGCTCGAAGACTTGTCGGAAGAACATTCCTGGCAATTCAGTCAGGAGTTGCGCGTCGCCTCAAACTTCTCCGGCCCGTTCAACTTCACGTTTGGCGGAAACTATTTGCACTATGAAACGGAAGAAAATTACTACGTATTCGGAAACGTCTTGACATTGATCTCCGGCGGATTTGTGCCGAGCCGTGGCATGGATTCGAATTCGATTACCTCCCTCCCAGCGGGATATCAGTTCAACAATCCGAGTATCCCAGCCACGGTGGCGCAGAACGCATACATCGACCCAAACCCGATATCCAATCTGGACGGCAATGGGCACAATTATTTTCTGAGCAAGAACCCTTACGTCCTGAATTCCTATGCCGCGTTTGGCGAGGTAAATTACAATATATTCAGCGATCTCAAACTGATCGCTGGCTTGCGGTGGACGGAAGATCAGAAACATTTTTCCGACATCCCAAGTTGGCTCGTTAGTTCCGGTTGGGGCTACCCGGTATTAGGTGTCGTTGATCAGCAATGGGACCAGTTCACTGGTCGTGCGGTCGCAAACTGGACCCCGAAGCTCACTTTCACGGACCAGACCTTGGTCTATGGCTCCTACGCTCACGGGTACAAGGCCGGTGGTGCCAATCCTCCCGGGGCGATTTTCTCGTCACATGACTTCGACAATCCCAACGTACAGCCTACTCACCCGCTAACATTCAAGCCGGAATTCATCGATGCGTTTGAGTTGGGAACGAAAAATACCCTGCTCGATGACGCCCTGACGTTGAACGGTAGCCTCTTCTACTACAACTACGAGAACTATCAGATTTCCGAGATCGTCGATCGAACCGCGATCAACCAAAACTATGATGCGCACGCCAAAGGCGCCGAATTGGAAGCGATCTTTGAACCGGTTCCCGGGTTACGGTTCAATTTCTCGGGTGGGTGGGAAGATGCGAATATCGCCAAGGGTCAAAGCGCGGTTGACCTGATGGATCGCACGGCTGGTACGCCGGGTTGGGTGGTCCTCAAGCCGTTCGTGAACGAAGCATCGAATTGCATCTTTCCTGAAGATGTCGCGAAGTATCTCAATGCTGGAACGGCTGGGATAGCCGCATTCGCAGTTAGCTATTGCTCGTACGCCTATATCCTGCACGTCGATCCAGTCACTTTGTTGCCGTATGTCCCGAACCCAACGGTTCAGTCGGGCCGCGGCGGTCCGCCCATCCCGCTCAATATTCCAGGGTACGCAGGCTTTGATCCGTCGACGGCCCCGAACGATGGTGCCGGGTTCTCCAAGGACATTGGCGGAAATGAGTTACCGAATGCACCTCCATTCACATTGTCGTTCGGCGCGCAATATACCGTTCCGGTATCACCGGATTGGGCAGGAACACTTCGAACTGATCTCTATTGGCAGGATGCTTCGTGGTGGCGTGTGTTCAATGATCTGTCCTACGACCGGCTCCGGGGTTACCACACGCTCAATCTGACGCTCATTCTCACGAGCCAGTCCGGCTGGCAGGTTATGCTCTACGACAAAAACGTCTTCAACACGACGGCGATCACCGGCGGGTTCCTGAACAGCGATGATAGTGGGCTAACGACCAATGTGTTCCTGACCGATCCGAAATTGATCGGTGTCCGCGTCACGAAGAACTGGTAGGGGGAAGAAAGCTATGAGTGAACTGACAAACCTGACGCAGAACAATCGAACCATTCGCTGGCAGCTGTTGAGCACCGTTTCGGTTGTAGCAATTATTGCTTCGGCAACTCCGTCTCTATCGAGAGACGATGCGGACAAACCGACCGTATGGATCGAACTCGGCGGGCAACTTGAACGGGCGAAAACAGACCAATCGGTCTTTGCTCCGCCCTTCGTTGGAGAGGCTTCGGAAGACGAATTGGCACCGCTGATAGATGCTCAAACTTGGCCCCGGTCCAGTGTCGGAGGGGAAGGGCGGCTGACTTTCGTCCCCGAAGGGTCGGACTGGAGATTTTCAGCGTCCATCCGATACGGCCGCTCAAATGCCAGCCGCCATCTGCATCACGAAACATCCCGGATACCACACCTGTCAACGTTCCTAGGGCGGAACAATCAAAACCCGGGCGGAGTTCAACGCGAATTCGGTGATGGGCAGTCACAACTCAGGACAACCCACACGCTTTTAGATTTTCAGGCGGGAAAAGATTTCGGAGTCGGCCTGTTTGGTGAGAACAGCCATTCCACATTCAGCTTTGGTGTTCGATATGCGCAGTTCAATTCCGGAACAGACACCATTCTGCACGCACGGCTGCACTATCACACCGTGCCCAATATCGTTAAGTATGGGCGAATCAGTAATCATATTCGGTACATCCACAACTACAACGCAATGCTTGGGGCGAACCGAAGCGCACACGCTATCGGTCCTTCCTTTGCATTAGACACAACTGCGTCCATTGTTGGAACCCAAGAGGCAATGATGGTTTCGGTGGATTGGGGCGCGAACGGGGCTGTTCTTTTCGGCCGGCAACGGACCCGGCTTCAGCACCAAACCAGTGGCTTTTACTTTAAAGGTGTCGGCGCAGGCCAGTCGCAGACTGCCGGTCTGGTAAGCAGCTATATCCATGGCCCATATGATCGCGACCGTAATCGGTCCGTCACTATTCCCAACATTGGTGGCTTCGCCAGCATTTCGTTCAAGTATCCCAGCGCCAAACTCAGCTTGGGCTATCGCGCAGATTTCTTCTTCAACGCGGTTGATACCGGCATCGACAGTGCGAAAAGCTCGACGATTGGCTTCTATGGACCGTTTGCGACCGTCAGCATCGGACTTGGCGGCTGACGGAAAGGCGGATACATGGCGCGCGTTCCAAAGGTTCGCACGAACCGGTTATAGGAATGACCTCAAATAGGCTGAGGCGCCCCGAGGTATTCGGCGCCTCACATCGAAGGTCTTGAACTGTTCAATTCCCAAGTCCCTGGCTTGCGGTCGGACTTCGAGCAACAGCGCCAGTTTACGCCCCTCCACCAATTCGTCGAGTCTTGTTGAGAGTCCTAGCCTAAGCGATCGCGATGGCGAGCGCTGTTTCCGCGGCGCTTCGGAGATGCGGAAGTCTCATGAAGGGAAGGGGCTTGGTACTTTTGTTGCCAGGAGACAAAAAACTTTCCACCGACCCTGTCAGTTTGGGCGGTTTCCGGGTCTCCATAGGCAGGAAGACGCTCTAACCCCTCGAAACGCAGGAATCTGCGAGGGATGCCCGAGAATACGGAACTAGGTCTTGGCGATGGCGACCCACGCATTCAGGGGGCGGTGATTACTGCGCCCGAAGTAGATGCCTGGTTCGAGCGCGAGGTCCTGCCGCTGGAGGCGGCCTTGATGCAGTTTCTTCAACACAACTGGCGCAACGAGAGTGACATCGCCGATATTCGGCAGGACATCTATGTGCGCGTCTATCAGGCGGCACTTAGGGAAATTCCGACCTCTGCAAAGTCATTCGTATTTGCCGCGGCGCGCAATCTGCTGATCAACAAGATGCGTGACGCGCAGGTGGTCCCATTCGAGGTCGTGGCAGACGTCGAAGCTTTGGGGACTGCAATCGATGAGCCGAGTCCCGACAGCGCGATTATCGCCAGAGACGAGCTAAAGCACCTGCAAATCGCTTTGGACAAGCTGCCGCCGCGCTGCCGCGAAGCATTTGTCATGCGCCAGGTCGACGGGCTTTCGCACCGGGAAATCGCGATTCGCATGGGACTGACCGAGAGGACTGTCCGATATCACGTCAAAGAGGGTTTGCGAATTCTGGCCAATGCCCTTTACGGCGAGCAGCCAGATATGCGGAGGCGCCCATGAGCACCGACGGAATAGCTGGCGCTACGGACGCGATGGCAATCGAGGACAAAGCCGCGGAATGGGTGGCGGACAGCCACAACCCGGAGGGTTGGACTATTGAACGTCAGGGCGAACTTGATGCCTGGCTCGCGCAATCGCTCTCTCATCGCGTCGCTTACTTGCGAATGGAAGCGACCTGGCGTCGGACCAATCGGCTCGCGGCGCTGAAAACGCCAATGCGCGTACTTTCCAGTCCGGGTAGCTCGAAGAACGCCATTTGGATGCGCATAGCGAGTGCGCTGGGGCTCGTTATGCTTGTCGGAGCGCTTGCTGGGAATTACCTACGCAGCCCCCAGGGTCAGCTCATTGAGACCCCTAAGGGTGGTCAAGAAAAACTCGCGCTGGCGGATGGCTCGCAGATCGAACTGAATACCGACTCCGCTTTGCGGTTGACCGTTAGGGCAGATCATCGCTCCGTCGAACTGGTACGCGGCGAAGCCTTCTTTGACATCAAGCACGACGCCTCACGGCCATTTGTCGTAACTGCCGCCGGTCACACCATTACAGATCTGGGCACGAAATTCCTCGTAAGGACAAGGCCGGGTTCCCTTCGCGTAGCGTTGGTCGAAGGTCAGGCACGCCTAGAAGGAGTACTGGGCCGCACCCAACAGCGCGCGGTCGTTCTGTCAACTGGGGATGTCGCCATCGCAACAGTCGAGGGGACTCACGTTCTCAGGAAGTCAAAACGTGAACTGGCGGACAGTCTCGCCTGGCAGCATGGGATGATTGTTTTCCACAACACGCCGCTACTGGAAGCGGTTGCCGAATTCAACCGATATGGCGGCGCCGAACTTGCCGTCGTCGATCAAGCGGCCGCGAACCTCACGATCAACGGCACGTTTCGCTTCACCAGCGCCGAGAATTTTGCCGCGAGCGCGCATGAAATTTTCGACCTCAAAGTCGATCACAAAAATGGGATCATCGTTCTGTCGCGGTAACGCAAGTCGCGTGACCGACGAAGCAAGGGGGAAGTAATGGGCAGGAAATTAGATACTGTTTTGTTGGCATCGGCGGCGCTCGCTTGTTCGTTGGTGACCCAGCAAGCCTCTGCGGTAGCGTTCAATATTCCAGACGGCACACTGGCCGCTGCACTGGATGCATATTCAATTCAGTCGGGTGTTGAAGTCTCGGTTTCCAGCCAAGCGTTGCAGGGCGTGAAGACCAAAGGGGTTTCCGGTGACATGTCATCGGAATCCGCGCTGTCAAGACTGCTCTCGGGAACCGGATTTGCAGCGCGTCACGCCGGAAGCTCTATAGCAATCGTCCGTCTTCCCGCTGACCATACGGAAAACGTACGCGACGAGGTTGGCAACATTCAGCTCGCGCAAGCGAAGATGCCCGCGGCCACTCTTGAAACGGTTACCGTGACCTCCTCGAAACTCGGCGGAGCCGATGTGCAGAGCATTCCGATCGCGATTACGGCGCTCTCACAAGAGCAGCTTACCTCTACGCAAACGGCCGGTGGCCCGGATCTGATCAAGCGGGTCCCGAATATGACCTTCACCAAGACAAACTTCGCCGGCTACAGCATCCAGCTTCGCGGGATCGGTACGCAGGCGATCTCGGTTACGACCGACCCCGCTGTCGCCGTTGCTTTCAACGACATCCCGTTCATCCGCAATCATTTCTTCGAACAAGAATTCTTCGACACAGCCCAGGTGGAAGTGCTGCGCGGGCCGCAAGGCACGCTCTACGGCCGTAATGCGACCGCTGGCGTCGTGAACTTGAGCTCGGCAAAGCCGACCGATCAGTTCGAGGCGATGGCGTCGGGCGAGCTCGGGAACTATCACCAGCGGCGTTTCGAAGGCATGATCAATGTGCCGATCGTGGACGATCGTCTCGACATACGTATTGCCGGCGAGTGGACAAAGCGCCAAGGGTATTCCTTCAACGAGGAGACGGACAACAGGATCGACGGACGGGACCTGTGGTCTGGCCGCGTCTCGATAGGCTGGAAGCCAATAGAGAATCTGCAGTCCACGCTGGTCTGGGAGCACTTCTCGGAAGACGACGACCGCATACGGAGCGCAAAACAGCTTTGCAAAACGGATTACGGCCCCGGGGGAACGCCGACGGACACCGATGTTACCGTTGGTGGCAAACTATTCAGCCAGCAGAACGGCGCATTCTATATCCAGGGATGTAAGCCGGCATCGCTTTATTCACCTGAATCTTTTGAAACTCCGAACGGTGCGTCGCTTTCTTATGTGCTTGGTCTGATATTTGTGAATGCTGGCGTTTACATGAACCCCTACGCGAGCGCCACCCAATCGAACAACCTACATGTGATCAGTTCGGGCATCGACCCAATCTATAAAGCGAAAAACGACGTTATCGAGCTAAATTCGGACTACGCCGTCACGCCGGCCTTAACGGTTACATCGCAAACAGGTTTCAATCATGATTTTCTTTTTTCGGCTGAAGACTACAATCGCTTTGGAGCGGCACCGGGCCTTATCAAGTATAATGGCGACGGGGTGAATCCGGCATATAACGGTGTGTTGCCAGATCCCAGTGGACTGCACGTTTGCGTATCTGCCGCCGGCGCGTGCACCAGCGTCCCAGCGCGGGACACCTTGTACGAACAATGGTCCCTTTGACCAAGCGCCGTTTGCCAGATCGCGGGATATGTCTGCGATCCGCAGCTGGGCTGCTCTGACAGGTTGATCCTCGAAGACTTGTCGGAAGAACATTCCTGGCAGTTCAATCAGGAATTGCGCATTGCATCCAATTTTTCCGGACCGTTCAACTTCACGCTTGGCGGAAACTATCTGCACTATGAAACGGAAGAAAACTATTACGTGTTCGGTAACGTTCTGACATTGATCGACGGTGGATTTGTTCCGAGCCGTGGCACTAATACAAACTCTACATCCACCCTGCCATCGGGATATCAATTTAATAATCCGAATATCCCAGCCACTGTGGCAGACAAGTCATACATCGATCCAAACTCGATATTCAATCTGGACGGCAATGGGCACAATTACTTTCTGAGTAAGAACCCTTACGTTTTGAATTCATATGCAACATTTGGCGAAGTGAATTACAACATACTCAGCGATCTTAAACTGATCGCTGGCTTGCGGTGGACGGAAGATCAGAAGCATTTTTCCGACATTCCCAGTTGGCTCGTTAGTTCCGGTTGGGGTTATCCTGTAGTGAGCGTCGTCGATCAGCAATGGGACCAGTTCACTGGTCGCGCTGTTGCAAATTGGACTCCAAAGCTCACTTTCACAGACCAGACATTGGTCTATGGCTCCTACGCCCATGGCTATAAGGCCGGTGGCGCCAATCCTCCCGGAGCGATCTTTTCGTCCCATGACATGCTCCATCCAAACGTACAGCCCACTCACCCCCTGACCTTTAAGCCCGAGTTCATCGACGCTTTTGAGCTGGGCACGAAAAACACATTGCTCGATGGCGCGCTGACTTTGAATGGCACTCTTTTTTACTACAACTACGAGAACTACCAGATATCCGAGATCGTCGATCGAACCGCTATCAATCAAAACTATGATGCGCATGCCAAAGGCGCCGAATTGGAGGCGACCTGGGAACCGGTTCCGGGGCTTCGGTTCAATTTCTCGGGTGGATGGGAAAATGCGCAATATAGCCAAAGGCCAGGGTGCAGTCGACCTGATGGATCGCACGGCGGGTACGCCTGGTTGGGTGATCCTCAAGCCATTTGTCAACGAAGCATCGAATTGCATCTTTCCCGAAGATGTCGCGAAATATCTCAATAGTGGAACGGCTGGGATAGCCTCATTTGCGGTTAGCTATTGTTCGTATGCGTATATCCTGCACGTCGATCCGGTCACCTTGTTACCGTATGTGCCAAACCCGACGGTTCGGTCGGGCGGTGGCGGTCCACCCATCCCTTTAAATATTCCAGGATACGCTGGATTTGATCCGTCGACGGCCCCGAACGATGGTGCCGGATTCTCCAAGGACATCGGCGGAAACGAGTTGCCGAATGCACCTCCGTTCACATTGTCATTTGGCACGCAATATTCGGTGCCGCTGACAGCGGATTGGGCGGGAACGCTTCGAGGCGATCTCTATTGGCAGGATGCATCGTACTGGCGCGTGTTCAACGACCTGTCCTACGACCAGCTTCGCGGTTACAGCACACTCAATCTGACGCTCATCTTAACGAGTCAGTCCGGCTGGCAGGTGATGCTCTACGACAAGAATGTGTTCAACACGACGGCGATCACCGGCGGGTTCCTGAACAGCGATGATAGCGGGCTCACGACCAATGTGTTTTTGACCGATCCGAAACTGATCGGTATCCGCGTCACGAAGAATTGGTAGGGGGAAACCATGAGCGAACTTGTAAATTCCGTGCACGGCGGTCGGACAAACCGCCTACAATTGTTAAGCACCGTTTCGGCAGCGGCGTTGATAGTTTCGATAACACCAGCACTGGCGAGCGACGATGCGGACAGGCCGACCGTGTGGATCGAATTCGGCGGTCAACTCGAACGCACAACGCTGTCGCAAGCGACCTTCACGCCGCCATTCTTTAGCGACGCCTCGCCCGATGTCATTGCGCCAATGGCGGATGCTCAAACCTGGCCACGATACAGCGTTGGTGGTGAAGGAAAGTTGACTTTCGCCCCACAGGGATCGACCTGGAGCTTTTCTGCCGCAGTGCGTTATGGCCGGTCGAACGCCACCCGGCATTTGCACCACGAGACATCCCACGAGCTGCATCCGTCGACTTTTCTGGGACGGCCCGGCACCGGCACTGGAGCGTTTTTGTTTGCATTCGGCGATGGGCAATCGCAGCTTGGGTCATCTCACACGATTCTGGACTTCCATGCGGGAAAAGATATTGGCATCGGGCTGTTCGGGTCAGGCAGTCATTCCGTTGTTAGTGCCGGTTTGAGGTACGCGCAGTTTGGCGCCAATTCGGATGTCACCTTGCTTGCGCGACCGGTTTATCGTTCAGGCCCGAACGTTGTAGTAAAATACCATGTTCGAACCTTGCACGACAGATACGTTCAGAACAATGCGGCAATGCTTGAAGCCGACAGAAGCACTCACGCCGTCGGGCCATCCGTAGCTTGGGATGTATCCATACCAATCGTCGGAAGCGAGGCGACGTCTGCGATAGCAGTTGATTGGGGTGCGAACGCCGCACTTCTTTTCGGTCGGCAACGAACCCGGCTTCGGCATCAAACCGGCGGTGCTTACTATAGTGGCAATGCCGCTGCCAGATCTCAGACCGCCGGATTGGTGAGCAGGTATGCTCATGGTCCATACGATCACGACCGCAACCGAACCGTCACGATCCCAAATGTTGGCGGCTTTGCCGGCGTCTCCTTCAAGTATCTCGATGCAAAGGTGAGTTTCGGCTATCGCGCGGACTTCTTCTTCAACGCGGTCGATACCGGCATCGACACCGAGAAGAGTTCTACACTGGGCTTCTACGGACCATTTGCGACTGTCAGCATTGGACTCGGAGGCTGACGAATAGAAGAATTCGTTGAAGATACTCTGTGCCGGGGCGCATGGATCTCCCTGACTGGGCGGCGTGGAATACACGCCGCTCTTTTTTAGGTCCCCTGACACAGAGATGGAGTGCGGTTATAATGAAACAGCAGGCGGCAGATTGAAAAGCTAACGCCGGTGGGCAGATGTAGTCGTTTGGGTTTTTCCTGCCATGGCAAAGTACAACAATGAGATCCGTCGAACTTTAGATTGGCGTGATCGCGCGTCCTACCGATACACCGATCACTATTCAGATCGCTGCTGGGCTTGGGAAGGACTAAGGCGCAACCCGCGATTTCAGTGCGCCTGGCGTGAAGCGACGCCCGCCTTTGAGATTTAAAACACCGAGAGCGGCGTTACCGAGATCAAATCGGATGGAGACTTAAGCGTTTTGAGTCGCTGGGGCATTCTGTATTCAGATCCACCCCAAATCGACGCTGGCGACGCAGCGGTCGTATGGCAGGCGGAGTATACCCATGTACTTGACGCCGTCGCGTTGCCTGTAGGGGCTTCTACGGAAGTCACGCGATTTCACCTGAGCGACGCACTGTGTTCGACAATTATCCTTCACACATCAGATGGCTACCAGCACGTTCTGTTCTACGGGTCGGGTTCCAGCATACAGCTACGGGTTTCGGGTGCGAGTATGCTCCGGCCAGTGCATCTTCTGATAGACGCAGTGTCGACCACCGATAGCTTGAAATCGCGATTGCTGTTACTCGCTGAATTTGGCGAACTGCGGACGACGGGCAAGTGCGAATTCCATTGCACATGGTCCGAGGAGGCGTGCGGACCGTTTGCGCCTCGTCCTGCAAGCCCTTGATGGATTTCTTGAGGGGGCCACATTACGCGAAATCGCCGTCGCTTTGTTCGGTGCCGAGCGCGTCGAAAGAGATTGGGACGACGATCACCGTCACCTGAAGGATCGGGCGCGCCGTGCCGTGGCGCGGGGCAGGTGGCTTATGGACGGCGGGTATAAGACATATCTTAAATAGACCTGGCGGTCTTTGATATTCAATCCCCGTCTTTCATGGCATCAAGGTACCGGCTATTGGCCCCGCGAACAGCGGCCATTAGATATTCCCGAAATCGCGATTTGAAGGTTGGGGTAGCCTTCAAATTGCTCCTACGAATCCCTTTTAATGTTCGAAACTGCCAGGAAGCAGTATCAACTATGCCGGATGTTGCGTAGCAACAGCCCTGACCCGTTCATTCAAATCTCTGAGCGATTAATGTGCTTTCGGCGTATTCTTTGCCGCCAGCATAGCCGCCGAGCTCATCTACGCATTCCGCAATATTATTGCCGATGCATTCTTCCGCGGGTTTGCCGGGCTGATCCGTCTTTATAGGCATGCACGGGAGCTGTGCCCCTCTACGGGCGAATAGGCCGAGGGATGGCAGACACACCAAAGAACGATTTCGACGGACGGGATGCAGCCTGCTTCGGGTGAAGCCGTAGGTATGGATGAGCTTGAAGCGTGGTTCATCCGTGAAGTGCTGCCGTTGGAGGCCATGTTGATTCAATTTCTGCGCCGCGGTGGCCGTAGTCATTCTGACGCCGAGGACTTGCGACAGGACCTCTACGAACGGGTGTTCGATGCGGCCCGCGAGGGCATCCCGAAATCGACACGTCCGTTTGTGTTCACCGCTGCCAGGAATTTGCTGATCAATCATGTCAAGCGCGAGCAGGTCGTGCCACTCACTTCGGTCGAGAGCCTCGAAGAATTAAGCTCTCGCGATTGACGAACCGGCGCCGGATCGCGTCGTCATTGCGCGCCAGGAACTCCGTCAGGCTGCAGGCAGCCCTTGGAAAAGCTTCCCGAGAGCCAGCGCAAGGCGATAATTCTGCGCAAAGTTCAGGGCCTCTCCATTCGCGAAATCGCGCAACGTGTAGGTGCCGCGGAGAGGACCGTGGAGGAGCACCTGACCGAAGGCGTACGCACCCTCGCAAGCGTTCTGCATCGCGACGCTGTCGACGGGGAGACATCGCGATGACCGACGCGAATTTGAATTTGATTCGGACGGCGGGCAGGGCGTCACGTACGGACGCCCCGGGCTTCTGAATTTGTTATCCGCCGATACGACCGCGATGCCTGGAGCGAGGCTGATCAAGTGGAATTGGATACTTGGCTCGCGGAGTCGCTCGGCGAACCGGACGGCCTTCTTGCGGCTGAAATCCGCTTGGCTCCGGGCCAATCGTCTCGATGCTTTGCGTCCAATGTCTCCGCGCGGAGGCTCGTCGGTGCAGACGCCTTTCCAGCGGGGCACAAAGTTCGCCGCAGTCGTTGCGCTAGTCTCTCTGTTATCCGGTACAGGCTGGTTCTTCAATCAACCCACTATCCAGACATTCTCAACGAAGGTTGGGGAGCGGAGCCATATTCAATTGCCGGACGGAACCCGCATCGAACTAACGACGGATACCGTTCTTCGCGTCGTCACCAAAGGGCAACGTCGCAAGGCGTGGCTGGATAAGGGCGAAGCGTTTTTCGCTGTGGTTCATGACGACGACCATCCGTTCGAACTTGATGCACTGAACTACCGCATTGTTGATTTGGGCACCGAATTTTCTGTGCGCCGGGACGCCGACAGTATCAAGGTAATGGTGCTTAAGGGCAGTGTTCGCGTTGGCGCGCCGAGTACGCAAATTGGAAAAAACACAGCGCGCCTCACGGCCGGCGAAGTGGTGATTGCAGACGCTCACTCCTTGAACGTGACACAGAAAGCGCCTGCCGAGATCGCGGACGCGCTTGCTTGGCGAAAGGGTGTTCTCGTATTCCGTTACACGCCTCTCAGCGAGGTCGTCGCGGAATTCAACCGTTACAACAATGAGAAAATCGTAATCGATGATGCGCTCGTGTCGAGGTCGGTGATTAGCGCCAGATTGCAGGCCACGGATGTCGATGCGTTTGCGCGCATGGCACACGATTTCATGGGCCTGAGAATTCAACATAGTGGTGACGAAATTCACATTTCGCGTCGCGAGGAATGAAGATCAAGCAGTGCGCCCCAAGTGTTCTTGCGGCGCATGAATGAGAGGGGGACTAAAGTGGCACATCTTAAAAATGCATGCCTTTTGATCGTGGGATTGACGGTTTCGGCATACGGCATTACGCCGATCTTTGCCGCAAATTTTGACGTGCCCAGCGGCGATCTCGGTTCGGCGCTTAACGTCTACATCGCGCAGTCTGGGGTTCAGTTGCTGGTCCCTAACGACACGATCCGTGGCCTGTACACCAAAGGCGTTAAGGGCAATCTGTCGGACGGTGCCGCGCTAAGTCGAATACTGAATGGCACCGGCTTTGTTGCGAAAACAGACAGTTCGGGTGCAATTGGAATCATCCGTGAGACCCGGGGTGAAATATCAATAACACCCACTCAGCTTGCGCAAGCTGTGCCGGAATCCAAGACCGCCTTGGAAACCGTTACTGTTACATCCTCAAAACTCGGCAGTGCTGATGTCCAGAGTATCCCGATATCGATTACGGCTCTATCGCAAGAACAGCTGACGGCGACGCAAACGGCGGGTGGCCCAGACCTGATCAAACAGGTCCCAAACATGACATTTACAAAAACGAATTTTTCGGGCTACTCAATTCAGATCCGCGGTATCGGTACGCAGGCGATTTCAGTAACAACAGATCCTGCTGTCGCCGTCGCCTTCAACGATATGCCCTTCATCCGCAATCATTTCTTCGAGCAGGAATTCTATGACGTCGCTTCGGTTGAAGTCGCGCGCGGACCGCAAGGCACGCTTTATGGCCGCAATGCAACCGCTGGCGTCGTCAATCTCGTTTCCGCCAAGCCGACGGATCAGTTTGAAGCGATGGCATCAGCCGATGTTGGCAATTATCAAAATCGCCGCCTCGAAGCGATGATCAATGTTCCTATCGTGGACGACCGTCTAGACATCCGCGTTTCGGGAGAATGGACGAAACGCAATGGTTATTCCTTCAATGAAGCGACGGACAACAGCATTGATGGGCGAAATCTATGGTCCGGTCGTATCTCGATAGGTTGGAAACCGATCCAAGACCTGCAAACCACACTGGTTTGGGAACATTTCTCCGAAAGCGACGATCGCATCAGGAGTGCGAAACAGCTTTGTAAGACGGACTACGGCCCGGGTGGAACGTCAACGAACGATATCGTCGACATTGGTGGTAGAATTTTTAACCAGCTAGATGGAGCTTTCTATATTCAGGGATGTAAGCCAGCCTCGCTTTATTCGTCCAAATCTTTCCAAACTCCAAATGGCCCGGCATTGCCATATGTACTTGCCACGTCATTTGGCGGTTTCAATCCATATTTGAATGCCGTTCAATCGGGCAGTCTCCGTGTGATCAATTCCGGCATCGATCCCATATACAAAGCAAAGAATGATGTTGTCGAGCTGAATTCGGACTATGCCGTCACGCCGTCCCTGACCATCACCTCACAAACAGGTTTCAGTCACGATTTTCTGTATTCGGCCGAAGATTATAATCGATTTGGGGCAAGACCCGGGCTCTTCGAATATCTTGGCGATGGGGTGCATCCAGCTTACAACGGTGTGGTGCCAGATCCCAGCGGGCTGCACGTTTGCGTGAATGCCAATAACGGTGGTGTGTGCGCTGGTGCTCCGTTGGGAACGCCGTGTACATACAATGGTCCTTTTGTTCTTAACGCCGCCTGCCAGATCGCGGGATATGTCTGCGATCCCCAAGTGGGTTGTTCCGACAGTTTAAGGCTCGAGGATTTATCGGAAGAACATTCCTGGCAGTTCAATCAGGAATTGCGCATCGCCTCCAATTTTTCCGGACCGCTCAATTTCACTGCCGGCGGAAACTTTCTGCACTACGAGACCGAAGAGAACTATTACGTATTCGGCAACGTTCTGACCCTGATTGTAGGAGGTTTCGTTCCAAGCGACCACCTAAACTCCAACTCCACGACTGCTCTGCCTGCGGGGTACCAATTCAACGATCCGACTAAGGCGGCCAGAGTTGCGCAAAACGCCTATGTCGATCCCAATCCTATATCCAATCTGGACGGCAACGGACACAATTACTTTCTGAGCAAGAATCCTTACGTCCTGAATTCCTACGCTGCGTTTGGAGAAACAAACTACGATGTACTCAGCGATCTCAAAGTCACTGTTGGATTGCGGTGGACGGAAGATCAAAAGCATTTTTCCGACGTCCCAAGTTGGCTGGTGAGTTCCGGTTGGGGCTATCCGGTCTCTGGCGTCGTCAATCAACAATGGGACCAGTTCACCGGCCGGGCAGTCGCCAACTGGACTCCCAAACTCACGTTTACCGACCAGACTCTGATCTACGGCTCTTATGCGCATGGCTATAAGGCCGGTGGTGCCAATCCACCTGGCGCAATCTTCTCTTCAAAAACGTTCACGGATCCCAGTGTGCAGCCTACGCATCCGTTGACCTTTAAACCGGAGTTTATTGACGCACTCGAGTTAGGGTCAAAAAACACGTTGTTGGATGGTGCGCTGACTTTGAACGGTAGCCTTTTTTACTACAACTACGAGAACTACCAGATTTCGGAGATCGTCGATCGTACCGCGATCAATCACAACTATGATGCACACGCCAAAGGGGCCGAACTGGAAGCGACGTGGGGGCCGGTCCCGGGCCTTCGATTCAATTTCTCGGGCGGATGGGAGGACACCGAAATTGCCCGAGGCCAAAGCGCAGTTGATCTGATGGATCGCACGGCCGGGACACCGGGCTGGGTTGTCGTCAAGCCTTTCGTCAACGAGGCGTCGAACTGCGTCTTCCCGGAGGATGTCGCAAAATATCTCGCTGCTGGGACGCCCGCGGAAGCCGCATTCGCAGTCAGCTATTGCTCTTACGCATACATCTTGCACGACGATCCGCTCACGCTGTTACCCTACGTACCAAATCCGACGATTGCTGCGCCTACTGGCGGATCTCAATTACCTCCCGGATATCAGGGCTTTGATCCGTCGACGGCCCCGAACGGTGGTGCCGGGTTCTCTAAGAACATTGGCGGAAACAGTTTGCCGAATGCGCCGCCGTTCACGCTGTCATTCGGCACGCAATATTCCGTTCCGCTGACAGCAGATTGGGCAGGGACTTTCGAGGTGACGTCTATTGGCAAGATGCTTCATGGTGGCGGGTATTTAATGATCTGTCCTACGACAGGTTGCATGGTTATGACACCGTCAACCTGACGCTCATCTTCACCAACCAATCCGGTTGGCAAGTGATGCTCTACGACAAGAATATCTTCAATACGACGGCCATCACTGGCGCATTCTTGAACAGCGACGACAGCGGACTGACGACCAACGTGTTTCTGACCGATCCAAAGTTGATCGGCATCCGCGTCACGAAGAACTGGTAAGGGGGAAATCATGAGCGAACTTATTAATTTCGTGGAAGGCGGTCGAACAATCCGCCTGCACTTGCTAAGCACCGTTTCGGCAACGGCTTTGATAATTTCGATAGCGCCTTCGCTGGCGAGCGGCGATGCGGACAGGCCGACCGTGTGGATCGAACTCGGAGGTCAACTCGAACGTACAACGCTTTCGCAAGCGATCTTCACGCCGCCATTCTTTGGCGACGCCTCGCCCTCTGTCGTTGCGCCGATGACGGACGCTCAAATGTGGCCAAGATACAGCATCGGCGGCGAAGGAAAGTTGACTTTCGCGCCACAGGGATCGACCTGGAGTTTTTCCGCGTCTGTGCGCTATGGCCGTTCGAATGCTAATCGGCATCTGCACCACGAGACATCCCACGAACGTCATCCATCAACTTTTGTAGGGAGGCCTAACAGTGGAGCTGGAGCATATTTGTTTGCATTTGGTGACGCTCAGTCACGGCTGGGCTCGTCCCATACGGTTCTGGATTTTCAGGCAGGAAAAGATATTGGCATCGGGCTGTTCGGGTCAGACAGCCATTCAAGCGTTAGTGCAGGCTTGAGGTATACGCAATTTAGCGCCGGATCCGATGAAACGCTGCTCGCACGACCAGTTTATCGGTCGGGGCCGACCATTGTACAGAAATACCACGTGCGAAGTTTCCACGACCGATACGTTCAGAACAATACGGCTATGCTTGAAGCCGACAGAAGCACTCGCGCCATCGGTCCATCCGTAGCGTGGGATGTGTCTGTGCCTATCGTCGGAACGGAGGAGACATCTGCAATCGCCGTTAATTGGGGCGTGAATGCCGCGCTTCTTTTTGGTCGGCAACGAACCCGGGTCAGACATCAGACCAGTGGCGCTTACTATAGTGGCGTACTCGCAGCCGTATCCCAGAACTCTCGGTGTGGTAAGTCGATATGCTCATGGTCCATATGATAGATCCCGCGATCGGACCGTCACGATCCCAAATGTTGGCGGGTTTGCCGGCATTTCGTTCAAGTATCTTGATGCAAAAGTGAGTTTCGGCTATCGCGCGGACTTTTTCTTTAATGCGGTCGATACCGGCATCGACAGCACGAAGAGTTCTACACTTGGCTTCTACGGTCCGTTTGCGAGCGTCAGCGTTGGATTGGGAGGATAATGCAGTGACACTTAAATCGGCGGATTGCCGATAGCTCGCACCGTTTGTATGCGAGCTTCCCCTAACTAGGGCAGTGCTGAAAATCACTGCCCTTTCTTTTGGATAACGTTGCTACCCAGAATTGCGGTTCACTAGATCGGGATGGTGAGTTGCGGTGCTTGACGCAGAAAATTCAAAACGCTGGGACTGGCGTGATTCAGAATCCTACGCGTACATGACCACGCTTTCACGACGCGACTGGTCGTGGGAGGGCGTCAGACGCATCCAAAGTTTGTTGATGTCTGGCGCAACACTGCTGCAAATTTCAAGTGTTGCACTGACGGATCAGTCACGACGGTACGATCTCCGTATCCGCAAACCGAATTAGACAAATGGGGAATTGTCTATTGTGACTCGCCAGATTTCAACGCAACAAAAGCGACTATAATCTGGCGTCCGGACTGGCATTCCGGTTGCCTGAGTTTATCGGCTTTTGCCGTTGAAAATCCGGGCAAGAAGTCCTTTTCACTTCTTAATGCCGATCGCCCGGCAGCTCTTGCACTACGTCCCGATGATCGGCAACACGTCGTTTTTTCTGGCAGCGGTCGCGGACTCCAACTCTTTGTTCAAGGAGCCGACCTGCTCGGTTCTGTTCGACTGATGGTTGATGCCGCCACGGGTTCGGACGTTGAGCTTGCGCAGCTAAGCCTTCTGAAATGCTTCCATGACCTAGTAAGGTTAGGCCGGTTCAAGCCTTGCTTGCACTTGCGAACAATAGAATCCCGTCGCCTCCAGACAGTCCTGCGGGCGTTCGACGGCGCGTCTGCTGGCGCCAGTCACAGAGAGATTGCCACCGTCTTGTATGGACCGGTAAGAATTGGCACAGATTGGGATGATCCGCGCGAACATTTGAAAGATCATATCCGCAAAACCATCCGCCGCGGGTTTGATATTGTCCACGGCGGCTATCGGTCATTCCTGCGATAGCGCGCCACTTGGCCCCCAGATCGAATCCGGCGAAAATTTGCCGGTTTCCTGGGGTGAAATTCCTTTTTTTTGGAAAAGTTGGCCGGAAATCGGAAGTCATCCGTGGTTATTGTTGAAAGCCAAGCCGTGACCCTCTGTGCGGAAAGTCGAGGGAATGGTCGAAACGCCAAATAGCGAACGCGAAAACGTGGCCGCGAAGGATTCGAGCGGAGCTGAACGCGCGTCCGAAGTGCGGGCTTGGTTCGTGCGCGAAGTTCTGCCTTTGGAGGCGGTTTTGATTCAGTTCCTAAGCCGGGCAGCACGAAACAAAGCCGACGTGGAAGACCTCCGCCAAAGCGTCTACATGCGCGTATGTGCGGCTGCCCATAAAGAATTTCCCGATCACACTAGGACGTATGTCTTTGGCGTCGCGCGCAATTTGTTGATTGACCAGGTTCGCCATGAACAGGTCGTGCCGATTGATTTAATTGAAAACCTCGAAATCTTGGATGCCGCAATTGATGTGCGCACGCCCGATCGCACGGTGATTGCCAGGGAAGAGCTTCGCAAGCTGCAAAGCGCGCTCGAAAAGCTTCCCGACAGAGAACGCAGCGTGGTCATGATGCGAAAGCTTGACGGGCTTTCAGTCACCGAAATTGTAGCGCGCACCGGGATTCCTGAAAGGACCGTGAGGCGGGCTCTGAACGACGGCTTTCGAGCTCTGACCGACGAAATGCTCCGGGAAGCACCGGACATGAGGAGAACCTCGTGAGCCGCTTGAGCCCTCAAGCTCTGGGTCTGCCTGCGGGTGCCGTAGATATCGATAGGCAGGCCATGGACTTCATCATCGGCCGTACAAGTCCGGGTTGGTCGGAGGTTGATGAAGCAGGATTGAACACTTGGCTGGCACAGTCAGATGCTCATCAAGCCGCCTACTGGCGATTGGCGTCCATTTGGGATCGGGCGGACCGTCTAACCGCGCTACGGCCAATTCCGCCCCGTATGGGACTTGGGCAGCCTGGCCTGGACAAGCGGTCGACCTACCTGAGAACGGCTGCAGCATTCTTCGTATTTGCCTTGGTAGGAGCGGTCGCCTTCCATCCTCTTTCCAATACATCGTCGCATGAATACGCCACGCCGGTGGGTGGTCACGAAATCGTCGAGCTTTCCGACGGATCACGCGTTGAACTTAACACCGACACTGTCCTGCGCGTGAACGTAGACGGTGATCGTAGGACCGCAGAGCTGGCTCGAGGAGAGGCGCTATTTCGGATCAAACACGATGCCCGACACCCCTTCGTTGTGACGGCTGCTCATCATCATATCACCGATCTCGGCACAAGCTTCCTGGTTCGTCAAACAAATGATCGGCTGAAGGTCGCCGTACTGGAAGGTCGGGCAAGGTTGGAATCTGATGGCACGCAAGGGCAGGAACAACGCTTTGCAATCCTGATGCCAGGCGATGAAGCCAATGCAACGCCGCAGCGCATACGGGTTAGCCGAAAGCGAATTCCCGATCTGGAAACAGAAGTCGCGTGGCGCCAGGGCGTGCTGATACTTCATCGCGTCTCGATTGCATACGCTGCAAATGAGCTGAATCGATACAATCGAAAGAAAGTCGTGATCGCGGATTTTGAGGCAGGTGCTCGCGTATTTAGCGCAACTTTGAAGGCCAACGATCCCGCGGGATTCGCCAGGATGGCGCGAGATTTTCTTGGGCTTCGAGCGCAAGAAACTGAGAGCGGGATCGTGATCTCGCGCTGAGCGCGCAAGTCGAACAACTTCAGCGAGCTTAGGCATTATCAGGGGGGAAGTGATGAAAAACGTCAAATTATCTACTCGCGCACTTTTGGCGTTGAGCTGCTCCATATTTGCAGCCTCTACCGTAGACGCCACGACCTTTAACGTTCCCGGGGGCTCACTAGAAACGGCCCTAGATGCTTACAGCGCCCAGTCTGGTGTGCAACTCGTCATACCAAACGATGAACTAAAGGGCATTCACAGCAGCGGTGTACGGGGAGTTTTGGATGACTCGTTAGCGCTTTCCAGAATTTTGACCGGAACCGGGTACATTGTGCAACGAAACAGCGCCGGCATGGTCGGAATTGTGAAGGACCGTCGTTCCGAGATCTCTGTATCGAATATTCAAGTGGCGCAAGCCGCAGCCCCCAAATCTGTTGAAACCGTAACTGTCACATCGTCCAAACTTGGCGGCGCGGACGTCCAATCGATACCGATATCCATCACCGCGCTATCTCAGGAGCAATTGACCGCCACGCAAACAGCTGGTGGCCCGGACCTTATCAAACAGGTTCCGAATATGACTTTCACCAAGACGAACTTCTCCGGCTATAGCATTCAGATTCGCGGTATCGGTACACAAGCGATTTCCGTGACGACAGATCCCGCTGTCGCCGTTGCTTTCAACGATATCCCCTTTATTCGAAATCATTTTTTCGAGCAGGAATTTTACGATACAGCGCAGGTAGAGGTGCTGCGCGGCCCACAGGGCACACTTTATGGCCGTAACGCCACGGCCGGGGTAGTGAATTTGAGTTCGGCTAAACCTACCGATCAGTTCGAAGCGATGATTTCCGCGGAAATTGGCAGTTATCACCAACGCCGGTTTGAAGGCATGATCAATGTCCCGCTAATTGACGACAGGGTCGACGTGCGCTTGGCCGGGGAGTGGACAAAACGGCAGGGATATTCATTCAACGACACAACCGATCAGCGTATCGATGGACGAGACCTCTGGTCGGGGCGATTGACGGTTGGCATCAAACCGATTGAGCCCCTCCAAATTTATATCGTCTGGGAGCATTTTTCGGAAAGCGACGATCGGATTCGAAGTGCAAAGCAACTGTGCAAGACAGACCCTGGTGTCGGAGAGATAGACGGAGTGCCAAAGCCCATGGGCTTCCAAAGCTACGGGCTTCCGGGAAATTTTTTCAATCAAGGTTGCTTGCCAACCTTTCTATATTCTTCTGCGGCGTTCGGGGCGCCAAACGGAAATTCTCTTCCTTACGTTACGGGCTTATATGACACCGGTAACGGAAATGGCATCGATCCGTACGCGAGTGAGAGCCAGTCGCGCAACGTTCGGGTTATCGAGTCCGAATTGGATCCTGTCTACAAGGCCAAGAACGACATAGCTGAAGTCAATGCCGACTATCAGTTCACTCCTGGTCTCACGTTTAGTTCCCAGACAGGGTTTAGTAGTGATTTTCTCTATTCGGCGGAGGATTACAATCGCTTTGGAGCGGTTCCCGGCCTGTTTACATATCAGGGCGATGGCACAAACCCAGACTTACAAGGTGTCCTGCCGGACCCGTACGGCAATGGTGTGCTCGGCGGTGGACCCGAGCTCTGTAAGATAGGAGCCGATCCTTCCTGTACATTGGCGGGATACTTCTGTGATCCTCAAGTCGGATGCTCAGACCGGTTGATATTGGAAGACTTGTCTGAGGAACATGCGTGGCAATTCACTCAAGAATTTCGTGTCTCATCGCATTTTTCGGGCCCAGTAAATTTCAGCGCCGGTGGAAACTACCTACATTATGAGACTGAAGAACGTTACTACGTCTTCGGCAATGCTCTTACGCTTATAAACGGCGGATACGTTCCGGGCCTGTTCAATTCGAACACCAACAGTCCGTTAGACAATGGATTTCAATTTAATGACCCGGCCCTGAGGGCACACATCGCACATGGATATGCCGACCCAAATCCGATCTCCCATCTCGATGGCAACGGGCACAATTATTTTCTAAGTAAGAATCCCTACGTCCTGAATTCGTACGCTCTATTCGGAGAGGCAAGCTACGAGGTTTTCCAAGACCTAAAGGTGACGGGAGGATTGCGATGGACCGAAGATCAAAAGCATTTTCCCCTGATACCCAGTTGGCTCGTGGATAGTGGCTGGGGGTATCCCGTGGCAGGGGTTGTCAATCAGCAATGGGACCAATTTACAGGGCGGGCAGTTATCGATTGGTCTCCCAAATTGACGTTTTCCGATCAAACGCTGCTCTATGGCTCTTATTCTCATGGCTACAAGGCCGGCGGCGCAAACCCGCCTGGCGCAATATTTTCATCGCAGTTTCAGGCCCCAGGAAGCCTAGGAAACCCGAGCGAACCCGTAAGTGTACAGCCGACGCATCCTTTGACGTTCAGGCCGGAGTTTGTCGACGCGTTTGAACTCGGAACTAAGAATGCATTCGAAGATGGTGCTCTCACATTAAATGCTGATTTCTTCTACTACAATTATGAGAACTATCAGGTTTCCCAGATCGTTGATCGCACGGCGATCAATTTGAATTTCGACGCTCACGCAAAAGGCGCAGAAATAGAAGCAATGTGGGAGCCGCTTCCCGATCTGCGGTTCAACTTTGCGGGCGGATGGGAAGATACGGCAATCGCTAAAGGCCAAAGCGCGATCGATTTGATGGACCGCACCGCCGGGAACTCCGGATGGTATGTTGTGCGGCCCTTTGTGAACGAAGCTTCAAATTGTATCTTCCCGACATCTGTTGCGAAATACCTTCAAAGTGGGTCACCGGGGTTGGCGGACTTTATTTCAAGTTATTGCGCAATTGCCTACATCCTTCATCTCGACCCTTTGACGCAAGCGCCATACACAACACCCGTACCTTCGACAGATGTGTTTGGAGGTGAGCTTCCTGTCGGATATCAAGGTTTTGATCCTGCAACGGCGCCCAATAACGGGGAAGGGTTTGCGAAAAGTCTTGGCGGGAACAAATTACCTAACTCGCCGCCATTTACCGTCTCCGTGGGCGCGCAGTATTCGACGCCTATTTCAAATGAGTGGGCAGGGACAATTCGTATTGATGGGTATTACCAAGATAGCTCCTGGTGGCGTGTTTTCAATGACCTCCAATACGACAAGCTCCATGGTTATGCGACGATGAATCTGACGTTCATCTTCACAAGTCAAAATGGTTGGCAAGTGATGCTATACGATAAAAACGTATTCAATACGGCAGCCATTACCGGCGCATTCCTCAACAGTGACGACTCCGGACTAACAACGAACATCTTTCTGACCGATCCGAAGTTGATCGGAATCCGTGTGACGAAAAACTGGTGAGGGGCAAACAATGAGTGAACTAAATATTCGGCAGCTAAAGATAGCGCGGTTACGCAGCGACCTTATGGTTGGCGCATCTTTGCTTGCAATCCTCGGCGCAATCTTGGCTTGTCAGCCGGTGATCGCCGACGAGCAGAAGGCCGATGGGCCGAATGTCTGGATTGAATTGGGCGGTCAGGTCGAAAGAGTAGATAGCGCGCACTCTGTGCTTATACCTCTGTTCATTTCCCAGTCGACATCCGCAAACCGCCTGCCGATGATCGATGCCCAACGTCCCTCGCGCTATAGTTTGGGAGGCGAGGGGAAAATAAGCTTTATCCCTAAAAACAGCGACTGGCAGATATCTGCTTCAATACGATATGGCCGATCTGGCAACGACAGACACCTGCATCATCAAAGCCCATTGCCGTTCAGCTACAGGTATTTTGGAAATCAGGTGTTTTCCCCTCTTGGATTTGAGCAGTTTGGAGATGGTCAGTCGAACTTCAAGGAATCTCACTTCGTCCTCGATTTCCAAGCTGGAAGAGATTTGGGCATTGGATTGTTTGGAGACAGGGCTGAGTCCATGGTCAGCATTGGTCTCAGATACGCTCAATTCACAAACAAATCAGATGCTACGTTGCACGCTCGGCCTGAATATCGATTTGGGTAGCGATATATCGGTACATATGCTGGAAATCCATTCCTGCAAACTTATGAAACTTTCAGACGCGCGAACAATGCGGAACTACACACTCAGCGGAACGCACAAGGCTTAGGTCCTTCGGTTTCTTGGAACGGGTCCGCGCGGGTCATAGGGAACAAGGCCGATGCCTCTCTAACCTTTGATTTGGGATTAAACGGCGCCATCCTTTTTGGTCGTCAGCGCGCGAAGATAGCTCATCAGGTCTCGGGACAGTATATTCACTATATGCCGAAATACTACGGGACGTTCGGAAAACGAATACAAACACAATATGCGAATGGACCGGAGGTTCACGCACGCTCCCGATTTAGAATTGTGCCAAACGCCGGAGGGTTTGCAGGGGTTACGTTGAAATTTCCAACCGTGAAATTTTCGATGGGTTATCGCGCCGATTTCTTTTTCGACGCAATTGATGCGGGCATCGACAGTGCGAAAAGCTCAAAGATCGGCTTCTATGGGCCATTTGCGACGATCAGCATCGGACTTGGGGGCTGATGGAGTGGCGAATTCGTTGACGGTGGCTACGGAAAATGCCTCGGGTGACAATGGTCGGATCGCGTCTAGGAAAGTCCCAACAAATCACGATAGCCTTGGGCGCTGAACCACTGGGCACGCTTCATATGACTATTGTACATGCGCCTGGCCCGCAGTGGTTCTTTCGCAGTGTCCACCAAAAATAGGATCGAGCAAACTTCGGTCCAAGTCGCACCATCCGCTGCCGCATCCAATAGGCGGACATAGATCAGCATATGCGATTTGTCATAGTCCGTCATGTGATCCGACATGGGGGCTTCGTCGGCTATCGCCGTTTCTTGCGGGACGTTGGTCATGCAGGAACCTCCCATACCGATATGCCACCTGCGTTGTTTCGGCGCCATGAGCTAGGGGTTGAGCCCCGGCGAGCTGTACACCCATCTGGGACGTTGCCCGAAACCAGACGCGCACCAGCCAGGCGCCCACGGCGGTGGTTTAACGAAGGCAATTTCGTGGGCTGGTTTCAGATTACACGATATATCAGATAAATTTATTTCATGTAATCCGCTGAGCTCTGGCGCATGGATATGCGCAAACTGGTCGAGGCAAATCTTAGGCGCGTCAGGACCGAAAAGGGTCTGACGCAGGAAAAGCTTTCGGACCTCAGCGGCTTCACCCAGCAATATCTCAGCACCGTCGAGTCAGGAATCGCCAATCCGACGATCGTCACGATCTATGAGATCGCAGCGGCGATGGGGGGCAGCTACACCGAACTGCTCATGCCGCCCACCCGCCGGTCTCGGAAATGGGCTTGGGCGACTGCGCTAGCGCGCCGGGCTTTTGCGAGCCGAACCCGGTTGAAGGGACCGGGTTTCGGCCCCTGACGGGGCTCGAGCGTCCACAGCATTCCTACGGCCCCCATCCCCGCCGCGAAAGCGCGATGGACCCGTTCATCCGCCCCCCGCTTGATTATCCCGCGACCGAAAATTTCACGCGCTAGGTGCAAAAGTTTTGCGCAGCCCCCTCGTCTAAAAAGATGTAGACCTGAGCTTCAGGCCTTCACAAACCCGGGAAGTTGCGGGGAATGGCTGAGTTTTCAGACACCAGTCGTGACAGCACACACCCACGCCCTACAGGCGCGGCCATGACGGCGTTCGACCTCAAGGCTTGGTTTGTCCGCGAGATCCTGCCGCTGGAGGCGGCCCTGATGCAGTATCTGCAGCACAATTGGCGCAATGCGGCCGACATTACCGATTTGCGTCAGGACGTTTACCTACGGGTCTGCGAAGCAGCTAGCTTCGAAATTCCGCGGCATCCTCGGCAATTTCTTTTTACCACAGCCCGAAACCTTCTCATCGACCGTGTGCGCCACGCTCAGATCATTCCCATCGAAGCCGTTTCCGATCTTGAAGCGCTCGAAGTCGCCAAAGACGAGCCCGGCCCGGAACGTAGCGCCATAGCGCGCGATGAACTGCGCCGTCTGCAGGCAGCACTCGATCGATTGCCCGAGCGTTGCCGAGAAGTCGTCGTGATGGGGCGTGTCGAAGGCCTTTCAGGACGCGAGATCGCTGCGCGATTGGGGGTCGCCGAATGCACCGTCTCCGAACACCTCGCCAAAGGCATGCGCTCTCTTGCCAACATCTTGTTCGGTCAACCCTCCGACCTCACGAAGCTGCCATGAGCCAACCTGGGCCCACTTCCGTATCGTCCACAGCCATAGAAGAGGCGGCATCCGATTGGCTGCAGCGTCAACGCTTCTGGAACTGGGATGCCGCCGCACAAAGTGATCTCGACGCTTGGCTCGCACAATCGCTCGCCCACAAACTCGCTTATTGGCGCTTGGAAGCCGCCTGGGATCGCACCGAACGTCTTCAAGTGCTTCGGCCGATCAAAAAGCCGGCGCCACGGATCGCGCGGCCGCATCGGAGTTGGCATTTTGCGCTTGGTGCTGTTGCCGCTGCGGCCCTGGTGGCAGTCCTCGTTGGTACGATGTCGCCACACCGCACTCCTGCAACAAATATCTACGCGACAGCGGTTGGAGGTCACAAGACGATCGCATTGACCGATGGTTCTCGGATTGATCTGAACACCAACACAATATTGCGCGTCGCATCCGACAATCCACGCACCGTTTGGCTCGATCGGGGTGAGGCGTATTTTCAGATTCGCCACGATGCGACCAATCCGTTCGTGGTCGTCGCCGCTGGCCATCGCGTGACCGATCTCGGTACGAAATTCCTCTTGCGCGCCACCACTGCTAAAGTGGACCTCGCCCTCATCGAAGGGAGTGCTCGTATCGATTCAATCGGGGTTGGTATGCAGCCCCATTCCGCCGTTTTGTCTCCGGGGCAAGTTGCCGTCGCGACGGCGGACTCGCTCTCCACATCGACGAAGGCTGTCAATGAGCTCGATAACGAACTCGGTTGGCGCCGAGGCGTGATCGTTTTCCATCACACGGCACTCCAAGACGTCGTCGCCGAATTCAATCGCTATGGGAATGCCAGGCTTGTTGTGGCGGACAACAGCGTCGGTTCTCTGATGTTGAACGGGACGTTCCCGACTCACGATACGCAAGCGTTCATACGTGTTGCTCGGCAAGTCTTTCATCTGAAGGTCGAAAAGGACGGTAACCGGCTTGTGCTGTCCCGTTGAGGGCGACATCCGGCAACGCAGGCGGCGCCGCCGCAAGAGGGGGAAAATGAAATCGCCATATTTGAAATCGCTATTGACCGGCACGGCTTGTGCAATGACGGTGTTCGGCGTCGCGTATGCCGGAAGCTTCAAGATCGGCGCAGGAGATTTGGAGGCTGCGCTTGACACATATGCCTCGCAAACCGGCGCCAATCTCGTCGTCTCCTATAGCGAAATCAAAGGCGTGCGCAGTGCCGGTGCTGTGGGCACCTTCTCCAACGACGAGGCGCTTTCGAGAATACTTGCGGGCACGGGATTTTCAGTGCGCAGGGATGCGTCCGGCGTGGTCGCAATCGTGCACGAGCGCTCCAGCGACGCCGCTGTCAGCCCCTTGATCTTGGCCCAAGCTGCAGCCCCCCGCACGGCCGTGGAAACGGTCACCGTCACATCCTCGAAACTCGGTGGAGCCGATGTACAGAGCATTCCGATCGCGATTACGGCGCTCTCACAAGAACAACTTACCTCTACGCAAACAGCCGGTGGCCCGGACCTGATCAAGCAGGTCCCGAATATGACCTTCACCAAGACAAACTTCGCCGGCTACAGCATCCAGCTTCGCGGCATCGGTACGCAGGCGATCTCGGTTACGACCGACCCTGCTGTCGCCGTTGCCTTCAACGACATCCCATTCATCCGCAATCATTTCTTCGAACAAGAATTCTTCGACACAGCCCAGGTCGAAGTGCTGCGCGGCCCGCAAGGGACCCTCTACGGCCGCAATGCGACCGCTGGCGTCGTGAACTTGAGCTCGGCAAAGCCGACCGATCAGTTCGAGGCGATGGCATCGGGCGAACTTGGCAACTATCACCAGCGGCGTTTCGAAGGCATGATCAATCTGCCGATCGTGGACGATCGTCTGGACATACGCATTGCTGGCGAGTGGACAAAACGCCAAGGGTATTCCTTCAACGAGGAGACGGACAATCGAATTGACGGACGGGACCTATGGTCTGGTCGCGTCTCAATAAGCTGGAAGCCAATAGAGAATCTGCAGTCCACGCTGGTCTGGGAGCACTTCTCGGAAGACGATGATCGCATACGGAGCGCAAAGCAGCTTTGTAAGACCGACTATGGTCCGGGAGCGACATCGACGAATACCGATGTTACTGTTGGCGGCAAGGTGTTCAGCGCGCAAGACGGCGCGTTCTATATCCAAGGCTGCTCGCCTGCATCGCTGTATTCTCCAGAATCCTTCGAAACGCCGAATGGGGGAGCGTTGCCCTATGTGCAGGGGATAGCGTTTGAGGGGAATGGCGTTTTCATGAACCCTTACGCGAGCGCTACGCAATCGAACAATCTTCATGTGATCAGCTCGGGCATTGACCCGATATATAAAGCGAAGAATGACATTATTGAGCTGAATTCGGACTATGCCGTCACACCGGCCTTAACGGTCACATCGCAAACAGGATTTAGCCACGATTTTCTGTATTCGGCCGAAGACTATAACCGATTTGGCGCGGCGCCCGGACTTTTCAAATATCAAGGCGATGGGGTCAATCCCGCCGGTAACGGAGTGCTGCCAGACCCCAGCGGTCTTCACGTTTGCGTCCAGCAAGGCGGTGTGTGCGACGGCGTCACGCTCGGGACGCCGTGTACGAACAACAGCCCCTTTGATCCTAACGCGTCCTGCCAAATTGCGGGATATGTATGCGATCCGCAACTTGGCTGCTCCGACAGGCTGATGCTTGAGGACCTGTCGGAAGAACATTCCTGGCAGTTCAGTCAGGAATTGCGCATTGCATCCAATTTTTCCGGCCCGTTCAACTTCACGTTTGGCGGAAACTATCTTCACTACGAGACCGAGGAAAACTATTACGTATTCGGCAATGTTCTGACATTGATAGACGGCGGCTTTGTTCCGAGCGATGGCCTGAATTCAAACTCTACTGTCACTCTGCCGGCAGGCTATCAGTTCAACAATCCGAAAATCCCAGCTCTTATAGGAAGCTCATACATCGACCCAAATCCGATATCCCACCTGGATGGCAACGGGCACAATTATTTTCTGAGTAAGAACCCTTACGTCCTGAATTCTTATGCCACGTTTGGTGAAGTGAACTACAATATACTCAGCGATCTCAAACTGATTGCTGGCTTGCGGTGGACAGAAGATCAAAAGCATTTTTCCGACATCCCGAGTTGGCTCGTAAGTTCCGGTTGGGGTTACCCCGTATTGGGTGTCGTCGATCAGCAATGGGATCAGTTCACTGGCCGTGCGGTCGCAAATTGGACGCCCAAGCTTACGTTCACAGATCAGACATTGATCTACGGTTCCTACGCCCATGGGTACAAGGCGGGCGGTGCCAATCCTCCAGGAGCAATCTTCTCGTCGCACGACTTTGGAACTGGGAATGTGCAGCCGACGCACCCGCTGACCTTTAAGCCGGAATTTATCGACGCCTTTGAATTGGGCACGAAAAACACATTGCTCGATGGCGCGCTGACGTTGAATGGTAGCCTCTTCTACTACAATTACGAGAATTATCAGATTTCCGAGATCGTCGATCGAACAGCGATCAATCAAAACTACGATGCGCACGCAAAAGGCGCTGAATTGGAAGCGACCTGGGAACCACTTCCTGGGCTCCGGTTCAATTTCTCGGGCGGATGGGAAGATGCGAATATCGCCAAGGGTCAAAGCGCAGTCGACCTGATGGATCGCACGGCCGGTACCCCGGGTTGGGTGGTCCTTAAACCATTCGTCAATGAGGCATCGAATTGTATCTTTCCCGAAGACGTCGCGAAGTATCTCAATGGTGGAACGGCCGGGATCGCCTCATTTGCCGTTAGTTATTGTTCGTATGCGTATATCCTGCACGTCGATCCGGTCACCTTGTTACCGTATGTCCCGAACCCGACAGTTCAGTCGGGCCGCGGCGGCCCGCCTATACCGCTCAATATTCCGGGATACGCGGGCTATGATCCCTCGACTGCCCCGAACGATGGTGCGGGATTCTCCAAGAACATCGGCGGAAACGAGTTGCCGAACGCACCTCCATTCACGCTGTCGTTTGGCACGCAGTATTCGGTGCCGTTGTCGGCGGACTGGGCAGGAACGCTTCGAACCGACTTTTATTGGCAAGACGCTTCGTACTGGCGCGTGTTCAATGATCTCTCCTACGACCAGCTCCGCGGTTACCACACACTCAATCTGACGCTCATTCTCACGAGCCAGTCCGGTTGGCAGGTGATGCTCTACGACAAGAACGTCTTCAACACGACGGCGATCACCGGCGGGTTCCTGAACAGTGACGACAGTGGGCTAACGACCAATGTGTTTCTGACCGATCCCAAATTGATCGGTGTTCGCGTCACGAAGAACTGGTAGGGGGAAACCATGAGCGAACTTGTAAGTTCCATACACGGCGGTCGGACAAACCGGCTACAGCTGCTGAGCACCGTTTCGGCAGCGGCGTTGATAGTTTCGCTAGCGCCAGCGCTGGCGAGCGACGATGCGGATAGGCCGACCGTGTGGATCGAATTCGGAGGCCAACTCGAACGCACAACGCTGTCGCAAGCGATCTTCACGCCGCCATTCTTTGGCGACGCCTCGCCCGATGTCATTGCGCCAATGGCGGATGCTCAAACATGGCCGAGATACAGCGTCGGCGGTGAAGGAAAATTGACTTTTGAGCCCGAAGGATCGGATTGGAGCTTTTCCGCCGCAGTGCGTTACGGCCGTTCGAACGCCACCCGGCACTTGCACCACGAGACGTCTCACGAAGCGCATCAGTCGACTTTTTTGGGGCGGCCAGCCAGCGACGCTGGAGGTGTTTTGTTTGCATTTGGCGACGGACAGTCGCAGCTTGCATCATCTCACGCGGTTCTAGACTTCCATGCGGGAAAAGATATCGGCGTCGGGCTGTTCGGCTCAGGTAGCCATTCCGTTCTTAGTGCCGGACTGAGGTATGCGCAGTTTAGCGAAAGTGAGGATGTCACGCTCCTCGCGCGTCCGGTTTATCGGTCGGGCCCAACCGTTATACTAAAGTACCACGTGCTAAGCTTCCACGACAGATACCTTCAGAACAATACCGCAATGCTTGAAGCCGACAGAAGCACGCACGCCGTCGGGCCGTCTGTAGCTTGGGATGTGTCCGTGCCAATCGTGGGACACGAATCGACATCTGCAATTGCCGTTGATTGGGGCGTGAACGCTGCACTTCTTTTTGGCCGACAACGAACGCGGCTCAAGCATCAGACCAGTGGCGCCTATTATAGTGGCAACCGTGCGGGCGCTTCCCAAACTGCCGGACTGGTAAGCAGATATGCTCATGGCCCCTATGATCGCAACCGCAGACAAACCGTTACGATCCCAAATGTTGGCGGGTTCGCCGGCGTTTCCTTCAAATACGTCGATGCAAAGGTGAGTTTCGGCTATCGCGCGGACTTCTTCTTCAACGCGGTAGATACCGGCGTCGACAGTGCGAAAAGCTCGACAATTGGTTTCTATGGACCGTTTGCGACGGTCAGCATTGGACTCGGAGGCTGACGAATAGAAGAATTCGTTGAAGATGCTATGTGCCAGAGTGCGTGGATCTCCCTAGCTGGGCGGCGCGGAGTACGCGCCGCTCATTTTTTAGGGTGCGAGCGGCCGAGATGAACAACGATGTCGATAAATAGGCCTGAAGAAAATCGGTCATTAATGAGGTCGCGCACCGTGAGTGCATTCAGCCATGGCAAAGCACAATAATACAGGCGACTCAGCCCTGGATTGGCGCGATCGCGCGTTCTACCGGCATACTGGGTATCTAACCGATCGCGGCTGGGCGTGGGAAGGTCTTCGCCGCAATCGCGAATTCCAAGATGCCTGGCTGGAGGCGAACCCCGGATTCGAGATTCATCATATTGGGCGCTGCATCAAAGTCGTCAATCATGATGGAAGCCAAAGCGGCCTGCGCCGTTGGGGCATCCTCTATTCGGATTCGCCACACATGGATGCCAGCAGCGCTGCGGTGGTCTGGCAGACCGAATATGCACGAGCGCTCAACGCCGTGGCATTGCCGGTCAGTGCATCTCTTGACTTGGCGTTATTTCGACTGAGCGACACACGCTGTTCGGCGCTCCTGATCCAAGGATCAGATGGCTACCAGCATGTTCTGTTTCATTGTTCGGGTGCAAGCATGCAGCTCCGAATTTCAGGCGCGAGCGTTCTTCAGCCGGTACACCTTCTGACAGACGCGGCGTCGCACACGGCGGACCTCAAATCACGCTTACGAAGACTAGCTCAATTTAAAGAGCTCCGCACAACGGGTCGTTGCGAGTTTGCTGAACCCGTTCCGAAGGCGCGCGCAGATCGTTTGCGCCTCGTCCTGCAAGCACTCGATGGATTTCTCGAGGGTGCGACCTTGCGTGAAATCGCTATCGCTTTGTTCGGGGCCGAACGCGTAGAACGGGATTGGGACGATGATCACCGTCATCTGAAGGACCGGGCACGACGTGCCGTGGCGCGAGGCAAGTGGCTGATGGAAGGCGGCTATAAAACCTACCTCAAATAAGATCGGCCCGCGGGAAATTTTCGGCGCCCAGTCCTGACGGCCCCGAAATACGAACTTCTACCTGCGGGGCAGAAGCGCACATTGCCGGCGACAGCGCCAGTTTACGCCCCCGGATCAACTCGCAGGCCCAAAGGCAAGACCTATCTTCAACGCCGGGCAACCTCTGCGGGGGGCTTTGGTTTTTTGTTGCTGCCACGAAATCATATTGCGGCAGAATTGCCGCTTTTCCGCGGGCACGACGAAAAAATGCTCCCCGCAGCACGATACCGATGGGCCGCCCTCGAAACTTCCGTGTCTATCAAGATGTAAACCTAAGCTTCACCCTCGATGGACCGAAGGCTGACGGGGGATGGTCGAACCAATTGATCAAGGTCGTGAAAACGCTTCGCAGCGCCCGCAGGGCGCGGCCGTGAGTGCGTCTGATGCCGAGGTCTGGTTTGTCCGCGAGGTTTTGCCGTTGGAGGCAACCTTGATTCAGTTTCTGCGCCGCAATTGGCGCAACAAAAGCGAAATCGCCGATCTCCGTCAGGAGGTTTACGCCCGGGTTTTTGCGGCGGCGATCACCGAAATCCCGGCCAAGCCGAAACCCTTTGTGCTGACCACCGCGCGCAACCTTCTTATTAACAGGATGCGTGACGACCATGTTGTTCGCATTGACGCCGTAGCTGATCTCGACAGCCTCGATATTGCGGGTGACGAACCCGCGGCCGACCGAGCCATCATTGCGCGGGAAGAGCTGCGTCAACTTCAGGATGCTCTTGATCGCCTGCCCAAGAGAGCACGGCAGGCCGTTGTTCTCAAGAAAATTGAAGGTTTGTCGCGGCGGGAAATCGCGACACGCATGGGCATCGCCGAGAAAACTGTCAAGCGACATCTTACCGAAGGAATGTGCGCTCTCGCCGACACTCTCTACGGCGCGGACAACAATCGGCGGAAAAAAGCATGAGCGGACACCCGAATATTCTGCAACTGGTCAGTGCCAGGACTATCGATGCGCGTGCGGCCGATTGGCTGGAACGGCGCGAAAATGGAGATTGGGCCGAGGATGAAGAAGCCGCCTTGCATGCTTGGTTGGCGCAATCCCATATCCATATGGTCTCGTATCTGCGCCTCAAAGCGGCGTGGTCGCGCGCGGACCGCTTAATTGTTCTCCGGCAACCAGCGCCCGTTTCAAGCGGGGAGGGGTGGAGGCTCTTTCCGGTGGTCGTGCGTGTCGCTGCCGTATTCGCTGTCGTTGCACTCATGACGGTGGTCCTTCGATACGCGACGGCTCCGGAGTTGAAGACTTACGCAACGGCGCTCGGCGAGCATAGTCGCATTGCACTTGCCGACGGATCACGTGTGGAGTTGAACACCAATACCGTCATTACGGAAACGAGCACGCCAAATGCGAGACTTGTAAATCTCGAACAGGGCGAAGCCTTTTTCGAGGTCAGACACGACGCGAAGCGGCCGTTTGTGGTGATGGTCGCAGGCCATCGGATAACCGACATAGGAACAAAGTTCTTCGTTAGAAATGATCCTGGGCGTGTCGAAGTCGGTGTTACCGAGGGGCGGATCGGTTTCAAAGCGATGGACGGTGTGCTCCAGACGGGCGCACTTCAGCTGGCCGCCGGCAAAGTCGTCGTCGCAACGCGAAACGATGTCGTTGTTACGACTAAGTCTTCCACCGAACTCGCCAACGAATTGGCCTGGCGAACGGGTATGGTGGTGTTCAGCCACACAACGCTTGCCGAAGCTGCGGCGGAGCTCAACCGCTACAACCATGAAAAGTTGATGATTGCCGATCCCGCTGCGTCGCGCCTGCTGATCGGCGGGAAGTTTCGCACAAACGACGTCGATACGTTCGCGCGCGTTGCGCGCGATCTCTTAGGCGTGCACGTCAGAGACGAAGCGGGTGAAAAATTCATCTCGCGTTGATGTCGGCGCGCATGGAATTTGGGACGGAATGAAACCGGATCGCTAGGCGATTGTAAGGGGGGCAGTATGACAAATGCTAGAAAACTCGAAATTCTGTTGTTGGGGGGTGCAAGCGCTCTCTTCTTGACGGGCGCCACATTTGCGTCTGCCTTTGATATTCCTGGCGGGGATCTAAAATCCGCTCTCGACAGCTACTCCACTCAATCCGGCGTGGAACTGGTCTACCCCGAAGATGCGATCAGGTCTGCCCGAACACGGGGCGTCCAGGGAAATCTATCCTCCGAGGACGCGCTTTCGCGGCTCCTCTCCGGCACAGGGTTTGTGGCTCGACATGAGAACGGCGCTATCGCGATATTGCCGGCCCAGCCGGTTGTACCCCCTATAAAGATTTCCGCAGCCAGCGCTCCTACAGCTGCGCTCGAAACGGTGACGGTCACCTCCTCAAAACTTGGCGGCGGCGATGTTCAAAGCATACCGATTGCGATTACCGCATTATCGCAAGAGCAACTGACTGCAACGCAGACCGCCGGCGGCCCGGACCTGATCAAGCAGGTCCCGAATATGACATTTACCAAGACAAACTTCGCCGGTTACAGCATCCAGATCCGAGGCATTGGTACCCAGGCGATTTCGGTAACGACTGATCCTGCCGTTGCAGTTGCGTTCAACGACACGCCCTTCATTCGAAACCACTTCTTCGAACAGGAGTTTTACGACGTTGCTTCGGTTGAAGTGGCCCGCGGTCCGCAAGGAACGCTCTATGGTCGCAACGCAACCGCCGGTGTTGTAAATCTTCTGTCGGCCAAGCCAACGGATCAATTTGAGGCGATGGGATCAGCAGACATCGGCAGCTATCACAATCGTCGCTTTGAAGGGATGTTGAATATTCCTTTGGTTGACGACAGGCTCGATATCCGTGTTGCGGGCGAGTGGACGAAGCGTCAAGGTTATTCTTTCAACGAACAGACGGATAACCGCATTGATGGACGAGATTTGTGGTCGAGCCGCATAACGCTTGGCTGGAAGCCCACCGAGGATGTTCAGACCTATCTGGTATGGGAGCACTTTTCGGAAAACGACGATCGCATCAGGAGCGGAAAGCAACTCTGCAAGACCGATTACGGCCCTGGTGGAACCCCAACGAACGGCACGGTGGACATCGGTGGAGTTATCAAGAATTCCATTCAGAATGGTAGCTATTACATTCAAGGCTGTGTACCGGCATCTCTTTATTCGCCGGAGTTTTTCCAGGTGCCGTATGGCTGGTCATTGCCGTATCTCAACGGGCTGATCTCGGCGGGTTCCAACAGCGGGTTGGATATGAACCCCTACGGAAACAATCCTTTTCAGTCCAAAAACCTGCGCGTTATCAATTCGGGCATCAATCCCATCTACAAGGCAAAGAACGATATTGTTGAATTCAACGCGGACTATACGATCACGCCCGCGCTCACCATTACCTCGCAATCGGGCTTCAATCAGGACTTTCTCTTCTCGGCCGAAGACTACAACCGGTTCGGCGCAGCGCCGGGCCTGTTTGCCTATCAAGGAGACGGCGTGCATGAGGATGGATTTGGGATATTGCCGGACCCCAGCGGTCTAAAAGTCTGTCAAAATTCCAATGACGGTTTCTGCCGCGATGTACCGATTGGAACGCCATGTAATGATTCATTGGCGGCACCCTTACCGTCCTGTCGGATTGCAGGATACATGTGCGATCCGCAACTGGGTTGCTCTGACCGGCTTATGCTGGAAGACCTGTCCGAAGAGCATTCTTGGCAGTTTAGCCAGGAATTTCGGATAGCGTCCAAGTTTTCCGGACCATTCAATTTCAGCGCCGGTGGAAATTACCTCCACTACGAGACTGAAGAAAACTACTATGTTTTCGGCAATATTCTGACATTGCTCGACGGAGGTTATCTCCCCGGCCGTACTGACTCCAATACCAATACTCCGCTGGTGAGCGGATACGTGTTTAACGATCCATCGAAACACGCCGGCGTTCTTCACGGCTATATAGACCCAAATCCCATAACAAGCCTTGATGGCAATGGGCACGCCTACTTTCTGAGCAAAAATCCGTACGTTCTTAATTCCTATGCGATGTTTGGCGAAGGAAATTACGCCATCACCAGCGATCTCAAACTCACAGCTGGAATACGCTGGACCGAGGATCGGAAACATTTTCCTCGAATCCCGAGCTGGTTGGAGGCGCAAGGATGGGGTTATCCTGTCGCTGGCGTCGTTGACCAGCAATGGGACCAGTTCACAGGTCGTGCGGTTGTGAACTGGACACCGCAGCTCGATTTTACCGACCAGACTTTGGTTTATGGGTCCTACGCCCATGGATATAAGGCGGGCGGTGCAAATCCACCGGGCGCACTCTTTTCGGCTCAGACCTTCCAGAATTCAAACGTTCAGCCCACGCACCCGCTAACGTTCAAGCCGGAATTCGTAGATGCATTCGAACTCGGCAGCAAAAATACTTTGCTGGACGGTGCGCTTACGCTGAACGGTGATCTTTTCTACTACAACTATGAAAACTATCAAATTTCTCAAATTGTGGACCGTACAGCGATCAATCTGAATTTTGATGCCCACGCCAAGGGCGCAGAATTGGAGGTCACCTGGGAACCAATGCCGGGTCTACGGTTCAATTTCGCTGGCGGATGGGAGGACACCGCAATTGCTCAAGGTCAAAGTGCGGTCGACCTGATAGACCGAACGGCTGGCACGCCGGGCTGGGTCATCGTCAAACCATTTGTCAACGAAGCGTCGAATTGCATATTTCCGACATATGTTGCCGCGATCATTGACGGTGGCTCCCCGAACTTCGGTGGCAATGTTACAAGTTATTGTTCGGAAGCTTATTTGTTGCACAACGATCCGGTTACGGGACTTCCTTACACACCGAATCCAACGGTAACGAACCCGCAAAATGGTTATGGCCTGACTATAATACCGCCTGGCTATCCCGGGTTCGATCCTTCGACGGCGCCAAATGACGGCACCGGGTTCTCAAAAAATCTCGGCGGAAACAGTCTGCCCAATGCGCCGCCTTATACGGTTTCGTTCGGCGCACAATACACGGTTCCCTTGTCGTCCGATTGGGCCGGTACTTTGCGCACCGATTTGTACTGGCAGGACGCCTCGTGGTGGCGCGTGTTCAATGATCTCTCTTACGACCGGTTGCGCGGATACAACACGCTGAACCTGACGCTCATACTTACAAATCAGGGCGGTTGGCAGGTGATGCTGTACGACAAGAATGTGTTCAACACGACAGCCATCACCGGTGGTTTCTTGAATAGCGATGATAGCGGACTGCCGACCAATGTATTCCTGACCGATCCCAAGTTGATCGGTATCCGCGTCACGAAAAACTGGTAGGGGGAAGCCATGAGCGAACTAATTTGCATCAACCGCGGCAGCCGCGATTTTCGTTGGAAACTATTGAGTACCGTCTCGGCCGCAGCGTTGATCACCTCTGTAGCGGTGGCGTCCGCAAGCGATGACACCGACCGCCCGACCGTTTGGGTCGAGCTGGGAGGCCAGCTCGAACGTTTGGATAGCGCACAAGCCATTTTGACACCGGCGTTTTTCGACAAAGCATCTGCTGCTGTGCTGGCCCCAATGGTCGACGCGCAATTGGCCCCACGCTCGAGTTTCAGTGGCGAGATGCAACTAACATTTGAGCCACGCAACACCGATTGGCTTCTTTCCACGTCTTTGCGCTATGGAAGGTCAAGTGCGCAAAGGCATTTGCATTACCAATCCGAACATCCAGACGTTCACTACACCCTCTTCGGGGTGCCAAAAACGGCTTTTCCGCAAGCCGAATTCGGCGACGGCCAATCACAGCTCAAGGCATCGCATTTCATTTTGGACTTCGCGGCGGGCAAAGATGTCGGTTTGGGGATGTTCGGGGCCGGCAGCAGTTCGATCTTCAGCTTGGGTGTTCGATTTGCCCAATTCACTTCTAGTTTGAAGGCCGCTCTTCACGCTGAACCGCTATACGGCCAGGGCGCTCTTAAATACAAGCCGGGAAAGTATTACTTGCACTCTCGGTTTTTGAGCAACAATTCCGCGTCCATCGAGGCAACACGAAGCACGCACGGTATAGGGCCCTCGGTTTCTTGGGCTGCTTCTATACCGATCGCTGGTGACAATTCGAACATGGGAGTGACCGTCGATTGGGGCTTGAATGCCGCAATGCTATTCGGCCGGCAACATTCCCGAGTGCACCATGCGACCTCAGGTGCTTATTTCAAGGGCATAGGCGCCGGAAACTATGGGAAGTCGGCAAAGATAAGCAGTTACGCCCGTGGCCCCTTTGACCATTCCCGCTCTCGGTCCGTCGCGATCCCGAATCTCGGGGGATTTGCGGGGTTTTCTTTTCGATATTCGGTTGCGAAACTCGCCCTCGGCTATCGTGCGGACTTCTTTTTCAATGCGGTTGATGCAGGCATCGACAGCGCGAAGAGCTCAAGGATCGGTTTCTATGGCCCGTTCGCGACAATCAGTGTCGGGCTTGGAGGTTAGCGATAAATCCAAATCTCGTCTCAGGATCTCGGGCGCGAGCGTGCTCCAGCCGGTGCACCTTGACGGACGCGGCGCCCGACATTGTCGCGTTGAAAGCGCGCCGGCAATCGCTGACGCGATTGGATGAGTTGCGAACAATAAGCAGATGCGAATCCATTGCACGCGTTCCGAAGCGGCGTGCGGATCGTTTTCGTCTCGCCTTGCAAGCCCTTGATGGATTTCTTGAGGGCGCAACCTTACGCGAAATCGCTGTTGCGTTGTTCGGTGCCGAACGGGGTTGAAAGAGATTGGGACGAAGACCACCGTCATCTGAAAGACCGGGCGTGCCGCGCCGTGGCGCGAGGCAGGTGGCTCATGAACGGCGCTTACCGGAAATATCTCAAATGACAGCGAGCACGCGTCTTTTTAGGCGCCTCTCAGCAGGTCGCGATAGCCATGCGCACTAAACCATTCGGCCCGCTTCATATGGCTTTTGTACATGCGCCTTGCACGCAGCTGTTCTTTCGCCGCATCCACGGCAAACAGAACCGAGCAGACTTCGTCCCAGGCCGCTCCCTCTGCTGCGGCGTCGAGCAAGCGGATATAGACCAGCATATGCGACCTGTCGTAGGCCGTTAAATGGTCGGAGCGCGGAGCCTCGTCAGCCACAGTGGACTCTTGCGGTATGCCACTCATATGGGGGTCTCCTATGTCGATATGACTCCCTGCGGGTTGAGGCGCCACAAGCTAGCGGTTGAACCGGGGAGGGGATACACCCGTGGTCCACACCCCAATTGCGGGATTTGACGCTCGGACGCGCCGACTAGTGTATTTTGCGCCTGAGGTCTGCCGAAGCCTCAATACACGATATATCAGATAAACTTATTTCATGTAATCCGCTGACCTCTGGCGCATGGATATGCGCAAACTGGTCGGCCAGAATCTCAGACGTGTCAGGCTCGAAAAGGGGCTCACACAGGAAGAACTCGCCGAGCTCAGTGGGTTCACACAGCAATATCTCAGCACCGTCGAATCAGGCCGTGCAAACCCCGCCATCGTCACGATCTATGAGATCGCTACAGCCCTCGGGGTCGGTCATGTAGATCTGGTCGCACCCCCCGGTTCGCCCTGCCCGAAAGTAGGGGCCCGGGCGGCCGCGCCGACGCGGCCGTGTTTTCGCGAGTCGAACCTGGCCGGCTTTGGCTTCGATGAATATCTATCTCGCCGGAATGATGACGAACATCACAAAGTGCCACCGTTGTAAGGGTGGCACTCCGCCTTGCCGAAGCTCGAGGGCGAGGCGTGAGGGTCATTTGGTACGTTGCGCAGACGGTTGATCGAGAAGTAGTGGACGGAACGCAAGATAGTTGCGCCTCACAAATTTATTTTTGCACCGCTCTAATTTCTCACGTCACGTTCGGTATGTGAGATGAAATCCTGGCTCCAGCCGGACACCGGTGGGAAGCGGACAGGAATGACGGACAAATCGGACTCAGCTCGTGAAAACGCCGGCCCCGCGCGGCAGGGCGAAGAAGTGACTGTGCCTGATCTTGGCGCATGGTTTATGCACGAGGTATTGCCTTTGGAAGCCGTGCTGACCCAATTTTTGTATCGAAATTGGCGCAATGAAAGCGACATTACCGACTTGCGTCAGGAGGTGTACGTCCGCCTTTGTGAAATTGCGCGCAAGGAAATTCCTGATCCTGTACGGCCGCTACTATTCGCAATCGCGCGCGGCCTGATTATTGACCGTGTTCGAAGAAAGAACGTCGTCCCCATCGAATCCGTTGCGGATCTAGATGCTCTTGGTATTGCCATTGAGCCTTTAACCCCCGATCGGACAGTGGCTGCTCGCGAGGAAATTCGCAGACTCCAAGACGCGATCGATCGGCTTCCGGTACGTTGCAGAGATGCCGTTATTCTTGCCCGTCTTGAAGGATTGTCGGGACGCGAGATCGCAGTTCGGATGGGCATTAGCGAACCCACCGTTTCGTACCATCTCAATCAAGGCGTTCGTCTCCTGGCCGACATGCTTTACGGCGAACTCACAGATCATCGGAGGCGGAAGTGAGTGCGGACGAAAGCGTCAACGTATCCGGACCGGTACCGGCTTCCGTGATCGAGGAAACGGCGGCGGATTGGTTTGGCCGTCGACAATTCTGGAACTGGGCCGAAGAGGATCAGGCCGACTTGGATGCCTGGCTTAACGAAAACCTCGCTAACAAGGTTGCATATTGGAGGTTGGTCGCCACTTGGCAGCGCACCGAACGGCTTAACGCTCTTCGCCAACCGCTTCAGACGCAGCCATCGGTCCCCGCCCCGCAGAGAGGGTTGCGATTTGCCAAGATCTTGGTAGGCGGAGCCGTCACGGTTGCTGTGATCGTTGCTGCCGGTGGATCGCTCTTGTTGACCAAAGACACCGGTCAAATCTACTCAACCGATATCGGTGAGGCCCAAACGCTACGTTTGAAGGATGGATCCCAGATCGAGCTAAACACCGACACGAGGATACGCACAGCGGTTGACGGGAATAGCAGAACTATCGTTTTGGAAAAAGGCGAGGCGTTTTTTCAGATTCGGCATGACTTTTTACGACCGTTTACGGTCATGGCTGCTGGACATCGCATAACCGACCTCGGCACAAAATTTCTCGTTCGTGATGACATCGGCAGAGTGGAAGTTGCTCTCGTCGAGGGAAAGGCGCGAGTAGATGCTGCCATCGCTGGACCGGCTCTGCATTCGGCCCTCTTGACGCCAGGTGACATCGCCATCGCTTCAATCAATTCGCTGAAAGTGACGAGACCCTCACCGCAGGCGATCGTCAACACAATGGCATGGCGAACCGGGAATTTAATTTTCGACGACGAAACACTTGGCACCGCCGCAGCAGAGTTTAACCGCTACAATCACACCAAGCTCGTCATCGGCGATCCTGCCGTCGCGAAAATTCGAGTGGCCGGAAAGTTTCCGACAGACGGCGTAGAGCGTTTCGCCGAAGTGGTGCAGCACGTATTCGGCCTGCATGTCCAATCCAAACGCGACGCGATGGTGATTACGCGCTAGCGCAGCTGATCTGTAACGACGCCGCTTGTACGGCAACGCACTAACCGGGGGGCAAATGTTCACACTCAAGAAAAACTTGGTATTCGCGACAATAATTGAAGCTTTTTGGGTTTCCTCCGCGATGGCTGCGGGAGCGCAAAATTTCGACGTCCCCAAGGGCGATCTGCGGGCGGCGCTCGAAGCCTATAGGCAGCAATCGGGCGTTACCATGATCTATTCGCCCGAAGCTGTTACCGGAAAGCAGAGCAACGGCATCAGAGGTGCCGCGTCGCCAGATGCCGCACTGTCCAGAATTTTGGCTGGAACCGGCTTTTCCGAATACCGCACATCGCAAGGCGACATCGGTATCGTTCGGCAAATATCGTCTCAACTTGAACAGGCCGCGCCTGTCACACTTGCCCAGGCCTTTCCGCCACGCCCAACGGTCGAGACGGTCACCGTCACCTCCTCGAAGCTGGGCGGCGCGGATGTGCAGTCGATCCCCATCGCGATTACGGCGCTGTCCCAAGAACAGTTGACGGCCACTCAAACCGCAGGCGGTCCGGACCTGATCAAACAGGTCCCGAACATGACCTTCACCAAGACGAATTTCTCGGGTTACAGCATCCAGCTCCGCGGCATCGGCACGCAGGCGATCTCCGTGACCACAGACCCTGCTGTCGCGGTCGCGTTCAATGATATCCCCTTCATTCGCAACCATTTCTTTGAACAGGAATTTTACGACGTCTCTTCGGTGGAAGTGCTACGCGGACCGCAGGGAACATTGTACGGGCGCAACGCGACCGCCGGCGTCGTCAATCTGGGCTCCGCCAAGCCTACCGACCAGTTTGAGGCAATGGCGTCGGCAGATATCGGTAATTTTCACAACCGACGCTTCGAAGGGATGCTCAATCTTCCCGTTGTCGATGACCGTCTCGATATCCGCATTGCCGGAGAATGGACGAAGCGCCAGGGCTATTCGTTCAACGATACCACCGACAGCCGTATCGACGGCAGGGACCTCTGGTCCGGACGCGTGACCATCGGTGTCAAACCGCTCGAAGGCCTTCAGATGTATCTGGTCTGGGAGCATTTCTCGGAAGACGACGACCGCATCCGGAGCGCCAAGCAATTGTGCAAGAGTGATCCGGGCATCGGCGAAGTCGGGGGCCGTGCAAAGCCGATTGGCTTTGGCGTCGGCTACGGTGCTCCCGGCAATTTCTTCGACCAGGGCTGTTTGCCGACATCGTTCTACTCAGCCGATGCGTTTGAAGCCCCGAACGGACCGACCCTTCCCTACGTCACGGGATGTGCGGCGGAAGCGCTCTGTGCGCCTATCGATCCTTACGCGAGCACCACACAGTCTCGAAATCTGCGTGTGGTCAACTCCGGACTTGACCCCAACTACAAGGCGAAGAATGACGTCGTGGAAATGAACGCCGACTACGCATTGACTCCCGCACTCACATTCACATCGCAAACTGGCTTCAACCACGACTTCCTGTTCTCGACGGAAGATTACAATCGTTTTGGCGCAGCTCCTGGTCTTTTTAATTATGACGGTGACGGCACCAATCCCACATTTCAGGGCGTGCTACCCGGTGGCATCTTTTGCGATCCCCAGCTCGGCTGCTCGGATCGCCTCATTCTGGAGGATTTGTCGGCGGAACATGCTTGGCAGCTGAGCCAGGAGTTTCGCGTCACCTCGAATTTTTCTGGGCCGCTGAATTTCAGCGCTGGTGGGAATTATCTACACTACGAGACGGAAGAAGATTATTTCGTTTTCGGTAACGTATTGACGCTAATTAATGGCGGCTACATTCCCGGCATCAACGTCGCCAACAATCCCGCGATAGACGCCATCGGCACGGTTATCGGACGATACAATAACCCGGACCTGCCCTCGTCGATCTCTGGCGGCTATGTTGATCCCAGACCTATCACCGACCTCGACAAGAACGGGCACAACTATTTCCTGAGCCAAAATCCCTACACTTTGAATTCCTATGCGATGTTCGGAGAAAGCAACTACAATATCTTCAACGACCTGAAGGTGACACTCGGGGTACGTTGGACCGAAGATCAAAAACACTTCAGCGACATTCCGAGCTGGCTGGTGAGCAGTGGTTGGGGATATCCAGTCGCCGGTGTGATCGACCAGCAATGGGATCAATTCACTGGGCGAGCAGTTGCCAACTGGACGCCCAAGCTCACCTTCACCGATCAGACATTGATCTACGGCTCTTATGCGCATGGGTATAAGGCAGGCGGGGCCAATCCTCCCGGAGCTATTTTCTCTTCGAGCTTCCAGGCAAGCGCCACGTCGCAGAATTTGAGCGTCCAGCCAGTCCATCCTCTGACCTTCAAGCCGGAATTCGTCGATGCGTTTGAAGCGGGTACAAAGAATACGCTGTTGGACGGCGCCCTCACGCTGAATGGGGACCTTTTTTACTACAACTATCAAAACTACCAGGTCTCCGAAATTGTCGACCGCACCGCTATCAATTTGAACTTCGACGCGCATGCGGAAGGTGCAGAGCTCGAGGCTACCTGGGAGCCGCTGCCCGGCTTGCGGTTCAATTTCGCGGGCGGTTGGGAAAACACTGCGGTTGCACATGGCCAGAGCTCGGTGGATCTCATGGATCGCACCGCGGGAAATCCCAACTGGGTCGTGGTAAAGCCATTTGTCAACGAGGCCTCCAACTGCATATTTCCGGTAGCCGTCGCAAAATGGATCGACAACGGCGGACCGCGGATTTCGGCAAATCAGACGAGCTATTGCGCGCTCGCATACGATTTGCATCTGGACCCATTGACAGGTCTGCCTTACGTGCCGAACCCGACAATAGAGATATATGATGGTCCCCCGGACCCGTTACATACGTTCGATGGCACGCCCATCGTTGGATATGCTGGATTTGACCCCACCACTGCTCCAAATAACGGCGCTGGCATCGCCAAGAATGTCGGCGGCAACCAACTTCCCAATGCGCCGCGATACACGGTGTCAATCGGGGGGCAATACACCGTCCCGCTGACGACCGATTGGGCCGGAACCTTGCGGACGGATTTCTACTTGCAGGATTCGTCGTGGTGGCGCGTCTTCAATGATCAGCCATATGACCACTTGAACGGTTACCACACCGTCAATCTGAGCATCATTCTCACCAGCCAGTCCGGCTGGCAGGTGATGCTCTATGACAAGAACGTGTTCAACACCACGGCAATTACCGGTGCCTTCCTGAACAGCGACGATTCCGGTCTGACGACCAATGTGTTCCTGACCGATCCCAAGCTGATCGGCATTCGCGCGACGAAGAATTGGTGAGGGGGAGACTATGAGCGAGCTAATAAAGGTATCGGGACGGCGCCAGAGGATTCGCCAGAGTCTTCTTGCGAATGTCTCCCTGTTGGCCCCCTTGGGATATTTGGGAGGCCTGCACGGAGCTATCGCAGGTTCGAACGGGACCGATGCGCCGATTGTCTGGATCGAACTGGGCGGGCAAGCAGAGCAAACAGGTGGCCAAAACATCGTCTTGGCACCGGTATTCATGCAGAACATCACGGCGGCAGCTCGCTCTTCCATATTGGGGGCCCAGAATCCGTCGCCTTTCAGCGTCGGTGTCGAGGGAAAGATTACGATAGCGCCGCACAACATGAACTGGATCATTTCGGCGGCCGTCAGGTATGGGCGGTCCAATAGCGCCAGGCATGATCACAACCAGACCGCCTATGCGCGCTATGTGAAGCAATTTGCCGTCAATCCGTATAGCCATTTCAACCAACCGCCATCAGCGCTCGGCGATGGGCAAACGAAATTCAATGAATCCCACACAGTGATCGATTTTCAAGCGGGCAAGGATGTCGGTTTGGGATTGTTCGGCTCTCACGGGTCGTCTGTGATCAGCGCCGGAGTGAGGTTTGCGCAATTCACCACGGAATCCGATGCCGTCCTGAACGCGCGGCCCAATGCCATTGTTGGGGCGAAGGTGACCGGTGTGCGCCATTTCGTGAGCTATTACGGAAACCACAGCGCCGTACCTTATCAATATTATCCGATTGGCCGGGCCGCATACGCTGCCAGCCTGCACGCCCGGCGTACCACCCGCGCCCTCGGTCCCTCGATATCCTGGGACGCATCGATTCCGATTGCCGGAAATGTCGCGAATACGGCGCTAACGGTCGACTGGGGCATATCGGGTGCACTTTTGTTCGGCCGTCAGCGGTCCACGACGCATCACCAGACAACGGGGTATACACGGGTGGACTTCACCCAGTTCATTCCTAGGGGAAGCTATTACGGTCGGGGCTATGCCATCGGGGGGCACTATCAAAGCTACAAGCACGGACCGACCGACCGTGCGCGCTCGCGCTCCGTCACGATTCCGAATCTGGGAGGATTCGCCGGTCTTTCCCTGAAATTCCCCAACGCGAAGATAAGCCTTGGATACCGGGCAGATTTCTTCTTTCGTGCCACAGACAGCGGCATCGATATCCTGGATCAAACTAACCTTAGTTTCAACGGTCCCTTCGCGACGGTGAGCATCGGATTGGGTGGCTGAGAACAATGTTTGAGGAACTGCACGATGCCTCCAGTTTCTGTCTGCTTAAATCATTTTGAAATCCAAAATGTGTGAAGGACCGATGACTGCCCGCACGCACGGCCTACAGCGTCGCCCCATTTTGTCGGGCGGCGCGACAGTTCGATAAATTGCTTTGTTGTTTCGAAGCTGGAGGGTGTTGCGCTAATGAAGGGAAGGCGGATTGCGCAATTCTAGTATACGCACTTTGTTGAGACAGGTTTCCAGGGTCGCGAATTGCGGAGTCTAGTATTCGTCGGCAATTTCGCGCACCGCTTTATCATCGGGCGCGCCCGTTCTATCCCCACAATTCGATCCTTGATTCTTCGCATCGATCCCGATCTGGCCCCGAGGGTGTCGGTGAGGCCACAAGCCAGTGGTTGAACCCGTCCCCGCCGTGCGAAACTGCCAGCCTATGAGCGACGAGGGCGAGCGAGCGACATCGGTCTTACATGATATACCAGATAAACTTATTTCATGTAATCCGATGACCTCTGGCGCATGGATATGCGCAAATTGGTCGGGCAGAACCTCAGACGTGTTAGGCTCGAAAAGGGCCTGACACAGGAAGAACTCGCCGAGGTCAGTGGCTTCACACAGCAATATCTCAGTACCGTCGAGTCGGGCCGCGCAAACCCCGCCATTGTTACGATCTATGAGATCGCCACGGCGCTCGGCGTAAGCCACGTCGAACTGGTCGCGCCACCGCTGCGCTCGTCGCGGCGATAGTCCGGGCGGCCGCGCTGGCGCGCGCCGGGCTTTCGTAAACCGAACCCGGCCGAAGGGGCCGGTTTCGGCCCTGCCGGGCTTCAATCCCTGCCGCAATTGGCCTTTAGGCCAATAAAGGCCGCTTTCATAAGGAACCCCCGCTGACGCGGTGGCACTTTATATATGCATTCCCCGTCCGCGCGGGGGTGGGCGGCGCTCCCTCATAGGCCCGCCGCGGCGTGCCGCAACGCGCTGACGCGCGTCCTTCATTTCATTCCGGCCCTTCGGGTGCGTCCCGCCTCCCTCGGCGGGCCTGCCGGTCGCTGTTCGCCGCCCACCCCCACGCTACCGGGGAATGCGCGCGAGAGGACCGAGCAGGAGGCCACAGATGAGCCAATCCAATCAGCAGCAGGAATGCGGCCAGTCCCGCGTTTCCCTCTATGACGAAGTAACCGCCCGCATCGTCACCGAGCTTGAACAGGGAGCGGTCCCTTGGGTGAAGCCTTGGGCCGGATCGGGTGCCGCCCTCGGTCTGCCACGTAGCGCCGCCACGCGACGGTTCTATTCGGGAATCAACATTCTCATTCTTTGGGATGCTGTGATCCGGCGCGGTTTCGCCTCGCAGGAATGGCTGACCTTCCGGCAGGCGCTTGCCCTCGGCGGCAATGTCCGCAAAGGCGAACGAGGGACGATCATCTGTTACGCCGACAGCTTCGTTCCGAAATCCGAACGCGACCGCGCGCGAGAGCAAGGCGAAGACCCGTCCGCAATCCCTTTCCTCAAACGCTTCACCGTTTTCAATGTCGAACAATGCGAAGGCTTGCCCGCACACATGCGGCCTGCGCCGCGCATCCTTTCCGAAATCGAACTTTGTCCCGACGCCGAGGCGTTGATGACCGCAACCGGTGCGCGTTTTGTCGAGGGCAGCGGCGAAGCCGTTTATAACCGCACCGAAGATTTGATCCGCCTGCCGTCGCGCGAAGCCTTCGTCAGTACCAGCGATTTTTATTGCACGGCCTTCCATGAACTCGGTCACTGGACTGCGCACCCCTCACGGCTCTCGCGCGATCTCAAGAACCGTTTCGGGTCGCAAGCGTATGCCCGCGAAGAACTGATCGCGGAACTGACCAGCGCGTTTCTCTGCGCGCATCTGAACATCGTTCCGCAGGTGCGTCACACCGACTATCTGGCCAATTGGCTGCAAATCCTGCGCGACGACAACCGCGCGATTTTCCACGCCGCCAGTCAGGCGAGCAAGGCGACTGATTTTATTCTGGCGTTCCGTCATCCCTCCGAACCCGACCCCATTCCGCCGGAGCATCCGGCGGAGTTCTCGCGCGCGGACGAGCGCGCCCACCTCAACTGAAGGAACAAGTGTCATGGAATTGCGTCATATCGAAATCGATCATCTGCATATCTCCAAACTCAACATGCGGTATGGCAAGACAGCGCCCGATCTGTCGGACATTCTGCCGAGCATCCGCGCGCGCGGCGTCTTGCAGCCGCTCATCGTGCGGCCCGAAGACGGCGGTTTCGGCGTCGTGGCGGGTCGCAGGCGGTATTTCTCCGTCAAGACCATCAAGGACGAAGCCGGCGCTGTGGCTCCGCCACCTTGCGCCGTTCTGGAATCCGGCGACGATGCCGACGCCATCGAGGCATCGCTCATCGAAAACGTCGCGCGCCGCGATGCCGATCCGCTCACCGAATACGAAACCTTCTCGCGGCTCAGTAAGGAGGGCCGCACCATCGACGGCATCGCCGCCACCTTCGGCATCACGCCACTGATCGTGAAGCAGCGATTGGCACTCGCCAATCTGCTGCCCAAGATCAAGGACGCCTACCGTGCCGAAGAAATCGACGCAGAAACCATCCAGCACCTGACGCTCGCAACCAAGGCGCAGCAGAAGGAATGGCTCAAACTGTTCGAGGCCGACAACGGCAACGTTCCTTGGGGCCACCGTCTCAAGCAGTGGCTATTCGGCGGGCAATCGGTTGCAGCCTCGGTCGCGCTGTTCGATCTGGCCGAGTACAAAGGCCATACCGTCACCGACCTGTTCGACGAGCAGACCTATTTCGCGGACGCCGATCTGTTCTGGCAATTGCAGACCGCCGCAATCGAGGCCAAGGCCGAAGCCTTGCGCGAGGCGGGCTGGAACGATGTGAACATCCTCGAAATCGGCGCGCAATTCGCCGCCTGGGATCATGAGAAGATTCCTAAGAAAAAAGGCGGCAAGGTGTTCGTCACCGTCAGCCATGCGGGCGAGGTGACGTTTCACGAAGGCTGGTTGAGCCGGAAGGAGGCGCGCAAGGCCGCGCGCACCGACAATAAGGATACGAACGAGGGCAGGGCGGAAAAGCCCGCCACCGGAAAACCGCAGATGACGCAAGCGATGGAGAATTATCTTGAACTCCACCGTCACGCAATTGTCCGGCTCGCGCTGTTGCGCGATCCGTCTGCCGCGTTCCGGCTGATGGTTGCGCACGCGCTTGCGCCGTGCGGCAACTGGAACGTTGCCGCCGACGCGCAGCGTGCCCGCTCCCCTGAAATCGCCGCCAGCATCGCGGCAAGTGCCGCGCAGGCGAAGTTCGAGGAAGAACGCAAGGCCATCGACGCTTTGCTCGATGTGAAGGAAAACGCCGATGCGGTGACGATCTTCGCGAAACTCCTCACGCTTCCCGATCCTGACGTGTCGCGGATCGCAGCCTTTGTCATGGCGAACACGCTTGCGGTGGGCGATACGCCCGTCGAAGCGATGGGCGTTTATCTCAAAGCCAATGCGGGCGAGGTTTGGAAGCCCGACGAGGTATTTTACGATTTGCTGCGGGATGGCGGCACCATCAACGCCATGGTGGCCGAAGTCGCCGGAAAGTCCGTTGCGAAGGGCAACGCCGACGAGAAAGTCAAAACGCAGAAGAAGATTATGCGCGATTGCCTCGCGGGCGAGAACTGGCGCTCTAAGGTGGAGGGCTGGCTTCCGGGCTGGTTGCAGTTTCCGTTCAAGCCTTACGGCAAGGGCGCTTGCCGCATCGCGGATGCAGCCAAGCAATCGCAGAAGGCGCTTGCCCTGTAAGGAAATCTTCGGCGGGCGGCAGCTTCGCTGCTGCCAGCTGTCATTCTTGATTGATCGTATCGCCGTCCTGCGCTGCGCTACGACGCGCGGGGACTGGCGCGCTGTTGATTTTCAATGACTTCGAGGATGCGTATCCAACCGCGAGATCCCGCCATGTTGCCCAAATCGAACAGCGCATCGGCGCGATCCAGTGCAATCGTAGCCGCCTCGTCGCCGTACTGCTCGACGAGGCATTTCGCGATACGCATGACACCTTCTGCGTCCAACGCGGAAGGTTCGGGTTTGCGCTCTGTTTGAGGCCGGTCGCGGTCCGCGGTGGCCATGTTGAAATCCCCATGTTTATGGCGGCATCTTACGCCGCTGTTGGCTTAAGGGGCCGTTAAACGGTCCTCCGCTGCGGGCAGGTTTCAAGGATTTAATGAGGGGGCCAAGTGGAATGCCGCGTTGGCGGTAACGCCCAGACAGCGCGCAAAACGGCTTATAAAGCGCGTGAGCAGTCCTCGACTCATCGGGTGAGAAAGATGCTTTACCTTGTCATTAAAGCCCTGCTTTCCGGCGTGATCATCATGGCCGTTTCGGAAATCGCCAAACGAAGCCCTGCCTTTGGCGCGCTGGTCGCATCGCTTCCATTGGTTTCGGTGCTGGCGATCATCTGGTTGTGGCGGGACACTGGCGATACAACCCGGATTGCCAATCACGCCGAGGCGACGTTCTGGTATGTCCTGCCCTCGCTGCCGATGTTCCTGGCATTTCCGTACATGCTCCGGCACGGGATGGGATTCTGGGCGGCGCTCGCCGCTGCCTGTGTCCTCACGATTGGACTCTATTTCGTCACGATTTTGATAGCGGAGCGCTTTGGCGTCACGCTCTGACGGCGACGATTAATGCGTGGCCGTCGGCGGAGCGGGGGTGCCCTGAAACAACATCTCTATCTTGAACCCGAACCGCGCCCACATGTCCTTCGGCTCGTAGCAATAAGGCTGGCGGCGCGGCGTCGCCAAGCCGCCGCAAGGCGTGGCGTTCATCGCTAGCCGATAATCATGCTTGTCCATGCAGGCAGCGACTCGATTGTCGGCCGCCGCTTGAAACCCTGTCTTCGGATAAGGCGCTGCCGCAGAGCAGGCCGCAAATTGTTGCTGCTGCTCGGACCAACAGCCGGCAAGCGGGAGGCACAACGCGGCCTCCGCCAACCACGCACTTAAGCGCCACTGCATCCTACCCGCCACCAGCTACCCTCACGGACAGTATTCAGGTTTCAGGGGCAAGAAAACCCTTCACAACATCCAGCCACTCGGGACGTTGACTGTCTGAGGGCACCCGACCAATCTCCGCCCGGGCCGGTGCGCTGCGGCGCTCACAGCCCGAATATGAACGTCGAACTTAGGGCCGGTCGCGTCTGAACAGGTGCCGCGTCTGGCCTTTCTCCTTTCGAATACGGATCGCACCGAAGAGACTCGCGATGGCTCTCTACCTGGTCCCGCACACACAAGAATGGTTCGAAGCGCTGGATGAATTCGATCCAGCTCAGGCCGTCGCCACGAGACAGGTCTTGAAACTGGTCGGTCGCTCCGATGTCTGTGGATCGTGCGGTGACGTGGACGCCATCGACTACAGGATTACACCCAAGGATCGCACCGTGCATCCAGCCTCAACCATGCGGCTTTGCCAAACTTGCCGCGATCTGCGATCCGCCGTCCTGAAGGAAACATCAACGCCGCTCGGCGAGGTCTCGTAGCGAACCGCACCGGCCAAGTTGCTTCGATCATTTTTTAGTCAGTCGGCAATGTCGATGCCAAAAGAGACCGCAGCGGCTTGCTCAAATTAGAAACCCTGCGGGTTTGGCAAGGGATATTGCAGAATCGCGATCACGTTTTGCAATGAGCCTTTGGCTTTGCCGTCCCGCTCTGCAACCAGAAAATCTTGTATGGCACGCTCGTGAACGGCCATCGAATGGAGCGTTTCCCTATCTTCTGGTGGGCCAAGCAATTCGATCTGCTCAAAGCGTCCGACGAAATAATGCACAACGTTCAACGTCCCTTCGACAAAGGAGGTCCAGCCGCCTGCCTCGAAATCGGCCGCAGCACTTGCTGCCGGCGCCGACACGTCTTGTTCGTCGAAGCCGAGCCCGTATTTTGCGAGAAGAGGCCGAAGCCGCGCTTTGGTTTCGGTTTCCAGTTGCAACAGCGTTCCGAATTTGTATTTCTGCTCATCGGTTTTTGCGCACTTCAGAAGCGCCACAAACACCGCTTCGCCCAAGACTTCGCTTCTGTATAGCTCGCCCACGCATTGTGGATACGCAGTATCGCTCATATCAGGAAAATCCTCATCCGTTAGGAAATGGCGAAATGCCTGTCATGCGCGCATGCCCGAACAGGAACAGCAGAAAGAGCAGGACCGCTACACCCATAGGCCAACCGAAGATTTCGCGCCAATGAGGTTTCACGCGGCCTGCCAGAATGGCTGCGAAAGGAATGTTGGACGTGTGGGCCGCAAAAGCATCCCAGTCCACTCCCAGTTTGCGCCTGCGTTTGGCATCGATTGAGACCGTACCGAACAGCGAGAGCAGAAACAGCGATCCGAACAGAATCACCGACGCTTCATTGCCGTTGGCAGCAAGGTGAAAGGCCGACCAGATCGCGAAACCCCACAGAAACGGGTGGCGCGTGACCGCTATGATGCCCGTGACGGAACTGGGGGAGGGCGCAATATTCTGATAGCCGATCCGCGTCGGTGATTTTCGCAAGAGCAGGCCGGGTATGCCGATCAGAAAGGCGACCAAAACGACGGGAATCGCGGCGTCTTTCACCCACGGACCGAGGTCGTAGAGAACGCGATTTTCGGCGCTGACAGTCGCGGCGCTATACGCAACGTACAACCACAGGAGCACTCCGGCGGACACCAGCGAAAACACGACGATATAAGCCGTCTCGCCGATCGCGTTGGTAACAAGATCGCGTAACCGCATCCGGGCGCTGAAAAGATGGATACCCAGAAATGCCGCTGCGGACGCCCATAGCATCGTCATGTTGGATATCCGCCGTGATTAGAATTTCAGATAGGTCATTTTGATCGACATGGTTTGGGCCTGCCCGTTGTAAGTGAACACTGCCTGCTCAAACGTCGGTGGACCTGTGGTGACTTCTGGATTGTTGGAGAACCCAAACCCCTCCAACGGTGCGCCGATGAAGTTCTTGTCCATTTTGCCGTTGTTGTTGGCGTCGTGGCACACCGATATCGCGTATCGGCCAGCAGGCAGATCATGGACGATGAATTTTAGCTGGCCGGGCGCCGCATTGATCTTGAAGACTCGGATCGCCTTCGATGAATCCATGAAAGTCGCGTTGTCGATGTACACCGCGCCGATCACGGACCCCGTATTGTCCTTGATCCCATCGACGTTTAGCGACAGGTCTGCCGCCAACGCGGCTTTGGGAAGCAGTATCGAACAAAGAATTGCCGAAAAAAGCAGACGCATCGCAATCACCCCTTTAGTTCTGGTGATAGTCTCAACGACGAGGTAATATCGCCGAGGTACTAATTCGTACCGCGTCAATGACCATAGGTACTTCTTCGTACCAACGCAAGGGGGCGTCGTGAGCAAAGCCAAAACGAGGGGGCGAGCCGAAAAACTGGAGCCTGCCGATCCGACTTCGGCGCGCGCCCGCATCATCTATGCCGCGTTCGGGGCCTTTCTGCAGCATGGATTTTCGAAGGTCACTATGCTGGAGATCGCCACACGCGCGAAGGTCTCCAAACGCGATCTCTATGCGGAGTTCGAGAGCAAATCGGCGCTTCTCGCCTATTGCATTACCTCTCGCGCGCAGAGAATTAAACTTCCCGAGCATCTGCCTGATGACATCGACAGGACCGGTCTCGCGCAGACATTGACGGCATTTGGCGCTGCCGTATTACGCGAACTGACAATTCCGGAAATTTTGGCTGCCTATCGCCTGGCCATCGCCGAATACTGGAGTGCACCCGAGGTGGCCCAGGCGATCAGTAAATTGGGCCGGGAAGTGGCGATGGCCGCTCTTTCGAGCCTGATTAAACAAGCGCAGGCAAAGGGATTGCTGGACGCAACCGATCCTCGCGAATTGGCCGACCAGTTCATGGCTCTGGTCTGCCGCGACCTGCATCTTCAGCTGCTCTTGGGTGTCGTTAAGCCGCCTTCTCATCCAGCATTGCAGCGTCAGGCCGAGGCAGGCACGCAAGCGTTTCTAGCTTTGCATCGGCCCATCAACGCCTAGCTCCTAAGCATAGGCTGACTTGTTTCGGGCGTTTTGCCCAATTGGCAATCTCGACGCGAACAGAATGCCAAAGCGGTTTGCTCGTATTGTCGGCTCCAGCACGCGGTCAGTCCGCGCGACGAGCCTTTCGTGGCGGTGAATTTGCCGTGCTGCATGGCGTAGCCGATGCAATGGCGCGGTCCTTTTCGTGCGCAGAAAAACATTCCTCGCTCTTGTGCCGAAACCTGTGGGAGCCGTCCGGCCCTCCCCGAAACCATCGCGGAAAACATTTTCCCCGCGCGCAAGTACGCGCTCCTCGCGAACGCTTCGCTCTCAAAATGTTGTCCGCTCCGGTGCTCCGCTTTGCTGCGCCCGAAGACGGTTCGGGTGCCTGCCGCCCCCCACGAACGGTTCGTCATCGCGAGGGAATGGTCTTTCGCGAAACTCACAAAGGACAATGCCATGTCTTCCATCGGACAAGTCACCAAGCAGGCCAACGGCTCATTCAAAGGCCAATTGAAGACCCTCGCGTTTCGCGCCGACGTCTCCATCGTACCGAACGCCGACAAGAAAACTCCCGAGCAACCCGACTATCGCGTCCTCTGTCAGGGCGTCGAAATCGGCGCCGGATGGATCAGGAAAAACGCCCAGAAGCAGGATTACGTCAGCCTGAGCCTCTCGGATCCGTCGTTCGGTCCGAAAAAGCTCTTCGCGAATCTCGGGCGCGCCGCAGGCCAGGAGGATGAAGATACACTGGCGATTATATGGAATTCCCGGGACTGACCGCCCGGGCGGAGCCCTCGCATCCATGAAGGGTGCGGGGGCTTCGGCAGTGGTGCGAATAGTATTCGTTAAGTATTCGCCACTCGGATTCAAGTCAAGGTTAACGCATTTTCGGGCCCGCCGGCGTGGGCATTCCGCACACGCCAAACCCAAACTCGGGAAGGTGGGGCATGAGTGATGAGAACGAATATATACGCGCGGCGGCGGCGCGGAAGGGTAGTCCCTTCTTAAATACGCAGCAGGCCGCGCATTACATGTGCATATCCGAGCGCCTGTTGGAGCAGATGCGGCGTGACGGCAAAGGCCCGCGCTTTCGCAAACACGGGCGGCATATTCGTTACCGCATCAGCGACCTCGACGCCTATTCCGACGGGCGCTCATCCGGCGGAAGTTCTCAAAACAACAGCGACACCGATCCCGGGAACAAGAAAAAGAAGGCCGCCTGAACACCGCGAGCCTCCCATGAAAATATCCGAATTGATGCTACTCGGCGCGGGAGCAATTGGGGCGTTTGTCCTGACGATAACACCGCGCCACCCCTTTCTTATTTACAACGCGAGCGCCAGCGCACCGGTTGGATTTTACGTGTTGCAGCCGAAATCCACGTTGCAAAGGGGCGAACTCGTTCTCGCAACAATTCCTGTGTGGGCGCGCAGGCTTGCCGCGCAACGCCATTATCTTCCGCTCAATGTCCCCGTGGTGAAGCGCATTGCGGCCCTTTCCGGCGACGATATTTGCGCCAATCAGGAGACCGTGTCGATAAACGAAAAAGCCATCGCCATTCGTCTCAAATCCGACCGCCAGGGTCGACCATTGCCGGCATGGACAGGCTGCAAACACCTCGGTCCTGACGATGTTTTGCTTCTCATGCCGCACAAAGACTCTTTTGACGGACGGTATTTTGGGCCGATTTCGGCGTCGTGGGTGTCGGGAAGGTTGGTGGCACTATGGACCCGATAACACTGACCACCTGCGTTCTTTTCTTCAGAGCGCCCGCGAATATCACTTGTACGGCGCCATCCAATGCACCAACGAAGACGACCTCGCTAGACGCTTGGCGGCCCTTAATCGGCCAAGCGTCAGCCAAGTTCGGCATTCCACAGAACTGGATCGAGGCCGTGATGCAACGCGAAAGCGGCGGCCACACCACCCATAACGGTCAACCCATTACCTCGTCGGCCGGCGCGATGGGTTTGATGCAGGTCATGCCGGATACATTCGCCGATATGCGCGCCAAACTGAATTTGGGCACCGATCCCTACGAACCCCACGACAACATTTTTGCCGGTGTCGGTTATTTGCGCCAACTTTATAGCGCATATGGCTTTCCCAATCTTTTTGCGGCTTACAACGCTGGTCCCCGGCGCATGGACGAGTTCCTGTTCAGAGGAAAACCGCTTCCCGAAGAAACCGAATCCTATCTGAACGCTGTCGTTTCAGGCGCGAATTCCAATGGTAAATCCGGCCAAGGGCGGCAACAGAATGACGACCGGAAACATTCCAAAATGCGCGTAGACTTACGAAAAAATGACCTGTTTTTCGATCATCCCGCATCTGATGGCGCAGACAATGTTCCGCCTCATAGCGACGGACTGTTTGTTTATCGCGCGCCCAGCAATCCCTGAGCAACAACGCAATCAAAAATCGGAAATTCGGAAGGGCGAAAGGAATGAGTGAGGGCAAGATAAAAGCATTGATGCCGGAAGGCATCTATGCGGTTGTCTGCACATCAAAATTTCCAGAGTCGTATTCGCACCGAATAGAGTCAGATCGCACCAAGCCATTGAAAATCCTGTCTGCGATGATGTCACCCGGCGCGCGTCCGTGAGCAACGACGACGAATTCGAGCCCAAACTCGGCCGCATACGGTCGCATCCCAAAGGTAAGGCTAAACGAGCGCTTGATCGCATCATGCGCGACGTGGCGCGCAGTGGCGGACGGCTCGCGAAGGGCGGATCGCGCTTCGATGGTAGCCGGATCGGCCGGGGTGCCGGCGTTGGTCGGGTTTTGCGCGGGCGTGATCGTTACAAGGCGCTACGCACGCGCCGGGCCGTCATCCAAACACGGATCGTAAAGCTCCGAGGCAAGGGCATGACTGCTGCGCGCCTGCATCTGCGCTACATCCAGCGCGATGGCGTCACACGGGACGGCCAGCCTGGTCAGCTTTACAACGCGCAAGAGGATCGCGCCGACGACCGCGCCTTTGCCGAGAGCGTGAAGGAGGACCGTCATCAGTTCCGTTTCATCGTGTCGGCCGAAGACGGCGCGGAATATTCCGACCTCAAACCCTTCGTCCGCCGACTGATGGCGCAGATAGAACAGGATCTCGGCACCAAGCTCGAATGGGTTGCGGCGGACCATTACAACACCAGCCATCCCCACACCCACGTCGTCTTGCGCGGAATCGATGACGCCGGGCGTGACCTCGTGATCGCGCGAGAATATCTTAGCTACGGGATGCGCGAACGCGCCTGCGAAATCGCCACCCGGGACCTGGGCCCACGTTCGGACCTCGATATCGAGAACCGTCTTCGTCTCGACGTCGATCAGGAACGCTTCACGGGTCTCGATCGAAATTTGCTTCGCGATGCCGATACGGACGGAAATGTCCGCGCCATTGACCGCGACGCATTCGGTCAAAGTTTGCGCGCGGGACGGTTGCAGAAGCTCGGAAGGCTCGGCCTCGCCGAGGAAGTCACGCCCGGACAATGGCGGGTCGCAGATGACCTGAAGGCAATCCTCCAACGTATGGGGGAACGCGGCGACATCATCAAAATGATGCATCAGGTGTTACGCCAGGAGTCATCGCCGCATCATGTGGCCGACTATGCAATCTACAATCCGACGGATGAAGTCTCGTCACGGCTTGTCGGGAAGGTCGTCGCGCGCGGCCTCAGTGACGAACTCCATGACAAACACTACCTCATTGTGGATGGCACCGACGGGCGGTCGCACTATGTGGCAATCGGACAGGCCGATCACGACGAGCCGGTTTCGGAAGGTGCAATTGTTTCGATTTTGCCAAATCGCCGGGGCGCGACTGCCGCTGACCGCACCGTCGCCGATATCGCGTCATCCAATGACGGACGCTACAGCGCGGCGCTGCATCGACAGGCCGAACCGGGTGCCAGTGAGGAGTTCATAGCAAGCCATATTCGTCGGCTCGAAGCACTCAGGCGTTCGGGTAACATCGTAGAGCGTAGCGCGGGTAGTATTTGGACGATCGGCCCCGACCATCTTGACCGCGTTGCAACCTTTGAGAAGCAGCGGACGTTCGCTGCGCCGGTATATATCGAGAAGCTTTCGACGTCGCCACTCTCCCATCAGATTGAGGCCGAGGGGGCGACGTTGCTCGACGCCGAGCTGACCAGCGCAAAACCATTGTCCTTGCGTGAGGCGGGATTCGGAAAGGAACTGGGCGACGCGATTGCACTGCGGCGGCAGTGGCTACTTTCGCAGGAGCTGGCGCGAGTGGAGGGCGATAGAACTATCTATCGAACGGATTTGTTGCAGGAACTGACCCGCCGCGAATTGCTGCGCGTCGGCGTGCAACTATCGTCGCAACTCGGCGTACCGTTCGCCGAGGCTCGGCACGGCGAACGGATTGAGGGAATTTACCGCCGCAAGGTCGAACTTGTCAGCGGATCATTTGCCCTGATCCAAAAGAGCCGGGAATTTACACTTGTGCCGTGGCGTCCTGTGCTGGAGCGCGCTATCGACCAACATGTGACGGGCCAATTCCGCGGTCAGACGATTTCATGGATGTTCGGACGGACGCGTGGACCGTCCATTTGATCGTCGCCGATCACATGCAATGCGACGGTTCACCGATATTCGCCGCAGTTCGTCCCTCGACGAGCCATCCGTTGTCAAATGAGTAGATAACGACGATTGCGACACAGCCGCGTTCGAATGTTTCCTGATTCGTGAAGGGGACGTTCATGACGCCGACAAAAATTCTCATCGGGCAGATCGCGATCGTGTTCGCGACAGCACTCTGCGGATTGTGGTTCGCGACCGAATGGGCAGCGTGGCATCTGGGATTTCAGCCGCGCCTTGGTGCCCCATGGTTCGAATTCCTCAAGGTGCCGTTTTATCTCCCGTGGCGTCTGTTCGAATGGTGGTACGCCTATGAGGCTTACGCTCCCAAATTGTTCAACGAAGCCGGCGCCATCGCGGCCCTAAGCGGGTTCGCCGCCTGCGGTTTTGCGATTTTGGGTTCACTCATACGGGCACGCCAGTCGCATTTCATCACCACTTACGGATCGTCGCGCTGGGCCAATCGCCGTGAAGTGAAACGGGCAGGGCTGTTTGGCGCGGCCGGCGTGTTCCTGGGTGGGTTGGGCGACCGTTATTTGCGCCACGATGGCCCCGAGCATGTAATGGCGTTCGCACCCACCCGCTCAGGAAAGGGCGTGGAACTCGTTGTGCCGACCTTGCTCTCCTGGACGCACAGCGTCGTCGTTCACGACATCAAGGGCGAGAACTGGCAATTGACGGCGGGCTGGCGGGCCAAGTTTTCCCATTGCTTGCTGTTCAATCCCACCGACCTGAAAAGCGCCCGATACAATCCGCTTCTGGAAGTGCGCAAAGGCGCAGACGAGGTTCGCGATGTCCAGAATATCGCAGATATTCTCGTTGATCCAGAAGGCGCGCTTGAGCGGCGAAATCACTGGGAAAAGACCAGCCACTCCTTGCTCGTAGGAGTAATTCTCCACATCCTTTATTCGGAGGAAGAAAAGACGCTGGCCCGTGTTGCCGGTTTTCTGTCCGACCCGCGCCGCTCGTTTGAACACACATTGCGCGCCATGATGGAGACCAACCATCTGGGCACACACAAAGCTCCGGTGGTCCATCCAGTCGTTGCATCCGCCGCGCGCGAAGTCCTGAACAAATCGGACAATGAACGTTCGGGCGTGCTGTCCACCGCAATGTCCTTCTTGGGTCTCTATCGCGACCCAGTTGTGGCGGTGACAACATCCGGCTGCGACTGGCGTATCGCAGATCTCGTGGACGCGGCGCGTCCGGTGTCCCTCTATCTGGTCGTGCCACCTTCCGATATTTCGCGCACAAAGCCGTTGGTGCGTCTGGTGCTAAATCAGATCGGCCGCCATTTGACGGAGCGTCTGGAAGGCGATCCGGCCAAACGGCGCAAGCATCAACTATTGATGATGCTCGATGAGTTTCCAGCACTCGGAAGGTTGGATTTCTTCGAGACCGCGCTGGCCTTTATGGCGGGCTACGGAATTCGTGCGTACCTGATTGCCCAGTCACTGAATCAAATCTCGAAAGCTTACGGCGAAAACAATTCCATCCTCGACAATTGTCATATCCGCATTGCGTTTTCGTCGAACGACGAACGCACGGCGAAACGGATTTCCGATGCGTTGGGAACGGCCACGGAATTGCGCGCCCAGCGCAACTATGCCGGTCATCGTCTTTCGCCATGGCTCGGCCATGTCATGGTCTCCCGTCAGGAAACTGCGCGCCCCTTGCTGACACCGGGGGAGGTGATGCAGTTGCCCGCGACAGACGAGTTGGTGCTCGTTTCAGGGCTGGCGCCCATTCGCGCCAAAAAACTGCGCTACTACGCCGATCGCAATTTCGCCGATCGGGTTTTCCCTGCGCCTATCCTGACCTCTAACGGTTACAGTGACGCGCCATTGCCGCGACCGCATGATTGGTCAGCGATAGCCAACGGAACGAACTCTGTGCCGTCAGTTCCGTCAACACCGAGCGCACTCGCTCAAGAAAGCGACGAGGGTCTGCAGCGTCATCCCGCGCTCCCGGAACTGGCGCTCGCAAAAGTAACCGAGCCCGTCGACGATCTGCTTGCTTTGCTTGAGGGCGATACGGACGTGGAGGAATCTACGGCGCCGGAATCGCAGGTAAAGCGCGCGCACGCCATGAACAATGGCGCGCCCAGGGCAAATCTTGAACTCGACTTGTTTCCTGCATTCTAGGGACCGCCCATGAAAGTCCGCCACTGCCTCTATCTCGACGAGAAAGTCAGCCGAAAGCTGGACGCTGTCGCTGCCAAGCCGGGCACGAACAAATCGACCATCGTGAACGATGCGGTCACCGACTATTTGCGGCGTCAGGGCGGTAACGAGTTCGAAGCAATCTTTGGTCCGCGCCTCGACAAAATGAGCGGCCAACTTCTGCGGCTGGAACGCAATCAGGAAGTTGTGGTCGAAAGCATTGCGCTTTTCATCCGCTATCATTTGGGCATCACAGCACCATTGCCGCCGGCACAGCACGCCGAGGCGCAGGCGGTCGCGCATGAACGGTTCGACACGTTTCTCAATCAGGTCACACGACGCATCCGGCAGGGCAAAACCATTGGGCGCGAAGTGATGACACGTCTGGAACAGCCCGACGTGCAAACTGCGGGAAGGGCATGAGCATGTCTCAGTTCACGGCCAGCAGCGAAAGCCGGGCACGCGCCTCTGAAATGCTGCGCACTGCGATGGGCAGCGATATTGCAGCTGCGCTCGCCGATCCTTCCGTGGTTGAGGTCATGGTGAACCCGGATGGGCGCCTGTGGTTGGATCGGCTCGGGCAGGGTCGTCTGGATACCGGCGTGTCGATCGAGGCGGCGGCCGCGGAACGCATTATCCGGCTGGTTGCATCGAGCGTTCGAAAAGAAGCCCACACGGAAAACCCAATCGTAAGTGCCGAACTGCCTACCCGTGACGGGGGGGCGGCAGGCGAGCGGTTTGAAGGCGTTTTGCCGCCAGTGGTGGCTTCGCCCTGTTTCTCCATCCGCAAACCGGCCTCAAAGATTCACACCCTTGCGGACTATGTGGCGGATCGCATTCTGACGGAGACGCAGGCGCAAGCTCTATTCCGTGCAATCGGTGAGCGCAGGAACATCCTCATCGCTGGTGGCACAAGCTCAGGCAAGACGACGTTGGCGAATGCGCTGCTTGCCGAACTCGCGACCTTGAACGAGCGCGTTATTCTCATCGAGGATACCCGCGAACTGCAATGTGCGGCCAAGGATTGCGTCGCTTTGCGGACCAAGCCTGGGGTCGTCGCCCTCGCAGACCTCGTGCGTTCAACGCTGAGGCTCAGGCCGGACCGTATCATCGTGGGCGAGGTGCGCGGTCCGGAAGCGCTCGACATGCTCAAGGCGTGGAACACCGGTCATCCGGGCGGCGTCGCCACGATCCATGCGAATTCTGCGGAATCCGCGTTGGGCCGTGTCGAACAGCTGGTTCAGGAAACCGTGATGTCCGTTCCCCGCCGCCTTATCGCGGACGCCATCGACCTCGTTGTCTTTATCGACGGCAGAGGGACGGCACGCCGCATCAAAGCGATCAAACAAATAACCGGCCTGACGGCGGCGGGAGAATATCTGATCGACGATTACGTTCCCTCAAACGTTCATCCAATTCATCAAAGGAGACTGTGATGCGATTCAATATTTCTCGCCGCACTATACGCTCGGCCATCGCAGGCTGCGCCATTGCGATGGGTTTTTACACATCGGCCTATGCCACCGGCACCGGAATGCCTTGGGAAGCTCCGCTGCAATCGATCCTCGATTCCGTGCAGGGGCCTGTCGCCAAGATTATCGCGGTGATTATTATCACGGTCACCGGCCTGACGCTCGCTTTCGGCGAGACATCGGGCGGTTTCCGGCGATTGATTCAAATCGTCCTCGGGCTCTCGATCGCATTCGCCGCGTCGAGTTTCTTCTTGTCCTTTTTCTCCTTCGGCGGCGGCGCGCTGGTCTGATGAGAGAAGGGATCGAAGGCTTCGAGGTGCCGCTTCACCGTTCGCTGGTCGAGCCAATTTTGCTCGGCGGCTCGCCGCGCGCGATTGCCATCGTGAACGGAACGGTCGCAGCAGCGCTCGGCCTAGGACTGCGGATGTGGATTGCAGGGCTGCTTTTGTGGCTGGCAGGCCATTCGATTGCCGTGTTTGCGGCCAAGCGCGATCCCAACTTTGCGGACATTTTACCCCGTCACCTTCGTCAACGGATGCATTTCACATGCTGAATCTTTCGGAATATCGCCGGTCGTCTGATCGTCTCGCCGATCATTTGCCCTGGGCGGCTCTTGTCGGTCCGGGAATCGTTCTCAACAAGGACGGGAGTTTTCTACGGTCTTTTCGTTTTCGCGGCCCAGATCTCGAAAGTGCGACCGAGGCGGAGCTGCTGGCGACGTGTGCGCGCGTCAACAATGTGCTGAGGAGGTTTGGGTCGGGCTGGGCGCTGTTCTTTGAGGCCGAGCGGTTCGCTTCGAATGACTATCCGCAAAGCACATTTCCGGATGCGGCTTCATGGTTGGTCGATCATGAACGAAAGGCCACGGTCGAGGAAGGCGGCAGGCATTTCGAGAGCGCCTACTATTTTACACTTCTGTTTATGCCATCGGCCGATGGCATTTCCCGAGCCGAGCGCGCGCTGATCGACAAACAGGGTGCGGAAAGCGCTAGAGACTGGCGCGGGGAGCTGGACGCCTTCACCGCGGAAACCAACCGCGTGCTCGATTTGCTTGGCCAACTCCTGCCGGAGATTGCGCCGCTCGATGACGCCGAGACACTGACCTATTTGCATGGAACGATTTCAACCAAGCGCCACCAGATTGAGGTGCCGCACACCCCCTGTTACCTCGACGCAATCTTGGCAGACACGCCGCTGTCAGGCGGCCTCGAACCGGTCCTCGGCGATGACCACTTGCGGACGATCACAATTCTTGGCTTTCCGAATGCGACCCAGCCGGGGTTGCTCGACGCGCTCAACCACCTCGATTTCCCCTATCGCTGGGTGACGCGATTTATCGCGTTGGACAAAACCGAAGCGACAAAAACGCTGACAAAAATTCGCCGGCAGTGGTTCAACAAGCGCAAATCCGTGACCGCGATGTTGCGGGAGGTGATGTACAACCAGCCCGTCGAGCTGCACGATTCAGATGCCGACAACAAAGTTGCCGATGCCGATCTCGCGTTGCAGACGATCGGCGGAGATCATGTCGCATTCGGTTATTTGACCACGACCGTCACCGTCGCCTGCGAAAATCGCGAAGCGGTCGAAGAACGCGTTCGAGCCGTCGAGCGGATCATCAATGGTCTGGGATTCACAACGATACGGGAAAGCCTCAACGCTGTTGAAGCGTGGTTGGGAAGCCTGCCCGGACATGTCTATGCCAATGTCCGCCAGCCCTTGATCCACACCTTGAATCTTGCGCACCTCATGCCGCTTTCCGCGGTCTGGGCAGGTCCGGTACGAAACGATCATCTTGATGGTCCGCCCCTGCTGCTCGCGAAAACAAACAACTCGACGCCGTTCCGCTATTCAACGCATGTAGGCGATGTCGGACATACGCTTATCGTGGGACCGACGGGTGCTGGCAAATCAGTGTTGCTCGCGCTTATGGCGATGCAGTTTCGCCGCTACTCCGGCGCCCAGATTTATCTCTTCGACAAGGGCAGATCGGCGCGCGCCGCGACATTGGCGATGGAAGGCGTTCATCACGAACTCGGATCGGACGGCTCGCTCGCGTTTCAGCCCTTGGCTGCGATCAACGACCTTGCCGCACGAAGCTGGGCGGCGGAATGGCTTACAAATCTCCTGTCGCACGAACAAGTCGCGATCACACCCGAAATCAAGGATCATGTGTGGTCGGCGCTTACCAGCCTTGCCAGCGCGCCGATCTCGGAACGCTCGCTGAGCGGCCTGTCGCTCTTGCTGCAATCCAATGCGCTACGCGCAGCCATTCAGCCCTATACGTTGGAGGGGCCGTTCGGGCGGTTGCTCGATGCAGCTAAGGACCGGCTCGCACTGTCGGATGTTCAATGCTTCGAGACAGAAACGCTCATGCACGAAAAGAGCGTTGTTCTTCCCGTTCTGACATATCTGTTTCACAGGCTGGAAGCCCGGTTCACCGGGCGGCCGACGCTTCTCATTCTCGACGAAGCCTGGGTCTATCTCGACGATCCACTGTTTGCCGCGCGCATCCGTGAATGGCTGAAGGTGCTTCGCAAGAAAAATGTTTCCGTGGTTTTCGCGACCCAATCGCTCGCAGATATCACCAATTCTTCCATCGCGCCGGCAATCATCGAAAGCTGTCCGCAACGTCTCTTTTTGCCAAATGACCGCGCTGTGGAGCCCCAGGCGCGGACGGCCTATGCGGAATTTGGACTCAATGAGCGCCAAATCGAGCTGATCTCACGCGCCATTCCCAAGCGCCAATATTATTTGCAATCGCGCCGCGGCAATCGCCTGTTCGAATTGGGCCTCGGGCCAGTCGCGCTGGCGCTGTGCGGGGCGTCGTCGCCCGCCGATCATGTCGTTATGGACCGGATTCTTGCCGAGCACGGCTCGGCGGGATTTACGAGACATTTTCTCGCGGCGCGCGGCCTGGAATGGGCCGCTTCACTTCTCGATCAGTTTCCCAACCCACCTTTGGAGGACGCAGCATGAAATACGTTCCGAAAACAGCCGTATCGGTCGCCGCACTTGGCGCGGCATTATTCGTCGAACCAGCCTGCGCGCAATGGGCGGTCTACGACCACGCAAATTTCGTCGAGAACACGATTCAGGCAGTGCGCGAATTGAAAGAGATCGAGAATCAGGTCGAGTCGTTGCAACACGAGATCACCATGATTTAAGACATGGGGAAAAATCTTCAATCGCTTGCGACATCACCGCTCGGAATCATTACGTCTGATCTCAATCATGTCGGTTCGTTGATGACCAGCGGTTCCGGCATTCCGTTTCTCGTCGGGCAATCGCAAACCACGTTTAACACTCTTTGGCCGCAGAGCTATCCGACGAATGTAACTCCCGCGACTTTGGAATCCGACGCTCAAAGCCGTTGGAAAAATGCAATGTCGGCGTTTCTTCAGACGCTCACCGTGCAGGCGCAAATAGCGCAAAACGTGACGGGGGACACGGCGACGCTTTCGCAAGTGCTGACGGCATCTCAAGGCGCCGCCGGAAATCTGGATGTGGCTCAGGCAGGCAATCAGCTTCTTGCGCTCTCCACAAAACAACAGCTTCAGACCCAGAGCTTGATGGCCGCGCAATACCGCGCGGAAGCGCTGCAGCAAGCCAACGAGGCCGAGGCGGAGGAACAGGGTAGGGCCGAGTTCGTGAATTTTCTCGGTTCCAACACGAACTACACGCCGTAACAACAGCGCGAACTCTCAGGGCTCAGTCATGGCCAATCTCAACGTTATCGATCAGTTCATGCAGACCTTTATCCACTATATCGACAGTGGATTTGGATTGCTGTCCGGCGACGTATCGTGGCTTTCGACCATACTTATTACGCTCGACATCGTTCTTGCGGGATTGTTCTGGGCGATGGACGGCGAAGCCCATGTGTTGTTCCGTCTCATCAAGAAAGTGCTCTATGTCGGATTCTTCGCGCTTTTGATCAACAATTTCTCCACGCTGTCGCAAGTCGTATTCAATTCGTTTTCGACGCTCGGAATTGACGCCACCAACGCCGGGATGACCGCCGCCGACCTGCTGCGACCCGGCAAAATCGCCGGCACCGGCTTTCAGGCAGCGTGGCCGTTGTTGCAGCAGGCGGGTTCGCTCATGGGCTTCACGACATTTTTCAGTCATGTCGTGACGATCATCGTGTTGCTGTTCGCCTGGGTTGTCGTAATTCTCTCGTTCTTCGTCCTCTCAATTCAGCTCTTCATCACAATTATCGAATTCAAGCTGACCACCTTGGCGGGTTTTGTCCTTGTCCCGTTCGCGCTCTTCAACAAGACAGCGTTCCTGGCCGAACGGGTATTGGGCAATGTTATTGCGTCGGGCATTAAGGTGATGGTGCTTGCCGTGATCATCGGCATCGGCGCCACCTTCTTCAATCAGTTTACGGCGGCGTTGCAGGGACATCCGCCGAGCCTGTCCGATGCGATGTCTCTTATGTTGGCGTCGATAACTTTGTTTGGCCTAGGCATATTCGGGCCCGGTATCGCATCCGGCCTCGTGGCAGGCGCGCCGCAACTCGGTGCAGGCGCCGCGATCGGAACCGTCGGTGGGTTGGCGGCGGGCGCCATGCTCGCCGGTGGTGCAGCTGTGGGACTCGCGCGCGCCGGAGCTGGTGGCCTGGCTGCTATTCGTGCTGCCTCCTCACTTGGCGGAGCGGCTCCGGCTATGGCTGCGGCGCGCGGTCCCAGTGGCGGCGGGAATTCTCCGTCGCCGACCGCGCCGTCTTCGGCGCGAACGGCGGCTAACAAATCTACCTCATCTGATTCTGTGCCCGATTGGGCGCGCCGGATGCAGAGCAGCCAGCGAGTGCGCGGCCACGCCCACACTGCGGCGCAGGCGATCAAGGAAGGCGACCGGGGTGGTCACGGCGCGAACCCAGATCTTTGTGAAGGGGACGGTTAGATGAATTTCAGGCGATCCATTCAACGGTACGGAATAACTCCAGAACCGGAGACCGCATATCAACGAGCCGGCCAGGCATGGGATGAGCGGATTGGCTCCGCGCGCGCGCAAGCAAACAATTGGCGGTTGATGTGTTTCGGGACGCTTGGTCTGTCGGCGGCGCTTGCGTGCGCCGTCATCTGGCAATCGACGCAGAGCCGCGTGACACCCTATGTCGTTCAGGTGGACAAATTCGGAGCGGTGCAGGCCGTAGCACCCGCAATTCAGAACTATAAGCCCACGGATGCAGAAACGGCCTGGTATCTCGCGCGATTTATAACAGACGTTCGGTCGGTCTCGGCTGATCCGGTTGTGGTTCGAAAAAACTGGCTGGAAGCCTACGATTACACCACCGATCACGGCGCCACATTTCTAAATCAGTTTGCGCAAACGAACGACCCGTTCAAGGGGATCGGCGAGCGCACCGTATCTGTTCAGGTAACGAGCGTCGTTCGGATGTCCGATGCCTCGCTTCAGGTGAAATGGACAGAGCAGATTTACGACCGTGACGCGTTGGAGAAATCCGAACGCTGGACTGCCATTCTGACTGTTATCACCAAGCCGCCGGTCACGGCCGAGGTCCTTCGCAAGAACCCGCTTGGACTTTACGTCAACGCGATCGGCTGGTCGCGCGAGTTGGACACACCCTAAGGAGACAATGATGAAATTCGCACATATCGGACTGGCTGCCCCTCTGGCGTCGCTCGCCATGACAGCCTGCGCGGCCCAGCCCATTCCCAAGCATGAAGCGCCGTTTCAGCAGGCCATAGTTGCCCCAAATTCGCCGATGCCGGAAAAGATCGTGACGGTTCCGCAGCCACTACCATTGCCCGGCCAGTTGCTGCCGCCGCCCACAGTCACGCCGGAACGATTGAACCCGCAATCGCGTGTCGCTGGCGCGAACCAGCGCGCGTTGCAGGAGCCTGCGAGCGGCGCATATGTCAACGCAATTCAAGTTTACCCATATACCGTTGGTGCGCTCTACCGCCTTTACGCCGCGCCGCAGGAAGTGAGCGACATCGTACTTCAGCCCGGTGAAGCGCTCACCGCAATTTCCGCCGGCGACACGGTGCGCTGGGTCGTCGGCGACACGACGAGCGGGGTGGGAGCGACCAAACAAGTTCATATCCTGGCGAAGCCGTTTACCGCGGGTCTCAAGACGAACCTTGTTATCACCACGGACCGACGTAGCTATCACCTCCAGCTTGAAAGCACGGACCGGACATATATGGCGGCCGTGTCGTGGACCTATCCGGATGACGAACTGATCGCGCTCAAGAAGCAAAATAACGACGCGACTCAAATGGCGCCGATCGACACGGGCATTGTGCTGAGCGACCTTCATTTCGACTATGTGATAGGCGGCGACAATCCGCCTTGGAAGCCGGTGCGAGCATTCGACGACGGCAAGCACGTCTATATCGAATTTCCGACGACGATCGCGCAAGGCGAGGCTCCGCCGCTGTTCCTAAAAGGCGAGGGCGGGACAAGCGAACTTGTGAACTATCGTGTTCATGATAACTATTACATCGTGGATCAGCTTTTTGCGGTCGCGGAACTGCGCTTGGGCACAGATCCGCAGCAGACCGTCCGCATTCGCAAAAAGCCCAATCTCCGCATCACTGATGCTCGCCCATGAGCGCGCCGGCTACGCCCCCGGCCACTGCCAAGGTTGATCCTGAATTGCTCGTCCTTCGCGCCAAGCCGCGGCCGGTCACGCGCTTCAAGCGGCATGTCGTCGTCGGTGTGGCGGCAGTCGTGGTCGTCGCCATCTTCGTCGCAAGCTGGCTCGCGTTGAGCGTGTCGCCTCTGAAGTCGGCGATGAAGAGCGACGAGCTGTACAATACTGATCGCAAGACGACTGCCGATGAACTCGCAGCTCTTCCGGCCAGTTACGACAAGGTGAAGCCGATTGCGCTCGGTCTGGCACTTCCCGGCGATCTCGGGCCATCGATTGTCACTCGCGAAAAGGCGCTCGGCATGTCCGCGACGAATGAGATTCGGCCGACTGCGGAAATCGAAGCAAATCGGGCGGAGCAGATGAAATTTGCGCAGCAGGCGCAGCAGGCCCGCGAAGGCGCGGTGTTTTTTCACGTTGCCAACGATGCTGGCGGCGGAATGAAACCCCCGTCATCGCCCATTATAGCACCATCAGGTAGCGAGCCCGCGCAAGCGGGGGAAACGCCTTCCAATGCGCCCAAAGTTGGTATCGATCCGGCGCATGACCAGAATGACCAATTGCGCAAACTCGATTTCGAAAACGCTCGCGACGAGAAAGATATTTATAACCCGCACTCGGTCGAGCGTCCCGTATCGCCATTTGAACTGCTTGCGGGGTCGCTAATTTCAGCGAGTCTCGTGACGGGGCTCGACTCGGATTTGCCTGAATTCGTGGTTGGGCAGGTTACGCAAAACGTCTTTGACAGCGTGACCGGGCAGATTCTTTTGATTCCTCAGGGCGCACGCATCCTAGGAAGTTACGATAGTGTGATTGCGTTCGGTCAAAGCCGCGCCTTGGTCGTATGGCAACGTATCATTATGCCCGATGGTGCGTCCATACAGATCGACAATCTTCCCGCCACCGATACCGAAGGTTATGCCGGCCTGGAAGATAGCGTGGATTATCACACTTGGGCACTCATCAAAGGAGTCGCGATCTCCACTGTCTTGGGTGTGGGCACGCAGCTCTCGTTGGGCAATCAGCAAGGTGATCTACTGTCCGCGTTGCGCGAGTCCGCGCAAGACAGCGCCAATCAAGTCGGACAACAGGTCACCGAGAAGAACATCAACGTGCAGCCGACGCTTCGAATTCGCCCAGGCTGGCCTCTGAAAATCGTCGTGCAAAAAGATATTTTGCTTCAGCCATATGAGGGTTGACGGAGCGAATGCCATGACCGAATTAAAGCTTGCGAAATTGCCCGATCGGAAAATGGTGAGGATAGCGATCGCAGTGAATCCAAATCTCAATCAGAAACTGGAAGCCTACGCCGATGCGTACAAAAGAGTATATGGCGACGAAGAAAAGGTCAGTGATCTCATCCCGTTTATCCTCGAACAATTTCTAAATGGCGATAGAAAGTTCAACGGAGGACGGCGAATTGCCGGATCTGGCGCAGCGCGTAACTCCCGAGGATGATATGGCGATCATCGGTACGTTTGAGGCCACGAAAGCCGGAGGGTGGGAAGGAAGAATCCGAACGCTTACGATCAACTTACGCGCAAAGTTTGTCCCGAATGACGATCGGACATCCAACGCAGCGCCGGCGTTCTTGATCTTCAGTGGTACGTCTCAAGTCGGGGTCGCGTGGTGGAGAAAGTCTGGTGGCGTTTGTCCGCGTGACTATTTGAGCGCGAAATTCGAAGACCCAATGCTGGCCGCGCCTTTTTCTGCTGCGTTGTTTGAAGATGGCGATGGACACAGCGTGACGTTGGTATGGAACCATTAAAAATGGAGACTAAACATGAGCGAAGGTTCTTGGCTCGATATTCCATCGAGTGAACGAACAGCAAGCCGCAGGACAATCCGATTTGAGGAGCGGCCGACTTGTACTGTTGGCGAAGCTTGTGCTGCTGTTGGATTGGGTAAAACCAAATTCTACGAACTTATTGGCGGTGGTGCTGTTGAAAGCGTGAAAGTGGGGCGTCGTAGACTGGTGAAAGTTCCCTCGCTTCTGAAGTATTTGTCTGCGCCGCCGGTGGCGAAATAACATCGACAGCTATTAGCCCGAAACCAAACTGGAAGAGCAGTTTGGTCCACCACGGCGTTCTCTCGTTAATGCTGGGCAATCACGTCATGCGGGCTTCAGAAATTTTTCAATCTTTCGCTGAAGCAGTTCCCGCCGCTTGGCCTCACATTCCCAAACGATCAATTGAGACCAGCCCGCTTTTTTCAAAAGTCGGGAGACCTTTCTATCTCTCTTTCGGTTGCGCGCGACTTTTTCGACCCAATATTCGGTGTTTGTTTTGGGAATGCGCGCGCCCCTCGCGCATGAATGTCCGTGCCAGAAACACCCATGCACAAAGATCACCTTTCTCCTACCGGCAAATACTAAATCGGGGGAGCCCGGGAGGTGTTTGCCGTGGAGGCGAAAGCGAAAGCCTAGTTTGTGTACGAGCCGCCGAGTGGATAGTTCGGGGCCGGTGTCGCGGCTCTTAACAGCTCGCATGATGCGGCTGCGAAGATCATTCATTCTTCATCCGACTGTCCGGGAGCACGTGTAACAGACCCAGTCTGACGCAGAAATGCTTTGCGGTATGCATCAAGACGTTCGAAATGCGCCGCCAAGGAACGGCGAAGCTGCGCGGTATCCTTCACACTTAGAATGTGGTCCACGAGCCGCCCAATGTGCTCAATTTGCCTCGGCAAGCGCAGCGTCGGGTCGCGCCTCACTTTGATATCATCGTCCGACATCACTTGAACGGTTTGTGCGGGCGGAGGGATCTTCCCCGGAGCTTTTCGCGCTAGGGCCGGGATAGACCCGTTCATCAATGCTTTCTGGCGATCAAATGCCTTGAAAAGTACAGCTTCCAAGTGAGGAATATCAGCCAGTTTTTTGACTGGCCACGCCTTGACGTAAGCAATCTCCCAAACGTCGATTTGACGATTTGCTATTACGTCGGAGCGTGCCGAAGTGAGGTGTCTGCTAACGCGGCCCCTGATACCCTTTACGCTCTGCCCAACATAGATGGGGGTTTCATCGAGATCGCATAGGACATAGACGCCAATTTCCGTGGTAAGCTTTTTCATGGCTGCTTTGCGGTATTGCAAACTCGTAAGGCGTTTCTGCGGCTTCTTTTTCATGACCGCCTGATCGCCGTCATGTTTGATTGCCGCAGGGTCACACCGTTTTGCGCCACGGTGGTCGAGCGCACTGTATCGGCTCCGGCATGTGCCACATTGAATGTGACCGTGTGCAAATCGCTGGCATCAGTTTTGAAGCAGTCCGCAAATGCTTTCAGAATCTGTACTTCTTCGATTTTTTGTGGGGGCGGGCTGGGATTATTCCGTGGGCTGGGAATGGTCGATGGAAATAGATAGATACACGGCGGTGGAAGCCGGAAGTGACTTACATGAGTGACTCGCGCGTCGTCCTCGCCGGAAATCTTGGGGCACGGACGGCCGATAGTCCCACACACCCAATCCCAAATGACTAACCCATCGACGCGTTGGGAGCGCGAAATGATCTCTGCGCTCAGTCGCGTATGGATGCCGGACCATGCATTCAGACGCGGATCGGCGCCGGGATTGCTACAAACGCTCCAGATGATGAACTCATGGGCATGAGGAGGGCGTTCGAATATGTTCGTGTTGTTGCCATCCAGGCAGCCCTTTAACTCTATGACTGCAACACGGCCGCTCGGCATGGTGACCGTATAGTCGTGCCTGTTTTCGCTGCCGGATACATTCCATTCGCTTATAAATCCACCGTCCTGCATGTAATTCAGGATTTGTTGGACGAACTCGCGCTTGTCGCGCATCGTCGCGGAGAACTGGCCGCGGATGCGTTCAATTACGCCGCGAAAAAGTCCGCTGTTGTAAAATTCTATTTCGTCGAGGCCATGGTTTCCCAATGTGTGAGCTTGGGTTTTTAGAATCTCTGCGTATTCCCGAATTTTGCTCTGGAGTTCTTCGTTAATCTGGCAGGGAATAACGCTCATGCAGCCGCGCGGGTTTTTCTCTTAGCCTTCAAGAGAGGTTCAAATATCGAATGCGCCAAATAGCGCACGACCGGAACGGCTACGCCATCCCCAGTGAGATGGTATGCTTCATTATAGTTCGACGGCAGCTTATAGCTATCCGGTAGGCCCATTAGACGAGCCGTTTCCCGGGGCGAAATCAACCGCGAACGCACCTGCTTGCCATCGACAATGACGATGACCTGCCGGCTCGATCCACCCGCCGGGGTGCGTAAGCAGCCAGCGATATCGTCGAAGCGGATTTCCGCGCGTTGGACCTTTCGGCCCACGTCATCGCGACGCGTGCGCTTGTAAACAGCGCCGACCATGCGCCGCCCGGACCGCTTGGCTTGTTCCAGCTTTTTTATGTGGATCTCGCTCATCATGCCCAACAGCTTCGCCGTCTCGGCGGGCGTATGCCAAGCAACGTTTTCGGGCTCTTCCTCGATTAGATCGGCAAAAGTGGTATTGCGTTTTGCAGGTGCGGATGTCTTCCACCAGATTAATTCTTCCTGCACCTTCGCGCTCAGACGCGCGTACGCGTGTTGAAGGCTGTGCGGATGCCAAAGATTAGCATTTTCCGCCATTAGCTCATCGGGGATGGGTAAGTCATCGCGCACGCCGACGACGAACAAACGGGCGCGCGAGTGCGGCACGAAGTGAACAGCATCGACTACAAGTGCGCCAAAGCGATAGCCCGCTTTAGAGTAGTTTGAACAGATGGTCGCAAAGTCCTTGCCGTCATGGGATGTGAGTGTTCCGCACACATTTTCCAGCACGATAAGTTTTGGGGCGCGCCCTTCGTCGATAAGAGCCTTCATCAAGCGCCAGAACGGCCAATACGTGCCGGAGCGGTCGCCCTTGAGACCAGCGCCTGCACCCGCTAAAGATAAATCCTGGCAAGGGAAAGAAGCCCAGACAAGATCGGGTGTACCGGGCAAGTCCTGTGTCGCTAGTTTGCCGACATCACCGACTTTGAGACCTTGTCCCGACCAGTTCTTGGTGTATACGGCAGTTTTTTTGGTATCGAATTCATTCGCGAACACACAATTCCAACCGAGACCAAGCCCGGCCCGCGCCATCCCGCCTCCAGCGAAAAACTCGTAGAAGCTAAACACGGCGGCGTTCCCCCTGTGCCGTCATAACCGGTATTTGTTGCTCTCGCGCGATTTTTTCTTCAATCGCCTCGGTTATCCACGTGTTGCGAGAGACGCTTCCGGCGCGCTGCGCGCGCGCCAAATCGATTTGAGCCCAGATTCGCGACGCCAAACGAAGGCTTTGGCGAGCTCGGTCATCAATATTTTTGGCGAAGCGATTCATCAACGACAATAGGCGCCATTTTGGCGCCAAAAACAAGAACCAATGTAGAACAAGAAGAAATTGACGATTGAAACAGTTCTTCGAAAATATTTGTTGACATATGACACAACTGGCACGCATTAATTTGTGTATAACGTACACAGGGAACTTTTATGGACCACGATATTGTTGGCATTAACGAGATAGCGGCGATGGCTGGGGTGTCCAGCCAAGCGGTCACCAATTGGCGTAATCGTGCGTCTGACTTTCCGCGTCCTTTTAAAGAACTTGCTTCGGGACCGGTGTTTCGGCGTCCCCAAGTCCGCGCATGGCTTCAGCGCAACAACCGGAAGCTGGCCCAACTGGAGCAAGGGTCTGACTTCTACTCGCGGCTTAAAAGCTACCGGAACGATGACGATGCTTTGGCGGGGTGCATTTCGCGCGTGATGGCCCAGTTAGAAGCGAACGCTACGTCTGGGAAGCGGCCAGGCATGCTCCTCGGAAGAATCCAGTCCGGTAAAACCCGCGCCTTTGTCGGCGTCATTGCGCAAGCCTTCGATCGAGGCTTCGACATCGCGCTGGTGCTGACCAAGGGCACTAAGGCTCTTTCCGCGCAGACCGTATCGCGCCTCAGCGCAGATTTCCGTGAGTTCATCGACGAAGATGAAGTCATGGTGCTCGACATCATGAAGCTGCCTCAACTCACCCGCAGCGAAATGCGGCGCAAGATCGTCATCGTCGCGAAAAAGCAAGCGCGCAATCTCGACAAACTGATCGAATTCGTGGAGACCAACGAGGCCCAGCGTAGTCGCAAGGTGCTGCTGATTGACGACGAAGCCGATTTGGCGAGCGTCCGTTTCGTGCCTAAGCCCGGAGATGGCACGATCAAGCAAGGAACGATCGCCGAGCAAATTGACGAGCTGCGCGGTTTGGTTAAAGACGTGGCTTATCTTCAAGTCACCGCGACGCCATATTCGCTGTATCTTCAGCCCGAGGGCTACGAAGACGCGATGAACGGTGCGAACTATATTTGGAAGCCGAAGCGGCCCGCCTTCACCGAACTACTTCCAATTCATGCCGGGTATGTCGGCGGCAATCACTACTTCGGTACGTTCGAAGAGAACGACCCGCGCAAGAGACTAATCGTAGAGGTTTCAGAGCTAGAGCAGGATGCGCTGCGCAAACCCGACCAGCGCCGTATCAGCCCCGACCGGGTGCTCGATAGCCCCAATACGGTCGGCATTCGTCGCGCTATCATAACCTTCGTCGTCGCGGTTGGCGTCCGCCAATGGCAACAGCGCGCCGCTGGAGACAAGCCGCGCAAATACGCCATGATCATTCACAACGACACGCAGCGCGCCGCGCATGCGTGGCAAGATCAGGTGATGAAATGGATCTTCGATGCGATTATAAAGGCGGCTGAGGACCAGCCTGATGCGCTTCGCCCACTGTTTGACGATGCCTTCAACGACTTGAGCGTGTCCATCGCGGCGGACGGCGGATTGACGCCTGAACGTGATGAAGCGTTCGATACGTTTATCGATGCGCTGCAGAGCGACGATATTGTGATTGAGAGAATCAACTCCGATCAGGATGTTATGAAACTGCTCGATGAGAATTCCGAGCTGAAGCTTCGCACACCATACAACATCTTTGTCGGCGGCAACATCCTTGATCGCGGCATTACAATTCCGAACCTTATCGCCTTCTATTACGGCCGTAATCCAAAGACCATGCAGGCGGATACGGTGCTTCAGCACTCGCGCATGTATGGAAGCCGAAATCGCCAGGATTTAGCGGTCACGCGTTTCTACACTTCGCGAGCTGTCTACGACAGGCTGTACACCATCAACGAGTTCGAGAACGCGTTGCGCAAGGCGTTCGAAACTGGCGCACACGACAGGGGCGTCGTATTTATCCAGGCGGGTAACACGGGCGGTGTTCGCGCATGTGCGCCAAATAAAGTCTTGCTTAGCAATGTTGTGACCGTTTCTAGCAGCACCATGCTTTTGCCTACCGACTTTCAAACGCGTGGCGGGTCCGTGATGACTGCCATTCAGGCGAAGCTGGAAAAGCTTATCAAACCAGATTGGCGTGACGTCGATGACTTCGTTGAAGTCGATCCTAACACCGCTTTGGCGATCATCGACGCGATCGCTCAAAGCATGGAGTTCGACAGCGTAGAATTTGAGTGGGATGCGATGCGCTCACTTATCGACTACTACAGCGACGCTGAACGTGGTGGAGACGGCAAAATTTTAATTTGGGCCGAAACGGGTAGGCAACTCTCGCGGGCGGGGTCCGGCGACAAGTCCGGCCGTTCCATCCTTGGCACGTCGCTGCGCGCCAAGGTGTTGGATTTGCCTCGCTCAAAACCTGCGTTGATCCTTCTGCAGCAAGAGGGTGGACGCGATCTGGGATGGACCGCGCATCATTTTTGGTGGCCCGTCTTCGCTGCACCAACCGATGCTGAGCCGTGTGTTTTTGCAACCAAAGTCGCGGCCTAAAACGACATCGGCGAAATGCCGGATCCAACAGCGGAAACGCGCATGACCCGTCTGAGTACAATCGACTTTATGCTGGTGGACGATCTATTCGGCTATCGCAGCGGGTATGTGTTGGATTTCTCCATCCATACATTCGAGCGGTTTTTTGCCGATGAACTCGGCGTCGAAATTTACAGCGATACCTTTGGCCAGGACGGCGCCTCAAAAGGAAAGCGCCTCGGTTGCTATTTGCAACTCGCCGATCCGAAGGACGCGGCGCTGGCCTTAAAGGCTTTGTGGGATTACCGCGAAGCGGTGCGGGCACGCAGCGCCGATACCGAAAAAGTGAAAGATGCCCGTTCTCGGCTTTTTGATCTCATCCGCAAACTCGAGGGCGGCGCGCCCGCTCAAAGCGGTCCTACGCCAATGCCGCGCGTGGACAAGATGTTGCTTGAAAAACTCAATGCCGAACTAATACGGGTCAGCCTGCTCGCGCCGCAGTCGCGTGGCTATGCATTCGAGGGCCTTCTCAAAGATCTGTTCGACGCTTACGGAATGGCGCCACGTGGCTCTTTCCGCTTGGCAGGCGAACAGATCGATGGAAGCTTTTCTCTTTCCGATCAGCCATATTTGCTGGAAGCGCGTTGGCAAAATGCGCGCACCGATGCGGCCGATCTTCACGCTTTCAACGGAAAATGCGAAAACAAAGCTGATTGGACACGTGGTTTGTTCGTTAGCCAAAGTGGATTCACCCCCGAAGGGCTCATAGCTTTCGGCCGCCGCAAACGCCTTATTTGCATGGACGGCTTGGATTTAGCCGATACATTGAGGCGCGGGCTTCATCTACAGGATGTTCTGCTCGCAAAAGTACGTCGCGCTGGGGAAACAGGCTCTCCGTTCGCGCAGGTTCGCGATCTCTTCCACGAATAAGCATAGGGACCATGAGCGCCGCAGGAACCAACGATCCAGTTATTTCGGGGAGCCTTCGCGCTTCTGATTGGGTGAGATTCAAAGCCGCATTGCACGTTGACGGCGATCCGGCCCGATGGGAAGAAGCCTTCCGGCTATACTATAGCCAACGCCTTGAGTTACGTTATCTGCATCCAATCAAATTGCTTCAAGACCATGGCACCTACCAGGGCGAAGGTTTCTCAATCGTCGCAATTCAATGCTCTCTTCTGGAGTTTTTAGCAGCGACGCTTGAAGGCAAGAGCTATCGCTTTATGCGCAAGGGCCAAACTCTTAATCCGGTGACCGAATACTCTAAATCGAGCGAGATTTTCATCCGGTTTTTGATTAGCGCCGAACCTTTTCGTCGCCATTTCGACATCGCATCAGCAGCAGATTTTTATGAGAACATTCGCTGCGGAATTTTACACGAAGCTTCCACAAAAAACGGCTGGACCATCACCGCGAAATCATCCAGCGGTAATATTATCGATGCCGTTAGTAAAGTCGTCTATCGAGACAATTTTCAGACAGCGCTGCTCGCTTTTGTGGAGGACTATGGCCGACGCCTGCCCAAAGAGGCTGCGCTTCAGTCAGCATTCCTTCGTAAACTGGACAGTTTGTGTCTCTAAAGGAGCCTCGAAGGTTCGATACCGGCAGTATTTGCGCTTTGAGGTGATTGGTTGATCACTCAAATATTGGAAGGGCAGCTTCGCTGTAAAGGGCGCTATTCCACGAGCGCCAGCACAGCATGTGGTTAGTTTTGCTTTGGAATCGCCGAAACGCTTGGATGAGAGGACTTCAGCTTGTATTGTGCCGATACGTTTCCCGCTGACTCGCGGGCTGAACCATCCTCGGAATGCCCTTGCAACGTGAACGTCAGACACACGCCGCCGCTGTCATCCGTATCGACACGGCAAGTTGACCAACCGCCACACTGGCGGTCTCCTATCAATTCGTACTTCACTGTTGCAGTGTCGAGTTCATAGTTGTCGTTCGGCCGTTTGATGCAGGTGCGATATGCGGGACTGAAATCTGCACCGCGCCCGCTAGGGACTTTCCCGCTTGTCGCCTGCTGGGTGACCGTGCCCTGCATCCATGCGAGAGCGAGCGTAATCTTAAAAAGGATGCTGTTTGGGTCTTCCACAAGGAGATCATACTGGCGCGGACCAGTCTCCGTGCTGGGGCACAAGCGCGATCCCAAAGGACGCTGGATTTGCGTCGTTAACGTCTGCGTGTATCTCACTGAGCGTCCATTCGGCGGAGACATTTAAATCGACGCTGACCAGTCGCATTTCCGATGATGTGTGTGAATTGGTGCGTATCGATAGATCAACTATTCTTGGAATGTCGTTTGCTACCGCGCCAAGGTCAAGCCGAAGTCTGGTTCCGGCCACTGCTTCTTCTCCCGGTAATTTCAGAAGTGCCGCTAGGCTTGGAGGGGTGGGATCTGGCGTTGGCTCTGGCCTGGGTTTCGGCGGCGATACAACCCAAGCTAGCATGGCAGTTGCGACGAGAAACCACGGGAAACCTGCTGCCAAACCTGCGAGCGGATTCACCCGCTTAAGAGTTGTAAAAAGAAGTCCCGCTCCCAATAACAATATCAGGGCATACGCTGTGAGTTCGGAGGCGCCGGCATTCTTGATAATGTCAGCAAGATATTTCCACATCTGAACACACCCTTTAAATCTCTAACATGTACTGAAGTTGTTGCAATGACCAAGGTAACTCTGCCCAATGAGCGTCCGCCTATTAAAAAAAATGCGATGGCCGCACGCTGGTGGGTTCCGGGCTACGAGATATCGCCCTATTCCGATTGGCTTGCGTGATGAGATCATTTCAGCTGGAAAATAGCTTGCGGTCAGCCTCATCGTCCGAGCCTTTCTTGAAAAAGCGGATGAACCAGGGATCTTTGCCGGAGATTGTTTTGGGCTTTTTGAGGAAAAGCACTTCTTGCGCACCGTTTTTGGGGGTCTTCGCCTTGGTCGTTGCCTTTTGCTTGGGAAGCCCCTTCTGCATCGTGTCTCGAAAATGCAGATGGTCAAAAATACGCACCGCTTCGATGGCGTAGGATGTCGCGATCCGCTGATCCTTGATCATCACCAAATTGTCGCCGTTACCCTCTTCACCGCTTGGCGCCATGTTGCAGGAGCCTGTAAACACTGCAGCGCTTGGCAGGTTAAAATCCACGACGACGAACTTGTCGTGTTCGTGGATTCCTGCTCCGCCGCTCCACTCGGCACTGAATGGCTGTGGTGCCGTTTTGGCTAGATAGGAGAAGGGGACCAACGCCTTTTTGCCATTGGGTTTGTAGACTTGTAGCCCCGTGACTTTGTCGGCAATTCCGTAACTGAAGGTCTTGGACTTCATGAGTTTGTCCACGGCAGCACGGACCGGCCCCTTTTTGATTTGCGACAGAAAGGCGATGGAAAAGAATACCGAGGAGGTCGCGTTGTTCATCGCGCCTGCGACTGGTTTGAGCGAAAGTGCGGAGTTCGCGTGTGGTGCAAAACAGAAGCTCAGGCGCGGCTTGCCTTCTACGCTGATAGGATACCATTTCTGGGATATCGGATCGTTTTCATACCACTTGCTGCCAGACACCTGGGCATTGGCGAAGGCAAGCTCGAAGACGTTGCTAAATAGCTTGGCAACATCGTCATTGGTCACTATCAAGGCATTGTTGGCCTGAATATAAAGACCGCGAAAGCTGAAATTCGTCGAACCAAACAGAACCTTCTTGGAAACGCCAGCTTTCTTCACGATCAGCACCTTGTTGTGCTGCAATTTACTGAAATGCATGCGTTTGACATTGGCGGCGCCGGCGGACGCGGCAAGGCGCTTCGCACCGAGTGAGGCCGAACTCTTCGGTGGTTTATGATCCTTGGAGTCATCGATAATGATCCGTAGGCGACTGCCCATCTTTTCCAGAAGGGCCAAGATATCGGGCTCGTCAAAGTCGTAGGCGAACATATCGAGTTTCAGGCTGGTGTTGTTCGCCACCTCGTTCAAGGTGTCGAAGATCATGCGATAACCTTCAAAGCCCAGCCACTCGTAGACGTCGCCCGGCGCTTTCTTGAAGGCAAGCCCGTTAGCCCCTGTCTTAGGGATGATATTTGGATTGTTGTGATAGCGATCCGCAAAAGCTTGTGATGAGGCGAAATTGCGGGTGAAGCCGATATCGAGGAAGCCGGCATAGGCAACTGGATCCAATTCGATACCGAGCGAGAGGGACGTGCCTTTCTTGAGAACGTTGTCGCTAGGCATGTGCATTTTTGTCACGCGATACGTGTAGTCGCCGGCTTTGATAACGTCCGGAAAATGGACCCAGCGAAACTTTTGAAAGGGTGATTGAAGCGAAGGATACTCCCGTGCACCGGTCACGGCTTTGTCTAGCGGCTTGTCATAGGAAAACGCCAAACGGTTATTGAGCGCCTTGAAGTTAGTGGCGCCGGGTGGTCGACATTCAATGGCAAAGCCGACAAAATCGTCCTCGGGTGCGTCCACAGTCATGCCAATTAGGCACATACCTTCGCCGCGCCAGAGTTTGACGGTGAGTCCGCTGCTATGCTTGCTTGCTGTACAAGGTGTCGGCATGTCGCTCCCCATTTTCGCTATCCGGCCCGGTAGAACCGATGTCGTTACGCCCGATGCGCCAAGGTGGGTGATCGCGATGCAGCTTCCCTTGAGCCGAGTCGGCGAAAAGACTTATGAAGAATATGCCGTTGGCCTGACGGATATTTTGTACCAGCGGGATAGAGAGCTTATTGCATGGTGGTCCGCTATGGATATTTGGGCCGGTTTAAACGAGAGTCTTCGGTGCTGTTAAGCCCATAGGACCATTCCTATGGGCGGTAAACACGGTCATTGGCGTCCTCTCACCGATTGCACTGTGTGGTCTCACATCGTTGTAGTGGCGACGCCAAAGTTCGATCTTCGCTCTGGCGTCGTCAAGATCCAGGAACCAATGCTGGTTGAGGCATTCCAGACGGACGCGGGCATTGAAGCTTTCGATGAAGGCATTGTCGGTCGGCTTTCCCGGGCGACTGAAGTCCAGTACGACGCCATTCGCATAGGCCCATAGATCGAACTCTCGCGACGTGAACTGGCTCCCGTTGTCGACCCGGATACTGCGCGGTTTGCCAAAGGTAGTGACGGCCCGATCAAGCATCGATACCACATCCGACGTCTTGGCCTGGTGTCCCGCCCAAAGCGCGGGACACACCCTGGAGAAGTTGTCTACCAAGGTCAGAACCCAAAGCCGCGTACCGTCGAAGAGTTGATCGTACATCCAGTCCATCGACCAGCAATCGTTGGGTGACACCGCCGCCGTCCGATCATCCCGAAGCTTTGCCATGACCCTTCGCCGAGGTGGTTTGTGTCGCATTTGCAGCCCTTCCAGCCGGTAAAGCCGATACACACGCGTCCGGCCTGCAGACCAGCCTTCCCGGTTCAACAAGATATGGATTCTCCGATAGCCGTATCGGACATGCGTCTCTGCGATCTCCCGGATGCGTTTGCGAAGCAGGGCCTGCTCAGGGCGCCTCGATCGATACAGGTACATCGATCGATGAAGGTCCAGCACGCGGCAAGTCCGCCGCGTACCAACACGGAAGATGGTGCGGACATGATCCACCAACTCCCGTTCCTGAGCAGGCCTCAAACTTTTTTTCGTAAGACCTCCTGGAGCATCTCCTTGTCCAGGCTCAAATCCGATACCAGCCGTCGCAGCCGGGCATTCTCTTCCTCGAGGTGCTTCAGCTTGCGTACCTCCGAGGGCATCAGACCGCCGTAACGGTCCTTCCAGCGATAAAAGGTGGCTTCCGATATCCCAAGCTTGCGGCACACATCTCCTACCGCCGTTCCGGTCTCCGCTTGCTGTAAGGCAAATGCAATTTGCTGATCACTGAACTTCGACTTCTTCATCCGTCAGGCTCCTTTCAAATCAAGCCTAACCGGAAAACTCTCATTTAACTTGGTCCAGTTTCCTCAATGCAGACCAGTTTCGCGTGGTCGGACAAACTGGTCAAAGCGTTTGGAAATAGCGGCCGTGCTGGGCCGACATACCAGTCGATATCGCGCGATTAAGCGAGAAAATGGCCTAAGCTCCCGGGACAGACTTGCGTTCAACGGCACCAACGAATTAAGCCATCGCACAAGATGAAGCGGCTAGCTTTCAGTTCGAGCGAGATCATACCAACGCTTGCATGACATCAGCTCTTTCAAGTGCTGTGCGCAACGCAATATCACTTACATGGGTGTAGATTTGTGTCGTAGCGATACTCGCATGACCAAGCAGTTTCTGAACAAATCTAATGTCTACACCGCCCTCCAGCAATAGTGTGGCAGCAGTGTGTCTCAGCATGTGTGGTGTAATTCGGCCGAGATGTGCGCTACGGGAAATAGAATGCAATCGGAGACGAAAGCATTGCGGTGTCATCGGTCGCCCACGCCGATTACGGAACAATGACGTCTTCTCGTCATCGCCCCTTGAAAGCGAATTAATATAAGACGTGACGGCTTTTCGAACATGTTGATTGGCAATAATGACGATACGTTCGCGTGCACCCTTGCCGTGAACCCTAATTTCACCTGTTTCTTTCCGGACATCGTTGATTTTCAAAGAGCACAGCTCGGAAATACGCAATCCAGTCGACGCCATAATTGCCAGACACAAATGCGTGCTGTCTCTGCACGGTGGTTCGTGCCGTTCGGATATCTTTGATTGTTTTAAAAGAGTACCCAAGTCTTTGCGTGGGATCGCGCGCGGCAACTTTATTGGAGTCCGCATCTTGAGCTTCCAGGCTCCAAACGTCTCCAGCGCTAATGCTGCGTCGGAAGCACGAATGAAGGAGCGAACTGAAGCGAATTTCCGTCTAATGGTAGACGGCGCGTATCTCGGATTTTGAGCAATCCTCGTAAGGCAGTCACGTATTAAAGCGGCCGATGTAATCTCGTCGCGAGGCATCAACGCTAAAAATTGGTGAAGATCATTTTCGTAAGCTGCGATTGTGTGGGATGAAAGCCGGCGCGTGGCGCGGCATCCTGCCAAATATACGTCAATCAGAGTGGTCAAATTGTTCATTGGTGTCCCCTTCGGTTAGAGAAGGAGTATCAGGCTAGCTTTAACTACAGGTTCCCATCCCTAGTGAGGTGGCAGATGCTGTCATACTAGCGATAACTGAGAATTATCGATTGTTTATCAACCGAAAATCGGAACTCAATGCACTAACAGCGGCCCTCAGCGCCCCAACAAGGCGTAGCCGCTTGGTGATCGTGGCGGGACTAAGTGGCATTGGAAAATCGGCCCTCGTCGATGAGTCCTTGGCAGATTTGCAAGGTCGAAAAGTATTCTCGATTCAAATTGAGAACCACCCTCGCAATGCAGACGACGACTATCTGTTCGTTAACAGACTCACGGCAGCAATTCTGAATTACGCCCGTCATGACCCAGAATTCCCTACCGTTACGGCATTGCTAAGAAAAAGCCGCGGACGCAAGTCGGCGAAAGATTTCGTAGCAGCTCTGGCCAAGCACTTTGGCAAGAAATACATCGGGGAAGATGCATTTGAGATTGTTCGCGATCTGGGCACAGCTCTGGAAACTTCAACTGGAATGCTCCCAGCTATTCTGACCACCGAGTTTGAATCGTACATCAATCAAGTCGTATCCAGTGTTCCCAGTTTGATTCGTATCGAAAACGCGCAGCTAATCGATAGACGCTCATTGGCGTTCTTCGTCAATCTGTTTGCTGAGCACGAAACATTGCTTGGAGTATTTGAAGTTACGACCGAGGGCGATCAGAGCGAAACAGAAACGTTCGCAGACACATTAGCTAGAACCTTCCGAAGACGTTCTGTCGATGTCGCGTCTCTCGTGCTTTCGAAGATTTCCCTCGATGAGATCGTGTCCAGCCTCAAGAGCAAGCCCGACGAACTGCTGCAAGTCCTGGCGCGTACGTACAACGAATCCAACGGAAACCTTCATCCCCTTACACTTCTAACTGTAGAAAACGTTCCAGAAAAATCGATCAACGAGCTCCAACATCTATCATACGACAATATTACGGCGACCTTTATCAGTGATCTTTCACGAGAAGAAAGAGCGCTTTTAATTGCTGTCGCGGTGCATGGAGGAGCAGTCAACGCCGAAGTATTGCGCGCGCTCTTTGCGACCAAGAATGCCCAGAAGCAATTCGTATTTGAAGCATTTGACATAGACCGCGCACTGCGGATTTTGGCCGAAAGGCAATTCTTACTAATCCAGTCGGCTGCCGTCCGCACGCGACATGATAGCGTTATCTCTGCGATTGACAGTGTGAATAGCATTCAAGCGATGCGAACAGCGATTGAGTCCGGTTGGCGCGAATTTTATCGCCAACTTTATGTGGCTGGTGGGGATTTCTACGTTTCACGTGCGGACGCACTCGACTGGATGACATACTTTAGTGGCCGGTTAGAAGATACCACGCGCTTGCTTTGGTGCCTTGAAGAGGCTGGGCGTCAATCAATTCGTAGTATCGCACCGCGCCGACTGATTGAGTATTTGTCTGAAGTTCGACAGAAGTTGGTTGATTTGGGCGGTCGCTCAGAGCCTGTGGTTCTTGATAATCTAATGCGTCAGCAGGCAATTCTGTTGTACGAAGCAGGGTGGTTTGAGGACGCACAGCTATGCGTTGCGGGTATTAGGCGGCCAATAAATCAGGACAGACTCCTTGAAGCTGAATTGATGTGCTGCCGAGGACACGTTCACGAAGCGATTGAGCGCTTGTCGCTATTTGATTCCAGGAACAAGCTGTGCGTCGATGTTGTGCGCATTCACTGCCTTCGCTCGGATGGACGCCTCGACGAGTGTCGGCGGCTATATCTTTCGATTATAAAGACCGAAGAGGTCGTAAAATCATCGATGTACGCAACGGTTCTGAGATTCGCCGATCTAGCACTTCCCCGCGATGAAGATGCTGGAGCGTGTCTGGATTTTATTCGGGCGGCTGTTCGGGTCTCCCACAATAGCGGGCAGAAGAGAGACGAAGCGCTTGCGCGCTTGGCGCTGGTACAGCAGCTTGGCTATACCCAGCATCTTGCAGGCCTGGATACCGAATTGAATATGATTGAGACACTCTCTCAAGAAGTATGGATTCAACGTTATGCGATTTGCAACAATAGAGTCGTTCTCGCGCTGTACGATAATAGATTTGGCGAAACTGAGAAGCAGCAACTTGCAGAAGCGTCGATACTTTGCAGCGAATTGGTTGATAAGTTCATCATTCACAATAACTTACTGATTGCCTCGGATGTTATGGAAGATAACGACGCATTAAGGCGTCAAGCTGAGTATTTGCAGGAGGCGCTTGAAGGCGCGACGATACTGGATTTAGAAATCAAAAAGATAACATTATTTAACGTTGGAAAGGCTCTCCTTCGACTTGGAGACGATGTTCGCGGTCGCGAATTCTTGCTGAAAGCGCAGGAAATAGAGACCGGAATGGATTGTAACTATTGGTCTGCGGCGCTCGACCCAAACGGGCCGCGAGATACGCCACGTCTTCGATTGGGCTACTTCGCCGTTTATATTTCCCAGTGGTGTGTTACCCGATCAGTTTTCGAGAGCGTTGTCGATTAGCATTTGGACAAGTTCAATGTACGATTTTCCGCGAAGCTCAAATGAAGCTGCCATTTCTGCGTCGGCCCCTAGGTGAAAGTCTGGGCTGAGTTCGATGACAGAAAATTCGCCATGATCTAACCGTCCATCGATTCTAAGTGCTTCCAGCTTATCGAACATGCTTAAAAGCCGCTTTGCCGATTGAAGGGTTTCAGGCTGAAGTTTGTCCGTCAAAAGCTGTGCTTCAAATGCAAGCACCTCGCTTGTTTTGATGTCGGACGTAAATAGCTTGTTGTTGAGGTAGTCCGAATCACCGTTGATTTTCCAGGCGACAGCCTCCAACCACTTCGCGCCTGATCGATTCCCGACTACGCAAATTGACACCTCGCGGCCTGGTAAGAAGCGCTCCACAATAACGGGCTGCTCAAGTACTTGCAGCAGATTCAAGACGACGGCTGAAGCTTCTTCCGGACTCACCGCGAGATTACGAGGTGTCATCCCAAGCGAAGTTCCTTCGTAGTTCGGTTTGACGACCACAGGATATTTTAATGTAGACAACCACCGCAGGTCGGATGGCTCGTAGATGACTATCCCGGGGGCGGTCAGAAAACCGGCATCGCGACTGACAACCTTAGAAAGCTCTTTGTCGTTACAGATCGTTTGAGCAAATGCATCAGCGCCGACGAAACGAATGCCATATGCTTCGCAGATTGCTGGTAGAAGAGCATGCCTGCTGCGGCTGCGCTCGCCAAACCAATAAGGGAAAATCAAATCATCACGATGGTTGGAGATTTGATCTATAAAAGTAGGCAGTGTTTGATATTCAACCAGCTCTGTTGAGCCTGAAGCAACGCGCAAGGCATTCCGTAACTGGGATGCTGTGTCTGCCCAAGGCCGATCAAGTTTGCGGTCGAAGTGGCCGTAACCCGCTTCAGAAGGGGCTGGGACAGGGTCCGTCACGAATACTATTCGTTTTGGCGCCGATCCACTCACATCCATAATTCTCAGTTATCGCTACAGCCCGGGCTCGTTATAACTTGCCAGACCTTTTGCCCCTACAAGTATTTGCTTCTCGCTATCTTTACGGCTGTCTGACGAAGGCAGCCTTCGTTGTCCACAGTCTCAATTCCAACCACATCACACTTTCCGTCTCTCGCTAAGGGAGCGAGATCGCTCAAGGATTGCGCGTATCTCGAATTTTAGCGTTTGAGGCGGCAAGATATAACAAAATCAAATAGATAATCCCCTTTTCGCAAATGTCACCGATCGCTTACTTTTTGCATTGTCAGCGTTCGATAACATGTTATGATGTCAGCGATCAATAACATTTGGCTTGTCATGACAACTATTCGAACGCCGACTGATCTGGGAGCTGTCATTCGCGACCGGCGCAAACAGTTAGGCCTCGACCAAGCCTCGCTGGCCAAACGTATTGGTGTCAGCCGTCAATGGGTGATCGGTATCGAGCGCGGTCGCACGCGCGCGGAAGTGGGTCTTGTTCTACGGACTCTGGATATCCTCGGCATTCGTCTCGGTACGCAAGGCACCGTCGTTAAACGGGGAGAGCCTGTTGTGACGACTGTCGATATCGATTCAATCGTCGCCACTGCACGTAAGAAAAAACAATGAAAGGTGAACTCGTTGCACTTTTAGGTGGTCGCGAAGTCGGCCGAGTACAGCAAGACGCGCGCAGTCGATTGACGTTTGTCTATGACCAAAGCTGGAGAGAAGCCGAAGGCGCATATCCCATGTCTCTCTCTATGCCTCTAGCGGCGCAAGAGCATGGATCAGCTGTGGCTGAGGCCTTTCTCTGGGGACTTCTTCCAGACAATGAATTCGTTCTTGAGCGCTGGGCAAAAAGATTCCAGGTATCAGCGCGCAATGTTTTCGCGTTGCTTTCTCACGTAGGTGAGGACTGCGCTGGAGCCATACAGTTCGTGACGCCGGGCCGTCTTGAAGCCATACAAAGTGGAAAGGACGACAAAGTTGAATGGCTGAGTGAGCACGATATTGCCGACCGCCTTCGAATACTCCGGGAAGATAACGCCGCATGGCGACTGGCGCGTGATACAGGGCAGTTCAGCCTAGCAGGGGCGCAGCCCAAGACAGCTCTTCTATTTGAAAATGATAAGTGGGGCGTACCTTCGGGGCGCATCCCAACAACGCACATCCTAAAGCCGCCAACGGGCCATTTCGAAGGCCACGCAGAAAACGAATACCTTTGCCTTGAACTGGCACGAGCTTTCGATCTGCCGACTGCTACCGCTCGCGTTGCTAAATTCGAGAAGGAGACGGCTATCGTCATTGAACGCTATGACCGCGAACGACGCGGCAATGACATTATTCGTGTTCATCAGGAAGATACTTGCCAGGCGCTTGGCGTAATGCCGACCCGAAAATACGAGAATGAGGGTGGCCCCAGTGTGCCCGCCATCATTGATCTACTCCGCACACATTCAAGTGGTCGCGAAGAAGATGTCGATACTTTCATTGATGCTATTGGACTAAACTGGCTGATAGCGGGCACGGACGCTCATGCGAAGAATTATTCGCTGCTTATTTCGGGCGGATCGCGTGTCCGTCTTGCTCCTCTCTATGACATTGCGAGTATTCTTCCATACGACAACATCGATTTTCACAAAGTCAAATTGGCTATGAAAATCGGCGGCGAATACAAGCTGCGCAACATTATTGGTCGGCACTGGTTCAAGTTTGCTCGCGAAGTCAGAGTGGATTTTGATCTAATCATTGCAAATCTCACCAATATGACAAGGCGTATGCCGGATGAGGTTCTGGCAGCTTTGAAGCGGGCTAAGGCCGATGGCTTGACCGCGTCCATCCTTGACCGTCTCTCAAAACTTCTCATTGATCGGGCAAACGAGTGCTTAAAGATGTTGGCGGCTGCGTCAGGAGGGGCATAATTTGATATGCGTTTTGTGGCTGTGGCCCAGCGACCTTAGGACTTGCGATTGGCAATGTTTGTTCGTAATTCTGATCGCTGTTGATCGCGGTCGCATTTGGGACTCGAACCCTCGCTAGGGACTAAACTGTTGGTCCTCCGTTGGTCCGACCATTTTGTTCCGGAAAAAATCCTATGACTAACAGTGCCTTACAAGCTGGCTTCGAGTCCTCTCCTGGCACCATTTCGTAAACATTGTATCGGTTGGATTTTCCTTCGCGGAAAGGGTGTTCGCATACGCCCGTTAGGCACGGTACCCTTTCTTCCATAACTAGTGCCAATGATTTAGTGGCACGATCCAAGTTGATGCGGTGGCCAGCGAAATTTGTCTAACAATCTGGTATGATAAGTCGACCAGATGGCGACTTCGCTAGGCGTTAGAACCCATCGGCCGACAATCATTGTCGGAATCGGTGTTCCTTCAACTCCAAGGCAAGATCGTGCGTGGCGAGCTCGCGGCCGAAAGCGCACTGCCTTCGGAGCGGGCGCTTAGCGATGCGCTAGCGTGAATCGTGGTGCTGTTCGCGAGGCGATTAAGCGTCTGCAACAAGCGGGATTGGTCGCGGTCCGCCATGGCGGTAACCATGTGGTTCGCGATTTTGAAGCCGAAGGGGGGCTCGAATTGCTTCCCTCTTTGCTGATCGACAAACATGGCCGGTTGGATGTCACGGTGTTGCGCTCGATCATGGCGATGCGCTCGGCGCTTGCGCCAGATATCGCGGCAGGTGCGGCTGAGAGAAATGACCTGCGCTGATCTGCCCAACTGGACGACTTGCTGAAACAGATGGTCGATGCAGGGCATGATTTGGTGCGCTTGCAAAGTCTGGTGTTCGATTTCTGGAAGGCGCTGGTGACGGAAGCGGCAACATCGCGTTTCGGCTGGCCTTCAACTCCATGGCCAAAACATATTTGCCGGCGTGGGATGCGATGCGCACAGCGCTTGAGCCCGAATTGCGTGACATCAAGAATCTTCGCGCCATTGCTGCTGCGGTATCCAAACACGATCCGGAATTTGCGCGCGCAGCCGGTCGCCGCCATATCGAGATCGGCCGAACCGCGATGGACAAAGCTTTGGGCGCAGCGCGGAAATGAAAATGGGAAACTGAAGTGAAAAAAATCGACGATAAAGTAATGATCGCGGCGCAAGAAACCGCCGAGCGCAATCCAGTCCGCCCGCCGGAGAAGCTGCCTCGCGATGGGCGCGCGGCGCTGTTGGTTTTTGCAGGTCAGCGCAGCCCACAGCTGATCGCACTTGCGGTGCTTCTTGCCATAGGCACGCGGGTTTATCTGGGCGCGTTTGGCTGGGTCGATGCAGCGGTTGCGATTGCGGTGTGGGCTTATTTTCCGATCAACGAGTGGGTGATTCACGTTTTCATGCTGCATTACAGGCCACGCAAGCTGTTTGGCCGTACCATCGACTTCTACCTGCCGGTAACGCATCGCCGGCATCACGCGGAGCCTTGGAATATGGAGTGGGTGTTCATTCCTCGCCATATTCACATTATGGTGTTTCCGTTGATCGCGGCCATCGTCGGTTTTTGCCGGGCCATGGCGCGGGCCTGTGTTGAGCGGCATGGCGGTCTATCTGCTTCTGGGGCTGCACTACGAGTGGGCGCACTATCTCGCGCACATCCCTTGGTGCCCGAACAGCGCCTATTATCGGCGCCGCGTGCGCGAGCACCGCTGGCACCATTTCCGCAACGAGAACTACTGGTGGGGGGTTTCAATGGGTGCGGGCGACCGCCTGTTTCGGACCGCGCCGGCTGTGGAAGACACCGGTCGATCGGGTACTGCCGGAACGCTGGGCCTCTCGTAGGCGGAACTCATCGAATAAAATCAGTTGGTTGGAGCGCTGTGCAACTTTTCAGCGCAACCCACGTATCCGAATGCGCCTTCATGCGTTCCATAAAGGAACCATTGCAGGAAGGCTAAGATGCCCAATTCGAAATCAGATACCGAAGGCACGTTCCTGACCGATGTGAAGACGCTTCGCGCGCGCGCGCGCGAACACCTTTCCAGAGGCAACATTACCGGCACTTACAAGGGGGACGCCAAACAAACGATTGAAATCCTGCAATCCGTTCTGGCTACCGAGATTGTCTGCGTCCTGCGTTACACGATGCATTCCATCGCCGCGACCGGTATTTCCAGCGAAGGTGTGAAGGCTGAATTCGCCGAGCATGCGAAGGATGAGCAAGAACACATGATGGCGGTGGCCGAGCGCATCAACCAGCTTGGCGGCGCGCCGAATTTTAATCCGGATGGGCTGGCAAGCCGGTCCGCATCTCAATATGTCGAAGGCGAAAATCTCGTCGATATGATCCGCGAGAATTTGGTCGCGGAACGTATCGCGGTCGATCATTATCGCGAACTCATCCGCTATTTCGGCGATAACGACCCCGCGACGCGCGTGATGCTTGAAGGGATCCTTGTGGTCGAAGAAGAGCACACCAACGACATGCACGACCTTCTGGTTGCCCATGAAGGCAAGCCGATGTTGCCCAAAGAGTAGGCCAATGGCGCTCAATGCCCTGGCCCTCAATTGCACGCTTAAAACCGGAACGGATAAATCTTCGACCGACAGGCTTCTAGGGGAAGTCTTGGCAGCGATGAAAGAATTCGACGTTCAGGGCGAGATCCTGCGTGTTGCGAACTTCACCGCGAATCCTGAAGAAGATTTTGGCAGCAGACATCCTGATATTGGGAACACCGATCTGGATGGGGCAGCCTTCGAGCATCGCCAAGCGCGTTGTTGAACGGCTCGATGCGCTTTTCGACGATAAGGATGATCATGGGCGCATGAAGACTTACAACAAGGTCGCTGCCGTTGCGGTGGTCGGCAATGAGGATGGCGCGCACCATGTTTCTGCCGAGATGTTTCAGGCGCTGAACGACGTGGGCTTCAGTCTGGCACCAAATGCTGTGACCTATTGGGTGGGTGAAGCCATGGGTGACAAAAATTATGTCGATCTGAAGCGCACGCCCCGCACTGTAGCGGATGCCACGCGAATGCTGGCGACGAGCACCGCTCATCTGGCGCATATGTTGCGTGCGCAAGGCTATCCCGGCAAGGCATAGCAATCAACGGAAGCGGTACAGATCTGCATCCCGATCAGGCCGCCCATGGAGCAGAGTGGGCACGATCTGGGCTGCGATCATGCTGTAGATCGTGCCGTTGCCTCCCAGCCCCAACGCCACGAAGCAGCCCTGCATTCCTGGGACCGCATCAATCACTGGTAATCCGTCATCGCTTTCGCCGAACGCACCTGTCCATTTTCGAGAAGCCGAAAACGTTAGCCCAAGCAAGCTTCGCGTCTTCTTCTCCAATTCTTTGCCTTACGCGCCAGGCTGCGCGCGCGATAGGACGCAACATCGACATCCTCATCCTCGCCACCGATAACCACGCGTCCGTCGTGCGAGGTCCGGATATAGAGGTATGGTTCAGATGCTTCCCACACCAGAAACCGATTGAGCCAAGATGGGCGGGCAACGGCCGGTCGAGTTGCGATAGCCCAGGTTGAGGTGATCCTGATGCCTTTGCCGGGAATGCCCTTCAGCAATTCGTAGCCGGTACAGAAAACGCAATATTTTGCCTCGATAAAGCCCGAACCCGTATCAAGGACGACGCCATGGCGGGTCGCGAAAACATCGCATATTTCGACAGGAAAAAAGGTGCGCGCGCCGGTAGTCTCCGCCCTTCGCAATAGGCCACGCGTCAACGCCACGGGGTCTGCCACGGCGGAGTTGGTTCCGACAATGCCGCCATTGCGCGCAATTCCAAACTGATTTTTCAGTTCCGCTGCATCGAGGTAGTCGCAAGGAAGGCCAGCGCGTTTTCGTAACGAAGCTTCCTCCGCAAGCTTAATGTGCCCAACCGAGTTGCCCGCGAGGTAAAGGGATTTACGCTGTTCGAGTTGGCAACGGATGTTCTCCTGCCGTACCAGACGCATCAAATCCTGCGTGGCGCGAAACGAACGTTTCCAAGCGCGTTTGGCCTTTGCGGCTCCGATTTTTTCACTCAGTTCGATAAGAGGAGCATCGATTTCCATTGCAGCATCGCGGTCGACGCTGATGTACTCCCCGCGCCGGGCGCACGCCGATCCACAACAATCACCTTCTCATAACGGGTGCTCAGGGCTTGAGCGACGAACGCTCCTGTCACCCCGGCGCCTACAATTACCACGTCTGCCTTTAGTGAGTTGGAAAGCGGTCGCGGCTTCAGCTTGGGCTCCGCCCAGATCGAGCCTCCAGTGCGAAGATTTTCCGCGATGGTCACCAGGCGTGCCTGCGATGATGTTTCGCCAGCCAATTTCGCGCGCCTGTTGGTCAAACTATTCTGCCGCGATCGCGGTGGGTGTCTGGTTCGCGGGCAAAGACAAAGGCGATGTGGGACCGTGAAGCGCCAGTAGTTTGCCCCGGCCTGCGTCCGTCAAGGCGTAGCTCACGGCATTTGAAGCGGAGTTCGTAACTTTCAACAACCCTCGCGAAACCAAGCGGTCTGCCACTTGCCGAAATTGGTAGTCGCCGATGGTTACATCGCGCGGCAAAACATTCTGCGCTCCCTGCAAAACAAATTGCTCACGGTGATCCAAGAATGCTGCCTTCCACTCGCCCAGCGTTTCAACGCTCAAAAACGATTTTCGATCCTCCAGATCGGATTTCGGCCGAAACCAAAAGGGGCGGTGCGGCGTTGCGGTGAAATGGAACCCACATCAGCCAGGAAACTCGCCAAAAAGCTGGGTCTCCGCCTGACGGCGCCAGAAGGTCTTCATATCCGCCGCAAGCGGGCGGGCGAAGGCTGGGCTTTTTTCAATGGGCAAGGCCGAAGAATACGTGATCGGCAGCTCGTCGCGCGATTAAACCGCCTTGCCGTGCCGCCGGCTTATCAGGATGTGTTCTATGCCTCAGATCCGAAAGCGCATTTGCAAGCGGTTGGCCGCGACGCGGCTGGGCGGCTGCAATACCGGTATCATCCAGACTGGGAAAAGATCCGCGATATTCGCAAAGCGCAGCGCTTGGCCTATTTCATCGAAGGCCTGCCGCGCATTCGCCGCATAGTCGCGTCGGCACTCAAAGCCGGTAAGCCCAATCGAGAGTTGGCGCTGGCCTCAGTTGTCGCTTTGGTAGATGCCTCCTCCATTCGCGCGGGCAATGAAGGTTACGCGCGCGAGCGCAAGACGCGCGGCGCAACCACGCTTTTGAAATCAAATGTTCAATGCTCGGGCGATGTGTTGACCCTCAGCTTTCGTGCCAAGGGCGGAAAGCAGGTTCATAAGGAGGTTCGCAACGCGCGCCTTTGCAAGGCGCTGGCCGTGTTGCGCAAGCTTCCGGGCTCTCGCCTTTTTCAATTCCAGTCCGAAGATGGAGCTATCCGCTCGCTCACCTCACAGGACGTGAACCTGTATCTTAAAGAAATCGCAGCTTGCGAAGATCTCACTCAAGGATTTCCGCACGCTCTGCGGGAGTTCCGATGCGTTGGAAGCGCTCGCCTGCGTCGATCCCGCTTCAAGCGAACGTGGCGAAAGAAACAAATCAAGCAAGCGCTTGAAACAGCGGCCCGTTCTTTGGAAAACACCGCCACCGTTTGTCGCAAGAGCTATGTGCATCCTGCTATCTTGACGGCATTTGAGACCGGCACGTTGAAGCCTTTCGCCGACGCGTTGAAATCGGCGCGCTCAAGCACGCGCAAGGAACAGGCCGTCGCGGAAATCATCGTCGCTGCAGCCGCCGCATAGAGGCCGGATCACGAAAATCTGTTTTTCGCCAAATTGCTCTGTTCGCCAATCAGGAGTTACATGTCACGGAAAGGGCAGGGCTCCGACCGATGGGAGGCGTTTGGCATGCGTAGCAAGTTGATGGTGGCCACTGCTGTCCCGCCTCTAGTGTGGGTATTGCAGCGGCGGGGTTTGCCACTTTCTTCGAAACCACTTTCGGCAAAGGATGCCAAAGAGTTTGTGGCAAAGGCCGAAGCCGAACTTGCCGGGCAATCCGAATATCTGAACCGCGCCGGCTGGATACAGGCAACTTATATCAATTATAACTCCAACTGGCTTGTCGCCAAAGCGACTGCCGAAAACACCAGCGTTAGCATGCGATACGCCAAGGAAGCCGCGCGTTTCGATCAGGTGAAAGTCGACCCCGACACGCGGCGCAAGCTCGATATTTTAAAACGGCAACTTGTTCTGCCTGTACTTCTCGCCCGGGCGAAAGTCGAACCGCTTTACAGCAAGCTGCACTGCTATGTGCGCGCCAAGCTGAACGCGAAATACGGCGCCGAGGTGCAGCCGGCGACCGGCCCGATCCGCGCCGATCTGACCGGCAACATGTGGGGCCAGGACTGGGGCAACATCTACGACATCGTGGCGCCGCAAGATGCGACGCTCCCGGTTACGACCTGACGGAGTCGCTGTCGCGCATGGCTACGATCCCGTGAAGATGGTCCACACCGCCGACAATTGGTACCAGTCGATCGGCTTCGCGCCGGAGCCCGCGACGTTCTGGGAACGCTCGCAGATCACGCGCCCGCGCGACCGCGACGTCGTCTGTCATGCTTCGGCCTGGGATCATCGACAGCAAGGACGATCTGCGCGCTGAAGGCCTGCATCACCGTGACGGCGGACGATTTCTACACCGTGCATCACGAGCTCGGGCACAACATGTATCAGCGCGCCTATAGCGATCAGCCCTTCCTGTTCCGGAACGGCGCCAATGACGGCTTCCACGAAGCGATCGGCGATTTCGCCGGTTTGAACGCGCTGACGCCGGACTTATCTCAAGCAGCTCGGCCTGATCGACACGGTGCCGGACCGCGAAGCCGACATTCCCTATCTGCTCAAAATGGCGCTGGACAAGGTTGCGATCCTGCCCTTCGCGCTACTCGTCGACAAATGGCGCTGGGGCGTGTTCTCCGGCGCGATCACGCCGGAGCACTACAATGATGCGTGGTGGGATCTGGTGGCAAAATACCAGGGTCTCATGCCGCCGGGCCCGCGTCCGGCCAATGCGTTCGATCCCGGCGCGAAATTCCACGTTGCCGAACAACACACCCTATACGCGCTATTTCCTGGCCGACATCTATGAGTTCCAGTTCTATCGCGCCGCTTGCCAGATCAGCCGGATGGAAAGGGCCGCTCAACCGCTGCAACATCTACGGCAACAAGGATGTCGGCGAGAAGTTCAACGCGATGCTGAAGATGGGAGAGTCCAAGCCCTGGCCGGAAGCGCTGGCAGCGTTCACTGGCGAGCACGATATCGACGCCAGCGCCATCGCCGAGTATTTCGCGCCGCTATCGACATGGCTGGACGAACAGAACAAGGGCGAGACGTGCACTTGGTAAGGATTACGCCTCGCGGCGGAGAGCATCGATCAAGCCCGTTTCGATCTGCGGCCATTCCGGCGCGGTGATCGAATAGCGCGCGGTGTTGCGCACGGTTCCATCGCGGCCCGGCCGATCAGCGCGGCGTATGCCCTCAAATTTCGCGCCCAACCGGGCAATAGCATTGCGCGAGCGCGTGTTGCGTTCGTCCGTCTCGAAATGCACGCGATGCACCTTCCAGACCTCAAAGGCATGACGCAGCATCAGAAGTTTTGCCTCAGTGTTGCAGCGCGTGCGTTGTGCCGATTGCGCAAGCCACGTGCCGCCAATTTCCACCGCATCGGGCGTGGTGCGTCCGGCTTGCGGGTTTCCCTCCGGCCAATCCCAATATTCGATGCGGAAATAGCTCGTCCAACCCACAATCGCGCCACGATACAATGTAACGAATGGATAGCGCGTTCCTTCCTGCCTCTGTTCGAGAGCCTTGTCCAGCATCACCTGTGTTTCAACGATACCGTCCGGCACCCACGTCCATTGGAACGTCTCGCGCGACTGTGCAGCCGCAGCCGTCAACTCTTCGACGTCATTTGGCCTTAAAGGGCGAAGCACAACATCTTCGCCTTCAAGTGTGAAATCTGGAAGCGGGGCGCCGGGCATGAATGAAACATGCCGCAGAAATGTGCCGGAGCAAACCCATGAAATCAGAATGCCAGCCCCGCAGTCACCTCATGCGGACCGTTTCAATTCCGCTTCGAGGTTGTCGAGCATTGCTTCGGTGCCTTCTTTGCGAGCGTCCAGATGGTCAACTCCATCAAGAAACACGATCTGCTCGGTAAAGACCATGCGGGTTCCGGTGCCCACGGCTTTGAATTCGACGGTTGCCAGCGAAACCGTTATGCGCTGATCCCCGACATGCATGTCAAAGGCATAAATAATGCGCTGGTCCGGCACGATGTCATAATAGGTGGCGCTGTAATGATGTGCCGGGCCATTGGGAGGGCCACCGCTTTCATATTCATGCCCGCCCACGCGGAAATCGAGGCTGTATTTCTCCTGCCCCCATCCCTCCGGCCCGATCAACCAGCGCGCTTTTGCTTCAGGGTCGGCCCAGGCGCGGAACACGAAGCTGGGTATGAAATCCAGATTGCGCTCGATGACAAATGTCGCGTGGGTGGCAGATCGCGTTGTCATTTCTTTTCCTCAATTACCAAATGCCTGATAAACAGAACCCTCGATATCCGACATGCGCAGAGCTCTACCTATTCCTATCTCGGAATGTACTTGAAATAAGGTTCCGCTTCTTTCAGCACGCGCGCATAGGATGGGCGCTCCGTTAGGCGTTTCAAATAAGCGTTTGTATTCGGAAATTCCTCCGCGAGTGGCACAATGCGATTGGAATAGAAGAGGGCGGGAGCGGCCGAACAATCGACCATAGAGAATGTCTCGCCCATTGCCCAAGTCCTAGATCCGATTTCTTGTTCCAGCATGCCGAGCGCGGTGCGCATTTGCGCTATTGCATATTCGACGCCCAACGCATCGCGGCTTCCTTCCGGCCGCAAACTATCCCCCATCACCTTTTGCATTTGGGTATGAATATGCAGATCGAAGAAGCGGTCGCGCATGCGTACCTGGCGGGCCAGGTCGGCATCCTCTGGTATAAGCTCAATTTTGTCCGGATAATGCTGCGCCAGATATTCGATGATAATGCTCAATTCCGGCACCATCCAGTCGCGCGCTGTATCCTCAATCACAGGAAATTTGCCGATCGGCCAGACTTTGAGAAAAGCCGCCCGCGATGCTTCGTCACCAAGATCGACGAAAACGGGCTCGAACGGTGTGTCGTTCTCATAAAGCGGGATCGGCGCTTTGTGAATCTGAGGAAAGCGGGTGGTAATAGAGTTTGATGGTCATGGAGTCCTCACTGGGCTTTGTTCGCACCGGTCATGCCGGACCGGTGAGTTCGCTTCAACGATCACTTCCACATTGTCGCTCACACCCATCGTGCTCCAGGTGCCGGGACTCCATAGGCAACACCAAACGGTGAACAGTTGAACGACCCATGTGCCGAGAAACCGATGCGGGCATGGGGATCCATGGCGAACCCGGCATATCCACCATTGAATGTGGCCTCAAAAATCATTGGTAGTGTCACACCATGAAGCGAAAGATCGCCCGTGATGCGCGCGGTATTCGGGCTGGTTATTTCGATTTTTGTTGCCCGGTAAGTGACTTGGGGGAACGCGACAACATTTAACCATTGTGCGCCGCGCAATTCATCCAAAAACCCGCTTGGCGGATTGTCGGTGGAGAGGGATGCGGGATCGACACTCGCTTCCATCTTCGCGTTTTCGGGATGCGTCAGATCGACATGAAGTTTCACGTCGAACGTCGAGAAGCGTGCGGTGAAGTGCGAAAATCCCATATGGTTGAGCCGAACGATCAGGCTCCCATGCGCCTTGTCGAGCGTATATGTTCCGGCCGGCAGGTTCGTGGCCGCCGGCGCGATATCCGCCGCGTAAACCTGTGGTGCTACAACCGTCAGTAAGGCGCATGCGATAATCAGTTTTCTCATGTTGTTTCTCTCTATTTTGCTTTCACAAGTGCTTCGAGGCGCTGAGTGCTTTGGGTGCCTTATTCTTTTTCGCAGTTGACCATCCATGGGATACCGAACCTGTCCGTCACCATGCCAAAATGCGCGGCCGAAAGTCTTCTGCAGCGCCATGGTGACGGTTCCGCCTCGGCGAGTTCCTTGAAGATTCGCTTTGCTTCATCCCCCTTTTCGATGCCGAGAGAAACAGTCAGCCCTTGTGGCGTTTTGTAGAAGTTCGCAGGCGCGTCGGAACCCAGAAGGACGGAGCTGCCAACGCTCATGCGAACATGCATGATCATATCTTTCCATTCGGGTGACATCTGCGCTTCTGGCGGTGCATCCTTGTGCGTCATCATCATTTCAATTTTGCCGCCGAAGCACTTCTGTAAAAGTTGAAAGCCTCCGCACAATTTCCGTTGAAGTTCAGATATGCATTGATCTGCATGATATTCTCCTGTGGTTCACGTCTCGTCGGCGAGGCGCATGGTGATTTCTGTCTGCCATTTGCTTAAATCTGATTCGGCTCGGGGGTCAGTTAGGTAAAGTTCTAGTCTGCAGCCAAAGATAACGCGGCCATCGACGCAATGCTTATCGAGCTCGAGATCGTTTTCCTCGATCCATTCCAGCAATGAGCCGGTCGCATCGCGTAATCCCTTGAACGGACCGGTATGCATCACGCTTACGTAGCGTCCGGCAGCGAGTGTGCCTGTTAGCACCACACTATCTCCCAAAACACCGAGCGGCACGGGTGCGCCCCATTCGATTTCAAGCTGGCCGTCAGGCCCGAAGCTATTATATTTGAAGAATGGCGCGCCAGTGGCTGGATGTTGCGCTTGCCGAGCCAGGAAAATAACTCACCTGACATCGAATCCGCAGACTGTAGCGATATCGCTCATTCCAATCTTCCGGCGTACCGCTGCATAGGGTTGGGCGGTGCGTTCGACAATGTGAGGTCTTTCAGCATCGAATGCTCCTATCAGGCCTGTTGCTTCGCCAGGTACTCGGCCAACTGATCGAACGTGCCGCCGAAACCCTGTTTCATCGATGGCTTCATGGCGTCAGAAACGCGCCTTTTCGGCTGCATTGGCGTTGAACGGCCCGCCACGCAACGTAACAGTCGTCTTTCCGCCTTCTTCAACGAACGTTACCGTGTTCAGAATTTCTAGCGGCCAGTCTGCCGCAAACGGAGCGCGGACGGTGTTGCCGTCCTTATCAGAAAACGAGTTGGTGAAGATAATGCGATCGGGCTTGGAGATCTCGCGATAATTAAACTTGCCCCACATTTCATCGCCAGTTGGCGATCGCATGCCATAGTGGAATACGCCGCCTGGTTTGAAATCGAGCGTACCACTCAACCAGGTAAAGCCTTTCGGCCCCCACCATTGGGCAAGATGCTCCGCCTCGGTGTAAACCTTCCATACCAGCGAACGCGGTGCATCAAAGGTGCGTGAATAGACGAATTCTTCTGAGTTATTGTCGTTGGCGCTCATAGTCCTCTCCAGAAGTTGCTTACGGCTTGAGATCGGTTGCGGCGCGGAAGCTTCCATCCATGTGGAAAGGAACCGAGTTGTGGTCGTGAACGATTTTCCACTCGCCCTTTTCCCTGCGGAAGCAATGCGTGCTGCGCGTCCAAAGATGGCTGTCTCTCCGTCGCGCTTGGTGCCTGTCATGCGATTAAGGCCAAAGGCAAACGCCACATCACCGCCAATTTCGATATGCAGGTCGCGCGTTTCCCACCCGATTGGACCTTTCCAGGTGGCAAGCCACTGCTTGATCCCAGCGGTATCGCGTGCACTCATGCCTTTGTTGCAAAGAGGCGGCGCGAGGTTGGCGATCACTATGTCTTCCGCATAATGCGCAACGATCGCATCGGCATCTTTGGTATAAAGTGCCTTCGCGACATCATCGAGAATGCTTCGGATCTGCGTTCGTCACGAAGTGTGTCGGTCATGACGCGCCTCACATTTCGGCCAGATAATCGTCAAAGCGGTCAAAGGCGCTGTTCCAGCCGCCGTTATGCCCGTCGCGATTGCTCACCGTATCGAAGAGGAATTGCTTGAACGTCATCCGCGTCCTGCCGTCCACATCTTCGAGTTCGAGTGTAACAAAGGTTTCGTTGGGTGGTGTGCCGCCTTTCGTGCCTTCCCACGCGAATGTGAATGCAAATTTCCCGGGCGGTTCGATTTCGCGATAAACGCCGTTTTGCCACAGGTCCCCGCTCCCATCCGCCGCGCGTAACCCGATGCGCCATTTTCCACCGACGCGGAAATCATTGTCGACACTCATGGCGGGATAATCGCGAGGTCCCATCCAGCGAATGAGATGTTTCGGATCGCTCCACAGTTTGAAGACCAGCTCGCGCGGCGCGTCGAACATGCGTGTGATAATAAGCGTGCGTCTTCCGTTGCGATATCACTTGCGCTTCGGGCATCTTTTTTCTCCTTGGCTTGTCGTTCGCGTAGGTAATCTTCCAGCCGGTCGAAACGCTCTTCCCAAAGTCTGCGATAGCGCTCTAGCCATTCGTCGATACCTTCAGCGCCTGCGGCTCTAGCTTGCAGGGGCACACTGCGCATCGCGCCCGCGAGTTATGAGGCCCGCGTTTTCCAGAACCTTCAGATGTTTCGAAATCGCTGGCGCGCTCATCTCGAATGGCTCGGCCAGTTCCTTCACCGAGGTCTCGCCCAGCGCGAGGCGGGCAAAAATCGCCCTCCTTGTGGGGTCGGGAAGGGCAGAGAAGGTGGTGCTCAGGCGGTCGGTCATCTGTAGTGAACCATGAGGTTAATTAACTTAATGGTGAAGTAATCCCGTAAGGCAATGAAGAGTCAAGCGGAGAGGAAGAAGTTTTGGAGAATTCATTCGGATTACAATTGCGTACATCGTACGCGTACGTCGTACAAGAGATCTGAATGCCCCGCGAACTCAGCAAAGAGCACATCGAAGGTTTCCGTGCCCGGGTAGGGGAGACGGCATCGGTCCTTTATGCAAAGGGCGGCGAGGGCGCGATCACGATGCGCGAAATCGCGCGCGCGGTTGGGCTCAAGCCCGATGGGGCTTTACCGCTATTTCCGCGACCGTGATGAGATCATCGCTTACCTGCGTACCGGCGCGTTCAACAATTTCGCACAAACGCTGGAAACTGCTTTTGCCAAAGGCGGCAATCCTTTCGCGCGTGCCCGCGAGGTTGGCCGGGCCTATCTCGATT